>CALIYX010000030.1 GCA_938049335.1 uncultured Clostridia bacterium | reverse complement strand
AACGTATGGCTCGTATAGCCGGTGTAGACTTACCAAGAGAAAAAAGGGTAGAAATCGGTCTAACCTATATCTATGGTATCGGAAAGCATACAGCTAAAGACATTCTTGCAAAGGCTGAAATCAATCCAGATACTAGAGTCAAAGATCTGACTGAAGATGAAGCTGGTAGAATCAGGAAAATCATCGAAGCAGAGTATGCAGTAGAAGGTGACCTAAGAAGAGAGGTGTCTCTAAACATTAAGAGACTCATGGAAATCGGAAGCTACAGAGGAATCAGACACAGAAGAGGACTCCCTGTAAGAGGTCAGAAAACAAAAACTAATGCTAGAACGCGTAAGGGTCCTAAGAGGACTGTAAGCAGAAAGAAAAAGTAAGAAGGAGGTAGGATAAAATGGCTAAAGCTGTAAAGAAAACAGTAAGAAAAAAGAGAAAAGACCGTAAGCACGTTGAAAAAGGCCAGGCTCATATCCAGTCCACCTTTAACAATACTTTGGTGACACTTACAGATATGGACGGAAACGCTCTGTCATGGTCAAGCGCAGGATCACTTGGATTCAAGGGTTCAAGAAAATCAACACCGTTTGCAGCACAGAGTGCAGCTGAGACTGCAACAAAGGCAGCTCTTGAGCACGGACTTAAGACTGTTGAAGTTTACGTTAAGGGACCAGGCGCAGGTAGAGAAGCTGCTATTAGAGCACTCCAGGCTGCTGGTCTTGAGATCACATTGATCAAAGATATTACACCTATTCCTCATAACGGTTGTAGACCGCCAAAGAGAAGAAGAGTATAGCAGAAGGGAGGAGCAAAGAAAATGGCAGTAAATAAAGACCCGATCCTAAAGAGATGTAGATCTCTTCAGTTGGATCCAAGCCACATGGGTATCTACAAAGAATCCAATAGAAAGCCTCAGCAGAGTTTCAAGAAGATGAGTGAATATGGACTTCAGCTTCGTGAAAAGCAGAGAGCAAAGTTTATCTACGGAGTTCTAGAAAGACAGTTCAGAACAGCGTTCAAGAAGGCTGCATCAAAGAAGGGTATCACAGGTGAAAACCTTCTTATCATGCTAGAGGAAAGACTTGACAACGTTGTTTTCAGAATGGGATTTGCAACAACACGTAGAGAAGCAAGACAGCTTGTAGTTCACAGCCACTTTACAGTAAACGGTAAGAAGGTAAACATTCCTTCATACATTGTAAAGGCTGGAGACGTAATCAAGGTAAAGGAAAAGAGCCAGAGCTCTCCTAAGTTTAAGGAAATCAAAGAGATGCAGGTTGGTGTTCCAGCTTGGCTTTCAGTAGATAGAGACAAGCTAGAGGGTAAAGTTCTAGCTGATCCAACAAGAGATCAGATTGACACACCTATCGAAGAGCGTTTAATCGTCGAGTTGTACTCCAAATAATAGAAACTATATTACAGTCGCTATTATTGATTGGATGAAAAGGAGGGTTTTCAATGATAGAAATCGAAAAACCGACAATATCAAAGACAGTCAGCGAGGATGGTACATACGGCAAATTCGTTGTTGAACCTCTAGAAAGAGGATACGGAATAACACTTGGAAACAGCATGAGAAGAATTCTTCTCAGCTCACTTCCAGGCGCAGCTGTAACATCGATTAAAATCGATGGAATTCTACACGAGTTTTCGACGATTCCAGGCGTCAAAGAAGATGTTACTGAAATCATACTCAACCTCAAGAAGCTGGCATTAAGGCTAAGCGGTGATGACAGCAAGCGTGTGATTATAAATGCAGTTGGACCTAAGGAGGTTACAGCAGCAGACATAATCGGAGATTCAGAGCTAGAGATATTTAACCCTGAATTGCACATTGCTACACTTGAAGAAAATGCTACTTTGGTTATGGAAATAAACCTTGCTAGAGGTAGGGGTTATGTTCCAGCAGAGCAGAATAAGGATGAGAGCACACCGATTTCAGTGATTCCGGTTGACTCAATTTTTACTCCGGTAAGAAGAGTAAACTACACAGTAGAGAATACAAGAGTAGGGCAGGTTACAGACTTTGATAGACTTATCCTAGAGATTTGGACAGATGGTTCAATCTCACCAGAGGAAGGTGTATCAATAGGTGCAAAGATAATGCAGGAGCACCTCAATTTGTTCGTAAAGCTTGATGATGCTGCAGATGATCTTGAAATCATGGTAGAGAAGGAAGAAGATCAGAAGGAAAAAGCTTTGGAGATGACTATCGAAGAGCTTGAGCTTTCAGTTCGTTCGTTCAACTGCCTAAAGAGAGCATCGATCAATACTGTTGAAGAGTTGACAGCTCGTACTGAAGAAGAGATGATGAAAGTCAGAAATCTCGGTAAGAAGTCACTCGACGAAGTTAAAGCAAAATTAGCTGAGCTTGGACTTTCACTTAGACCGAGCGAAGAATAAAAAGAATTATAAGGAGAGAAGGATATGCCAGGATATAGAAAACTAGGCAGGCCTACAGCTCACAGAAAAGCAATGCTGAGAAACCTTGTAACTGATCTACTCAGAGAAGGCAGAATTCAGACAACTGATTGTAGAGCTAAGGAAGCCAGAAAAACTGCTGAAAAGCTTATCACTTTGGCAAAGACTGACAATCTTCATAACAGAAGACAGGCTTTGGCATATATATTTGACGAAACAGTAGTCAATAATCTTTTCGAAGAGATCGCACCTAAGTACGCTGAGCGTAACGGTGGATACACAAGAATCCTAAAGCTAGGACCTCGCCGTGGCGATGGTGCTGAAGTAGTTTTCTTGGAGCTCGTATAAGATAATAAAAAGAGCAGGAACTTATGTCCCTGCTCTTTTTTATGCTAAAATTTGTCCTATAGCCCTAAGTTTTATACCTTCCTTCTGTAGTGGATGACCATAAAGGCAAAGGCTAAAATACCAATTACAGCTAGTGCATCGATTACCATGGTCATTGGAAGTAGCACGCCTGAGACAAGTCCATCAAAGCTATCGTATAAAGTCTTAGATGTGTCAAGAAACAAGACGCAGAGTGCTAATAAAAGCGTAGAAGCAATAGCTAAAAAGCCATTTGTTATTACGAGAATTACTGATGCAGGATTTAGGGACTTATTTTTTCTACTAGCAACAACTACGCTAACTAGATTTAATGCTGAAACAAGCAGGATGAAAACAAAGATCATAGTGATGCTTTTTTGATGTTCGGTTGCAAATGCCATTATAGGTTTTAAATCCATGACAGACTCCTTTCAATTATTGTTATATGTATTTCATCGAGATTGATATATTGTAGTAGGCATTTCTAATATAGCATATAAATTTTACGAATTCAATCATTAACAGAAAAAAAAGAAATGACTGAAAATAATTAGCCGTATTTGCACATATAAAAAACGAGTGTGAATTCACACTCGTTTAAAATCATCTTCTAGAGCTTACCTACTAGGTCGATTCCAGGCTTTAGTGTCTTTGCTCCTGGTCTCCATCTTGCCGGGCAAACCTCGTCACCGTGTTCAGCAACGAACTGGCAAGCCTGAAGCTTACGTAGAAGCTCTTCTGCGTTTCTTCCCACGTTTCCTGCATTAACCTCATATGAAACAATCTTTCCCTGAGGGTTGATGATGAATGTTCCTCTCTCGGAAATTCCATCTTCCTCGATAAATACATCAAAGTCCTTAGCTAGCGCATGAGTTGGATCGCCAAGCATTGGGTATGTTAGCTCTTTGATTAGCTCAGAGCTATCGTGCCAAGCCTTGTGAACAAAGTGAGTATCACATGAAACTGCATATACTTCGCAGCCAGCGCTCTTGAATTCCTCATACTTATCCTGTAAATCTGAAAGCTCTGTTGGGCAAACAAAGGTAAAATCAGCGGGATAGAAGAAGAAAACGCTCCACTTTCCTAGAATGTCTTCCTTTTTGTACTCTTTGAATTCATTATTGTAATAACCATTAACCTTAAAATCGGAAACTTCCTTGTTAATTAATGACATCTTTTTTCTCCTTTTTTCATTAGACCTTTAGGTCTAGATCTGTACGTTTAACATATACAAATCGTATATACCACGAGTTAGTCGCCACTAACCATAAATCTTTTTAAATAATTTAAAATTTATTGTGAAAGCTTTAAAATACATAGCTTAAGCACTTATGTTTTATGGATTTGACTGTTGACTTATATATTTGCGGAATATATAATGATATTGTAGTTAAATATGATTTTATGTTCCCGAGGCATTTGTCTTGGGCTAAGAGGGAAACAGGTAAAAGCCTGTGCGGTCCCGCCACTGTAAGCAGTATTTATATAGCATTCATCGTAAGGTGAGCCACTGGAGCGTCCGGGAAGGTAGCTATATATGTTAAGCTGCGAGCCAGGAGACCTGCATAGAATCTTCCTAAACGGCGGTGAACCGTGCTGGGAAAAAATAACAATCAGCAAATACGGGCTGTGGGGCATGCCACAGCTCTTTTTAGTTGTGGGGCCGGCTTTTCATTCTTTTTCATAATTGGCAAGAGGCAGGCTTCGTCACCCTGCTTTTTTGCTTTTTTGATATATGTTGTGCTAGTCTATATACACAAAAGCAAGGGACATAATAGATTTTAGAAGGATAGATTATGAGAGATTTTAGGAACAGAATATTTTTTGCGACATTTTCAGATGGAGCTACTAAGACTGCAAATAAGTATGGCTTTAGCTTAGAGATAAATGATCTTTGCATTTCGAGCAATTTAGATCCTGAGAATAGAGAGGAAACCATAAAGCGTATAGAGGATGAGATTTCAGAGGCTGGTGCTCAGGGAAAGAAGCTATTTATGCACGGACCCTTTACCGAGCTGACACCGGATGCGATGGATCCAAGGGCCATTGAATTAATGATGGATAGGTATATGGAAAGCATTGAGATTTGCGAGCATTTCGGCATAAAGGATATGGTTGTGCACAGTGGATTTATACCTTTGATGTACCATAGAGACTGGCATGTACCTCGCTCGATAGAGTTTTGGCAGAGGATTTCGGATAGGCTACCTGAGGGCTTTACTCTTTATGTTGAGAATGTATTTGATGAGGATCCATATATTATGAGGGATGTTATCAAAGGAACGGATAGGAAGAACATCAAATGTTGCCTAGATGTGGGCCATGCTAACGCGATAAAATCAAAGTACAGCGTCTTTGAGTGGATAGAAGCCTTGGCAGATGAAATAGGACATTTTCATCTTCATACAAATGATGGAACTGCAGATCAGCACGGAGGACTTGACAGCAAGGATATGGATATGAAGGGCATACTTTTGCATATTTTGAGCTGTTGCAGAGATGATGTTACATTTACTGTGGAAAGCAGGGAGAGCGAGCCTAGCGCTATATTTTTGGAAAACTTTTTTAATACTATTCCCCATACAGATATGATAAAATAAATGTGGGAGAATAAGATGGATTTAAACAAACTTAATGATAAACAACAGGAGGCGGTCAGATGTATAGATGGGCCGCTTTTGATAATTGCTGGAGCTGGCTCAGGTAAGACGAGCACTATGACTCACAGAATTGCCTACATGATTGAGCAGGGCATTAGTCCGTACAAGATTTTGGCAGTAACCTTTACTAATAAGGCGGCTAATGAGATGCGCGAGAGAATAGAGGGACTTTGCGGAGAAATTCACGGTATGTGGGTTATGACCTTCCATGCAATGTGTCTTAGAATGCTGAGAAAGCACGCAGGAGTCATCGGCTATGACAAGAATTTCGTAATCTACGATACGGCAGACCAGAAGACGCTCGTGAGGAATATCTGCAAGGAGCTTAACCTAGATAGCAAGGAATTTAAGCCTGCGTATATCGCATCGGTTATAAGCGATAAGAAGGAGCAGGGCGTTACACCACAGGAGTTTGCTGAGAATGCCATAGGTATGAAGAATAAGCTTCTAGCCAGGGCGTACCAGATGTATGAGAAGGCTTTGAGGGACAACAATGCAATGGACTTTGATGACCTCTTGCTCAACACTCTGAGAATGTTCAAGGCAGACGAAAGTGTACTTCTTGAGTATAGCGACAGATTTGAATATATAATGGTGGATGAGTACCAGGATACGAACCATATTCAGTACCAGCTTGTGAAGTTGCTTTCGCAGAGGCACGGCAATATTTGCGTGGTTGGAGATGACGACCAGTGTATCTATGAGTGGCGTGGTGCTGACATAACAAATATCCTAAACTTTGAGAAGGATTTTAAGAATGCTAAGCTCATTAAGCTCGAGCAAAACTATAGATCCAAGGGTAACATCCTCGCTGCGGCTCATTCTGTAATTTCCAACAACACGGGAAGAAAGCAGAAGAAGCTTTGGACGGATAAGGAGAATGGCGAGAAAATTACCTATTTTAAGGCAGAGGACGAAAAGGATGAGGCTGATTTCATCGCAAGGGAGATAAACATCCTAAAGAATGGAAACCTCAAGTACAGCGACTTTGCGGTTCTCTACAGAACAAATGCGCAGTCTAGGTCGCTTGAGGATGTCTTTGCAAGAAGAGGAATTCCTTACAGGGTTCTTTCAGGAATGAGATACTACGACCGCAAGGAAGTTAAGGACATGATGTCCTATATGAGGCTTGTGATCAATCCTAAGGATGATCTTGCTTTGACGAGAATCATAAATGAGCCTAAGCGTGGAATCGGTGCTAAGACACTTGAGAAGCTGTTTACTCTAGCTGAGGTAAGGGGGCAGAGCCTTATGGAGTCCCTTTGGGAGGATGAGGTTTTGGATACTCTCCCCAAAAAGGCCTTTGAGGATGTAAAGAGAATGGCAAGGACTATTGAGCTTTGTCGTGAAGAGGCGGATTCGCTAAGCGTCGCAGATATCTACGACCAGCTTCTAGTAAATACGGGATACCTTAGTGCTCTAGAGGCTGAGCGCACTGTCGAGGCCGAAAGTCGCATAGAAAATCTCATGGAATTTAAGTCAGTTATCGAAAACTACGAAAACGATAGTGCAGAGCCTAGTCTTGAGGAATTCATGGAGGGGCTTAGTTTGATGTCTGAGGTTGACAACCATGATGAGACTCAGGATGCAGTTGTTCTCATGACCATGCATAGTTCTAAAGGTCTCGAGTTTCCAGTTGTTTTTCTTCCAGGAATGGAGGATGGACTCTTCCCAGGGGCAAGAAGCTTTGATTCTCCAGAAGGAATGGAAGAGGAGAGAAGACTTTGCTATGTCGGTATGACTAGGGCAAAGGAGAGACTGTTCCTTACCGGTGCGACAAGGAGAATGCTCTACGGAAGAACTGAGTATCAGAGAGAGTCTACATTCCTTAGAGAAATAGATAAGAAACTTCTTACGGGAGATGCTATATTTGAGAAGAAGCGCGATAGCTTCCTTGGTGATGAGTTTACAGGGCCAGGTGTTTCCACGGGTAGTTTTGATGGATACATGAGTTCCAATAAGGCTGGCTACAAGCCTTTCGATTCACTGAGCTATTCAAAGGCACATACCAAGAAGGCTGCAGCAGGTGGCGATGAGCTTAAGTCTGGAGATAGGGTTAAGCACAGCAAGTTCGGAGAGGGACTAGTTATAGAGGCTGATGACAATACGATTTCGATCATCTTTGATGAGGTCGGACTTAAGAAGATGGCAAAGGGGATTGCCGTTTTGAAGAAGCTATAGCTTTGATATAGGAGATTAGGTAATGACTGATGTAAAGGCTTTGATGCAGGAAAAGATAAAGGTGCTCGATGAGGCTTCGAAGGCGTATTATGCGCGCGGAGAGGAAATCATGAGCAATTTTGAATACGACAAAATCTATGACGAGCTTGTCGAACTCGAGGAACAGAGCGGAATAATTCTTGCGGGAAGTCCAACTCAGCAGGTGGGCTATGAGATTCTTTCTGAGCTTCCTAAAGAGGTTCATCCTTCAAGGATGCTTTCTCTTGATAAGACTAAGAGTAGAGATGAGCTAAAGGAATGGCTCGGAGACCATCAGGGCATACTGTCGTGGAAGCTCGATGGCTTGACAATAGTTTTGACATATGAGGACGGAAAGCTGCTCAAGGCTGTTACTCGTGGAAATGGTGATGTTGGCGAGGTGATTACGGCAAATGCTAAGACTTTTGTAAATTTACCACATAAGATAGCATATAAGGGAGATCTTGTTCTCAGAGGAGAGGCCGTTATCTCGTATGCTGACTTTGAAAAGATCAATAGCGAAATTGAGGATAGCGCAGGAAAGTACAAGAATCCGAGAAATCTTTGTGCTGGCTCTGTAAGACAGCTAAATAGCGAAATCACAGCATCGCGCAGGGTTAGATTCTTTGCATTTACGCTTGTGAGCGCAACTGATATGAACTTTAAGCTTAGGAGCGAGCAGATGGAGTGGCTTTCGGGTCAGGGCTTTGATACTGTTACAAATAGAATTGTAAATGCGGATAACATTATCGAGACAGTCAATCTATTTGAGTCAGAGGTTCAGGAGAATCCAATTCCTTCAGATGGCCTTGTATTGGCCTTTGATGACCTTGAGTATAGCGCAGGTCTTGGAACGACAGCCAAGTTCCCTAGGGATTCAATTGCATTTAAGTGGCAGGACCAGACTGAGAAGACAGTTTTGAGGAAAATAGAGTGGAATGCTTCTAGGACGGGCTTAATCAATCCGATTGCTGTCTTTGATCCTGTGGAGCTAGAGGGAACAACGGTTTCACGTGCATCGGTACACAATCTTAGCATAGTTGAAGATCTTGCTCTTGGAATCGGCGACACTATAGAGGTCTACAAGGCTAACATGATTATTCCTCAGATTTCGGCAAATCTAACGCGAAGCGGAAATCTAGAATTACCTAAGACCTGCCCAGCATGTGATACTCCAGTAATAATCAAAAACGAGCAGGGTGTTAAGACTATAAACTGTCCAAATCCTAAGTGCCCAGCAAAGCGAATCAAGAGTCTAACGCTTTTCGTTTCTCGCGATGCAATGAATATTGACGGATTGTCTGAAGCAACTATTGAAAAGTTTGCAGATGCTGGATACCTAAAGGAGCTAGCAGATTTCTATCACCTAGATGATTATAAGGATGAGATTGTTAAAGCAGAGGGCTTTGGCGAAAAAACCTTTAATAATATGCAAAAGGCAATAGATGCTTCGAGAAGGGTTAAGCCTGAGAAGCTGTTATATGCGCTTGGAATTCCGGGAATAGGCGTTGCCAATGCAAAGCTTATATCAAAGGCTTGCAAGGCTCAGTGGGACAAGATTGAATCTATATCAAAGTCAGAACTTCTTCAGATAGATGGAATCGGTGATGTTATGGCAGCGGCATATGTTTCATTCTTTGACGATGAAGAAAACAAGGCTAAGCTTGCGCGTCTAAAGTCAGAGCTAGATATAGATGAGAGCTTTGAAGAGGATGGTGCTTTGCTCAAGGGCCTAACATTTGTAATCACTGGTTCGCTTAACCACTATGCGAATAGAGATGAGCTTAAGGCTTTGATAGAGTCACTTGGCGGTAAGGTTTCAGGCTCGGTAAGTGCAAAGACTTCATATTTAATCAATAACGATACTACATCGAACTCAGGAAAGAACAAGAAGGCGAAGGAGCTAGGTATAGCAGTTATAGATGAAGAGAAAATAAAGAATTGTATAGAAAGTAAAGATATATCTTTACTAGTGGACTAGTCTCAGGAGGAAAAAAATGCTTCCGGTTGGAAAACTCGATAGCGATGTGCTTAAGAGGATAGTAATAGACAAAATTAAATACAAAAACGAGGACGTAAAGATCAGAGCAGGCGTTGGTGAGGACTGTGCTGTTGTAGGCTATGGTGACTATGATTGTGTGATTTCAACAGATCCCATAACATCGTCAATAAACGATGTTGGCAGGCTCTCAATTCATATCTCATGTAACGATATTGCAAGCAATGGCGTGCAGCCGATTGCCATAACTCTTGCGGTGATGCTTCCGAAGGGAACTACTGAAGAGGATGTTGATAAGATAATGGCGCAGGCGGCAAAAAGTGCTGAAGAGGTCGGCGTTGAAATTGTAGGCGGGCATACGGAAATTACGGAGGCAGTCAACCAGCCTGTTATAGTATCTACTGCATTTGGCAAGGCAGTGGCAAATGAATCTCAGTCAGCAGCGGATATGCGTGCCGGCGATGTCATTTTGATGACCAAACAGGCAGGACTTGAAGGAACTGGTATAATCTGCTCAGATTACGAGGAAGAATTATCCAAGATTTTAAGTGCTGATGAGCTTGCTCATGGCAAGGCTATGCTAGATGATGTCAGCGTCGTAAAGGAAGGCGTTATCGCAGGCAAGATCGGAACTCATGGTATGCACGATGTCACAGAAGGTGGGATTCTCGGTGCAGTATGGGAGATGTGCAATATAAGCGGTCTTGGAGTGATTCTCGATGAAGATAAGATAGAGGTAAGTGAAGTTACCGAGAAGGTATGTGAGCACTTTTCTATAGACTGGAAGAGACTTATTTCAAGTGGCTGCATGATAATTGTTGCTAGCGCCGAAAAGGCTAATAGCATTTGCGATGAGCTTGAGAAAAATGGCATTAAGGTTAGTCAGATAGGTATGGTAACTGAAGCTTCTGAAGGCTTAATGCTAAGGAAGTCTAGCGGAAATATAGAGGAGATTGAGCCTCCTAAAACGGATGAACTCTACAGAGTTACAGGGTGCTAAAGGCATTTGCTCACAAATTCGCGCGCTAGATCAAAGTTGAATTGACATAAGTTCGCAAACAACATATAATATAGGGTAGTTTTATATCGCCCTTTAATAGCTTCGTTTGGCATGGTTTGGGTCCTGCGCAATAGGACGCCGTGAACCTTGTCAGGTCCGGAAGGAAGCAGCAATAAGCGGAAGCTCTTATGTGCCGCAGATAAGCCTTCTTCATCGTCACGCGGAGCTATCAAAGGGCGATTTTTATTTTGTTAGGAGCCTTAGAATGTATAAAGCGCTTTATCGCACTGAAAGGCCAGAAACCTTTGATGAGGTCATAGGCCAGGAACACATAGTGCGCGTTTTGAAAAACCAAATAGCGAATAACACCATAGGACATGCCTATCTGTTTTGCGGTACTCGAGGTACTGGTAAGACGACAATGGCAAGACTCCTTGCAAAGGCTGTGAACTGTACATCAGATGCAGAAAGACCTTGTGGATGCTGCGATAACTGTCTTTCAATCAAAGATGGTAGCTTCATCGATATGATAGAGATAGATGCTGCGTCAAACAACGGTGTAGAGAGCGTTAGAGAAATCAGGGATAGTGTAAATTATCCTGCTTCCATAGGAAGGCGCAAGGTCTACATCATAGACGAGGTGCACATGCTTTCAACGGCTGCGTTTAACGCTTTGCTCAAGACTTTAGAGGAGCCGCCTGAGGGAATCATGTTCATACTCGCAACAACAGATCCGCAGAAGCTTCCTCAGACCATACTCTCAAGATGCATGAGGTTTAACTTCAGGCGCGTTTCGGAGAATCAGCTCGCAGGACAGATGAAGGCCATCTGCGATAAGAGAGGAATTGACATAACAGATGCAGCGCTTAAGCTGCTAGCATCCAATGCTGACGGATCGGTGAGAGACGGACTATCTTTGCTAGACCAGTGCCTAGCAGGAAGTGACAAGGTTTTAGATAGAGAGACTGTGCTAGAGTTTCTCGGAACCGTATCAGAGGGATTCTTTCTAGAGCTGACCGAAAAGGTTTGCCTTCGCGACACATCTGGAGCATTACTTCTATTAGATGAAGTTCTTGCCGAAGGGAAGGACGTTAAGCAGCTACTTAATGACTGGATGGCACATTACAGATCGCTTTTGATAGCAAAGTATATCAAAGATGCCGAAAACCTGCTGAACATGTCTAGTGAGAACATAGAAAAGCTAAAGAAACAGAGTCAGGGGATGGATCTTGCTACAATCAACAGCTCGATTTTGACACTGGCAAATACGATAAACGATGCGAGATATTCTACTCAGCCAAGAACTCTTATGGAGCTTGCAATAGTAGTTCTTGCAAATGGTATAAGGGATGGAGGCGTGGCACCTGCTTCTTTTATAGAAAGTACGGCTAGTGCGCCAATACAAAAATCCAGTAAGCAGATAAAGGATAAGATGACTGCTAAGCCTAGCGACTCCGAAAAGTCGCAAGCTGAGATTTCAGCAAAGCCTGAACCTGCCGAAATGCAGGAAATACCTCCATGGGAGGATTTTGATGTAGGAGCAAGGCTAGAGGCTTCGCAGGAAGTACAGGAGTCAGAACCTGAGGTGAAAGCACAGGTAGTTACGCAGGCTAAGGTAGACCAAGATACCGTATCAAGTAGTGCTACTGCGTCTTACGATATTGATGAACTTTGGGAAAGAGTTTGGGATAGACTTCCTGAACACGGAAGCATTTCCATGGTTCGTATGAATACAAGTCTTGCTGGTATAAATGAAAGAGAATTTAAGGTTATCGCTTGCAGTGATTTTGTAAGGGATTTAGCCGAAAAGAATACAGAAATTATTACAAGAGCTGTGGCAGCCGAGGTTGGAAGACCGCTGAAGATGATTTTGAGGAGTGCAAATGATACAGCTGATCTAGAAGAGACTGCTGTAAAAGCTGCTGATTCTAGCAAAGATGAGGAAGCGAAGAAAATCGCTGAAGCGCTCGAAAGTTCATTTAACATTAAGCCACGAATCGAATAGGAGGAACAGATATGGGAAAAGGTATGAGAGCAGGAAAGAAGTCTAAGCCAAAGATGCCAGGTGGCGGTGGCGGCGGAAGCATGCAGCAGCAGATTGCTCAGGCACAGGCTATGCAGAGACAGCTTGCTATGATTCAGTCAGAGCTTGAGGAAAAGGAATTCACAGCTACAGCAGGTGGCGGAGCAGTTTCCGTAACAGCAAACGGAAAGAAGGAGCTTACTGCTTTGAATTTTGATAAAGATGTTGTGGATCCAGATGATGTAGAAATGCTTCAGGATCTTGTAATGGCTGCAGTTAATGAGGTTATGCGTCAGATTGATGAGGCTTCGGAGACAGAGATGAGCAAGGTTACGGGAGGGCTAAACATCCCGGGACTTATGTAGGAGCCTAAGAGATGGCACAGTATCCACGTCCTTTAGGACGACTGATTGGAGAACTATCAAAGCTTCCAGGTATTGGTGGGAAGACAGCTCAGAGACTAGCCTTTCATATTTTGTCGCTTGATGACAATGAAGCGAAGGCGCTTGCTGATTCCATAGTTACAGCGAAAAGTTCTATGCGCTACTGCTCGGTTTGTGGGAATTTGACAGAAAGCGATCCTTGTCCTATCTGCAGTGACAAAAATAGAAGGCAGGACGTTATTTGCGTTGTTGAGAATCCTCGCGATGTAATCGCTATGGAGAGAATCCGCGAGTTTAATGGGCTCTACCATGTTCTTCACGGATCCATTTCACCTATGGATGGGATTGGACCAGAGGATATAAACCTAAAGTCTTTGATTATGAGGCTTAAGGACGAGGGAATCAAAGAGATTATCCTTGCTACAAACCCAACCATCGAAGGGGAGGCGACTGCTATGTACATTGCAAGACTCGTCAAACCTATTGGAGTTACAGTGAGCAGAATCGCTAATGGAATACCTATCGGTGGCGACTTAGAGTATGCCGATGAGGTTACTCTTCTCAAGGCGCTAGAGGGTAGAAGAGAGATTTAGAAAAGCAAAAATACTGGTAATTTTAAACGAAGCTTGTCGCAGAATCGTGGGAGATTTAGAACCCAAAATTTTGATAATGCGATATGCTTCTTTTTTATTTTGCATACATTAAATTTACTCATTATTATAGGAATAATTTGTGTCAAAATACAAATTTTATTATATCAAATTTAGGTATTGACACAAAGATAGTGAAAATATATAATGGGACAAGATTCTTTTTTAAGGATCAATATAAATTTGTTGGTGTTTTCGCAAAGAGTTTGTGATGACTCGGATTAGAGCCTAGGGAAGGCTTAGGAGTTCATGCTTTGATGTGAAAACATAAGTAAAAATTGGAGGTTTCTAATGGACAATATTGAAAAGAGAGGAAAGTTTAAGTCGAACTTCGGATTCCTTATGGCGTCTATCGGCTCAGCCGTGGGTCTAGGTAATCTTTGGGGTTTTCCATATAAGATGGGAAAAGGCGGCGGCTTTGCCTTTTTACTTTTATATGTTGTCATGGTAGTTTGTATCGGATACAGCCTCATGATTGGAGAGTTCGCTATCGGACGTAAATCGCGAAAGGCTCCAGTCGGTGCTTATAAGGCTATCAATAAAAAGTTTGCCTTCAATGGTTGGTTTGCAACGCTTACGCCTTTCTTCCTATTGCCGTTCTACACGGTGCTCGGTGGCTACTGCATCAAGTATCTCGTAGCTAACTTCGGTGATATTTTTGGAGCTTCGTGGGGTGTAGGAAATAGAGCGAGTGAGCAGTTCTTTGGACTATTCATTTCAAATACCACACAGTCAATCATATTCACGCTAATATTCATGCTGATGACCTTTGTTATTGTAACAATGGGAATCGGCGGTGGTATCGAGAAGTTCTCGGTAGTGGCTATGCCAGCGCTATTCGTAATGCTGATCGTGGTTGTTATTAGAAGCATCACGCTTCCTGGAGCAGCAGAAGGTCTTGAGTTCATGTTCAAGCCTAACTTTGAGGTTTTCAAGGGAACAGGCTGGATTAGCGTCTTAGCACTAGCGGGCGGACAGCTATTCTTCTCTCTTTCACTTGCAGCAGGATGCCAGATTGCATACGGCTCATACCTTGATGATAAGGAGAATTTAGAGAGAAATGCTTTGATAGTTCCAGTAGCAGATATGCTTGCTGCTATCCTAGCGGGAATGGCAACGATTCCAGCTGTATTCGCATCAGGACTTCAGCCAGCGCAGGGACCAAGCATGCTATTCATAACTCTTCAGATGGTATTCAAGTCAATGGGAGCGGCTGGACCATGGTTTGCGACAGCTTTCTATCTACTAGTATTCCTTGCAGCGCTTTCAAGCTCAATCGCTATGCTAGAGGGCGGAGTTGCATCCTTCATCGATATGAATATCGAAAAGGGCAAGAACCCAGGAAGAGGAAAGATAACAGCTATAGTATGCATTATCACTTCACTTGGCGGACTACTTGTTGCAGCAGACAGCCTTGGCTCAGGTGGACTTAAGCACCTATTTGGATTTGAGACATGGCTAGAGACATTTGATCTATTCGGCGAAGGAATTTTGATGCCACTAGGTGGCTTCTTCCTAGCTATATTCCTCGGATGGTGCTATCCAACATATATTGATGATGAAATTCAAAAGGGCAGCAGCTACAAGAGCAAGAAATTCGTGCATATTTGTCTAAAGTACATCGCGCCCGTATTCATGCTTTTCATCTTGCTCGGTCAGATAGATTCGTTTTTCAAATTGGGATTATTTTAACAGTAGATAAGATTTAGGAGAAATATTAAGATGGAACATCATAATCAAAAAGGACAGTGGGGCAGTCGATTCGGCTTTCTGATGGCTGCGATAGGCTCTGCTGTAGGACTAGGAAATCTTTGGAAGTTTCCTTACGTAATGGGTAAAGGTGGCGGATTTGCCTTCTTATTCATCTACCTAATCATGGTAGTTTTAGTAGGTGTAGTAATCCTACTTTCGGAGCTAGCTCTCGGTAGAAAGACCGGCAAGGGCGTTATCGCAGCCTATAGAGGAATTAGTAAGAAATGTACATTTATAGGATGGATGTCATGGATTTCACCAGTGCTAATCCTAGGTTTTTATTCGATGCTTGGTGGCTACTGCATCAAATATACAATAGCTAATATCGGTGACTTCTTTGGAACTTCATGGGGCGTAAACGGAGCTAACTCAGCAGACTTCTTCCACGGATTTTATACAGATCCTGTTCAGACAGTTGCATTTACAGTAATATTTGTATTCTTGACAGTTCTAATCACAAGTGTAGGAGTATCAAAGGGAATCGAAAAATTCTCAGCCATAGCTATGCCAGCACTCTTCGTAATGCTTTGCATAGTTATCGTAAGAAGTGTAACCCTACCAGGTGCATCTGAAGGACTTGCATTCGTTTTCAAGCCGAACTTTGATGTATTCAAGGGAACAGGCTGGATAAGCGTACTAGCTAGCGCTAGTGGACAGATGTTTTTCTCACTATCACTAGGTATGGCTATCATGGTTACATATGGCTCATACATGAAGAAGAACGAGGATTTACAGGAGAATGCAGTTATAATCCCTATTGCAGATACAATAATTGCAGTTATGGCTGGTGTTGCAATCATGCCTGCAGTATTTGCTTCAGGTCAGGATCCAGCAGCTGGTCCTGGACTTCTATTTATAACACTTCAGACAGTGTTCTCAGCTATGGGATCGCTTGGACCAGTGTTTGGAACATTATTCTATGGACTTGTGTTCATAGCAGCAATAACTTCATCTATATCTCTTGTTGAGGCCGTAAGCTCAGCTATTATGGATAGAGCAATCGAGAAGAATAAGCCAGTTAACAGAACAATGATAAGCCTTGCAGTAGGACTATTTATTGCGCTAGAGGGTGCACTTGTAGCAGTTGACTCGCTAGGAGAGAGTGGTCTTCCACATCCACTAGGACTTGGAACACTGTTAGACTTCTTTGACCTAGTCTCAGAAGGTATCTTGATGCCTGTTGCAGCACTGCTTACAGCTATAATCTTCGGATGGCTAAAACCAGGATGGCTTGATGCAGAAATCGAAAACAAGGGTACAGATAACGAGAAGAAGTTCAAGATGAAGGGATACTTCCAGTTCAGCCTAAAGTGGATAGTTCCACCAGTCATGATACTCGTATTAGCTGGACAGATGGACAGTTTCTTCGGTCTAAACTTATTCAACTAATAGTTAAATAAACACTATTTACCTTATGGCTCAGCATGCGCTGGGCCGTTTTTTATTGTATCAAAGTAAGAAAATGAATAAAACTATTTAGAAAATTTTCTAAATAGCTATTGACTTTTGTTTTCAAGAGGAATATATTCTATTTAGATAATTATCTAAATACTGAAAGGGAGGTGTTTGAAGTATGGCTTTTGCTGAAACCTTTAAGGCTTTATCAGATCCAGAAAGAAGAAAAATTTTAGAGCTTCTAAAGACAGGACCAATGTCCGCAGGTGATATAGCATCGAATTTTGATACAACAGGGGCTACAATTTCATATCACCTAAAAATCCTGAAAAAAGCAGACCTAATATTTGAGAGCAAAGAGAAAAACTATATCTACTACCAGTTAAATACATCTGTACTAGAGGAAATTATGCTATGGATAGCAAAATTAAAGGAGGATGATGGAAATGTCTATTAAGAACAAAAGAACTTTGATTATAACAAGTATTGTTATATTACTACCTATTTTAATAGGAATATTGCTCTGGAATAAGCTTCCTGATTCTATGGCTATACATTTTAATTTTGATAATGAAGCAGATGGCTATAGAGAAAAATGGTTTGCAGTTATAATAATGCCATTTATTCTATTAGCGGTGCATTTAATTATGGCAATGATAATAGCTGCAGATCCTCGCAAGAAAAATATCAGCAGCAAAGTGTATGGGATTAATATATGGATTCTTCCATCTTTGTCATTAGCATTGGCTGCAATTATATATCCATATAATCTAGGGATACATTTTAATATTAGTTTGTTCATTGGTATATTTATGGGAATTACATACATAATCGTAGGCAATTACCTACCTAAGACTAGGCAGAATTATACCATCGGTTTTAAGCTACCATGGACGTATGCAAACGAGGAGAACTGGAATAAAACTAATAGGTTATCAGGTGTGATAAATATAGTTATAGGTATTCTCATAATTATAAATGCAGCTATGGGATTATTTAATATTTTCTATAGTCTACTTGTGGCTGTGCTTATAGGATCTCTGATTCCGTTAGGATACTCATACTTCCTACATGTTAAAAAAGGTCTGTAAAATATATCATAATCAGCAAGATAAAGCTCAGAGAAATCTGGGCTTTTTTGGTCCGAATTACTTCGAAATTATTGACATTAAAATGCTTTTGTGTTAGTATTTCTATAATCTTTAATACGATACAGAGAGATCGGCAAGATTGGAATATATATACTTATAACGTGCCCTGTGCATGATGTTTTTGTATACTCACCTTGTCGTCGGCAAGGTTTTTTTATTGCACGGCGGAGAACGTTCAGCGCGATGTATATTCCAAGGGTTAGGAATCGAAAGGAAGACCAATGACTCTAAATAACACAAAGCTATATATGCTAAATAAAGAAGAAGTAATAGAAGCTGTAGAAAAGACTGCTGATAGCAGCCTTAACTGTGAGCTTTTTGATGATTCTCGTTACGCTATTTTTCCCGGTTTTTGCGATGTGCATGTGCATTTTCGTGAGCCGGGTTTTTCATATAAGGAAACTATAGGAACGGGAAGCAGGTCGGCAGCTGCAGGTGGATACACAGATGTGTGCACAATGCCAAACCTAAAGCCAGTGCCAGACAGTTTGCTACACCTAAGACAGCAACTTGAGATAATCGAAAGAGATGCAGTAATAAATGTTCATCCATATGGAGCGATAAGCGTTGAAGAAAAGGGTGAGAAGCTTGCGGATATGGAGGCTATGGCGCCTTATGCGATTTCATTTTCTGATGATGGAAGAGGAATTCAGGACGAGTCGCTCATGAGAGAGGCTATGTATCAGGTGAAAGAGCTAGGTAAGATTTTAGTAGCACACTGCGAGGTGGAGAGCCTAGTTAAAGGCGGATATATTCATGATGGTGAGTATGCACGGCAGAATAATCACCTTGGAATCTGCAGCGAAAGTGAATGGCGTGAGGTTGAGCGTGATATCAAGCTAGCTGATGAGACAGGTTGTCCGTTTCATGCCTGCCATATTTCTAGTAAGGAGAGCGTTGAGCTCATAAGAGATGCGAAGAAGAGCGGTGTTGATGTGACATGCGAAACTGCACCCCACTATTTGATAATGAACGACATGGACCTAAAAGAGGATGGCTGGTATAAGATGAATCCTCCAATCAGATCAAGACAGGATCAGGAGGCTTTGATAGAAGGAATTCTAGATGGAGCTGTTGATATGATTGCAACAGACCATGCACCACACACTCTAGATGAGAAGAACAAGGGGCTTAAGGACAGTTACTTTGGAATCGTTGGTCTTGAGACAGCTTTTCCGCTCCTATATACAAAGCTAGTGCTAGAGGGCGTTCTTAGCCTTGAGCATCTTGTTAAGCTTATGACGACAGCACCTCGCGAGCGTTTTGGAATCAAGAGAGACCATTCGGATTTTACAATCTTTGATCTTGAGAAGGAATATGAGATTCGCTCAGATGAGTTCCTGACAAAGGGAAGAGCTATGCCTTTTGAGGGAGAAAAGGTCAAGGGACAGTGCATGCTTACGCTCTGCAACGGTAAGATAGCATATCGCAGATAGTAGGCGAGGAAGCAAAGAGTAAATAATTCAAATTCATATATATTTTCGGAGGTAGAAAATGGCAAAGAGGACAGATATCAAAAAAGTACTTATCATCGGTTCAGGTCCTATCGTAATCGGACAGGCTGCTGAATTTGACTACGCGGGCACACAGGCGTGCCTAGCGCTCAAGGAAGAGGGATACGAGGTAGTTCTAGTAAATTCAAACCCTGCAACTATAATGACGGATACGACGATAGCGGACAAGGTTTACATGGAGCCTTTGACACTGGAATATGTGGCAAAGATTCTTCGCTACGAGAGACCTGACGCAATTCTTCCTGCCATAGGCGGACAGACAGGACTAAATCTTGCCATGCAGCTTGACAGAAAGGGCGTGCTCAAGGAGTGCGATGTAAAGCTTTTAGGCACAAGCATCAGAAGTATCGAAAGAGCTGAGGATAGAGAGCTTTTTAAGGAGCTATGCCAGTCAATCGGTGAACCTACAATTCCATCAGAGATTACATACAATCTAGAAGAGGCTAAGGAAGCAGCTAAGAAGATTGGATATCCAGTAGTTTTAAGACCTGCGTTCACTCTTGGAGGAACGGGCGGTGGCTTCGCACATGATGAAGAGGAGCTAGAGGAACTTGGAACAAATGCTTTTAAGCTATCACCGGTTCATCAGGTTTTGATAGAAAAGAGCGTTAAGGGATATAAGGAGATTGAGTTTGAGGTAATGCGTGACTCCGAGGACAATGCGATTACCATCTGCGGAATGGAAAACATCGATCCCGTTGGTGTGCACACCGGAGATTCTATGGTCGTAGCACCAATCATGACTCTTTCAGACCACGACCTAAAGATGTTAAACGACAGTGCGATTAAGATCATAAGAGAGCTTGAGATTGAAGGTGGATGTAATGTACAGTTTGCTCTAGATCCTAACTCTAGTAAGTACTTCTTGATAGAGGTAAACCCACGTGTATCTCGCTCATCAGCTCTTGCATCAAAGGCTAGCGGTTACCCAATTGCTAGAGTTACAGCAAAGATTGCTATGGGAATGCTTCTTGAAGATATAGATGTTGCAAATACTACAGCTGCTTTTGAACCTGTGCTCGACTATGTTGTTGCAAAGCTGCCAAGATTCCCATTTGATAAGTTTGCTAGCGCATCAAATGAGCTAGGTACTCAGATGAAGGCGACTGGTGAGGTTATGGGTATAGGTTCAAACCTTTCAGAGTGTCTTCTCAAGTCAGTTCGCTCACTAGAAATCGGCGTTGACCACTTCAGAATGAACAAGTTTGTCGAGATGTCAAATGAGGACATGCTCGAGTACATAAAGACATTTAGAGATGATGCAATCTTCGCAGTTTGTGAGCTTCTAAGAAGAGATATTGATGTTTCAACTATTGCTGAAATCACGATGATTACTCCATATTTTATAGAGACATTTGCAGACATGGTTAAGATGGAGAGAAAGCTCGCTGCGAACAAGGGCAATATGGATGTGCTTCTTGAGGCAAAGAAGATGGGCTTTGGAGACATCGAAGTTGCTAGACAGTGGGGAATGGAAGAGCTTGATGTTTTCAAACTAAGATGGGAAAACAGAATGCTTCCTGTTTATAGAATGGTAGACACATGCCACACAGGAGCATATATCCCTTACTTCTATTCATCATATAGCGGAAAGAACGATTCCATCGTAACAGATAAGAAGAAAATCTTTGTGCTAGGTGCTGGTCCTATAAGAATTGGACAGGGAGTAGAGTTTGACTACTCGACAGTTCACGCGGTTCAGACCATCAGAAAAGAAGGCTATGAGGCTATAATCATAAACAATAATCCTGAGACTGTTTCAACTGACTATACGACGGCAGATAAGCTCTATTTTGAGCCTTTGACGCCTGAAGATGTTATGAACATCATAGCGCTTGAAAACCCAGAAGGAGTTATCGCTTCACTAGGTGGACAGACTGCTATAAACCTAGCTCAACCGCTAGAGGATAGAGGTGTTAAGATTATCGGAACGGACTGTGAGGCGATTGAAAGAGCTGAGAACAGAGACCGCTTTGAGAGAGTGCTCGTTGATCTAAATATCCCTCAGCCAAGAGGAAAGGCTGTAACTGATATCGAAGAGGGTATCAAAACTGCAGAGGGTGTAGGCTATCCGGTTCTCGTAAGACCAAGCTTTGTTCTTGGCGGAAGAGCTATGCAGATAGTTGCAGATGAAAATCAGCTAAGACACTATCTAAAGACTGCGGTAGAGATAGACAACGACAAGCCTGTACTAGTAGATAAGTATATCCAGGGTAAGGAGGTTGAGGTTGATGCAATCTGCGACGGCAGAGATGTTTTCATTCCAGGAATCATGGAGCTCGTTGAGAGAACTGGTATTCACTCAGGAGACTCAATCAGCGTATATCCTACCTTCAGCATCTCAGATAAGGTTAAGGGAACCATCCTTCAGTATGCAAAGAAGTTAGGACTAGGCATTGGAATCATAGGACTTTACAACATTCAGTTCATCGTAGATGAAGAGGAGAATGTATTTATCATCGAGGTTAACCCACGCTCATCAAGAACCGTACCTTTCCTATCAAAGGCAACTGGATATAGCCTTGCAGACATTGCGACAGAGGTTATATTGGGCAAGAGCCTCAAGGAGCAGGGATTCTTTGATATCTATCCTGAGGAGAAGAAGAGATACTATGTAAAGGCACCTGTATTCTCATTCAACAAGATAAAGGGTCTAGATGCTTACCTCTCACCTGAGATGAAGTCAACTGGTGAGGCAATCGGATACGATAACAAGCTAAATAGAGCGCTATATAAGGCTCTCCAGGCTTCGGGAATGCACCTTCAGAACTACGGAACTGTATTTGCAACGATTGCAGATAAGGATAAGGAAGAGGCTCTTCCTTTGATAAAGAGATTCTATAACCTAGGATTCAATATCGAGGCAACTGAGGGAACTGCTCTTTACTTAAAGGAGAATGGAATCAGAACGAGAATGCTGAGAAAAATCAGCGAGGGAAGCCACGAGATACTAGATTCAATACATCAGGGTCACATGGCATATGTTTTGAACACCAAGGACATTGGATCATTTGGCCAGGAGAGCGATGGTCACAAGATTAGACGTTCAGCAACGGAAAACAATGTAACCATGCTAACTTCACTGGATACAGTCAGAGTTCTACTCGATGTACTTGAGGAAATGACACTGACAATTTCAACGATAGATGCGTAATTACACTCCTTGATGAAAATATGAGGGTCTTAGGGGTGCCGGCGGTGCCCCTAGGAAGACCCGATATATGCAAGATCAAAGAGTATATGAGGTATAAAATGCAGCAAAGGATTTTGAAGATAGTCGAAAACAAGAAGCTAAGCGAGGGCATTTATAGAATGAGACTCGCAGGCGATGTTTCGGCTGTAACAGCGCCAGGACAATTTATAAACATCAAGCTCAAAGGCTTTTTCCTTCGCAGACCGATTTCAATCTGCGACCTCGGAGAGGACGAGCTGACTATAATATATAAGATAATGGGCAGAGGAACTTCTGAGCTCAGCGAGTATGAAGCCGGCGAGGAACTAGACGTTCTCGTTGGTCTAGGCAATGGATATTCGCTTTCGGAGTCTGGAGACGAGCCGCTTTTGATAGGCGGAGGTGTGGGCATTCCGCCCCTTTACCTTCTTGCGAAGAGGCTGGTTTCAGAGGGAAAGAAGGTAAAGGTTCTGCTTGGTTTCAACAAAGCTGAGGATATGTTCTATGTGGACGAATTCTCAAAGCTTGCTGATGAGCTTGTGATTACAACAGCTGATGGAAGCTACGGAATTAAAGGCTTTGTTGATAAGCCTATCGCAGATATAAAGCACAGCTACATCTACACTTGTGGACCTGAGGCCATGCTAAAATCCGTATATGCTGCAAGTTCCGGAAGCGGACAGTTCAGCTTCGAGGAGAGAATGGGCTGCGGCTTTGGTGCGTGCATGGGATGTTCATGTAAGACTTTGACGGGAAATAAGAGAATCTGCAAGGAAGGTCCTGTTATGAGGAAGGAGGAAATACTGTGGTAAATACTAAGCTTAAGCTTTGCGGTATAGAGATTGATAATCCGGTAATTCCTGCTAGTGGAACCTTCGGATATGGATACGAGTTTGCAGAGCTATATGATATAAACATACTCGGAAGCTTTTCCTGTAAGGGAACAACAGGTGAGGAAAGATTTGGTAACCCTACTCCTAGAATTGCTGAGACTGAAGGCGGAATGATTAACTCAGTCGGTCTTCAAAACCCTGGTGTTGATAGAGTCATAGCTGAGGAGCTTCCAAAGCTAAGGGCTTGTTTTGACAAGAAGATTGTGGCTAATGTCAGCGGTTTTTCTATAGATGAATATGTAGAGACTGCTAGGAAGATGGCCATGCAGGAAGAGGTTGGCTGGCTCGAGATTAATATCAGCTGCCCAAATGTACACGGTGGCGGTATGTCGTTTGGTACTGATGCTTCATGTGCTGCTGATGTGACAAGAGCCGTTAAGGGCGTGAGCGATAAGCCTATCATAATGAAGCTCTCGCCGAATGTAACTGATATTGTGGAGATTGCAAGGGCTTGTGAGGATGCTGGTGCTGATGCGGTTGCTCTGATAAATACTCTTCAGGCTATGAGACTAGATCTTAAGACTAGAAAGCCTGTACTTGCGAATGTCATGGGCGGTCTTTCAGGAAGCGCTGTATTTCCAGTAGCTCTCAGAATGGTATATCAGGTTGCTAAGGCTGTTAAGATTCCTGTAGTAGGCATGGGTGGAATAACTACAAGTGAGGACGTTCTTGAGATGATGATGGCAGGTGCAACGGCTGTAGAGGTTGGAGCTGCAAATCTTGTCAACCCTTACGCATGTAAGGACATTATTGAGGGGCTTCCTTTTGCAATGGAAAAGTACGGAATAAAAGATTTGAATGAGATAATAGGAGCGGCGATCTAATGGGAAGAGATGTAATAATAGCATGTGATTTTTCAAGTAAGCGTGAGACCTTAGATTTTCTAGAGAAATTCGGAGAGCTTCGTCCGTTTGTTAAGATAGGCATGGAGCTTTATTATGCTGAGGGACCTGAGATGGTCAGGGAGCTAAAAGCTAGAGGGCACAAGGTTTTCGTTGACCTAAAGGTACACGATATCCCAAATACTGCGGCAAGTGCTATGAGAGTTTTAGGAGGTCTTGGAGCTGACATTGTAAATGTACATGCTGCTGGAACAAAGAGAATGATGGAAGCTGCTAAGGCTGGACTTGAGGAAGGCTACGAGAGCTTCTGTGAAAGAGAAGGAAAGAAGGCTGATAAGCCACTTTTGATAGCGGTAACTCAGCTGACCTCTACAGATGAAGAGGCCATGAAGCACGACCTTTTGATAGAAAAGCCACTTGTTGATGTTGTATTGCACTATGCTAAGATGACTAAAGAGGCTGGTCTTGATGGTGTTGTCTGCTCAGCTCAGGAGGCTGAGGGAATACACGGCGTGTGTGGAGACGATTTTGTAACTGTAACTCCAGGAATTCGCTTTGCTGATTCACAAAAGGGGGATCAGAAGCGAGTTATGACGCCTGCCGAGGCTGAGAAAATAGGCTCTGACTACATAGTTGTGGGAAGACCTATCACTCAGGATGAGGATGTTGTTTCAGCATACGAGAGATGCTGCAGTGAGTTTATCGGATAGACGTAGGAAGTGAGGAAGATATGAGCAAAGTTATGAGAGAAAAGGATGTAGCAAAGGGATTGCTATCAATCAAAGCAGTTTTCTTTAGACCAGATGAGCCATTCACATGGGCGAGCGGTATCAAAAGCCCAGTTTACTGTGATAACAGACTTACGCTTACAGCACCAGAGGTTAGAACTTTGATAGAAAACTCCATCGCAGATGTAATCAAGGAAGAGTATCCTGAGGCTGATGTGATTATGGGAACTGCAACAGCAGGAATTGCTCATGCGGCTATAGCAGCGCACATTCTAGGACTTCCTATGGGATATGTTCGCTCAGGAGCAAAGGATCACGGTAGAGGAAACCAGATAGAGGGTCAGCTTAATAAGGGCGACAAGGTTGTAATCGTAGAAGATTTGATTTCAACAGGTGGCAGCGTTATCGATGCGGCTACTGCTCTTAGAAATGCGGGTGCAGAGGTTCTTGGAATCGTGAGCATTTTCACCTACGGAATGCAGAAGGGTCTAGATAGACTAGCTCAGGAAAATCTAAAGAATATTTCGCTGACAAACTTTGATGTAATCAGCGAGGTTGCCGTAGACGAAAGCTACATAAGACCAGAGGATAGGGAAAGACTTATTGCTTTCAGAAATAATCCAAGCGATGAAGGATGGATAAAATAATGATGGATTTAAAGTTTTCAGATGCTTTAATATCAAATGTAAAACCTAGAAGTCTCATAGATATTGACGAGCTCAGCATTGAAGAACTCGATGCTATGATTAAAAAAGCTTGTGACATTATGGAAAACCCGGCAAAGTACAGAAATGCTTGCGAAGGAAAGAAACTTGCGACTCTTTTTTACGAGCCGTCGACAAGGACAAGGCTCTCATTTGAGGCTGCGATGATGGAGCTAGGCGGAAATGTCTTGGGATTTTCATCAGCGTCAAGTGCTTCTGTATCAAAGGGCGAAAGCGTATCGGACACAGCAAAGGTAATCAGCTGCTATGCAGACATAATCGCAATGAGGCATCCCTATGAGGGTGCGCCTCTTGTTGCAGCAGAAAGTGCTTCAATTCCGCTAATCAACGCAGGAGATGGCGGCCATGCGCACCCAACTCAGACGCTTGCAGATCTTTTGACCATATATATGGAGCACGGCAGACTCGATAATATGGTTATCGGCCTATGTGGTGACCTAAAGTACGGAAGAACCGTACATTCTTTGATAAAGGCAATGATAAGATATGAGGGAGTCAGCTTTGTTCTCATATCGCCAAAGGAACTGCGCTTGCCTGCCTACATTAAATCTGAGATTTTAGAGAAAAACAATGTGTCTTTTGTTGAAACTACTTCGCTAGAGGAGGCTATGCCTAAGCTTGATATACTCTATATGACGAGGATTCAGAGGGAGCGCTTTGATGACCTTGAGGAGTACGAGAGACTAAAGGATAGCTATGTTTTGACAAGAGCAAAGCTTGCTAGCGCAAAGGAAAGCATGAGCATCCTGCATCCGCTGCCTAGGGTAAATGAAATAAGTGTAGACGTAGACGATGATCCGCGCGCATGCTATTTTAAGCAGGCGCTATATGGAAAGTTCATGAGGATGTCGCTTATTTTGACACTTCTAGAGGGAAGCGCAGGAACTTGTAGAGATAAGACTTTAGCTCAGGATGATAAGGGATGTAAATGTGGAAATCCTAAGTGTATTTCTCAAATAGAGCAGGAGCTAGCTCAGCGCTTTAAAACTGGAGCAGATGGGGATGTGCGCTGTGCGTATTGCGATGCTTTGATAGATATAATTTAAATCTGTTGTATTTTGTTTTTTAGAGGGTATAATGGTAGTAACAGCGATATTATTAGTTAAATACTTATAAGTTAGGAAAGGAATTGAGATGAAGCTTAAGAATATTTTCAAGAAAAAGGATAAACCAAATCAAAGCCGTTCCGTGTTAGATACTATGGTACCGGCAGCGAATAACCACAGCACGGCGAGAAGAGCCGGAGACAGCATTGCAAGTCAGAAGAATAAGGTCAGAGTAGAAGACAAATAGAGGGGTATTCACTTCTCTGACAATCCGCTTTTGACAGCATATATTGATGAAGAAAAAACCGATGAGAAATCATCGGTTTTGTTTTACTTTATTTTCTTATCTTATCTAGAAATTTAACTAGTGGGCTAAGGGTTTTGGTGAATGAACCCCCTAGCAGGATTAGATTTCCGCCAAAGCTCTTTTTGAAATTATAGTTTCCTGTTGAGTTTATGGCTTGGTCTGTCTCTATTGTGCCGTAGAAATTGTATCGAGGGTAGCCGTTTATGTGGGCGTATTTTATCATTTCCCAGTTTAGCATGGTTGCACCACCTAGATGCATGTACTCGGCATAGGAACCGCCGAAGAGGAAGATTACCTCATCTCCATAGCACATGAAGAGATAGGATGAAAGATTTACCGTAGGCGTAGTGATATTCAGAGCTTCAAACTCTCTCTTACGCTTTTGGTAGCTCCCTAGCTGGTCCTTGGCATCGGTGATGAGACCCTTGGTCTTCTTGGACTGCCCTCTTTCTGATAGCTCTGCGATTCTGTTCTCAAACAAAGCGATGTTATCATCGAGATATTTGGTGTATTCCTCACAGTCGATATATGCTTTTAGGAACTTTGCATTTTCGCCAAACTCAGCCTTGATAGTCTCAAAATATTCAAGTGGCTGGATGAAGAAACTCTTTCTTTCGGATGTCTTCTCGAGTATGTCGTAGAACTCAGGAAGCTCATCCATGCTTAGCTCCTTGATTCTGATGTGAGAATCCTTATATTTCTTAATGCTTCCTCTGAGCGAGCTGTAAAAGCTCTTGTATATATCCTCGGCATCAGTAAACTGCTCAAGTCTCTTGACAAAAATCTGGTCGATTGAGCCAGAGCCTGTGCGATCAATGGTTCTATTGAAACCGAGATCACATATCATATCAAAAAGATCCTTGTTCTTCTCTTCCTCAACCTCTAGTTTATCGTTATAAATGAGATTCTCTATTGAGGAATGAAACTCTAGAATTTGTGCCTTTTTCTTAACATAGAGCTCAATAGCTGATATCACAGCCTTGACAAGAGCAAGATTGCTATAATCCATCAAAGGACCCTGATATATGCATGCCTTCTTGAAAAACTTCATGTGCGGTCTATATGTTATGATACTCTGTCCTATAAGCCTATCTCCATCGGTGATTTCGACGGCTTCAAGACCCACATAGCTTCCCATAGCAAGCTGAGTACGTGCAAAGGCTGCGCTCTGCATGAAATCAGACCTACTGAAATCAAGCTGTCTCTGCTCGAATTTATCTAAGCTTATTTGTGTGACTTCTATTGACATATTTTCTCCTTTTGAAATAAGGTGTTAACCGTGTATTTGTCAGTGACTAATGAGTCTTTCTGACGCGTTTTATCAAAGAAAGTATAGGATTTACATTCTTAATGAAGCTTCCTAACAAAATCTGCAAGTTGCCTCCAAAATTTTTCTTGAAGTGGTAGTTTCCTTTGGCCTTCGTAATCTGGTCGGTTTCTATCGTTCCATGGAAATTATATCTTTCGTAGCCATTCTCAAAAGCATACCTAATCATCTCCCAGTTTATGAGAGTTGAACCTCCGAAATTGAGATATTTCTCGATAGAGCCACCGCTCATTATAATTACCTCTTTGCCATAGCATACGAGGACATATGATGAAAGAAGAACAATATCTTCGCTTATACCTAACTTTTCGTAGTCTTCTTTGCGCTTGATAAAGCTTCTAAGTCTATCGTTTGCATCGTTTAGCTGACCCTTGGTTTTCTTGGTCTGTGCCTGCTGATTTAACTCTGCAATCTTATCTTCGAACATGCTTATATTAGAAGCAATATAGTTTTCGTACTCCTTGCAATCGAGGAAAGCCACCATAATCTTAGCCTTGTCACCGAAATTTTTCTTAAGAAGAACGTAATATTCTTCGGTCTGAAGCGAGAAACTCTTGCGCTCTGCTGTCTCAGAATAAATTCTGTAGTAGTCAGCTAGTTCGCTTTCATCCATTTCGCGAACCTTGACGCATGACTCTGAGAATTTTTTGATACTACTTCTAAATGCACTTGATAGCTCCTTTGAAATCTCATCAAAGGAACCGTAGCCCTTGAGGGACTTAACGAAAATCTGATCGATGGATTCAGTGCAGCTTCTGTCTACATAGTTTTTGAATGAGAGCTCGTCAAATGCGGACTTAACATGCTCATTTAGCGTCTGCTCAGTTTCTAAGGCCTCGTTAAGAACTAAATGAACTAGAGGTGGATTTATCCTAATCTCATCGCATTTCTTTCTCATGTAAGCTTGAAGTGCAGAGAAGACTTCCTTTAGCTCGTCTTTGCTCATGGCTGAGTAATCGAGAAGCGGCCCATTTAGGATGCAGGCTTCCTTGAAAAACCTGAAGATGCTCCTGTAATTTATAATGCTCTGGCCTATGAACTGACCGTCCTTAAGTATCTTTACAGTTTCGGTATCTAAATAAACAGCTCTTGCGCTCTGGCATAAAGCCATCTCCGCAGACTGTTGAAAATTCATACAGTCAAAGTCGTACTGCCTGCTTGCAAATTCTTCAATTGTAATGGGTTTAATCTCTATTGACATATATTTTCTCTTTAAAACCTAAATTATACTCAATATAAAATTATATCACTCTGAGATATGCTTGTACATCAAAACTTAAGCTATCACAGGTGGTCTAGCTAATCAAAAGAGCTGAACTTTGATTAAAGCAATCTGAGTACTGAGCAGGTCTCAACCGCAATTCCGACCTTCATCGCTTCCTCGCTAGGAGCAAGGTGCTCGTTGTGCAGAGGATAGCTAGTTTCGTTTTCTGGAGCAACTCCAATGTTGAAATAGCAGCTATCTGCAGCCATGGCAAAATATGCGAAATCGTCGGCGCCAAGACTAGGCTCAGGCATTATTGCAATTGCCTCATCTCCGTAAAGCTCTCTAGCAACACCTTCGACCAGCGCACATACTGAGTCGCTATTAATCAAAGCAGGATATCCATCATTGTGCCAATATATATCAGCGCTTCCACCATAGGCAGAGCAAATACCATCAACAATCTGAGCAAACCTATTTCTGATTGAATCCATGACTTCTGGTTCAAGAGCTCTCATGGTTCCTTTAAGTTTTGCTGTTCCTGCGATTACATTAGCAGCTTCGCCTGCTTGAAACTTACCTATTGTCACGATTACAGGTGTTGTCGGTGAGTTAAATCTAGAAGATATGGTCTGAACTGATGTGACGATGTTGCTTGCCATAACTATTGCATCGACACCGCCCTCGGGGTGAGCACCGTGGCATCCCTTGCCGTTTACTGTAACTTCAAATTCCTGAGTTGCCGCATTCATAGGGCCGTACTTTAGAACCACAGTTCCTGCTTTGTAGTTAGGATCTATGTGCAGGGCTATGACCTTATCGACCTTAGGGTTCTCCATGCAGCCTGCTTCAATTAACTGCTTTGCTCCTCCGATGGTTTCCTCTGCCGGCTGAAAAAAGAGCTTCACTGCACTATCTCTTGCATCAAGCTCCGGTTCAAGCTCCTTTAGGAGCATGGCTGTACCTAAAAGAATCGCCGTGTGCATATCGTGTCCGCAGGCGTGCATCACGCCTTCTACCTTTGATGCGTAGGGAAGTCCAGTATTTTCACATACTGGAAGTGCGTCCATATCTGCTCTAATTCCAACAGCTCTAGAACCATGACCAATTTGGGCTACAACACCGTATCCTGCAATACCACTCTGGTAGCCTATGCCGTGCTCATCTAAAATCTTGCAAACAAGTGCTGAGGTTTCTTTCTCTTGCTGGCTTAGTTCAGGGTTTTCGTGAAGCTGCCTTCTAATTTTGACAATCTCTGGGTAGATGCTATCGACCTTTTCCTTTACATTAAAATTGACATTCATATCTATATGGCTGAGGGCACACCCTCGCTCCTTTCTGCATTATGTAATAGCGATTTTACCGCCTAGATTATTTGTTTAATTATACCCTTTGAGCAAGCTATTTTCAAGTTGAGAAGATAGGCTGGTAAGCGGATATATCAAAGTTAGATATCACTGTGCATACATTAGGGGAAACGGTTCTATAAGATGAATTTTTATGGTAGAATATCGCTAAGGGCCTGAGCCCAAAATCAATAAAATTAATTTTGATATAACATACAGGAGGACAAGATGAGAGTATACATAAGTGCAGATATAGAAGGCGTTACAAATGTAACTGACTGGACGGAGACAGAGAGAATTGGCGGAACTGGATACGAGTGGGCCTGCGAGCAGATGACTAGAGAGGTATCAGCTGCCTGTCTAGGAGCGCTAGAAGCTGGAGCAGACGAAGTAGTTGTTAAGGATAGCCACGACAGTGCACTGAACCTTATTCCTGATAAGCTCCCAAGGGGAGTTAAGCTTATCCGTGGATGGGCGGCTTCTACTGACTCGATGATGGCTCTTGTGGATAGAGACTTTGACCTTGCTTTCATGGTCGGCTACCACTCAGAGGGATATAGCAACAAAAATCCGCTAGCGCACACGATGTCATACACAAGACTGATGTCAACAAAGCTAAACGGCAAGCTAGTATCAGAAATGGACAATAATGTTTTGATATGTGCAAACCACGGTGTTCCAATTGGACTAATCGCTGGTGACAAGGCCCTTTGCGATAAGGCAGAGGCAGAGCTTCCTGGCGTTTGCGTGGCTGCAGTCAAAGAAGGAATTGGTGGAGCTACGTTCAGTCTTCATCCCTTAGATGCTTGTGATTTGATTAAGGCGCAGGCATACGAGGCTGTTAAGCGCCTGCAGAACGGTGAAATTAAGTGCGTAGACATGCCTGAGCATTATGAACTAGAGTTTATGTTCAAGGAGCACAAGGATGCTAGCAATGCAGCAAACTATATCGGAGCAGAGCTAATAGATGCGCACACAGTTGTTTACAAATGCGATAGTTTTAAGGAATATATTACAGCCTATGACTTCATGCACTAGGGATAGCTAGTGAATACTCACCAAATTTAAATCATAAGGAGAATCTAAATGGGACTTCCAAAAGACTGCGGTCTTGAATTGCACCACAAATGGAAAAGCGGAAAGCTGAATAAGATTACAGATGTTAAGGGCCTTAAGGTCGCTAGCGTGACTATACAGGATAATGAGATAAACACAGGGGTTACAGCCATACTCCCTCATGAGGGCAATATCTTCAGATCAAAGGTAGTAGCTGGAGCTTCGGTGCTCAACGGTTTTGGGAAAAGCCTTGGCATAGTTCAGCTTAAGGAGCTCGGAAATATAGAGACTCCAATAATCATGACAAATACCTTGTCTGTAGGAGAGGCTGCGACTGCTTTGACAAAGTATTGCTTAGAACAAAATGAGGACATAGGTGTAAGCACGGGAACTGTGAATCCACTTGTGACTGAGTGTAATGACGGCAGGTTAAACGACATCAGAGGGCTTCATGTAAGAGAAGAGCATGTCAGAGATGCACTTAGGCTTGCTGAGGCAGGGGGTGCTGATTTTGATGAGGGTGCAGTGGGAGCTGGCACTGGAATGTGCTGCCTCGGATTTAAAGGCGGAATCGGCTCGGCATCTAGGCTCGTTGAGCTTGACGGAAAAGAATATACGATTGGAGCCTTGGTTCTTTCAAATTTCGGTGAAGAGGGAAATCTTGTCATAGGCGGAAGGCACTACGGAAGTGAGCTTTTGCCAAAGGTTAAAGAAAGGCTAAAGTCTGATATAGACGGCTCTCTTGCAAAAGATAAGGGTTCAATCATAATGCTCATAGCAACGGATATTCCTATGTCGCCTCGCCAGCTCGAGAGAGTGGCAAATAGGGCAGCTATTGCGCTTGGAAGAACAGGCTCGTACATGGGCAACGGCTCTGGCGATATAGCTATAGCTTTTTCAACGGCGAACAGAATGCCACATTACAGTGAGCAGAGCTTGATTGACATGAAAGTCGTACATGAGGATGCTATAGACAAGGTGTTTGAGCCAGCGGTTGAAGCGCTTGAGGAGTCGATAATAAGCTCTCTTTATCACGCAAAGACAACCAAGGGTGTTCGCGGTAAGCTCGTTTACGGATTAAGAGAATTTATATAAATTTAAGGAGACGTTTGTGTTAGGAATTATAGGCGGAATGGGACCTATGGCATCGGCACTTTTCTACGATATGATAAGTAGTAAGACAGATGCTAGCTGCGATCAGGAGAATCTCGATTTAATTTTGCTGAGCCACGCAGGTATGCCAGATAGAACTGGAGCAATTCTATCAAAGGATGAAGTGCAAATAGAAGCCGTTAGATCAAAGCTTCTTGCAGATGCGATGTTCCTCCAAAATGCAGGCTGTACAGCAATAGCGGTGACTTGCAATACCGCTCACTACTTTGTAAATATGATAGAAGATGAGCTTGATATTCCCTTTATTCATCTAATCAGAGAGACTGCAGAGGCAGTGGCTAGCAAGTTTGGTGCAAAGAAGGTAGCTGTCCTTGCTACGGATGGAACTATAGAGACAAGGCTATACCAAGATGAGCTGTCAAAGAGAGGAGTAATTGCATTTACGCCAAAGGCAGAGGTTCAGGCCCTAGTCATGCACGAAATCTACGAATGTATAAAGAGTGGTAAGCCTGCTGATGAAGAAATCTGGCAAAAGATAGAAACATATGTTAAGGCAGAGGGATGTGAAGCTGCTGTCCTTGCTTGCACTGAGCTTTCAGTCGTAAGAAAGGAGCTTTCGCTTGGAAGTTTCTACTTTGATCCTATGGATATCATGGCAGAAAGGTGCCTGGATTTCTACGAAAAGAGGGGCGAAATCAAAAAGAGAGGATAATTCAAATGAAATTTGTAATACAGAGAGTTTCTGAGGCTGCGTGCAGAATAGATGGCGATGTCTCAGGTGAGATTTCTAGGGGCTTTCTCGTTCTGATAGGAATATCGAATGAGGATACGAGAGAAATCGCAGACAAGATGATCAAAAAGCTTATAAACATGCGCATCTTCGATGATGAAAATGGTAAGACCAACCTTGATCTTGCAAGTGTTGGTGGTGAGCTTCTTTTGATATCACAGTTCACGCTATACGCTGACTGCAAGCGTGGAAATAGACCAAGCTTTGTGAATGCGGGCGCGCCTGATATGGCAGAATCGCTTTATGACTACATAGTAGAAGATATCAGATCAAAGGTGGACGGCAAGGTAGAGACTGGAGTTTTCGGTGCTGATATGAAGGTTTCGCTTGTAAATGATGGTCCTTTTACCATTATCCTAGATTCTAAAGAAATCGGACTTTAACTTGAAATATTTTAGGCCTTGTGGATGTTTTGCGCTTACAGGGCCTTTAATAATTGACTATTAGACAAATTACAAATATACTTATTATGTATGCCTATATAGTTTATTTAGAATGAAATTGGTTAGAAAATGTTTAGAGAAGGAATTGGGGAAACGGGGCGCTTCATTTTGATGCATCCTGTGGTGACAGCTTCATACTATGCCATTGTTATCGGGATTTTGATGTTTTCAAACTCTCCTTTGTTTCTCATAAGCGCAATTGCCATGGGAATGTGCTATGACATACTTCTTAAGGGAAGAAGGAGCCTAAGAAATAACCTTTTTATAATTCTTTTTATGTCTTTTTTGACTGTACTGATAAATGCACTGTTTACTCACAATGGTAGTACGGTGCTTTTCTATTTAGGAAATAACAGAGTAACGCTTGAGGCTGCATGCTACGGACTTGCAATGGCTCTTATGCTCAGTGGTGTCGTAATCTGGTTTTCAAGCTTCAATGTCGTTATGACATCCGAAAAGCTGATATATATTTTTGGCAGATTTGCACCTGTGCTAGGGCTTACACTATCGATGATATTCCGCTTTGTGCCTCTTTTGAGGACTCGTTTTGAGCTGATAAGAGAGGGCCAAAAGGCGCTATACACAGGTGATGAAAAGGGCTTTATCGGCAAGATTAGGCAGTTTGGAAAAGAGGTTTCGATTCTGGTGTCATGGTCGCTAGAGTCTTCAATAGAGAGCGCAGATTCCATGGCAGCAAGAGGATACGGGCTCAAAGGTAGAACGAGCTATAATCTCTTTAAGATAAGGACTGCAGATATTATGACATTGCTATTAAGCATGCTTCTTGGAGGAGTTACAATAACTTCTTATGCAGCAGGCGTGAACAAGCTCTACTACTATCCTGTAATAAGGGTGGTTGAGTCTTCACCAAAGTGGCTTGAGCTTGCTGGTTATGTATCGTTTATTGCACTTTTAGCCATGCCGCTAGCTATAGATTTAATCGGAGAATTGAGATGGAAAAAATCAAGGTCGACAATTTAAGCTTCAGCTATCCTAGCTCGGATAAACTGGCTCTCGACAGCGTTTCGCTGAGTATTCCAGAGTCTGAATTTGTCGTGCTTTGCGGTAAGTCGGGATGCGGAAAGAGCACGCTTTTGAGACACCTAAAGAAAAGCATGAATCCGTACGGAAACAAGTTAGGAAGTGTGAGCTTTGATGGCGAAGAAATCGAGGGAATGAGCGATAGAGACGCGGCGAGCAAAATCGGGTATGTTCAGCAAAACCCTGACAATCAGCTTGTTACCGACAAGGTTTGGCACGAACTTGCCTTTGGTCTTGAAAGCCTTGGATATAGCAATAGTGTTATTAAGAGAAGAGTTGCCGAGATGGCTTCCTATTTTGGGATACAGACTTGGTTTAGAAAGTCCGTCAGTGAGCTTTCGGGCGGTCAAAAGCAGCTTCTTAACCTTGCATCAGTTATGGCTATGCAGCCAGAGGTTTTGATCTTGGATGAGCCTGCCTCGCAGCTAGATCCGATTGCGGCGAGGGATTTTCTTAGCACGGTACATAGGCTAAACAGGGAGCTTGGTGTAACGATAATTATTTCTGAGCATAGACTAGAAGAGATTTTTCCTCTTGCAGATAGAGCCATTGTCATGGATGCAGGCAGAATAATCGCCAATGCAAAGCCTAGCGAGGTTGCGATACAGCTTGCAGGAAGCGGGGAAGACGATGTACATCCTATGTACTACGGCATGCCTCCTGTAATGAAGCTTTTTCCTAAGGAACTTGTCAGATGGCAGGATAGCCTGCCTATGACTCTGAGAGAAGGTCGTATTTTGATGGAGAAGCTTTTCGAAAACGGAACGCTCACGCTTAAGGAAACTGGAGTGCAAAAGCTAGATGAGGAAAAAGAAGCTAACAGTGGAAAGCCTGTTATAAAGCTTAAAAACCTATATTTTAGATATGCGAAGAATTCAGATGATGTTCTTAGGGGGCTAAACCTTGAAATCGAGGAAGGAAGGCTCCACTGCTTGCTAGGCGGAAACGGAAGCGGAAAGAGTACAACACTAAAGGCGATATGCGAAATTATAAAGCCTCAGTCGGGCAAGGTTAAGATTGCCGATAACTACAGGGTTGCCATGGTTCCGCAAAACCCGCAGGCTCTATTTACGGAGATTACCTGCGAAGAAGAGGTGCTTGAGGGCATGTGTTATCAAAGCATTGAGCTTGAGGAAAAGGTTCAAAGAACTGAGGAAATGCTAAGGCTCATGGAGATAGACCACCTGAGGAAGGCAAATCCTTATGACCTTTCAGGCGGCGAGCAGCAGAGGCTTGCGCTAGCCAAGGTCATGGTTTCAAATCCTGATATTTTGCTCTTAGACGAACCTACCAAGGGACTTGATCCTTTCTTTAAGCAGACGCTTGGAAGAATTTTAAGAAGCCTTTGCAAGGAGAAAAAGACCATATTCATGGTTAGCCATGATGTCGAGTTTTGTGCAGAATTCGGAGACCGTTGCTCCATGTTCTTTGATGGAGAAATAGCAACTAGTGGAACTGCCAAGGAATTCTTCTCTGGAAACAACTTTTACACCACGGTCGAAAACAAGCTGACCAGAAGGTGGTGTGAGGGCATTATAACTGGAGAGGAGGCGAGGACATGGATAAAGAGACTGCTCTAGCAACAAGCTTTGATGAGCTGAAGAAAAAGAACGAAAGCCATTACATGGCGGCTGCAAGAAAGAGGCTGGCTCTTACAGCTGTGCTGATATTCCTGGTTATTCCAGCTTTGATAGCTCTGACTGTTTTTCTGGGAAGCAGACGTTTATACATGCCGCTTTCACTGCTCATTTTGGTCATGATAATGGCACCATTTTTCATGATATTTGAGAGGCGTAAGCCGCGTGCTAGGGAAGTCGTTTTGATCGCCATGATGAGTGCGCTTACGGTTGCATCACATACATTTTTTCACATAGCCTTTCCTGTTCAGATAGGAACAGCTATGGTGATTATTTCAGGGATTTCACTTGGGCCCGAGGCAGGCTTTCTGATAGGTGCTATGTCGAGATTTGTCTGCAACTTCTATATGGGGCAGGGTGCATGGACTCCGTGGCAGATGTTCTGCTGGGGACTTCTAGGCTTTCTCGCAGGTCTTGCTTTTAATCGAGAACTTAGCGAAGACGGTGGAATCAGCAATTTCAAAAAGATATTAACTCCGCTTCTATGCGTGATTTTTTCAGAACTTGTGGCATACATAAGCTTTCTGCTATGGCAGGGAAGCGATGAAACCTTCTTTGGCTGGCGCGTATACCTCTTTGGTATAATTGGACTGCTTTTGGCAGTGGTGTTTCAAAGGGGAAAGCTCAAGACAGATAATCTCACGATGGCAGTGTTTACCTTTGTTGTAACCTTTGTCATATACGGCGGGATCATGAATTTTGCTGCTATGTGTCTTTCCATGAATGAGCCAGGCTCTTTAGGAATAGGCATCAAAGCGCTCAAAGCTCTATATGTCAGCGGTGTCGGCTACGACTTCTACCACGCGCTCACGGCGGCGATTTGTGTGTTTGTAATAGGCACTCCGATGGTAAAAAAATTAGAGAGAATTAAGATAAAATACGGAATCTATAAATAGAGAATGGAAAGAAATATGGAACAGGATTTTTTGAAGAAACAGAAGAACAAGAGGCTTAAGACAAGGCTCGTAATACTGTGTATAGCAATTGTTGCTATTTTGGCGGTCGGCTTTGCTATCGTAGGAAAGCTTAAGGCGCAGGACAATAAGGCTTCTGATGCAAAGGTTACAATTGAGATAAGATGCGATGAGCTTAGCTCAAACATGGATATGCTAACTGACAAGGCGCTTGTGGACTATATTCCTAAAGACGGAATAATTGTAAAGAAGACGAGCTATAAGATTAAGAGCGATGAGACAACCGTAATGGATGTTCTCCAAAAGGCCTGCAAGGAAAAGGATGTCCAAATTGAAGACAAGAAGGGCTATGTTAGAGGAATAAACTATCTCTACGAGTTTTCGGCGGGGCAAAAGAGCGGCTGGATGTACAAGGTTAACGGCAAGATGCCAAACTATATGGCTTCTGAGGTTAAGCTCAAGGACGGAGACGAAATAGTTTGGTTCTACACCGTCGACTACGATAAAGAAAGTGATGATAAGAAATAGGTAATTTAGATGAAATTTTTCAAAGATAGTAGGAAAAATTTAATATACATTCTTGCGATTCTACTTCTCCTAGTAGGCTTTCTCGCATGGACTCTTTTTATCAAACCTGTTGGTTTTAATAAGCCTGATGTGAATGTGACTGCCGTTAAGGCGGAGAAGATGGCGCTTTCTCAGGCAGATGGCTCTGATGATGATCAAAATTCCGTCGGAAAGAGCAACTCTGGTGACACCAAGGATGGGGAAAAGAGCGACAAGAAGTCCGATAAGGAAAACAAGAAGGAACAGGAGAAGGACAAGAAGCAAGAGGAAAAGCCTAATAACAGCATCAGTGTTGAAAAGGGCAAGGGAGGACTTGACGGAATTACCAATAGCGATAGAGCTACTGACAAAGAGGGAAATGGTAATATCGGAAAATCAACCATAGTTCCACAGAAGAATGACGGCAAGCTTAAGATCATGACAGATTTACGCAATGCCGATGTCACAGATAATCAGTTCAAAAACGATAACCTTGAGTTCTATGCTTATCTTGAAAATGCAAGCAAGGACTCTGAGCTCAGAGTTAGGATTAGAAATTCCACGACTGGAGATAATGGAAAGACACTAAAGGGAGATGGCAAGAACTTTAAGGCGCATCTTGTTAGAGGTGAAAACATTATAACCTTGATTGTCAAGGAAAAGGGAAAGACTACTCACCATGTTAGCTTTGTAATCAATTTGATGGCAAAGAAGGCAGATGAGAAGAATCCGACTATCGGTAAGCACCCGCCTACAATCAAGGCTTGGGTTGACGGCGATGCTGTTGAAGGAACAAAGATAGAGACAAGCAACAGAAACTTTACTTTAATTCTTCAAGCTTTGACATACAAGGGTAAGTCGCTTCCATATGACAATATGAGAGTTACCTTTGATGGAAGAGCAGCTGATCCACCTACAGGAAATGGAAGATATGAATACAGCTTCTTCCTAGAAAATCCTAAGATTGGAGATAGCGAGCACCATACGATAACTGTGACTGCATGGGATGATGAGGGTAACTCCGTATTCAAGAAATATGATCTGATATATAACTTTGTCGATTCTGGAGATGTAATCGGTAAGTGCTATGTCACAGTCGATGCAACGACCATAGGTCTTGGAATACTTGGAGATGGATTTGAATATGATGTGAAGCAGGATGAACCGGCTTCCTATGCTATCCTTGCAGCGCTAGATTACTACGGATTTAAGGCTGATTTCTCAGGAACAAAGGATGCAGGCTTCTACCTCAAGGGAATAAGAGCAGGTGGAATTGCTGACGGTGCTTCAGTGCCTACTAACCTTGCCGACAAGGTTGTCGAGGACGGACTATCAACTTATACCAAGCTTGCCGAGGTTATCAGAGATTCTATACTAGAATTCCAGTACTCTAGTGGTTCGGGCTGGATGTATACCATAGATGGTGTAAACTATCCAGGAAGAGGTATGTCACAGTACTTCCTAAACGGAAGAAACAATCACATAACCTTGAGATTTACCCTTGCATACGGTAAGGATTTAGGCCTTGTAGTAACATATCCACCGACAAAGCTGAGCAGCTACTGCGGAGTTTGGATAAATGGAGGCTACGAGCCAAGACATACATTTGGCGACTGGAAAGTAGTTCAAAAAGCAACATGTGATGCAGAGGGTCTTGAGGAGAGAGTCTGCAGTGTCTGCGGAGATAAGGAAACAAGGGTTATTCCGAAGCTAGAGCACGTCTGGGAGGAAGTTTCTAGAAAAGAGCCTACGGCAACGGAAGACGGATATATAGAATACAAGTGTAAGGTTTGCGGAACGACTCGCAGAGAGGTTCTGCCGAAGGTGACTAATCCATGATAAGAAAGACGAGTAAGAAATACATAGCCCTAGCGCTTATCTTGATTATTGCCATGAGTCTCGTTTTGAGTGCTTGCAGCGATGACAGCACAAATTACGAGAAGATAAGCAAAAGATGGGATGCAGCCTGCCATGAGGTCGGCGGAATAAAAGCTGATGAATCACTAACAAATGCAAACTATTTCAAGGCTGGTGATCCAATAAGCGACTGGATGGTTATAGTTGAAAAGAGGTCAGGTTTAGATAAGAACTTCGATGAGAAGGGATATCTTAAGAGCCTAAAGAAATATATAAGCAAGGCTTACGAAAGCGATGAGAAGCTAGATCAGTACAAATCTACAGAGTGGCACAGACTTATATTAGTGCTTCTAGTTCTTGGACAGGATCCCCGAAACTTTGCACAGAAAGCTGATGGAACACCGATAGACCTAGTAAACGACGGCATATTCAATTGGTGCCAGGATGAGAAAATCGACTATCAAGGAAGCAATGCTTTGATATATGCTCTCATGTGCATCAAAGCGGGAGATTACAAGAGTCCCGAAGGAGCAAGATACAGTGAAGAGGATATTATAAAGGAACTCATATCCTACCAGATGGAAGATGGTGGTTTTGGTCTAAACAAAGGAGGAAGCGACCTAGATATTACTTCGATGGCAATTCAGGCACTTGCTCCGTACATAGATAAAAAGGATGTTTACACTAATGCTGCAGGTAAGAGTGTCGATATTAAAACAGCTATAGATAGTGCTCTCACATATCTATCAAATAAGCAAAATGATGGAGGCTATTTCAGCTTCCAAAATCACTACAGCTCAGACTCTGGTTCTCAGGTTATTCTCGCACTTTGCTCGCTAGGTATAGATCCAACAAAGGATGAGCGCTTCATCAAAAACGGAGGAAATCCAGTAAGTGCACTCCTAAGTTTTGAGACAGAGGATGGAGGAATAGATACAGCTCTTGATTCCCAAGGAGCAGGAAAGATGACTAATGTACTTGCTACAAGACAAGCAATAGAAGCACTTACGGCGCTTAGACTTCTACAAAAGGGAAATGGTAAATTCTTTGATTTCAATAATAAATTATAGAAAGGTCAAAATATGAATCAGCATATAGAAAAAATTAGCAATGAGGTAAAGGGTGTAATCAAGGGAAAGGACGAGGTCATCGCAAAGGTTATGATGGCTATGCTCGCAAAGGGTAACGTGCTTCTCGAGGACGTTCCAGGTGTAGGAAAGACGACAATGGCTCTAGCTTTTGCAAGGGCAATGGGTCTAGATACAAAGCGTGTGCAGTTCACACCTGATACGCTTCCTTCAGATATAATAGGCTTTTCTGTTTATGATAAGGAGACGGGAGAGCTCAGCTATAAGGAAGGTGCAATCGTAACAAATCTGCTTCTTGCAGACGAGATTAACAGAACATCAAGTAAGACTCAGGCCGCTCTTCTTGAAGCCATGGAAGAGAAGAAGGTTACTGTTGATGGGGTTACTAGAGTTTTACCAGATCCGTTCATCGTTTTGGCAACCGAAAACCCTGCAGGCTCTGCAGGAACTCAGATGCTTCCAAACTCTCAGCTAGATAGATTTATGGTTAAGCTTAGCATAGGATATCCTGATGTGGAAAGCCAGGCAGAGATTCTTGCAGACAGACACACCGAAAATCCAGTCGACAAGGTTAGCCAGGTTGTTACTGATGAAGAGCTAAAGGACATGATTCAAAAGGCTAACGAGGTCTATATTGCTAAATCAGTATATGAATACGTAGCAAAGCTTGTTCAGAAGACAAGAGAGCACGATATGGTAAGCCTTGGCGTAAGCCCTCGTGGTGCGCTTTCGCTTTGCCAGATGGCAAAGGCTTATGCATTTGTAAACTCAAGAGACTTTGTTACACCAGATGATATTAGAGCTGTATTTGCAGATGTTTGCAGCCATAGACTCATGCTGAATTCAAAGGCAAGATTAAACGAGCTTAGCGCAGAAAATATTCTTGCTGATATAATCAAGGATGTAGAAATTCCAGCTGCTGAGTCATTTAAGAAAATGCTGTAGGAGAGATAGATGAAAAGAGCTATTTCGTTTACACTTTTAATTTTATTAATCATACTGAATATCGTAGAGACGAATAGATTTTCTCTTGCTCTTCTCTTCGCCTTTGTTCTTGTCATGCTTGTAGCATGTGCAATAGATTTTGCAATTAGAAGCAAGCTATCGGCAAAGCTCTTTCTAAACACAGGTGGGAGGACGGACAAGACCGCAGAGGGAATACTTGAGATAAGAAACGACAGCTGGATTCCGATAATCTCGCTTAAGGTAAAGCTCAAGATAGTCAACCTTTACACAGGTGATGAGAAACATGAAGCCTTCAATCTGTCGCTGAACGGAAGAGAGAAAAAGAAAATCAAGCTAAATCTTGCCAGCGAGCATTGCGGTAAGATTAGATGCAGTGTAGAGAAAATGTGCTTAGAAGGCATATTCGGTATTATCAATGTTAAGTGTAATGTACACGCCGAAAAGGCTATGACCATGCTTCCAGAAGTCTTTGATGTAGTCATAAGCTATAATCTTCATGAAAGTGACAGCTTTGATAACGACAGCTACTCTCCTTATAAAAAAGGCAGAGATATGACGGAAACCTATCAAATTAGGGAGTATGAGCAAGGAGACAGCCTGAAGCAGATACACTGGAAGCTTTCAGGAAAGCTCGATAAGCTCATAGTAAGAGATCCTTCGCTTCCGCTTGATAAGAAGCTGATGGTATTTGTGGATAAGAGTCTAAAAGGAGACACTACCTCAGGACAGAAGGAGGCTCTAGCAGAGCTAGCTGTTTCAGTTTGCCAAAGCCTCATAGATAGTGAGCTTGAGTTTGTCCTTGTTTGGAATGAGCCGAGTGAGAACATCGCTTTGACAAAAGACATGCAGTTCAGCGAAGATATGGGAGATGCAATATCCCGAATTATAGGAACAAGACTTGTTGAGTCTGATATAACATGTGCTAGCAGCTATACTTCTATGTATGGAAGCAGCGACGCTACGCATATAATCTACATATCTGTCGGAAAGACGAGCTTTGAGAAAGATTTTACGAGCGGCAGAGTAATTTTGATAGATGCATCTGATGAGGAATATAGGCAGAATAACAGAGAGCTAGTTCTTTATTAGATTTAGGAGTTTAATTTGAAAAAGTTTGCTAATGAATCAAAACTTAATATAAAAATAGCAGAACAAAGCGGTAGCTTTGCTAAGGAGCTTATTATTGCGGTTTTAAGCTTCTTCATCTCGCTTTCGTTTTTAAATCTCGCTTACAGTAGTCTCGCTCTGCCAAAGGAAGGCTTTTCTATGATTGCAGTCGTGCTAAGCCTTGTTTTGATTGCTGTGTTTGAAATTGCGCTTTCAAGCAGCGATGAAAAGGAAGAGGCTGGTGCAAAAGCAAAGCTTAAGCAGTATGGATTTTTAATTGTCGCAGCGATTCTCCTTGTGGCAACGATAGTGCTTCATAAGGATTTTGGCGAGGGACTTAGGGCGCTCATGCAGAGAATTTCTGTGACAATGACTGAGTCTCAGGGAAGAATTCACAATAACTATATTGAGGGTCAGGCATCAAATCTTGGAGTTCATCTACTTACGCTTATGCTGGCAATTGCTGTATTTGAGCTTGTTCTTTTCAGCATAAGGAAGGGAGCCTTCTACATTTTTATAGCCTTAGTCATAGCAGAAATCTGTTTGGCATATATAGGAATTTTTGCGGTTTCAATGATATTTGCCGTATCTATAGTTCTTATGATTTCAGGAGCTATGGCCTCTGCAAATGGGGACGCGCTTAAGATTTCAGGAGCAAGGGCTTCGGTATCTGGCATAGTTGCTACGGTATTAATTCTTTTACTTGCTTTAGCTCCTCTTGCAAATTCAGATGTGATTCCGCTCAGGGCAATAGTAAGGACAAATGACGCGATAAAATCAGCAGTGCACCGTAAAATCTACGGTGGATCAAAGCTTTTTGCTAGAGGCAATCTATCTGCAATCGAGGAGTTTGAACCGAATAAAAGAGTTCAGATGGATGTACAAATGTCAAAGGCGGAGCCTATGTACTTGCGCGGCTTTGTCGGAGAGTATCTCGATGGAAACAAGTGGGTAAATCTCAAGGGCTCAGGGCTGTCAGATGCCAGAGATAAATTTTACTGGCTCAGACAAAATGGAGTATATGGAGAGTCTCTGCTAGCGAAAAACAACTATGATATTAACGGGAAAAGCAATACTGGTGAGCTCAGCATAAAACTCGTAAATGCTGACAGAATGAATCTATACTTGCCATATTCCTTCCTTCAGGAGAAGAAGGGAATGTACATGGATTCGAGAATAGGCGATTCGGTTATCGAAGCAAATGGCAAGGAGTCAAAGTCATACAAGCTAAGCTATAGCAAGGACAGCATCAAGGAAGCCTATGTAAACCAAAAGAAGGTTGAGACAGCTACAGAGGATCCAGATAGCACCGCATATAAGGAGTCGGTATATAGGGACTTTGTTCACAAGAACTATCTAAGCATCTCGGATTCGAATAAGAAAATGCTAAAGAAGCTTCTAGGAGACGGCAAGACTTTGTCTACTAGTGAGGCGAAACTTAAGATTTTAGACTTCGTAAGTAAAAACCTCAAATACGACGATAGTGCCGTATCATCTGGGGAAGGCGATGAGCTCGAATACTTCCTGACAAATTCAAAGGTCGGAAAATCTGAGCTCTACGCGAGTGCAGCAACACAAATGCTAAGATACTACGGCGTTCCGGCTAGATATGTTGAGGGTTATGTAATAACAGAGAAGATGATTGCAGATGGTAGCTCAGATGATAAGGATGCCGTATCAAAGCCAGCAAGCATAACCGTAACAGAAGATAGCGCTCACGCTTGGTGCGAATATTATCTTGATGGAGTTGGCTGGGTACCTTTTGATGTAGCTCCAAAGTACAGGGGAGAAATAAAATTTACCGCGACCGAGGATGCACTCAAGTCTGAACTTGGAGGAGGTAAGGGCACCGAGGGAAGCACAAGCGATAGCACAGAAAAGGATGAGGAAAATAAAGATACCAATCAAGATATCGAAAATCCAATAAATAGTCAGACCTTAGTATTTACATATGCTAAGCTTCTAGTTCTTTTAGCGATACTTCTAGTTCTTATCATTTTGATTATCATAATTGCAATCAGAAGATATAAACTAAGACGTTTCCTAAGGAGCCTCAAGACAGATGAAGCTAGGCTCGCAGTGAAGAAGAGCTTCAGCTACAGCATGTATCTCGTTTCACAAAAGCTTGAAGGCTTTGATATATCATTTATCAAAGAGAGCGCTGGTGACATAGGCGAAGCCTTTCCAAAATCAGCAGAGTCGCTTGGCGAAGTCCTTGCGATAAACGATAGAGCTGTGTATGCTTCTAGCAACGAAACCATCAGTGAAGATGAGAGAAAAACTATGCTGAATTTTGGTGAGTCAGTAGCAAAAGAGTATGCAGAGGGTAGGAATTTACCTTGCAGAATATTTGATAAATATATACGCGTTATATATTAATGTGTAAATCAATGTATACATTGGTAAATAGCCGAAAATACGACTTTGATTATTGACAAAATACAGTTTATTTAGATATAATTTAAGTAACAATATAAGCTTTTCTGTATGCCAATCAGGTTTGAATCCTGGACGGTCCCGCCACTGTGAATGCGTAAGCATAAGTCAGGTAGCTACAGAGAAGGTTCTGAGACTGCGAGAGACGGAATCAGACGATTAATCATGGAAAAACGGGCTGTGATATTTCACAGCCCATTTTTTTAGGCTTTTTTTTATTTATTGAAGGGAGAGAAAATGGAAAGTGTGAAGAGACTGAGCAGCAAATTGCTCGTAATCGTACTTACTATGGCGATGCTTATGACTAGCATGGCTTTGCCTATGAATTCACATGCGGACACGCTTTATCCAAAGATGACCGTTAAGGTCGTTGATGAGAGCGGTGCAACTGTTGAAAATCCAAAGCTAGAGGTGTCGTACTTAGATGAAAGCTACGATGACCTTGCAGAGGAAACTGTAACCGAAATCGTTAAGGTTACCCCAGATGCAAGCGGTAAGTACAAACTCTATGTGAACAGAAAGACGACAGTTAAGGTATCCAAGGATGGATACGAGCCAAAGACTGAGAAATTTACTCCAGATGGCAAGCAGGAGGAGTTTGAGAAGGTAATAACTCTTAAGAAGAATGCTGAGGTAACACCTCAGCCAGCACCTGTAGACAAGCTTACACCTATTGTAAATAAATTTAAGGCTGAGTACAGAGCTCTATCAGCTAAATACGGCGTTACAAACAACGCAGCAGACTTAGCAATTGAGAAGATGAAGTCATATACTGACCTAGATTCTGAAGGCGTTACAGTAAAAGTAATAAGCTCTAATAAGGAGTCTGTAATCGCTAGCGATGGAACAATAAGCTTTGTTAAGAAAGAGAAGACAGCTGCATATGGAATAAACCACGAAAATGTATCTTGTACATTTGAGTTTAGCTACAACGGTGAGAAGAAGACAGTAGCAAGAACTGTAATGGTAGGATGGGATGCTCCACATGTAAACAAGAAGGTAAAGGCAATTTCTGATGGAATCACATTTGACACTATTAAGGGTTCAAATACTGCAGAAAACAATATAGTTTCTGATTTGACACTTCCTCAGATTGACGGCACTAGTGTTTCAACAGCTTGGTCAAATACTAAATGGGAATCATCAAACCCTGATGTACTAAGCATTCAGGATGCAAACCAGTACGCTGGTCTAAACACTCCTAAAAAGGCGGTCGTAAAGCAGCCTAAGCAGGACACAGTAGTCACACTAACAGCAAAGACAGGTGTTAATAGTGGTATTCTAAACTCAAACATCGAAAAGCCAGGTGATTTTGATACGATAACAAAGCAGTTCACTTTGACTGTAAAGGGAAGTGGCAAGACTGGTCCTACAGCAGAGGAACTTCAGGCTTTGCTAGATAAGTACATCACGCCAGATCTTTTGAAATATGTAAGCAAGGAAGATGGTGAATTTGATCCTAATCATGTAATTGGAAATATCCTGCTTCCAAGATATACAAAGATTAAGGGTGATGACAACAAGCTAGTATTTGCAAATAAAGAAATTACATACAGCACTGACGATGACGCAATCAAGGTAAACGGATACGCAGCAAATGTGGATCGCTTCCAGACAGGCGAGAAAACAGTAAATCTTATTGTTACATTCAAGAGAGATGATGTTACTGTAACAAAGAAAATTCCGCTAAAGATTGCTGTAATAACAGATGCAGAGCTTGATGCAGAAATCAAGGAAATGGAGTATGCCAAGGAACATTTCTTTGATGGAATCAACGATAGAGCAAATGCATCCAAGGACTCCGTAAAGGAAGACTTACACGCATTCTATGAGTTCCACTTTGATGGAGAAAATCCTGTATGGGTTTACACAATGGGTGAAAAGACTGGAAGAGGAATCGTTCCAGTAAGCTATTTCAAATCAAGTGTAGAAGCTGAGACTAACGGATATGACACATTCAAGTCATCAAACAAATCAGTTATCACTCACCAAAACCTCCTTGTAACAAGACAGGCACAGGATACTAAGGTTACTGTTTCAGCATGGTTAAGCAGTGCTAAATATGGAGATCTTGCAAAAAAATATCCAAACAATGCTAAGCTTCAGAAGCTATCAAAGCAGGAAGTATCTGTAGAACTTACAGTTCTCGGAGAGAGAAGCAACAATAAGGAAGTTCTAAATGCTAAGATAAACGAAGCTAAGAACCTCGTTGCGGCAATAAGCGAAGGCGATAAGGCTGGTGAATACGCTAAGGGTACAAAGGTTAAGCTACAGAAGGCTATCGCTGATGCAGAAGCAGTAAGCAGCGATGCTAGCGCAGATGCTGATAAGATTCAGGCTGCAATCAAGGCGCTTGAAGCTGCGATGAAGGAAGCAAACGATGCGCAGAATCCTATCGCAATCTCAGCCATTGTTCAAAACGAAAGCAATGCATATACTAAGGTACTTGATGGTCTCAAGGTGAGTCCTAAGGAAGCAGCAGAGCATGGCTACTTTAAGGCGGAGGCATTTGCCGACAAAGCTACTGTCCTAGATGCCCTAGTTGCAATTCACCACGAGATGTATGGTGCTGATTTTGACGCACACCCAGAAAACTATCTCGTAGTTCCAGAGAATGGATTTATAACAAAGATATTCGGTGTTACAACAGGTGACCTCGGATATTACGTGAACAACCAGTATCCAGTTGATGAGACTGGTATGGGAACTGTAGCAAACACAACAGTTTTAAAAAATGGCGATGTTCTAAATATATACAGATACTTTAACCAGGATTACAAGGCTATATACATGAGCTTTGATCAGAAGAAGGTAGAGGCTAGAACAGCTCAGGAGTTCACTCTATCTCTTAAGGGTGAAAAGACTCTTGCTGACTGGAGCAAGAAGAAAGATGCCTATGCTGGTGCAAAGGTAGCTGTTAAAGATACAGAGGGAAATGTAGTAGCAGAAGCTGTTACAGATAAGGACGGAGTAGCAAAACTTACTGTTGAAAAGGCTGGAAAGTACAGCGCAACAGTTACGGCTCTAGCTGATGATGAAACTGCAAGCAAGCAGTTTATCGCACCTTACGCAGAGGTAAACATTAAGCCTGCAGCTCCTAGCATTAAGATATTCGCACTAGCTCAGGCTGACAGAAATGCATATACAAAGGCTTATATGGAGCTAGAGGTAAGCCCTTATGAAGCTGAAAAGTATGGTTATACAAAGGGACCTGATTACGCAGATAAGGTTACAATTCTAGATGCTATGGTAGCGATTCACCGCGACATGTATGGAGCTAATTTTGAGGCAGATCCAATGAAATATCTCGAGGCTGCTCCTAATGGATGGATTCTTGCGATGTTCGGTGAAAAGACATCAGATGTTGGTTACTTTATAAACAACAGATCTACAACAACTCTTTCAAGCGATAGCGTTCTTGAAAATGGCGATAGACTAAATATATTTAAGTACTTTGATAAAGACTACTATGCTCTATTCATGAGCTTTGATAAGGTTAAGCTAGAAGCTGAAACTGACAAAGAGTTCACACTTAAACTAAATGGAATGAGCACATTTGTGCCACCAAGCGAAGAGGGTGAGCCATATGAGGGCGGAAAGGTAGTTCTCAAGGACGAGAATAACAAGGTTGTTGCAGAGACTAAGACTGGAAAAGATGGTCTTGCAAAGTTCAAAGTAAGTAAGCCAGGTAAATATGTTGCAGTTATGGAATCTCTCGCAGAGGGAGATACACACGCTTTCTTTATCGCACCTTATGCAGAGATAACTGTAAAAGGCGAAGAAAAGCCAGTGGTTAAGGAAGAAGATGTAAGGGTTCAGGGTGCTGACAGATATGACACAGCATATAAGAATGCTGATGCGCTTAAGAAACAGCTTGGACTAGATATGTTTGATTCTGCAGTAGTAGCATGCGGATCAAATTATCCGGATGCTCTATCAGCAGCATATCTTGCAAAGGTTAAGAATGCACCACTTCTTCTTTCAGATGTAGGAGAGGTTCAGGGAACTGTAGATTACATCAGAAAGAATGTAGCTAAGGGCAAAACTGTATACCTAATCGGAGGAAGAAGAGTTCTTCCTGAAGAGATAAAGACTATCCTAGGTTCAGACTACGATGTTAAGCGTATTGAAGGTGCTGACAGATTCCTAACAAATCTTGCTGTTCTAAAGGAAGCAAATGTAAACAATGAGGAAATCATGGTTTGCTCAGGTCTAGGATTTGCCGATGCTATTTCAGCAGCTGCAACAGGAAGACCAGTTCTTCTAGTAGATGATGCTCTAACAGCTGAGCAGAAGGACTTCCTCGGAGGAATAAATCCTGCAAAGTTCTATATAGTTGGTGGAAAGAAATCAGTAAGCGATAATGTACAGACTGCACTTACAGCAATGAGAAGTACAGAAAGAATTGCTGGAACTGATAGATTTGATACTGCTGTACAGGTTGCAAAGAAGTTCTTTGATATGAAGTCATCAACTGTTGTTATCGCAAACGGAAATGGCTTTGCAGATGGAATCGTAGCAGGAGTTACAGCTATGGCAAATAATGCGCCGCTACTTCTTGTCGACGATAGCAACCTAAAGGGTGCTGCAGACTTTGTAAAGGAAACTGGAGCAAAGAGAAGCATCGTAATGGGTGGAGCAAGAGCAGTTAGCGATCAGGCCGTAAAGGTTTTAATGGGTAGATAATCCATAAAAACAATCAAAGTTTAAACAAAATACGAAGCGAGCCGCTTAATTAAACTGTCCAGCTTTCGGGCTTCAGTTTAAATTAAAGGCTCGCTTTTGCGTCTTCTTTACTGATTAAGCAAGAAATGATATAATATAGCCCGAGTGTTCGAAACCATCCACTCGTAAAACAAAACTAAGGAGAATTTAATATGAAAAACAAAACAGTACTATTCGTGACAAAGGCCGCGATGATAGCTGCGGTGTATGTGGTTTTAACCATTGTGCTTGCACCTATATCATTTGGTCAGGTTCAGCTCAGGGTATCGGAAGCTCTAACAATCATGCCGGTATTTACAGCGGCAGCGATTCCTGGAGTATTCATCGGTTGCCTGATAGGTAACATCTTGGGAGGTGCAGTGATTCCAGATATTATCTTCGGTAGCCTAGCTACGCTTGTAGCAGCGGTAATAAGCTATAAGCTTAGAGGCAAGGGCCTTTTGATAGCATCCATTCCACCAGTTGTAGTGAACATGCTAGTAGTGCCTTTTGTTCTAAAGTACGCATATTCTGTTCCGCTACCAATTCCGTTTATGATGCTCACAGTTGGTGCAGGAGAAGTGGTTTCTTGCTGCATACTAGGCGTTGGACTTGGCAAGCTTCTTCAAAAGAATAAATTCATTTTGGGAGATGAGTCACTTGAAACAAAACCAGAAGGAAATAAACAAGGCTGATACGACTTTTAACAGCTCCAACGAGACCTGTGATTCGGGCAATCTAGTTAAGCTTACAGATGTCGATGACGACTTCATAATAGAGCTTAGATATGCTACAGAAGACAACTTCACAGGTAAAAGGGTCTACGAATCGGCAGAATGCTACATAGATAGAGAAACCCTAAAGATGCTCATAGAGGCAAGAGATGTATTTAAGAGGGATGGCTACCGCGTCAAAATTTGGGATGCCTACAGACCTATAAGTGCGCAAAAGCGCTTCTGGGAGATTTATCCTGACGATAATTTCGTGGCGAGACCTCCTGATATGGAGACTATGACTAGCTTCAGATCAACTCATATGAATGGGCAGTGCGTCGATATAACGCTTACCGATATGGAGGGAAACGAGCTTAAGATGCCGACATGCTTTGATGATTTCAGAGAAATTGCGGCCCTAAAAAATAACGACCCAGAAACTGAAGAATATAGGAATGCTGCATATATGTGCAAGGTGATGGAATCTGCCGGTTTTGGCGCATCGCCTACAGAATGGTGGCATTTCTACGATAACAAAAATCCACATCCGAGATATCTTGACTACAGAATATAATTTTGGAGATAGAACCTTATGATTTCACCTATAGAATATAAGGAGAAAAAATTATATATACTTGACCAGACCCTGCTTCCGGCAGAAGAACGCTATATAGAGCTGAAATGCAAGGAGGATGTCTGGGAGGCTATTCACTCGCTCAGAGTTAGAGGAGCACCTGCGATAGGCGTTGCTTCGGCTTTTGGTTTTTTGGTTTCGCTAAGAACAGAGCTAGAGGCACAGAGCTTTAATGGCAGCGCAGCTGAGTACCTAGGACTATCAAAGGAAATAGGCGATTACCTGATTTCTTCAAGGCCTACGGCAGTAAACCTAGAGTGGGCAATCAAAAGAATGCAGAAAAGGCTAGATAGAAAGCTAAATGATTTTGACAAAGAATCTTTGCTTTGCGATACTGCTCTATCAGAACTAGAGGAAGCTTTGACGCAAGAAGCAAAGGCTATCATGGACGAGGATATCGCATCGTGCAAGGCCATGGGTGAACACGGGCTTAGCTTGCTAGATAAGAACATGGGAATATTGACCCACTGCAATGCAGGGACCATAGCAACAGCCATGTATGGAACCTGCCTTTCGCCGCTTTACCTAGGACACGAGAGGGGATATGATTTCAAGGTTTTTGCTGATGAGACTAGACCGCTTCTTCAAGGGGCCAGGCTTACAGCCTGGGAGCTAGATAAGGCTGGCATAGATGTGACTTTAATCTGCGATAACATGGCATCAATAGTCATGAAAAACGGCTGGATAGATGCTGTTGTAGTAGGTTGCGATAGGCTTGCAGCAAACGGTGATGGAGCCAACAAAATTGGAACATCGGCAGTTGCAATTTTGGCAAAGGAATATGGCATACCGTTTTACATGTTTGTGCCTACATCAACAATAGATCTTGAGACGGAGACAGGAGAGGACATTCCGATAGAGCTTCGCAAAGGGGATGAGATTTATAAGATGTGGTACGAAAAGGATATGGCACCAAGTGGAATCAAGACGTATAATCCGTCATTTGATGTGACAAAGGCAGAATATATAACTGCTATAGTAACCGAAAAGGGTATAGTTAGACCTCCCTACAAGGAGAACCTAGCGAGGCTTATGAGAGGGTAATGAGTTATAAAGTAGTATTGTCGAGCTTTGAGGGACCTTTTGACCTTTTGGTCTACCTCATAGAAAGCGCCAAAATGAGCATATACGATATTCAGATTTCTGAGATTACAGAGCAGTATGTCGGATATCTGAATGAGATGAAGGAGGCTGATATTGCTGTATCAGCTGAGTTTATGGTGCTTGCGGCAACTTTGATAGAGATAAAATCACGAATGATTCTTCCACGCATGAGCGAAGAGGGTATAGATGCTACTATAGAAGATCCAAGAAATGAGCTCGTCGAAAGACTCCTAGAGTACAAGCGCTTCAGACAGATGTCGGATGAACTTGGCAGAAGGTTTGAGGAAAACTGCCTGATTTACGAAAAGCCTGCTGAGGATATTTCAATATACACTGAGAATCCAGATGAGGTTCTCAATCTATCAATGGAAAGCTTCATTAGCACATTTAAACTATTCCTCGAGAGAGAAAAACGCGTAGCTGTAGTTAAGTCTCACTATCAAAAAGTGGAACGTGAGAAGGCGTCTATAGAAAGTCGCATAAGCTTCATCAAGGACAAAATAAAAAATGCGATAAAAGGCGGTATCAAAAGGCTATCGCTAAAGGACCTGGTACCGAACAAAAAAAGCAGGTACGATGTGATTGTGACCTTTGCTTCAGTCCTTCAGATGATGAAGGATAGGCAGATAAGAGCTGAGCAAGATAAGATGTATGGTGAGATATCAATCAGCACCGAAGGGATAGATGAGAGTAAGGAGGCAATCGATGTACAGTAAAAAAAGAGCAAAGTCAACGCTTGAATCATTAATGTATATATGGGGAGAGCCTCTTGATGTAAAGGATGCTGCTGATGCAGCAGAGATAACAAAGGAAGAGGCGTTAGATTGCTTTCTAGAGCTCATGAATGAGTATGAGCAGGAGGGACGCGGGATTATGATTAGACGCGTGAAAAATTCCTTCCAGTTCGCAACTAGAGCTGAAAATGCAGATGCAATAGAAAGACTTTGCAGGCCAGTTAAGACCAAGAAATTGACTCAGGCTGCACTAGAGACGCTTGCTATTGTGGCATATAAGCAACCTGTAACTAGGTCAGAAATCGACTCAATCAGGGGAATCAAGAGTGACAGAATTATAGAAGGTCTCATGAAGAAGGACTTGATTTGCGAAAAGGGTAGATCAGAAGGAATTGGAAGACCTATTCTTTATGCAACGACAGATAATTTCCTCAAGCAGTTTGGACTTACGAATATCAAAGAGCTTCCGGAGTTTGAGGAGCACGAGGATTTCGTAATCGACAGAGATGAGGATTCATCATATCTTCAGATGAAGATAGATGTATAAAAACGCCACGCAGACCATGCGTGACGTTTAAACATACTATATCAAAAGTTTAAATTCCCGGCGGCGGCTATCTATGATGCCGTCGTTTTTCATTGACTTTATTTCTCGCATCATTGCAGAGCGGTCGACTGAGATGTACTCCGCAAGCTCAGCTAGGCTCATCGGAATTTCGAAGAATTCGTTGCTAGATTTATCCTTGAGCGAGACTTTGAGGCCATGTACTTCCTTGGTTGATGTAGGCGGCTTATTTTCCGAAGCGACTCTATTTGCCATACGCGCATACTGAAGATAAGCGAGAAGCTTATTTCTAATGCTACCCTGCTTAACTATAGAAAGATGAAAAGATAACTCCTGTGCTCTTTGGGCAGACATAACAAAGAGATTGCTGATAATCTGGCTGTGATGCTCGCAGAGCTTTTCACAAGGCGTTATTATATGTTTGTAATCTAAGTAAACAACTCTGCAGTCTTCTTCTGCAGTAACCATGTACTCAAAATCCGAAAGTGGCAAGGAAAAAGGCTCACCAAATAAATCACCGCTCTTATAGCGCTCGAGCACATAAAGGTCACCGTACTCGTTGAGGAACTCAAGCCTAGCTTGACCTGATTTCACAATAGCAATCTGCTTGGGCTCTGCCTGAGAGCTTTGATACATCATGATTAACTCACCGCGATTATAGTTTCTGTATATAGGATTAAAGCATGGAAATATGCTTGCTAGGGACTTTTCAGAAATGTTATCAAGAATTTGTGTCTTGGCCATAAATTACCTCCTGAAATATTTTTTCACTATTTAATCAAATTATATTACAAAAAGTTGCAAATGTCACTACTGACTAAAAATAAATTGGGTACAATAAGAATTAAGGTAAATGTTTTAAAGCAAGGAGGTAATTAACATGCTTTTTAAGACAACTGAAGCTCATGAAGAGTTTAGAGCTAAGATTAGAAAATTTGCAGAGGAAGAAGTAAAGCCTATTGCATTCATGCTAGATCAGAAAAATGAATTTCCGCACGACGTCGTAAAGAAAATGGCGAAGCTTGGAATTATGGGAACACCATATCCAAAGAAGTACGGTGGAGCAGGGCTTGACGCAATAAGCTATGCAATTGCAGTTGAGGAACTTTCAAGGGTTGACGGTGGTACAGGTGTAATCCTATCAGCACATGTTTCACTAGGTTCATATCCTATTTTCGCATATGGTACAGAGGAACAGAAGCAGAAGTATCTAGTTCCACTAGCAAAGGGTGAGAAGCTAGGTGCTTTCGGTCTTACAGAGCCTAATGCAGGATCAGATGCCGGAGGAACAGAAACAACCGCTGAGCTAAAGGGAGACTACTACCTACTAAACGGTAACAAGATCTTTATCACAAACGCTCCAATTGCAGACACGTATGTTGTATTTGCGGTTACTACACCAAACATCGGAACAAAGGGTATCAGTGCTTTCATTGTAGAGAAGGGCTGGGAAGGCTTTGAGTTTGGTGACCACTACGACAAGATGGGTATCAGATCATCATCAACAGCTGAGCTTATCTTTAACGATGTAAAGGTTCCAAAGGAAAACCTACTAGGTAAGGAAGGCCAGGGCTTCAAGATTGCCCTTTCAACTCTTGATGGCGGAAGAATCGGTATCGCTTCCCAGGCTCTAGGTATTGCACAGGGAGCTTATGAGGCAGCGGTTGAGTATGCGCTTGAGAGAATCCAGTTCGGTATTCCAATCGCACACCAGCAGATTAACTCATTCAAGATTGCTGATATGGCTACAAAACTGAGAATGTCAAGATTCCTTGTCTACTCAGCAGCTGAGCTAAAGGAACACCACGAGCCATTCGGAATGGAATCAGCTATGGCTAAGCAGTATGCTTCAGACGCAGCGCTTGAGATTTGTAACGATTCACTTCAGATCTTTGGTGGTACAGGATACCTCAAGGGTATGGAAGTTGAGAGAGCTTACAGAGATGCTAAGATTACAACTATCTATGAAGGTACAAACGAAATCCAGAGAGTCGTAATTGCAGCACATATCCTAGGTAAGGCACCACAGCAGGCGGCACCAGCAGCTCAGAAGGGACCTATCACAGGACAGAGAAAGAAGATTATGTTCTCAGGAAGTGCTCAGGAGCAGGTGGATCAGCTTGTTTCAGCACTTAAGTCAGACGGATTTGACTTCACAGTAGGCATCGATCCTAATACGCCAATCGTTGATGCAGACAGAGTAGTATCAGCAGGTAAGGGTATAGGAGAGAAGAAGAATATGAAGCTTATTGAAGATCTTGCTAAGCAGGCAGGAGCAGCAATAGGTTCATCAAGACCAGTAGCTGAGACACTTAAGTATGTTCCACTAGACAGATACGTAGGTATGTCAGGACAGAAGTTCTCAGGTAACCTATATATCGCTTGCGGTATCTCAGGAGCTGGACAGCACCTAAAGGGAATCAAGGAAGCTACAACAATCGTAGCAATCAATAAGAGCAAGAATGCACCTATCTTCAAGAACGCTGACTACGGAATCGTAGGAGATGTAATGGAGATCTTGCCACTACTCACAAAGGCACTAGATAATGGTAAGGAGAAGAAACCAGCTCCACCACGTGTTAAGATGAGAAAGGCAACAGTACTCAAGGAGCCTTCACCATGGGAACTTTACGTTTGCAAGGGATGTGGATATGAATACGACCCAGCAAAGGGAGACGAAGAAGGCGGAGTAAGCATCGGAACAACATTTGAATCACTACCAGAAGAGTGGATATGTCCACTTTGCGGAGAAGAGAAAACAGGCTTTATCAAAGTAGAACAGCCTAAGAAGGAGGAAAAATAATGCATTGTGTTAGAAAAGTAACCGAAGATCTATTTTGGGTCGGTGGAAATGACAAAAGGCTTCACCTCTTTGAAAACATTCATCCAATCGAAGATGGAGTCTCATATAACTCATATCTATTACTAGATGAAAAGACAGTTCTTTTTGATACAGCAGACTGGTCAGTAGGACGTCAGTTTATCGAAAACGTAGAGTATGTTCTTGACGGAAGAAAGCTCGACTACATGGTAATCAACCACATGGAGCCAGATCACTGTGCATCAATGGAAGAGATTATTCTCAGATATCCAGATGTAAAGATTGTATCAACAGAGAAGTCGCTAATGCTAATGCACCAGTTCGGCTACACAGTTGACGAGAACTTCATCCAGGTTGCTGAGGGAGATACAATGAGCTTTGGTAAGCACAATGTTGTCTTCGTAGAGGCGCCTATGGTTCACTGGCCAGAGGCAATGGTAACATTCGATACAACAGACGGAGTGCTTTTCAGTGCTGACGCATTCGGTTCATTCAAGTCACTAGACGGCGCACTATTTGCTGACGAAGTAGACTTTGATGGAGAGTGGCTAAATGAAGCAAGACGCTACTACACAAATATCGTAGGTAAGTATGGACCAGAGGTTATGGATCTGCTAAAGAAGGCACAGACAATTGATATTAAGATTATCTGCCCACTTCACGGACCAGTATGGCGTAAGGACATCGGCTATATCCTTGATAAGTACATCCACTGGGCTACATACACACCAGAGGAGAAGGGCGTTCTACTATGCTACGCTTCAATGTACGGAAATACAGAGAACGCAGCTCACATCCTAGCTACAAAGCTACACGAAAAAGGAATGCACAAGGTGCACATGTACGATGTATCAAAGACACATGTATCATATCTAATCGGAGAGGCTTTCAAGTACAGCCACCTAGCGCTTCTTTCAGCAACATATAACCTAAACGTATTCCCAGCAATGGAGAACTTCGTTCAGGACATGAAGAGACTTAACTTGCAGAAGAGAGTGGTTGCAGTAGTTGAGAACGGTTCATGGGCTCCACAGGCAAGCGTTTTGATCAACGAAACACTTGACGAGATGAAGCAGATGACAGTTCTAAACGAAGAAGTTTCTGTACTATCATCAGTATCAAAGATGACAGAAAGCGAGCTAGATTCACTAGCAGACAGTATCATCGAATCGATGTCACAGAGCTACTAATAGCTGCTCGTGTGTTCATCAAAGAGAATGCATAGTGGGTAAATATAATTAGCCAAATTTAAATTTAGCGGCATAATTCTAATCTTAGAGTTATGCCGTGTTTTTATCTAAGAAATCAAGTCATTTACAAAACAAAGGGAATAATTTATTATATACTTATATGAAAAATAACAAGAAAAATAGCAAGATTATTGCAGGCTTAGTCCTGTCAGTCCTTATCGCAGGTCTAGGTCTTTTTAAGGCTGATTTACCGCAGCCGCTGAGAGAATATCTCGGCATGGAGCCATCAGGCAGGGAAAGCATACATAGACGCGTAAATGTAAAGGTTAATCCAGCAAAGCCGGGCGAACTTCCAGATGGACTCAAAGTAGCTAATAGCAAGCAGATAAGGAGCAAAGGGAAAAAGCTAGTAGCAAGCGATGTCATACATACATTTCCAAATAATGCAGAGTATAGCTTTGCCGTAGTGAATGATAATAAGCCGAGCTTCACTGAGGAGGAACTTTCAAGTCCTGAGTTTGAAAGCTATGGAGAATTAGACCACCTAGGGAGATGTAGACCAGCTACGGCCATGCTGGGGAAGAATCTTATGCCGACCGAAAAGAGAGGCAGCATAGGTATGATAAAGCCTAGCGGCTGGCATACTAAGAGGTATAATAAACTCATCGCAGATAAGTACCTTTACAATCGTTGCCATTTGATTGGGTATCAGCTTAGTGGAGAGAATGCAAATAGAAAGAACCTGATAACGGGAACAAGATATCTAAATGTTGAGGGAATGCTTCCTTTTGAGGATATGGTAGCAAACTATATCAAAGCCACAGACCATCACGTGCTTTACAGAGTAAGGCCTATCTTCTACAAGAAGGACCTTGTAGCTAGAGGAGTGCAGATGGAGGCTCAGTCGGTAGAGGACGATGAGATTAGCTTTAATGTATTTATATATAATGTACAACCAGACATTGAGATAAACTATAAGAACGGAAATAGTAAGAAGAAGTAGGAATATATGGGAAGACCAGAATTAAGTAAGAAAAAGAGAATAGTCATCAAGGTTGGATCTTCTTCGCTTACACATGCTGAGAGCGGCAGGCTTGACCTTGTTAAGATGGAGATTTTGACAAGAGAACTATCATACCTTAGAAACCGTAATGTCGATGTGGTGCTTGTTACATCAGCTGCTATTGCAGCGGGAAGAAGCGCTCTAAGACTTGAGGAAAGGCCTGAAAAAATACAGCTCAAGCAGGCTTGTGCATCTGTAGGGCAGGCAAGGCTTATGATGATTTACCAGAAGCTATTTTCTGAGTACAATCAGATTGCTGGTCAGATTTTGATGACAAAGAACACGGTTTTACATAGTGAAAGCCGTGAGAATGTCTGCAATACATTTGAGGAACTTCTAAGGCTCGGAGCAATTCCAATTGTAAACGAAAACGACAGCGTAGCCACATCAGAAATTGATGAAGTTCCTGTATTTGGAGATAATGATAGACTTTCGGCGGTCGTTGCTAATTTGATAGGGGCAGACCTTTTGATGCTCCTTTCGGATGTCGAGGGACTTTACACAGATGACCCGCACAGAAACCCAGATGCTAAGTTCATAGACACTGTGGAATCGCTAAGCGATAAGTTTGTTTCAATGGGCAAGGCGACGACGGGAACTGGAGTTGGGACTGGTGGCATGGCGACAAAGATTGCAGCTGCCGAGATTGCCGTAAACTCTGGCATAGATATGATAATAGCCAGCGGCAGTGATTTTCATGTAATTCACAGGATTCTTGAGGGGCAGGAGTTTGGAACCTTGTTCCTAGGTAAGCACGATGCTAACTTTGATCTTCAGGAATATCTGAGCAAATAGATGGGAGAAGATATGAATTTATCAGAGCTTGGAATAAAGGCAAGGGCTGCTTCGGTAATCCTTGCAAAGATGAATGTAGAAACTAAGAACAATGCCCTTATAGCATGTGCAGACGCACTCGTAAAGGAGAGCAATAGCATACTTGAGGCAAACGCAAAGGATGTTTTGATAGGCCGCGAAAAGGGTATGAACGAAGGACTTGTAGATAGGCTGATGCTAACCGAGGAGAGAATTAAGGGGATAGCTGAAGGTCTAGAGCAGGTTGCTGCGCTAAATGATCCAGTGGGCGAGGTCCTAGATATGAAGAAGCGTCCTAATGGACTTTTGATAGGTAAGAAACGCGTACCACTAGGCGTAGTTGGAATGATCTATGAGGCTAGACCTAACGTGACGCCAGATGCTTTTGCACTTTGCTTCAAGTCCGGTAACGCAGTTATTTTGAGAGGCGGAAGCGATGCGATAAACTCTAATATCGCCATCGTCAAAGTTTTGCAGGATACACTTAAGGCCTGTGGAATTACAGAGGATGCAGTTCAGCTGATTGAAGATACTTCGCATGAGGTTGGAACTGAGTTCATGAGGATGAACGGCTACCTCGATGTGCTGATTCCAAGAGGCGGGGCTGGACTAATTCAAAGCGTAGTGCAGAATGCAACAGTCCCAGTAATTGAGACAGGAACCGGAAACTGCCATGTCTTTGTTGACGAAACAGCTGACCTAAATATGGCTGTAGATATAATTGAGAATGCAAAGACTCAGAGAATAGGCGTTTGTAATGCCTGTGAGTCCGTGCTTGTGCACGAGGCTGTAGCTGATGAGCTTCTACCTTTGCTAGGAAAGAAGCTTGCAGAGCACCATGTTGAGATGCGTGCAGACGACAAGGCTTGTTCTTTGATAGATGGGGCAGTTCCTGCGACAGAGGATGATTGGGGAAGAGAATACCTAGACCTTAAGGTGTCAATCAAAGTCGTTTCAGGAGTTGATGAGGCGATAGCTCATATTAACAAGTACAATACAGGACACTCTGAGAGCATAGTCACAGATAGCTATGAGAATTCACAGAGATACCTTGATGAGGTAGATGCGGCTGCAGTATATGTAAACGCATCGACGAGATTTACTGATGGATTTGAGTTCGGATTTGGAGCTGAAATCGGCATCAGCACACAGAAGCTGCATACTCGTGGTCCTATGGGGCTAGAGGCCCTAACGACTACTAAGTATATAATTTATGGTAATGGTCAGATTAGATAAGGAGGAAACCATGCTAGTAGTAAACACAGAATACATCGAGGGTTACGAGCTCGAAATGCTCGGAGTCGTAAAGGGTGGCGTAGTTCATTCAAAGAACGCACTTCGTGACTTCGGTGCAGGTCTTAAGACAATCGTAGGTGGCGAAATCAAAGCTTATACAGATATGATGAACGAAGCTAGAGACCTTGCAACAAGAAGAATGGCTGAAGAAGCAGCTGCTCTTGGAGCAGACGCTGTAGTAGGACTAAGATATGCATCAGCAGCAATCATGCAGGGTGCATCAGAGGTAATGGCTTACGGAACAGCTGTAAAGGTTAGAAAGAAATAAATAACTGAATTATGTGGCAGGTATGCTGGGGCATGCCTGCTATTTTTTATGCTTAATCTCGCTTTGATGCCAAAGATGGTGTTAAGTGCTTATGTGAAATTTGACTTTAGGATTGAGAAAAAGGCTTAAATGTGGTAAAATTTAGATAATAAAAAGGAGGTATGTTATGAAAAAGTTGACATTTATATATTTAAAAGGATGCCCATATTGTATGAAGGCTATGAAGGCGTTTGATGCACTTTTAGATGCTAATGAGGAGTACAAGAAGGTAGAGATAGATGCGGTTGAGGAAGGAGAAAATCCAGATAGAATCGCGACTTTAGACTACTATCATGTGCCAACATATTACCTTGGAGATGAGAAGCTATTTGAAGCATCGCCTGGGGATTCCTATGAGGTAATTGAGGCAGCAACTAAGAAAGCTTTAGAAGCTACTTTAGCAGAGTAGTACAAGATAATATAAGGAGTGCGAAAGATTATGAAGGAGTTTAAGCCTGTTAAAGAGGGTAAGGTACGCGAGATTTACGATATTGGTGACAGTCTGATTTTGGTCGCAAGCGATAGAATATCGGCTTTTGATGTGATTCTAAAGAACCTCATCGTCGGCAAGGGAGAGGTTTTGACTAAGATGTCAAAGTTCTGGTTTGACCTGACCAAGGATATAGTTCCAAACCATATGCTTTCAGTTGATACCAAGGATATGCCAGAGTTCTTCCAAAATGAGAATTTTGAGGGTAGATCTATGATGTGCAAGAAGCTTCATATGCTTCCTGTAGAGTGCATCGTAAGGGGGTATATCACAGGTAGTGGCTGGAGCAGCTATCAGAAGACAGGTGAGGTTTGCGGTATTAAGCTAGAGGAAGGACTCAAGGAGTCACAGAAGCTAAGCGAGCCTATTTACACACCTAGCACCAAGGCGGAAATCGGAGATCACGACGAGAATATCTCCTTCGAGCAGAGCATAGATGTAATCGAACGCGAATTCCCTGGACACGGAAGAGAGTACGCTGAGAAGATTAAGGACTGCACTATTGCACTTTATAGAAAGTGCGCAGATTATGCTCTTGAGCGTGGAATAATCATCGCAGACACTAAGTTTGAATTCGGTGTAGATGAAGATGGCAAGATCGTAATCGGCGATGAGATGCTAACTCCAGATAGCTCGCGCTTCTGGCCAGCAGAGGGCTACGAGGCAGGAAAGTCTCAGCCTTCATTTGACAAACAGTTCGTTCGTGACTGGCTAAAGGCAAATCCAGATAGCGATTATCTTCTTCCTCAGGATGTCATAGACAAAACTATATCCAAATATCAAGAAGCCTTTTACAAACTAACAAAATAGGCTGCTATATTTGTATAAATAATAGTTTTGTAAAAGAGGAACATATGGAAAATATAATGGTTTGCGTAACTAAGCAGCGTACATGCCAGCGACTTATAGACTATGGCAAGACGCTGATGAGCAGCGATGATACGATACATATAATTCATGTAGCGGGCTCAGATTATAATTTTTTAGGTGATTCCGAGGAAAACAAAGCCTTAGAATTTCTATACGAAAAGGCGAGGGAAGCAGGAGCTGACCTAACCGTGCTCAAGTCTGATGATACGATTTTGACACTTTGCTCTTTAGCAAAGGAAAACGATATCACAAAGATGGTCGTAGGAGCATCAGGAGAAGCTGTCGACAATGCTAGCAACTTTCTTGCAGAGCTTGGAGCTAAGCTTGATAAGGCGGTTGAGCTAATCATATTGCCTTCGGAACACTGATTGTAAATAGGAGAAGAGATTGGATTTTAAATTTAATCCCGATATAGAAAAAGAGCTTTATGATGTTTGCATTGTAGGCGCAGGAGCATCTGGCCTTATGGCGGCCAATGTAATCCTAAGAGAAAAGCCTGATTGCAAGCTTCTCATAGTCGATGCCAAGGACAGACCTGGCAGAAAGGTTGCAGCTTCCGGAAACGGCAAGTGCAATCTATCGAATATCAAAAGCGAGGGCTGGAGCATTGCTTCAGCCTTTTTTGACTATCTGGGAGTACTGACAAAGAGCGACGAAGAGGGAAGAATCTATCCCTATTCAGAATATGCGCCAGATGTTGTAGATGCGCTGACAAGTAAACTTGAGTCTGCGGACTGGCTGCTTTATAGCAGACTTACATCTGTCAAATACGCCAAGGGCGTTTTTCTAGCCGCAGTAAGACAGGACGCACTTAGTTTAAAATCAAAGGGCAAAGGGGGCAAATCAAAGCAAGCTCCAAAGGACCAAAAGCCCAAGAATTTTAGCATCAAAGCAAGGCGTCTTGTCTTAGCCTGCGGCGGAACCGCAGCGCCGCAGCTCGGGACCCGCGGCGATGGCTTTGCCCTGGCAAAGCAGCTCGCGCACGCAGTGCGCGAGCCGGTTCCGGCGCTCTGCGGCATTAGGACCGAGCAAAACATGAAAAAGCTCGGTCTCTCCGGGGTGAGGCAGAAGGCACTTGTCAGCCTCACCCGCCGCAGCAATCTGCTCGCGCAGGAAGCAGGTGAAGTTCAGTTTACTGACTACGGGCTGTCGGGAATCTGCATATTCAATATGACAAGATTCATAGACTATGAAGATGTACTAAAGGGCAGATTTTCAGATTACAGTATCAAACTCGACTTCCTGCCTGAGTTTGATGAAAAGCAAGTAGAGGGCTTTTTGGAGCGCTCACAGGGTAGCCTTTGCTCGATGCTTAAGCCTCAGCTTGCAAGCTACATAAACGCAATATATGATGGCTGTGGAGGGCTTGCAAACACGCTTAAATGCACCAGTTTTGATATAGCAGGGCTCTGCGACTGGGACAAAGCACAGGTGACTAGGGGCGGAGTAAAGCTGAGCGAATTTGACCCTGATACCATGGAGTCTAAGAAACTTAAAGGACTGTACTTTACAGGTGAAATTGTGGACTTTGATGGAGCATGTGGAGGATTTAACCTGCAGCACGCATGGGACACAGGCATGAAGTGCGGGCAGGATATAGTAGCTAAGCTTTAGTTTTATGATTGGAGGTAGCCATGAAAAAACTCTTTTGTGTAATCGCATTACTTTCTCTAGTGCTATGCGCGGGTTGTGGCAGCAAGAAAGCTACAGATCCAGCAGAAGGTAAGAAGTTAATGACTAAGTTCTGTCAGATTTTCTTTGAGACAGACTATGAAAATCGCTATACTGACTTTGTCAATGACAAAGATCAGAAAAAGTATTACAAGGCTTTTGAGAAAATGGCAAGCAAGGAATGCCTTGATGATATGATGGCAAACAGAAATCCTCTAAAGTACGATAAGAAGTGCGCAGAGGATGGACTAGCATATCAGCCTACTGACATAGAGCTCTCCAAGCAGGGTGGCGAAGATGAGGTTGAAGGAAGCTACGAATTCAAAATGGTTTTAAAGGAAAAGACAAGCGGAAAGAGAATCAGTGCTACGGGCCAGATAACAATAGAGACAAAGGATGGCAAGCTGCTCGTTAGCAATTTTAAAATCACTAGCATGCCTAAGGAATAAAACCATATAGGCAATCAATAGCTACTACATGTCAAACAAATACCCACCTTACTGGCTGTCAAAATAGCTTAAGGAAGGTGGGCTTCTTATTTATATCTGTTCTATTTAGCTATTATCTTAGCCATTTCATCGTGACAAAAATACTCTAGCCTCTTTTTATCAAACTCTCTCCGGTCATCTCCTCTGGAATTGCAATTCCCATAAGGTCAAGAAGGCTTGGTGCCAGATCGCAGAGCTTTCCACCGTCTTTAAGTGCTAGTGGCTCTCTTGCTATATGGACTAGTGGTACCGGATTTAGCGAGTGAGCTGTCATCACGTTTCCGTTTTCGTCGAGCATCTCATCTGCATTTCCGTGATCTGCAGTCATGAGAATTTGACCATCGGCCTTAAGTATTGCCTCTGAAATTCTGCCCACGCATGTGTCGAGAGCCTCAATAGCCTTGATTGCAGCATCCATAACACCTGTATGTCCGACCATGTCCGCATTGGCAAAGTTTAAAATTATGCAGTCGTACTTAGCGCTTTCTATTGCTTCAACAACTTTATCAGTTACCTCAAAAGCACTCATCTCTGGCTGCAAATCATAGGTTGCAACCTTTGGTGACGGAACTAGGATTCTGTCCTCGCCTGGATAAGCTTCCTCTATTCCTCCGTTAAAAAAGAAGGTTACATGTGCATACTTTTCTGTCTCAGCTATGCGAAGCTGCTTAAGCCCAAGTGCAGAAATGTACTCTCCAAATGTGTTAGAAAGTGATTGAGGTGGGAAGGCGATTCCTACATTAGGAATCGAAGCATCATACTGAGTCATACAGATATATGTTATATTCTTTCTAACTGCGCCTCTATCAAATCCGTCAAAGTCAGGATCTACTATTGCTCTTGTTATTTCCCTTGCTCTATCAGGTCTAAAGTTAAACATTATTACGCTATCGCCATCGCAGATATTGCCTTGGCTTTTGCCGCCTTCAGTACTTCTTGTCTTAATGCAACATGGCACTACAAACTCATCGGTCTCATCTCTATCATATGCAGTATCAAGGGCAAGCTTTGCAGTGTCAAAGAGCTCTGCCTTGCGGTTTACAATTGCGTCGTAAGCCTTTTGCACGCGCTCAAAACGGTTATCTCTATCCATGGCGTAGTATCTTCCTGATACCGTAGCGATTTCACCAAGTCCAAGCTCTGTCATGAAGCCCTCAAGCTCGCTTATATACTTATGCGCGCTCTTTGGTGGAACGTCTCTTCCGTCGAGGAAACAGTGCACGTAAACGGCGTCAAGCCCCTTTGATTTTGCCATCGAAAGCAGCGCCTTAAGATGCTCTATGTGGCTGTGAACTCCGCCGTCAGAAAGTAGACCCATTAGATGAAGGCTTTTGCCGTTCTCAAGAGCATTATCCATTGCTTTCACAAGCTCAGAGTTTTTCAAAATCTCTCCGCTCTTTGCCTGCTGGCTTATGCGAGTAAGCTCCTGAAAAACAACTCTTCCGGCGCCTATATTAGTATGTCCAACCTCGGAGTTACCCATCTGTCTCTCTGGAAGTCCAACTGCAAGTCCGCTTGCTGCAAGCTCGGTGTGAGGGTAGCTTTTGAATATCTCATCAAAATGAGGTGTCTTAGCCTTTGCGATAGCATTTACCTCTTTATTAGAATTTAGACCAAAGCCGTCTAAAATCATCAGCATTGTCGGTCTATGTTTTATCTCCATATATATCTCCTTATTACAGTCCTCTTATTCAATTATATCAAGAAATTTGGTATAATCAACATATCTAAGTTCTTAAGATATAAATGTAGGAGAATTTTGATGAACTGGACGAATGAACAAAGCGAAGCAATAAATATAAGAAACAAAAACGTGCTCGTTGCGGCGGCGGCAGGCTCCGGAAAGACTGCAGTTTTAGTTGAGCGAATACGAAAGCTAGTCTGCGAGGAAAACGTTCCTGTTAGCAGTCTTCTTGTCGTTACCTTTACAAAGGCTGCAGCAGCAGAAATGAAGGAAAAGATAAGAAAGTCACTGACCAAGGAGCTAAAAGCTCTTCAGGAGCAGCAAAGAGATTCATCAAAGGGAGGCCAGGGGGCATCCCGTTTTGATGATGAAGCAAGAGAAAAGATTAAGTACATCAAAGCTCAGCTATCGGAGCTTCCTCAGGCTGACATCTGCACCTTCCATGCTTTTGCCCTAACGGTAATAAGAAGATTCTTCTATTTAATAGATATTGAGCCAGGCCTTGCTATTTGCGATGAGGTTAGTGCGACACTGATCCAGCAGGATATGATGGATGAGCTTATCGATGATGAATTTGAAAATTTTCAGGATGATTTCAAGGCTCTTATGGATGCACAAAGCAGCGATAGAAATCCAAACAAGGTAAGAGATTTAATCTTTAAGCTATATACCCACCTCATGGCTATGCCTTATCCGCAGGCGTGGATGGATGAGGTTTTGGAAAACCTAAGTCTTTCAGATACAGATTTTGAAAATAGCGTACTTGCCAGAGAATACTTAGACTACATCTCTGAATCCCTAGAAAGTGCATATAGAAGTCTTGATTCTGCTGTTGAGAATCTAAAGGCAGAAGAACTTGAGCGCATGGCAACTTTGATAGAAGATGCTGAGCTTTCAAAGATTAGAAGCGCAAGAGAAAGACTAGCAGAGCTTAAGGCCGAAGCTAAGCCTCTTGGCGTCATTATAGAGGAGCTTGCTCCTTACATAGTTCTTGAAAATGCACAGCTAAGGGCGAAAAAGGACGAAAAGGATGCCTACGACCCAATTAAGGGAATAATTAAGGATTTGCGTGAGTCTGCAAAGGCGGAGATAAAGGAACTTCAGTCTGAGCTTTTAGATATAAGTCTTAAAGATAAAATTGCTGATATAAACGCAACAAAAGGATGCGTAAAGACGCTATTTAGACTGGTTCAGGATTTTGATAGAAGATATAGCGAGGCAAAGGCGGCCAAAAGATATATAGATTTCAACGATATAGAGCATAAGTGCCTTGCAGTTTTAGAGCACGAGGAAGCGAGAAGATTTTTCAGAGACAAGTTTGCTCATATTTTCATTGATGAATATCAGGATACGAACTTCATACAAGAGGAAATAATAGGCAAAATAAAGAGAGAAAGCAATGTTTTCATGGTTGGTGATGTCAAGCAGAGCATATACAGCTTTAGATTGGCTGAGCCGCAGATCTTTGAGGACAAGTATCAAAGCTTTAGCGAGGGAGAAGACGAGCAATCAAAGGTGGTTGATCTAAATAAAAACTACCGAAGCAAGGAGGAAATCCTAAACTATGTAAATCAGATTTTTGAGCCTATTATGAGGGGCTACGATGATAGAGCTGCGCTTCACAAGGGGCTTGATTATGATGGAGAGCTTAAATATAAGCCGGAGCTTCACGTCCTCGCCATGGACCTAGCAGAACAAGAAGATGAAGCCGATAAGGCTATCCAGAAGCTGAAGAAATCAGAGGCAGAAGCTAAATACATAGCAGAGCTCATCAAGAAAAGCATAGGAACTCCTTTCTTTGACAGCAAGCAGGGCAAGGTTAGGGAGCTAAAGAAATCTGATATAGTAATTTTGATGAGAGGAGTCAAAAGTAGAGGAGGCACCCTAAGAGACATTTTGCAGTCGGAGGGTGTTGATAGCTTTATCAATGATAGCGAGGGATATTTCGATACTATAGAAATCAATGTATTCATGAGCCTGCTCTCTGTTATAGACAATATGCAGCAGGATGTTGCTTTGATAAATATCCTTCACAGTGAAATCTTTGGGCTTTCAGCAGAGGAACTTGCGAGAATAAGAGCTGATTACAGAAAAGGTTCTTTCTATGAATCTCTTAAGAGCTTTGCCGAGTGTGAAGAAAGCGAACCAGCTTATTTGAGAAATAGAAGTTCCGAGATTTTGGAAACTTTGCAAAGCTGGAGACTTCGCGCACGCATAATGAACCTGCCGGAGTTTATTTGGGAGCTCATGATAGATAGCGGATACTATTTGATAATGGGAACGCAGCCTGCAGGAACGCAAAAGCAAGCGAATTTAAGGGCTTTGGTCGAGTATGCTGACAAATTCTCAGATGACAAGCAATCGAGCTTATACAGCTTTGTTAGATATGTAGATTCTCTTAAGAAGCGAGATGTTAAGCTTTCCGAGGTAAAAATGCTCGGAGAGGCTGACGATGTAGTTAAGATCATGACCATACACAAAAGTAAGGGCCTTGAATTTCCTATGGTCATAGTTGCGGGCATGAATGGAAAGCTTCAGTATTCAAATCAGGAAGACCTCATGATTCACAAGGATATTGGGGTGGGGCTTACTTTAAAGAGCCTAGAGGGGCACTGGAAGAAGACGACGCTGGTACAGAAGCTCATAGGAAGAAAGATTAGGCAAAAGGAAAGAGATGAGGAAGAAAGAATACTTTACGTTGCGCTAACAAGAGCCCGTGACATCCTCTATCTAGTCGGAACTGTCGATAAAGAGAGTGCTTATGAGGCCAAGAGTGCTAGTAAGGTTAAGAAGGCTGGGAGTTACCTAGACATGGTTGCTCCTTATGTAGATGCCAAAATTATAGTGCCTAATGTAAATCATGCAGAGATGGAGAGGAAGAAAAACCTTTCGTGGAAGGACGCACTTGATGCAAGTGATATATCTGAAGACGATAGAAAGACAATAGAAGCTAGACTGGGCTACGAGTATCCGCACAGGCTTGCCACAGATTTGAAATCAAAGTACTCCGTTTCCGAAATAAACAAAGGTGGCGAATTAGAAATTAGTTCAAAAGCTACATATAATATAGGAAAGCTTCAGAACGAACTTAAGGGGCTTAGTATAGGTTTAGAGGAATCTCCAAAGCCTAAGGGTAAGGTCTCGGCAGCAAAATTAGGAACCATCTACCATAAGATAATGGAGGTTATAGATTTTTATCTAGCGAAAACCGAGGGCTATATATATGTAGAAAAAATTGCAAATGAATGTGTGGAAAAGCATTTCTTCACTGCAGAGGAGCTTGAGCAGATAGATCTAAACAAAATATGTGCTTTCTTTGATACTGAAATAGGAACAAGGGCAGCTGAAGCATCAAAGAGGGGCGAACTATTTAAGGAAAAGCCTTTCACGCTCAAAATGTTATATAAAGGAAGCGATATTCTCGTACAGGGTATTATCGACTGCTACTTTAGGGAGTCTGGCAAGACGGTTTTGATAGACTATAAGAGTAGCTATGTATCTGAGACAGCTCTTGCAGAAAATGAGGAGCGCATAGCAGAACAATACAGAAAACAGGTGGATATATATGCCGATGCATTATCAAAAGCAGGCGAATCGGGTTCCTGCGAAGCTTATATATACCTCCTATCTAGCGGTCACTTCATTAAAATGAATGATTGAACAGCTATATATATGAGTAAAGCTAATTCTTAAGCTAATTCTTAACCCATTTCTTAAGAAAAGCAAAGAATTTACTCTAAAAAGGCTATGTAATTGCATAAAATGTATAGAAAATGCATATAAAAAGATGAATATACAATATAAAAGTATAAACATACATAGCATAAAGCTATTTTCTTAAGAAAAATTAAGAAAACTTAAGAATATAAAATGTTGAAATATCAACATTATCTCAAAAAGCTTAAGTGATAATCTTGTGAAAGTTTCAAAAAAGGGTTGACGAAGTGATGTATATAATCTAATATACGTATTGTGGTTGAGAAATACAAATAAACAAACTAAACCACAAGAGTTCATGATTCATCTAAGATGGATTAACTCACGGGAATACTTCGGTCCCTTGACCGAGTGCTGATAGATTAATCAGTACGGAAAGGAACAGTACAACACATGAGTATCATCAAGGAAATTAAATCAAGAAGGGATTCAGTGCTGATATTAGCTTTGATAGTAACCTTAGTTCTATCAACTACGATTATTTCGTCGGCAATGACCGCTAGCAGCAATACAGTAGATTACTGGCAGCTAAAGCTCGGCAAGAAGACTGTAGCAGTTTTCGATAACGAGTCAGATGCTAAGAATGTAATCGAGCAGGTTAAGGCAAAGTATGTTGCTAAGGGCGCTAATGTTGAGGCAGTTGAAATTGATCCGGCTTTGACAGTTGATCAGATCACAGTAAAGGCATCAGATGAACAGCCAAAGGTGGAAAAAAACACAAAGAAGCTTGTTGATAAGCTACTAGGTGACGAAAAAGCTAGCAAAACATACACAGTTCAGGACGGCGATACGCTATGGGATATAGCAGCAGCTTTCGGAACAGATGTAGATACTATATTGGCAGCTAATCCTAATGTAAGTCTAGAAAGCCTAATGCCAGGAGACGTAATCAAGTTCTCAAGCAAGAGCTCACTTCTAACTGTAACAGTTAAGGAGAAGGTTACATCTGAGAGAGCAGTAGAGTTCGACACAGTATATGAAGATACTGACGAACTTTATGAAGGTGAAGAGGAAGTAAAGACTGAAGGTGTTCAGGGAACAGAAAAGGTTACAGAAGTTGTAACAAAGTCTAATGGAGCAGTAGTTTCAACTAAGGTTCTATCGGCTAAGACTGTTAAGGCTCCTGAGAGTGCAGTAGTTCTAAGAGGAACTAAAGCTAAGGCAACACCGGCAGCTCAGAGTTCAAACTCAAGCTCAAGCTCAAGCAGATCTTCAAGCTCAAGAAGCTACGGAGGATCAAGTTCAAGCGGATATTCAGCAAACGGAAACACAGTCCTATCAGCAGCTTATTCACAGCTTGGAGTTGGACAGGATTGCACAAGCCTTGTAAGTAATTCACTTGCAGCAGCAGGAATCTACTTCCACGGATGGCCACAGCAGTACGCTTCACTTGGCTCATGGACTTCAAACCCAGTGCCAGGAGACATAGTAATCTACGATACACACGTAGCTATCTATGCAGGTGGTGGAACAGCTGTTCACGGTGGATGGAATGGTGGAACAACAGGAGTTGGTCCAGTATACTGTAGTGCAAACCTAATGGGTTACATACACATCGGCTAAGAATTGCATATTACTAAAGGATGCTCAAATGAGCATCCTTTTTTTATATCTGTTAATAGAACAAAATAAATATTACACGGTATAAATATTATAAAATAATACAATTTATTCAGTAGACATTTACACCTAGCACTGCTATACTTAAAAATGAAAACATCGTTTGTTCACAGTAGAGATTTAATTCTCGCATATTACCCGCTTTTAAGGAATATGTCGCTTTAATCAAACTGTGTAAAAAGGGGGAGAAAATGAAAAAGAAGAGTGTAGTAGGATTGTTCTTGTGCCTTTTTTTGGTACTTGGATGTTTTTTCCAAAGTGCTCCAGCAAAGGTTTATGCAGCTAGTGGTACGCCAAGAGAGGTAGACACTCGCATTACAAAGTTCGAAATTTACAACTGGCTAAATCAAAAGGCTGTGCTAATTAGCCTTGGAAGCCGTTTCTTTGTAAGTATGGATTGGGACGCTAGCGGAAATGGAGTCAGTCTAAATGAGGGAGATTACTTCTACGTTGATTTACCAGAGAAAATGGTTTTTCCAAGCGATTCTCACAATGTAGATTTTAAGATTGTGGATAAGGATAATCCAAATGCAGTAATTGCAAATGCTCATGTGACACCTAAATCGCCAAGCGGAGGCAAGGTTAAGGTTACGTTCACAAACTATGTAAATGGTAGATACAATATCAAGGGCAACCTATATATGAGTGCCAACTTCAATACTGATTCCGTAACAAGAGATTCAGAGAATACCTTTGAGACAGAAATCAATGGAAAGAAGATGACATCAAAGGTATATGTCGAAGGTCCAACTTTGATTAGAGACGAGGGTATAAGAAAATGGGAGTCCAAGATTAGCGGGCATGTTGACCTTGTCGAATGGGGTGGACGTATCAATCACAAGGGAGATACTCTTCACAATGTTGTTATGACAGATAAACTGGATCAACCAGGGGAGAAATACATACCAGGAAGCTTCAAGGTACGCAGAGTTGTCTTTGATGCATACGGATATGTTACTAATGTATTAGAAGAACTAGATTTAACAGGTCGTCTAACTATTTCACCAGATGGAAGCAGCTTTACGCTAAATCTTCCTGATATGAATGGTGATCAGTACGACTTTTCATATCGCTCAACATATACGCCAGGTACAGTTCTTAAGAACGATGTTGTTTTAACAGCAACAGAGAAAGTGCAAGGCGCTTACGCAATTCATATGCTTGCTGACTCTGGAGGACAGGGAACAGGTACACTAGCAAACAAAATCAAAATCGTTAAGATTGATGCAGATGATAACCAGGTAAAACTCGCAGATGCAGAGTTCAAAATTACCCGTGTGTCTGATGGCAGAGAATATACTCTAAAAACAGATGCTAATGGTGAAGCAGTGAGCGGCTGGCTTCGCGCAGGACAGTACAAACTAGTTGAAACAAAGGCTCCTGCTGGCTATGAAGCTGATCCACAAGAAAGACTTGTTACTGTTCAGGACGGAGCTGTAAGCCTTCAGACAATAGAAAATGCACCTATGAAGGTTTCTGTAAATGTTAAGAAGCTATGGGTTGGAGAGAAGAAACCTTCAGTCAAGGTTCATCTATATGCAGATGGCGTTGATACAGGCAAGGAGCTTACACTAAACGAAGCAAATGCATGGACTGCAAGTTTTGCTAACCTTCGTAAGTATAAGGGTGCTGATGAAATTAAATATACAGTAAAGGAAGAACGCGTTTCAGGTTACAGCACTGCAATAACTGGGGATAGTGCTAATGGTTATGTGATTACGAATACCCAAGATATTCCACCGCAGCCACCTAAAACACCTCCTACACCAAAGGTTCCTAACACATATGATGCAAATGATATGACTTTATATGCAGGAATACTGCTTCTTGGAACGGTAGTATGCTTTGGTCTAGCGAGAAAGAAAAACGCTAAATAATCAAATATATCAATGCATAAAAGCATGTATAGGCAGGCGAAATAGTTCGTCTGCCTATTTTTGATATACGAGTATTAATTATTTTTTGTTATGTATTTAGATTAAATAATGACAAATACTAAGTACTTGTGATATAATAGTTTCACTCTTAAACTTTATATTGATTCTGTGATTGATGGTCCTAAATTATAGCTATCAAGAGGTAGAGAAGTGAGCCAAACTCCGCTGTCCCGCAACTGTAGGGCAATGCCTAGCCAGATAACTACCCACAGAAACGCAATTGTTACGAGAGATGACGATTATGCGAGCCGAATGATGCGGCAAGACTCATCTGTTTGATGAGCTTTTTTATTTAAATTTCAATCAAAGTGGAGGAAAAATGAGCAAGTTATTGAGAAAAATATCAGCTGGGGTGTTAAGCATAGCACTCGTAGCAGGACTAGTGATTCCAGCTATGGATGTTGAAGCGGCAGAGACAAATACATCTAGCGATTCAGAGAATGTCACTGTATATGGTCAAGCACCTGTTAAAGGTAAATATTTTGACTATACGGCAAGGCTATCAGTGACAGTAGACAAGAATAATAAGATTGTTTCGGTTGCAGATGATAAGACAGATTATGATGGTGACCAGAACATAACCTACTGGAATAATGTAAAGAATGGCCTTGACGGTAAGAAGGGTTTTGTAGAAGCATTTAATGGGCTTGATGAATCCAAAATAGATGGGGTCGATACTATTACATCTGCAACATTCTCTTGGAATGCTGTAAAGATGGCAATTAAGGAGTCATTTAAACAACTACCGGCAAAGAGAGCAGCTATCGCTAAGATAAATGCCTATGTGCCTAGCAAGAATATTGGTCAAGATGTTATTAAGACCGCAAAGAAAAACTGCATTATGGCTATCAATCAAGAGAGGAATATTGCAAATCTGGACAAGATTGTTAATGATGCTATTAAAGAAATTGACAACGGAAAAGTTGTAGAAAAACCGGAAGAGGAACAGATAGAGGATGATGGAGACCTATATCCTTACACTCTAGATCAGGCTATAGCAGCTGTTCCTAGCGACTTAAGCATATTTACCGATGATAGCGTAAAGGCGCTGAAAGAGGTTAAAAAAGAAGCTGAGACTGTAAACGCAGATTCGAGCAAGAGTGAAGTTGCGAAGACAAAGATGGCAAGAAAACTCAAGACTGCTTTGAGCAAACTGGTACTAAAAGACGGTATCTACAAATACACGGGAAATGTTAAGTTCAGCACATTTAGAATGGTTAGCATGAACATCATCGCAAAAGATGGTAAAATGAGCGTCGTAGCATATCTACCAGGCAAGGGACAGTATCTCATATTCATGGGCTCTGCTGATGAAGCCGATAAGGCTGAGAAAGCAGATAAGAAAGATTTGTTTATCAAGCCACTATTTGAGGGAACAAATCCTGAAGGAAAACAGGCTTATGCGTTTGAATATCCTCTTCCATACCTTGAGAAGACATTTGATTTAGCTCAGAGAGCCTCAAGCAAGTGGTTCCATAGAATCCCAGTATTTTATGCTGCAAATATAGTAAAAACAGATAAAATTGATGACTCGCTTGCAGAGTACGAAAACATAAAGAACAATGACGCAGTCAAGAGCTTCGAAGATAAAGTAAAAGCTATAGCTGAGGTTACTACAGAAAGTAAAGCGGCTATAGAAAAGGCTAAGGCTGAGTTTGATAAGCTAACTGAGGCGCAGAAAGAGCTAGCTAAGGAAATCAAGAAAATACTTGATGAAAAGGTTGCGGCTTTAGACAAGCTTCAGAATGTAGCTGCTTTTGATATCGTCTATATAGAAGATATGAATAGAGGTTTTGAAAACACATTTGGACCATCAGGTCTAGTAATTGATGCAAGCAAGACAAAGGGGCTAGTTCTATACGCAAAGGATGCTGATTTTGACAAGTTCCTATCAGTAACTATAGACGGACAAGAAATAGACTACGCTGATTTTACAATAGAGAGAGGAAGCATCAAGCTTTCTCTAGCAACAAGATATCTGAGAACACTAAGATCAGGAAGCCATACGCTGAGAATAAATACTACGGCTGGATTTGGTGAGTATGCATTTAGTGTTGCTGCTCAGAACACAGGTTTACCTAACCATAATTCAAATGGTGGCCAGCCTGCTACAGGAAGCGGAAGTGCTAATGGACCAGCTAGTGCTGCGGTACAGAAACCTGTTAACACAGGTGATGTAGCAAACTTTGCGCTTTACACAATTACTCTAATCGGAGCATGCGCAGCCTTAACTGCAATGCGTAAGAGAAGAGCTAACTAAATAGTGCTCGTAACTATGTCTAGGCCTACTCTCCCAAGCCTAGGGATGATGTAAATCATCCTTAATCAAACGAAACCCCTTTTAGGCTCAGTATCGGCTTAGACAGAATTCGAGATATAGCAAAGCCCCTATGTTACCATAGGGGCTTTGTCATGTATAAGCTTATCGCTTAATATTTACTTTTAGTATTGTTTATACAATACCCTGAAGCATCATAGCTTCTGCAACTCTCTCGAATCCAGCGATGTTAGCACCAGCGATTAGGTTGAATCCTAGGTTGTATCTTGCACAAGCATCAGCTGATAGTCTGAAGATATTAACCATGATTCCCTCTAGCTGTCTGTAAACATCTTCCTCAGAGAATACGATGTGCTGAGCGTTCTGGCTCATCTCTAGGCATGAGCATGCTACACCACCTGCGTTAGCAGCCTTTGATGGTCCAACAACTACGCCGTTCTCCTGTAGATATTCGATAGCTTCGTTTGTTGTAGGCATGTTTGCACCTTCGCATAGGTACTTACAACCATTAGCAACCATTGTCTTAGCATCTTCAATGCGGATTTCATTCTGTGTTGCGCATGGGATATATAGATCAGCCTTAACTTCCCAAGGCTTCTTTCCAGCAAAGAACTTAGCATTTGGATACTTCTCAGCATAAGGTGAGCAGATGTTCTTTCCTGAATTTCTTAGCTCAAGAAGGAAATCTTCCTTTTCACCTGATACTCCATCCTCGTCAAGGATGTATCCATCTGGTCCTGAGATTGTGATAACCTTAGCGCCAAGCTGGTTTAGCTTCTGAACTGTTCCCCATGATACGTTACCGAATCCGGAAACTGCTACTGTCTTACCCTTTAGCTCTTCGCCACAGTGTTTCAGCATCTCTCTAGCAAAGAATACGATTCCGTATCCTGTAGCTTCTGTTCTTCCTGCAAGACCACCGTTTGTTGTTCCCTTACCAGTCCAAGTTCCGTCGTAACGGTTTGTGATTCTCTTGTACTGACCCATCATGAATCCGATTTCTCTTCCGCCTACACCTAGGTCTCCAGCTGGAACATCTGTGTCAGGTCCGATGTGTCTGTAAAGCTCTGTGATGAATGACTGACAGAATCTCATGATTTCAGCGTCTGACTTTCCATTAGGATCAAAGTCTGAACCACCCTTACCGCCACCAATTGGAAGGCCTGTAAGGCTGTTCTTGAAAATCTGCTCAAATCCTAGGAACTTAAGGATTCCAGGATATACGCTTGGTGCAAATCTCAAACCACCCTTGTAAGGTCCAAGAGCGCTGTTGAACTCAACTCTGTAACCTCTGTTTACCTGTACTTTGCCGCTGTCGTCTACCCATGGAACTCTGAAGCTAACAGTTCTTTCTGGCTCAATAAGTCTCTCAAGCAGTCCAGCCTCGACATATTCAGGATGTGCTTCTAGAACAGGCTCGATAGAAGTAAGAACTTCTTCTATTGTCTGATGGAATTCAGGTTCGCCTGGATTCTTAGCGATAGCTATGTCGATGTACTTCTGAACTAAATTTGCCATTTCGATCTCCTCTTTTCTTAAATACATACTGTGTTGTAGTTTTTTTATGCAATGCTGTGTATACACAAGCACCTAACCTAAATATACCACTTTGATATTTTTTCGTCAATATGAAATGGGACAAAAGGGGAACTAATTTAATTTAATTTTTCTGATAGTTAGCTCGCACAAATTTGATGTAAAATCCTTGTGTTATATGGATATATTTTCATAATCAGAGTCATGGATTTTGTTATTAAATTTATTGGACGCCTGAGCTATCTTGCAGTTTGACACAGAGCCTTTAGGTGGCTTATAATATTATGGAATATGATTATAAATAGGCGGTAGAAATGTATATTTTTAGAGATAATGTGGATGCTAATACGCATGACAATTTCATATCGCAGTCAGAGCTAGGAAATCTCCTTCAGTCGAGCAGATGGAGCCAGATTAAGAGTAACTGGGGCCATGCTAGAGTTGGAGTTTTTGATGGAGAGGCTCAGATTGCAGCTTGTCTTGTTTTGATTAAGCATTTGCCTCTTGGTTTCACGATGATGTACATTCCTAGAGGACCTATACTCGACTATTGCAATGATGAACTAGTTGAGTTTTTCTTCAAAGAGCTAAAGCAGTGGTCCAAGAAGCATAGATGTCTTTTTGTTAAAGTGGATCCACCTGTGTTACGCGGACGCTATCAGCAGCTGGGAGTCCCTGTAATATTCGATATAGGTTCTGAAGTGATGGAACATCTAGAGGATGCAGGGCTTAAACACATTGGTTTTACAATAGGTATGTCAGCAACGATACAGCCTAGATTTAATATGGTCTGCTGCAAGGACAAATTCGGCGAAGAATACCTGAGCAAAAAGGGAAAAAAGAACTATAAAACCGCAGTGAAAAATAAGTTTTTACAGACAGTAAACCTTGATAAACTAGGACTTGATGATTTTGAGAGAGTAATGAACTGTACGGCTAATCGTCAGGGAGTTTCTCTAAGAGATAGAGAGTACTATGAGTTACTGCTAGATACATATGGGGAAGATGCTTTTTTGACTCTTACTTATATGGATGTCAAAGGTGAGTATGAGGAGGCTGTTGCATTACGCGACAAATGCCTTGCTGATATTGCGGCATGTCCAGAGACCGCACCAAAGAAGAAGTTTAAGCTTGAGGAGAATCTTGCTTCATATACTCGTAGGGTTAATGAAGGAGAGGCCAATTTAGCTAGGTATGGAGACAAGCTGTGCATAGCAGGTGCTCTTAGCATAATATTTGGTGAGACTGCAGAGCTTTTATATGCGGGTGCAGATAATGACTTTAGAAGACTTATGGCTCCGTATAAGACTTGGTTTTTAGCTATGGAGACGAGCTTCGAAAGAGGATGCAAGTATGTAAACCTTGGCGGTATATCAGGTTACAATGATGACGGATTGCAGGAATTTAAGAGTTCGTTCAATCCATATATTCATGAGTATTTAGGTGAATTTGATCTACCTGTTTCTAAGCTGCTATATAAGCCGAGCAGGTGGATGTTTGATAAGCGCAAGGGCGTTTAGTTTAGAATTTAAGAGCAGAGATGTTATTACTTTTGATAGAGAGAGGAGGGTGCTTTGGAGAACCTAACGATAGCGGACAGAGATTTAGCTATGGAGGAAAGTCTTGAGAAAATTATCGAGCTAGTATTGGAGAAAAAATACTTCTTAGCACGTGATGAGCTCCTCAAATATAACGCTGTTGATATTGCTGAGCTTCTAGAAGAAGTCATGGAGGATGTTGGTATTCAGGCCGCCGTCATTCTTTTTAGGCTCTTGCCAAAGGATGTTTCTGTAGATGTTTTCTCTGAACTTCCATCAGATGACCAGGTCGAGATTGTAAGCAGTATTACCGATAGAGAAATTCACTACATTGTTCATGAGATGGACTTTGACGATAAAATCGATATTCTCGAGGAACTTCCAGCAAACATCGTTGATAAAATACTCGAAAAGACGCCAAAGAGCGAGAGAAGGCTGATCAATACCTTCCTTAACTATCCAGATAACTGTGCTGGAAGTCTGATGACTCCTGACTATATAAGTTTGCAAAAGGACTGGACTGTCAGAGAGGCGCTTGACCACATTAAGAGAGAGGGCATAGATGCCGAGACCATCTATACTTGTTATGTAAAGGATAGAGGGCGTAAGCTCATAGGTATAGTTTCGCTTTCGACCTTGGTTGTTTCAGATGACAATACCAAGATTAACGATATAATGCATACGGAATTCGTATATGAGAATGTATACGATGACCAGGAAGATGTTGCTTCAGATTTCAAGAAATATGGTTTCATGGCTATTCCAGTAGTAGACAATGAGTTTAGACTTGTCGGAATCATAACCTTTGACGACATTCTCGATGTCATTGAAGAAGAAACTACTGAGGATATCGAGCGTATGAACGGTGTCATTGACTTTGATAAATCCGACAGAACCTATCTTGATATGTCACCTTGGCAGCATGTGATTAACAGACTGCCTTGGCTTTTGATTTTGATGGTAGCATACGTGTTCACGGGTAAGATCATAAGTAACTTCGAGGGACAGCTTTCGGATTATACTAATTTGATAACATATATGCCTATGCTTATGGGTACGGGTGGAAATACAGGTTCCCAGGCTGCGACTTTGATAATTCGAGGACTTGCGACCGATGAGGTTGAGCCACAGGATTTCCTAAAGATACTTTGGAAGGAAATAAGAGTAGGGGTTATTCTCGGTACGATTTTGAGCATTATCAACTTCGCAAGAATTTATTTCCTAGAGGGAGTGCCTTTCTCACAGACAATTACTGTATGTACTTCAATGATTGGTATAGTAGTATTTGCTAAGATTTTGGGAAGTATGATTCCACTTATCGTTAAGAAGCTGAATCTTGACCCTGCACTTATCGCAAATCCAGCAATTTCATCTGTATCGGATGCCGTTGCTCTATCAATTTACTTCTTGATGGCAGGAATCTTCGTATTCTAATAGTTACTGAGGATGTGGAGTATGAGCTTATTTAATAAAGCTTCTGATGAAATAAAACTCGATTCTAAATACTGTAAGAGCTTGCTACCTTTAAGAGGCGAGGACTTTTCAAAGGCAGACTGCGGAAATGTGCTGATTATCGCAGGCTTTTCTGGCATGGTCGGAGCAGCCTATATGGCTAGCTTTTCGGCGCTGAGAAGCGGTGCGGGTCTAGTCAGAGTTTTGACGAGTGATTTAGGAACTATACCTATGCAGTGTCTTCTACCAGAAGCTATATGCGTGAGCGAGGATGAAGCTTTTAGTCATCTTGATTCTTTTGATGCTATTGCAATAGGACCAGGAATGGGTGTCAGCGATAAGACCGCAAGTCTGATTAGGCGAGTGTGCGAGAATTTTTCTGGCCCTATAGTGATTGATGCAGACGGGCTCAACACCTTAGCTGGCAAAAGATTTGACTTGACCGATGTAATTAAAGATGCAAAGAATGTCTGCTTGACACCTCATAAGGGGGAAGCTGCTAGACTTCTAGAATGTGATCCGAGCGAGATAAGAGCAGAAAATCGCATGGAATTTTGTAAGGCTATATCGACAAAATATAATGCGATATGCCTGTTAAAGGGTAAGAATACATGTGTGGCTAGCTTTGATGGAAGACTCGCAATAAATACGAGTGGAAATCCAGGTATGGCTACTGCTGGCTCAGGCGATGTGCTTACAGGTATGATTGCCGCTTTTGCGGGACAGGGACTTAAGCTCTTTGACGCGACATGTCTCGGAGCGTTTTTACACGGAAAGGCTGGCGATGAAGCTGCTTTTGAACTTGGGCAAATAAGCTTGATGGCTAGAGATATAATTAAGCATATACCAAAGGCTATTGAACTATTGTAAAGTGCTGAAATAAATAGGTTTACAAAACTATTGTTTTGTCATATATGGAGGGAAAGAATGGAAAACATCAACTATGGGGAAATCGCAGCTAGGATTAGGGTTGACGTAATCAAAGCTGTGTACAATGCGGGATCAGGACATCCCGGAGGAAGTCTATCGGCAGCGGATATTCTTACAGCTTTATATTTCAGAGAGATGAATATAGATCCTAAGAATCCGAAGCTAAAGGGAAGAGATAGATTTGTTCTATCAAAGGGGCACGCTGCTCCAGTACAGTATGCAACTTTAGCAGAAAGAGGATATTTCCCTGTTGAAGATATAATGACTTTGAGAAAGCTCGGAAGCGAATTCCAGGGTCATCCTAATATGCATAAGGTACCAGGCGTTGAGATGTCAACAGGTTCACTAGGACAGGGTTTTTCTGTTTGCGTTGGTATGGCTCTAGCATCAAAGCTGGATGACGATGGCAGTAGAGTGTTCACTCTTCTTGGAGATGGTGAGCTTCAGGAGGGTCTAGTTTGGGAAGCTGCTATGGCGGCAGGTCACTATAAGCTAAACAATCTAGTCGCTTTTGTTGACTGGAATGGACTTCAGATAGACGGTGAAAATGACAAGGTAATGACAGTAAAGCCAATCGATGAGAAGTTTAAAGCTTTTGGCTGGCATGTTCAGGTCATTGACGGACATAATTTTGATGAAATATTTGCTGCTTTGGACGAGACTAAGAAGGTTTTTGATAAGCCATCGGTAATCATAGCTCACACTCATAAGGGCCAGGGTGTTTCATTTATGAAGGACAATGCCGGATGGCATGGCAAGGCACCTAACGAGGAGCAGGCAAAGCAGGCAGTTGAAGAACTTGGAGGTCAGTGGTAATGGGAAACAAACAGGCGACAAGAGAAGCATACGGAAAGGTGCTAGTTGAGCTAGGAAAAGAAAATCCAAACCTTATCGTCATGGACGCAGACCTTTCAGGATCGACTAAGACAGGAGAATTTGCTAAGGTTTATCCTGAAAGATTCTTTAATATGGGAATCGCAGAGCAGAATCTATATGCCTCGGCAGCGGGAATAGCACTTTCAGGAAAGGTTGTTTGCGCATCTACTTTTGCGATGTTCGCAGCGGGAAGAGCTTTTGAGATTATCAGAAACTCAATCGGATATACATCAGCTAATGTTAAGATTTGTGCAACTCATGCAGGTATAACTGTAGGTGAGGACGGAGCAAGCCACCAGACTTTTGAGGATCTTGCTTTGATGAGAACCATTCCAGGTATGACCGTTATCAATCCATGCGATGGTGTAAGCGCTGAGAAGCTGATAAGGCAGGCAGTTGCCTTTGATGGACCTGCTTATATTAGACTTGGAAGAGCATCGGTTCCTGTTTTCTATAGCGAAAACGACGAGATTGAGCTTGGAAAAGCTAAGGTTCTTAAAGAGGGTAAGGATGTTACAATCTTTGCGACTGGCATAATGGTTTCAGAGGCAATGGATGCAGCGAAGAGCCTTGCGGATGATGGAATAGATGCCGAGGTAATAGATATCCATACAATTAAGCCGCTTGATGAAAAGGCAATTATCGAAAGTGCTAAGAAGACTGGTCTAGTTGTAACAGCTGAGGAGCATTCAGTTATAGGCGGACTCGGTGGTGCTGTGGCTGAGCTTCTTTCGAGAGAGCTTCCAACAAAGATGGCTATGGTTGGCCAGCAGGATACTTTCGGTGAGTCAGGAAAGCCAGACGAGCTAAAGGAAAAGTATGGAATGACGGCGAAGCACATCGTAGAAGCTGTTAAGAAAATTTGTAAATAAATAAGTATGGTTCAAATTTCCCCTTATAATGTTGTAAGGGGATTTTTGTTTCTGCATCAAAGGTAAATTCCCCATATAAACAGTCTTGAATTCCCCATACTTTGGGCTTAGGCTACTGATACTAGGCTTTGAAAAGGGGGTTAACATGGCGATAAGACTGGGTGGAAAGCGAATTCGTGAGGATGCTGGTGCAAATAAATATAGTAAAGTTGATTTTGAGAAAGGCTTTGGAATTAAACTTGGCAGTAATATTGGAGTGACCGGCACAGGAAGGCAAGTTGGTACAAGTCTTTTTGCTGTTATGCTGACAGGATTTTTGGGGAGCTTGGGTTTCGATATATGTTATACAGAGTGCGGAGTACCGAGAGAAAAAACGGCTCTTTTGTATGACAGCTTTGCAATGGACCAAAGATTTTCTGCAAAGGGATTTGTCGATTTCTATGATTTGATTTCTAAGAGCGAAAGAGTGATTGGAATATCGAATGTGGAAAGTTTAGATTTTGGTGAAAATATACAGAAAAGAGATGTGTTAGCAGGTAATGGGAGCAAACTAAGCTCTGGAACCGTTGATTGGAGGCTTATATCTCCGTCAAATATACAGGAAGGTGTGACACTTGATGAAAAAGGTTTTGTAAGACTTCAGAGCATTGCTCGAGGTGATTACAATATCTTTGATATCGATTCCTCTTCTAGTTTTGATTTTATGCTTAAGGATATGGATGTTCTGTTTGTTGTAGCATCGCCCTTACCATCGAGAATGATAAGGGAGGCCGAGAGGATAAAAGAATTTAAACTTTTAGCAGATCATGTAAAGATAGTTTGGGTTATAAATCATATGAATGGCGGTGTATCCAAAAGAGAAATTAAGAGAGTGTTTAGAAGCGACAAAATGCTTTTTATAGATGAGCTAGGATTGCAAAATTTGTATGCCTGCGAATACAAATGCACATATCCATGGGCAGATGAGGAGTGTCGCAAGCAGTTTTGGGGAATTTTCACAAAAGTTTCACTTAGATAAAGTGATAGAATGCTCTGTAACGGTTTTCAAAATGGCTATTTTGTAGTATACTATTTGGGTAAATTATTTTTTGATACAGAGGTTTTATCATGATAACATTCGATAATGTTACCAAAATATATAACGACAATGTTGGCTTGGAAAATGCTAGCATCAAGATTAATGATGGAGAGTTTGTATTTTTGGTAGGACCAAGTGGTGCGGGTAAGTCGACATTTATCAAGCTTATCCTTAAGGAAGTCAACGCAGACTCCGGAAGCATTGTCGTAGACGGACAAGAGGTTACTAAGCTAAGCAACAGAGAAATTCCTATGCTTAGACGTAAGATAGGCATAGTTTTCCAGGACTTCAGACTTCTTCCAAAGAAGACTGTATTTGAGAACGTTGCTTTTGCCCTTGAGACTGTTCACAAGAGTTCAAGGCGTGTTAAGAACCGTGTCCCTGTAGCGCTTGATATGGTTGGTATTGCAGATAAGGCAAACAACTACCCTGACGAGCTTTCAGCAGGTGAGCAGCAGCGTGTTGCTATTGCAAGAGCGATTATCAATAATCCAGATCTTTTGATCTGTGATGAGCCTACAGGTAATCTTGATCCAGATACAGCTAAGGGAATAATGGATCTTTTAGCTGAGATTAATGAGACGGGTACTACAATCGTAATGGTTACACATGCTAAAGATATAGTTGATCGTATGCGCAAGCGTGTAGTTGCAATTGACTCTGGTCACATTGTAAGAGACGAATACGGAGATTACGGATATAGTGATAGCGAGGAGGTTCAGGATGCTGAGGATAGGCTATAATATCAGACAGGCACTCCAGCAGATATGGCGTAACAAGGGTATGTCAACTGCTTCAGTATTTGCGATAACAGCCATGCTTCTCATACTAGGACTGTTTTTCGTAATTACAGTAAATATAAATCTCTTTACGGAGATGCTAAAGAATAACTACAACGAGGTTGAGATTTTCCTAAATGATGATGTCAAGAAGTCAGATGCTGAAGACATCATGAAGAAAATCGATGCAGAGCCAGGAGTTAAGTCTTCAGCATATCGCAGCAAGACTGAGGCGATGAAGATAATGAAGGCTCGTTGGGGAGAAAATAGCTATTTACTCGACAGCTTAGGCGATAATCCTTTGCCAAGCTCCATCGTTGTAACTGTTGACTCTATGTCAACAGCAGACAATGTTATCAAGATGGTTAAGGGAACAGATGGCGTTGAGGACGTCAAGTACTATCAGGAGACAGTTAAGAAGCTTACCAAGATAACAAACTTCCTCAAGCTGGCTGCAATGATAATAATGGTGTTTTTAATCATAGTTTCTATAGTTGTCGTATCAAATACGATAAAGCTCACAGTATTTGCAAGGGCGAAGGAAATAGAGATTATGAAGTATATAGGAGCGACCAACTGGTTTATACGAGGTCCGTTCCTAATAGAGGGAATATTGATAGGTGTTATTTCATCAGCAGTTTCTGCTGTAGCAACATTCTTCATCTATCGAGAAATCATATCGCTAGTAGGTAAGCAGTTTATGACTATTATGAGTTCCCCACTTGTTCCAGCAGGATATCTATCAGTCAATCTGATTTTGATATTCCTAGCAATCGGAGTAAGCATAGGTGCGTGTGGAAGCATAGTTTCAATGCGTAAATTCCTTGATACGAAGTAGAGGATTTGGAGGTTATTGATGAGAAAGAATAGAGTTATAGCATTATCATTATCGCTGATGATGGCTTTAAGTCTTAGCCTTGCATATACGGGAAGCATATATGCAACAGACAAGAAGTCTGAGCTAAACAGCATAAGGGAAAAGCAGAAGGCTGCAGAAGCAGAAAAAGGCGAAATAGTAAACGAGCTAGAACAATATAATACTAAGATTGTAAGCCTTAACACCGAAATTACAAATGCACAGAGTGAGATTGACAAGAAGCAGGCAGAAATCGATGAGCTAAATGGTAAAATTGATGAGATGCAAGCTAAGATTGACGATAGAAAAAGCGGAATGTCTAAGAGACTTCGCACTATGTACAAGAATGGCTCTGTTGGATTTATCGATATAATCCTAGATTCAAGGAACTTCTCTGAACTTCTATCCAATCTATCTATGCTTCAGAAAATCTATAAGAGCGATAGAAGCACCCTAAATAGTCTGGAGAAGATAAGCAAAGAGCTAAACCATACAAAGAAGGAACTCAGTGCTGCTCAGCAGGCAATGGCAAGTTCACAGAGTGAACTTAAGGATAAGAAGGGCGAGCTTGACAAGGTGTCTGCACAGCTTGAGGCTAAGGCAGCTAAGATAGATGAGAATCTAGCAATATTTAATCAGCAAGCTGAATCTCTTTCATCACAGATTGCAGCAGAGCTAGCAGCACAGCAACAGCAACAGCAACAGCAGGCAGCAGTTAATAACGGTGGTGGTTCAGCTGGTGGAAGTTCCGGTGGTGGAGCAAGCTATGTTGGAACTGGTGGAATGATAAGCCCAGTATCAAACTATGTTGTAACATCAGAGTTCGGTAACAGAGTTGGTCTTGAGCAATATGGTACATTCCATGGAGCTATCGACCTTGCATGCCCAATGAATACTCCAGTAGTTGCATCAGACTCAGGTAGAGTAATGAACCTAACAGGTTGGTATCAGCAGGGATATGGATGGGGAGTGTTCATTGACCACGGAAATGGAATAGTAACTGCATACGGACATAACAGCGCACTTGTTGTTTCTCCAGGTCAGTATGTGCAGAAGGGACAGATTATCGCTTACTCAGGAATGACAGGTTGGGCAACAGGTCCACACGTACATTTCGAAGTTAGAGAAAACGGAATACTTGTAAATCCTCGTAAATATGTTGCCTTCTAGAAAGTGAAGTAATGAATTTAAACAGCGCAATAGAGACAATATTAAATAAAAGAGGAATCTCCGCGGCAGATGATGTCGCGGAGTTCTTATCTGATAAGCCGAGTCTTACATATGATCCTTTTTTGCTTAAGGATATGTATGAGGGCGTGGACCTTATTATGATGGCCGTTGAGACTAGACAGAAAATCTGTATCTATGGAGACTATGATGCGGACGGAGTCACATCAGTTTCTCTTATGATGGACGTTCTAAGAAGAATGGGAGCAGATGTAAGCTACTACATTCCTTCGCGTTTTGATGAGGGCTACGGACTAAATTCAGATGCTATTGACAAGATTAAGGCAGCAGGAGCTGACCTAATTGTAACTGTAGACTGTGGTTCGACATCTGTAGATGAGGTAATGCATGCTCAGGAGATAGGGCTTGAGATTCTTGTAACAGATCACCATACGATTAGAGATGAGGTTCCAGACTGCTTAATTATCAACCCTAGTCAGGCTGATTGTAACTACCCATTTAAGGCGCTAGCTGGAGTTGGAGTTGCATTTAAGCTTGCTCAAGCCTTGTGTGAAACAGCGAATCTTCCCAAGGAGGTTTTGACACGAAACCTTGACCTTGTCGCAATAGGTACAGTGGGAGATGTAGTGCCACTTATCGATGAGAATAGAACTCTTGTGAAGTTCGGACTTAGAGCGCTAAACCTAAGCAAGAGAGTAGGTCTTAAGGCTTTATTATCAGAAATTGGACTAAAGCAGGGTGAAATAAGCTCACAAAACATTTCATTTGTGATTGCTCCTCATATAAATGCGGCTGGTAGAATGGGAAGTGCCTCTCTAGCATCAAGGCTCATACTCTGCGATGATGAACAGAGAGCAAAGGAGCTTGCAGGGCAGATAAAAGAAGCCAACAGCACTAGAAGAAGTGTCCAGGAGAAGCTTTTTAAGAGCTGCTTGACCGATATATCAAAGGAAGATGTAGATAAAGGATATCTTCTAGTAGAGCTAGATGATGCGCACGAAGGCGTCACAGGAATTGTAGCAGGAAAGCTTAAGGAAAAATATAATGTCCCAAGTCTTATCGTTACAAAGATAGGCGAGGGATGTAGTAAGGGAACAGGACGAAGCGTAGATGGAATAAGCCTGTTTGAACTTTTAAATCGAAAACCTGAGCTATTTGTTAAGTTTGGTGGACACGCAGCAGCCTGTGGATTCACAATTTTAGATGAAAACATACCGCTTTTAAGACAGTCCTTAGAAGAGGGTTTGATAGAGCAAAAGAGCAGGGCTAAGGCAGAAGAAAACAGCATGCCAGATTATGACGTTCAATTACAGAGCATTGATCTAAACGCGGATTTCTTCTCTCAGCAGAGTATGCTTGAGCCTTTTGGCAGATGCAATGAAGTACCTCTAATAAGAATCGATACGAATATTGATTTCGTTTCAAGGATGCAGAGGAGACCTGAGTTTTTGCAGTTTACAGCAAACTTTGATGGAAAGCAAATTAGAGGCGTAGACTTTGCAAATGCTGATGTAAATGAAGCTCTTTTAGAAGAAGCGATGAAGACAAAGCAAAGGATAGCTTTGATTGGAAATTTAGATTTATCAAACTGGAATGGAAAACAATATATGAATTTTGTTTTGAAGTCAGCAAAGATGGAGAACTAATGAAAAAACAAAGATTTGGGATAGTAATATTCACTGTATTTATCACATCGGCAATGTTAGTGGCAGGATTTTTCTCCTACCTTAAGCTCAGCGACACCGCTATGGTAAGTAGGAGTGAACTTGATGAGCAAAACAAGCTTCTTGAGAAATATAGTAAGCTTATAAGTGTAGAGGAATTTATTTCATCGGACTTCCTTTTTAAGTACGATAAGGATAAGCAGGAACAAGCTATATACAATGCGATGTTTGATGCACTTGGAGATAAATACTCAAGATATCTAAACAAAGAAGAACTTGCGCTACTCAAGAGAAATCTAAATAATAGCTTTACAGGAATCGGTATAAGCTTTGAGATTACAAAGGAAGGAATCGTTGTCAAGGATGTCATGAAAGACGCTCCAGCAGAAGCTGCAGGAATCAAGACGGGCGATATAATTCTAGAGATTGACGGAAAGACATATACCACTACAAACTCTGTAAGGAAGGCGATAACTGGTAAAGTTGGAGATCCTGTTGTGCTTAAGATAAAGCGCGGAACAGAGAAAAAGGAAATCAAGGTTATCAGAGGGGAGATTGAAGAATCTACTGTTGAGCAGTCTTCGATTTCGGATAAGATAGGCTATGTAAAGATACTCTCATTTGGAAGCAATACTGCTAAGCATTTTAATGAGGCGATAAATGCCTTTGAATCTAGTGGTAAGGAGAGTGTGATTATAGATTTGCGCTCAAATCCAGGCGGATATTTTGACGAGGGAACAAAGGTAGCGGACAGAATTCTTCCTAAGTGCAAAATCACCTACACAAAGGACAAGAAGGGAAATGTCAAAAACTTCAACTCCGATGAAAAGCATACAAAACTTAAGGTAGTACTTTTGATAGATGAAAATTCTGCCAGTGCATCAGAAATTGTTGCATCAGCCCTCGTAGATAATAATGCTGCGATTTCTGTGGGTCAGAAGACTTACGGTAAAGGTATTGTTCAGGAAACGCGCTTGTTTAAAGATGAAACAGCAGTAAGTCTTACTGTAAAGGAATACTTCTCACCTAAGGGTACAAAGATACATGGTGTGGGAGTTACTCCTCAGTATCTTGTGACGAATAGCGATGGCAAGGATTTGCAGCTAGAGAAGGCTATAGAGCTTGCAGGCTAATTGACTTTAGCACGGTAAAATGGTATAATTTCAACGCAATATTTCGGTGTTTTATGCCTTACTATTAAGGCGAAAGGAAGAGACGATGGCTTACGAATCAAAGTACAGAAGAGAAGATATTGATGAACTATTCGATGGGATTTTGACATTGCGCGATAGAGAAGATTGCTATAGGTTCTTTGAGGATATATGTACTATCAACGAGATACATTCAATAGCTCAGAGATTGCAGGTAGCTAAGCTCCTTTCGGAGAAGAAAACATACAACGAAATAGAGAAGGAGACTAAGGCTTCGACAGCGACTATAAGCAGAATTAACAAGTGCATTGTTTATGGTGCGGATGGATATCGCAGAGTTTTGGATCGCCTTAACAATGAGGAAAAATAGTTTAGGGTGCATTAGCACCCTATTGTTTTAATAGTTAAAAATCCCCATAGTTAGTTCTGGGACAAGTGTAATGGAGGTCATTTTGCCAGAGATATATTTAAGAGAAGGAATGGTTTTACACGGTGAGAAAAGTTACGGTTTAATAAGAACTGCACTATCAAATTATCTTAGAAGCCAAGAATGCAAATCATTAAATATAGGGGAAATAGACGATATTGTAAATGATGTTAAAATAGAAGTTTACAAAGAAGGAAAGCCATATTTTGCAAATTTTGATGTAGAATTTTCAGTATCAAATACAGGGCCTATGTGGATGTGTCTATTTGATAGAAAGCCGTGTGGAATCGATATACAGGAGGTAAAATCCTGCAAGCACGAATCTATAGCTGGCAGGCATTTCAGCAAGGCAGAATTTGAGTATGTGAAGCTCTGGGGAGAAGAAGGCTTTTTCGATATTTGGACGGCTAAGGAAGCTTTTGGGAAATATACAGGTAAGGGACTTTTTGCATCAAAGGAATCTGTGGTCGATGAAAACCACGAGCTAAAACAGAGTCTTGTGTATGAAGGCAAGAAGGTCTATATAAAGAGAATAGATATTCTTCCCGAAATAAAGTGTACATATTGCCTCGAGACTGAAGAAGACGCCAAGGTGGTGCTTATATGAAGTCGATAAGTGAACTTGCGGCAGCAAGAGTGCTTCGCTCAAGATGTAGCGTTTCAGTTTTGAGAAAATACCTTAAGGACAAGGACTTTTCTAGTGAGGAAATAGAGCCGATAATTGAAAGCTTTATAGAATACGGCTATCTAGATGATCTTCAGTACTGTAGGGATTTTATTGCTCATGGAGAGAGAAAGGGCTGGGGAGAGCTTAGAATCAAAAGGGAACTACGAAAGCGAGAGCTCAGTAGTGATGATATTTCGACTGCTTTTGATGAGAAGGCTGAAAATGCTGAAGCTGAAGATGTAAATAGCGAGGCAGATATAGCACTTGCTGTAGCTCTAAAAGTTGTAAGGCAAAGCGGAATGGATATAGAAGGCAGGCTACCAGAAAAGCTTAGAAATAGAATAATCCGCAGGCTATCAACCTACGGATATAGTTCTTCGATAGTATTTTCTACACTCAGCAAACTCGATGAGCTAGCTAGAGATGAGATTTTATTCGATTATGAAGTCTAGCCTATTTATTGTTATTTGATGTCTTACTCCTTGCGAGGATGAAGACTGTTACAAATATACATGCAAAGCCTAATGCTTCTATTCCAGTGAATGGAACATTTAGTAAAATTACCATAAACACAGTGGCTGATACGGGCTCTATGCTAGCTAGCATGCTGGCTACGACAGGACCGCATCTGTTTATTCCCATTAGATATAGAGTGTATGATACTATAGTTCCAAGTAGTATAATTAGAACAAGAAGTGCAACGAACTTAGGATCTGTATTAAATGGCTGTAAGAAGGCCTTGCTATATGTGCTTGTTACAGCTCCTCCGATGAGCATAGCGCATCCGGTTATCGGAATTGCACCGTACTTCTCTATCAGTTTTATAGGGATGAAAGTGTAGAATACAATAGCAAATGCAGCAAATAGTCCCCACATTAGACCAAGCGGTGTTATGTAGATACGGTGAATGTCACCATGAGTTGCGAGAATAAATGTGCCTATCATGGCAAGCATGATGGCGCTGACTTCCTTCTTTGTTGGGAGTCTTTTGATAAGAATACATTCGGTAATCATGCAGAAAACAGGTCCTATATACTGGAGTATAGTTGCAGTTCCTGAGTTTGAATTATTGATTGCCTCAAGATAAGAAACTTGATTGAACAAAATGCCAAACAGCGCAAATAGAACTAGCTGAAGTACAGAACGCTTATCTTTAAGCATAGAAATCAGGTTTTCTCTATTTGTTAGTAGGGCTGCAATGGTGAGGATTAGACCAGCAAAAACCATGCGCATTGAAGACAGATAAACCGGAGTTATCCCGAAGTTCTTAAACAGAATTTCGGCACAGGTACCCGAAAAGCCCCATGCTATTCCTGCAAAAATTGTCATGACCATGCCTTGTTTGAATCTATCCTTCATATAGTCCTCCAATCAAAATATACGTAATTTTTATAATGATATAAAAGGAGAAAAATGTCAAATAAGAATTTTGCGAGAGAATTTTTTAGAATCTACGACAGAAAGGTGAGCTGCGGAGAAATCGTTTTTAAAAACCTCGGCATGCCGCACAATGATTTTACCATGCTCTGTACTACGGAAGGGCATGTGCCACCAGCTGAAGTAATTGAAACTCTTTGCGTAACAATGAAATTAAGCGAGGATGAAAAGGCAATCTTTAGAAGCTTCATCGTAGAAGAAGATGAGTAGTGAAGTGCAATAATATTGCAAAGAATATCTATGATTTTCATTTTGTTTACACATCAAAGTGGTATATATAGATACGTAGAATTTAAATTAAATATAGCTGAATATATATTGAAGGGAGCGTAATATGACAAAGGTAGACATATTTTCAGGATTTTTAGGAGCAGGAAAGACAACTTTGATTAAAAAGCTTATTTCCGAAGCATATAAGGACGAAAAGCTTGTACTTATTGAAAACGAGTTTGGTGATATAGGAGTGGACGGTGAGTTCCTAAAGGACTCAGGAATTCAGGTTAACGAGATGAACTCAGGATGCATTTGCTGTAGCCTTGTCGGAGATTTTGGTAAGGCTCTTGCTGAGGTGGTCCAGAAATATAACCCGGATAGAATCCTGATTGAGCCATCTGGTGTTGGTAAGCTTAGCGATGTTATCATGGCGGTAGAAAATCTACATAATGACGAGCTTGTACTTAACGGATTTACAACAGTTGTTGATGCAAAGAAGTGCAAGATGTATATGAAGAACTTTGGTGAATTCTTCAATAATCAGATTGAGAACGCAAGTGCTATTATTTTGAGCCATACAGCTGGTCTTGCTCAGGACAAGCTAGATGCTTGCGTTGCACTTCTACGTGAGCATAACGAAACTGCGGAAATTGTTACAACAGACTGGAATGAGCTAGATGGCAAGCTAATACTTCAGACCATGGAAAAGAGAGCTGGAATTGATGCAGAGCTTGAGCATCTAAAAACGGAAATGCATGAGCATCATCACCATCATGAGCATGAAGAGCACGAGCACCATCATCACGACCACGAGCATGGTGAGGGCTGCTGCTGTGGACATGATCACGGACATGAGGAGCATGAGCATCATCACCATCATGAGCATGAAGAGCACGAGCACCATCATGAGCATGAACATCATCATCATCATGAGCACGAGGAGCATGAGCACCATCACGACCACGAATATGGTGAAGGCTGCTGCTGTGGACATGATCACGGACATGAAGAGCACGAGCACCATCACCATGAGCACGAACATGGTGAAAGCTGTGGATGTGGACATCACCACGAGCACGGGCACCACCATGCAGACGAAGTATTCCAGAGCATAGGAATAGAGACAAGCCATAAGTTCAGTGAGACTGAGATTAATGACTTCCTAGGTAAGCTCGGAAACTTCACTGAGTTTGGAACAATACTAAGAGCTAAGGGTGTTGTTGAAAATGCAGAGGGCGGATGGATTCACTTTGACTATGTTCCAGGAGAGCCTGATGTTAGAACGGGAAGCGCTGCAACTACAGGAATGATTTGCGTAATCGGTGTTGATATCGAGGAAGCTAATATCAGAGAAGCACTAGCTTTATAGGATAAAAGTAAAAGAGGACAAAATGGAAATTCCAGTATATTTATTCACAGGTTTTTTAGAAAGTGGTAAAACGACATTCATTCAAGATATTCTCGAGGGTAGCGATTTTAATGCAGGTGAGAGGACTCTACTTTTGATGTGTGAGCAGGGAGAGGTGGAACTTGATGAAAGCAAGTTCTTTACAAAGGACAATATCTTCTGCGAATATATAGAAAGTTTGGATGAGCTAAACCCAGAGCATCTTTCGGAGCTACAGAAAAAGCACCGTGTTGAGAGAGTTGTTGTTGAATATAATGGCATGTGGATGATGCAGGACTTGTTCCGCAATATGCCGCCAGAATGGATCATATCTCAGGAGGTTACATTTGCAGACGCGAGTGTTTTCATAAACCATAATGAGAATATGAGACAGCTTGTTTTTGATAAACTAAAGACAGCAGACCTAGTTGTCTTCAACAGGTGTGTGCATGGCTTTGATAAGCTAGAATTCCACAAGATTGTAAGGGTTGCAAACCGAAAAAGTCAAATAGTTTACGAGTACGGCCCAGACGATGTAGAACCAGACACCATAGTCGATGAACTGCCTTTTGATATGAATGCAGAAATCATCGAAATTGAGGAAGATTGTTTTGCTGAGTGGTACCGTGATGTAAACGATAATCCTGAGAAATACGACAAGAAAAAAGTTAGAGTTCTCGGTAGATTTGCTACCGGTGGAGGACTGCCAAAAGATAATCTAGTCTTTGGAAGACATGTTATGACATGCTGTGCAGATGATATTCAGTTTGCAGGACTTTTATGCGTTTGGAAGAATGCATCAAAGATCAAAAACGGAAGCTGGGCAGAAATCGTAGCTGAGGTGAGACTGGAGTATACAGATATTTATGGTGAAGAGGGACCTATCCTCTACTGCAGCAAGGTGGTAGCGAGTCTTCCGCCTGAACAGGAGGTGGCGACCTTCTAAAAGCCGATACTAAAATTTAGAGATGATAAAGGAGCTAAAATGAGCACTTATATAGAGCACTATTCCATATCATCACACGATGTGGATATAAACAATAATATAAAGCCTTCAAGTTTTGCGAGACTTATGCAGGAAACTGGAAATCATAACATGAGAGATAGAAGACCTACATATGAGGAGCTTTTTGATAATGGTCAGAGCTTTATCGCAACGAGGATTCTATACGAGGTAGTAGATCAGATTCACAGCTATGATGAAATAGATGTACATACCTGGGCGGCAGCAGGAAAGGCGGCAACCTTTGTCAGATGTTTTTTAGTTAAGCGTGGAGAGGAGATTGTTGCTAAGGGTTATAGCGAGTGGGCTGTAGTTAATATTCATACAGGCAAACTAATCAGAACGGACGAAATTGACCTTTCGGACTACGAGTTTGACGAGCCATTAGAGATGAATATTCCTTTGAGATTTACACTGCCTAAGGACATTGATTATGAACTATGTGGAAAGCACCAAGTTATGTTCAGTGAGGTCGATAGAAATATGCATATGAACAATACCTATTACCTTGATATGGTATGGAACCATGTGCCAGATGCTGACAAGAAGAAAATGACGTCATTCTTAATTAGGCACAGGGCAGAGGCACCGCTTGGATCAGAAATAGAGATCAAAAGAGCAAAGGCAAAAGAGCCGATAGATGTAGCGGGTGGAGCGACAGAAAGCTACATTTTTAAAACCACAGTAAATGGCAAGACAAATATAGAGGTAGTAATCTCTTTTGCAGATTTATAACGATATAGTTGATATCAAACCCAGACTTCGGTCTGGGTTTTTTGTATGCGTTAAGCTCGTCTATATTTTGGTGCAATTTGCAACAATGGGATTAAAAAATTAAATGCGCGTATGCATTGAAAAATAAACATATATAAGGGGTTGAATTTTAGCGTATTAGGTATATACTAATGCTTTATTAGGAGATAATTATATGGGACTTTTAACTGTTTTAGTTTTTTTAGGTGTAATGGTTTTGATAACAACCGAAAGAGTACACCGAACTGCAGCGGCCCTTGTTGGTGCGGCAGTGCTTATGCTTGCCAAGGTTTTTAGCTTTGATGAAGCTCTTGAGTATGTAGATTTTAATACCATAGGCGTGCTGGTTGGAATGATGCTGTTTGTCGCAGTTATCAAGGAATCGGGAATGTTCGAGTACGTCGCAATCAAGTCGGCGAAGCTTGTAAATGCTGATCCGTGGAAGATGATGGTTATATTTGTCATAATTACAGCAGTGCTATCGTCATGCCTTGATAATGTTACTACGGTTCTCCTGGTTGGACCGATGACGATTGCTATATCCAATCTGCTTGAGGTAAATCCAGTGCCTTACCTTCTTATGCAAATTCTTGCATCAAATGTCGGAGGTACGGCTACTTTGATTGGTGACCCACCTAACATAATGATTGGAAGTGCAACGGGACTTACATTCCTTGACTTCGTCAAGAACACAGGTGGTGCAGTCATTCTAGTTCTGATCTTACAGATTATTATGATGAAGTTCATGTACAAGAAGTCGATTACAGCTACCGAAGAGGCGAAGGCAAAGGTTATGGCTCTCGATGAGAAGAAGGCGATAACTGACCTAAGGCTAATGAAGATAGGAATAGGCGTAATCATATACATAATCATAGGTTTTTTACTGCATGATAAGCTTGGAATACAGTCTGCGGTAATTGCTCTTTCAGCAGCAGCATTTATGCTGATTGTGAAGGGAAAGAAAGTGGAGTCTTTGATAGAGGATGTTGAGTGGTCTACGATTTTATTCTTCATATCACTATTCATAATCGTTGGCGGAATGCAAAAGACGGGCGTTATAACGGCGATGTCAGAGGCTTTGATTGATTTTACAGAGGGGCATGAGCTTCTTACAATTCTCGTAATCCTTTGGGCATCAGCAATAATTTCGTCGATACTTGATAACATACCTTTTGTTGCGACCATGATACCTTTGATTCTTGCAATGAAGGCTCAGGGCGTGGAGGTTGAGCTTATCTGGTGGGCTCTGTCACTAGGTGCTTGCCTAGGCGGTAACGGAACTCTTGTAGGTGCATCAGCAAACGTTGTTCTATCTGATATCAGTAACAAACACGGACATCCGATCACATTTAAAAGCTACTTCAAGGTTGGATTTCCTTTCATGATTGCATCGGTATTTGTTTCGATGATCGTACTTATTATAAAAGCGTATATCTAGTGCTAGTTTATTTTATTGCATTTTGATAAAAAAGGTATATAATTGCTTTGTCAGGAGGGGATATAATGGAATTGATATCAATACTTGTCTTTCTTGGCGTTATGGTTTTGATAACGACGGGAAAGATAGATAGCACACTTTCAGCGCTTATCGGTGCGGCAGTGATTTTGCTCACCAAGGTGCTTAGCTTTGATGAAGCAATTAAGTACGTTGATTTTGACACGATAGGCGTGCTTGTTGGCATGATGCTATTTGTAGCAGTGCTCAAGCAGTCCGGAATGTTCGAATATATAGCTATCAAAGCAGCTAAGAAGGTGAATGCTGACCCATGGAAAATAATGATAATCTTTGTGATTATTACAGCAGTTTTATCTTCTTGTCTAGATAATGTTACGACGGTTCTTCTAGTTGGACCTATGACGATTGCTATTGCAAGAATGCTAGAGGTAAATCCAGTACCATACCTTTTGATGCTTATCTTCTCATCAAATGTGGGAGGCACAGCTACTTTGATAGGCGATCCACCAAATATCATGATTGGAAGTGCTGCAGGACTTTCATTCATGGACTTTATGATGAATACAGGACTTGCTGTTGTGCTAGTAATCGCAGTTCAGATCATCATGATGAAGTTTCTTTACAAGAAATCTACGGTGGCAACTGAAGAAGCAAGAGCAAAGGTAATGGCACTAGATGAGAATAAGTCTATAACAGATGCTAGACTTATGAAGATAGGTATAGTTCTTATAGGACTCATAATAATAGGATTTCTAGCCCATGATAAGCTAGGCGTTCAGCCAGCTGTAATTGCGCTTTCAGCAGCTACAATTATAATGCTACTGAGCGGAAAGAAAGCTGAGCATGTAATAGAAGAAGTGGAATGGTCTACGATACTCTTCTTCATAGCGCTTTTTGTTATCGTAGGTGGAATGGAAAAGACGGGTGTTATATCGGCTATATCAAAGGGAATAATCAGCTTTACAGAAGGACATGAGATAATTACAATACTGGTAATCCTTTGGGCTTCAGCGCTTGTTTCATCGGTACTAAACAACATACCTTTTGTTGCTGCTATGATACCTTTGATTATCTCAATGAAAAATCAGGGTATGGATGTAGAGCTTCTTTGGTGGGCGCTATCGCTAGGTGCTTGCCTAGGTGGAAACGGAACTTTGATCGGTGCTTCGGCTAATGTAGTTCTATCAGACATCAGTAATAAGCACGGTTACCCTATAACGTTTGCAAGCTATTTGAAGGTAGGATTTCCATTTATGATACTTTCAATACTTGTATCAACTATAGTACTTCTTATTAAGGCATATATATAACAGGAGGCTAATATGGATTGGACAATTAACGACATAATAAACATGATGCTCAAGCAGCTAGGTGCGACAAGTGTTAAGACTGTGCATGCGAATATCACAGTGGCAAAATTTGAGATAGAAGACTACAAGATGAGCTATATGTATGAGGCTCGTGAAGATGGTAGCATCTACTTATCTCGTGTTTCCCCATATCCACTTCTTCTAGGAAGATTCTTTGGGGAGCAGGATGTAATAGACTACATAAGAAATGACCTCGAGAAATTTAAGAGAGCTCAGAGCAGCCATAAATTCGAGGATTATCTCGCTTTTGTAAACGAGATAACAAAGGCAAGTAGACAATTAGAGCAGCTCTTTTTGAACAATCATGTGGATGCAGATAGCCTAAAGAATCTGCTAGACGATATAGATAGAGTTAAGCTTGATCTTGCTGAAGCTGAGAAGACCAGTACAAGGCTTGACGGATAAGATCTACTCGATTGACTTTAAAGAATCGCTCATATTGATTCTGTAAATCTTTATGTGCATAAGTAACACTACGATTACAGCAAATGCCATTGTCAGCATAAATGAGTATAGATAATCAAGGACGCTTACAATCACAGGGAAGTAAACGAGGTCAACATTAATCTGACTTATTATGAGCTTAAGCAAGAGCTTGCCGAGTGGAAGTCCAAGGAGTGAACTGATTAGCGTCAAAAGGAGATTTTCTCTAGATACATATGCGGAGGTCTCTCGAGGATAAAAGCCGAGAACTTTGATTGTAGCAATTTCGCGCTTACGCTCAGTAATGTTTATATTAGTGATATTATACAGAATCACAAAGGCTAAAGTGCCAGCGCTGACAACTATTAAAACTATAATTGCAGCTAGACTCTGCATCATCTTATCGATGCGATTCCTAAACTCATCAGTTAGTGATACTGAGATTACATTATCGTAATTTCGAATTTTAGCAGCTGACTCAGAAATATTTAAATCTTTATTATCGCCCTTGAGACCAGTCTCTACGAGGGCGATATTTAATTTTGCTTCTTTACCAAAGACTGAGTGGTAAGTTTCAGGAGAAATGTAGGCGTAGTTATAGATATAGTTATCAAAGATATCACTTAGCTCAAACTCATAGCTTTTTAGATTTTCATCTACAAGTCTTAGCTTGTCTCCTTTTGATAGCTTGTATAGCTTTGCATATTTCTTACAAAGTACAATTTTGCCTTTGCCTGGAAACTCAATCTTACGGTCTCCGTTGTGAAGGTCTATAAAATCTCGAAAGTCGTCTTTTGATGTTGTGATAAGCTTTAGGGAGCCTGCCGATTTCTTACCTTTTGTTTTACCACCATATTTCATCGACTGCTGATTGCAGAACTTAATTTTCTCGGCATGCCCGTTGTCCCTAGCGAATGCAGTGAATTTTTCTTCGGCATCAGATGTAAGAGGAGTATTGAAAACTACGCTATAATCATAGCGTTCGATTTCCTCATATTGAAGATCTGTGAGGTCGCTCATTGAACTTCTCATACCAAATCCAGCGACTAAAAGTGCTGTACATCCACTTATACCAATCAAGGTCATCAAAAGACGGCCTTTATATCTAAAGACATTTCTAAGTGAGATTTTATAAATGAAAGGTAATCTATTCCAAATGAAAGAGCAACGCTCGAGGAAAATTTTCTTTCCTGATTTCGGCGCGCGTGGCCTGATGAGCAAAGCAGGAAACTCACTGGTTTCTTTAACACAGGTTGCAACTGTGGCAAAGCCAGTAGAAAACAAAGCGACAATCAAGGCAAAAAGGCCTAGCGTGCGATCTGCTGTAAACTCTAGCTTATCAGCAAAGAGATAAATAGTATTATATGCGCGCCAAATTGCTTGCGGTGTGATTGTCATTCCGCCAAAATATCCCAAAGAAACTCCGAATACAGTAGCTGTAGACGAGTAGAAAAGATATATGGAAAGTATAGCTAATGGTCCATAGCCTAAAGCTTTGTAAACGCCTAGCTGCATGCGGTGCTCATCTATCATTCTGGTCATGGTGGTCATGCAAACAAGGGCTGCTATCGCAAAGAAAAAGGCAGGGAAAATTGTAGATATGCTTGCGACTATACTAGTATCGTTTTCAAATGAGACATATCCTGCATTGCTTTCGCGGTCTAGAACATGGTCTGTAAGTCCATCGAAATCGCCCTTGTATTTCTTTACCTTGTCCTTGTATGCACCTGAATAGATTTTTTCATAATTTCCACATGTGACATAGGCATCGGTGTATACGGGGCTGAGAAATGCAGATTTTTTCAAATATACGAAACCTGATATTGTTCCATTTCCTATTGAGGTGGAACCCCTTTCAGAATTCAAATAAAGGGGTGAGTCGCAAAGACCAACAACCTTGTATTTTTTTGATTTCAGCATCTGCGAAGTTTGGGCTTCGTTGTCTCCTGAAACAGTTATGGTTTTCCCAATCAAAGCTTTTGCATTAGGGAATGCTTCATCAAGCAAGCACTCATCATCGTGCTTTGGCAAGTGCCCGCTTTTGACTAGAGGTTTATTTATCTTTTCTGGAAGCGACATGCTGTGAAGTACTACGGAATTTTCTTCTGAAGCATTGAATATGACATCAAAGCTATAGGTAAGCTCTGCTTCACGAGCGGATTTGTTTTCTCTTATTTTGTTCGCTAAATCTTGGTCTATACCTTGGTTAGAGCGTAGCCAAAAGTCGTATAAATTTGCATCCTTAAGGTAGCTATCGCAAGTTGCTACCATGGCATCAGTCGAAACTTTTAGACCGCAGTAAAATCCCGTGCCAAGCGCCACAATGGCGAGTATGGCAAGGTATCTACCAAGGGATTTTTTGATTTCTCGGAGTATATTTAGGAACAACATATTACCACTCTATTTCTTCAACTGGAGTAACATGAGAATTTATATATGAATCTGTAACTTTGCCGGCTCTGACTTTGATAATGCGGTCAGCCATAGCAGCAAGAGCCTGGTTATGAGTTATGATGATGACGGTCATGCCGTTCTTGCGACCAGTATCTTGTAGAAGTTTAAGTATGGATTTTCCTGTTAGATAATCTAGAGCTCCAGTAGGTTCGTCACAAAGCAAAAGTTTAGGATTCTTAGCAAGTGCGCGCGCGATAGCAACTCTTTGCTGTTCGCCACCAGAGAGCTGGGATGGGAAATTATCTAGTCTTTCGGAAAGCCCAACGGATGTGAGAACATCAAAAGGATCAAGCGAGTTATTACATAGCTGAGTTGCCATGGAGACATTTTCCCAGGCTGTCAAATTAGGAATCAAATTATAGAACTGAAAAACGAAGCCGACATCGTGTCTGCGGTAGTGCGTCAGCTGCCTGCTGGAAAAATCTGATATGGTCTGTCCATCTAGGCAAACAGAACCGCTCGTAAGCCTGTCCATGCCGCCGAGGATGTTTAGAAGCGTAGTTTTCCCTGCACCAGATTCTCCAAGAATTACTACGATTTCACCTTTTTCAATGGAAAAAGTTATGCCTCTAAGGGCCTCGATTTCTAACTCGCCTGTGCGGTACACCTTCTTGACATCATCAAATTCTATAAAGCTCATAAAGTCCTCGTTTCTCATCGTGAAACTATTGAAAATAAATATAAACTAGAGCGTGATTTTGTTGTGCTTATTATATCACAAACTTACATACTGTTTTCTTCTATGAAAAATTTTAATCAAAGCGTTTCAATCGATTTATGAAGAAGCAAAAGCTGTGCTATAATATCAGAACGGCTAGTGATAAGAGTTAAAAGACGGCCGTGTAATGTATTTGATAAGGTGGAGAATTATGAACTACGTCTACATACTTCGCTGTGCGGATGGGAGTCTTTATACAGGCTGGACTAACGACCTCGAAAAGAGGGTAAAAACACATAATGCTGGCAAAGGAGCAAAGTATACCAAAACGAGGCTTCCGGTTGAGCTTGTTTACTACGAAGAATACGAAGAAAAGGGAGAGGCTCTATCGCGTGAATTCAGTATCAAAAAGCTCAAAAAAACAGCTAAAGAAAAGCTAATTTTAAAACAATATATTGATAACAATTAATCAAGCGACCACAAAATATAGTGGAAGCTTGATTTTTTTTTATTTCAATGTAGAAAAAAGCAAAAATAGCCTATTTTTATACCCATTAAGTGGGGGACTAGCCTTGATAGGTGGGGGAAAGTGGTATATAATTACAGTGTTAATATTTGATAATAGGTGAAGTGGCGAAAGGAGGCAGGATTTGTTTATCGGAACATACAATAATTCCATAGATGTTAAGAATCGCATGATCGTGCCTTCTAAGTATAGAGATAGGCTTGGTAAGGAGTGCATTCTTACTAAGGGAATCGATAGATGCCTATACATTTATGACATTAGTGACTGGGAGAATTTGCTTGAGAAGATAGACAAGCTTCCAGAATCAGACCCTAAGGTCAGAGCTTTTGTAAGGCATATCTGTGGTAATGCTGTTTCATGTGGCTTTGATAAACAGGGCAGAATAATTATTCCAGCTGAACTCAAGGAGTATGCACATATCGATAAGGAACTAGTTACGATAGGTGCGATGAGAAAAATAGAGGTTTGGGCTAAGGAACAATGGAATGCTCCAGATAACGAAAATCGTATGGACACAGAGGAGTTCAACCAGACTTTGGCAGCATATAATTTCTAGGAGGGCATATGGAATTTTCACATGTACCAGTGCTTCTAGAAGAATGCATAGACGGTCTCAATATCAATCCAGATGGCATCTATGTTGACGGCACGCTCGGAGGAGCGGGACACTCAAGCGAAATTTGCAAGAGACTATCGCCAAAAGGAATGCTGATTGGAATCGATAGAGACGAAGAAGCTCTCAGTGTTTCTTCGAAAAGACTTGAGGGATTTGATTGCAAGAAGGCTTTTGTTCACGGAAACTATTCGGATATCAAGAACATCCTAAGGGAACTGGATATAGAGGAAATTGATGGAGCACTTCTAGACTTAGGAGTTTCATCGTATCAGCTAGATAATCCAGAGCGTGGGTTTTCATATATGAACGACGCTGCTCTAGACATGAGAATGGATAGAAGCGAGGGTATGACAGCTTACGATATAGTTAATGAGTATTCCAAGGATGAGTTATATAGAATAATCAAAAGCTACGGTGAGGAACGTTGGGCGAGTAGGATTGCAGACTTCATAGTTAAAGCAAGACGCGAAAAACCGATAGAAACAACTTTTGAACTAGTAGAAATAATAAAGGCAGCGGTTCCAGCATCAGCAAGAAGAAATGGACCGCACCCAGCAAAGAGAACATTTCAGGCGATAAGGATAGAAGTTAACGATGAGCTCGGAGGAGTAAAGAGAGCGGTAGATGACTTCATAGATGTATTAGCACCTAAGGGGAGGCTTGCGATAATATCATTCCACTCGCTAGAGGATAGAATTGTAAAGGATGCGTATAGCGAAAGGGAAAATCCTTGCGTATGCCCACCAGAAATTCCAATCTGCGTATGCGGAAAGAAGCCTGAGATAAAGAAGATAAATAAGAAACCTATAGTGCCAAGTGAATCGCAGGAGGACGAAAATCCGAGGGCAAGGAGTGCAAAACTGAGAGTTTGTGAAAAACTTGGGAAGAGATAAAGAAGTTATTGAGGATGGGAAATGGTTAAGAGTCAGAGACAAAAGATCAATCTTATAAGAAATAAAACTGTGTTTAGTATAGTTTTGGTGGGAATGATTTGCATATTTTTGGTTGTTTTGTCCGCTTATAGCGCAGAGCTTAAGATGACTAATAACCAGCTCGACCGAAACAACAGGATCTTGCAGGACGAGATAGATACATTAGATGTAAAGATTAAAGCTGCCAACAGCCTAGAACACATTGAGACTGTGGCAACAAGCAAACTCGGCATGGTGTACGCAAACGAGAACGAGTGCATATATCTATCAAAGACCGCTGCTCCAAAGGGAAATCTAGCGAGTATAATAAAGGAAAACGCATATAAATAAAGGCGTTATCAGCTTGCATAAAACAGCCGACAACTGAATATCGCAGTTTGTCGGTTTTTTCATAATAAAGGTAAAGGGATTGCTAAATGGCAGAGAGAACCAAAACTAATTTAAAGAGCAAAAAAAGGATAATATTCGTATTCGGAACCATGGCACTTCTTTTGATTCTGCTTCTATTTAGAATGGCTTGGATACAAGTTGTAAGAGGAAGCGAATACAGCGATATGGCAAAGGATCAGCAGAAGAGAGATATTCCAATCCAGGCAAAGCGTGGTTCTATCTACGACAGAAACGGAGAGGAACTCGCGTCGAGTGCAACTTGCTATACGCTTTGGTTTAGACCTTCGCAGATTAGAGAAAATTATCCTGGTGATAAGCTCACAGAAGTAGCAAATAGAATTTCAGTAGTGCTAGGAATGGAAAGCGAAGAAGTTTTGAACTTGCTCAAGTCTGACCAGGTTTTGCTAAAGGCGGCAAAATACCTTGAGAAGGATACTGCAGATAAACTTTCAGATCTAGATATCTCGGGAATTGAAATTACAGAGGATACAAAGCGTTTTTATCCTATGAAGAGCTTCGCGGCAAATCTTCTGGGCAGTGTAAATGACGAGGGCGAAGGAAGAAGCGGAATAGAATACCAGTATAACGAGTATCTTAGCGGAACGACTGGACGTGCGGTAATCGAAGCCGATGTAAACGGAAACCAGCTATCAAATGGAAGCAGCAAGTACTATGAGGCTAAGGATGGCCTTAATGTAGAGCTCACTATAGATGAAGTGCTGCAGCACTATCTAGAAAATGCTGTTGCAACGGGAATGAAAAAGACTGGAGCTGAACGTGTTAGCGGTATCGTGATGGACCCTAAGACTGGAGAAATTCTAGCTATGGCTACGAATCCTACCTTTGATCCAAACGATCCAACAAAGCCAGTTGGCGAGGATGCGCTAAAAGTTTACAACAAGCTTAGTAACTCCAAGAAATCGGAATATCTAAATAGAATGTGGGGAAATGCACTTGTCAGCGATGTGTATGAGCCGGGATCAACATTTAAGCTTTTGACATCGTCTTCTTCACTAGAAGAGGGTCTTGTTACACCAGATACACCGTTCTATTGTAAGGGATTTTATGAGGTTTCAGGGCTCAAAATCTTTGACGCTGATAGAAAGCCTCACGGCGCAGAGACATTGACTCAGGCTGTAGGACAGTCTTGTAACCCGGTGCACATGCAGCTTGCACTGAACATGGGCAAGGATACATTCTACAAGCATCTTGAGCTATTTGGAATAACAGAAAAGACGGGAATTGACTATCCTGGAGAGAGCAATCCTATAGTTACAGATTTAGAAAAGGTTGGTCCGCTTGAGCTAGCGTCTATGGGATTTGGACAGGGTATAGCTATAACGCCAATGCAGCTCATAACTGCGGTTTCTTCAATAGGAAACGATGGTGTTATGATGAAGCCTCATTTTGTTAGAAAGCTCACTGATAAAGACGGAAAGACAGTTGTAGAATTTAAGCCAACAAAGGTGAGAAAGGTTCTGTCTTCAAAGACCTGCGAGGAAATGTTAAATATAATGGAGCAGCAGGTTGACAAGTACGGTGGTAAAACTGCAAAGATGCCAGGCTATAGAATAGGTGGTAAGACTGGTACCGCATCAAAGGCTGTTAATGGGTCATACTCACAGTCAAAGACAGATACTTCATTTATATGTATGGCACCTATAGATAATCCTAAGATTGTAGTACTAATTGTTTGTAACTCACCAAATCAGTCTTATGCAGATATAACAGCTATTCCTATCGCAAATGACTTTTTGACAAAGGCGCTACCTTATCTTAATGTCAATGCAGCAGACGATCTTAAGGAGGACTCTGAGAAGCAGAAGACAGCCTATGTGCCTGATCTTACAAATGCTTCATATAAGGATGCAAAAGCTATACTAGATGAGTATGGACTAAAGTATGAAGTTAGACCTGCACTTACAGACGATGAGAAGAAGGATAAAGATCTAGATTTCACAATTGTGGACCAATACCCTAAGGGTGGAAAAAAGATAGATAAAAAAGAAATCATTTATTTGTACAGAAGCTAGGAAAAATCAATGGAAGAGTTAAGAGCCAGACAAATTGCAGATGCAGTTAAAGGAAAGCTGATTCGTGGAAGCGGAGATGAAGCAGCGACTGATATCTGCATAGATTCAAGGAATGCAAAGAGCGGAGACCTATTTTGTGCCATGGTGGGCGAATTCAATGACGGACATAAGTTCATGAAATCTGCCTACGATAATGGTTGCAGAATAATGCTCATATCAAAAGAAGAAACAGCTGAGACAGTACCAGAGGATTGCGCTTTAATCCTTACAGACGATGCGATGTATGCGCTTCAGGAATTATCTGCGTGGTATATAGCTCGTTTTGATATGAAGAAGCTTGCAGTAACTGGAAGCGTTGGAAAAACAACGACCAGAGACATGATTTATGCCATTCTAAAAAAAGGCTTTAATGCCGGAACTAGCAAGGCTAATCTAAACAGCGAGACGGGCCTTCCGATTACGCTTTTGAGCTTTGATGGCAGTATGGATGCAGTTGTTGTTGAGATGGGAATGGATGCTTTAGGTCAGATAAGCAGGCTCACAGAGATTGCAAAGCCAGATGTCGCAGTTATAACTAACATCGGATATTCGCATCTTGAAAAACTTGGAACACGCGAGAATATTTTCAAAGCAAAGATGGAAATCGTTGAGGGCTTTGACGAATCAAAAATTCTCGTTGTAAATGCAGATGATGACATGCTTGAGACTATTGATGAGGATAAAGTTCCGTATAGGATTCTTAGAGCAGGCAAGGCTGAAAATGCGGATGTTCGCGTTTCAGCTGTGGAAAACCTCGGTTATGATGGAATCGCTTTTGATTTAGTATGCGAAGGTGAAAAGCATCATGTAAAGCTGGGCATTATGGGAGAACATAACGCTCTAAATGCAGCGCTTGCAGCAGCAGCTTGTAAATCCATAGGTATGAATTTTGATGATATAATTGCTGGACTTCAGGACATAGAGATGACGGGAAGCCGTTTGAGATTTGTTGAAGCTGGCGAGGTTAATATAATAGACGATGCATATAATGCGGCACCGGAGTCGATGATCTCCGCACTCAAAACCTTAGTTAAGAGTGAAGGAAAGAGAAAGCTTGCAGTGCTTGCAGGCATGAATGAGCTTGGGGCTGTGCGCGAGGAATCTCATCGCAGAGTGGGAAGAGAGGCGGCAAAGCTTGATCTAGATTTGATGATTACCGTAGGAAGCGATGCTTCACTTATTGCAGAAGAAGCAGCTTCTGAGGGAATGGATAAGAACAAAATGCTTCACTTTGATAGCAGAGACGCTCTTGCAGATGTTATTAACGATTATCTTAAGGCGGGCGATCTCGTGCTTTTGAAGGCATCGAGAAGCTATGAGCTTGAGAAGCTGATTGACAGCATAAATAAGTAAATGCCGATGCATTTATAAGAAGGGAACTTGATATTATGGAACGATTTTTTCTGGTTCTGCTTGTAGGACTTACGATGTCTGCGGTTCTTACGGCAGTAGAAATACCGTTACTTAAGAAAAAACAATTTAAACAGTACATACGTGAGGAAGGACCTGAGTCGCATCAAAAGAAGTCGGGAACGCCAACGATGGGCGGAATCGCCATGATTCTCGCGCAGCTTGTGGTAGTTTTAATCTTTGGAGGCTTCGGTGCAGAAAACCTAATGATGATTTGCGTCATGCTACTCTTTGGAGCTATCGGCTTCTTTGATGATTTCATCAAGGTCGCAAAAAAGCACAACCTAGGTCTTAGGGCTTGGCAGAAGATAGTTCTTCAGGTTGGATTTGCAGCAGTCTTAGGCATATACATATCCATGTTCTCAGATTATGGAACTAAGGTTTTCATTCCTTTCTACGGCCAGTACATAGAATTTGGACTTTTCTATATTCCATTTGTAATTTTAGTTGTTGTAGCTATGGCAAACAGTGTAAACCTAACGGATGGACTAGATGGCCTTTGCAGTGGAGTAACAGCTATTGTATCTACATTCTTTGCTATCATAGCAATGCAGATGGGTCAAAATTCACCGTTTGTGTTCTGCACGGCGCTAAGTGGTGTCTGTCTTGGATTCCTGATTTTTAATAAAAATCCAGCGAAACTCTTCATGGGTGATACAGGTTCTATGGCTTTGGGCGGAGCGCTTGCAGCGGCTGCTATCATGCTTAAGATGGAATTCCTGCTCATAGTCTCTGGCTTCATATATGTGATGGAATCGCTATCTGTAATCATTCAGGTTGTTTCCTTTAAATCAACAGGAAAAAGAGTCTTCAAGATGGCTCCAATCCACCATCACTTTGAAATGTGCGGATTGCACGAGAGAGTTGTAGTTCTAATATTTTGGCTCGTCAGCGCGCTTTGCTGCTTGCTGGCTTACCTAATATATATGATTTAGGTGTAAAATGAAATTTTTGGATAAGATACAGAACAAGAAAATATTGGTTGTAGGTCTTGGAAGAACGGGAAAAGCAACTCTCGAAATGCTAGGAGGAAAGGGCTGTGAGCTCTATGCTCAGGATAGCAAGACTAGAGATGACATGGATGAGGCTCTTGTAGCGCTAATAGATAGGACGTGTAAGCATGCCTTCCTAGGGCAGAATCCAGACGAAACAAAGTTTGACTACGTGATTATGAGTCCTGGAGTAAGCCCTGAACTTGAATTTATTCAGAGGGCTGAGAAAACTGGAGCTGAAGTAATTGGAGAGCTAGAGCTTGCGTATAGACTTTGTGACGGAACCTTCGTTGCGATAACTGGAACTAATGGTAAGACGACGACAACAAGTCTAGTTGGGGAAATCTTTGAGAGATCAAAGAGAAGGACTTCGGTTGTCGGAAACATTGGTAAGGCCGTAATCGGTGCTGCTATCGAAGCAACAAAAGATGACTGGCTTGTAACGGAAGTAAGCAGTTTTCAGCTAGAGACAACTAAAGAATTTAGACCGCTAGTTTCTGCAATATTAAATCTGACACCTGACCACTTAAACAGGCATCATACCATGGAAGCCTACGGTGCAGCTAAGGCTAAAATCTTTGCAAATCAAGGCGAAAATCAGTATCTAATCATAAATTATGATGACAAACTTTGCTTTGATTTAGCAAAGAATGCAAGGTGCACAGTAGTGCCATTCAGCAGAAAAGAAAAACTTAACTATGGTGTAATTTTAGACGATGAAAAGATATATGTAAATGATAAAAATGATAAGGTTTACATATGTGATAAGAGCGATATCAGGATAATAGGCGATCATAATGTCGAAAATGTTCTGGCGGCAGTCGGCATATGCTACTTTGCAGGAATAGATAAGGAAGTCATAGCCGAAGCGATAAGAAATTTTGGCGGTGTTGAGCATAGAATAGAGTTCTGTGCAGAAATCGATGGCGTTAAATACTATAATGATTCGAAGGGCACAAATGTAGATGCATCGCTAACTGCGCTGAGAGCAATAAAGAAAAATGTTCTTTTGATTGCTGGCGGTGATGGAAAGCAGCAGGATTTTGACGAATTTACATCTAACTTTGATGGAGCGGTGAAGAAGCTTCTTCTCTTCGGAAGAGATGCTCATATAATAGCGGAGTCTGCGGATAGATGTGGATTTACAGAATACGAGAACTTCAGCACCTTGGATGAATGTGTTGAAAGAGCTCATGAGCTTGCGAGTAGCGGCGATACAGTTTTGCTTTCACCTGCATGTGCAAGCTGGGATATGTACGAAAGTTATGAAAGACGTGGTGAACACTTTAAGCGCTGCGTTGAGAAACTCAAATGAATTTAATTAGGGTATTGGAATGAAAAAATTGCTAAAGCTAGGAAAACTGAATAATTTAAAAAGCTGTGACCCTGTGCTTGTCGTCCTTATTACAATATTGACGGTGTTCGGAGTGGTTATGGTTTTCAGTGCCAGCTACTACAGTGCAATAAACACTTCAGGAACGCCATATGCTTTTCTTTGGAAGCAAGGATTCTTTGCGGTCAGTGGATTTGGCATAATGATGTTTACTTCGCTAATAGACTATCATAAGTATAGGCGGTTTGCCGTTCTAATTGCCATCATTGAGGTTTTGATGTTATTTATGATATTTACACCTCTTGGTGTAACTGTCAATAATGCTCGAAGATGGGTAAAACTTGGAATAACCATCATGCCTGGAGAACTAGCAAAGCCAACCATCATTATCCTTGGCTCTGCATATTTTTCGGCGAGCAAGGAAAGAGCAAAGAGCATGATGGGTCTTGCGCCTATAGTTGCCTACACTCTATTTGTGTGCGGAATGATTGTGCTTCAGCCAAACCTTTCGACATCTATAACAGTATTTTTGATTTCGGCGGGAATCGCTTTTATCTCTGGAATGCACTGGGGATACATAGGACTTTTAGTTGGCGGTCTCTCGTTAGGAAGCATATATTTAGGATTATTTAGCTCGGGCTATCAGCACGATAGAGTTGTAAGCTTTTTGAATCCATTTAAATACTCCCTAGAAGGGGGATTTCAGGTAGTTCAGTCGCTTCTTGCTCTCGCTACAGGAGGACTTAGAGGCAGAGGACTCGGAAACAGCGTGCAGAAGAATCTATACTTACCGGAACCACAAAATGACTTTATACTCGCTATCATAGGTGAGGAGCTTGGCTTTGTTGGGGTTGCGGCTCTTCTTATGGTATTTGTAGTTGTCGTTTGGAGAATATTCTGTATTGCCCTAAATGCAAAGGATAGCTTTGGAACCCTTCTTGCTTCGGGTGTTGCGATAATGATAGGTGCTCAGGTAGTTCTTAATGTTGCAGTTGTAACATCGTCTATGCCACCTACAGGAGTTGCACTTCCGTTCATAAGCTATGGTGGTAACGCACTGTGGATTTTCATGTTCCTTATCGGCGTGGTGCTAAATATTTCGAGACAGCAGAGAGAGGATATCTAATGAAATTTGTGATGACCGGTGGAGGTACTGGGGGACATCTATATCCAGCGATAGCAATCGCGGAGCAAATAAAGAAGCTTAAGCCTGATAGTGAAATCATTTTTTTAGGTAGTAAGGACAGCATAGAAGCTGAAGTTGTGCCTAAGAACGGCTATGAATTTCATGCGGTTCCATCAAGATGGTTTTACAGAGGCAATGGATTTTTTAGCGATATGCGCGAGTTCGTCAAAGCGTGTAGCTTTACGCTTGCGGGCATTTTTAAGTCCATAAAGCTGATAAGAAAATTTAAGCCAGATGCTGTTATCGGAACTGGTGGATTTGTCAGCGTGCCTGTCATAATTGCAGGTAAAATTTGTGGAGCAAACTGCTACATCCACGAGCAAAACGCCTATCCCGGCATAGGAAATAGATTTACATCAAAGTACTGCAAAAAGGTTTTCCTAGGCTTTGAGGGAGCGGAAAAAGTATTCAAGCAAAAGATAAAAACCTCATATACAGGAAACCCTGTAAGGTCTGAATTTACGAATCTCGATAGAACTGAATCGAGAAAGAAACTAGGCATAGCAGATGAGGATTTTGTGGTATTCTCCTTTGGAGGAAGCCTCGGTTCAAATGAGATAAACGGCGTGGCGGAGGCCTACGCGCGTAGAATAGAAAAAGGCGATAAGAGAACCTTGATCTTCGGAACGGGAACTAGGTTCTTTGATGATACAAAGGATAGACTATCAAAAGCTACCCGGGAAGAAGGAAAACTAATCGGTGAAGCAGGTACGTCGTTTATGGATGGACAAATTAGACTTTTTCCGTATATAGATGGTATGGCTGATGCCATATCGGCTTCAGACCTTGTGATTTGCCGTGCAGGTGCACTATCTCTTGCTGAAATAACAGCATGTGGAAGGGCTTCGATTATAATTCCTTATCCATGGGCGGCAGATAACCATCAGTATTATAATGCCAAGGTCGTCGCAGATTGCGGAGGAGGACTGCTGTTTGAGCAGGCTGATGTCGATGTAGAAAAGCTAAGTGATTTGATAGAGGAATTATCAAAAGACAAGGATAGAATTTCAAAAATGGAAGAGGCCAGCAAGAAGCTTGGCCAAATGAGAGCAAGTGAAAAAATAGTTGATGAGATAATGGAAAAGAATTAATGAAAAAAGGTTTATTGGGTAAGCTCAAGGCATTCAAGGGAAAAAAGAGGGAAGATGTAAGTGACGATGCACTTGAAATGCTTGAGGAAGAGCACAAAGAGGATGGCACTGCAGATGCCGAAGCTCAAGTAGAAAATTCAGATGAGGTAGAGGAGGAGACAGAGGTCTCTGAAAGTGCAAAAGCTGAAACTGAGCCTAGTGAAAATGCGAGTGATAATGCCGAGAAAAAGCAAATTACTACAGAAGAAGAACTCGACGAAGAGATATATCGCAGAATCGCTCTCAAACATGTGGAAAGGCAGCGCAAAAAGCACAGGAAGAAACATTACTTCCTGAGATTTGTCGTGCTCCTATGTATAGGAACTGGCGTGTTTTTATTTCTAAAATCAAACTACTTCAACATAAAGAGCTTCTCGGTCGAAGGAAATAGCTATTACACAGATGCCGAGGTCATTTCCATGGCAAAGGCAAAAAAAGGTGTTAATCTAATCTTTGATGCGGGACTTTCTGACATCAAAAAGAACCTGAAGGGAAATCCATATTTTGAGGATATTTACGTAAAGAGAAGCCTTCCGGACAAGCTTATCATAAGCGTTAAGGAGAGACGACAGACGGCGGCCATAGTGTACGGCGAAAGCTTTGTTGTAATCGATGAAGATGGAACAGTTTTGAGAAAGGCAACCGTAGATCCTCAGGTAACGCTTTTGACAGGTCTTACAATAAGCAAGATGAATATCGGAGAGAAGGTTGAGGTTGAGGAATCAGATGCGCTGAAGATGACTTTGAGGATGCTTTCGGCAATGAATAAGGGCGACCTTTTCTTCAAAAAAATCGATGTATCAAAGGTTCTCATAAGAGCGTATATTTATGACACTCTTTCTGTCAAAGGAACCCCTAAGGAGCTCATGCAAACCATTCAAAGAGGGGAGCTGCAGAAGGTCGTAAATAACCTCTTCAACGATAAGATAAATAGGGGAACAATCAAGGTTGGAGGCAGTGATTATATGTCCTTCACGCCAGAAATTGACGCTTAAGAAAATATTTACATAAATTCACTTTTCTATCAAAGAAAAAGAGTGCAAAAGGGCGGCGTATATGGTAAAATTAGAGTATATTTGCAAGGTAAGGAGGCATTGAGATGCTGCAGTTCGAAACGGAAAAGGATAATTCCGCTGTAATCAAAGTAATCGGAGTCGGTGGCGGCGGCTGTAACGCTGTTAATCGTATGATAGAAGCAGGGCTAAAGGGAGTTCAGTTTATCGCAGTAAACACAGATAGACAGGCTCTTAATAAGTGTGCTGCTGAGAATAAGATCCAGATAGGTGAGAAGCTTACTAGAGGTCTTGGTGCAGGAGGAAATCCTAGAATGGGTCAGGAGTCTGCACAGGAGACTATAGAGGCTATTTCAAATGCTGTAGAAGGTGCCGATATGGTATTCATCACAGCTGGTATGGGTGGCGGAACAGGAACTGGTGCTGCACCTATTATCGCTAAGGTTTCCAAGGACATGGGAATTCTTACAGTTGCAGTTGTAACTAAGCCTTTTACCTTTGAGGGTCGCAAGAGAATGAAGCAGGCTGAGCAGGGCCTAGGCTACCTAAAGGAGTTCGTAGACTCACTAGTAGTAGTTCCTAACGACAAGCTTCTCGACATAAGTGATAAGAGCACAACAATGATTGAGGCTTTCGGCAAGGCAGACGATGTACTTCGTCAGGGTGTTCAGGGTATCACAGATATCATCTCTGACTTCGCAATTATCAATACTGACTTTGCTGACGTTAAGTCTGTTATGACAGATAGAGGCATAGCTCACATGGGTGTTGGCCGTGGTAACGGTGAGAACAGAGCTGTTGAGGCAGTAACTCAGGCTATCGAGAGCCCATTGCTTGAGACAACAATCTCAGGCGCTGGTGCTGTTCTTCTATACATCGCTGGTAGAGAGAACCTCGGAATGCTCGAGATTAACGAGATGACATCGATGGTTCAGGAGAAGGTAGACGAGGATGCAATCTTCATCTTCGGTGCTGCTGTTTGTGACGATATGGAAGATGAGCTTTCAATAACGGTAATTGCAACAGGCTTTGCTAAGAGCCAGGATAAGGTAGACTTCAGACCGGCAAGCAATACCGTAGGTCTTGACGAAAAGCGCGTTACGACAGAAGAGGGACTCACAGGAAGAGAAGTAACTCTTGGAGACATCTTTGACAGAGGCCCATCTGTAGACGAAGAAGAGGATTCATTGTTCGGAATTCCATCTTTTCTCAAGAAATAGAAAAAATATATAAAGCCGGCCTTGCCGGCTTTTTCGTGATTTAAGGATAATTATGTCAAACTATATAGAATCGCCGGATAACCAAAGATTCAAGTCATGGCTGAAGCTACTCAGGCACAAATATAGGGAGAAGCAGCAGGAATACTTAATCGAGGGCAGCAATATTTTGAGAGATGCTCTCGGAGCAAATGCGAAGATTAAAGAGCTTCTAATCTGCTATAGCAATGAGAAGGGATATGAGCTTAGCTCATATGTTTCTCAAGAGCTGGCTGAGGACTTGCAAAAGACTGATGCTAAAGTTTTCTTCTTAAACGAAAATCTTTTTGATAAACTTCAGGATACAGAGAACGGAAGAGAAATAATTGCAGTAGTTAAGATGCAAGGCTTTGAGACACTGGGAGACGCTAGGTCATTTCATGAGAAATGCACTTCGGAAAGCTCTGGCTTTACCAATGAACATGTAGGTGATGCGTGCAATATCCAAAGTGATAGGAGCAACAACATTATTGTCCTAGATAGGCTTCAGGATCCTGGCAATATCGGAACCATAATTCGTACCTGCGATGGGGCAGGATTCATGGCGGTAATAGTCTTGAAGGGAACGGCCGATGTATATTCCGCCAAGGTTATAAGGTCTGCTGCAGGCTCGCTATTCAGGGTTCCTATCATCAGGCTAGATAGCAATGAGGAACTTTTAAGGCTCGTGAGAGAAAATAAGCTTTCGCTTGTAGCGACTGGCTTTGATACGGATAGCTACTACTTTGATGAGAAGCTAGATAGCGATATAGCTCTCGTTATCGGAAACGAGGGAGGCGGAGTTTCAGAGGAAATCTTTGATGCCGCAGACAAAATTGTGAAGATACCAATGTGCGGAGAGATAGACTCTCTCAATGCAGCAGTATCTGCAGGAATAATCATGTACGAGAGTATGAGACAGAGAAAACAAGCTGAGTAATCAGTGTAATAAATTATGAAAGAGGTTTAAACTATGCAGGAAAGACTAAAGAAAATGCTCGAAGAAGCGCGTGAGCAGCTTAGCGCTGCAAACACAGAAAAAGAAGCTGAGGAAATCAGAATTCGATTTTTGGGCAAAAAGGGTCAAATTACAGAAGTACTGCGTTCGATGGGAAGGCTTGCTCCAGAGGAGAAGAAGGAACTCGGTAAGGCTGCAAATGAAGTAAAAGAGAAGATTGCTGCTGCGCTTGAGGAGAGAGCAAATGCAATCAAAGAGAGAGTGAAGCAGGAGAAACTTGCGGCTGAGACTATAGACGTGACCGAACCAGGTGTAAAGGAGAAAATCGGTGTTAAGCACCCAGTAACTCAGGTTATCGAGGAGATTACTGATATCTTCCGCAGCATGGGATATTCGGTTTACGAGGGACCAGACATTGATACGGTATTTAATACCTTTGATGGACTAAATGCTCCGCTGGCTCACCCAGCAAGGGATATGAGCGACACCTTCTACATAAGCAAGGACATCGTTATCAGACCTCATACATCTTCAGCAGAGATTAGAGCTGAGAAGGAGTTAACACCTCCATACATGATTGTTATTCCAGGAAGATGTTATAGATGCGACACACCAGATGCAACGCATTCACATACATTCCACCAGATAGAGATGATGGTTGTCGGAGAGGATATCACCATGGCTGACCTAAAGGGGACTCTTGACCTTATGGCAAAGAAACTCTTTGGACCTAAGACCATGACGAAGTTCAGACCTCACCACTTCCCATTTACAGAGCCGAGTGCTGAGATGGATGTATCTTGCTTTAAATGTGGCGGAAAGGGCTGCAATGTCTGCAAAGGAAGCGGCTGGATTGAGATTCTCGGATGCGGTATGACACATCCGCATGTGCATGAGGCGGGCGGCATCGATACGGACAAGTACACAGGCTTTGCTGTCGGAATGGGCGTAGAGAGAATCGCTATGCTTAAGTATGGAATTGACGATATAAGATTGCTCTATGAGAACGATACAAGATTCATTGAGCAGTTCAAATAGGAGGCGCAGATGCTAGTTTCAATAGATTGGATAAAGGATTATGTTAAGCTCGACAAGTGGCCGCAGGACAAGGAGTTCTGTGACCGCATGATTATGAGCGGATCAAATATAGAAACAATCTCATACCTTGGTGAGGGCATTGAAAATGTCAAGATTGCTAAGGTTTTGAGCATAGATAAGCACCCAGATGCTGATAAGCTAGTGGTTTGCCAGATGGATCTAGGCAAGCTTGGAAAGCTTCAGATTGTAACAGGCGCAAGTAACCTCTATGTTGGGGCCTATGTCCCAGTGGCAGTTGACGGAAGCGTGGTTCCAGGACCTCTTCACGGACAACCAAAGCAGGAGGGTGGCGTTAAGATAAGCGCAGGAGAGCTTAGAGGAGTTAAGTCTGATGGTATGATGTGCGGACCACAGGAGCTTGGAATAGCTGATAAGTGTGCACCTCTTATATCAAAGGACGGAATCTGGCTTCTTTCAGGAGACTATGAGGATAAGCTCGGAGAAAACATCGACGAGGTGCTTGAGCTTAAGGATGGAGTTGTAGATTTTGAGATAACACCTAACAGACCTGACTGCCTTTCAATGATAGGTATGGCAAGGGAAGCTGCAGCGACATTCGGCGGAGAACTTGTATACCCTAAGACAGATTGCAACACTTTGACAGAGAAGTCATCAGACTACATACAGGTTGAGGTTAAGAGCGATCTTTGTAAGCGCTACACAGCAAGAGTAATCAAAGATGTTAAGATAGAACAGTCGCCTTGGTGGCTTCAGAAGAAGCTTATAGCAGCGGGAATGAGACCTATCAACAACATTGTCGACATCACAAACTTCGTAATGATGGAGTACGGTCAGCCGCTACATGCTTTTGATATCAGAAGTCTAGCAGGTGGAAAGATCGTTGTAGATGTCGCAGAGGAAGGATCAAAGTTTACAACTCTTGACGGAGTTGAGAGAAGCTTAGATGATTCGATGCTTATGATAAACGATGCAAATGGACCGGTAGCTGTAGCAGGTGTTATGGGCGGACTCGATTCAGAGATTAAGTCAGACACTGAGACTGTGGTTCTTGAGTCAGCTAACTTTGTTGGCTCTTCAGTAAGGCAGACGTCCAAGAAGCTAGGACTTAGAACAGAAGCTTCGGGAAGATATGAGAAGGGCATAGATCCTAACCTCTGCGAGGCTGCAGCTGACAGAGTTTGCGCTTTGATAGATGAGCTAGGCTACGGTAAGGTGCTAGAGGGTTCAGTTGATATCTATAAGAGTCCAGAGCATCCACAGGTAGTTAGCGCGAGAGTTAGCAGAATAAACAAGGTTCTTGGAACGGAGCTTTCTAGGGAAGAGATGGTAGCTATACTTGAGTCCCTAGAGATGAAGGTTCAGGGAACTGGAGACGATATGATAGTTACGGTTCCAACCGTTCGTCAGGATGTACTTAAGGAAGTTGACTTTGTAGAGGAAATTGCCAGAATGTACGGCTATGACAACCTTCCTAATACACTTCCTAAGTTAGATGTCAAGGCTGAGAACAGCTTGAGCTGGGAGACGAGAAGAAAGCTTAGAGATCTGCTTTGTGCAATGGGTGCTGATGAAATTCAGACATTCTCATTCATTAATCAGAAGATCTTTGATGCTTGCAGAATAGACGAAGAGTCATGGGAGAGAGATACAGTAGATATCCTAAATCCTATGGGAGAAGATACAGCTGCTATGAGAACCATACTTACACCAGGCATGCTTGAGGTTCTAGCAAGAAACTATAGCAGAAGTGTAGAGGGTGTTAGAGCCTTTGAGATAGGCAAGGTTTTCAGCAAGAACTACATTCAGCCTGAGGGACTTCCAGATGAGAGCTTTGACCTTTCAATTGGAGTTTACGGTAAGGACGAGAGCTTCTTCACTCTAAAGGGAATGGTAGAGTGCATGTTTGATATGATGGGCATCAAGGATGTAAGCTATATAGCAGAGTCAGAGTATGGAATTTACCACCCAGGCAGATGCGCAAGAGTTGTTAAGGTGACAGAAAAGGGCGAGGAAGTTGAACTTGGAATCATGGGTGAGGTTCATCCTGATGTTGCATCAAACTACGGAATAGGTGATAAGGTTTACTGCGGAGAGTTCTTCCTAGATAGACTGATTGAGTTCTCAAGTAGAGAAATTCAGTACTCTAAGCCACCAAAGTATCCATCAACATCAAGAGACATCGCTATGGTAGTTAGCGAAAGCACTCCAGTTGCCGAGATAGAAAAGATAATCAAGGAAGCGGGTACTGAAATTCTGAGAAGCATTAAGCTCTTCGATATTTATAGAGGAATACAGGTAGGAGCTGGTAAGAAGAGCGTCGCATATAGCTTGACATATAGACATGACGATAGAACTCTTACCGATGTCGAGACAGAAGAAGCGCACGCAAAGGTTGTAGAAGCACTAAAGAATAATCTGGGTGCGAGCATCAGAGATAATTAGAAATCCTGAGTTCTGCCCGAGGAGGTCAAAATGAGCAAGGTAGATGTAAAAATTTATAATCAGGTTTATACGATTGCCGGAGACTACAGTGAAGAGGTTATCCAGAAAATTGCTGGGCATGTTGATGAGCAGATGAACATCATAGGCAAGGCTGGTCTTGACAATGCAAATGGCTCAGTGGCACTTCTTGCAGCCGTAAACATTACGGAAGAGCTTATGCTTGCAAGGGACGAGGTAGAAAGACTCAGAGCTGATAATGAAAAGCTCAAGGAAGAGATGAAGTACTACATGCAGATGTGGGAACAGTCAAAGAAGAGCTCACAGAACAATAAGGAAAATGTGAGCGAACTTCAGGGCAGAATCAAAGACGATGCAGCAAGAATGAAGGAGCTACGTGACAAGTGCAGCGAGTACGAGAACAGCTTCTTTGATCTTCAGATGGAGAACATAAAGCTCAAGAACGAGCTCGATAAACTTAAGGCGAAGAAATGAATCAAAAGGCGCTAGAAACATTAGAATATAGAAAAATAATTGCGCAATTGAAGCGTGAGATGGGATCTGCCGCGTCCGCAAAGCTAGCGGATGAACTGACTCCTCTTACTAGCGAAAAAATAATCAAAGAGGAATTAAGGTCGACCACGGAAGCGGTTGACCTTATTGTGCGTAAAGGCCCGCTTCCTACTGGGGGAATTTACGATATCCGAGAAGCACTTTTGCTAGCCAAAAAGGGTGGTTCTCTGACTATGAGACAGCTCCTTGAGGTACAAAACGTGCTTGGTATAAGCTCTGAGGTTGTTGCTTTTATGCACGATGATGCGCTTCCTGAGCTAAAGTATATAGGCGAGATGGTTGGTCTAATCGTTGAGTTTACTGCGCTCGAAAAAGAGATTTCAAGGTGTATTTTGACTGAGGATGAGATGGCTGATAACGCATCGCCAAAGCTCAAGGATATTAGAAGAAGCATCCACCAGCAAAACCAGGCGATAAAAAACAAGCTGTCGAGAATCATCACCTCATCGAGCAACAAGACCTATCTTCAAGATGCGATTGTGACCATGAGAGATGGAAGGTACGTAATTCCAGTTAAGCAGGAGTATCGCTCCTTCTTTCCAGGTATGGTGCATGACCAATCAAAGGGCGGGGCAACTCTTTTCATAGAGCCGCAGGGCGTTGTTGAACTTAACAACAAGCTACGTGAACTTGAGGTTGAAGAGCAGCTAGAGATTGCAAGAATCCTAGCAGAGCTAAGCTCTAGAGTGGCAGAGCACTATAGGGAGATAAGAAGCAATTTGGAGCTTCTAACCAAGCTAGATTTTATCATGGCAAAGGGAAAGCTTTCGTGTAAGATGCACGCAAGCGAGCCTAAGATAGATGTAGATGGAGAGCTTAGACTGATATCCGCAAGGCATCCTTTGATAGAATATAAGAAGGCGGTTCCGATTGACATAAAAATTGGTGGAGACTATAGAACGCTTATAATTACTGGGCCTAACACAGGAGGTAAGACTGTCAGTCTAAAGACGGCGGGGCTTCTTGTGATGATGGCGCAGAGCGGACTTCATATTCCGGCGTCGCATGCGAGCACGCTTCCAATTTTTGGAGAGGTCTTTGCTGACATAGGCGATGAACAGAGCATAGAGCAGAGTCTTTCAACCTTCTCATCGCACATGAAGAATATAGTCAGCATTATAGATAAGGCAAGCTACGACAGTCTTGTTCTTGTGGATGAGCTGGGTGCAGGAACAGATCCTACTGAGGGTGCAGCTCTTGCAATAGCAATACTTGAGCGCTTCTATGATAGCGGAGCTTTGACCATGGCGACGACTCACTATAACGAGCTCAAGAAGTATGCGCTGGCAACAAGTGGTGTCGAAAACGCTGCTATGGAGTTTGATGTAGAGACTCTAACGCCTACATATAGGCTTTTGATAGGAGTACCAGGAAAGTCAAATGCTTTTGAGATATCAAAGAAGCTCGGTCTTTCTGAGTCTGTAATTGAAAGAGCCTCTGAGCATATCAAACACGGCGACATGGAATTTGAGAATGTCATAAGCTCTATTGAAGACGATAAACGCAAGGCTGCTGCTGATAGACTAGATGCAGAGAGCATGCGAGCTGAGATAGAGGAAAGACTCAAAAAACTCGAAGAAAAGGAGCAGGCGCTCAGTGAAAAGCGTGCAGATATAATAGCTGAAGCAAAGCGCGAAGCCAGGGAACTTTTGAGGGAGACAAAGAGTGCTGTCAAGGACGTGCAAAAAGACCTTAGAAGGTTGCAAAAGTCAGGTGCTCATACAAACCTTAACACAGGAGCTCTAGAAAAGAGCAGGCGCAAGATAAATGAGGCTGAGGATCTGGTTTCAGAGAAAGTCGTAAAGCAGGTGAACAGCGAGCCAGTTTCAGCTGATACTTTGAAGATTGGAGATAGGGTTAAGCTGTTAACCATAGGGCAAAATGGAACTATTTTGAGCCTGCCAGACGAGAAGGGCAATCTGATGATAAACATCGGAGCACTCAAGGTAAAGGCGAGACTGCAAGACCTTATGCTCATCAACGAGGGTAAGGACAGAAAGCCACAGGCTAAGAGCTCAAGCAAGTACGGTTCACTTTTGAGGTCAAAGTCATCAAGCGTTTCTGCTAGCATAAATGTCATGGGTAAGAACCTAGATGATGCTCTTGCGGATGTGGAGAAGTACCTAGATGATGTCTATATGGCAGGTCTAGATATGGCTTCAATAATCCACGGCAGAGGCGGAGGAATACTCAAGGATGGAATCAGGCAAATGCTGAAGCGAAAGAAGTATGTCGATTCCTTTGGCGCTGCTTCATATAACGATGGCGGCGAAGGCGTAACCATTGTGCGCATGAAGAAGAAGTAAGGCATAGCAGTAGCAAAGGAGATTTGCTAGGCGCTAGAGCAGTAATATAAATGATATTAGTGAAATATTGAGGTGTAAAATGATAGATTTTAAGAAAGAGATAGCAGAGATAATAGCTAAGAATCTAGAGGGACTTACTGAGGATGAAATCAAATCAATGATTGAAATCCCGCAGGATCAGTCCATGGGTGACTACGCATTTCCTTGCTTTAGACTTGCTAAGATGATGAGAAAGGCTCCTAATTTAATCGCTGCTGAGCTAGCGGAAAAGCTTCAGGGAGAGCAGTTATTCTCAGAGATTAGCCCAGTAAATGCATATGTGAATATGTTCGTTTCTAGAGAAGAGATGATGAAGTCAACTGTTTCAGAGGTTCTAGAAGAAAAGGAAAACTTCGGTAGAAGCGATATCGGTGGAAACAAGAAGGTAATTGTAGAATTTTCATCACCTAACATCGCAAAGCCTTTCCACATCGGTCACATCAGGTCGACAGTTATCGGAAACTCACTAAGCAAAATCTATGATGCACTTGGATACGATGTTTTCAAGATTAATCATCTCGGTGACTACGGAACTCAGTTCGGCAAGATGATCTGTGCATATAGAAGATGGGGAAACCGCGAAGATGTTATAAATTCACCTATCAAAACCTTGTTAGGCTACTACACTAAGTTCCACGTTGAGGTTGAGGAGCATCCTGAGCTAGAGGATGAGGCAAGAGCTATCTTTACAAAGCTTGAGCAGGGTAGCAAGGAAGAGGTTGAGCTATGGCAGTGGTTCCGTGAGGAGAGCCTCAAGGAATTCCAGAGAGTTTACGATATGCTAGGCATAGAGTTTGACTCATATAACGGCGAGAGTTTCTATTCAGATAAGATGCCTAGATTTGAGAAGGAGCTTTCAGACAAAGGACTTCTTCAGGAATCAAATGGAGCTCAGGTTGTAGATCTCGAAGAGTATAAACTTGGAACAGCTTTGATTAAAAAATCAGATGGCTCATCGCTATATATTACAAGAGATATAGCGGCAGCTGTTTACCGTAAGGAAAACTACGATTTCTATAAGAATATCTATGTTGTTGCAACTCAGCAGAACCTTCACTTCCAGCAGCTCTTTAAGATTCTTGAGCTCATGGGATACGACTGGGCAAACCAGTGCGTTCACGTGCCATTTGGAATGGTTAGACTAGAGGAAGGAACTATGTCGACAAGACACGGCCGCGTAGTATTCCTTGAGGACGTTCTAAACGGTGCAATCGAAAAGACAAGAGAAATCATCGAGGAGAAGAATCCTAATATCGAAAACCTTGAGGAGATTACTTCACAGGTTGGAATTGGTGCAGTTGTTTTCAATGAACTTTCAAACAACAGAATCAAGGACTACACATTTAAGTGGGATCAGATTCTCAACTTTGATGGAGAAACTGGACCATATGTTCAGTACACTCACGCAAGATGTGCAAGTCTACTTCGCAAGGCTGGAGAGGACATCGTAGCTAAGGCACAGGATCCTAAGAATGTTGACTTTGCTCTTCTATCAAAGTCCGACAGCGCATATGAGCTAACGAAGCTTATCTATGCCTTCCCAGGAGTTGTTGAGCAGGCTGGTGAAAAGTATGAGCCTTCAATCATTACAAGGCACATAATCGATATCGCTCAGTGCTTCAATAAGTTCTATCACGATGAGCACATCATCGTTGATGATGAGGTTGAGAAGATATCAAAGATAGCGCTTGTAATCGCAACAAAGAGAGTTATTGCTACAGGAATTGGTTTGCTTGGAATGAAAGCACCGGAGCGTATGTAGATGAGATACGAGGGGAATATCTATAGACCGCCGAGCGAGGCTTACAGCCTGCTCGTTCAGGTTACAATAGGCTGCGCCTACAACAAATGCACTTTTTGCAGCATGTTCAAGGACAAGCAGTTCAGGGTTAGAGATGTTAGAGAAGTAATAGAGGATTTGATTGAGGCGCGAAGCGTCTACTCGCATGTGGAAAAAATCTTCCTTTGCGATGGCGATGCGATGTGCTTATCAACGGACAAGCTGATGTTCATTTTAGAGAATATCAAGGCTTTGTTCCCAGAGGTAAGCCGTGTAGGCATTTACGCGCGCGCTCAGGACATCATTCGCAAAAGTCCTGAGGACCTGGCTCGGCTTGCGGCGGCGGGCCTTGGGATTGCGTACATAGGCGCCGAGTCAGGCAGCGACCTTGTGCTTGAGAGGGTGAACAAGGGCGCTGGGCGCGCGGATACCGTGGCTGCCGTTCATAAGGCAGAGGAAAACGGCATACGTACATCGGTTACCTTTATCTCTGGACTTGGAGGTAAGGAGCTTTGGAGAGAGCACGCAATAGAGACGGGCGAGATGATTAGCGAGATGGACGCATCGTATGTGAGCCTTTTGACGCTGATGCTAGATCCGTCGGCTTCGATAACAGATGAGATAGCAAGAGGCGAATTTGAGGTTTTGAGCGGTGAAGAGGTGGTCGAAGAAACCTACCTTCTATTGCAGCATGCAAACCCAAAGAAGAGCTGCGTTTTCAGAAGTAACCACGCTTCAAACTATGTATCGCTTCGCGGTAATTTGCCAGAGGATAGAGATTTGATGCTCGCTCAACTTGAGAGAGCGATGAAGGATAGAGGAATGCTCAAGGATGAGCGCTTCAGGCTGCTCTAGCCTTAATGAGGAATAAGATGAGAATTTTGCTTACAACACTAAATTCTAAATATGTTCATTCCAACCTAGCATTGAAATACCTGTATGGTGTTTCAGTAGGCTCGGGGCTTGACATCAGCCTTCAGGAGTTTACCATCAACAATGACAGTGACTATGTCTATGGGGAAATCGTCAGAGGTGGATATGATTTAATCTGCTTCTCATGCTATATCTGGAACATTGAGGAAATCAAAATCCTCGCAAGTGAGGTAAAGAAGGCCTGTCCAGATACGAAGATTTTGCTCGGGGGACCAGAGGTGAGCTTTGAGACGCAGGAGCTAATGAGAGAAAATCCTTGGATAGATTTTGTCATTCGAGGCGAGGGAGAAAACGGATTCTTTGAATTCTGTAAGGCACTTGTCATGCAGGATGGAGAGCCTAGCTTTGATGTGAAAGCAAGCGGACTTGCAAAGGTAAAATCACTATGTTATAGATCTGGCGAAGAAATCGTATGTAACGAATTGTCAATGCCTATGAATCTCAATCAGCTTCCGTTTCCGTACGAGTACCTTGAGCTTGAGAGCGACAAAGTCATATATTATGAGAGCGTGAGGGGATGTCCATACCGCTGTAGCTACTGTCTTTCATCGGTCGAAAAAGGTCTTCGAATCCTAGATACCGAAAAGGTCGAAAGACAGCTCAGATACTTTCTCGTAAATAAGGTTAAGCAGGTAAAATTCCTAGATAGAACATTTAACTTCAGCGAAGCTAGGTCGTATGAAATATGGAAATTTCTCATAGAAAACGATAATGGAATTACTAACTTTCACTTTGAGATATGCGGTGAACTTCTGACAGACAGGCAGATTTACCTGCTCAAGAAGGCTCGCAAGGGACAGTTTCAATTTGAGATAGGCGTTCAGACGACAAATCCTGTGACGCTTAAGACTATTGGTCGAGATACGGACATCGATCAACTGATGTCGAATGTGAAGAAGCTGCAGGAGGGAAGGAATATCCACATGCACCTCGATTTGATAGCCGGACTTCCGCACGAGAATTACCATTCTTTTGCAAGGTCATTTAACCGTGTTTACAGCTTAAGACCTGATATGCTTCAGCTCGGTTTCCTAAAGCTTCTTAAAGGAACAAGGGTCTACGATGAGCGCAAGCAGCACGGATATGTATGGAGAGACAGGGCGCCTTACGAGGTAATCAGCAATAGCTATATCTCGGCTAAGGAGCTAGCGAGGCTTAAGATGATAGAAAAAGTCCTAGACCTCTACTATAACCGCGGGGGATTCACTTGGTCGATTGAGTTTATCGAGCGTTCGATATCAAATAGCTCCTTCGACTTTTACGAGATGCTTGCGGATTTCTACTACATGAAGGGATTTCAAAAGCAATCACACAGTAAGGAGGACATCTACAGAATTCTCTATGCCTTCGTCTGCGAAAACAAGGATAGGCTTCCTGCTGGCGAGGCAAAGCACCTAATTGAGGAGGATTTGATCAGGACAATGAATCCGGATGCAGTTAAAAAATTTAATAAAAAAGGATGGGAGTTAAACCATGACTGATAAACAAAAAAATACAAAATCAAAGGACGTTAAGGCGAGCAAGGCAAAGGCTAAAGCCGGTGCAAATGGCGAGCCACAGGAGCTTCAGGATAGAATAGGAGAATTTCTATTTCCTCATACAAAGGACTATATCTTTGATGAACTGTCCGAAAACTATCTTAAGAAGAACAACTTCTTTGATATCCTGTCAAATGTACCTGTACCTATCCGCAAGGACGATTTGACAAACCTTACAAATGTCAAGATTGCACACAATATGGCTGTCATCATCGGATGCGATATCAATTTTAAATTCCGCGATAGCTATGTCGAGTACATAAGGCGCTCCTTCGGTACAGACTTTGCTAAGCCTTTGATAAACGAGGGTATTGAAGCTGCATCAAAGAATGATTTCGACTACGCATGCATTCTATTTCGTGCGGCGCTTTTGATAGATCCAAAGTCATCAGATGCGCTCTACTGCTACGCTAGAGCTTGCAAGGATTCATATGAAATCGGTGAGGGCGAGGACTACGTTGGCAGATACAAGGCTGAGGCGCTAGAATCGTTTGAGCGTCTGACCATTGATAAGCCGGACTTTGATATGGGATTCTACTTCCTTGGATACGCATACCTTAACCTCGGTCTTTACATCAAAGCTCAGCTGACTTGGAAGGACTTCCTTGCGCTAATAGAGGGAGACGAGAGTGAAGAAAAGAAGGCAATGAGAGAGGAAATAGAGGAAAGGCTTGCGGACCTAGAGGAACCCGTTTTGATAGAGACAGGATATAACTGCATTCTATCAAATAGATTTGCTGACGGAATTAATATACTTTCTTCCTATGAGGAAAGCGAAAGGTTCAAAAACTGGTGGCCACTCTGGTACTACCTAGGAATTGCCTACAAGAATATTGACGATGTTGAAAAGGCTAAGGAATCCTTCCTTAAGGTGCTAAAGCTATCTCCAAGCAACATCGAAGCAATGACTGAACTTGTTGAAATATACAAGATTACAGGGGAAAAGGAGCTAGAGGAAAAGTACGCAAACAAGATAAAGCTCGTGCAGAGAAACATCGAAGAAGAGCGTGCTGAAAAGAACAAAAGCTATTCCTAGACTAGTGTTTGACACTAGGTCACATTCACTATAAAATACAAGTGCTAAGTAAGAAAGGGAACTGGATTGGACAATATTTTAAGCTTTATAAAAGAAAAGCCGTGGATAATATTTGCGATCTTAACTGCTTTGTTCTTCCTAAGCATGATAAGGCTAGGCTATAAGCAGTGGCAGTATAAGAAATCATTCAAGGCCATTAAAAGCATGAGAAGCGACAGGATTCTATCCAAAATCTATCTAAAGATAAACAACGGATACGGAGACTTTTACGATGTTAAGATCAGCACTGACGGCGAAAAATGGGATGATGCATATTTTTCAGAAGAGCGCATAACTCCATCGATTCTCGCCGCAGCAGGAATCTACAAGGTGCAGTTTTCAATTAAATCAAGAAAAGGAATCTCTGCATACTACAGTAAGAAAGGACCTTTCTTTGCAGAGATAAATGTAAAGCCGTTCAGAGACACGATGCTCGTGTTTGATGGTGATACATTAGCCAGCTGGCAAGAAGATTACGAAGGATGGAAAGCAAATGAGTGATTTAAGAATTAACTTTATCGACAACTGGGAAAAGAAAAATGTAAATTTAGCTGAGCTCGAATCAGCTCTAGAGAGTGGAAACTCATCAATATACACAAATCCACGCCTAAATAAGGTGGCGTCAAAGTGGAAGAAGTTCGCAGAAAGAGGCGTATCAAACCTTTATCTTATCAAAGAGCTAGACGACGACGGAGTAGCATGCGCATGCTATGCATACTCAATCAAAGACGGAATAATTGATGAGGAGATGCTAGAGAGAATCAGAGAAATCTGTGCACAGAGCCTGTCATCTGGTGAGATGAGAGCGGACGGCTCATTTTGCAAGCCAGATGAGTGGTGGGATTCAAATCCAAAGCGCTCAATCAAAGCGGTAGAGTCCGGCAGTGCAGACAGCCTAAAGCAGCACCTAGATGCAGAGCTATATCCACACGGAATAGTTATTGACATCAGAAGCATCAAAGCAAAGCATGCTGGCGAACTAGCTTGCTCAGCAGTCGCATGGGGCGTAAGCACATCCTTCTTCAAGAAGGGTGCATACATGAGCACACTAATCCATAATGATTTTTTGTAGAGATATATAAGCAGCCTTAGGGCTGCTTTTTGTGTGTATATTCATGGACAATTAGTAAGATGTTATTTAGTTATAAGGTAAGGAAGATAATGATGAAACGAATTGAAATATCACTTAAAAACATCAATTGGCGTCTTTATGTTGCACTACTTGTAATGGGGCTTTGCCCAACTATTTATACAACTGTGCGAACATTCTTTTTGGGGCAACTGCCTGGGGAGTGGGCATATTCAATTGCTGGACAGCTCTCTTGGATAAATTTAATTTACGAAATTGTGAATGAAGCAATAATACTACCTCTGTTTTTCTTTGTTGGTAAAGTTATTGAAAATAAAAATGAATTCATAAACAGGTTGAAAACTGGACTTTTGATATCTCTACTTATTTACTCAATCTTGTCGATTTTTATAATAATTTATGCGGAGCAGATGCTAAGTGCAATGGCTACAACAAAGGAAATAATTCCTGAATCGGCAAAGTATGTAAGGATAGAAAGCATTGCAAATATCTTTGGTATTTTACTAAGCTTCAGCTCAGTTGCGCTTATTTCGCTTGGAGAAGATAAGTTGATATACATTTTGACCGTAACAAAACTTGTCTTATGCCTTATTTTCGACACATTCCTTGTTTCGACATTGCCATTCTCCGCAAATTTGGGTGTAAATGGAATTGCATATTCAAATGTTATTGTTAACGGATTGTTGTTTGTTACAGTAATTGTTATACTTGCAAAACAGGGTTACAGTATTCTAAATAAAGATAAAATGTCATTTATTTGGGCAAAGGACTTTGCAAAAATCGGTGGAATTTCGGGGCTAGAGTCGTTTGTAAGAAATATAGCATATATTTTGATGGTTTCACGAATGGTTAACATGGTTGGAGAACAGGGCACATATTGGGTTGCAAATAACTTTATATGGGGCTGGATGCTTCTACCAATAACACAGCTGGGTGAATTGATCAAGCAGGAAACAGCTAAAGATGAAAATGCAATACGGAATAATACCTTGGGATATTTTACTATTACAGGATTTGTGTGTGCACTATGGGTGATTTTAATCCCGGTATATAAACCATTTATGCAGTATATTTTGCGATTTAATGATGTAGATAAATTATTCTCTCTCGTCATGGTTCTGTTTGGATTCTATGTACTCTATGCAATTCAAAATGTATTTGACTCGACTTTTTATGGAAGAGGTAAAACAAACTACATGTTGTTCGAGTCTGTGGTAACAAATTCACTTTACTACGGCACTTTCTTCATACTGTATCTAAATGGCATATGGATTCCAACGCTTGTAGGAATTGCTATAATGTTTGGCTGTGGTAACGCATTTGACACTATTGTTTCAGGACTTGCATATAGATACTATTTAAAAAGAAATAAGCTTACAATTTCAAATCCGAACTGAAAAAATGATAGTATAAATTATCGGGTTGGTTAGAAAAATCCATCTCTAAACTATCGGGTTGGTGACTATGAATAAAAATGACATTTTTCGCATGAAATTCATGTGGAAAATGTCATTTTTTATTGCTATACCAACGGACTCAGGAAGGGGAAGATTAGGGACAACATATGAGTCAAGATAATTGTTTATCTGTGTGGTTGAAATATTCAGTTCTTCAGAAATCATTCCTAGAGTGTAGCCAAGGTTATTTAATTTCTTCATAACTTCATCAAGAAGCAAGTATGATGAATTTAATTCAGAGA
>CALIYX010000029.1 GCA_938049335.1 uncultured Clostridia bacterium | reverse complement strand
TCTTCCTCTGAAAAACCTTTGTAGTAAATACTGCCCATCTCATCAGATACAGAATTGTACTCGTCCTTTAAGGAATGTGCTTTCTCAGTCAGAAACAATAGTGTTTTCCTTTTGTCCGTTTCAGACGGAACGCGTCTTATCAGCCCTTGATTTTCCATTCTTTCCAGCATCGTAGTAAGAGAAGTTATCGCTAATCCACATTTAATCGAGAGTGACCCAATCGGGATTCCATCCTCCTGCCACAGCACATAAAGAATACGCCCCTGGGCTCCATTGAACGCATCAATATTCTTTTCGCTGAGAATCTTCTCAAAAATCCGGTCTCCAAGTTGTTTTATTTTGGTGATAAGAAATCCACCATTTGTTTTCATGTAAAAGCTCCTATATAGTATTTTATTTTAAATAATACTATATAGGAGCTTTGTTGTCAACAGTTTGTATGTCTAAATAGAGATAAATTCCTGTTCAGTTAATATTATGCAACCCAAGGCTTTTGAAAAGATTCCAAATAAAGATGAAACAATTCTACATTCAGATCAAGGTTGGCAATATCAAATGAAGATATACCACATTTTAACGTTGAAATTTGAATGTGTTTAGAAGTATTTATCAACACTTTTTGTCCTATAGCCCACAAAAAAATTAGAGGAGGCTAAACCTCCTCTTTTGCTTTTATGAACTTATTAGTGTATTAGTTCAAAACCTCGTAGTCTGCGAAGTCTACACCAATCATCTCTTCCTTCTCTGCGCTTAGGCTTACAACGAAGTCCATACCGTAGTCTTTAGAGATGTTCTTTAGTCTTGTCAAGAACTCTGGTAGATCTCCAAGTGAGAAATCAGCATGCTTAAGTATGCTGTCTATGTAAATAGTCTTGATATCGTGATCAGAACTTATGATTCCATATAAAAATCCGATGTATTCGTCGCTATTTGTTACATGCTCATAATCCTCCATGCAAACGACTCTGATCTTATACTTAAGGTCATACATCAGACGGGCATTCTTGTTGATAAAAATGATGTTGCCATCACTCTTTTCAGCTTCAGTATTTGCAAGTTCAATCATCATTTTGGTCTTTCCTGTTCCCTTGTGACCAATCAATAGTTTAACCATAATGCAGTCCTCCTATCATTTTATTATCGCTATTATACACTAAGTATCATAAGTATTCAACGACAATTTTGTAAAACAATTTTGTAAATTTAATAATATTTTTTCATATAATCAAAGATAGTCATTATGTTTTGATATGCTGTCTAAAAACTTTTAGTTTTACTAGCTTATAACTTGCTCAAAAATCTTAAAGCGGAATTTCTACCCTTTTCAATTCTTGCTTCATCAACATCCTCTACTGCCGAGGAACTCACCCACTTTTTGCCGTATAGTGTCTGCACTGATTCCAAGATAAGTCCGCAGGCCTGAATATCCTTTTCGTCTGATAAGACCTTTGCAAATGCATCCTTTGATGCTTCACATACTTCTTCTTTTGAAACCCCATGAAATGACATCTGCATGAGACTTGAAGCCGACCAGACCCTGCAAAGCGCATCATCATCGCTGAGCATCTGTCTAGTCAGAAATCCTATTTCATTTGATGTACCAACCCAGCCAAGGGCTATGATTAGCTTCCTTCTTAGAACTTCATCACAAGTTTTAATCTCAGATATTAGAATAGGAATAAGCCTTTTGCAAAATCCTGCATAAAAATCCCTATGTCTTGATTTTGATAGAATTTCGGCTATCAAGTATGCTGTTAGCACTTTGATGATATCGCCTTCGGCTTCACATAGCTTTGCAAACAAAAACTCTATCCCCTCTGCCCCATGTCTATCAAAGCTGTTTTCTAGGTAGAGTCTTCTGCCTGATTTCCATGAATCACAAATCAGCTTGTAGTGGTATTCTATGTCATCGCTTGCACCGAGTTCTGCTATAAACCTAATTCTATCTCCATCTGGAAAATCTTTTTCAGCTATTTCCTTATATGCTTTTTCTAAAACTTCTCTTACATCACTCATTGTTAAGCCTAAGCTGTCCGCAAGCAGCGTCTATATCATCACCTAATTCTCGCCTTATGGTCGCAGGGATTCCTGCCTCTTCCAAAACCTTTTGAAACTCGAAGGCCTTGCTCTTGCTAACTGTGACAAAACCGCTATCCTTGACCTCGTTAAGAGGAATTAGGTTAACGTGACAGAGCTTTCCCTTTAGCAGCCCAGCAAGTCTTTTAGCGCTCTGCACGCTGTCATTTACTCCACTTACAAGGGTATACTCATAGGTTATTCTGCGCTTTGTCTTCTTAGTATAATCATCACAAGCCGAAAGCACTTCTTTGATGTCATATCTATTGTTTATTGGCATTATGGCACTTCTATCTTCATCGCTAGATGCGTGAAGCGAAATTGCAAGATTAACCTGATTAAAGTCTTCTGCAAACCTCAAAATCATAGGAACTATTCCGCAGGTTGAAACTGTGATATTTCTCATCCCGATTCCAAGCCCCTTTGGTTCGTTGACTATATTGAGAAACTTTGATAGGTTTTCGTAGTTATCAAAAGGCTCTCCACTTCCCATAACAACGATATGACCGATTTTCTCTCCGGAATCCTCCTGAGCAGCCATAATCTGTGAAACCATCTCACCAGCTGTCAAATTTCTTGCTAGTCCCTTAACCGTAGACGCACAAAATTTGCAACCCATGCGGCAGCCCGCCTGCGATGAGATGCAAATTGAGTTTCCGAACTTATATTTCATAAAAACGCATTCTATGGTGTTTCCATCTGAAAGCTCAAGCAGGTACTTACGAGTGCCGTCAAGCTTTGATTTTTGGACAGTTCGTATATTTAGATTTTCGATGTATGCCTTGTCTTGGAGCTCATAGCGCAAAGCTTCCGGAAGATTATTCATCTCCCGAAAGCTTTTCTTGCCCTTATATATCCAGTCAAATATCTGCGCGCCTCTAAATGCAGGCACGCCTATACCGCTGGCGAAGTCCTTCAGCTCATTTAAGGTCATGCTCCTCAAATCAACTCGTTCAGACATTCTATTTCCTCACTACGCAGATTCCTGTCTTATGACCGTTGATGTCAAAGCTCTCATCTGCCTTTGCAAATTCAACTGTATCTGCTAGAGTTTCGTCCTTGATGTAGTCAGCAAACTCCTTAACAGCCTCGCAAACCTCTTCATCTGCTTCAAGAACGATATCGATTCTATCCATCATTTCAAAGTCATTCTGCTTACGGAGCTGCTGTACCTTTGATACAACTTCTCTTGCAAGACCTTCCTTAACTAGCTCTGGTGTTAGAACTGTGTCAAGTATTGTAAATATATTGTTTTCCATAGCTACTGCAAATCCATCCTTAGCGCTGATTCTTACATCAACGAAATCCTTAGGAACATTTACAGTTTCACCAGCTACAGTCATTTCAAGCTCACCCTTTGCTTCTAGCTCAGCTACAAATTCAGCAGCGTCTAGCTTTGCTAGCTCGTCTCCAAACTGCTTGATGTTCTTTCCTAGAACTGGTCCAGCAAGCTTGAAGTTTGGCTTTAGAGATAGGTTCATATACTCACCTAGCTCATCTGCAAATACAACATTCTTTACGTTAAGCTCTTCCATTACTAGGTCTGTAAGGTCAGCAACAAGTGGCTTGTACTTACCATCTACAAGGATCTCGTTAAGTGGCTGTCTAACCTTGATTCTCTCCTTCTCACGAGCACCACGGCCAAGAGTTACAAAGCTTCTTACTAGGTTCATACGCTCCTCAACCTTGTTGTCTATGAGAGCTTCATTGCATTCAGGTAAGTATGCTGTGTGTACAGTCTCCTCTCCTGTTAGCTTTGTATATATTTCGTCTGAGATAAACGGTGCAAATGGTGCAATCAAAAGTGATACGCCAACCAATACCTCAAAAGTTGTTGCATATACGCTCATCTTATCTTCAGTCATCTCGCTTCCGTAGAATCTTCTTCTTGCACGTCTGATGTACCAGTTTGAGAAGTCCTCGCTGACAAAGTCAGTAAGCGCTCTTACAGTCTTCATGTGGTCATAGCTATCCATATGCTCTCTAACTTCTTTTACAAGCTTGTTATATCTTGAGAGTATCCATCTGTCTAGCTCAGGTCTCTTATCATATGCAAGCTCTAGATTTGCCACATCAAGATCATCCTGATTTGAATATAGAACGAAGAAGTTATATACATTTCTAAGTGTTCCAAAGAACTTGCTTACAACGTCCTTAAGTCCATCTTCGTCAAACTTTGTTGGAGTCCAAGCTGGTGATACTGAAAGCAAGTACCATCTTGTAGCATCTGCTCCGTACTGGTCAAATAGCTCAAATGGTGAAACGGTATTTCCCTTTGACTTACTCATCTTCTTGCCGTTCTTATCAAGGATGAGGTCGTTAACAAGTACATTCTTATATGGTGACTTACCCATAATGAATGTTGAGATTGCCATCAGTGAATAGAACCATCCTCTTGTCTGGTCGATACCTTCACAGATGAAGTCAGCTGGGAATAGCTTCTCCTCAAAGTGCTCCTTGTTCTCAAACGGATAGTGCCACTGTGCAAATGGCATCGCTCCTGAGTCAAACCAGCAGTCCATAACTTCTACTATTCTTGTCATTTCCTTTCCGCAGTGTGGGCACTTTAGGTGTACATCATCAACATACGGACGGTGTAGCTCTATGCTCTCATCGATATTTTCTACAGCCTTCTCAACTAGCTCTGCACGACTTCCTACGCATTCAAGATGCCCACAGTCGCACTTCCAGATTGGGATTGGAGTTCCCCAATATCTAGATCTTGAGATTGCCCAGTCCTTAACATCTGCTAGCCAGTTTCCGAATCTCTTCTCTCCTACGAAAGGTGGATACCAGTTTACTGTATTGTTATTTGCAACAAGCTGATCTTTAAGTTCGCTCATCTTGATGTACCAGCTCTGTCTAGCATAGTAAACTAGAGGTGTTCCGCATCTCCAGCAGTGTGGATAGTTATGTTCTATCTTCTGCTTAGCAAATACCTTATCATCTAGGTACTTGATAATTTCTACATCAAGACCATCCTCCATGATGAAGTGACCCTTCCATGGAGTTTCTGTATAGCAACCCTGCTCGTCGACTGGCTGAAGGAATGCAGCGCCGTACTTCTTACCACACTGGTAGTCATCTTCACCAAATGCAGGAGCTGTATGTACGATACCTGTACCATCCTCGATAGATACATAGTCCATGCATGTAACAAAGAAGGCCTTGTCACCTTCCTTAACCTTACAGAATGGCATGAGCTGCTCGTACTCCATGTACTCAAGATCCTTACCCTTCATGCGCTCAACTACCTCGTAGTTACCCTCGCCTAAAACTCTATCTGCAAGAGCCTCAACTAGGTAGAAGTAGTTACCCTCGTCCTTACCGTTTAGCATCTTAACCTTGACATAATCAAAGTCAGGACCAACTGTAAGCATTGTGTTTGCTGCAAGTGTCCAAGCAGTTGTTGTCCAAGCTAGGAAGTACTCATTATCAGCACCCTTCTTCTTGAACTTAACGATTAGAGTGTTTACCTTTACTTCCTTATATCCCTGAGCTACTTCGTGTGAAGCAAGTCCTGTTCCGCATCTTGGGCAGTATGGGAGGATCTTGTGTCCTTCGTAGATGAGTCCCTTATCAAAGAACTTCTTTAGGATCCACCATCCGCTCTCAATATAGTCGTTGTTAAGTGTGATATATGGGTCATCAAGGTCAACTAGATAAGCCATTCTCTCTGTCATCTCTCTCCACTTATCTGTGTAAGTGAAAACAGACTCACGGCATTTTTCGTTAAACTCCTTGATTCCGTACTTTTCTATATCCTGCTTACCATTCATGTTGAGCTGCTTCTCAACTTCGATTTCTACAGGAAGTCCATGTGTATCCCAACCAGCCTTACGATTAACCTGGTAACCCTTCATTGTCCAATATCTACATACTGAATCCTTGAGTGTTCTTGCCATTACATGGTGTATTCCTGGCATTCCGTTAGCTGTTGGAGGTCCCTCGTAAAAGACATATTTTGGTTTCCCCTCGCGTGCTGTTACGCACTTCTTTAGTAAATCCTCTCTTTTCCACTTCTCAACCTGTTCCTGCTGAACTTCAGCTACAGGCTGTTCGGATAATCTCTCAAACATACTTCTCTCCTTCAAAAAATTAATCCCTATACAGAAAAAACTGCATAGGGACGATTATCAAACCGCGGTACCACCCTAGTTGCTTACCTCTGACAAGGTGCCTCTCATTAAAGTGTCAGGCTCCAGAGTGATATTCGAATTTAGGTTCACCGCAAATCTCTCAGCAATTGATCTACTCTCTGTAAGGGTCTTAGCCTAAACCTACTTTGTCTCCTTCATAGCCTAAATATTAAGCTTTAGCCGAGCTCAAATTCGACTATATGCTATATTAACATCTCATAGATAAGAATTCAAGTTATTTTTGTAAAAAATCCTAAGATATTATAAAAATATTTGTATGCCCTATATAAGCTTTATAAGCAAAGTAAAAGCCCTGATAATCACAGGGCTTAAATTACTTATTTATTTTGCTCTCTCAAGATTGATACGATTCTGCTTGTCGATTTCGTAAACTCTTACCTTTACTTCATCTCCAACATTCATAACATCTTCAACCTTCTCTACGCGGTGGTCTGCCATCTTTGAGATGTGCAACAGACCTTCCTTACCAGGAAGAATCTCGATGAAAGCACCAAAGCTCATAATCTTTGTTACCTTACCCTCATATGTATGACCAACTTCTGCGTCCTTAGTTAGAAGCTCAATCTCACGCTTAGCAGCCTCTGCTCCAGCCATGTCTGAGCTGTAGATGCTGATAAGTCCTGATGCATCTTCTGCGATGTCAATCTTAACACCAGTCTCATCGATGATTCTGTTGATTGTCTTTCCACCAGGTCCGATAACTATTCTGATCTTATCAGGATCAATCATCATATTGATGCTTCTTGGAGCGTACTTAGACATCTCCTTGCGTGGCTCAGGAATTTCCTCAAGCATTACATCTAGGATATGAGCTCTACCTTCCTTAGCCTGTGCAAGAGCCTTCTCTAGGATTTCTCTTGAAAGACCGTGAATCTTGATATCCATCTGGATAGCTGTTACACCGACTTCTGTACCTGTTACCTTAAAGTCCATATCTCCTAGGAAGTCTTCCATTCCCTGAATATCACTTAGGACAGCGATTTTCTGGCTTCCGTCTTCTTCTGTTCTTGAGATAAGTCCCATAGCGATACCTGAAACTGGTCTCTTAATTGGAACACCAGCATCCATAAGAGCTAGTGTTGATCCGCAAGTTGAACCCATTGAGCTTGAACCGTTTGATGAAAGTACATCTGAAACAACTCTTAGTGCGTATGGGAACTCTTCAACTGGTGGAATTACCGGAAGAAGCGCTCTCTCAGCAAGCGCACCGTGTCCAATTTCTCTTCTGCCTGGGCTTCTTGGTGACTTAGCTTCACCTGTACAGTAGCCTGGGAAGTTATAGTGGTGCATGTATCTCTTCTCTGTCTGCTCTGTAATACCATCGATCATCTGAGCTTCGCTGGAAGGTGCAAGTGTGCATGTTGACAGTACCTGAGTCTGGCCTCTTGTGAAAAGTCCGCTTCCGTGTACTCTTGGAAGAAGTCCTGTCTCACACCATACAGGTCTAATTTCCGTAGTCTTACGATTGTCAGGTCTGATACCTTCATCAAGAATCATATTTCTTACGGATTCCTTAGTTATATTGTAAAGAACAGCTGCGATATCCTTCTCATTGTCAGGGTAGATTTCAGCAAAGTGTTCCTTTGTCTCTACTTCTACAGCATCCATATTATCTAGACGCTCAAGCTTATCAAATGTATGAATAGCCTCCTGCATTCTGCCTGTAGCATATGCTCTTACTGCAGCATCTATATCCTCTGGAATCTGCTTTAGTACGAGTTCCTTCTTAGGCTTACCAACCTCTGCTACGATCTCGTCAATAAACTCAACGAGCTTCTTAATCTCTTCGTGTCCGAAGAAGATAGCATCTAGCATAACTTCTTCTGGAACTTCGTCAGCTCCAGCTTCTACCATCATGATAGCATCCTTAGTTCCAGCAACTGTTAGGTTGATGTCTGACTGCTCTCTCTGCTCAAGTGTAGGGTTGATGATGAATCTTCCGTCAACTCTGCCGACTCTTACTGCAGCGATTGGTCCTTCCCATGGAATGTCAGATGTAGCGATAGCAACCGATGCACCTACCATAGCCATGATATCAGTCTCGCAGTCAAGGTCAACTGACATTACAGTTGCCACAACTACTACGTCGTTGTGGTATCCCTTAGGGAAAAGTGGACGAAGAGGTCTATCCATAAGTCTTGAGCTTAGGATTGCCTTCTCGCTAGGTCTTCCCTCTCTTCTGATAAATCCTCCAGGAATTTTACCTGAAGCATACATCTTCTCTTCGTAGTCGCATGATAGAGGGAAAAAGTCTATATCCTCTCTTGGTTCCTTAGAAGCGCAGACTGTAACGCTGACAACGGACTCACCGTACTTAACCATAACCTGGCCGTTTGCCTGCTCACAAATCTTTCCGAGTTCAAACTCTAAAAGTCTTCCTCCAACTGCGGTCTTAAATGTTCTGTAATCTGTAAATCTTGCCATTAATAAACAACTCCTTCCTGTTTATCCTATTCCAAGGCAATAACTTCTGGCATCTCAGTCACTTTATCTGATTTGCCTAAAAAAAGCGAGGTCTTAGACCTCGCTAACATACTTAGTATAACTACTTTCTCAAGCCTAGACGAGCAATAAGATTTCTATATCTTTCTATATCTACGTTCTTGAGGTAGTTAAGAAGGTTTCTTCTCTGGCCGACCATCTTAAGTAGTCCGCGTCTTGAGTGGTGGTCCTTCTTATGAACCTTAAGGTGCTCGTTCAAATCGTTGATTCTTGCTGTTAGTACAGCTACCTGAACCTCTGGAGAACCTGTATCTCCTTCTTTAGTTGCATATTCGCTGATGATTACAGCTTTCTGTTCTTTAGTTATCATATCTTTTCTCCTTTTTATTAAATACGCTTTTGTCGAGAATGCGTTGGAGTGTCGCAAAACCAAACAAAAGTAAATTACTAAACAATGTTATCACGTTATGTGACAAATTGCAAGTGATTTATTTAGCCTTAGCTTATTAGCTGTAGTAGCGAAAAACTCCCTTAACCTTGCCGAGAATCTTGACGTCTCTAACGATTATTGGGCTCATATCATCGTTCTCAGGCTGAAGTCTAATGTGATCCTTCTCCTTGTAGAAAGTCTTGACTGTAGCCTCGCTCTCAAAACCATCTACCATTGCAACAACGATCTCACCATTGCGAGCAGTCTGTCTCTGCTCAACCAAAATAAGATCTCCATCAAATATACCAGCATTGATCATGCTCTCGCCCTTAACCTTAAGCATGAAGTTGTTACCAGATACATATCTAGCTGGAACTGGGAAGCAGTCATCTACATGTTGCTCTGCAGTTATAGGTGTACCTGCAGCTATAGTTCCAACAACTGGTACATTGATTATCTCTTCATTGACCGGCTCTAGCTCTGGCTCCTTGACAGGCTTATGTGTTTCTCTACCCACTATTACAAGAGTTCTAGGCTTAGCTGGGTCCTTCTTAACATACCCCTGCTGCGCGAGACTCTCAAGATCGTTATGCACTGTTGATGTAGACTTAATATCTAAGGCTGCGCCTATCTCTCTAACCGTAGGTGCATATCCTTTCTCATCGAATTCCTTGCGCATAAAATCAAGGATTCTCATCTGCCTTGCCTTTGCTTTTTCCTTTGCTTTGGACATATCAAACTCTCCTTTTTATCTATCCAATTGATAATATCATATTTCAAACAAAAAGTAAACATTAGTTCTTTATTTTTGATAAACAAATATTTATTCTTTTTCTGTTCATTTTCATGCTCACGCGATTTTCACATAAGTATTGACAGAATTATGATATAATATAGGAGCTATTTTTGATAGAGAGGAGAAATTCATGCCAAGACGCAATACTTCTAATGTATTAACAAAGAAAGTAAATTCAACCCGAAGCATACTTATAATTCTATCTATATTTATATTATTATTCACAAGTATTCCATCCCCTAGCTATGCTAAAAGTGCCAAAACTCTACCGCTCAGCAAAGAAACTATCGACGGAAGCCCTGCAACAGGCAGTTCATTGGCTGTGGCAAATAGCAAGGGATATTCAATAGACCAAAGATATTCACCAGCTGGTACGATAATAACTGAAATCAAAACTGGACAAATTCTATGGGACGAAAACAGTACGGTAGAATGGACCCCAGCGAGCATGTCCAAGCTCATGACAATAGCGCTAACCTACGACGCAATTAAAGAAGGAAAGCTATCTATTGACACAGTTGTTCCAGTTAAGGAAAGACATGCAAGAGTTTCTGCAAATTCAAATCTCAGCAATAACAAGATGCAGATAGGAGCCTCATACACTGTCGGTGAGTTAATGGAGCTAATTGCAGTTCCCTCTTCAGCGGCAGCAACCTACATGCTCATGGATCTTCTAGCGCCAGATATTGATACCTTTGTTACAATGATGAATAACAAAGCTAAGGCACTTGGAATGGTCAATACCAAGTATGTAAATCCTATCGGTGTCCTAAATGTTCTCCTAGGTCAAGATGGCCCTTCAGGAGACCCTTATGCTGATAACTACACTTCAGCAAAAGACTATGCCTGTCTTTGCACCTACCTTGTAACAAATTATCCTGATCTTTTGAATCATACGATAAACGCAAATCTCGTATCAAAGCCCGGAACGCCTTACGAGGAGCACTTCGAAGGCCATAACTACTCTCTTCCTGGAGAAAAATACGCATTTCCAGGTGCAGATGGCATCAAAACTGGCTCTGCCAGAAAGGGATATAACTACAGCCTCACGGCAAAGCAAGGAAATACGAGAATGATAGAGATTGTCCTAGGTGTAAGCGTTTGGGGCGATAGCTCTGCAGAATCCATGAGACACCTCATAGGAAACTCTATACTCGAAGACGCCTTCGCTAAATATGAATATCGTAAGGTTTTATCTGCGGGTAAATATTCAGTCAAAGGCAAGATAATAGAAGTAAAAGAAGACTTCTACGACTGCGTTCCAAAGGACTATAAACCGAAGTTCATCTGCGACTTCAAGAACAAGAAGTTAAAGCTCAATATTTCAAATAGACAGTATCTCAATGGCTTTGCTGAGCCCAGTGCAAGCTTTAAGCTTGTGAAAGCCTCTACAGAAAGTAGCACAAAAGCTAAAGGAAACGGAAAATCAAAGCCCATAAGTATCACATCAACTTTGATGTCCATATTTGTTATCAGCCTCGTAGCTGCGATATTGGTGCTAATATACACCTTAAGAAGAAACAAAAGAGCTCATGAAAGCAGACGCAGACATAGGCGCAGATAATAAAAATTCACATAAAAAAGCCTGCATTGAGCAGGCTTTTATAATTTATGAAATTCTTATATCTTGAATGTCTGGAACTTCTCTTCTGTTCCGTCGTCCTCACCGAACTCGTAATCGTTACCTGGCAAAATTGCATTTACCAGAATACCAACGATAGCTGCGATAGCAAGTCCTGAGAGTGTGATTGTTACACCTTTGATTGTGAAGCTTGCTCCACCAACTGAGTTAAATCCAAGTGCACAAACGAGTATCAAAGCTGCGATGATTGTGTTTCTTGACTTTGTAAAGTCAACCTGGTTCTCAACTACGTTTCTGATACCGATGGCTGAAATCATTCCGTAAAGGATGAATGAAACTCCTCCGATTGTTGAAGCTGGAATGCTCTCGATTAGGAAGCTCACCTTAGGAATGAATGAAAGTCCTACTGCAAAGACTGCTGCGATTCTGATTACTCTAGGATCGTAGATCTTTGTTAGAGCAAGAACTCCAGTGTTTTCTCCGTATGTTGTATTTGCAGGACCACCGAATGCTGAAGCTAGGCAAGTTGCAAGTCCATCTCCAAGAAGAGTTCTGTGAAGACCTGGGTCTGCAATGTAGTTTCTCTTTGTTGTAGCACCGATTGCTGTGATATCTCCTATGTGCTCCATCATTGTAGCAAGAGCAATAGGCATGATTGTTAATATAGCTGAAACGTCAAACTTCATTGTCTGGATTGGAGGAAGACCTATCCAAGCTCTTGATGCTGCTGCGCTAAAGTCGATTTCTCCCATGCAAGCTGCTACAGTGTATGATGCTGCCACACCTAGGATGATAGGTATAATCTTGAGCATACCCTTTCCCCAGATATTGAAGATGATAATTGTTACAACTGCTACTAGCGCAACCACCCAGTTTGTCTTACAGTTAGCAATAGCCGAAGGTGCAAGGATAAGACCGATAGCAATAATGATAGGTCCTGTCACAACTGGAGGGAAGAACTTCATTACGCGCTTAACACCAAAGCCCTTAATCAGAGCTGACATTACTAGATACACAAGTCCTGCACAGAAAACTCCTCCGCAAGCATATGGAAGCATTTCCTTGTTAGATGCTCCATTTATCATCGGCGCAACAGCTCCATATCCACCTAGGAAGGCAAATGATGAACCGAGGAATGCAGGAACCTTTCCCTTAGTTAGAAAGTGGAAAAGCAAAGTTCCAAGACCAGCCATGAGAAGTGTTGTGCTTACGCTTAGACCTGTCAAAATAGGAACTAGAATAGTAGCACCAAACATGGCAAATGTGTGCTGCAGACCTAGGATAATCATCTTAGGAACGCCTAGCTGTCTGGCATCGTAAATGCCGTTTTCGTTAACATTTTTGTCTGACATATATTTCTCCTTCTTAATAATAAAATAGCTTATAGAACACCTATTAACGATTATAGATGTTTACTACGGGTCTAGTTCCCGTCTCATCAAAGTCAATCCTTATTGTCTCAACATGCGATGTAGGAATGTTCTTTCCTACATAATCGGCTCTTATCGGTAGCTCCCTATGTCCCCTATCTATTAAAACTGCAAGCTGTATGGTGCCTGCCCTTCCAAAATCTGAAAGTGCATCAAAGGCCGCTCTTGCGGTTCTGCCTGTGTAGAGCACATCATCTACTAAGACAACATGCTTGCCGTTGATATCGCAAGGAATCATTGATTCGCTGATCCTCGCCTCATCAATCTGATTCGGCTCAATATCATCCCTATGACCACTTATATCTAGTACGCCAGTTGGAATACTTCTCTGCTCAATCGTCTTGAGAAACTCGCTGAGCTGATTTGCAATTGGAACACCACCCTTGGCAATTCCGACAATTACAACATCCTCAGTACCGTTATTTCTCTCAGTAATTTGATGTGCGATTCTGCGAAGCGCTCTCATAATTTCATCTGTTGTCATTAGCTGTGATTTGAATTCCATGCTCTTTCCCTTACTTTGGACACAAAAAAATCCTGTCAAGACATGCTGACAAGATGCGCAAAAATCATATGATCTATCACTACCTTATCGGCATCTCTGTACCGACTTAAAGATGTTCTTTTCACATAGAATAATATAATATCTATGGACTTATGTCAAGCAGGTGTATATAATAATTCGTATCTAAACAAGCTAGAAAAAAGGAGAATTACTATGGATTTGAGCTATGTAAGCTCCCTTTCTTTTCCACTCCCAGAGGAACTTGAGAAACTAAAGGGCGCAGGATATTTTGACGAGTTTAAAGAGAGAGCAAAGTATCACCTTGATAGAGAAAACCTTCCAGCGGAGGTTAAGAAGAGAATCATTTTAGAGATGCATAATGCAGATGTCAAGCTCAGAGAGTACACACTAACAGAGAGCGAGCTTATCGAGCAGATTGCTGAGTATGCACCGGGGTTTTCTAGCGAAGATTTCAAGAAGCTTGCCGGAGATACAGACTACATCTTCATTAATGGTGAGAAGCGCTACGTTGACTTTAGCGTCGCTTCCCTCTTCATCACAAGTGTACTTTTGACAAATTGGCCAGGTAGCACCTACCCTGACGATAAAAGCCTAGAGGTATCTGAATCAAGAGACCACATGAGAAGCACAGGCTCAGCGGAGGTAGCTATCGACCTAGAATTTATCGCAGATGTAGATACTGAAGCAGCAAAGAACAAGAAGCTTTCTGTTCACCTACCTTACCCTTCACCTAATGGAATAGGTATGAGCGATATTGAGCTTGTAAGTACATCAATGGAATGCGAAATCGCACCTGAGAGCGCACTTCAAAGAACAGTTCACTTCAGTGCAGACGGAAATAAAGAGCAAAGCTTTAAGGTAAGATGTAAGGCAAAGATGACTCAGACATATATGAGCTTTGATGATATTGTTTCTGCTGGAGCAAAGGTAAGCGAAGCTGAGGAGGCTGAGCTCAAGAAGCAGATTCTAGAGAGCGATCTTACTGAGAAAGCGCCTCACTATGTATTCACACCTTTCATAAAGGAGCTTTCTGCTTTGATAGTTGGTGATGAGACTGATAAGACTGTAATTGCAAAGAAGATTTTCGACTTTATCACTCACAAATATAGATATGCTTATGTTCGCGATTATGCTGCTATTGACTGGCTTCCAGGCTACTTTGCACTGAGAGGCAGAGGCGACTGCGGACTTCAGGCATCACTTTTGATTACACTTTGCAGATATAATGGCATCCCTGCTAGATGGCAGTCTGGTGTTGTAACTGATGGAGAATGCGGTGGTGCTCACGACTGGGCTGCTGTTTACTTTAGAGGCGTAGGTTTTAGACCTGTTGATCCATCATTTGGTGGCGGTGCTGTTCGCAGAGGTTCAGAAGAAGATTGTCAGTTCTACTTTGGAAATATCGATCCTTATAGACTTATTTTCAACACTGACATTCAGGAGGAATTCACTGTACCTAAGAAGTTTTATCGCTATGACCCATACGACAACCAGTATGGAGAAGCAGAAACTGAAGATGCTATGGTAAAGAGAAGCGATGTTAAGCTTTATAGAGTAATCCACTCAAAGACATTTAAATAAAAAAATAGCAAAACCCTGTTAATTGACTTAACAGGGTTTGATTATCTTATATCTTAGTTTGATTTTATGATTTTTGTCTTAGGTACTAGGAAGTAAAGTGGAATTAAATTTAATATGAACGTTCCAACAAACAGAGCCAGGTCTTTAAGTTCTACAGCCTTTGAAGCTGAAATTGCATTTATTATCTCGCTATAGTAATAGCCTGGGAATATCATCTGTATCTTACTTATAATTGTCATGAAGCTTCCTTCAGCTCCAAAGCTTGCAAACGGTATAACAGTCATTGCAGCTAATATTATAAGTGGAAAACTAACTGTATCTATAATCTTAGGCTCGAGTCTAACACCAACTACGAATCCAATCATGCTAAAATAGATTCCCATGATTGTTAACAAGAAGAACTGAATTGCAAGTTCTCCAGTTATTTGAAATTTAAACAAGGCAACTGCTACTGCAAGCACTACTAGAAAGATCAATGTGTTCAGAACTACCTGCACTATGGTCTGGTCTAATAGATATCTCTTAACGCTGTACTTTGTGAACTTTGATTCAAATGAGAAAAAATCTATGTTAGATGAAATTCTCTTACTGAATGTAGCCATGCTGTTTCCGATAATACCGATGAAAACTGCAATACCAAACATGATGTTTGGAACTATTCCCTTCTGCACATTGTAGATAAAAATATACCATATAACAGGAACAAAGATTGTAAATATTAGAAATCTCTTGTTTCTAAGGACTTGCCTTAGCTGTATTTTCATAATCATGATTATGCCTCCTTTTCTACATTTTCTCTATAATACTGCTCTATGGTCTTGCCATCTGCATGAATCTTATCGACTGCATCACTTGCTGCAATTCTGCCATCTTTCAAAATTAAAACCTTTGTAAAGAAATGGTCAATTTGATTGAAGTCATGTGTGACAATTACCGATGTAAACTTCTGCTCATCAAGCAGTTTCCAAAAATTATCGACTGACTCTAAATCCATTCCTGTTGTAGGTTCATCTAGGAATATAAGTTTAGGTGAATTTAAGATTGTTAGTAAAAGAGAAAGCCTTCTTTTCTGACCACCTGATAAGCCACCTACATACTGATTTCTATGCTCCCCCAGGTCCACCATAGCAAGTAAGGCGTCATAGTCCACATTATTGAGCTTATTCATCTGTGTTTTTAAGATAACTAAATCTAAAACCGTAAGATCATCAATCAAAATATCACCTTGTGGCATCATGCCAATCTCGGTCTGGAAATCTAGCTTTGTGCTCACGCTTCCAGAATTTGCTATGAGTTGTCCGGATATTATCTTAAATAAAGTACTTTTTCCAGCACCATTGTTACCGAGCAAAGCAATTCTATCACCTTCTTCTACAGAAAAGCTTACCCCCTTCAGAACTTCTTTATCTTTAAAGGATTTCTTTATTTCTTCAATCTTAAACATATATCCCTCCACTTCAAAATTTTTAACTATTTTATTATATACACAGGTTTATGATTGTCAACAAAAAAAGGCAGACTTTTCTCTGCGAGCCCGCCTTAACAATTTTAATATGCTTTATAAATATTTCTTATTTTCTACGCATTTAGCTTGATTAAGAAAATGAATCTATCTCCATTCATTTCAATCTTATGCTCGATTCCGTAGTTTATGAGGATGTTTGAAACAACATATAAGCCAATGCCGTTTCCATTTTCCTTGTCTAGGCTAAAACCGATTTCAAATATTCTATCTAGATCAAGTTCTCCTAGATTTTCTCCAGTGTTTTCTACATATAGCCAGCCATCTTTAACACCGATATTTATCTCCCCATCATTTACATTGTACTTTGTTGCATTGCTCATAAGGTTTGATAAAACTATTTTTAGCGCCGTTCTACCTATGTACAGCTTTTCATCACCGAGCTTTATATCAAGATGCAAGTTTTTCTTTTCTATGTGCGCCAAATACTTCTTCTCTACATCAGAAATCATATCCTTTAGGACTAACATTTCTTCATCATTTCTTAACTGGTCGTAGCTAGAAATAGATAGGGTCTGAGATATGCTGTGGTTTAGCTCATCTACCATGTTTATGCACTCACCTATGTAGAAATCCTTGTCCTTGTACTTGCCTATATTGTACTTCATGTTTTCGAGGACTATCTTAAGTGAAGCAAGCGGTGTCTTTAGCTCATGAGAACGTCCTCTGAAAAAGTCGTACCTCAATTTACTCAGTCTAGTTATCTCTTCATTCTTCTCTTCTAGGTCATCTATGAGTCCTAGCAGGGTTTCGTATAGCATATTTATCTGTTTTTTGAGGTGTCCGATTTCATCCTCGCTTTTTATTTCGAGGCGCGCTTCTCTATCTAGATTGGCCATCCTCTCTGAGACGGCTACGATTTCGTTTATATTCTTGCTTAATGATCTAGCAAAGATATATGAAACTATCATTGAGAAAAGCACTGATACTAAAATTGAATATGGAAGAAAGCTCAATGTAAGGCGTTTAGCATCTTCCTGCATGTTCTCAGATGAAACAAACTGGAGAGTTATTTTTTTACCGTCCTTAAGCGTAATCTGCCTCTCCTCGAGAATTACCGAGTTATCATCGCTATAGTAATCAATATCTATATCTTCCTCTACCTGAACACTGTTATCGCTCTTCATACCTTTGATATAAGCTTTAATCTCACTGTTATTTGAGTAAAATTCAAGCGCCTGCATGACAAATTTAAGGTCTTTTCCGTTCATGCTAAGAGCAATTTCATCGGCCTTAATATCAACCTCGTGCTTACGGGTTTCTAAATACGACTTTGGAAAAACTATATACACCGACAGATGTATCACGATTATCAGTATATTGATAATGATAAATATCTGCAAAAAAATTTTTGGTAGTATCTTTAAATTTCTCATTTTCTCTCTAATTTATATCCCACATTTCTAATTGTAACTATGCAGTCTAGCTCAAGCTTCTTTCTTAGCTCCTTGACATACACGTCGATGACTCTATCAAATGGAATCTCCTCTGACTCCTTCCAAACATTATCTATGATCTGCATTCTCGTCAGAGCCTGACCCTCGTTATTCAGAAGAAACTTTAGAATTTCAAGCTCCTTAGCCTTGATATCAACTGGCTCACCATTTAGTTTGGCCGTATAGCCTATGAAGTCAACCTCAGCATTTCCGTATTTGAAGCTGTCTGATTGAGATGAATACCTTTTGATCATAGACTCTAGCCTAGCTTTTAGCACCGGAAGTGAAAAAGGCTTTTCCATGTATCCGTCAGCAAGGTTTGAAAAGGCATCTATCACGTATTCCTCATCGCCGAAGGCAGTTAGCATCAAAACAGGAACCATGCTCCTAGTCCTTATCTCTCTAAGAACCTCAAGTCCGCTCATAAAAGGAATCTGTATATCTAAAACTACAAGCCCAATATCGTTCTTATCAAACTGCTCAAGAGCCATTCTGCCATCCTCTGCCTGAACCATCTCATAGCCAAACTCAGACATGTATTCGCAGATACCTTCCCTTATCATCTTGTCATCTTCAACAACCAGTATTTTCATACTATTACCTCATTGTCACAAATTCATATATTTAGATTATAATACAAAATGACGAACATCGATAGAATAAACATCGGCATTCGTCATTTTTCTTACTTACTTAATGTCTGTTAGCAAGTCCTTTGGCTTTTTCCTTAGGATGTTAAATGAAGATATCAAAAGTGAAATTGCTAGAATCACCACCATGAATATAACAACATGGATGAAGATTTTCATACCTACCTCTATGTCTAGGCTAGTGAGCGTCTTATTGAATCCATCTACTTCGGCACCGCCACCAAGCTGTGTTCCAGATGATTCTCCTGCAAGCCTCTTTGATACATCTCCTGTAACCTTCTTTAGTATGCTATTTCCCATTTCCTTGCCTAGGTATGATGCTGCAAAATATGAGCAAACAAAGGCCGGAATTGAGATGAATACCATCTCTGAGACAAACTGAAGGAATATCCTTCCCTTTGATATACCTATTGAAAGCAATACTGCAATCTCCTTCTTTCTCGCATTTATCCATAGGAATAGAAGAAGTGAAACCACAAGTCCTGCAAATATCAAAGCGCCAACAAACAGCTTATTAGCAAGTCCATATACACCTGAAATCGAATCCTGAAGTGCTGGATAGTTAGATGAACTCTTGACTAGACTAAAATAGCTCCAGTCGATATCTAGCTCCTGAACCTTTTCCATAACCTTGTCAAGATCCTTGTCACCCTTTACAAAGAAAGTCGCATCTAGGTAAACAGCTGTATCCTCAGTGTTTCCGTACACCTTAGCAGCAGTGTGAAGGTCAGATATTATATTGTTCTCATAAAGCTCCTGCGCTGCGCTTACGCCTCCATTGTTATGTCCGTCAAATAGACCCTTTATTTCGACCTCGACAATTTCATTTGCCTTGTTTTCATTATCTGCATCGAAGAGATTTGATTTAAGCTTTATCTTATCCCCAACCTTGAGATTGTTCTTAGCGGCAAGGTCCTTATGCATCAAAATCTTGTACTTGTCATCCTGTACTAGAGGCTTACCCTCTACAAGAGTAAATGCACCTGATACAAACTTCGTTTCGCGTGTTGAATCATTTACGCCAGTTATCATCACCGCACGTCCAAAGTTCTTTGCTCTTTCAGGAGAAGAATTTGCCTTAGTATCATCTGTTTCGATCAGGTCGTAGTCAACAAGGTCAGCTACACTACCAATTCTCTTTACATATCCATCTATCTCATCCATCTGAGATATCTTTTTGATGTCCTGCCCTCTCACATTTCCGCCACCTCTTGGAGTACCAGGGTTTGTCGATCTATTAATCTCCATGCTGAAGCTATTTGTAATGTTTTTAAAGGTTTCGTTTGAAGCCTTATCCGTTGCATCTTTGATAGATAATCCAATCATCGACAGTGTCGACATAGACAGAATTACAAGGAAGATGACAATGGTTCTCAGCGGCTTTCTCCATACGTATGTAAAAGCATTCTTAATCACGGCTAACCTCCAAACTACTTTCTCTTAAGCTTCTTATTGCTGATTTCTAGCACAACATCTGCTGCATCTGCAATATCCTTGCTGTGAGTAACGACAATAACGCACTTGTTTCTCTCTTTAGCAAGTCTCTTGAAGAGATCAATAATTTCCTTTGAACTAGCCTGGTCGAGATTTCCCGTAGGTTCATCCGCAAGTATTACTGGCGCTTCAGATACCAAAGCTCTTGCAATGGCAACTCTCTGCTGCTGTCCGCCAGACAGCTTAAGAACGTTTCTCTTTATCTGACTTCTGTCTAGACCAAGCTCAAGCAATATATCCTCGCTCGCGTGCTTATTCACGAGTCTGATATTCTCAAGCGGTGTCAGATACTCAATGAGATTGTAGTTCTGAAATACTAGCGAGATGTTATCTCTCCTGTGTTTGCTATATCCTTCTTTCTCAATATTTTCACCACGGAAAAGGATTTCTCCCTCCTGCGGTGAGTCAAGTCCAGCAAGGAGTGACAAAAATGTCGATTTTCCTGCGCCTGACTTTCCAATAATCGCGTAAAACTCTCCCTCCTCAAAGCCCTGGTTCACTGATGATAATACCTTTTCCTTTGAGTTTGCATAATTGTAGCTTAATTTTTTTGCTTCTAAAATATTCATCATTGCTCCTAACTAACTTTTGATAGAATATCCTTCGGTTTTTTAACCAGTATCGTAGCCGAAGCTGCGACAACAGATATAACGATTATTCCTATCAGTACTGCATAGCACTGTAATAGACTTGTAATATTATCGAGTCCAAATCCCTGATGGTAAAGTCCTCCCTGAACAAAGGCGCTTTCATCTGTGATAATAGCTCCTAGAAGCTGCGATATCAAAATGCTTCCCGAAAGCAAAGCCACTATCAAAGCAGGAAGCGATATGAACACAAGCTCAAGTATGAACTGACTCATTATCCTAGACTTACTAAATCCTATTGAAAGCAAGATTCCTATCTCGTAGGTTCTCTCCCTTATCCATAGAATGAGTATCAAAGTGAGGACGACTATAGCACCTACAACTATCAAAGTAGATATCAGCCTTATGATGTGCTTCATGCTTCCAACTGCAGCCGAAGCCTGCTCAAAAGCCTTGGAATCCTTAATTACCTCATATTTTGACCAGTCTATATCAAGCGCCTTAATGTCTGCCTTTGCCTTGTCTAGCTGCTGTGCATCCTTTACATAAAGCGTGAGACTTGTTGCAATCTCATCACCCTTTGATAGACCAAGCGCCCTCTGGCTTCCGTAGTAGTCTGTGAACAGCATGTTCTCACTAAGATCAGATGAAAGTCCAGTATACTGCTCTACCGTCTTACCGCTAAAGATCCCAACTATCTCAAAGTTCTTAGCTTCAGAAGCATCGCTATAGGCTTCATCCTTAAATAGTGAAAGACTCACTTTATCATGCAGCTTCCAGTTGTTTTTCTTTGCAAGCTCCTTATGAACAAGTACCTTGTACTTGTCGCCTTCCTTTAATGCTCGTCCATCTTCGACAAAAAAAGCACCGCTACGAAATAGTAGATTTCTCCTACTTTCCGTAACGGCATGGATGGACACGAGATTATTTAGCTCCTGCGGCAAATCATCTCGCTGGATTTTTTGCGCACCATCAAAAACGCTGCCACTTGTCAGCTTTGCAGTGCCTGAATATTCTGCTGTAATTTCTTCGATATTGCTGATAGAATCTAAAGAACTTAGATCCTTTATATGAAATGTTCCATTAGCATTCTTACTAGCTATGGAAATAGATGAATTCGATAATTTATAGATAGATTTTTCTACGCCACTGATAGATTTTGCGACATAGAAACAGGAATAAAGAGATGACAGCACCAAAGCTATGAGAATAAATGCAATCAAGCTTCTGTTCCTCTTTCTGCTGATATATGCTAATGCATTCTTAGTCATAATGGCCTCCACTTAGTCGCCGTCTCAACGGCTCTGGTACTGTCCAGATTCCAACCCCTCGGAACCTATAATTCTAGCCTAATCTCCCAAGTAAATATCCCTCTTGTCTACCATATTAAGTTGTATTTATGAATTCTTTATGAAATGGAATAAAAAATTTTTTACTCTGTTCGCAAAGCTTCAACTGGGTTCTTTTTTGCTGCAATTCTAGATGGTATAAATCCAGCTATCAAAGTAAGTGCAACGCTTAGAACTATTAGTGATACAGCTGTTGATACGCTAACGCTAGCATTAAAACCGCTTATATCTAGGGATTTTGCTACAAGCTTATTAATTGGAACTGTAAGCGCGCTGGCTACTGCAACGCCCAAGACTCCCGATGTAAATCCAAGGATTGCAGCCTCTGCATTAAATATTCTTGAAACATCCTTCTTCCTGCTTCCTAGAGCACGCAGGATTCCAATCTCCTTTGTTCTTTCGACAACTGATACGTAAATCAGTATTCCTATCATTACTGATGAAACTAGAAGTGAAATTGCAGAGAATGCGATAAGAATAAAGGTTATCGAATTTATGATATCTCCAAAGGCCTTGGTTATCAGCTTTGCTGTATCCGTATATGAAATCGCATACCTTTGATAATTATCGGTATCTTTTCCGTATTTCTTTTCTGCTTCCTTGTTAAACTTTGTTAGTGTGCTTATCACCGCTTCCCTATCATCAAAGGTCTTTGCATAAAAGCTTATACTCTTAGGTGTGCTATCTCCTCCAAGCTGCTGCATTATTTCTTGATAGCCTTCGTCTGTAAGCGAATCACCGCTTCCACCTATGAGGTTCTTACTCCTGCTTTCCTGCTGAGCCTTTACAATATCAGAATCCTTTTCCATTTTTAGCATGCTATCTAGAAAATCTCTGTTATATCCAATAAGCCCATTGAAAGAGTTCTTAGAGCTGTCATTAAGCCTCATTACTGCAATGATTTCAAGCTCCTTGCCTTCATCGTAAAGGCTTTCTGTTATTTCATTTGGCACAAAGACATCGCCAAACTGACGGAAATACTGATTATTATTTAGTATCTTAAACTTCTTTCCTATGATTTCTTCAGGCTTAACACTCTTTCTACCACTATATCCAAGCAATGCAAGCTGATTTTCATTTAGAGTTCCCTCTGCAGAGACAAATAGTATTGCTTCATTTTCTCCAGGATATTTGAACTTTCCTGTTTTGCTCGCTAATATGTCGTAGTCATTTGTTATGGTCTTTTCATCAGCTGGAAGTACAGCGAAGTTACTTATTGTATTAAATATCGTCCTAACTTCGTTTTCCTTAACAGGCTGTATTTTGCCGTTTTCGTCCTTAATCAAAGCCTTAAGCATATACCCAGTACTATATTCGAGGCTCTTGTAGTACTTGCCTGCATGCTTTTTCATGTAAGAGATAAAATCGCCATCATTTCCACCTAGAGCATTTTCAGTATATCTGTTTAAATGAATGCTTCCTGCGTCTGCAAGCTTAATTTCCTTGCTAGGCTTTGTCTTGCTAGGGCTTGTTCTAAGAACCTTTTTATAATCTACTGCAGAGATTGTTACAGGCATGGTTGAGATCGTATCCTCCTGCGTTGATTTGATATAGCTATTCATTCCAGATGAAATAGCCATAACCGTTGCAATGCTTATAATTCCAATGCTTGCTGCAATAGTAGTAAGGACTGTTCTCACCTTCTTTGTCAAAAGGTTTTTGAAGCTAGAGTTTATTGCCTGAACAAAGGACATAGATGTCCTTGGCGAATTATACTCACTATTATCATTTTTCGTATTCGGCGCAGTATCCTCTATAATCACTCCATCAGAAAGGCGAATTATACGGTCGCTATACTTTTGTGCAATCTCAGGGTTATGAGTAACCATTATTACAAGCTTATCTTTGCTTATTTCCTTAATAAGATCCATAATCTGCGCACTCGTGCTGCTATCTAATGCGCCCGTTGGCTCATCTGCCAGGATAATTTTAGGATCTGTAACAAGTGCACGTGCAATGGCAACCCTCTGCATCTGTCCACCAGAAAGCTGATTAGGTCTCTTGTTCATATGCTCTGAAAGACCTACCTTCTTTAGAACCTCGACTGCCTTTTCCTTGCTTTCCCTATTTGATATACCTGAAATCGACATAGCTAGCTTGACGTTTTCTAGCACAGAAAGATGGCTGATCAGGTTATAGCTTTGAAATATAAATCCAATTGTACTGTTTCTATAGCTATCCCAATCCTTATCCTTGAAGGATTTTGTCGACATGCCGTCTACAATCATATCTCCCTCATCGTATACATCGAGTCCACCTATCAAATTAAGAAGCGTAGTTTTACCGCTTCCGCTTGCTCCAAGTATGGAGACAAACTCGTGACCGGCAAATGAAACGGAGACATTATCAAGTGCCTTTTGCACACCTGCGCCGCTATTATATATCTTTGTTATATTTTTTAACTCTAGCATACTTCTCTCCTATTATTTAAGTCTGATTAATATGGTCTAACTTGTCTGTAAAAGATGTGACAATCTTGTTTTGATCTAATTCATTGTTCAAGATGTAATAATAAAGCATCATAGGTGACATTGCAACAAAATCAAGTACAAATAGGAAAAGCACCTTCTCAGGTGCTAGATTTCCAGTAATCTTATTCTTAAAATTTCTCTATCCTAGGATAATATCAACAATAGGTATAACGATTGCAAATAGAATTGTACTTAATGTCACGACATTTGTCGAAAACTCTACATCTCCATCACCCTGATGCGCCAGGATTGGCAAAACTGCAAGTGCTGGTGCTGCAGACTGAATGACAAAGGTTTTGTATTCTGCTGTAGCCATTCCCTTCGCTGTCAAAGAAAGAATTGCAATCATAACAGCAGGCCCAAGTACAAATCTTCCGATTAGGGTAATAATGGTATCTTTATCTAGGCTAATCGTCTTTAGTCCTGCCTTTGAAAGAACTATACCTATATAAAGTAGAGATAGCGGAGTGACTAGATTTCCTATATATGTAAGCGTACTCGTTGCAAAGCTAGGCACTGGAATTTTAATAACCAAAAACGCTAGTGCGATTAGAAATCCTACCAGTGGTGCAGGAAGCAGCTTCTTCCAATCGAACTTGCTAGCATCCGTCTTCTTCCCTGTCTTACTATCACTTGTCATCAGATAGACACCTAATGTCCATGTCGAAACTGTATTTGTAATATAGTAAATCAAGAAATAAGGAAGTGCCTCATTTCCAAATAGAGCAATATTTAGAGGCAAACCGATAAAAATTGTATTTGCATTCACAAATGTGTTAATCATCGTGCCCCTGCGTCCTGGTCTAACCTTGAACACCTTAACAGTGATGAAAGCTACTATGTAGCCTAATATGAATGCTCCAAATGTATAGAGTAAGCCACCTGAAAGGCTGATTAACTTATCTAGCGTCAAATATTTCATTACTGAAACAAAAATTGATGCAGGAAGTGCTATATTCATAATAAGGCGTGAGAGATTTGCTCCGAAGCTTTCCTCAAACCATCCACGGTTCTGAAGAACATATCCTAAGACAATTATAACTATTATAGGAATTATACTCTCCATAGAAGTTAATAATATATTCATAGAACACCTTCTTTGTACTAAAGTGTGCCAAGCTATATCTTTCTCGGCACACTTTGTACAACATATAAATACTAACGATACTTAGGATACCACTTAAGCTCTCGTACAGCCTTAGCCATATCTTTCTCCTCAGAGCGCGCAAGTCCCTGTTCTTGAGCCATCTTTGCAACAGCTTCAGCAACCTTAATTGAAACCTCTGCAACATATTTAAACGGTGGCAATACAGGAGCACCCGCTTTTTTCATGTCTATGATTCCACTTAGCGCACGAGCTGCTGCACCAATCATTTCATCTGTCAAAAGACTAGCCTCTGATGCTAGCATTCCAAGTCCAAGACCTGGATATATCAAAGCGTTATTAGCCTGTCCGATGACATAATCTACACCTTTATATGAAACAGTATCAGCAGGTATACCTGTTGCAACGAATGCTTTTCCATCTGACCATTTTATGAGATCTTCAGCCTTTGCTTCAGCAAGCTTTGTTGGATTTGAAAGTGGGAAAATCATTGGATGTGCTGAGTTTTCACACATAACCTCAACAATTTCTTTTGTAAACGAATTCGGATTTGTTGATGTTCCAACTAAAATTGTAGCCTTAACAGTCTTAACTACTTCTAGTAGGCTTGTCAACTTATCTGGATTAGCAAAGTCAGAACGCTTCTTTGCAAAAGGCTTTTGCTCAGGTGTTAGGTCATCCATATCGTCAAATAGAAGCCCCTGCTTATCTACCATAAAGAAACGCTTGTAAGCTTCATCCTCTGAAAGTCCTTCGTTTATCATTTCTCTATGTACACGTGATGCAATTCCAGCACCAGCTGTGCCACCACCGTAGCATACATAAATCTGATCTGTTAGCTTTTCTCCCGAAATCTCCAATGAACCATATAGCCCTCCTAGAGTTACTATACCTGTTCCTTGAATATCATCGTTGAAAGTAGGTATTTTTTTGCGATATTTCTCAAGGATATTAGCTGCGTTTGAGCGTCCAAAATCCTCCCAATGTAGATATAGTTTTGGAAAGAGTTTCTCCGCAGTCTGTACAAACTTGTCAATAAAATCGTAATATGCTTCACCCGTAACACGCTCGTGACGATTTCCCAAGTAATTAGGATTATCAAGGAGGGCCTTGCGATTTGTTCCAGCATCTATCACTAGAGGCAGTACAGTAGCAGGGTCAATTCCAGCTGCTCCAGAATAAACCATAAGCTTTCCTACTGAAATATCCACACCATTTGTTCCCCAATCGCCAATTCCTAGGATTTCCTCAGCATCTGTAACAACAATTAGACGAATATGGCGATCTCCTGCAGCATTTTTTAGGGTTTCTTCAATATTCTCGGGATGATTTATATCAAGATATCCTGCATACTGAGGGTCCACAAAGAGGTCACTGTAGTTTTCTATAGTGTCAGCAATTGTTGGATCGTATACAATAGGGTTAAACTCCTCTAGGTGCTGAGAAAATAGATAGTAGAAGAGCGTGCGATTAGTATTAAAAATTTCCATTAGAAATAGACGTTTTTCCAAATCAGTCGTCTTTCTTTCCATATGAGCATATGTCTGTGCAGCCTGCTCTTCTATAGTCTGAACATATGGCGGGAGTAGTCCAATTAGACCAAGTTCCTTACGTTCCTCCATAGTGAACGCCGTTCCTTTGTTTAGAAATGGGTTGTTTAGTAATTCGCGTGCTTTCATAATGTTACCTCCATTGTTTAATCACATCTTAATAAATCATCCGTTTCGTAACAGTCAATTTATCAATCAAATAGTCTAATCGACATAATTATCTTATATTATATACATTCTGAGTTAATATTACTATTAGTGTTATGAAATATTATCTATGTATTAAAAAATATATCAAAGTATGGTATTATCTATATGAAAACATGATGTTTGTTAACTGAAAGGAGCCTATGCTATGCTTTACGGACACGATAAGGTCGACATTTTGATGCAGCCTTCACAGATTACATATCTCAAGAACGTTTCAGAGGATCTAGGTATAAACCTCTACCTCAAGAGAGACGATATCACTGCCCTTGGTACTGGTGGAAACAAGCTTCGTAAGCTTGAATATCTAGTAAAGGATGCTTTGAATAAAGGAGCTACCATGCTTCTTACAACTGGTGGTGCACAGACAAACCACGGTAGACTTACTGCCGCAGCAGCAGCTCGCTTTGGACTAAAATCTGCTATAGTAGCTGTAGATGAATACCCAGGCGAAATATCCGCTAACCTAATCCTAGACGGAATCATGAATTGCAATGTCTACCTAGTTCATAACGACGGTACAAGAACAAAACAAGAGGTCGCTGAGGAAGCTTTTGCAAAGATTACTAAGGAATACGAGGACAAGGGTGAAAAGGTTTATTTCATCTGCACAGGTGGTTCAAGTAATATCGGTATGCTCGGATATTACGACTGCGCACTTGAGCTTGACAAACAGCTTAAGGAAATGAAGCTAGATGATCCTCGCGTTATCACAACCGTTGGAAGTATGGGAACGTACATGGGACTCTTCGCTGGTCAGATGAATGAAGACCTTGGATTTAGACTCACCGGCATTGCGATAGAGCCATTCCCAGACGGAATCGAAAAGACAGCTATCGAGTACTATAACAGCTGTAAGGAAGAGTTCGGAATGAAGTTTGAGGCAAAGGAAAGCGACTTTGACCTAACCTGCGACTACCATAGAGGTGCATATAACAACCCTTGCAAGGAGGTTCGCGATGCAATCTACTACCTAGGAAGCAAGGAAGGTATAATTATGGACCCATGCTATACAGGCAAAACCTTTGCTGGAATCCTTGAGATGGTACAAAACGGCGAGATTAAAAAAGGTGAAAACGTAGTTATGATTCATACTGGCGGAATCCCAGGAATCTACACCAAGCACCACCGCCTTGAGTTCGAAAAAGAACTAGAAAAATACATACACATAATCTAAAATTAAACCGCCTGCGGAGGAATGCTCGTAAAGAGCTGCTCCGAGGCGGATTTTTAGTACTTATATACGGATTAATTTAATTTGACTTGAACTTCTTCCAGTACTTGTTATACATATCGTCATACTCTGTGCCAAGGTCCGTTAGAGATTCACATTTTGATATGATGCTTTCTTCTGGGAATATGTATTTCTTGTTCTCAGCATCCTTTGATACCTTCTCTATGACTGCCTTGTTTGGAATTGTGTATGTTAGGTAATCGTAGTTTTTGAGCGCAGTTTCCTTTCTCATCATGAAGTCAATCCACTTCTCAGCATTTTTCTTATGCTCAGCATTTGCAGGTATGGCCCACATGTCGAGGAACTCCTCGCTCCCCTCCTTTGGTATTACGAAATCTAGATTGCTATTTTCCTCTCTAGAGTAAAGAACCTCACCGTTCCAGACAACTGCGATATCAGTTGAGCCTCCGATTGCGAGGTCTCTAGCTGCATCGTTTGAATATTTGTAGACTAGCGGACTTTGGTCCTGAAGGAATTTAGTTGCCTTATTGAGCTCTGCTTCGCTCTTTGTGTTTATCGAATAACCCTTTGCCTTTAGCGCAATTGCAAAATTATCGCGAACGCTGTCAGGCATAACAATCTGCTGGTCGTACTTCTTTTTGAGCAGGTCGTTCCATGATTCTATCTCACCCTGACGAATCTTCTTGGTATTATACATGACGCCTAGCACTCCCCAAGTATGAGGAATAGCATACTCGTTGTTCTTGTCAAACTTTGATGCAATCTGCATATATTTTGGGTCGATGTTTTCAAAGTTTGGTAGATTCTTGTAGTCGAGCTTTGCTAGAAGCTTTTTCTTGAGAAGCTTTTGTATCATGTAATCCGAGGCACAAATCACGTCGTACTTGACGGTTCCCTTTGACATGACTGGATACATCTCTTCGTTAGTATCAAAGTTATCTAAAATGACCTTGATGCCAGTCTCCTTTTCAAACTCATCTATCAAATCGGGATCAAAGTAGTCACCGAGACTATAAACCTTGAGAACCTTGGAGTTATTTTCCTCCTGCTCTCCCTTTTCTCCACAGGCTGTAAGTCCTAGACATAGCGCGAAAACGAGAAGCATCGAAACTATTCTTTTCCTCATCTGCCCTTGCCCTCCTTTATTCCTGAAAGGATATTCGTGATTACAAGTATAACCAGCACGAGAACAAAGATTACAGTCGAAAGCGCAAATAGCGTCGGCTTAATTCCAACCTTAACCTGGCTATATATCAAAGTTGAAATCGTATTTATTCCCGCGCCTCTTGTGAAATGCGTTATAACAAAGTCGTCTACAGACATCGTAAAAGCAAGCAGAAATCCCGAGAAAATTCCCGGCCAAATCTCAGGCATGACAATCTTGTAAAAAGCGTACTGCGGACTTGCTCCAAGGTCTAGCGCAGCCTCGTAGGCACTAGGGCTAAGCTGCTTTATCTTAGGTAAAACCGAAAGTATTACATAAGGTATGCAAAAGGTAATATGCGATAGAAGCACCGTCGTCCAAGAAAGGTCTATCTTAAATGCTAGGAAGGTCATCATCAAAGATATTCCGATAACTATATCTGCATTTAAAAGCGGAATGTTATTTAAACCCATCAAAACATTCTGCGACTTCTTTCTCATTTTGTTCATGCCAAGGCAAGCAAATGTTCCGATAAGCGTTGAAACAACTGCCGCCACAAAGGCAATCGAAAAGGTATTTCTTATCGCCTCAATTATCTGGTCGTTTTCTAGCATGGCTCTATACCATTTGAGCGAAAAGCCCGACCAAACCGCCATAGTCTTAGCTTTGTTAAACGAAAATACAGCTAGCGTCAAAATTGGCAGATATAGGAACATGACGATAAGCGCAAGGTAAATCTTACTTCCTATTTTTCTCATATCAAAGCACCATCCCCATCCTTATCGAGCCTTGACATCAGCTCCATTGTAACCAAGATGAATATCATCATTACTAGCGAAAGTCCTGAACCTAGGTTCCAGTTAGAAGTCGTCGTAAACTCCTGCTCGATGATATTACCTATCAAATATATCTTGCCTCCGCCTAGCATGTTCGAAATAGCAAAGGTTGTCAGCGCAGGTACGAATACCATAGTTATGCCGCTAGCTATTCCTGGAACGGAAAGTGGAAGAATGATATCCTTGAAAACCTTAGCCTTGGTCGCACCAAGATCATAGGCTGCCTCGATAACTGCATTTTCGATCTTAATCATTGAATTATATATAGGCAGTATCATAAAAGGTAGATAGTCGTAGACCATGCCTAGTACAACTGCTACCGGTGTGTTTATAATCTGAAGCTGAGGCATACCGATGCTTTCAAAGAAGTTATTGATGAGCCCTCCTCTTTCTAAGAGCACTTGCCAAGCCATAGTTCTAAGCAGGAAGTTCATCCACATAGGAAGTATGAAAATAAACACCAAAAATCCCTTGCTGCTCAGCTTGCTGTTTCTAAGAATCAAAGCGAGTGGCAGAGAGATTATTAAACATATTAAACTACTGATAAAAGCGAGTAGTAGCGACATCCAAAGCGCCTTAGCATGCTCAGGTGCGAGAATGCTAGTCACATTATCCATCGTAAAAGCTCCGCTCCTATCTGTAAATCCATAGAAAGCGATAACTAGTCCCGGAACAATAGTACCGATGAGTATCCAGCCTATGAATGGAATCGCAAAAGGCTTTTTATACATCTATCTCTATTGCCTCCTCTTCCTTAGTCTGAGGCTTGTGCATGATTTGTATATTGAAAGGAATAACGTCGATACTCACATGCTCGCCTACCGCAAAGCTAGTTGTATTCTGAGCAAGCCAAGTAAATCCACCTGCCTCAATCTCCATCTCGTAGTAGACACCTATAAAGATATTGTGTGTAACCACTCCATCTATCTTACCTTTGCCAGGCTCTCTGATGATAATATCCTCAGGTCTTATCATTACATCAACTGGCTTATTCTTTCCGAATCCAGTATCTACACAATCAAAGACAGTCTCACCTATCTTTACATATTTATCCTCTAACATCACAGCGTCGATGATATTGCTATCGCCAATAAAATCAGCAACAAAAGCGTTCTCCGGCTCGTTATATATCTCCTCAGGCGTTCCCATCTGCTGTATGTAGCCACCGTTCATGACAATGACCTTATCGCTCATGGTAAGAGCTTCCTCTTGATCGTGAGTTACATACAGGAAGGTAATTCCTAGCTCATTCTTAAGTCTAATAAGCTCGTACTGCATGTCCTGCCTTAGCTTTAGATCAAGAGCTCCAAGAGGTTCATCAAGCAGAAGAACCTTAGGCTCATTAACTATAGCTCTTGCAATGGCAATTCTCTGCTGCTGTCCACCTGATAGAGAATCTATTCTTCTTCTCTCGTATCCGCTTAGGTTTACAAGGTTTAGTGCATACTTTATCTTATCTCTGATATACTGGTCGCTCTTTCCTTTAATCTTTAGACCAAATGCAATATTGTCTCCTACATTCATGTGTGGAAACAGAGCATACTTCTGAAATACAGTATTGATATGTCTCTTATTTGGCGCAAGGTCTGTAATGTCGCTACCCTCAAAAAACACCTTACCCTCGTCAGGCGTCTCAAAACCACCTACTATTCTGAGCGTTGTAGTCTTGCCGCAGCCTGAAGGTCCTAGCAGAGTAATAAACTCATTCTCATTTACACTCAAATTAAAGTTATCCAGCACCGTCGTATCGCCAAATGCTTTACTTATGTTCTTAAGTTCTATTAATGATTGCATTTTTCCTCCTAAAAGCTTGGCGGCGTGCTAACCCATATCAAAATGGCTCCGCTCTTCGACGTGAAATAATGTGTTTTATCTGCTTTATAATAAAAGGCTTCTCCAGCCTTGGCTTCATACTTCTTACTGCCTAAATGGATGCATAGGCTTCCCTTAAGGATGTATCCAAACTCCTCTCCTTCATGAGGGTTGTCTGGATAAGTCCTGCCCTTAGGCTCTATCTTTAGCCTTATAGGCTCCATCTCGTTCTTCTGAGCATTAGGAATGATCCACTCGATGATATTTCCCTCAGTAGCATCTTCCTTCTCAAAATAGTCTTCTTCTCCAAAGACTATCTGCTCATCCTCTTCGCTGGCAAAGAATTCAGATACGCTTATTCCCAGGCACTGTAAAATATCCTCAAGCGTCGAAATTGACGGTGAAGTAAGGTCTCGCTCAAGCTGGGAAATGAATCCCTTGGAGAGCTCCGCTCTATCCGCAAGCTCCTCTTGAGTTAGCCCATTTCTTATTCTAAGTTCCTTGATCTTTTCACCGATTTGAATAGACATTAGGCATATCCTTTCTAAACTATTTGTTTAGTATTGCTAAACCAACAAAAAAGATTATATCGCATTTTGATTAAAAGTCAAGCAAATAAAATGGATGCTTCTAGAAATTCTAAAAGCATCCGAGCATTTAAGATTAGTTTAGGATTAGCTTAAGATTAGTTGGAAAATCTACTACTCTGATTTAGATAATGTATTTTCCTAGCTTGTCCTTAATATACCTTTCGACATCTTCTCTATTGGTATCGAGTGCGACTGCGATTTCGCTGTAAATCAAGTCCTCCGCGCGCTTCATATACCGTTTGTCTATCTGCCCCAGGTGTTTCTTATTCCTACCAGCTACCATAGACTTAATATAAATAGACTTGGTCATGGCAAGTAAATCAGCGCAGCAGTGATTTTCTATGATGCTCTGATAGTGCTGTGATAGCTGCTGAGAGCTCTTGCACTTGTAATCATCAACCTCAATCTCATCAAAATGATTAAGTAGCTCTGAGGCACTCTCTGCTGAAATTACTGCTCTGATAGGAACCTTTTCATTGTCAATAGGTGCATAGATGACACCGCTCTGAAAAACTGGCTCTAAGAGGTAGTAGATACGCTCGTCGTCCTTGTCAACAAAACTTGGCCTGCCAATTTCCTTTACGCGACAAACGCCAGTAGAACCGTACATTACCAATTCGTTTTCTTTGAACATTTGTAACTCTCCTCTTACCATATTTAACTTACAATAATAGTATACACCATCTGCGTATAAAATGTAAGGGGAAAAGCAATTGAAAAAGCCCCTTAGAAACTAAAGGGCTTTTCTTGTTGAATCATTGTCAATTGAATATAAGTTTATACACCTTGGTGTAATTTATTCAGATTCTTTTCCGTAAATCTTAACTAGTACAGCTAGTACTGCAATCATCATAGCGAATGCGATTGGAAGTGCGATGAAGATGTTTCTTACAAATCCAGCGATTACATATGCTACGAAGGATACAGCTGCTACAGTCATAGCGTAAGGTAGCTGTGTATTTACGTGGTTAATGTGGTTACTCTGAGCACCTGCTGATGCCATGATTGTTGTATCTGAGATTGGTGAGCAGTGGTCTCCGCATACAGCACCTGCCATACAAGCTGACATTGCTATTACCATCATCTCCTTGTCGTTTGAGAATACTGATACAACGATAGGAATTAGGATACCAAATGTTCCCCATGATGTTCCTGTAGCAAAAGCGATTACGCATCCGATTAGGAATACTACAGCTGGTAGGAGGCTTACAAGATCGCCTGCGAGTCCACCTACGAACTTTTCAACAAATTCCTTGCTTCCTAGGCTGTCTGTCATAGCTTTTAGTGTCCATGCAAGTGTTAGGATCATGTTAGCAGGAATCATAGCCTTGAATCCTTCTGGGAAACAATCCATGATTTCCTTGAATGAGATAAGTTTTCTTCCTAGGAACCAAGCAACGCATACTAGGATAGCTAGAAGTGATCCAGTTGATAGACCAACTGATGCGTCTGTGCTTGAGAATGATTCTACGAATCCTGTTCCCTTAAAGAATCCACCAGCATAAAGGATTCCGCCTATGCAGAATGCAATTAGAATAACTACTGGTAGAATCATGTCGATAACCTTACCCTTACCATTGATTGCATCGCTCTGTGCATTCTCATAAGGTCTATCTGGAGTTGTGTAGATATCTCCATTGATAGCATTGTCCTCGTGAACTCTCATTGGACCATAGTCGAAATGGAAAGTTACTATGCAAAGCATCATAAGAATTGTTAGAAGTGCATAGAAATTGTAAGGTATGCAACGTACGAATAGTGAGAAACCGTCTTCTCCAGGAACAAAACCTGCAACCGCTGCTGCCCATGATGAAATAGGAGCAATGATGCAAACAGGAGCTGCTGTTGCGTCAATTAGGTATGCGAGCTTAGCTCTTGAAACGTGGTGCTTGTCTGTGATAGGTCTCATAACAGCACCAACTGTTAGACAGTTGAAATAGTCGTCTACGAAGATAAGACAGCCAAGAAGAATTGTGCTGTACTGAGCACCCTCTCTTGTCTTGATGCGTTCTTCAGCCCATGCTCCAAAAGCAGCTGAAGCGCCTGTCTTATTCATCATAGCTACTAGTGAACCGAGTATAATAAGGAATACTAGGATACCAACGTTGTAGCTATCTGAAAGTCTTGAAATAATTCCGTCTTGAAGTACGTGATGAACTGTCTGTTCGAAGTGTCCACCTGACCAGAGTATTCCACCACATACGATACCGATGAATAATGAGCTATATGCTTCCTTTGTAATAAGTGCAAGTGCAATAGCAACAAGCGGTGGTAGTAGTGACCAAGCTGATCCAAATAAAGCAGGTACATACTCTGCTTCTTTAGCCATAGCGAGTATTGGCATGCACATAATAATAAGTGCTGCAAATCCTATGATCCAGATGGCCCTTGATTTGAGATTTTTCATTAATAAGTCCTCCCTAAACCATTGAGCAATAAATCCAACATATGTAATTTAGCACTTTTTGATTAAAATGTCAATTAAATGTGATGGTAATATGAACGATTTGTGTTTGGAACAATATAATATTACTCCTTGCATATGAAGGTTCACTATGTTAAACTTAAATAGCTGTTTTGGGCAGATGTTGTGTACTTGCCTAACGCATAATGATACATAGTGTGGAGGATTGACCGAGTGGCTAAGGAGCTCGCCTGGAAAGCGAGTAGGGTGTAACAGCCTCGTGGGTTCGAGTCCCATGTCCTCCGCCAACACAAAAGAAAGCCTTTAGGGGCTTTCTTTTTTACTATCTAATATTCTATTTATCTCTTTACTGCTAAAAAGTGTTTTTATACGCCTTACTAAAATATCCTTTTAAGATTGTTTTGATTTATAATTATTTACAAGTTGCAATAATTATTGTGAGCCCTTTATTTTAGTACTATGTATACATTAAATCTCTTCATCAAAACGATTGCATTGTTTTATGAACAAAACTCGTTTTTTTGTACTTTTGTACAAAGATTCTTGTGAATCCTTTTATCTGTTTGAGCTATATGCTCAAAATTCCAAGGTGTTCAAGCAGTATTTTTGTTCCTATCAAAATGAGAATCACTCCGCCTGCCCTCTCTGCACCTGATTTAAACCTAGTGCCGCATAGGTTTCCGAGCTTTACTCCCGCAAAACCAAACGCAAAGGTCGTCACACCTATAAGAGTTACTGCAAGAATTATGTTTACCTTAAGTACAGCAAAGCTTATACCTACAGCGAGCGCGTCTATGCTAGTTGCAATAGCCAAAAGGAGCATGGTCTTCACATCGAAGTTAGCATCTTCCTTTTCCTCATCCCCTGCCTCCTTGATCATTTTAAGACCAATTATAAGGAGAAGAACAAAGGCTATCCAGTGGTCAAAATCTGCTATGATGGCCATGAACCTTGCCCCGAGCAAATATCCTATGCTAGGCATGAGTGCCTGAAATATGCCGAAATAAAGTCCGCAAACTAGAGCGTATCGCCACTTCATATCTCTAAGCGCAAGCCCCTTGCATATAGAAACCGCAAAGGCGTCCATCGAGAGTCCTACTGCAATTAGCAGAATCTCAATTATAGACATAGAGCATCACCTACGGCATCAAGCATCTTGTCCTTTGCGAACACTTTGTCGTGCTTAACGGCTCTGTTCTCCAGTCCGTCTATTGCCTTAGGTAGCTTTACCCCTGTGAATTCATTTAGCTTTTCAACGCATTCAAAGTCACTCATTCCTTCAGGATTAAGTCCAATTGATGCTGCAACGCTTCTTGGGAACTTGTATGGTGAAGCTGTTGAAGCGATAACATTTGCTCTATCATCGCCTGTCTCCTTCTTGTACTGCTCACAAACTGCGTAAGCAACGGCTGTGTGAGTGTCTACAAGATAGCTTTCCTTCTTGTATAGTTCTCCGATTGTATCGCAGGTCAAATCCATATCTGCAAAGCCTGCGTAGAAACAGTCTAGTCCAGCTTTGATAGAATCAGAAACCTTGTACTCACCTTTGCCATCAAGTGATGACATTAGCTCGCTAAGTTCACTTGCACTGCTGAGGTGGTATAGAAGTCTTTCTAGGTTGCTTGAGATCAAAATATCCATGGATGGTGAGTTCGTCAAAACGAAATCTCTCTTTGTATCGTACTTGCCACTTGCAAAGAAGTCAGTTAAAACCTTGTTCTCATTGGAAGCACATATGAACTTTGATACTGGAATTCCCATCTTCATCGCATAATATGCTGCGAGGATGTTTCCAAAGTTTCCTGTTGGAACTGTGATGTTTATGGCATCACCAGCTTTGATATCCCCTGAAGCAAGAAGTCTTGAGTATGCATAAACATAGTATGCAACCTGCGGAATAAGTCTTCCTATATTAATTGAATTGGCCGATGAGAATACGTAGCCCTTTGATGCGAGCTCTTCCTTGAGCTTATTATCTGTGAAAATCTTCTTAACTCCAGTCTGCGCATCATCGAAGTTTCCTTCTATGGCATAGACATGAACGTTCTTACCCTCCTGAGTTACCATCTGGCGTCTTTGCACCTCACTAACTCCATCCTTAGGATAGAACACGATTATCTCTGTATTTTCTACATCGGCAAAGCCCTCCAAAGCTGCCTTTCCGGTGTCTCCAGATGTGGCTGTCAAAATGCAAACCTTCTTATCTACACCGAGTTTCTTCATAGATGTAGTCATAAGATAAGGAAGAATTGAAAGCGCCATGTCCTTAAAAGCTGCAGTCTTTCCGTGATATAGCTCTAGGAAGTTTGCTCCGCCAGCCTTTGTTATCTTTGCGATCTCAGGAACCTCGTACTTCTCATCATAAGCATTGTCTACGCAGTAGTCAATCTCCTCACTTGTGAAATCTGAGAAGAAGGATCCAATCACTAGCTTAGCAACCTGCTGATAAGTCATCTTAGCTAGCTCATCAAAGCTAACTGAGAGCGCCGGTATCTTGGTCGGAACGAACAGACCCTTGTCGTCAGCTATACCCTTAACTATTGCTTCAGCTGCGCTAAAGCTACCTTCCATGCCTCTTGTACTTACATAATTTATCATATGAATTCTCCCGAAAATATTTAAAGAAAAAACTTTACAAGTCGATTATCTTAGTATATAATATCGCTTGTAGCATTTCAATAAATGATTTGCGATTTAACAATTTAATTTGTCGCCTTGGTCAAGTGGTCAAGACGTAGCCCTCTCACGGCTGAATCAGGGGTTCGACTCCCCTAGGCGATACCAATTAAGAAAAGCCTTGAAAATACTGTATTTGTCAGTGTTCAAGGCTTTTTTATTTCACAGTAAATTGGTAAACATTTACATTTTTACATCAAAAAACATCAATTAAAGACAATACAAGTGTGCCATTTAGTGTGCCACTTTTCCACAAGCTATTGTGAACATGTATGCATTAAGAAGCCATGTCATCTGTACTTCTCCCATGGTTTTGTAATTTTATTTGTTTCCAAAATCATATCTCACCTTGAACTCGAGCAAATTTAAAACGTATTTGGGTGGAATCCTATCTCCCATTTCCCAACTTTTAATTGTGCGTACTGGTATTCCTAAACATCCGCAAATTTGTTTTGTGTAGCCTGTTATTTCTCTTATTTTTTAACCTACCACTTACCGTTGTTTGTTCCCTCGTTCCGCAAAATAATGAGATGTATATATCTTCTTTTAAATAGTTCTTTACCCATATTTTTGCTTCCTCTTTTGTAAGAGGCTTTATGCCAATTTTTGTGTCAAGCTTGAAGAATTCTCCCGTTTTTTTCTGAAAAGTTCTTCCTCCCCAAACTTTCCTATTGTAATTGATGTATCTGTATCATAGAATTTGCCTTTTATGATGGTCTTCATATGTTGCACCTCCTTATTTTATAGCTAAGTAAACAATGCTCCAATCAGTATTCCCCACACGATGCCGCCAATAATCTTTTCTTTTTCTGTTGTTTTTCTCTTCTTAACTGTGATTTTCATTCTCTTCTTGCCTTTCATATTTTACTATGGTATGATTTCCATAGAGAGAGCTTACGCTCTCTCTATGGTGATTTCTAAGGTGAAGATGAGGAAATTTAACTTTATTGTTAGTTTCTTTATCTTCATTTTTTTCATACCTTTTAGGAAAAGCCCTGAATTTTGATATGTACCCTCTTTACTGGACAACCAGTAAGGAGGGTATTTTTATGCGTTAC
>CALIYX010000028.1 GCA_938049335.1 uncultured Clostridia bacterium | reverse complement strand
TAGTAATTATCCAGTTTATTGGGATTAGTCATCAACACTTTTTGTCCTATAGCCCTGTTTTTTGATATAGTTATAAATGCTAAAAAGTCTTAAAAACAAGTATTCTGAAGCTATTTAGTAGCTTGAGTCCGTAGAACATGATAATGAGTCCACATACTATGTTTATGACCCTTAGCATCTTGTCGTTTATCTTGGTGCGTATTAGCGAAACTACGGTTGTCATTCCAAACCACCATGTAAGAGATGCAATGGAAACACCGAGTATGAATAGGAAGGCCTTGCCACTTGGGAGCGATGCATGAAAAGCACCTAGAAGAAGTGAGCCATCTATCAATGCCTGAGGATTGAACCAGGTTACAACGCAGGCTGTCCAGATAACCCTCGTGAGAGGTAGGCTTACATCCTTGGATTCGGACATGGTATCCTTTGATCGAAATATACCTAGTCCTATCCAAAACACCACTAGAGAGCCGATGCCGAGTATAGCAAGCTCTATCCAAACTGACAGTTTAATGAGAGCGCCGATACCAAAGAAGCAGGCAATAGATAGCGTTATATCAAAGAAGGCTATGATAAAGGCAGTCGCAAGTATTCTGCTTCGCTTCTGGGTCAAAGCAGTGTTTATAGCAAAGATGTTCTGAGCTCCGATTGGCATGACATACGCAAAGCCGAGCATGAGACCTTGGAATAAGATATTCATTAAGGGCTGTACCTCCTATATAAAATGCACTTAATTTAATTGCCTACAAGTGTAATTTCGGGATATTTTTGAACCGAATTAGGTTCGATAAAAAAATAACAATTGGAGTAAACTGTGATAGCTTATAATTACTTGCTCTTTTTTTCTTACCTACTATAATTATAATCGAAAAGAGAGAAATCGCAATAACGCAGTTTTTTATTAGTTAGTAAGGAGAAAGTTATCGTGGTAGAGACGGACTATAGCTGCCCATGCCTAGATACATGTCCGCTGAGTAAATCAATGGATGTGATCGGCGGCAAATGGAAGATGCAGATTCTATGTACGCTGAACACCAGCGGTCCACTTCGATATAACGAGGTGCGTCGCAAGATGGAAGGAGTTTCAAACACTGTTTTGGTCAAGGCTCTTAGAGAACTGACTGAAGCTGGACTTGTAAGAAGGAACGAATATATGGAGGTTCCTGTGAGAGTTGAGTACGAGACGACGACAATATGCGATGATCTAATTCCAATCCTTGAGAATTTAAGCAATTGGTGCGAAAAAAACTTGCTCTAAATTGCTAAAAGCCGGGATGGAATCCCCTAATAAGTTTGTAATTGCAACATTCCAATGCGAACCAAAACGAACTCAAAAGCTTAATTGAAGATATTAGAAAAAATTGTTAAATTTTTGATGATTTTTTGGTGAATGTTGCGTTATAATATATCTGTATGATTATGATATTTTTTTAGAAAGGAAGGTTTCAGATATGAGTTCAAGTGCAAAGCATTTGCGTAGTATCGACGCAGGTCACTATAAGAACACTGCTCAGTGTGCTACTGAAACGGCTCCTATCCCTGATATCGTGAAGATACCAATGGCACAGCACATTGGTAAGCCATGTCAGCCATTGGTTGCAAAGGGCGATACAGTCAAGGTAGGTCAGCCTATAGGTGACGTCGATGCTTTCATAAGTGCACCGATTCATTCCAGCGTTTCAGGTACCGTTAAGGGTATTGAGACACAGCGTAATGCCATGGGTGGATACGATACGCTTGTTGTTATTGAAACAGACAAGAAACAGGAATTATGGGAGGAACTAAAGGTTCCAGAAGTTCACAATCTAGCTGAGTTTGTTGCAGCTGTAAGAGATAGTGGACTAGTAGGTATGGGAGGAGCATCCTTCCCTACACATGTAAAGTACAACCCTAAGAATATAGATGAGGTTGATACTTTGATCGTAAACGGTGCTGAATGTGAGCCTTTTATCACATCTGACCATCGTTGTATGCTCGAGGACACACAGGACATAATTGATGGAATGAAGCTCATCATGGAGTATGTGGGTCTTAAGGAAGCATATATCGGAATCGAGGCTAATAAGCCAGATGCGATTGAAAAATTCGATAGAATGTTCAAGGAGCAGGGCATTACTAACATGCATACATTCAAGCTTCTTTCAAGATATCCAAAGGGTGCTGAGAGAGTTTTGGTTTATGAGATTACAGGTAAGCCAATGAAGGCAGGCGTACTTCCTGCAGACCTTGGAATAATTCTTTCAAACGTTTCATCAGTAGCATTTGTTGGACAGTACTTCCGTACAGGAGTTCCTCTAACAATGAAGAGACTGACAGTTGACGGAGACGCAATCACAACACCTAAGAATATCGTGACACCTATCGGTACACAGATTAAGGACGTTGTAGCATTCTGCGGTGGCTACAAGACAGAGCCAAAGAAGATTATCATGGGTGGACCTATGATGGGTAGAGCTATTCCATCAGACTCATTCGGAATAATCAAGAACAACAATGCTATCCTTGCATTCTCATCAACAAAGACAAATATTCCAGAAGAGACACCATGTATCAACTGCGGTAGATGTCACATGGGATGTCCAATCAATTTGTTGCCTACAGGATTTGCTGATGCATATCTAGCTGGAGATGCTCAGAGACTATCTGACCTTCAGATTATGCAGTGCATGGAATGCGGCAGCTGCTCATTCGTATGTCCGGCGAGAAGACCGCTGGCCTTTTATAACAAGTTGGGCAAAGCCCTTGTAAGGGAGGCTGGAATCAAGTAATGGAAAAGCAATATTACGATAATTTAACAGTATCATCCGCTCCTCATATAGTAACAGCGCTTGATACACAGAAGACCATGCTTTATGTACTTATAGCTCTAGTACCATCACTAGGCGTGAGCACATATGTATTTGGTCCAAGAGTACTTCTTTTGACAGCTGTCTGTATTGTTGCCAGCGTGGTATTCGAAATGGTATATCAGAAGCTGCTCAAGAGACCTGAGACATGGACAGACCTAAGTGCGGTAGTAACAGGTACACTGATCGCATTCAACGTACCATCAAACTTCCCACTATGGATGGCTATTCTAGGCTGCTTCACAGCTATCGTTATAGTTAAGCAGCTATATGGTGGACTAGGACGCAACTTTGCAAACCCTGCAATCGTTGCTCGTATCTTCCTACTACTTTCATTCACATCAAGAATGACAACATGGCCTCTAGCTAACAGCCTAGACGGTAAGACAGGTCCTACACCTCTAGGTGTCCTAAGCGAGACACCTATCGGACAGATCTCCAAGGCAGATCTTCCATCAAATATGGACCTATTCCTAGGTACAGTTGGTGGATCACTAGGTGAAGTAAGTGCGCTAGCTCTTCTCATCGGTGGAATCTTCCTAGTATGGAAGAAGATTATCTCACCAGCAACACCACTTGCATTTATCGGTACAGTATTTGTAATCGCATTCATCTACTACTCAGTAGCAGGTGGAGATGTAAGCGCGTTAAAGATGGCTATTTTCCATGTATGCGCTGGTGGCGTAATGCTCGGTGCAATCTTCATGGCAACAGACTATGTAACATCACCTATCATGCCTTTAGGTAAGGTTATAATGGGTATAGGATGCGGATTCTTCACAATGGTAATCAGACTTTGGGCTGGATATCCAGAGGGTGTATCGTTCTCAATTCTTTTGATGAACATCTGCACACCACTCATCGATATGCTCTGCATCAAACTAGCATATGGAGGTGGCAAGAAAAATGAAAAATAATGACACTTTCAAGAAATACATAGTACCTGTAATTGTACTAGTTGTAATCTGCTTTGTTATCTCAGCAGCTCTAGCAGCAACATTTGCAGTTGCAGATCCTATAATTAAGAGAAATACAAAGGCTGAAGCAGATAAGGCTCGTAAGGAACTTCTAGCTAAGGCTGACACATTCGATAAGTACGAAGGAAAACTTCTCTCCACAAGTGACGGAAAGGTTACAGTTAAGGAAGCTTACATTGCCAAGAACGGCGAAGGTATGGTTTTCACAGTTGAAACTAAGTCATTCGGTGGTGGACTAATCGAAATGATTGGTGTTAACAAAAATGGTGAGATTACAGGTGTTGTAATTCAGGACCACAAGGATACCCCAGGTGTAGGTACTAAGGCTTTCACAGCTGATCACCTAAAGCAGTATAAGGGACTCAAGGAGCTCAAGGATATAACTGCGAAGAAGGACCCTTCAGTAAATCACATAACAGGTGCTTCTGTTTCATCAAATGCTGTTCATTACGGAATCTATGAAGCACTCCTACAGTACAAAGAAATAGGAGGTGCTAAGTAATGGAAGAAAAGAAATCAAGACTATCGATACTAACGAACGGTCTAATAAAGGAAAACCCGGTACTTGTTCTATTGCTTGGTTGCTGTTCAGCGCTTGCTACAAGCTCAAGTGCAATCAACGGACTTGGAATGGGTGTATCATTCTCAGTAGTAATGATACTATCTAATATCGTTATTTCACTACTACGTAAGGTTATTCCTGATAACGTAAGAATCCCTTGCTACATCGTAGTAATCGCAGGATTTGTAACAGTAGTTCAGCTTATGCTTCAGGCATATGTGCCAAGCATCTATAAGTCACTTGGACTATTTATTCCGCTAATCGTAGTAAACTGTATCATCCTAGGTCGTGCCGAGATGTTTGCTAACAAGAACACTGTTCTTGACTCAGCTCTTGACGGAATCGGAATGGGACTTGGATACACAGGCGCACTTGTAATCATGGGTATGATTAGAGAGTTTGTCGGAAGCGGCACACTTTTCAACATTCCTATCCTTGCAGGTAAGATTGACGGAGTAGCAATATTCAACCTTGCGCCAGGCGGATTCTTTACATATGCAATCCTAATTGCAACTGTAAACTACCTAACACGTGACAAGGAACGTCCAGTAAGAGACTTCGGCGAGGAAGAAATTACAATCCTCGGTGCGAAGGAAGAAAATGAAGAGAAGAAAGGAGCATAGACATGGTAGCAGTATCAATTATATTGAGCATGATTTTAGCTAATAACTATGTTCTTGCTCAGTTCCTCGGAATTTGTCCATTCCTTGGTGTATCAAAGAAAATGGACTCAGCTGTAGGTATGGGTGGCGCTGTAGTATTCGTAATGGTACTAGCAACAGCAGTTACATGGCCTATTCAGCAGGTACTGAATAAATTCCATATCGAGTATTTACAGACAGTAGTATTCATCCTAGTAATCGCTGCTCTTGTACAGCTAATTGAGATGATGCTAAAGAAATATATGCCAGCGCTATACAGCTCACTTGGAGTATTCCTACCACTGATTACAACAAACTGTGCAGTACTTGGTGTATGTATCGCTAATATTGACGCAGGATATGGCTTTGGTCTATCACTTGCAAATGCATTTGGTGCATCTGTTGGATTTACTCTAGCCCTAATCCTATTTGCCGGAATCAGAAGCACAAAGCTTGTAAACGAAGACGGAGTTCCACAGCCATTTAAGGGTGTTCCACTAACACTCATCTCAGCTGCTATCCTTTCACTAAGCTTCATGGGCTTCAGCGGCATGTTCTCGTAAGGAAGGAGGCGAAGCAAAATGACAATAGCTATTTTAGTAGTAGTTGCAGTAGGAATCATAGCTGGTATCATGCTATCCTTTGCATCAAAAGTTTTCTTTGTTCCTGTAGACGAAACAGCTGCTGCGCTTAGAGAGGCTCTTCCAGGCGCAAACTGTGGTGGTTGCGGATTCGCAGGTTGTGACGCATATGCAAACGCAATGGCTGAAGATCGCGATATGCCATGTAACAAGTGTCCTGTAGGTGGACCTGCAGTAGCAGCAAAGCTTGCAGAGATTCTAGGTGTAGAAGCAGGAAGCGAAGAGAGAAAAGTTGCAGTTGTAATGTGTAACGGAAACAAGGACGTTTCAAAGTCACTCCTTGAGTATCAGGGACCAAAGAGCTGTAAGGCTGCAAAGCAGTTATTCGGCGGACTTAAGGAATGTCAGTTCGGATGTCTAGGACTCGGAGACTGCGTAGACGCATGTAATTACGATTCAATTCGCGTTATCAACGGAGTTGCAAAAGTAGATAGAGATGCCTGCGTAGCTTGCGGAGCATGTGCTAAGGCTTGTCCTCAGTTCCTAATCCGTATCTCACCTGTTAAGAACATGGTAATCTGCCACTGTCACAGCACAGATAAAGGCGGGGTTACTCGTAAGGCATGTGAGGTTGGATGTATCGGATGTAAGAAGTGTGAGACAGTATGTAAGTTTGATTCAGTTCACGTTAATGACAACCTTGCATTCATCAACCCAGATACATGTAAGAACTGCGGAGCTTGCGCAAAGGTTTGCCCAACAGGAGCAATCCAGAACTTGCGCCTAAAGAAGAAAAAGCCAGCTGCACCAGCACCGGCTGCAGAAAAGCCTGCAGAACCAGTAGCTGCAGAAGCTTAAACTAGGTAAAGATAAGATTAAAAATGCTGTATCCATATCGGATACAGCATTTTGATTTTGTGATATATTTGAGTTACTTGCTTCGTTTTGATGCTTAGATTGCTGTGGTTACGTTCCTTAGCCACTCTCTAACTTCTGGATCAAGAAGTGGTGCTAGCTTTGAGTAAACCATGTGGTGATACTCGTTTAGATAGCTCTTTTCGTCCTCTGTAAGCCTTTCTGCGATAATTGCCTCTGGCTCGTAAGGGCAGAGGGTTAGCATTTCGAAGTATAGCTCACCTGAGTTGCCATCAGCTTCCCTGCAGAGAATTTCGTTTTCTATTCTGATTCCAAATTCACCTTCAATGTACACGCCAGGTTCGTCGCTAGTTATCATGCCTGGCTTGATTGCATACTTGTTTGGTACCTTGCTTATTCTCTGAGGGCCCTCATGCACTGAGAGTACGTGACCGACGCCGTGGCCTGTACCATGGTTATAGTCGAGACCGATTTCCTGAAGCGCTTTTCTTGCAAGAGGATCTAGGTCGTAGCCAGTGGTCCCTGCTTTAAACTTTGCCATAGCAAGATCTAAGTGTCCGCGAAGCACTGCGGTATAGTATTCTTTCATCTTATCTGTAAGAGATCCAAGAGCGATGGTTCTTGTAATGTCAGTAGTTCCCTTGAGATACTGCCCGCCTGAGTCTACTAGCATAAAGCCGTCCGCTTCTAGTGTAGTGTCACTTTCAGGAGTAGCGCCATAATGGATTATTGCGCCGTTTGACATATAGCCTGCAATTGTATCAAAGCTTAGATCAACAAAGCCAGGCTGAGCAGATCTGAGGCTTTCAAGGTGGTCTGAAGCAGATATCTCAGTGAGAGCTTGCTTGCCAACAGTGTTTTTTAGCCAGTAGATAAAGTTTACCATGGCAAGGCCGTCATACATGTGGGCTTCCCTTGTTGCAGCAATTTCCGCGCAGTTTTTGATTGACTTGAACATGCTAACTGGGGATAAATAGTCTGTAATCTTGCAGGAAGCAGGGATGCTTTTGATTAGCGAATATGATGCCGCATCAAAATCAGCTAGCACTGTAGCGTTATCCGGTAGATTCTTTATGTCCTCAAAGATATCAAGGTAGTGTTTAACTGTAACACCATTTTCTTTAAGTAGGTCATCAAAGTCTTCACCGAACTTGTAAAGAGTCACAGAGTCTGGACTTATGAGTGTAAAGGAGAAGAAGATAGGGCTTCTATCCACATCGCTACCGCGCAGGTTATAAAGCCATGCGTTTTCCTCAAGGCCTGTGATTAAGTGGTAGTCGACTGAGCGCTTTGCCATTTCATCTTTTAGCCTTGCAAGCTTTTCTTCAAAGGACTCGCCGTATGAAGTTTCAGGAAGTGCCCAAATGCTGTTTCCTGAAAGCTTTGGTCTATCTGTCCATACAAGACCTGGAAGGTCGATATCAAACTTTGTTATAGCACCACACTTATCAGCTATCTGTTTGTATTTGTCTCCGATGCGGCAAGCTAGAACTCTTCCATCAAAGGCAAGCACATCGCCTTTTTTTAGATTCTTCTCGAGGAATTCCTCAATCTCTGGAACTCCAGGCTCACCTGTCTTCATGAGCTCTATGCCGCTTCCTTCTAGCTGGATTGAAGCCTGAAGAAAGTATCTACCATCAGTCCAAAGGTAGGCAGAGTCCTCACAAACGACGAGTGTTCCCGCAGAACCGGTAAAGCCCGAAATGAACTGCCTGCTTCTAAAGTATTCATTTATATATTCTGAGCCGTGAAAATCGTTGGTAGGAACGATGCAAATAGCTACGCCATGTTCGCGCATTACGGCTTGCAATAGTTCTAATTCTTTTTTCATACTTAATCCTCCTTGCTAAGTTATATCTGCGAAGCGCCTCTGTTTACATTTAGAGAACGCTGAACGTAATAGGCTATGATGCCTATGATAATTCCACTAATAATTCCTGAGAACATCAAAACAGGAAGGTACATGAACATGCGCAAATCTGAGACGAGAATCGAAGCGACTAGAATCTGTCCCATATTATGTGCTACGCCCCCGGCCATACTCACACCGACAATACTGAAAAGATTAGTCTTCTTTAGTATCCACATAACAAGGAGACTTAAAATACCGCCAGACATAGCGTAAAGAGCGCCAAAGAGCCCGTTGAATAGCAGGCCACTGACTATAATTCTAATCAGATTGATGGATAAGGCATATCTGAAATCAAATCGGTATAAGGCGATTAGTACTGCAAGATTTGCAATTCCAAGCTTAACGCCAGGTACGGCAATAGGTATTGGAATTATGGCCTCAACGTATGAAAATATGAGCGCAAGAGTTGCAAGAAGGGCTGTTGTAGCAACACGACTTGCTTTGGAATGGGCGCTTGATGACATTTTATTGTGAGATGACATCGTATTCACCGTCCTTTCCCTCTATGCTAACTACGACTCTATTTGGAATGCAAACTATGCTTTGGTGAGTCGATGAAATAGAGCCTTGCTTTACACAAACCTGATTCTTGCAGTTAGATTTGCTAACTTGCACCTTACCGCCTTTTATGGTAATCTTATTCGTGTGTCCATCCCTATTTACGGTGATGATTCTATCCTTTGTGAGGCTGTATTTTCCGTAGATTTCGCCGTTGACCTTGACAACTACAAGGTCTCCAGTAGAGCTACCAGAAAAAGCCAAGTAGGATAGCGCTCCGCCTATTAGAATGAGACATATGAATAGTATAATATCTGCTTTTTTAATAATATGGAACAAATTAGTTCTCCTTAAGGATTAACAAAATGAGTAAAAAATCTAGATTAATACCAGTAATATTACTGGTCCTAAGTATCATTATATCACAGACGGCTTGTACTAAAAAGACAAATCAGAGCACTGAGCCAGTGCAGAAAAATGGCTTCTATCTCGACACAGTTTGTAATTTGACAATCTATGACATGAAGGATATGTCTGAGGAAAATGCAAATAAGGTTATAGAGGAAGCGTTTGAGCTTTGCGAGAAGTACGAGAACATGCTTAGCAAGACACGTAAAGGAAGCGATGTATATAAGATAAACCATGCTAGTGGCGCAGAGGTTGAGTGCAGCGACGAAACTATCTTTGTTATCAAAAAGGCAATTAAATACGGAGAGCTTTCTAATGGAAGATTTGATGTAACTATTGGACAGGTTACAGATCTTTGGAACTTCCAGCCTGAGGGAGGAGAAGGGAAAATCCCTGAGCAGGCAGCGATAGATGAGGCTTTGACGCATGTAGACTATAAGCAAATCAAGGTGAATGGAAATAAGATTAGCCTAAGTGACCCTAAGGGAGAAATTGACCTTGGTGGAATAGCAAAGGGATATATCGCAGACAAGCTCGCAGAGTTTCTAAAAAAGAAGGGCGTTAACAGCGCAGTTATAGATCTTGGCGGAAATATCTCGGTAGTAGGTAAGAAGCCTGACGGCAATGAGTTTAGAATCGGTGTTCGTGACCCATTTAGCACGGATGGTGGAATTATAGGTGTGGTAGAGGCACATGACAAGAGCCTTGTAACATCTGGAACCTACGAGCGTTCATTTACAAAGGACGGAAAGGTATATCACCATATACTAGATGTTAAGACGGGATACCCTGTAGAGATGGGACTTGACTCGGTGACCATTATCGGAGCAGGTAATGACGGTATAGACTGTGACTCTCTTGCAACGACTTGTCTAATTCTAGGTGAGGAAGAAGGAAGAAAACTCATAGAGTCGCTCGACGGATATGAGGCAATCTTTGTTCAGCACGATGGAACGATTACGACGACAAAGAATATAAAGGGCTTTGAGAAGACTAAATAAAAAGGGCGTCTAAGACGCCCATGCATTAGCTAGATTCTTAATGCTTTCTTCAAGTAAATCAATAGGTATCTGATTGTAGTAAAAAATCAGCTGCCTATTTTTTTGTTCTGTTTCTGAGTTTTGATTTAGCGTTGCCACGTAGAGCCTTAGTGACTCTGCTTCTTGGCAAAGCATCTCGGCACTCTTTTCGGATTTGACATCGAGGATGATGTTGATTCCAGATTTTGTGTTCTTTGCATCTATGAAGCCCATGCCATATTTTCCAAAGGATGAGATGGCAAGCTGAAGCTTTTGGGCATACAGGCTTCTTAGACGCCTAATATTTGTGTAATAATAGCCATTTTCCATGAATAGAGCTAGCGTTAGCTGCTCAGTCTTGGAGCAGGTCTGCGTATAGTTTGCTTTGATGCTTGCAAAGATTTCCGCCATATTAGGAGGAAGAATCATGTAGCTGACTTTGATAGCAGGAAAAAGCGTCGATGAAAATGAACCGAAGTAGACAACCCTGTGATTTTTGTCGAGACCCTGAAGGGCAGGGATAGGCTTTCCGAAGTATCTAAGCTCACTGTCGTAGTCATCTTCTAGGATGATGCTGTTGTTTTGGTTGGCCCATGATAATAGCTTGTATCTGCTTGCAATTGACATAACAGATCCCGTGGGAAACTGATTTGCAGGGCTTACATAGACTGCCGATGCAATGTTTGCTGGAAGCATATCGATACGTATTCCGTCGCTTGAGACAGGTATCTTATTTATGCCGAAGCCGTTATCGTGAAAAATCTTCTGAATTGGAACATAGCCAGGGTCTTCTGCGCAGACAAAGCCAATATTCATGCGTCTTAGTATATGACAAAGGTGGGTCGTCAGCTGCTGTGTACCAGCTCCAATTACGACCTGAGAAGGATCTGCGATAACGCCTCGCGAAGAGTAGACGTACTTGGAAATTTCATAGCGGAGCGCCTGCTCGCCCTGAACATCACTTTCGAACAAAAGGAGATGAGGGTATTCGTTGAAAACTCTAGACGTACATTTCTTCCACTTCTGAAAATCAAAGGCAGATAGGTCGTAAAGATATTTGGAGTTGTCAAAGCTCTGTGTTGTCAGCTCAAAGATGTCGCTTTCGCTGTCACCTTGAATATCTGAAAAAGCATCTATTTTGGATACATAGTAGCCAGACTGGGGCCTGCTTATTATATAGCCCTCGGTCAAGAGCTGGTTATATGCCTGCTCAGCGGTAGTAATTGAAATCTCGTTGAGCTCTGCAAGCTTTCTAAGTGAAGGTAGCTTCTCTCCGGTCTTGATGCTTCCGCTCAGGATATCGCTTCTTATGTGACGATATAGCTGAATGTATAGCGGCGTACTTCTATCGTTCTTCTTGTTTATCACAAATGAATTCATTCGTCCTCCAACTGTATGTTAAAAGAATTAATATTCTCGATTTTAAATATATACACTTTATGTTTATTATACCTCTGCAGGGGGCAAAGTCAAATGGAGTGCATAGTATTGCAAGAATAGGTGTTTTGTTGTAGGATAATAATGTTGAATTGTGTTTATTTTTAGGGCTGCTGTATATGTATATATGTAGGAGTATTAAAAAATATACTAGCTATAAATATAGCTATAGGATGGAATAATGGAAAATATAATTAAAATAGATAATCTTTATTTTCAGTATCCGCATGGGGAGGACGAGGAGCCGAAGCTAGCGATAAAGGGTGTGAGCCTCGAGATTGAGGAGGGCTCATTCACTGCGATTATCGGTCAAAATGGCTCAGGTAAGTCAACCCTTGCGAAGAACCTAAACGGGCTTTTGCTTCCGAGCAAGGGTGCAGTCTATGTTTCTGGCATGGATACTAGGGATGAAGATAAGATTTGGGATATAAGACAGACTGCTGGAATGGTTTTCCAGAATCCTGATAATCAGCTTGTTTCTGCAATTGTTGAGGATGACGTGGCTTTCGGACCGGAGAACATAGGCATTGATCCGGTCGAAATCAGAGCGCGGGTCGACGAGGCGCTTGACGCCGTGAAGATGGGGAAGTACAAGAGGAAAGCGCCTCATCTGCTTTCGGGCGGCCAAAAGCAGCGCATCGCTATCGCCGGCGTTGTTGCCATCAGGCCTAGGTGTATCATCTTTGACGAGCCGACAGCGATGCTCGACCCGCGCGGGCGCAAAGACATTATGGAGATAATCGAGAAGCTTCACAGAGAGGGAATCACTGTTATACTCATAACGCACTTTATGGATGAGGCGGTAAGAGCAGATAGAGTAGTGATTATGAATAAGGGAGAAATACTGCTAGATGGAACACCAGAGCATGTATTTTCTCAGGATGAGCTGATCAGATCAGCAAGGCTAGATGTGCCGATGGCCGCAGAGATTGCCATATATCTCAGAGAAAACGGCATAGATGTGCCACCAGAGGTGGTTACAGCAGAAAGGCTAAAAGAATTCGTATGTCAATACAAGTAAAGAATTTAACACATATATATAGTAAGGGCATGCCTGATGAACAGCTAGCCTTAGACAATGTCAGCTTTGAGATAGCAGATGGCGAAAAGGTGGCAGTTATTGGGCATACGGGCTCAGGCAAGTCTACTTTGATGCAACATCTGAACGGCATAATTAAGCCAAGCTCAGGTAATATCTTTATCGGAGATACGGATATAACAGATCCTAAAACTGTGATGAAGGATGTTAGACGCAGAGTTGGACTCGTTTTTCAGTACCCTGAATATCAGCTCTTTGAGGAAACCGTAGCAAAGGATATTGCCTTTGGCCCTAAGAATCTAGGACTTAGCGAAGGGGAAATCGATGAAAGAGTCAGAGAGGCAATCAAGCTAGTTGGACTTGACTACGATGATATTGCTGAGAGGTCACCTTTTGAACTTTCTGGAGGCCAGAAGAGAAGAGTTGCCATTGCAGGAGTAATTGCGATGGCACCAGAGATTTTGATCCTCGATGAGCCGACGGCTGGTCTTGACCCAGGGGCACATAAGGAAATTCTCAGGATGATTGAGAAAATCCACAGTGCGCAGAACAATATAATTATCTTTGTAAGCCATAATATGAGCGATGTTGCCGAGATGGCAGACCGCGTGCTGGTTATGGATGAGGGTAAAATTTTGATGATGGATACACCTGAGGTCGTATTCTCAAGGCATGAAGAACTAAATGCAATAGGTCTTGATATTCCGCCAGTTACTGAACTTATGAACGACATTGGAGCTTGCGGCGTGAATGTACCAGCAAATGTTCTCAACATCGAGGATGCAAAGACGGCTCTCCTATCATATCTAAAAAATAAGAATGCAGGCAATGATTCATCAAAGCCAGAGGGAGGAGAGTCCAATGATTAGGGATATAACCTTAGGACAGTACTATTCTGCCGACTCAATCCTCCATAGACTCGATCCGCGAACAAAGATAATGGCAACGCTAATATTTATCATAGAGCTTTTCCTTGTAAAGGGATTCGTTGGCTTTGCTGTATGCGGAGCAGCTCTTGCTGTTTGTGTTGCTCTATCAAAGGTACCAATTTCATTTATCTTGCGTGGTCTGAAGCCAATATTTATGATTTTGGCGTTCACCTTCTTTCTGAATATCTTCATGGTCGATGGACATGAAATTTTCAGATGGAAGTTCATAAAAATAACTACAGAGGGAATCTACCTTGCGCTCTTTATGAGCCTTAGACTGATTCTACTGATAATAAGCTCATCGGTTTTGACGCTGACAACAAAGCCTATCGCTTTGACAGATGGACTAGAAAAGCTTATGGCACCTCTATCAAAGCTACGCGTTCCTTCGCACGAAATTGCAATGATGATGTCCATAGCTTTGAGATTCATACCTTTGCTTCTTGATGAGACTGATAAGATAATGAAGGCTCAGCAGGCGAGGGGGGCAGACTTTGAGAGCGGAAATATTCTAAGGCGTGCAAAGTCAATGATTCCAATCCTAGTACCGCTATTTGTAAGTGCATTTAGAATAGCTCAGGACCTTGCAATGGCAATGGAAGCTAGATGCTACCGTGGTGGAGCCGGAAGAACGAGAATGAACGAAATCAAATTTGATAAACTGGATTTCATGGCGATTGCTGCCTGTCTAGCCTTCCTAGGTGTGGTTATCGCGATGAGAATTTTGCTATAGGTTGGTTATATGAGACAGAGAAAAATCAAAGATATAGATCAAAAGCTTAGCGATTTTGATGATGTAATAATTCCAAGCTCGGAAGGGCACAGCGGAAGCTGGAGGAAGCTGTTTGATAATGGAGCAAATAAGCCATTGTTTTTAGAAATCGGCTCGGGTAAGGGTAGATTTATAACAAGCAGTGCAAGCCAAAATCCAGATGCGCTTTTCCTTGCTGCAGAGGGACTTGCGAGCGTAATCATACGCGGCATGGTCAAAAGCAGGGAGATGGAACTTGATAATATCAGATTTATAACGACATATATAAATGACATGGAGAGAGACTTTGCTGAAGGAGAGCTTGATGGCATATTTATGAATTTTAGCGATCCTTGGCCTAAGGCAAGACATGCAAAGCGCAGGCTCACACATAAGGACAGACTTCTTCAATATTTAAAGGCGTTAAAGCCTGGAGGTTTCATAAGGTTTAAGACCGATAACGATGACCTCTTTGATTTTACGCTTGAGCAGATAGAGGAATGCAAGGCCTTGGCAAGCTTTGATGTTACAGGACTTACGCGTGACCTTCACACAAGTGAGTTCAGCGAGATTAGCCCCATGACAGAGTATGAAGAAAAATTTTCTTCACAAGGAAAGAATATAAATTATGTTTCTATCCGTAAACAATAGGTGTATAATATAGGAGTATACTGATTGCATAAGCTGAGGGAAAGGCTTTGCATGAAGTCTAGTTTAAGGGTTTTATTCCCTTGCCTGCTCAAGGGAAGAGAGGTTGATATGGGATCATTCGGTAAGAATATAAACAAATATATAGAAGAATTTAAAGCTGAAGAGGGCATACTACTTTTGGATGTCAGAGAGCCTGACGAGTACGCCTTGGGAAGAATCCCAGGAAGCATCAATGTTCCGCTCAGCGTTTTTGAAGGGATAGAAGATGAGGTGCCTAACAAGGGGACCAAGACTTTTGTCTACTGCTTGTCAGGTGTGCGCAGCGAAACGGCAGCAGAATTCATGAAGAGTAAGGGCTATGATGATGTAACAAACATCGGTGGCATAGCTGCATACGAGGGAAAGTTAGAAAACTAGTTAATTAGTAAGTTGATTTTTGAGGGGGAGAAGATATGAAGATTCGTCTCAATTATAAACAGAAGGGAAAAGGCAAAACCCTAATACTTTTACACGGAAATGGTGAAAGCAACAGCTATTTTGCTGCTCAGATGGATTACTTTGCAAAGAAGTACAGAGTAATAGCGTTAGATACTAGAGGTCACGGAAAATCTCCGAGAGGAGAAGAACCTTTCACGATTAGACAGTTTGCAGATGATCTTGCTGACTTCATGAAAGAACATTCGATCAAGAAGGCTAGCATCCTAGGTTTTTCAGATGGTGGTAACACCGCACTTTGCTTTGCAGCAAAATATCCTGAGCTAGTTGATAGACTCATAGTTTGGGGAGCAAATCTATATCCGTCTGGCGTTAAGAATATCGCTTTGATACCAATCAAGATATTGCGAAAGATAGTGGATTTAATTTCCAAGATAGATATACGCGCTAAGCTTCACTCGGAGAAACTAGCTCTAGTTACAAATGAGCCGTATATAAGTGAGACTGAGCTTGAGAAAATTCATGCTAGGACTTTAGTTCTTGGCGGAACTCACGATATTATCAAAACCGAGCACACAAGACTCATTAGTCGCTGTATACCAAAGGCTAAGCTTTGCTTGATTCCTGGAGGTCATTTTATATCCTCAAGAAAGCCTAAAATTTTCAATAAGGCTGTGCTCAGCTTCCTAGAAGAAAAGTAAAAATAAGCCGTTTTGCATAAGCAAAGCGGCTTTTGACTTTTTGATATCTTCTAGTTTAAACTATGCGAGCATAAGCTTAAAGTATATAAGTACGATAGCACCTAGTGCTATACGGTACCAACCGAAAACTTTGAAATCGTGCTTTTTCACATATGCCATCAAAAGCTTGATGCAGAAGAGTGAAACTAGGAAGGAAACGATTATTCCTACAAAGAGTATTCCAAATTCCAAGGCTGTGAAGTGAAGGCCGAACTTTAAAAGCTTTAGAAGACTTGCACCAAACATAACTGGAATTGCTAGGAAGAATGTGAATTCGGCAGCGATGGTTCTATCGATTCCGATAAGAAGTCCACCGATGATTGTGGAGCCTGAGCGCGATGTTCCTGGAAGTACAGCAGCGATAAGCTGAAAAGCTCCGATTATCAAAGCATCCTTATATGATATATCGCGAAGGCTTGTAATCCTCGGCTCTTTATTTACATTCTTCTTCTCGACAAAGATGAAAGCGATACCGACGAGGATTAGCATAATTGCTACTGTTGTCGGATTATAGAGATGTTTATCAACCCAATCGTCTAGCAAGATGCCTACTATAGCAGCTGGGAAACATGCTACAATGATCTTAACCCATAGCTGCATTACATCATATCGTATAAATGACTTGCCCTTAACCTTTGTATTAAATGGCCAAATCTTGTTCCAGAAGTAGATAACTACCGCAAGGATTGCGCCTAGCTGAACGACAACTAGGAAAAAGTTCCAAAAGTTATCCGAAACCTTCATCGGCATTATGCTCTTTAGTAAAATAAGGTGTCCTGTGCTGCTGACTGGCAGCCATTCTGTAATTCCTTCGACTATACCGTATATCACGGCTTTTATTAATTCTAACAAAACGACCTCCTAAATAAATCTGTAGTTATATAAATTATACGCGAATTAGTAAATATATTCAAGTTTCGGCTTTTTCATGCTGAAAAGGATATGTGCAAAAGTTAATTGATACAAAGTATTTTATGTATAATAACATAAAATATAGAAAAATGTTATCTTTTTGAACAAAAAAGCTTGACGGACATATTGCTTTGGTGTTATTATGAAAAAAATTACTTTGAAAGGAGCAACTAAAATGAAAATGTGTAATGTTTTGACAGAAGCAAATATGCAGGATAAACATTTTTCTTGCTGCGGTCAAAAGTGCTATTACTATTATTATAAGAATTAGAGAGTCCTAAGACATTTAGCGGCTCTGTTTGCATTGTGTATGGAGCCTCTAATTAGCAAAGGATTTTACCCGGCTTCTGACGATGCAAATTGCAAATCGTGAGAAGTTTTTTATTGCGTAAGAAGATTATTTAGAAAGAATTTTAAAGGAGAAAATCATGTTTGATCTTAAGCAACTCAGAAAGCCAGGAATTGTAGAAGCCCTGGTCATCACAGCAATTATTCTATTCATGCTTGGCTTCCCAATCATTACGATTGAGGGAGTTTCAGCTCACATTCCAGTTCTCGTAAGCATAATCTTTCTTCTGATCTACGGACTTTTCCACAAGGTTAAGTTCTCGGAGATGCAGGAGAGCATGATTCAGTCCGTATCGACAAGCATGGGCGCGGTATACCTCTTCTTCTTCATCGGAATCCTAATTTCCGCTCTGATGATGTCTGGTGCCATCCCAACGCTCATCTTCTACGGTCTAAACATTGTATCAGCTAAGACCTTTTACCTGTCAGCTTTTTGCATCACTGCAATCATAGGTATTTCAATCGGAAGCAGCTTGACAACTGTTGCAACTCTTGGCGTTGCACTTATGGGTCTTTCTGGCGTATTTGATTTAAACCCTGCAATTACAGCAGGTGCTGTTGTATCAGGTGCATTCTTTGGAGATAAGATGTCACCTCTATCAGATACAACAGGTATATCAGCAAGTATCGTGGGAATAGATCTATTTGATCACATCAAAAATATGATGTACACAACAGTTCCTGCGTTCATCATTTCAGGCGTTTTCTTTACAGCAATGTCTCCATGGGGAGCAAAGGGAGACGTTTCAGCAATTGATGCATTTAAGAAGTCGCTACTTTCAACTGATCTTATTCACGGATATGCTTTGATACCATTTGTACTTTTGATAGTGCTTTCTATATTCAAGCTTCCGGCAATCGTAAGCATGATAATTGTAAGTGCACTAAGTCTTGGAATCGCTCAGTTTAACACTGGATACAGCCTAGGCGAAATAGCAAATATTTTCTACAGTGGGTTCAGTAAAGAAGGCGTTCCTGAGAACATCGCTTCACTTATAAACCGTGGCGGAATTAATAGCATGTTCTTCACAATCACGATTGTAATTCTCGCTTTAAGCCTTGGTGGTCTGCTCTTCGGACTTGGAATTATTCCAACCATCCTAGAAAACATTGCTCATCTGCTAAACACAAGGTTTAAGGCCACACTGGCTGTAGCAACTACGGCGCTTGGCGTTAACTTCATCGTCGGAGAACAGTACCTAAGCATCCTGCTTGCAGGAAAAACCTTCCGTCCAATCTACGATAAGCTAGGCCTACACCAGAAAAATCTATCCCGTGCACTTGAAGACTCCGGTACAGTAATTAACCCACTTGTACCATGGAGCGTATGCGGTGTGTTCATCTCAAACATGCTAGGCGTGCCTACAGTTCAGTACGCAGCATTCTCAGTATTCTGCTACAGCTGTATCGTGCTAACTGTTCTATCTGGACTATTTGGCAAGAAAGCAAGCGCAGAGGCAAAATAAGTAAATCAAAAAGGCTGATGGTGACATCAGCCTTCTTCATTATCAGAACTATTTATTTTTAAACGTATAATACATTCCTGCAGCGCCTGCAAAAATCATCAAACTTCCGATGATAAGAACTACATTCAAAGGAAATTCAGATAAATAGTCACCACAATTAGCAAATGCATGCCCATATGCAATAAAACTTAGTTTCTCAAATATGAATGTGCAGATTAAAGAGGTTACGATAAACTGGCATCCCATGATAAACAAAGCAAGATATAAGAAATCCTTCTTCATATAAACACCTTATGAAATATTTCTGAAATTAAAAACTAAGATAACTGCTGCTATAGCAGATGTCGCAGATAGCTGAAATAGGGAAAATTTGATTTGCTTATTATTTGAAATTAGGTAATAAGCAGACCAGATACTTGTTAGCGTACAAACTACGCAAATAAGTAAAACTATCAGGTTTGGTAACTCATGGAAAAATTCATATTTATCCTGAAGCCTTGCAAATATAATGAGGGTTGGAGATGAAAGCGATGTAAGTCTAGCTGCTCTTCGTTCTTTTTTGGTATACTCATTCATATAATACCTCCCTAATCAATTTAGGAATTTATATACTTATAAAGCAGTATTTTGTCTATCTATCTTCATAATAAAACTGAATTTTACAAAATACAAGTGTTTTTTAAATGTACAATATGCTTATGATGAAAGATAAGCATATCTTCAAATTTTTATGCACCAAAGCTCAGGCAACATTTACATAGTGCATAAAAAAGTATAAAATATAACAGGATAATAGTACTTGACAAGGAAGGAGTTTGTAGGGCTATGAGCCGGGCAATTGACGAACCATACTTTAAATATACTGTATATAGCGCCATGGAGTCTGGGATGCAGGTTAAATGCCCAAAATGCCAAGGTCTAGGGATTATAGTCGCAGATGATAATAATGCTTATTTTAAGTGTACAAGTTGCAGTCATCAAAAAAGCTATGATCGCACAATTTATCGCTATGATGTTCATAACCATTGCAAAAACTGTGGCAGATATTATAGAGTAGATATTGAAGACGAGACAAAGAAACACTTCTCTGTCCTACAGGTATCATGTCCTTATTGCGGAACTCAAATGCAAGGGGAGGTTCATAAAACTGCCGAGGCATTTTTTTATACAGCTGAAATCGAGGATGGAAGAGAACCGTATTTTGGTCTTGAGCTGTGGTACTTGTCATCTTTTCAGGGAAAGCCTGTTTGGGCACTGAACTGCAAGCACCTTGAGTATCTAATCAAATACCTCAGTGCTGATTTGAGATTAAAGCCATCGGATGCCATATGGAAGTCTCAATCTGACCATCTCCCTACTTTTATGAAAACGGCAAAGAACAGGGAAAGAATAGTAAAGTTACTAAAGCAAATGCAGGAAAAATAAATATAGATCAAAAATGCTAGGAGAACAAGATGTGTAATGTTATTTTAGATAAATACCATGATAGGATTAGGGCAGCTTATGAAGCAAGCGCATTCACAGAAGGTATCCGACCTGAAACAGAGGACGATATAAAAAAGTTTGAAGCAAATTATGCTTCCATACCATCAGATTACCGATGGCTGTTACTTAACTTAGGTGGTTGCTATTTGGCAGAACCATGGATATTTGACTTGAAAGAGCTTGAGGAGAACTATACAATCTTTGTAGAGGCATACGAGGAATATATGAGCGAGTGTGAACACGGACCAGCGTTTCCTATCGGAGGTTTAGGTGATGGAAGCATCGTATTTATAGATGTGGAAAGTGGCAAAGTGCGCGGATATAACAACGACTATGCTGACCTTGAGAAAATTGCGGAGAGTTTTTCGGAGCTGATTTTGGATCTTGTAGAGCAGGTGGAATACTTTGCTGATAAAATATAAGCTTTGAGGGGTATGTATTAAATGGCGTGTTTACAATGCGCACCTGAGATATTTAAGAAAGTAATTGATCAAAAGGAGAAAACGGATGAAATTTGTTTCATGGAATGTTAATGGACTTAGAGCGGTTCTCAAAAAGGGATTTGAAGATATAGTAAAGGATTTTGATGCAGATTTCTTTTGTATTCAGGAGACCAAGATGCAGGAAGGGCAGGCAGAGGTTGATTTGCCAGGATATAAGCAGTACTATTCATATGCTGAGAAGAAGGGATATTCGGGAACTGCAATCTTTACTAAGCATGAGCCACTAAGCGTGACATATAATTTTGAGGGACACGACGATGAGGGAAGAGCGGTGCTTCTAGAATATGATAAGTTCTATCTGCTTAATGTGTATGTCCCTAATGCACAGCCTGAGCTGAAGAGGCTAGAGTACAGAATGAAGTGGGAGGACGACCTCAGAGCAATGGTAAGCGAACTTGCGAAGAAAAAGCATGTTGTAATGTGCGGAGATCTCAACGTTGCGCATGAGGAAATTGACCTTAAGAATCCTAAGACAAACCGCGGAAACCCAGGCTTCTCTGATGAGGAAAGAGCAAAGATGACTGAGCTTCTTGGAGCTGGCTTTATTGATACATTCAGACACCTATACCCTGAGCAGGAAGGGGCCTACAGCTGGTGGTCATACAGAGGAAATGCCAGAAAAAACAATACAGGGTGGCGTATAGACTACTTTGTTGTTGACGAAGGACTTAAGGACAAAATCAAAGAGGCAGCAATCCACCCAGATGTTTTAGGAAGCGATCACTGCCCGGTAAGCCTTGAGCTCGATATATAAGTACTAGGTGTGGAAGATGAACGATGAAGGATATAGTAAAATAAAAGGATATATTTATATAGCATTTGCAACAGTGCTATTTAGCACAATGGAGATAGGGCTGAAATATACATCAAAGGGATTCAATCCCATGCAGCTCACGATGATAAGATTTTTGATAGGCGGCATTGCATTGCTGCCTTTTGCTTTGATGAAGCTCAAAAAGGATAATCAAAGTGTTACTGGAAAACATTTTATAAAGCTTACTTTGATTGCTTTTATAGGGATATTTCTAGGCATGAATATCTTTCAGATGGCAGTTATATATACAAAAGCATCAGTTGTATCAGTGCTATTTAGTACAAATACCGTATTTGTAACCATACTTGCAGTACCGATTTTAGGAGAAGCGATAGAGAGGAAGACTATTTATGCACTTATCTTCCAGATTGCTGGAGTTTTAGCAATTATACAACCTTGGAATGCTCATATTAGTGTCGTGGGAGCGAGCCTAAGCCTTCTTTCTGCACTTGCATTTGCATTATATGGTGTCTTAGGCAAGGAGGAGAGCCAAAAATATGGTGGAGTCGTTACGACATGTATTTGCTCTTTGACCGCAGCTATTCAGATGGCTATTTATATGGGTTTATCACATATAAAAATTTTAGCGAACTTCTTGGATAGAGTCGGACTTGAAAGCTTTGCTAAAGTACCGTTTATCAAAGGGATAGGTATAGATGCTATTCCAGGCATTATCTATGTATCAATTGCAGTTACAGGATGTGGATATCTATGTTACTTCCTCGCAATGGAGTACTGCGAAGCTCAAACTGTCTCTCTTGTTTTTTTCATTAAACCTATACTTGCTCCAATACTTGCAGTAGTTATTATCCACGAAGTAATTCCACTTAATATGGTGCTTGGAATTACACTTGTCTTGATAGGCTCAGTAATTTCTATTGCCTCTGATATATTCCACAGAAATAAAAAAAGCAACTATGAATAATCACATGTTTATTTGTGGTTAAAGGAGTTGTGAGGTGTTATAAAAAATTTATGATTGTTCTAGGATGTAAAAGTGAAGCTAATACGTACAATAGAATAGACTTGATTTCTCAGTTTACTACTTTGCAAATGTTAGCCCAAGAGCAAACGGATCAGGAAATGCTAATAGACCAGGACCTAACACATTTGATGGAAGCGGTCTTGCAGGATTCGCAGTGCTAGGAGCTGGCGCAGCTATTGCTTTTGCTGCACTTTCAAGAAGAAAGAAAGCTGCTAAATAGCTTGTACAAAAACTAAATAGTTAAATACATCAGGGCCTTGCCGACGGAGAGGATTTCAAGAAAAGGAGTGTTTAGTACATGACACCGTTTATCTTTTGAAGTTTATTCGAACGGTCAAGGCTCTTTTGAAACTATATATATTATTAATTAAATATATTTAACTTAAATTAGAAACTAAATATTCAAAAAGCACTCCAGTTATTTTCCACTTGAAGTGCTTTAATTACATTGTCATAATGTTATATTTAATTGTGTTGCTTCTATTCTATTTTATATAAAGGTTAACTATTTCCATCTTCTCATTGAGAATGATAGTAAATATTGCACGACCGTTCTCATAGTCGCATTTCAAATTACACACATATGTGCTCGAACCTGAGTGTCTTTCTCTTGAAATGCTTCCACCTCTAAACTCCTCAAAACTACCAAGGAATCCAAGTATAGGATCTAGCATAGCATGTAGTCTTTCTATACTTGTCTTCTCCTGCATGTCAGAAGAAAGGCTATTATAGCATGCATCAAAATCACCGCGGTTGAAATTATGCACAAAGTTCTTGGAGCGAATTGCAATCTCTATGCGTTCAGATGCCAAAAGTCCGTCTGATTGTTTGCTAATTAAGTAAAGTCCACCGAGCAAAGCTAGAGCTGCTGGAACGACAAAATATCTTTTATTTTTCATATCTATCACCTACTCGTATTTTTATTCAATATTTATCCAGTTTAAATCATCTACACCTTTTAAAGTCATACTGTTTCCATCAAATCTATTTTTAAGTACAACGTCATGCTCCACAGATATATCAGTATACCAATTTCCAAGACTTGCATATTTTCCCGTATGAATATTTATAATTACAGTTGTTATAGGATCCCAGGTTTTCTTCTCAACCATCTCTACCAAAACATAGTATGCATCTAAAAATACAAGCTTTCTTCCATACATCCAAAAAGGAATTTCTCTATTCAATAAGGGAAGTTTGGCCGAAAAAATAAAATCCCCCATTGGCGGCTCAGTCTCATAGTTTAATACAATCTCACTTCCATAATATACGATTTTCGCTCCATATGCACCTACACTTACAGGTACACCTTCTTCGGCTACTATAAAATCCATATATTTCCTTTCTTATTTTATTCTATACCTTCAGCTCTTATACGAATAGCAAAAAAATCTTTAAATGAATCAGATTCATTTTCTATATTTTCTTTCAGATGACATCACACCGCTGGACTTTAGCCTATTATATATTTTGTTATATCTTTAATCAAGTGAAGAATTATACATAAAAGCTCGCATGTGCCGAATTTACATTGTTTGGGAAATTTTAAAAAAGCTTGACCGTCTATGGGGAAGTTGATATTAATATCATAGGGATGAGAGAATGCTAAGAAAAGGAGAAATAAGATGGCAGGAACACCTATTAAATTTGAGATAGTAAAGCACATTGGAGTTATAAACAGAAATGATAGAGGTTGGACTAAGGAGTTGAACATCGTATCATGGAATGATCAGCCGCCTAAATATGATATCAGAGATTGGGATGAGCAGCACGAGAGAATGAGCCGTGGAATCACTTTGACAAGACAGGAGATTGAGAGCGTTGTAGAGGCGTTCCAGAATGAATCAGAATAGTTAGTTTTGCAAGTGTTTGAGCTATGCGCTTTGATTGAGAATATAAGCAAACTTCGATATAAAATTCACTTGCTTATTTAGAGTTTATTGTGATATGATATGGATGTTAGTTAATGCTAACAATAGTTGCTAAAGGCAAACGATAGTTGCCTTATGCAAACATAAGTTAAAATTAACTAACAATAAGTATATCGATTTAACTACACAGGAGGAATTTTATGGTAAGAATGCGAAAGAGACCTCTGGCGATCTTGCTTTCATGCGCAATGCTTGTGAGTGCAGGCGTTCAGGGCGCGTATGCTATAACTGGTGATGAGGTTGCAGCAGATAAGTCATACACAGCAGCATCAACTAGAGCGGAAGAACCAGGCGGTGACTGGTACGGATACAGAGTAGATGTAAGCTTTGATGTAAAGAACGGAAAGTTTGCAAACATCAATATTGAGACTCCAGGAATGGACAACTCCAACTGGGGATACAAGGGAATGGCAAAGCGAAGAATTAAAACCCTTGAGGGTAAGCCAGCAACACTAGATACAATCAATGGACTAGACGCTAAGACTGGAGCTACATATACAACTCAGGCTTGCAAGGATGCTATCAGAATAGAGCTAAAGAAGGCTGATGCAGCAACTAAGGCTGAACCAGTTGAAGAATCTAAGACTCTATATGGAAAGGTAAATCTCCCATACGCAGATTTCTATTATGGAGAGCTAAATAACCTTACAGCTGTGTCAAATGATCTTAATGCAGATGCTGTTGATAAGGCAGCAAGCCTAAGAGCAGATGGCATGTACGATGCTGTAACAAGCTCAACTAAGAATAAGTTCAAGAGCTTCTTCCCAACTACATATAACTCAGTAAACGAGGATGGCTCAGGTAAGATCTTAGGTGTTAAGGATGTAAATGTTGCAATAGACAAGGCTCTTTATGACAAGGTTAAGAAGGCTATTGCTGATGGCAAGACTTCTAAGAACCCACTCTTTGACATCGTAAAGAATATGACGCTAAATGAAGGTAACGCGCAGCCTAAGGAATACAAGGTAATCAATGGCGACGGAACTTTGACAGCAACAAAGGGTGACGGAACAGTTGTTAACTCTGCTACTGCAACAATTAGCACAATAAACAGATATGGAAACTACGGCATAAACCTAAGTGGAGAGGGTCTTCCTGCAGCTAAGGATGTAGATGGAGTTCTCCTAAAGACATCTGACGGAAGCATGTACGCTATGAAGCATCTTGAGAATATCTGGGTTAAAACAAATGAGATTTCTTTTGCAGTTAAGCCAGACTTCGTAGAGCCACATGGAAACCGTGTAAACTACAAGGCGTACACAAGCATCGAGGGTAAGACAATTACTGAGATTAGATACATGGTGCATGATGGAGACGATGTAGTTGTAAAGACATCACTTCTCTGCAAGAAGATTCCAGGTGCAGATGCTAGTGCAAGTGTAAACAATGCTGTATTTAGCGAGGATGTAGCAGTTACATCTAAGGTAAATGCACCAGCCGATGCAGCATATAAGCTAAGCGCAGTTAAAAAGGGTAGAACTGTTCTAGAAGAGGGTAAGGATTACACTGTTTCAGGGGATAAGATTACATTTAAGAAAACAGATAACACTGGAATTGGTGCATACACTGCAGTGTTCACATCTGAGAAGTATGGTGATTTGCAGGCAAACTTCCAGCTTAAGTCAAACCACGCAGATGGATCTGTAAAGATTGAGAAGAATAAGCTTGTTCTACCAGCTGACCTTGATAAGGATACATACTATGCAAGCATTTCAAGTGTGCTTGTAGATGGAAAGCCTCTAAGAGGTCGTGATCTTGCTAAGCTAATCTTTGGAGATGATCAAACAGTTAACTTCAACGCTGAAATCTCAGGTAAGGGTGGAGTAAAGACTCCTATCTTCACAAAGGGAGAAGACGGAAGTTATGAAATTGAGCTTGTTTCAGATGGTTATCCAAGTGTAAAGGCAACTATTTCCCCTAAGAAGCAGGAGGAACCAAAGCCAGAGCCACAGCCACAGCCTAAGCCTGAACCAAAACCTGAACCACAGCCACAGCCAGATCCATCAAAGCCAGGCGAGAAGGAAGATCTTAAGCTAACAGCTAAGATTGTAAAGGTAGAGAAGGATCTTAAGGGATACAAGGCTGATGAGTACGAAGCATATGATATCTACTTTGTAAATGCAAATGGCGACAGAGTTAAGCCAAATGGAAAGCAGCGCGTAACTGTTGAGCTTAAGAATCTTGAGCCAAAGAATCTACACATATTCCACGAGAAGCATGATGGAACACTTGAGGAGATTCCGGCTACTTCAATAAGCGGCAAGACTGTAACATTTGAGAACGATGACTTCTCAGTTTACTACTTTGCAAATGTTAGCCCAAGAGCAAACGGATCAGGAAATGCTAATAGACCAGGACCTAACACATTTGATGGAAGCGGTCTTGCAGGATTCGCAGTGCTAGGAGCTGGCGCAGCTATTGCTTTTGCTGCACTTTCAAGAAGAAAGAAAGCTGCTAAATAGCTTGTACAAAAACTAAATAGTTAAATACATCAGGGCCTTGCCGACGGAGAGGATTTCAAGAAAAGGAGTGTTTAATACATGACACCGTTTATCTTTAGAAGTTTATTCGAACGGTCAAGGCTCTTTTGATAGAAGACAAAATAGGCCTGAAATCTTGTTCATTTTGCGCTTTGTGGTAAAATATTATTTAATGGACAGTAAATTTTACAGGATTCAGGATGTGGTAATATGAAGATTAATTTGATAACAAAACCTAAGGGCGAGAGTAGGGAGTATGATGTAAGACAAGGTATATCTATAGAAAACCTCTGCTACGAAATAAAGGGACTTCCGTATAGGATTCTCGCGGCTAAGGTGAACAATAGAATTGTAGATTTAAACTATACCCTAGATGAACCATGCATGGTCGAACTTCTCGATATGAGGACTGAGGCCGCTGCTATTTTATATCAGGCTAGCCTATCTTTGATTTATGTCAAAGCGGTCAGCGATGTGCTTGGAGAGGAAGCAAACGTTAGTATAAGAAACTCTTTGAATAAGGGATTTTATACTAAGGTAAATACCAGTAAAGAGCTTAATGCTGAGCTTATTTCTGAGATTGAGGCTAGAATGCGGGAAATTGTGGAGGCTGACCTTCCTTTTAGAAAAGAAGTTCTATCTAGGGAGAGCGCTATAGAATGCTTGCATAAGGATGGTAGATTTGAAAGAGCTAGACTAATTGAAACTGCTCCAAACCTCACGCAAGTCTTTTTCTATGAGCTTGATGGCTATCGTGATTTCTATTACACTTTGATGGCGCCTTCATCTGGATATATTGACCTATTTGAGCTTAGAAAGTACAGAAATGGTATTTTGCTAAGATTTCCACATCCGTCAAATCCAAATGCCGTGCCTGAGTTTGTTGATGAAACAAGGATGTATCAGGCCTTTGCGGAACAGACTGTTTGGGAAAGGCTCCTAGGAGTTAGCTATGTAGCTGATTTAAATGAAAAAATCGCAAATGATGAGGCTAAGGATTTGATTCAGCTTTCTGAAGCGCTTCACGAGAAGAAGATTGCTCAGATTGCGGACATGATTAATAAGGAACATAAGAGAATTATTTTGATTGCTGGTCCATCGTCTTCAGGCAAGACTACCTTTGCTCAGAGACTTTGTGTACAGCTTAGAGTAAATGGACTAAATCCATTGTACCTTGGCACAGATGACTATTTTGTGAACCGTGAAGATACGCCGCTTGATGAACATGGGGAAAAGGATTACGAAAATCTCGAAGCCCTAGACATAGAGCTATTCAATAACAATATGAATGACCTGCTCGCAGGAAAGAGTGTAGATTTGCCAAGCTTTGATTTTATGACGGGGCAGAAGATATTTGGTAAGAGAATCACCTCGATATCTGAGAATCAACCTATTGTAATAGAAGGTATTCACGGACTTAATGAGAAACTCACTCAGCTTATACCAAAGGAAGAGAAATTCAAAATCTACATTAGCCCGCTTGCACAAATAAACATCGATGTTCACAATAGAGTTCCGACGACTCTTGAGAGAATGCTTAGAAGAATAGTTAGAGATAATTTGTTTAGAGGGTACAGTGCAAAGGACACTATCGCAACCTGGCCGAAGGTGAGAGCGGGCGAGGAGAAAAATATCTTTCCGTACAGTGGAGAGGCTGATATCTTATTTAACTCCTATCATATATATGAAATTTCTGTTTTGAGAAAGTACGCGGAACCGCTGATTAAAGAGATTTCTCAGCAGGATAAAGAGTATGCAGAAGCACAAAGGCTATTGCAATTCATGCAGTTTTTCCGTATTATAGAAAACGATGATATTATAGTTAATAACTCGATAATAAGAGAATTCATCGGCGGAAGCGTATTCGTGGACTAAAGCGATGTTTTATGGAGGATAAGCTATGCAATTTTCGGTCTTTTTAGGCCTTATGGGAGGGCTTGCCCTATTCCTTTACGGCATGCAGATGACCAGCACCGGTCTTGAGGCGGCAGCTGGTGACCGCATGAAAAATATTTTAGAGAGGCTTACATCTAATAGATTCATGGGAATCTTAGTAGGTGTGGGTATCACCGCATTGATTCAGAGTTCATCTGCAACGACTGTCATGGTTGTTGGATTTGTAAACTCAGGGCTGATGAAGATTACTCAGGCTGTTTGGATTATCATGGGTGCAAACATTGGTACCACAATCACTGGACAGCTGATAGCCTTAGATGTAGGTGAGATAGCACCGCTATTTGCGATGGCAGGTGTTGTACTCCTAGTGTTTTTCAAGAGAGAGAAGCTTCACAACTACGGTTATATAGTTGCAGGCCTAGGATTCCTTTTCTTAGGAATGAACCTCATGAGTGAGGCGATGGAGCCACTCAAGGAAGTCCCTGCATTCAAAGAAATGCTGACATCCTTCCAGAATCCACTGTTTGGAATTTTGTTTGGTCTTGTATTTACAGGAGTCATTCAGTCATCTGCTGCATCGGTTGGTATCCTTCAGATTTTGACCACCAGTGGTGCGCTAAGCTTCCACAGTGCTGTATTTGTTTTGTTCGGTGGAAACATCGGAACTTGCGTAACGACACTCCTTGCATCTATTGGAACTAATAGAAATGCTAAGAGAGCTATGCTTATTCATATGATGTTCAATGTGATAGGTGCAGTGCTGTTTTCGGTAATATGCATTACAACACCGCTCACAGACTGGGTTGCATCATGGACTCCGACTAAGCCGGCAGCACAGATTGCGAATATGCATACTTTCTTTAATGTAGTAACAACATTGCTACTTCTTCCTTTTGGAAGTTACCTCGCTATTCTATCAAAGAAATTACTGCCAGAGGTTGAAACAGAGGAAGTAGATACATTCAGACTAAAATTCCTAAATCCTTCAATGAAGCATGAAGAACATTTCTCAATCGGTGCATCGGCAATCATCATGACCGGTATCAGAAACGAGCTTCTTCGCATGTATCAGATGGTTAAGGATAACGTGATTGCAAGCTTTGATGTAGTCATAAGTGGCGACACAAAGATGCTAAAGAAGATAAACGATAAAGAGGATTACATAGATTATCTTAATAAGGAAATCTCCAAATATATTTCCAATACTATGGTCTATGAGACAAATGTAAAGGATAGCAGGCTGATAAATGCCTACTTTAGAATATGTACTAACTTAGAGCGTGTGGCAGACCATGCGATGAATATAGCTGAGTACTCGCTCAGACTAGCAGAGAACAAAGTTAAATTCACAAAAGAAGCCTATGAGGAGCTTGAGACCATGAAGAAGTACAGCGTACTTGGAATGGAAACAATTAGTGCACTTGATAGGATGAATAGCGAAGAAGTCGTTAAGACTGCTGCCATAGAGCAGAAGATAGACGATTTGACGAGAGAGTATAGAGCAAATCACCTAAGACGTATGCACAAGGCTACTTGCAGCGAGGATACAGCAGTGCTTTATACTGAGCTCTTGATCGACTTTGAGAGAATAGGGGATCACCTTCTGAACATAGCTGAAGCGCTTAATGTTGCAGACAAGGTGGATTAGTATAATGAAAAAACTAAAATTTGATAAGCTAAAGAATCTAAAATTCAAGAGACTGAGTAAGCTCAAAGGTATGGTCAGCGGAAGCAACCTCATCGGATTTGAAACTGCAGTTATTGGTGCAGTGATTGTTTATGTAGTTGTTCTTTCGGGAATGATAAAAGTCACGAGCCTTTTAACGGGTCTAGTGCTTGTAGGTGCAGGAACAGCGCTTCTATTTGGAGACTCTGCTACTAATAACTCTGATGATAGTGAAGCAGAGAAGATGGACAGTAAGTATAAAGCAAAAGGCGAGAGCCTAGGAATGTTCATCTTGCATCAGTGCTGTGTACTAGGTATGGCAGCCATGCTAGTCCTTGGCATAATATACGATAACCGTGCTGATTTCTTTAGCTGGATTTTAGCCGTATTTGCAGCGATAATGCTGGTTAGCATATTTGCACAAAGGATAGTGAAGAAATATAAGGCAAGCTAGTTAAGGCTTGAAAATCAATTATAGGATTAATTAACCAGTGTCAATTTGGCACTGGTTTTTGATATAAAAAAGAGGTGTACAGATATTGATATCCGTACACCTATGTTAGTATTTATCTTATTTTGGATCTAAGAATATACTCTGGCTAGAATATATTCAGATATATTTATGTGTTAAATTAAGTATTTGGATTAAAGTTCTTTCTTCCAAAGTCCGTGTAGGTTGCAATACTCGTAAACTGCAACTGGCTTTTCGCCTTCTGCAAGTGCAAATACTGCCTCTGGCTTACCTGTGTGGTTTAGGTCCTTACGAGCTACACCGTTCTCTGTCTCTAGGTAGATGAATGCGATGTGGTGCTCCTCTGTCATTGGGTGCTCAACGCTACCAACCTTAACCTTTACTAGGTTACCTTCTATTGAAACCTCTGGAACATGCTTTTCCTGAGCAGCGTCTGTTGTATTTGCCTTAAGCTCTCTCATTGGCTCGCCGCAACATGAAGGAACTTCATTACAGCTATTTATTACTTCTACAATAGTTTCACAGTGATTACTTTTAAAAATCCTTAACATTATTATATCCTCCTAATTAATTGAGCTCAACGCTCTTTCTCCATATCGTAATTATATTATACCCCATTATTTAGTTTTAAACAATATAATTTTAAAAAATAATTTTAAAATTGGCTTGACAAGACTTTTACAGGATGATATTATAATGATAATCGTTATCAGTTATGTTCAGAAGGGTAGGCAATATTGAAGTATTCGAGGCAAAGAAACATCATCCTCGATATAGTCAAGACAAGTTATGATCATCCTACCGCAGAAACGGTTTATAAGTTAGCTCGCAAGGAATTGCCAAGCATAGGTATTGCGACGGTATATCGCAACCTAAATCAATTGGTAGATTCTGGTGAAGTCGTAAGGATTTCACTTCCGGGCGGAATAGACCGCTTTGATGGACACCTAGATAAGCATTATCATTCGATATGCCCAGATTGCGGAAGACTTACGGACCTTAATGGGGCGGATGAGCATAGCCTGACGAAACTCAAGGATGATATGAGTAAGGCATTTGGTTTAGATGCTGCAAACGAAATTAAATTTCGTTCAGTTATATTGGAATGCAAGTGTGACAAGTGTAGAACGCAAACGGAGAAACGCGATTTCATGGAGTCACGCCTGCAGTTGAGTGTTTAATAGTTATTTAATTTTAAATGAAATGAAAATGGAGGAAATTATGAAGGATCTAAAGGGAACAAAGACATTAGAGAATCTACTAGCAGCTTTCGCTGGTGAGTCACAGGCAAGAAACAAGTACACATACTATGCATCAAAGGCTAAGAAGGAAGGATATGTTCAGATTAGCAACATCTTCCTAGAGACAGCTGCTAACGAGAAGGAGCACGCAGAGCTATGGTTCAAGCTTGCTCACGGAATCGGAACAACAGAAGAGAACCTACTTGATGCTGCTGAAGGCGAAAACTACGAGTGGACAGATATGTACAAGGAAATGGCTGCTACAGCTAGAGAAGAGGGATTCCCAGAAATCGCTGCTCAGATGGAAGGCGTAGCTGCTATCGAGAAGGAGCACGAGGAGAGATACAGAAAGCTTGCTGCTAACATCAGAGATGGCAAGGTATTTGAGAGAGAAGAGAAGGTTCTATGGCAGTGCAGCAACTGCGGACACCAGCTTGTAGCTGAGAAGGCTCCACAGCTTTGCCCAGTATGTAAGCACCCACAGGCTTACTTCCAGATTAAGTCAGAGAACTATTAATAAGCTGACCGTTTAGTTACGGTCAATATTAAGAAGTGAATTTAAGGATAGAGTTCGTTTAGGGCTCTATCCTATTTTGTTGTAATTATATTCTTTCACAAGGCTCTAAGAACATTGAACTTAAAAGGGGATAGGTATATAATAAGGCTATGTTTAGTAAGCATGGAGGTATTTATGAGAAGTATATTTGAAAATGGCCCTATAGAGATAAACGGCAAAAATGACAGAAAGCTTTTGGTACGTAAGGATGGCTTTAGCCTGAATGCAGGAAATAAGGAAATCAATGTATCTTTTGATGATATTCGCTATACGAATGTTACAAGATACTGCAACTCAAACAGCAGCTATATAGTAATGATGGTAGCAAAGGACGGCAAGAATATAGAGTTTGATACAGACGTTACACCTGTAGGGGGCGTACATAATATACTTGAGACAAAGACCATTCTTACAGCATTTGCAGCAAGTAGATTGGGAAAAGATTTTCCAAACAATCTTAACAGCCTTGATATTGAACTGAGCCACTCACTAAAGGAAAAGCTAATTAGCATATCAAATGGTGTAATTAAGGGTGCTAAGAACAGCATAAAAATTGATGATATTCATACAGTTAAATGCGTGAGCAACGGCGCATTGACAAGATTTGCAATCTATGCAGGCACTAAGAAAAGGTTATTTAACGCTCCGGATTTTGCAGTGGTTTGCAATGAATTAACTGCACCTTTGCTTGAAGCTATCGTAACAAGAAATACCGGTAAGGGCATAGATTTTAGCAGAGGGGATGGCTTTGAACAAAAGACCTCTGAATTTGCAATTATTCGATATATGGATTCTGACTTCTTTATCAATGAAGATGGCACATTTAGTGAGAAATGGCAGGAGGATGCTTACTACAGAATAGCTCAATATGGATACGATATTAAGAATCTAATGAGCCAGTTTGTATAATGCCCGCACAAAAATAGAATACAAATAAAAATGCACAAATGATTACCTAAGTAATTGTCTGTGCATTTTGTTATTGCGTATTATTTCTTCGTCTTAAAAATCTCAAGCTCAAACCAGAAGGTACTACCCTTTCCGAGCTTACTGTTTACGCCATACTGGGCTTTGTGTAGATTAAGAATCTCTCTCACAATCGAAAGTCCAAGTCCGCTTCCGTCAGTTTGCCTAACGTGGTGGGTGCTGGATTTGTAATACCTTTCCCAAACGTGACTTATCTCATCTGGTGCAATGCCCTGACCGTGGTCAATTATCTCGCATCTTACCTTTGATCTTGCTACGCGCTTCACATTGATTATTATCTCCTTGTCCTCACCGCAATATTTAACCGCATTGTTTATGAGGTTTGAGATAACCTGCGTAATCTTAGCTTTATCGGCAAAGACTGGCAGTGATTCGCTGTTGTTATATATAAACTTGTAGCCCTCGTTTTCGGCGAGAATATCATAAGATGTGAGCAAAGTGCGCACGCTATCAGATATATCAAATTCGCTCTTCTCAAGCACTATCTTGCGCTGCTGCATTCTGGAAAGATTGAGCATATCATTTACAAGAATGTTGAGCCTGTCTGATTCCTCGATTATTACGCCAAGGTGCTGATTTCTCTTGACTGGATTATCGCCAGATAGGTCTCTTATCATCTCGGCGTAGGATCTAATCATAGTCAGTGGCGTTCTCAAATCGTGACTGACATTAGCAATTAGGTCCTTTTGATACATATCGGTCTTTTCTAACTCTCGCGAGGCCTTGGTCAAAGTTTCGGAGAGGTTTTTAATCTCAGAATAGGTGCTTGGTCTGAACTGAACTCCATAATGGCCTTTACCCATTTCTTCTGCAGATTTCGTGATATTTTTGATTGGTCTGCTTATCATATTTGCCATGTACAGAGCCATTGAAAGCGCTAGGAACATAGCTATAAATGTGATATATACAAGCTGAGCTCTCAAAATAGAAATCGTAGATTTTACCGGTGAAAGCGGTGCAAACATATAGAGGATATAGCTATTTGCCATATTTTCTTCTTCGCTATTCGAATCCTCTGCCTTGTAAAGGTAGGTTGCATATGCTAGTAGCTGATTATCCTGATAAGGAACTATGAGCGATACACTAGGGAAGGTGCTACCCTCAAGCTGATGACGCAGATTTGAGGATTGAAGACTATAGAGGTATTCTTGCTTATATCCGTTATACTCAGGCAGAATAGCAACTCTGCCGTCGCCCGTCTCAACCCTGATATATGAGTCTGTCTCGGCACTAATTTCGTTTATCTTCCGGCTCATTGCTTCTTTGCCGTTATGCTTATATTCATCTATGAGCTCCTGAGCCATTCGCTTTGTCTCGCGAAGCTTCATGTCTTCGTAAAATGAATCCATGAAGTAAATCTGAAGTAGCCAAATCAAAACGACCAGGATTGCAGCAAAGAGTATGAAATAGCACCAAAGTTTAAAACTAAGGCTCCTAATATCAAACCGCTTCTTATTATTTTTCATACTCAAACTTATATCCTACTCCCCTGAGGGTTACGATGAAATCGCGGTAAGGGCCTAGATTGTTACGCAAGTTTTTGATGTGCGTATCTATTGTCCTGTCGTCACCGAAGAAGTCGTATCCCCAGATGTCGGATAGTAGCTTATCTCTCGAAAGTGCGATGTTCTTATTCTTAATTAGATAGAAAAGAAGATCGTATTCCTTTGGAGTGAGTTCCACACGCTTACCGTCGACTGAAACAGTACGCGCTGCGATATTGATTTCGAGTCCATCAAAGGTGAGCACGCTGCTATTATCCTTTGATACAGAATTTCTTCTCTCTAAAACAACGTTTACACGAGCCATTAGTTCCTTAGGGCTGAAAGGCTTAACGATGTAATCGTCTATTCCAAGCTCAAATCCGAAGAGCTTGTCGTACTCCTCGCCACGTGCTGAAAGCATGATGATAGGTACATCAGAAATCTTCTTTATCTCCTTGCATGCTGTGAAGCCGTCGAGCTTAGGCATCATTATATCTAAAATAACAAGATCATACTTGTTTAGTTTGCATAGTCCGACAGCGCTCATTCCGTCCTCTGCCTCGGTTACTTCATAACCGTTGAACTCTGCATATTCTCGAATCACTTCTCTGATTTTAGGTTCGTCGTCTACGACAAGTAACTTGTACATAATATATTCCTCCCATTTTCTTTGTATGATAACGCGCGCAGGTGAAGTTTTAATGTGATTAGTGTTATAATTCTATCATAATTATCACAAATATAAAAGCAAACTACATAATATGACAAGGAGGTGAAAAAGCCTTGAATTTCCCATTGTTTTAAGCCCTGGAAGTATTGACGACAGACGGCTATAGGACTATACTGTAATATGTATAGAAATAGCTATTTTGAGCTTATAGCTTGTGTGAAAATACCAGCAAATGAGCCGAAATGATTAAGAAAGGAGGTGCAATATGTTCAAAAAGTTATTGAGAATCGCTCTAGCTATCATAGGAGCCTTGATAGGATACGGAATTTCCATTGGGTCCAAGTATCTTTTGATACACTCAGACTCATCGTATGAGGCTTATTTTAAAAGCAATTATCAATATATTCTAGCGGTATTTATTTCTCTATTATTTGCAATTATGTTTTATCGTTTAGCGCCGCTAATTTCTAAACAGAGTGTCAAGGTTGCTGGCAAGATTGAAGACGACCTTCAGGGTGTTTCCGGAAATGATATTCTTGCAGGAGCTATAGGCCTAATCTTTGGACTTATCATCGCATTCTTTATAACTCAGATTTTCGCAGGAATTACAAATCAGTATTTGTATGTTATCATCACGCTAATCGTCTACATGATTATGGGATTTATCGGCGTGGTTGTCGCTAACAAAAAGGGTAAAGAAATAATCTCACAGATGTTTAACGCAAGAAGAAACAGCGATGCAGGCCCGAATGCTAATCCAGCTCAGGCGACACGTTTTTCTGTAGGAGGCAAGGGACGCAAGCAGAGTAATATCATTCCTAAGATTCTAGACACGAGCGTAATAATCGATGGACGAATTGCCGAAATTATCAAGACTGGATTCCTAGAGGGTCCCATCGTCATCCCTGAGTTTGTTCTGGTAGAGCTTAGGCACATAGCGGATTCATCTGATTCTCTGAAGAGGACGAGAGGGCGCAGGGGCCTTGATATTCTTAATAGAATTCAGACTGACTATGGAATTGATATCTACAATACAGAGAGCGAAAAAGGGCTAAAGGAAATTCCAGAGGTTGATGTTAAGCTTCTCAAACTTGCGCAAATTATGGGTGGTAAGGTTGTGACAAACGACTTCAATCTTAACAAAGTAGCCAAAATTAATGGCGTAGATGTTTTGAATATCAACGAGCTAGCCAATACGCTAAAGCCAGTGGTCATTCCTGGTGAGAAGATGACAGTTACCCCGGTTAAGCAGGGTAAGGATTCTCAGCAGTCCATCGCCTATCTCGATGATGGAACCATGGTGGTTCTAGAGGACGGCAAAAACTATATAGGCAAGACCAGAGAGATAACTGTAACCAGCGTGCTACAGACTTCAGCAGGCAGGATGATTTTCGGAAGAGTAAGGGTATAAGATGTATCATGACAGAAGAGTCTATGCCGTAATTGTGGCAGGTGGAAGGGGCGCTCGTATGAAGGCTCCAAAACCGAAGCAATTTCTATATATAGGTGGCAAGACAATTTTAGAAAAGACGGTGGACAGGTTCAGAAGAAGCTCTTTGATAGATGAGATAATAGTCGTTACTGCGCAGGATTATCTTGAGCAGACAGAGGAGCTGTTCCATGGCTTTAGCAAAAGCATGAGCATAATCTCGGGCGGGAAGAGAAGGCAGGATTCTGTTGCAAATGCACTTAAACTACTAAGGCAGAAGAAGGTTTCAGAGGACGACATCGTATTGATACATGATGGGGTTCGGCCTTATATAGAGCTTGATCTCATTGCTTCAGTCACTAAAGAGGCTTCAGAAGCAGGTGCAGCAATTCCTTGCATAACGCCAAAGGATACAATTAGAGATATAAATAAAGGAACTCTTGAACGCAGTGATTTACGCTGCGTTCAGACTCCTCAAGGCTTTTCCGCAGGACTTTTGATGGATGCATATGCCAAGGCTTTTACAGATGGTGGCGATTTTACAGACGATGCGGGCATCGTCGAAGCCTTTGGGCACAAGGTGTCGCTGGTAAAGGGCAGTGAGAATAATATCAAAATTACAACGCCGGAGGATTTCGTTTTGGAAACAAGGATAGGAAAAGGCTTTGATGTGCATAGGCTTGTTGAAGATAGAGCGCTAATTCTTGGAGGAATAGATATTCCATATGAGAAAGGGCTTTTGGGACACTCAGATGCGGATGTATTGCTTCATGCTTTGATAGATGCGATACTGGGCGCTGCGTCTATGGGCGATATTGGAAGGCTGTTTCCGGATACAGACCCTGCATATAAGGATGCATCTAGCCTAGTTCTTTTGGAGAGAGCTTGGAATGCAGTCAAGTATAGAGGTTATGATTTTGTAAACGCTGACATAACTGTGATTTGCGAAAGACCTAAGCTTGCTCCGTATGTGGACAAGATGGAAGACAATATCTGTAATGTGTTAAACATAAGCAGAGAGAGAATAAATATAAAGGCGACTACGACCGAAAAGCTTGGCTTTACGGGCAGGGGCGAGGGCATTGCTGCAGAAGCTGTATGTATTTTGTCCTGCAGTCCTAAGTAGAGCTATTTGCGAACTTTGATGAATACTGTGGCGATCGCTACAGCAGAAATATAGATTGAATAGAATGGAGATATAATTTCAATGAGACTATCTAAAATGTATGTCAGAACTCTAAGAGAGCTACCAGCTGAAGCGGAAATTCCAAGTCATATTTTGCTGCTTCGTACGGGAATGATACGTAAGCTTGCATCGGGAATCTACGGATTCATGCCCCTTGGATGGAGATCGCTTCACAAGATTGAGAATATAATCCGTGAGGAGATGGATAAGAGCGGAGCGCAGGAGATTTTGATGTCTGCGATTCAGCCTGCTGAACTTTGGGAGGAATCAGGAAGATGGAGCGCCTACGGCCCTGAGCTTTGGCGTATCAAAGACAGAAACGGCAGAGACTTTTGTCTAGGACCTACACACGAGGAAATTTTCACAGATATAGTTCGTGATGGAGTTTCATCATACAGACAGCTACCGCTAAATCTATATCAGATTCAGCACAAGTACAGAGATGAGGCAAGACCTCGTTTCGGACTTATGAGAAGCAGAGAGTTCATCATGAAGGATGCTTACTCTTTTGACAAGGACCAGGAAGGTCTCGATAAGAGCTACGATGATATGTATGATGCGTATACGAGAATCTTTACTCGTTGCGGATTGACATTTAGACCAGTAGAGGCTGATAGTGGTGCGATTGGCGGAAATGCATCACACGAGTTTACAGCGCTTTCAGAGGTCGGCGAGAGCGATATCGCTTATTGCGAGAATTGTTCAATGGCGGCAAATGTAGAAAAGGCTGCCTGCAGGGATGCTGAGCCATCACCTGAGAGCGAGGCAATGCTTGAGCTTCAGGAGGTTCATACACCAGGAACAAAGACAATCGAAGAGGTGGCAGCCTTCCTAAACATAGATAAGACAAAGACTATCAAAGCGCTTCTCTTTGAGAAGTACGACGAGGATGGCAAGGCTGACGGTTATGTAGCTGCCTTTGTTAGAGGCGATAGAGACCTTAACATGATCAAGCTAGTAAATGCCCTAAACATCCCAGAGCACGCGATTGCCTTTGCTGATGAATCAAAGCTAGAAGCTGCAATAGGAGCAATTGGCGGATTCACAGGACCTATAGGTCTTCACGACTGTACAGTTGTTGTCGACAGCGAGCTAGTGGGACTTAAGAACCTATGCGCTGGCGCTTGCAAGACAGACCATCATATTCTGAATGTGAACTACGGAAGAGACTATGAGGGAGATATAGTTACAGACCTTAAGGTTCTTAAAGCGGGCGACCCTTGCCCAGTCTGCGGTGCCCCAATAAAGCACACTCGCGGTATCGAGGTAGGACAGGTATTTAAGTTAGGCACAAAGTATTCCGAAGCTATGAATGCAACATATAAGGACGAAAACCAGCAGGATCACGCACTTGTGATGGGTTGCTACGGAATCGGAGTAAGCCGTACGCTTGCAGCTGTTATCGAGCAGCACCACGATGAGGATGGAATCATTTGGCCAGTTTCAGTCGCTCCATACCATGCGATTGTAACACTTGTTAAGCCTAAGGATGAGGAACAGGCGAAGGTTGCAGAAGAAATCTACCAGAGCTTGCTAGCAGCTGGCGTTGAAGCGGTTATAGATGACCGTGACGAGAGACCAGGTGTTAAGTTCAAGGACGCTGACCTTCTTGGATTCCCAATCAGAATCACAGTAGGTAAGAGGGCTGGAGAAGGAATCGTGGAGTACAAGCTACGTAGAGACAGCGAAAAGTCAGAGCTTAGCGTAGCAGAAGCAATAGAAAATGCAATCAAATTAGTAAATGAGGAGAAATAAGATGAAAACAGTAACAATAGAGATGGAAAACGGTAAGGTAATGAAGGGCGAGCTTTACGAGGATCTTGCTCCAATCACAGTTGAGAATTTTGAGAAGCTAGCTAACAGCGGTTTCTATAACGGCCTAACATTTCACAGAGTTATTCCTGGATTTATGATTCAGGGTGGATGCCCTAACGGAAACGGAACAGGTGGCCCTGGATATACAATCAAGGGTGAGTTTGCAATGAATGGCGTAAAGAACGACCTAAAGCACACAACAGGCGTGCTATCAATGGCAAGAACCATGGTTCCTGATTCAGCAGGATCGCAGTTCTTTGTAATGGTTGCAGATGCTCCACACCTAGATGGACAGTATGCTGGTTTTGGAAAAATCACAGAGGGTATCGATGCGGCTCTAGAAATTGCACAGGTAAGACGTGATTTCCAGGACAAGCCACTTGAGCCAGTTGTAATCAAGACTGTAACCGTAGAGTAAAGCAATATAAACCTGAATCATTGAACGCTCGGCCTCACTGATGATTGGCAAAGCGACAAAAGGAAAAGATATGAAGATATATAACACACTTACAAGACGAAAAGAGGAATTTGAACCGATTCGCAAAGGTCAGGTTAATATCTACGTTTGCGGACCTACGGTTTATAACTACATACATATCGGAAATGCTAGACCGATAGTAGTCTTTGATACACTTCGTAGATATATGGAGTATAGAGGCTATAAGGTTAAGTATGCGCAGAACTTTACTGATGTGGACGATAAGATCATCAATAGAGCAAAGGATGAAGGCGTTAGCGCACTAGAAATTTCAGAGCGCTATATCAAGGAGTACTTTGATGACGCGGATGCTCTCAACGTAAGAAGAGCAGACGTTCACCCTAAGGTTTCAGAGCACATAGATGAGATAGAAAACTTTGTTGATACCTTGGTAGGCAAAGGCTTTGCCTATGAAGCTGACGGAGATGTTTACTTCTCAACGAGAAAGTTCCCTGAGTACGGAAAGCTTTCAGGTCAGAATATAGAAGACCTCGAGGCCGGCGCAAGAATTGCAGTTGGTGAAGTAAAGGAGGACCCAATAGACTTTGCACTATGGAAGGCCCGCAAGACTGAAGATGAAATCGCTTGGGAGTCACCGTGGGGTCTGGGAAGGCCAGGTTGGCACATAGAGTGTTCAGCTATGGCAAGAAGGCATCTAGGTGCAACTATCGATATCCACGGTGGAGGAGAGGACCTTCAGTTCCCACACCACGAAAATGAAATAGCTCAGTCAGAGTGCTGCAATGGCGTAACCTTTGCTAACTATTGGATGCATAACGGCTTCATAAATATCGGTGGATCGAAGATGTCAAAGTCTGCAGGAAACTTTTTCACTGTAAGAGATATCCGCCAGAAATATACAGGTGAGGAAATCCGTTTCTTACTCCTATCAGGACAGTATAGAGGACCTATAGAGTTCAGCGAAGAAATGATGCAGCAGTCAAGATCAAGCTTTAACAGAATCAAGAACTGTCTAGATGACATAGAGTTCATGATCAAAACTGGAACGGACGGCGAACTTTCAGCTGAAGAGGAGAAGTCGGTAGCTAGCTTTGATGGATTTAGACATGAATTCATAAAGGCTATGGATGACGACCTAAATACCGCTGATGGAATCAGTGCAGTATTCGAGCTTGTAACTGAGATAAATACAATGCTTCGTGGCGGAACTAGCAAGGCCTACGCTAAGGCTGCTTTAGATATTTTCAATGAGCTTACAGGAGTTCTTGGAATAATCAAATCTAAGGAGATAAGCATAGACGAGGATGTTGAAGCTCTAGTCGAGGAGAGACAGCAGGCGAGAAAGAACAAGGACTTTGCACGAGCTGACGAGATAAGAGATGAGCTCAAAGCAAGGGGATACACACTCAAGGATACACCACAGGGAGTTCAGATTATAAAGGACGAGTCCATATGAATCCCGCTCAGGCAAATGTAACAGCGCTAGCCTTTGTTGGAGATGCTGTTTATGAGCTTTATATTAGAAACATGATTTGCAGTGATTTGAGCGTAGGCGGTAATGCTGACCTCATGCACAAAAAGGCGATAAGATATGTAAGAGCCGAGAGTCAAGCAAAGGCAATAAAGCGCATGATGAACGGCTTTCTCACAGAGGATGAGCTTGGACTTGTTAAGCGTGCAAGAAATCATAAGACGCCTAACAGGAGCAGAAGCGCTGGAGCAGTTGAATATAAGCTCGCAACTGCTTTTGAGGCACTTGTTGGCTTCTTACATGCTAGCGGATATGAGGAGCGCCTAAGGGCAGTAATGTCAAAGGCAGTAGAGATAATCGAAGAGGAATAGGAGAAAAGTCGATGAGCAAAGCAGATAAAATTTTTAAAAGCATGTGCCAAGATATTTTGGATAATGGATTTTCAACAGAAGGGGAAACTGTCAGAGCTCGCTGGGAAGACGGAAGCCCTGCATATACTATAAAGCGCTTTGGCGTTGTTAACAGATACGATTTGTCAGATGAGTTTCCGGCTTTGACCCTTAGAAAAACAGCGATTAAGACAGCGGTAGATGAGCTTCTTTGGATTTGGCAGAGAAAGTCAAACAATATCAGAGATCTCAAGGGTAAGATTTGGGACGAATGGGCAGATGAAACTGGTTCCATTGGAAAGGCCTACGGATACCAGATGGCTCAAAAGTACAAGTTTGCACAGGGAGAGATGGACCAGGTTGACAATGTAATCTGGCAGCTCAAAAACACTCCTCAGTCAAGAAGAATAATGACAAATATCTATAACTTTAACGACCTGAGCGAGATGCATCTAGAACCATGTGCGTACAGCATGACCTTCAATGTGACAGGTGATAAGCTAAATGCTATATTGAACCAGCGCTCACAGGACGTGCTTGCCGCAAACAACTGGAATGTATGTCAGTACTCTGTTTTAGTTATGATGCTGGCTCAGGTTTGTGGATACAAGCCGGGAGAACTTGTTCATGTAATCGCAGATGCTCACATCTACGACAAGCATGTTTCAGCTGTCGAAGAGCTTCTTTCAAGAGAGGAGTTCCCTGCACCAAAGGTTAGACTAAATCCTGAGGTTAAGGACTTCTACGACTTCACAACCGACGATTTAATCATTGAAGACTATCAGAGCGGCGAGCAGATCAAAAATATCCCAATTGCGGTATAGGTGCGATATGAATTTAATAATAGCAGTAGACAAAAACTGGGGAATCGGAAAGGATGGCGATTTGCTCTGTCACCTTCCCGGAGACCTTGAATATTTCAAGAAAATGACTCTAGACAAAACAGTAATAATGGGCAGGGTGACGCTAGAGAGTCTTCCTGGCTCAAAGGGACTTCCAAAGAGAAGAAACATAGTTTTGACTAGGGATGCTTCCTATGAGGCTGTGAATGCAGAGATTGTTCACTCCTACGAGGAAATTGAAGAGATTGTCTCAGGTCTTCCTGAAGATGAGGTCTTTGTAATAGGCGGTGCACAGATATATAAAGATATGCTTCCTAAGTGTAGCACATGCTATGTAACCAAAATCTATAAGGACTTTGATGCGGATAGACATTTTGAAAATCTTGATGTCTCAGGTGAGTTTGATTGCGAGCCAGTTGGAGAGCTTATGGAAGAAAACGGAATAGAGTACCGTTTCTACAAATATACGAGGAAAAAATGAGTAAAACTGATTTGATAATAGGTAGAAACCCCGTGATTGAAGCGCTCAAAAGTGGCAGGGGTATCTCCAAGGTCATCATTCAAAAGGGTGCATCTGGGTCAATATCAAAGGTCTATGACCTAGCCAAAAAGAATGGCATCAAAATAGAACAGGCCGAAAAGGACGAGCTTGATAGACTTTGCAAGAGCAAGGGGCATCAAGGAGCTGTAGCATTTGCTGCAGCGCATTCCTTTGCAAGTATGAAAGACATCTACGCACGCGCAGAAGCGGGTGGCGAGGACGCTTTGATTGTTATCCTAGATGAGATAGAAGATCCACATAACCTTGGCGCAATAATGCGTAGTGCAGAGTGTGCAGGCGCATGCGGCATAATTGTCTCAAAGCATAATAGCTGCGGTCTCACCGAAACTGTAGCAAAGACTTCGGCAGGTGCTATAGAATACATGCCCTGCGTTCAGGTGACGAATATTGCAAAGACCATAGATGAGCTAAAGAAGGATGGCTTTTGGATTGCAGCCTGCGATATGAACGGAAGCGTTTACACTGAGGCAGATATGCGCGGAAAGCTTGCTATAGTAATAGGAAACGAAGGCAAGGGAATCAGGCAGCTCGTTAAATCGAAATGCGATTTTGTGATATCAATTCCACTGCTAGGCCAAATAAATTCTCTGAATGCATCAAATGCAGCAGCAGTAATAATGTATGAAGCACTTAGACAAAGGAGTGAGAAGCGCTGATGCTGGCAGATGAAATGAACATTCTCTCAGACGAAAGTCTTGTGAGGATGGCTCGAGAGGGAAGCGGTTTAGCATATGAATTACTTATTGATAAGTATAAGCACGCTGCAAAAATTATCGCGAGAAAATATTACATAGCAGGCGCCGAAAATGAGGACGTGATACAGGAAGCAATGATTGGAATTTTTAAGGCTATTAGGGATTTTGATGAGAGGGCTGGTACCAAGTTTTCGACATTCTTACAGCTATGTATGGAGAATCAAGTAAAGACCGCTATAAATGCAGCAAACAGGCAGAAGCATAGGCTCTTAAACGAGTCGCTATCCATCTTTGATGAAGGAAGGGAGCAAGCTGACTTTGATGAGGACTATAAAGCTCCGAACAAGATTTACAGCTCTCTTTTGGCCGATAAGGACCTAAGTCCAGAAAAGCTTACCATGCTGAAAGAAACCATTAGAGATATCGAATCAGGGGACTCGGAAAAACTCAGTAACTTCGAGCGTGAGGTATGGGCGAAGATGCGTCAGGGAATGAATTACAGAGAAATTGCAACGGCCCTAGGAAGAACTCCTAAAGCTGTTGATAATGCAATGCAAAGACTGAAGAAAAAAATTAGAATAAACTTACTGGATTATTGACAAGGTGTAACAAAAATAGTACGATAATAACAATGCGTGATTGGGTGAATTTGCACTGTCAGTCGGGCATGCATACGCTGCTGTAGCTCAGTCGGTAGAGCACTTCATTGGTAATGAAGAGGTTCGGCAGTTCAATTCTGCTCAGCAGCTCCAGATTAAATTTGTTGTTATGAATAAGGAGAGGGAATAATGGCAAAACAGAAATTTGAAAGAAACAAACCACATATCAATATCGGTACA
>CALIYX010000027.1 GCA_938049335.1 uncultured Clostridia bacterium | reverse complement strand
TGGAAAAGCCACACTAATTTGACCCACCCTGGCAAGTATTTTAGACCCAGTAAGGTTAAAATAATGAGACCCACCTCACCAAAATAAGAATGACCCTTTGAAACGCTAGTTTTTTAGGGTCATTTTGTAGTTTTGTGTTACTGCCCTGGCCGGCATTAAAAACATAAAACTATTATTTATATGACAAAATTAAAGAATTTATTGCGCTGTTACGCATCTGGTATGGGAATAAGAAGTATTTCTAGTACTTTCCATATATCTCGTAACACCCTCCGCAAGTATGTCCGTAAATTCCAAGAAAGTGGCTTGTCCATGGAGCAAATTCTGTCGCTTTCAGATGATAAGCTAGCGGACTTGTTTTCAGATGGGCATTCTCGTAACCGTCCGCCTTCTGCTCGTAAGTTGGAGTTAGAGGCACTTGTTCCTGATTATGTGAAACGGCTTAGCAAGAAGGGTGTTTCTATCTTATCTCTTCACACGGAGTATCTCAAAACTCATCCTAATGGTTACCAGTATTCTACTTTCAAACACGCAATCCATGCCTACAGATGTCAAACACAAGCCGTAGGACATGTAGAGCACCTTGCTGGCGATCAGATGTATATTGATTATGCGGGTGATAAACTAGAAATAGTCGAAGAACAGACGGGTGAGGTGCGGAAGGTAGAGGTTTTTGTGGCTACCCTTCCATGCAGTCATTACACCTATTGCGAGGCAGTGTGGTCCCAGAAGAAGGAAGACCTTATCGTTGCTTGCGAGAATGCTCTTCATTTCTTTGGTGGTGTACCCAAGGCTGTTGTGCCTGACAACTTAAAATCAGCCGTTATCCGCAGTGATCGTAATGAGCCTGTTATCAATGACGACTTCGCTGCTATGGCTGAATTTTATGACATGGCTGTTTATCCAGCTAGGGTGCGCCGTCCCAAGGACAAGGCACTGGTTGAGAATGCTGTAAAGCTAATGTATCGGTCGGTATATGTAGATATTGAAGGGCAAATTTTCCATAATCTAGAATCACTTAATGTTGCTATACGCACATCTTTAGAAGCATTTAACAGCCGTAGATTGAGTGGGCGTAAGGAATCCCGTCAAGAACTATTTGAGGAAATGGAAAAAGATTTTCTTCGTCCTCTTCCTACCGCTCGCTATCAGATGAAGTCTAGAAAGTCTGCTACTGTCATGGCTAACAGCTTCGTTATGCTAAGAAAGCATAGTTATAGTGTTCCAACAGAGTATATCGGCAAACGTATGGAGCTTATTTACGATAATGACAATGTTCAAATCTACTATGGGTTAAAGTTAGTTACCATCCATCAGCGAGATGATACTCCCTATACCTACTCACAGAAAGATGCACATAATCTTCCTGGTCATCATGGTAGCTTTGAAAAGGATTTGGAGGAAATATATCAACGGGCAGGGCAAATAGACAACATCCTTCTGCTTTATCTCAAGGAAGTCGCTACGCAGATGAAATATCCACCAAAAGCCTTCCGCTCTTGCCGTGGTATCATGTCGCTGGAGAAGAAGTATGGCATGGCTCGTCTAGTAGCAGCTTGTAACTGTGCCTCGGAAGGACGACGCTATGGCTATAATGAGATAAAGGATATACTACAGAAGGGTGATGATGCTTCCTATATATCTATGGATGAAGATAATATGGAGCTATCTCCTGAATATAAACCAAAAACTCATAAGAACATACGAGGCAAGGATTATTTCTCAAAGCAATTATCCAATAATAACAATAATAGCAAACAATTAAAGTAAACAACTATGGAACTAAATAATAATAAGACAGCACCTATTGTGCAAGAAATGGATAAGAATCAGTTATCTCTTGATTTAATGCATAGAATGAGGCTTACGGGTATGGCAACTGCCTTTGAAGAAAGTCTAACAACTACAATTGCAGATACGATGACACCAGATGCCTTTTTATCTTGGCTCTTATCTCGAGAATGGGACTATCGTTCTGCAGCAGCCATTGAAAGACTCATAAAATCAGCAGGGTTTAGATATAAAGCCTATCCTGAGCAAATAGATTATAATATCAATCGCAACCTTAGCCAAAACAAAATGGAGAGAATACTCTCACTTGATTTTATCAAGCAAGGACGCAATATATTTATTACTGGTTCATCAGGAACTGGTAAAAGTTTTATCGCTACAGCTATAGGCTATCATGCTTGTAAAAATGGTATTAGAACGATGTATGCTAACATGTCAAAGCTGCTGGGGACACTTAAGGTTGCCAAGAATAAAGGAACGTTAGAAACAGAGCTAAAGAAGATAGAGCGATGTCGCTTGTTAATCCTCGATGATGCCTTCCTTGTACCTGTAGATGCAAAAGAGCGTCCTATATTACTTGATATTATAGAAGATAGGCATGAAAGGAAGTCGATTATCATATCTTCTCAACTTCCTGTGGACAACTGGTATGATGCAATAGGCGACCCTACCGTGGCAGATGCTGTACTAGATAGAATTGTGCATACCTCATATCAAATAGAACTAACTGGAGAGAGTCTTAGAAAGATAAAAGCAAAGAATATTACCAAGTAATAGCGAAATAAAATGACCCACCCGACCAGGGCATTTAGTGGGTCAATAATAAATCGTCTTACTGGGTCTAAAATACTTTGACAGGGTGGGTCAAATTAGTGTGGCTTTTCCAC
>CALIYX010000026.1 GCA_938049335.1 uncultured Clostridia bacterium | reverse complement strand
AGTAATTATCCAGTTTATTGGGATTAGTCATCAACACTTTTTGTCCTATAGCCCTCAAAGTATTTAAATGTTTCGTCCTCGCAAGTCTTTTTCATCTCCTTGCTGAGCATGATAAATGATGGCTTGTTTTGATGAAAGCACTTTGCCACGACCTTTGAAACCAGCCTGCTATCAAGCGCCCAGTGAAGGACACCATAAAAAGCTTCTGCGCCATAGCCCTTGCCTGACTCGCTTCGCAAAATCCTACATCCAAGCTCGGCGACATCGATGTCACCTTCTTTTCTAAAATCAAATAAAACAGCTTCTCCTATCATCTTTCCATCTTTTCTAACGGCAAAGTTGATAGCTTCATGCGCATCAAAATCCATGCGAGCAACCTTGTAAAAACTATCGTATTCAGGTTCCCCATCTATGCTGAGCATGTCATCGTATCCCCAGTATATGTTTCTATCTTTATCAAAGATAATCTCGTTATATATATCAAGATCGGAGTATTTGATTTCATCTAGACTAAGCCTTGCAGTTTCAATAACTGGCACGCTCTCCCAGTTCCATTTTTTTATATCTGTCATTTTAGATTCTCTTTTTGCACATTAACTCTATCGGACATACTTCGCAATTTGGTTTTCTTGCACCGCAGCACTGCCTTCCATGGAAAATCAAAAGATGATGAGCCTTTGACCACCTATTCTTTGGAATCTTCTTCATCAGTGCCTTCTCAGTTGCTAGCTCGTTTTTTTCTTTACAGATTCCTATACGATTTGCAACCCTGAAAACATGAGTATCTACTGCAATATGTGGCTCACCAAAACCAACTGAAAGGACTACATTTGCAGTCTTTCTACCAACTCCAGATAGCTTTGTTAGCGCATCAAAATCCTGCGGAACAATACCATCGTGCTCAGCAACTAAGGATTTTGCCATATTGATTATATTCTTTGACTTTGTCCTGTACATCCCAATCTTTTTTAGATATTCCTCTACCTCTGACTGGTCTGCGTTTGCCAGAGCCTTAGCATCTGGGTATGCTTCAAAAAGCTCAGGTGTGACCTTATTCACACTCTTATCTGTTGTCTGCGCAGATAATGCCACAGCAACAATAAGCTCAAAAACATTATTATGATTAAGCGCACAGTCCGCATCTGGATATGCTTCCTCTAATCTGTCTAAAATGCTGTTAACAGTTTTCCTATCCATAACTTCCCTTTCTTGACAATATATACTCGAAAAAAGTATAATTCACACATGGATATTATACAGCAACTAAGAAAAGAAACAAATAAAGAACTTCCACTTACTGATAGGATTTATGAGGAGCTTCTAAGGGATATCCTGACTGGTAAGCTAGCTCGTGACTCTTGGCTCACAGAGACAAAGGTTTGCTCTATGTATGGAGCTAGCAGAACTCCTGTTAGAGAGGCTTTCAGGCGCCTTGAGATGGATGGCCTTTTAGAGTACATACCCAAGAAAGGCGAATATGTGCGTGGTTTTAGCTATGATGAATTAATCGACATGCTTAATATACGCGCAGATCTTGAGGTTAGAGCCGTCAGCTGGAGCATTGAACGAATCACTGATGATGAGATGGAGCAGTTTGATGATATATTCCGCTACATGGAGTTCTACACCAAGAAAAATGACATTCACATGATGATGTATGCAAATTCAGCCTTTCACAGACATATTTACAAGACATCGCATGACAGAATGCTTGATAAGACTCTAACAACATACTTTAATTACTGTAAATACTCCTGCCCTCCTAATTATTTTGCACCAAAGTTTTTAGATAAGACACTTGAGGAAAGACGAAGAATCTACAGTGCTTACCTAAAGAAGGATGTAACCAGCGGTGCAAGAGCTATGAAGCTTCACATGAGCAGTACAATCAAGCGTGCTATCGCAAACATAAATCTAAATATATATGAAAAATAAATCCCGCAGGCATAAATACATTTAATGCAAATTGCCACGGGATTTTGTTTGTTCTAATCAATATATAACTACTTAGCTTGCTCGTTTTTATTATCAAATATAATATTGACAATTCCTGCGAATATACCTGCAACTACCCAAATTATCCATGTTATGTCCCACGCACCTGTAAGGAATGAGAGAATAAAATATGCAGCTATAATTGCAAGCCAATAAACCTGTTCTAAAACGCCTAGCTTTTTGCGACGTCTTTTTTTTGATATAGAATAGTCATTGTTTTGTAGCAGCATATCGTAGCTATCTTTGATTAAAGTAGTGCGTACAATAATATTAACAGCTATACCTAATATCATTAGCAGTAGCGCAACCATTGCAACCATAACATAGTCCTTTTCTGTAAAGCATAGAGCTATAAAGATTGGCATAACCGATAAAATGCATAATACAACTCCAACCATCATATATGATGTATGGCTTGATGCATAAGAATCCTTCTTTTCCTTTACCATTCCGTCAACACCATAGGCTGTTTCAAATTCTTCGTTTTCGAGATTCTTGAATTCACCAAACTTGCTACCTGATCTTATAAACAAAGCTACAGCTACTGCGATCATCAGAATTAGAAAGATAGTTCCTAAACCACCTACAGCATTTTCTGATATATTTATAATCTTATCCTCTTGAAGGCCACCGAGCAAAATTATAGCAATAGGTGACCATATGCAAAGCATAACTCCAAATGCTATTTGGGGTGCATATTTTTCGCGAATTCTGATGAACTGATTTGCCTCTTCAAGACTAAGCGTCCTTGCGTTTCTCGGATGCTCTGCACTTTCTTTGACAGGTTCTCCTTCATCTCGCACAGCATCATCCTTTAGCAGGTAATCTGTCGTTACCCCAAAGATCTCCGCTAGCATTATTATTCTATTTATATCTGGGATTGACTGTGCGCCCTCCCATTTTGACACAGATTGTCTAGAAACATTTAGCTTCTCAGCAAGCTCCTCTTGGCTTAATCCGATTCGCTTTCTTTCTTCAATAATCTTATCCGCTAATATCATCTTATTCCTCCCATGAAATTACCACATATAGCTTTCTCGTTCGAACAAGCTCATTCTATGAAAAAAATCAGTTGCTAGCTATAAAGTTTGTTTGGCAATTTGTCAACTGGCGGTTGCATATCTCCAAACCATTGGAATTTCACTGTTTGTATTTTAATAGTATTTTGATTTTAAGTCAAGTATAGCTGAAATTGAATTGAATTTTTCTAATAAAATACCCTCTAAACTCCTATGATATGTACCCAGAATCCTGGACACATGTTATGAACTAAGCGGAACACATGGA
>CALIYX010000025.1 GCA_938049335.1 uncultured Clostridia bacterium | reverse complement strand
GATAATCTGATCTGAATTCTTTAGAATTTATTTGGTTATTATAAGAAAATCGCAGATGCCCTTGTAATTTTTCTTTTAACAGTTTATGAATATAAAGCTGAAGTATTACATAATCAAATCTAGTTTTTGCAAGTCTTCTGTTAACCTTTATGACACCTAACTGAGGAATTACCTTAATTCGATTGACTATACCGATTTTATGCAGTTCATCATATAACTCTGTTGCATAAGGGTAGAGATCAATCTCTACCTTTAAATTATGCTTTCGAGTTTTCTGTTTTGGAAGAAGATCGTGTTTTATTTCCACAGAATGCTCACACTCCTTTACCCTGCTATTACTTCATCTATAATTTGCTTAACTTTCTTATTGCTTAGTCTCGTAATGAAAGTTATTCTCTAAGCGAAACGCATTGATGCTCTTCATTGCTTTAATATCTCAAAATATAGCGTTATTATAACATAAAATTGTGAATTTTTCTGCCTTCTATATGCAACTATTATTCTATCGGCTTAGTATTTTATACCTGTACTTATATCCCCAACAAAAAAACGGTATAACTAGTAAATCTACTAATTATACCATTTTATTTATACTGAATTAGTTCCCTAGGCGAAGCTTCTAATCAGTTCTTTATGTTTTTAAGATTGTCCTTACTAGTCGCGTGGCACAACCAATATTCTTATTGCATTTAGCACTGCCAGAATCAAAACGCCTACATCGGCAAAGATTGCAAACCACATATTTGCTATTCCTACGGCTCCAAGTATTAGGCATGCTACTTTGATGCCTATGGCGAAAACTATGTTTTGCCTTACAATGCTCATGCACTTCTTCGATATTTTGATGGCTTTGGAAACCTTCCTTGGGTCGTCATCCATAAGTACGACGTCTGCAGCTTCAACGGCTGCATCTGACCCCATGGCTCCCATAGCAATTCCGATATCTGCACGTGATAGAACAGGTGCATCGTTTATTCCGTCTCCAACAAAGGCAACCGCATCCTTGCTTGATGACCTAGAAGCCATAAGCTCCTCTATCTTATCAACCTTGTCTCCCGGAAGAAGCTCACTATATACCTCATCGATTCCAATGCTCTTTGCTACTTCATTTGCAGTGGTTCTATTGTCTCCTGTGAGCATTACAGTTTTTCTGATGCCCTCGGCTTTTAGTTTTGATATAGCATCAATCGTTTCTTCTTTTACTAGGTCAGAAACTACGATATATCCTGCATATTTACCATCTATTGCAACATGAATTACTGTTCCTGGCTCAGTAACATCGTCGCATTCAAGCGATATACTCTTCATCAGCTTTGCATTACCTGCGTAAACATCAAATCCGTTAATTTTTGTTCTAATGCCATGTCCTGCAAGCTCTTCTGAATCCGAAACCTGACAGTCATCCTCTATATTCGCTGCATTTCTGAGGGCTAGCGCTACCGGATGCTTAGAATACATTTCAGCGTGAGCTGCATAGTGAAGCAGCTCCTCTTCGCTCATGTCCTTTGCTACAACCTTTGATACTGCGAAGACTCCCTTTGTTAGAGTTCCTGTCTTATCGAATACGACAGTCTTAACATCCGCAAGCATCTCCATATAGTTTGAGCCTTTGATCAAAATTCCCTGCGAGCTAGCGGCTCCGATTCCACCGAAGAAGCTCAAAGGAATGCTGATAACTAGGGCACATGGACAGCTTATTACAAGGAATGTAAGTGCTCTATAAACCCAGACGCTCCATGCTGCTGGACTTCCCATCATCATCAAAACCACAGGTGGTAAAATTGCAAGCACTATGGCACTGAAAACTACTGCTGGAGTGTAGACTCTAGCAAACTTAGTTATGAAGTTCTCAGATCTAGATTTTCTTGAGCTTGCATCCTCAACTAGCTCCATAATTCTTGCTACAGTTGAGTCGCTGAACTCCTTAGTCGTCTTTATCTTAAGAACGCCGCTGGTATTGATACAACCGCTGATTACCTGATCACCAGCGCAGACATCCTGAAGCATGCTTTCGCCCGTCAGAGCGCTAGTATTTAGGCTTGATTCGCCTTCTACAACCACACCGTCGATAGGAACCTTCTCACCGGCTAAAACTGTTATCACCGTGCCGACCTCTACGTCCTCAGGATCAACCTGCTCGAGCGTATTCCCCACCTCTATATTTGCATACTCAGGCATGATATCTATCAAATCGCTGATGTTTCTACGGCTCTTGCCAACGGCATAGCTTTGGAAGAACTCACCAACCTGGTAAAACAGCATTACCGAAATTGCTTCGAGATAGTCATCCCCATCGATGAACGCGATTATGAAAGCACCTATGGTCGCTATGGTCATCAAAAGATTCTCATCAAATGGCTGCTTGTTAATTGTACCTTTGAATGCCTTGATAACTACGTCATAGCCGACAATAAGGTATGGCACCACGTAGAGAACTAGCTTTATAATTCCACTTGATGGAATAAAGTAGACCGCTACGGTGAGCACTATCGATACTAAAATTCTTATCAAATTTTTCTTCTGTTTCTGATTCATAATTGGCCCTTTAGAATAATCTAATACTATCTGATTTAAATGTAAACTTCGCAGTCACTCTCTACTTTTTTGCAGCTCTTTCTAACTTCTTGCATTACAGCACTTTCGTCTGCACCATCTTCAAACTCAACCTTCATCTTTTGCATCATGAAGTTGATGTTTGCATCCTTAACTCCAGTTGTATTCTTAGTAACTTCTTCCATTTTGTTTGCGCAGTTTGCACAATCCACTTCGATTTTGTAGGTCTTTTTCATGGTATTTCTCCTTATTTAATTAAAAGTTCCCTTAATTGTTATATCTATTGTACCCAACTTTTGTCTAATTTAACAGAGGAAATTTGATTTTTGCTTGAAAATTTTGTTTCACATCTCTATACTCATATTAACACCCTTAATTTAAGGAGGAAATTATGCGACACGATGAAATCAAAATACCACACGACCACGTTCAGGATTACGAAAAGCTCCTAGAGCAAATGCCTGATTCAGATACAATCAAATCCGTTTCTGATTTATTAAAGCAGCTCTGCGATCCAACAAGGCTTCGTATTTTCTGGCTTCTATGTCACTGTGAGGAGTGCGTTATAAATATTGCTGCCTTCATGGATATGAGTAGCCCCGCGGTTTCACACCACCTTAGACTTCTCAAGACAAGCGGGCTAATTGAGTCTAGACGAGATGGCAAGGAGATGTACTACAGTGCTGCAAAGACTGACGTAGCAAGTTCTCTTCATCGCATAATCGAAAAGATTGCTCACTTAACTTGCCCTGGCTGTGAATTTCATGAGCATCACGAGCATCACAATCACCACGAGGATTTATAGAGATTAGCGCTACGCCTTGGTAATTCCTAGGCTTTGCGTGCGTAAATATAGCGAGGTTGCAAAGAATGGAGGTAGATACCTCCATTTTATTTATCAGTATTTAAATTATCTATATCTGTATTTGATATATCTGTCTTAAAAGCTCAATTCCTTGATCTTGTGAGAATTCCACACCCAATGAATTAATATTTAAACTTTCTTCCTGAATACATGATAAGAAAGAATATATTGTATCTTTAACTGCACCCGTTGTCTTTACTTTCGCTCCAGCAGGAACAATCTGAAGAAGTCGGAATACATCATATTTATGTTTTCTTAGATCTTTACTGTTCACGTGCTCACCTACACGCTTTTGTTCTTTCAAGTTCAACCATGCATACATCTTAAACGGTATAATATATTCTGCACATAAAACACTTATTCCATTAATGCTTTTTCTTCCATCCATCATAAAGTTATAGAAATCGTCGTTTAGCATGATTGCTGAAAGGCTTGATACATCATCATCAATATAAATAGGAACAACCCCAGATTCAATCTCAAGATGATAATCTGGCTTTCTTGAAAACAACTCTATCTGTACTGGATAACCTTTTCTTGGCTCAGTAAATCGATAGAAATGAGCCTTATCACTCCGTTTCCATCCGCAGCGATAACCACCTTCTTTAAAAGCTGTTATTCCCATTACTGCCATTTTATTGTCTCCATCATTCGCTCCAGTTCCATCTCAACACGTTCATCTTTTTTTTCACGTAGAATGCAATATAAAGAAATTGGATCAACATTACCATTCTTAGCAAAAATCATAGGCGAATACTTCCATCGCTCCAAACACAAATAGTCTGACTCTCTTTCGAGCTGTGGATCTACCTCAACAAATCTTTTTGGTAATTCAGTATTTTTCCATGTCGCAAGTGTTTTAATTTGCGGTGGATTCAGCATGGTTAAATTGCTCAAAGCCAATTCTCCAGATGCAGGAAAATCCATGCATTCCCCTTCCTTAATGTATACTGTCTGCTGGATTGGGTTTATAAGATAAGGCTTTCCTAATTCAAAGTATTTCGCACCAGATAAAGTCCTTTTGATAAAAACGGATGTTCCTACAAACTCTTCTTGCAAAACTCCAATAGCTTTTAGCTGCTTAGAGGCCCGGGTAATTGTAGTATTTGTCACACCCAACTTTTTTGCTGCATCGCTTTTACTGAATCTAGCCTCTTTTTTACTGTAAGCTAACATCAAGAACAACGCCTGTGATATTGGTGTAAACTTATCTACTTGTAAAATTGGATTATCACGAAAATAATTTTGTAACATTACTCCTAAAAATGGAAGATATATTTGTTTGGGTAGGCTAACAAAAGGAACTCCCTTTTGAACCATAGCATCCCTCTGATAACGTGAAATATTATTGATAGAAAAAGCAGCATTCATTTTAAAGTGTGATTGATATAATCCGAGTTGCTTTTCTAGTTTACTCACTTTAAAGTCTGTTCCACTTGGTAATTCAATAAGTAGAAAATCTACACTATTCCTATGCACATGATACAAATCTCTTAACGACAAGTAAAGAGGAAGTCCTTCTTTTTCTTTTATCTCATAACACTCTAACTGCATATGTAACTGTTTACCTAGTTCATAAACCATAAAACACCTCTTAACTCTTTTTTTATATTAACTTTATTTTGGTTAATTGTCAATATTTAAGTTAATTATCTCTTCTGTCCAACTATCACAAAAGCCACTGATTGCAATCCATTATGCACTCATTTTGTCGTACATACCATTTGCAATCAGTGGCTTTTTCTTCGTTTTATATCCAAATGTCTAGGCATTTTGCTCTATATGTTAATTTTTATCTCTCTACCTGTTGATTTGTGCTCTATGCACTTAACGCCTGAAGCCTTGAACATTAGTTTTGATGCCTTTGTTGCAGACTCATCTGCATACTTGTCGCTACCGTAGACAACGGTTTTGATTCCTGCCTGAATTATTGCCTTTGCGCACTCGTTACAAGGGAAGAGCGTAACGTATAGCTTTGCTCCCTCTAGACTTCCGCCTCTGTAGTTAAGTATCGCATTTAGCTCTGCGTGTGTCACATAGAGATATTTGATTCCAAGAGCATCATCTGAGCTTCTATCCCATGGAAACTCATCGTCTGAACAGCCCTTAGGAAAGCCGTTATATCCCATAGATAGAATTTTATTGTCTTCGCTGACTATACACGCACCTACCTGAGTGTTTGGATCCTTGCTCCTCATGCCCGAAAGCGCTGCAACGCCCATGAAATATTCGTCCCAAGTTATGTAATCTGTTCTTTTCATCTTCAATCTCCCTTATCAAAACTGCTTCTTTGATAAACTTTAATATGAACGCTGAGGATTTTCAAGTGAAAATTGTAAATTTGTTATTTATATGATTTTAAATATTATGTATGGGGAATTTTTCATTTTGCTTGCAATCTATATCTCTAATCGGATATAATGATACTAACAGATCCCGCAGGGCCTATGGACTTAATTGTCTACGCATAAATACTGCGGGCCTTTTGTATTTAGGAGTCAAAATTACTAATATGAAGCACAAACCTTATTTAACTATTGATGAACAGATTAAACTTCTATCAAGCGATAGGGGACTAATAATAGATGATATTAATAAAGCAAAAGAAGCATTGCTGAATTTGAATTACTATCGTTTAAGTGGTTATTCTCTTACATTGCGCAAAAACAACAAATTTTATAAAGGCACTCACTTTGATGATATACTGCAAATTTATAACTTTGACAGAGATTTGAGAGCTTTAATTTTTTCTTATCTTGAGGATATTGAGATTTCCCTTAGATCGCACATCGCAACCGAACTCGGCAAGCAAGATGTCAACCCCGATGATACGCCCGCATATTTGAAACAGGAAAACTACAGCTCACTAGAAACTTTCTATATGATGCAAAAAGAATTACCAAATGCGCTTGGTGATAACAAAAACGAAGCTTTTGTGAAGCACCATAAAACCAAATACAATGGAATTCTGCCAACATGGGCTATAGTTGAAACACTATCTTTCGGTAAGCTATCAAAATTATTTGCATCATTAAATATCGATATTCAAAAGAATATTTGCAAAAATTATTACGACGGATTACGATATAACACAATGCAAAATTGGCTTGAAGGAATTGTGGTTCTAAGAAATCTATGTGCTCATAGGGTTCGACTTTTCAATAGAGGGATTGTCATGAAACCAAAATTCCCACCAAAAGTTATCGATATCTTTAGTTCATGCGGATACGATAATCAGCAAATCGGAAACAAGCTTTTCTTCAGACTATTTATAATAACAAAACTATCTAGTAATCCGGATTTAGCAGGCATAATTAAAAGCGATATCATCAATCTATGCAAAAAGTACCCCTTTGTTAATCTGAGTCATTATGGATTTATACCCAAATGGGAAGATTTATATTTTAAGGTCTTAGACTCAATGTCTAACAGAATACAAATGTAAAAACCCTTTCTTCAGAGTTTGATATGTACTATCCTTACTGGTTATCTAGCAAGAATCGTACATATCAGTTTATCTGGTGAAAGGGTTTACTACATTTTCCGATAAAGAAGTTTCGAATCTTATTTTTGGTTTTTGTATTTTAAATTTGTAATACCGATAATAGCTATCATTCCAATAATAAATATTGCAAAGAAAACCATACTCACGGGCATTTGACTTTCTTTTTTCACAAAGATCATTAAAAAATATATTAAGTTTAATAATACGGCTAAACCTGCCACTTGCAAGCTCATTGAACGCAAACTCTTTTCATACTTGTAAACATTTTTCTCATATATTTTCTTATGTCCTGCGAGCATTGTAAAATCTCGGGTTTTGATGCTATACTCGATTGTCAGATACATAATCAAAGCGATTACAGATGCTGATACAACCGAACTCATAACGCCAAAGGGATTATAATATCCTAAAAAAGCTAAAATACAATGTATAAGTGATAGCAGATTAGCGCTGAGGGGCACAAGAAAATAATAGTTCTTCCTATTTTCACTTTTATAGAAGTCATTATTTATTATTTCATCAACAGTCACATTAAAAATTATACCTAAATTCTTCAATGTATCAGCATCCGGTTGAGTCTTCGAATTTTCCCAGTTAGAAATCGCCTGCCTTGTAACATTTAGTTTTTCAGCCAATGCGTCTTGAGACATATTATTGCGTGCCCTGAGACTCTTAATTGAATCACCCATCCTGCTCATGCAAATTCACCTCCTGAGATACAAGTATCTTATACCATAGCTTTACGCTTACAGTACAGCAACAATCCATTGCATGGCGAAAACCGTCCCTTTTAAGTCGCTATATCTCCTTTGCCTCATCAGCTCTTCTCAGCAAAATATCTATTATCTGCTGATACTCGCCGAGTCCCTTGAGTATGCACTCCACATCAAAGCCTGCCTCTCTAATCATGATCTTGCAAGAATCCTCATCATCTCCACCAATGTCATTTAAGGCATGGTCCCCTGAAACGAATAGAAGAGGAACTAGCCAAACCTTGCGTGGCTTTAGTTCGCCAAGCTTTGATATTGCACGCTCAATGTCGAGTTCTCCCTCAATAGTTCCAACGATGAAGTTCTTGTGGCCGATGGAGCCGAGCTGATTTTCTAGCTTCAAATAAACGTCGTCGACCTCGTGATCACTTCCGTGTCCCATCAAAACTAGAGCATCTTCATCCTCAACAAAAGAGAAGATATCTGCAAGAGCAGCTCCTACCTCGGCTATTGAAGCCTCATCGTGAAGCAGGGCGTGTCCTAGCTTTATGCTTGAGAAATCTTTCTTGCCAGCCTCTAGCTGAGCTACGATTTTCGCATACTCTATACCCTCTAGGATATGTGATGGCTGTACTAGGATTTCATCAAAGCCGTCAGCCTTTATCTGCTCAAGCGCTTCGCTGACATTGTTTACCTTCATGTCATCACGCTTTAGGATTTTCCTCATAATCATTCCACTAGTCCATGCTCTGTAAACAGGCGCATTATCAAAGTGTTCTCCTAGAGTTTTCTCGAATCTTTCGATTGTTAGCTTGCGAGTTTCCTCATATGAGGTTCCGAAGCTCACCGCCATAATTGCTCTTTTTGACATAATACTTCCTTTCTCTTGGGCAGTGCCCCTTATAAATTTTTCTTCTTATATATAAAGTTCATTGAAATAAGCGAGAATACGACAAGGTATATCACTAAAATTACCATTCCCCATACATCAAAGCCTTCTCCGCGCGAGATGGACCTAAGCATTTCGCTCGCCTTAGAAAGTGGCAAAACTGAGACAAATTGTCTAAAGCCATTAGGCATATCATCGGTTGAAAAGAATGTGTTACAGAGGAATGACATCGGCATTATTATAAACGATGTATATCTTGGTGCATCGGTGTAGCTCTTTGCCATGAACGAAAGTGTTAGCGCTATGGTTGCAAACACGGTTCCGTTTAAGAACATCACTAGAAGAGACCAGCCGTTCCAAACAAGTCCCGTTTTGAGTGGGAAGGTGAGAAGCAGAATCATTGCAGCAGAGTAGATGCCGCGCAGACTTCCGCCAATTATCTGCCCCGTGATAAACTGCCAAAGTGGGGTAGGTGAGACCATTATTTGGTCGAGCGCCTTTTCGTAGAGCCTTTGGACGCTCATGTTTTGGGCAACGGCACCAAAGCTTCCCGTCATCGTCGACATGGCCACAAGGCCTGGTATGAGGAAGTTTATATACGGCTCTCCATGTGAGGTGGTCTTTATTCCCATTCCAAAGACAATCAAATATAGAAGAGGAGAAATCATCGCTGAAAGCGTTATCTTATAGAAATCCCTCTTAAATTCTGTCCATTTTTCCCAAAGAACGGTAACTATACCCATTTAAATCTCCATATCTCGATATCCGAGTTTAGCTTCTTACTTTCTTCCGAGTCCTCTTCCAATTCTCTCTATAAATACATCCTCAAGCGTCGTCTCTCTCATGCTAGCCTTTGTGTCCATGTGGCTCAGATACTCGATTGCTTCGCTCTTTTCGGCAAAGTAACGACTCTTAATTTCTTCCTCTATTATCTCGTCAATTGCATAGCTTCCAAGCTCATCTATCAAAGCCTGAGGCGTATCAACGGTATCAAGCTTTCCCTTATTTATCAAAGCGATTCTATCGCAAAGCGACTGCGCTTCCTCGATATAGTGCGTCGTCAAAATAATCGTCATCTTGTTGCTGTTTATCTTTCTCAGCAGGTTCCACATCTGCCTCCTGGAAAAGGCATCCATGCCCGCAGTCGGCTCATCGAGCAAAAGAATCTCAGGCTCTACCATCAAAGCCCTGCAAATCATGAGCTTGCGCTTCATTCCGCCCGATAGATGCCTTACAATCTTGTGCCTGTACTCAAGAAGCCCTGTAAACTCGAGGAGCTCCTCCGTCCTTTGGCGAATGAGCTTCTTAGGCATGTAGTAAAGTCTGCCTTGATATTCCATGACCTCATCCATAGTCATATCCTGCCTCATCGAGTACTCCTGAGTGATGACGCTGAGCCTACGCTTTTGCGCTAGATTGCGCCTTGTCAGCTCCTCTCCATCTATGAGAACCTTGCCATCGCTAGGCAAGAGAACAGTTGAAATCATTCCAATGGTCGTAGTTTTTCCTGCTCCGTTAGGTCCAAGCAAACCAAAGAATTCCCCAGTCTCTATCTTGAGATTGAGATTATCTACAGCTATATGATCGCCGAAGCGCTTTGTCAGATTACAAAGTTCTATCATATTTGCATCTCCAAAAGTCTTTTATGGTATAATTATCCTATGAAAAGAATAAATTTATTAAAAACAAAATTATTTTGCCTGCTAACAATTTGCTTCTTGCTAATTCCTAGCAGCTCCTTCGCCCTAGGCGACTTCGATAAGGCTGAGGCTGATTCCGCCCTAAAATATGGAATGACACCGATTTCGGCTTCCGAGGTAAAGGACGGTACCTTTGATATTATGGTATTATCGAGCTCGAGATTTTTCAAGCTTGAATTATCGAGCCTTACATCAAAGGATGGCGAGCTCAAGGCTGTCGTAAATATCAAAAGCAGCAGCTACGAATACGTATATCTTGGCTCCGCTGAGGAAGCATCAAAGGCCGATAAATCCCAGCTGATTCCTGTTGCCATAAACGGTGATCACTCACATTTTGAGATTCCACTAAAGAGCCTTAACTCAGATGTTCCGTGTGCAGCCTTCAGTATCAAAAGGCAAAAGTGGTATAACAGAAATATAGTTTTCGATGCCTCAAGTCTTCCTGATAAGGCGCTAAGTTTCAAAACGCCTAACTACGATTTAATTGAAAAATCAACGGAAGAGTATATCCAAAAACATAATCTCAGCAAGGAGGTTCTCGGTGAGAAGCCTAAGCAAATCGAAACGACAGATGATCAAAACACTGTCAAAAAGATACTCGCTGTCGCAATTACTGTCATGATTGTTGGCGGAGTTTTGAATCACCTATTAAAGCGCAGGCGCGGGTGAGAACAAGGCCTAGCCACATAAATCCGCTACAAATATAGCCGCAGTGAAACTACGGCTATATTTTTATTTTTCCTTGTTTTCCTTTGCGATAATCAAGGAAAAATAGCCTGCGCCATCAGGAATTTCCTCGACGCTATAGTATTTGTTCTCATTTGGAAGACCGCAGTTTTCCACCATGTTTACATTGCGACCGCTCGCTTTAAGAAGCTCCTTGACCCTTGGCATCTGCCTTCCACTCTTCATGAGAACGTAGCTGCCGTCGAGGTCAAGCTTATCACCAAGCTGATGCACAGCAGGAATAACATGAAGTGGCTCCTGCCATTCAGTTAGTGGAATTCCTAAAGTCGCAGCAGCAGCGCAAAAAGAAGTTATTCCACTTATATAAACAGTCTCATATCCAAGGTCTTTTACGATTTTCTCAAGATAAGAGAAGGTCGAATAAATCGTTGTATCTCCAAGAGTTATGAAGCCGACACTCTTGCCCTCTGCGAGGACCTTTTCTATTGTCTCAGCACCATGCTTGTGCGCTTTAACTAGAGTCTCCTTATCCAAGGTCATAGGCATGTTGATAGGAAGCATCTCCTTTTGCTCGATCTCAGGCACAGCCTGAACTGCAATTCGGTATGCCAAAGTCTCCTTAACTTCAGTGCCGGGAGCTGCAATGACATCAACTTCCTTCATCATTCTTGCCGCTTTTAGCGTGATATGCTCTGGATCTCCAGGACCTATACCTATTCCGTAGAAAATACCCTTCATTTTTCCTCCAATTCGCGATGCTAAATCTATTTGTTATTAAGCTTGACAAGAAGCCTTCCGATACCTGAAACGGAATGCTCCTGAGCTACTGAAAACTCTCTGTCAGTCCTCTTTTTGAGCTCTCTTGCAGTAATATCACCGATGCATATAATCTCAGCATCTGGAAGCTCGTGACTCTCAAAAAAGGCTCTAACTCCCGCTGCACTTGCAAACACTAGATAGTGGCAGTCCTCAAATTTCTTTATATCAAAATCCGCACCCGTTTGCACCGTATCGTAAATCTTTCTGTCGTCAAAGCTTACACCTTTTTCCTCAAGCTTTTCGTTGAGCTCTGGCGATCCACCTAGGGCTCTGAGAATAAGGATTCTCTCACCCTTACACTTTTCAGCGAGGAGCTCTCCTAGCTTTGCAGCCGTATACTTTTCCGGCATAAGGTCTGCGATAATGCCATGCTCTCTAAGCTTTGATGCTGTACCGGTGCCTATGCAGGCAAATTTCAGCTGTCCGAGGCACCTTATGTCCATACCTCTTGCTTTGATCTCATCAAAGAATATATCTATTCCATTTGCACTTGTGAAAACAAGCCATCCATAGCCTCTGAAATCGCTTGGAATTTCTGCCGTATTCGGCTCCAGCTCAAGGGTTACAAGACTCTCCACAAAAGCTCCAAGCTCCTCAAGATGCTCTGCTAGCCTAGATGTAAATGATCGTGTTCCAGTTATGGCTATGCGTTTCCCATCGAGAGGGCCTCTGCCCTTGCTCTCCATGTGAAAACCTGCAACCTCACCGACTACAAGAATTCCCGGTGATTCAGCAAGCTTAGCCTTTTCTGTGATATCACCTAGGCATCCGTCGATTCTCTTTTCTCTTCCCGAAAAGCCTCTGCTGACTATGGAAGCTGGAAGCTCTGGCGATTTTCCGTTTTTGATTAGATTTTCGCTTATCTCAGCTATCGAGTTGATACCCATCAAGAACACCAAGGTTCCATTTAGCTTAGCAAGTGCTTCGTAGCTTTCAGTCTTATTGCTTGCGCTGTGCCCAGTTATGACGGTAAACGACTGCGCAATTCCGCGATGAGTAACCGGAATTCCAAGACTTTCTGGAACTGCTATGCATGAACTGATTCCTGGGAAGAGCTCGCAATCTATACCCTCAGCCTCAAGAGCTATATATTCTTCACCACCACGGCCAAATACAAAGCTGTCTCCACCCTTGAGTCTAGCAACAATTTGGCCCTTCTTTGCTTCTTCTATCAAAATTTCATTTATCTCAGGCTGCGTTTTGCTGTGCTTGGAAAAGCGCTTTCCCACATAAATCCTCTTGCAATCCTCCCTGACTTCGTCCAAAAGCTTATCGTCTATCAGGTCGTCGTAAACGAGGACATCTGCTTTTTTCAACGCCTTTAAAGCCTTGACAGATATTAAACCTCTGCCGCATCCAGCACCTATAAGCTGTACCTTACCTCTCATTAAATCTCCTCCGTAAGCATAGCTAAAGCCATCTCGGCAAGCTCCTGCCCATCCTCAAATCTGCCCTCAAGGCAAACCTTTCTCTCATCCTTAAGAGCCATCAAAGTGAGCATATCCCCTTCAATCTGCGCATGCACGCCGAGAGCCGACTTGCAGGAAGCCTTTAGCCTGCAAAATACACTTCTCTCTAGATCAAAGCGTCTCTTTGTCTCAAAATCGGAAATCTCTCCTAGCAATCCAGCGATTTCCTCATCCTCACTGCGACATTCTATGGCTATGATTCCCTGACAAGCAGCCGGGATCATTTCCTCGCTTGAAAACTCGTAAACATCGTAGCTGCTTAAGTCTATATTAAGTCTATCTAGGGCCGCCCTAGCGAGAATTATAGAATCGTATTCACCAGAATCTAGCTTTCCAAGCCTTGTCCCTATATTTCCCCTAAGACTCCTAAACTCGACATTCTCATCGATAGCTAAATACTCGCATATTCTTCGCGGGCTTCCGGTTCCAATTACCTTCTTTGCATCATTTTCGGGCGCGCAGTTCCCATCGCCTTTAAGCGATATGAGACAATCCGCAGGTGAAGCCGCCTTTGGGACACCTGCAATTACAAGGCCTTCCGCAAGTTCATAAGGAAGATCCTTTGCTGAGTGAACAGCAATGTCTGCGCTCTTATCGAGCAAAGCCTTTTCAATCTCACGCACAAAAAGACCATCACCACCGATTTCCTGAATCGGGCGATTTTGATCTTTATCACCCTTTGTTTTTACAATTAGAAGTTCGCACTCTACGCCCTTTTCTTCGATGAGCGCTTTTACCTGCTCAGCTTGAACTAGGGCTAGCTTACTTCCTCTTGTCGCTAAAACCAATTTTTTCATAATAATACTCTTCTATTATCTCATCAACTCTGGCTTCGTCTAAATTATCCATGCTAAGTAGTACATGCATAACATAATTATATATCTGGCTGCGTTCCTCCTGAGAATCCACCTTTGATGGCAGGCTCATTCTGAGCTCGCCTAAAATATCAAGCACCTTCTCAATATTTGCTGGAATTATGCCCTCAATCTGCTCTCTCAGATACTTTGAGCAGGCCGGACTCTTTCCGGAAGTTGAAACGCTAACTACAAGATCCCCTCTTTTGATTATACCTGGAAGAAAGAAATCGCATTCCTCCCTGTCATCTGCTGCATTTACAGGGATTCCTCTGGACTTACAGGCAGCTACTATGGTCTCATCCTGCTCCCTGCTTCCTGTTGCAGTAATGACAAAGTCAAAGCCCTCTAGGTCTAAGGCATCAAAGCTTTTCTTAACTATCTTAAGGCCCTCATAGGCTAGTCCATCAGCTTCTTCCTTTGATATAACTGTGATATTGCTCGTGAACTCGCTTATTGCTGAAAGCTTTCTCCTAGCAATCCTGCCACTTCCTACGACAAGAAAGCTCTTGTCCTCGAGATTTATACAAAGTGGAAATCTGTTCATATTTCTGTCCCTGCTATTATCTGTACATTTTGCGCATAATAGGTATTAGCCTGTAAGCTAGTACCGCTGCAAGCATGCAAATTACAGTATCTGGAATAACTGTACTTAGGAACCATACGCTAAATAGCTGAGCTATGCCGATGCCCTCAGTTCCTGAAATCACAAAGTTAAACATTATAAAGTAGTAGATTAGTCCGCAAGCATAGTAAGCCATCTCGCCTACGAGTGCAGCAATTGCAAGCTTTGGCAGACTTGGCTTTCCCTCTCTACTAGAAAGCAGACCTGTAAACAGCGCCGCAAAAGCAAATCCAATCAGGAAGCCGAATGTAGGTCTAAGCAGATATCCTAGTCCTCCTCCGTGAGCAAATACAGGAATTCCTATAAGTCCTATAATCAAATACGACAATACAGCAACAAAGCCATTTCTTGCTCCAAGCAAAAAGCCCGCAAGCAGTGCAAAGAACACCTGCAGTGATATTGTTACCTCAAAAACTCCTAGTGGCAGTGTAATTTTAATAAACGCTCCAACTGCCATAAGCGCTGCGAAGAGACCGCAATAGATTACATCCTGTGTTCTAAAGCCTCTTGTAACATCTTTCTCTACATTACCCATAAAAACCTCCCTTTTATTAAATCTCTATAAATTTCTATATAAAATAAATGTCATTTTACAAACATAGATAGACTCCTATATTCACAAAATAGATATTATGGTCTTAGTGCTGTAATCGGTACAACAATAACGCCATCCTCTCTTTTATATGCCATGTTGCTCATTCCGGATATAACACATAGCACTTTAGGTACAGAGTCTCCTTTATGTTCCATCATTCTTTTAAAACTTAATAGTTCCTCTGCAGCTTTATCTATTTGATTTACACCTAACTTTATCTCAAAAGCTCCATACGTTCCATCTTGAAACTCTATTATTGCATCAACTTCCTTGGCTTTATCATCCCTGTAATGAAAAAGCTTGCCTCCGTAATATTCTGCATATATTTTTAGGTCATGTTCGCATAAGCTTTCAAAGATAAAACCAAATGTATTTAGGTCATTCAGCAGCATCTCTTTTGTGGCACCTATTGCTGCTACAGCAAGAGAGGGATCGACAAAATGCCTCTTTGCAGATTTCAAAATCCTTCTTTTTGACCGAAGTTCTGTGCTGAATGATGGTTGATTATCAATAATAAAAAGTCGGCTAAATATATTTAGATATTCTGTTACCGTGTCAGAATCAATACTTAATCCCTCTTTCTCCGCAATATCTTTTATAATTGTACTATTCTTTACGATTGTACTTTCATTCCTGCCAAGCGAATGTACAAGAGACCATACTTTATTTATATCTCTTCTAACCCCATCCACCTTGAACATATCGTCATCTATAACGGTCTTAAGGTATTCTTTTGCTAGATTTTCCGCATGGTCAGCAGATACTGAAATATTTTCCGGCCAGCCTCCACGCACAGAGTAATATATAAGCTCTTCTACACGTATATCACCTGTTATTTTCGGTTCTATATCTCCGTCAAACAGTTCCTTAAGAGATATAAGCCCTGATGAATCTCCAGTCTCATAAAGAGACATTGTATTCATTTTTACTTTACTTATTCGACCTGTTCCACTATGCATTACTCCTCTATGATTAGGAGTAGTCGATCCAGTAAGTATATATTTACCTTTACCACCATCAATATCGACATCAAATCTCACAGCATCCCATAAAGGCGGTACTTCTTGCCATTCATCTATAAGCCGAGGGACCTCACCCTTAAGAACAAGGTCCGGGCTCAACTGTGCCATAGTTCTCATTTGAAAATTATTTTGTGGGTCCCCTATAAATGCGGCACTCTTTGCTCTACTTCTAGCCGTCCATGTTTTTCCACAGTATTTAGGTCCTTCAATACATACAGCGCCAAAGCTATTCAGATATTCATCCAAATGCTTTTCTATCAATCTAGGTTTATACTCTTTTGGTTTTAGCATATCTTAACACCTCCATACAATAATATTGTATGTCTATTTGGCAATTTTCGCAAGTTCTATTCGGTATTTTTCTCTAATTTTATTCGGTATTTTTCTCTAATTCTATTCGGCAAATTTCTCAAGTTTTATTCGGTGTTTTTCTCTAAATTTGTTCTATGAGTTATACGGATAACTATATCAAATCATAAATAACTCCATTATATTAGCTAACGTTCTATACCATCGCGAGCCTTAACCCCGCTGGAATAGTAGTGCCTTGTCTCCTGAATCTCAGACACTAGATCCGCCTTCTCAATCATGTAATCAGGCGCATACCTTCCCGTCAAAACAAGCTCCGTTCCTTCAGGCTTCGCCTCCATCAAAGCCAAAACCTCAGCCTCAGCCAGAAGCTTAAAATAGCAGCAAATCGTAATCTCATCCAAAATCACAAGATCGTAGCTGCCATCGCGGAGAGCCTCCCTCGCCCTCCTAAGCCCATCTTCAGCGCTCCTATAATCATTCTCGCTCGGCACACCGCTCATCATACAGCCGTCAATACCGTAGAGCTCCACTGTGATTTCAGGAAAGCGATCCTTTATGAGCTTGATTTCACTATATTCTATACTCTTAACAAACTGGCCAATGTAAACCCTGAGCCCCGCACCTGCTGCTCTCACCGCAAGTCCAATCGCTGCCGTAGTCTTACCTTTGCCGTTTCCTGTGTACACTTGAATATACCCTTTTTTCACAAATTTTACTCCTCCATCGATGTAAAATTAAAAGCCCAGTTCTACTGAGTTCTAGTAGTACAGGGCTTGATTTGGTGTCCCAGAGGCGATTCGAACACCCGACGCACGGTTTAGGAAACCGACGCTCTATCCACTGAGCTACTGAGACATATTGCCTACATATAATACCACGATAGAAGGCTTCTTTCAACTCTAACATTGCTGTTAAAATGCCTCCAAAGCACGCTGGATTATAAAGTACAAATTCACCGTAGCCATTGATTTCCAATAGCTACAGTGAATTTTATCAACACCCTATGTATTTATATTATAATATCTTGTCTTACCCCTTTTTTAGAGATTTTCTCCATAGCCTTAGACTACTTAATTTTAATTGTATTCCAAATAACATCCTAATACATTGTTGCAGCGAGCTTTAGCTCTCCTAGTCTTGTATTGTATGTTATCAATCTGTTTGGATAGTATAGAGGAATTGTAATCGCTTCATCGTTCATATACTTGAAGATAGAGTCATACTTTGCTGGTCTCTCATCTTCCTTGTATGTAGCAAGTACATCGTTAATCATCTCGGTTAGCTTATCAAAGATGTAAAACTTGCATATCAACATCAACACCCAATACAACTATTTATAATGAAAACTTTTCATTAAAATCATTACTATATATGCTTAAAACGCTTGCATGTATACAAATTATATAGTAAAATTCTAGTACGATTGTTAAATAATAATCAATTCATTCGGCTAATTGAAGCTATTACATTTTAGGCTAAGATTAACACAGCATAACTTATTTATGGAGGTAATTCCTATGAGCGCAGTAAGCAATGTTCGTAAGCAATATCAGGACAAACTTATCACTGCCGATCAAGCAGCGGCAAAAATAGAAAATAATTTTAGAGTACATTTCGGTACCGGACTTGGCTCAGTCGTTGATATCGACGAAGCTCTATCTAAGAGAGCAAACGAGCTAAAGGGCGTTACAATAATAACAAACGTAGCTATCAGAAGGGAAGCATTCAAGACTTACCAGGCAACAAGCTCAAACGAGAACGTAAGATTCCACTCTTCACACTTCACAGGTGCAGATAGAGCAATGAGCAAGAACGGTCGTCAGTGGTACATCCCAATGCTATTCCGTGAGCTCCCAACTTACTGGGATCAGAATGACAATCAGTTCGACATAGCTTGTTTTCAGGTTACTCCTATGGACGAGCACGGAAACTTCAATATCGGACCTCAGGTTGCTGAGATGCTTGGAATCATAAAGGCTTCTAAGAAGATTATCGTAGAGGTTAACGAGAACTTGCCTTTTGCTAACGGACAGACAGCTATCCTAAACATTGCAGATGTTGACTTTGTTGTAGAAGGTTCAAACCTAATGCCTGCTGAGATTCCAGCAAAGGCACCAAGCGAAATCGAAATACAGATTGCTAAGCACGTAGTAGATTTGATGTCAGATAACTGCACACTTCAGCTTGGAATCGGTGCTCTACCATGCTGTATCGGAAGCATGCTTGCTGAATCAGATTTCAAGAGCATCAGCTGCCACACAGAGATGCTTGTTGACTCATACGTAGACCTATACAATGCTGGTAAGCTAGTTGCTGGAACAGGTACAGGCGACAAGAAGGCTGTATACTCATTCGCAGGTGGTACACAGAAGCTTTATGACTTCGTACACAACAATCCACTTTGCTATGTAGCTCCAGTTGACTATGTTAACGATATTCACGTAATCAGAAGCATAGACAATTTCTACTCAGTTAACAGCTGTATCCAGCTAGACCTATATGGACAGGTTTGCTCAGAGAGTGCAGGCTACCAGCATGTAAGCGGAACAGGCGGACAGCTTGACTTCGTTATGGGTGCTTATCTATCAAAGGGTGGAAAGAGCTTCATCTGCACACCATCAACAAGACAGCTAAAGTCAGGCGAGCTAGAGACACTAATCAAGCCAGGTCTAACACCAGGTTCAATAGTAACAACTCCTAGAATGTCAACTCACTACATCGTAACTGAGTACGGTGCTGCAAACCTCAAGGGTAAGAGCACATGGGAGCGTGCTGAAAAGCTCATCAATATCGCACATCCTGATTTCAGAGACGAGCTAATCAAGGATGCAGAGAAGATGGGAATCTGGTCCAAGACAAGTAAGCTTGCTCTATAGTCTACTCAGCTACAAATCACCTTTAACAAAAATAAAAAGTGTAGTATAATACACCTAGCATACCGATGTGGCATAGCTGCATCGGTTTTTTTGAGGGGGAATTTATGAACAAATTTTTAGATAGCAAGACAGGAAACATTATAATGGTGCTAGTGGGAATAGCTTGTGATGCATTCAGCTTTGCAGCCTTTGTACTCCCACACAAATTTATCGCAGGAGGCGTAACTGGTATCGGCCGAGTTTTCTCGCACTACTTCGGATTTGAGGTCTCAATAGTTGTAGCAATCATAAGCATATCGCTTTTGATTCTTGGCTTTCTTTTGCTCGGTAAGCTCTTTGCTCTCAGTATAGTCGCAGGTTCAGTTCTATTTCCACTGTTCCTGAATGTGTTTAACAGATTTGATGCTCTTAAGCAGTTAACGGATCAGCCAATGCTTGCAGCCATCATCGGTGGTGTACTCATGGGCTTTGGACTAGGTCTCATAATCCGCGCAGGCGCATCATCGGGCGGAAGCGATGTAATCCCAATCATCCTAAACCGTAAGCTTGGAATCCCAGTAGCTCCGCTCATCTATATTGCTGACTTCACAATAATGATTCTGCAGTTACCTTTTGCAAATACAAATGACGTGCTCTTTGGTATCATCGTAGCAATGCTTTGCACCATCACTCTCAACAAGGTTGTCCTCTTTGGCTCAAGCAATGTTCAGTTCACGATAATAAGCCATAAATACAAGGAGATTAACGCAGCACTTCAGAACGACCTCGACGTAGGCTCTACTCTAACACATGGTGTCACAGGTCACTGCAACGATCCGCTAGATGTTATCATCTGTGTAGTAAGTCACGAGAGCGTACACCGTGTAAGGACAACGGTCCTCGATATAGACGAGGAAGCCTTCATGACCATGGTCGATGTAAGCGGCGTAAACGGACGCGGCTTCACAATGGCAAGAAAATACTAGGTTTATCTATCGGCATAATCGTTTGATTATGCCGATTTTTGTTGCTTAGATGCAACAAAATCCAAGGCTTATAGAGGTTTACAAAAGCTGTTAAAGAATTGACATTTAGCTTATTTTTTAGTATCATTATTGTTAACTGAATAATATGTGTTCTTTTAATTAAAAGCGAAGATGGAAACAGGTTAAAGTCCTGTGCGGTACCGCCACCGTAAGCGTGTAGTTTCTCTATATATCACTGAGAGATTGGGAAGATTGAGAAATATAAATGCGTAAGCCGGGAGACATGCACGAAAATTATCTTGTATTTGAGCGGATTTCTCAAAAGATAGTGTAATATTGTAATTCTGGAGCACACTTTTTCGTGTGCTTTTTCTATTCCCGCTTTTGCTTAAAAGAAAAAAACGGGAGGAAATATGAAAACCTTATTGACTAAATCTAAGCTTTACGCTCTGATTTTGGCATTTTTCTTGGTAGTATCTACCATGCCAATGGCAGCTCAGAACGTATTTGCAGACACAACACTTGGCGTAGATAGCGACGGCTATTTACTCATCACAAGCGAAGACGAACTAGTCGAGCATTTGATGAGTGCTAACAAAGCATACAAGCCTGAGCTATCTAAGAATTTCAGATTAACGAAGGACCTAGATCTGTCAAAGTACACCAAGCTAAGAAACATTGGAAGAAGTGGAAACTATGAAAGCAATCCACTCTTCAAGGGAAACTTTGATGGAAACGGTCATACAATCAGAAACGCTAACCTTAACGAAGGCGGTATATTCAGTAATATCGATGCAAATGCAAGCGTAAGAAATTTAACCATAGAAAACGCAAGCGTTAGTGCTAAAAACACTGAATATCCAGGCATACTAGCTAGCAAAAACCTAGGCAGCATAGAAAACTGCAGAGTTATAAACTCAAATATTAACTCAAGCCAGAGCGGCACAGGCGGTTTTGTTGGTCAAAACGCAGGCACCATATCAAAAAGTGCTGTCATAAATACTAATGTAAGTGCTGAAAAATCCATGCAGGTTGGCGGTTTTGCTGGATTTAACGGTTACGCAGGTAAAGTTGGAACTATAGATCAGTGCTTTGTCGATGCAAATGTTGTGGGAGCTTCTAACGTAGGTGGCTTTGTTGGAAAAGCAGAGAAAGGAAATATCTCTAACTCCTATGCAATTGGAAGCATCAAAGCTAACTCAAACGAGAAGATAGGTGGCTTTGCTGGCGTACTAGCAAGCCCATCACAGCTAAAAAATGTATATGTAAGTGCTGATGTAAATGCAAACTCAGGTGGCACAGTCGCTGGATGGAAGGGTTCGAGCTTTGCTAGCCCAGGCGAGATAGTTAACGGCTACTTTAACAGCGAAAAAGCAAAGCCAGCTACAGAAATGCAGGAATACAGTGGTATTACAGCAAAGACAGCAGCCGAAATGTCAGCACCTAGCTTCCTTGGAGAGATAGCAGGTGGTACAAGCGGCATTTGGGTTCAGGATGCAAGCCATAACAATGGAATGCCTTATCTTGCAGCAGTTCCTACACCAGAGACGGCACCTGTAGTTCCACCTAAGGATCCGGTTAAATTTGTAATTTGTAACTATAACAAGGATACAAATACCTTTAAGAAGCTCAAAGAATTCACGGTTCAGCCAGAGAAAGAAGACAATGTGGTTTTGGATCTAATGAAGAGAGCTAGAGATGAAAATAAGTTCAGCTTCACAAGCGAAGAAAGCAGCTGGGGCGAATTTGTAACAAGCATAGACGATATCCAGGCTCCAAAGCCTGATGGATGGATGTTTAATGTAAACGATGTGCAGTCACCAGTAGGGGTAAGCACAGCAAGCTTTGATGGAGGGGAAACCATACTTTGGTTCTACGGCTGTGACCAGAACCACTACAAAGCGCCTCCACTAGCAGAGATTGAAAATCCAGCAGAAGAGTTTGTGGAGATAAACTCCAAGGAAGACCTTATGAAGCTTTCAGGCACAACTGATGACCAGCTTCTAAGCAAAAACTACAAGCTAAACAAGGACCTAGACCTAGAAGGCATAAAGTTTGAGCCAATAGGAAGTCTAGAGCATCCTTTCACTGGTAAGTTCTACGGTGAAAAGCATACCATCAAGAACCTCACCATAGAAAAGGACAAGGATGCAAATGGCATTGGCTTCTTTGCAGCAATCAAGGGTTCTACAGTAAAGGATCTAAACATTGAAAACGCAAAGATTAAGGGCGGCGCAGTAATAGGAGTTTTAGTCGGCGAAGCTCAGGTAGATGCGGCTGCAGGCAAGAACAACCTAATCGCTCACTGCAAGGTTTCAGGTACAGTCGAAGCAAAGGGCGAAAGAGTTATAAAGGCTTCTGATGCCGGTGGACTTGTTGGTGCGGCTCAGGAAAAGACAGATCCTAACACATATGATTATGCAACAACAACCATCTTTGATTCACATGCAGATGTTAAGGTAACAGCAGACACGGGCGCAAGCGACAAGGCAACCTCAGGCCATGTAGGCGGACTCGTAGGACACAATAAGGGTAAGATCATCGATTCTACATCAAAAGGAGATGTCCTCGGTGGAAACACCACAGGCGGTCTTGTGGGATATAACGATGGTTCCGTAAGAGGATCAAGTGCTACAGGAAATGTAAAGGGTGCATTTAATGTCGGCGGTTTCCTCGGCGGCTCAGGCCCTTATAGCGCAACAAAGGACAGCTACTCAACAGGTGATGTAAAGCCAGTCGAAGGCTCCAAGGCTGAGTTTATCGGAGGCTTTGCAGGAACAGTTTCTGGCAAGGTAGAAAACTGCGTAAGCACAGGAACAGTAACACCAGGTTGGTCTTGGAACGGAGGCTTTGCAGGAAAGATAGACGGGCCACTTACAGGTCCAAACGCAGCAGTTAAGGACTGCTACGGAAACTGCAATGATTTCAACAACGAAACTCTAAAGGCATTTGGAAGCTACTTGCCAAATCCATCAGACACAGCTCTTACAGAAGCAGCTGAGAAGATGCAGGTAGACAAGAAGACAGCTGAAGACCTTGCAAACGACAAGTTCGCAGCAAACATCAACCACGAAGAAACACAGAGCAAGCTAGACATCGAAAGAGTTGAATCAAAGATAGTAGTTCCAGATCCTGTTTTGTTAGATAGTGAAGATGTTATAAGTAGCTCTAGAGCTGCTGTTGATAGCCTAACAAAGGAACAGCAGAAGAAGCTCAATAAGGACAAGCTAGAGGCTCTAGAAAACGCCGAAAAGACTCTAAACAAGATTAAGACAGAGCCTACACTAGGCTTCCTTGATTCTACATCACTAAACAGTGGATTAAATATAGAGTTTGATGGAAGCTTTGGCAAGGTAAAATTTGAAGAATCCAAGGCAGAAGGGCTAAAGCTCAGAGTTGATTCAGACTATAGGTACTTTGCAGACGCGAGCGGAAACCTCCATCCAAAGGCAAAGGTAAGCATCACCGTTGATGGTGTAGAAAAGACACTTGTTTACGGTACAGACTATACTTCCGAAGAAGGTAGCACAATTATAAGCTTTGCACCTACTTTCCTAAAATCTCTAAAACCAGGAAGCTATGTAGGAAGAATCCAGACAAATGCTGGATTTGCAGAGTTCTCTCTATCCGTTCAAAGCAAGCGAGCTGTAATTGCTCAAACTACTGGAGCTGGAGCTACAAGCAAAGCTAGACTTAGCAGAGTAAACACAGGTGATAGCTCAAATGTAATGGCATTTGTAATCTTCCCAGCTGCTATATTGGCTGCAATAGGCCTTGCATTAGGAAGAAGAAAATTCCACAAATAAGTTAACCCCAAGCTAAATATCCATTTAGAGAAAACTGCCCATGCTTTTAACAGCGTGGGCAGTTTTATATTTTGCTATTTAGTTTGTATCCTATTAGCTGATATCATTTCTTGCAAGTATTGCAGCCGGAGTCTTACGAAGTGTTGTAAACACTGGGAGTAGTCCTGCTAGCATATTGAATCCTAAAACAATTAGGAAGCTTATTCCAAATACAATCGGATTCATCCTATACATATTATTGAATAACTCAATGCTTGTCATAGCATTTATAAAGTAAGCCATGAGGCCCATTCCAGGGATTGCAGTTACTAAGGTAATTGCCAGAACCTCCCCTGTAAACATTCTGTAGATATCTCCCTTTTTGAGGCCGATGGCTCTGAGAACACCTACCTCCTTTATTCTCGATAGGAAGGATGCTCTGAGCATCAAATAGATCTCAATAAGTGATACGAAAACTATTACGCCTGAAACAGCGATGGTCTTCCATATACCCTTGCTTATGCTGTTTACATAGTTCTCCTTGTTTTCCTTGTAAACATCGATAACCCTAACATCTGATCCCTGAAGGCTGTCAATAAAAGCAGCCTTATCCTTAGGAGCTATGGTCAAAGTCTTATACTTAGATACCGCGTTAATAAAATTGGTATTATCTGAGACATATAGTCCACCAGCCTTGCGATCATCGTGGTAATATCCGCAAACGATTAGATAATTTCCATTTATCTTTACATTGATAGGCTTGCCTATGGCTACCTCTTCCTTTAGTGATTCTGGAACAAGTACCTCAAAATCCTTTGATGGAGCTTCACCCTTTACAACCTGGATGTTACCTGCATTTGCATACTCGCTGTAAGGCAAAACAGCATCAGTCTCCGCTGCATACTGTGGATTTTGTATTGCTTCAACTGCATTTTGTCCAGGGTCATGCAAGATTAGAGGAATCATTTTTGACCTTTCAACATAGATACTAGGTGACTGTTTATTCGTTATTCCGACAATCTTAATGTCTGGCATATTTGGTTGCTTTAAGGTTCTTTCGAGAACATCCTTACCGGTCTTTATACCAAGCTCTCTAGCATTCGCATTCTTTATCATGTTCTTAACGACCATCTCGTCAACGACTACCTCATTTGGATTTTCAGGCAATCTTCCGGCCGTAATATTTGATTTCTTAAGCTTTGCTACATCTGATAGCGAGCCGCTAACCAAAAGTCCCTGCGCTTGATAGTATTCCTCAAAGGTCATAGCAAAGTTCACTATAGAGTCTCCTGGCAATGCATAGTCGACATTTTCCATTGTCGCATACTTATGATAGGTTTCTCCCGAAAGCTTACCAGTCTTTACGCTTACATAGTCCTTATCCATGGTTGTAAATCTATCGTCAGTATAGTGAGTTATTCCCGCTACATTGCTGACAGCATATATTACAAACATCGAAGCAAGTACGAAGCCGAGCAATAGTATTTTCTTGATTTTCGAATATCTACGGATTTTCCTAAAGCCCGATCCAAAAGATGAGAACGGTCCATAGATACTGCAGTATTTCATCTTGGCAGGCTTTCCGCTCTTTGATAGGCCTTCCTTTTCCTCTGCATGCTCAAAGTAATCACTGTAATCAAAGTTATACTTCTCGTAAATCTCCTTGGTCATTGCCTGATAATGGTCATCTATGATTTCAACACCATCTGCACCCATGGAGAGATTGTCATCAGTCTTGATGTATATGTTGTTGTCCTTGACTACGATTTCTATCTTCGGTAGCTTTTGATTACTGTCGCTATAGAAACTTATATCAAAAGGACCCTCCGAAAACTCCTTCTGTATAGGCATATCCTTAAGGAAAATCTTGCTATCCATACGGTAATCAAGCTTTCCATCATGTGAGTTTTCCCTGTCATCAACTATCTTACCGTCGACGATTTCGATTATTCTATCAGCATAAAATTCTGCAATATCCCTCTCATGTGTTACAAGAATTACAAGCTTCTGCTTTGATATAGCCTTGATGATGTTCATTACATCTATGGTGTTACTGCTATCGAGATTTCCCGTAGGCTCATCGGCTATGATAATCTGTGGGTTTTTAACAAGGGCACGAGCAATGCCAACTCTTTGACGCTCACCACCAGAAAGCATGCTTGCTGGACGGTTACGATACTTTGCTATGCCAACTTTGTCTAGTATGTACATAACTCTGCGCTCTATCGCATCCTTGTCCTTAAACCCAATCATCTTTAGAACTAGCGCCACGTTTTCGAATACTGTAGCATCCTCTATAAGATTGTAGTTCTGGAAGATATAGCCTATTCTAAGGTTTCTAATTTCGTCTAGCTTATTGCTAAGTCTACGAGTGATTCTCTGGTCATCTATGAAAATCTGACCCTTGTCCACGCGATCAAGTCCGCCTATGGCATTTAGAAGTGTAGTCTTACCACATCCCGAGTTTCCTAGGAAGGTCACAAGGCCGGAATCTGCTAGCTCGATGCTTGTATTGTCTATTGCACGAATCTCATTTGATTTATGCTTGTTAAATGATTTTTTGACATTTACTAATCTAATCATCGTCTACACCTCCTCCTTGTAAGCATTCATAGCTGTTTTGCTGAACATCTGGCTAGAGTATCTAAGCGCTAGGAACAAAGTCATAACCAAAATGATTACATAAAGAATCAAAATGTCTCTTGGTTCAATGTAGAGGAAGTTCCTATTAAGGAACTCAAATGAATTTATCGTTCCATCCTTAACCTTAATTATCAGTCCAGCAACCGCAGCAAAGGCTATGTGGAATACCAGGAGCATTTCGGTAATTATCATTCCTGAGCAGGCGAAGCTACTTCCTCCAAGCATTCTCACAGTCGAGAAGTAGACATTTCTCGATTTGAATATCAGCTTTATGATGAAATAGCTTATGAAGAACAGTACTGCTAGGAAAATCGCTAGGAGTACCTTTCTGATTCCGCTTAGAATTATATTGACAGGACTTCCTATTTCGCTAGAAGTATCGTTTAGGTACAATGCTTTGTAACCCTGCTTTTCCAAGGCTGAAATCGTTTCCTTAGCATACTTGTTTTCTTTTATATTTACTGTGACCTGGAAGTTGCTACCATCCTCATATAGCCTTCTTATATCTTCCCCGTTCATATATATTGCTTCGCTGTTTATATCGTCGATAGACTTTCCAAGAAGCGAATTCACATTGTTCTTATTATATACAGAAGCTATGGAAAGGGTTAAACTTCTTTGCCCATTTCTATTTAGTGTAAGATCAAGAGTCTTACCAGATGTATTTCCGTATGGGAACTCCTGTGCAAGTGATTCTGGAATATAGGCCTTACCCTCTTCAACCAAATGTGATGCAACTATAGGGTGTGTTGCAGTTGGGAACACCTGCATCGTGCTCTTATTTATTCTAAGTTCAAGGTCTGTCTTTCCAGCTGTTATCAAAGACTGCATATGCGCTAAAGTTGAGTCTGAGCAGCATACGATTCCCTCATAAAACTGTCCGTTGAACTGCCTTGCATGCTCCTCTTCCTCTGTCAAGTATCCATAGCCAACGATGGTTAAAGAATCGTAGATACCATCTGCGTAATTAACAGGTTCTCCCTTCTTGTTCATTAGTTTTCCATAAGGGAACTCGCACCTATAGAACATCGGAATTTCCGGATTATTTCCTAGCGAAGATAGAATATAGTCGTCTTCTTTACCAACCATCAAAATTACTTCGTTTGGCTTTTCTGGAAGCCTACCTGAAACTAGGCGCTTCTCATAGCCTTTGATTGACTTTGCCTTTAGCTGAAGATATGTCTGATTATCAGCATTGCCATCATCACTAATCGCATCAAAAGGAACATTGCTAAAGCTTACAAGAAAATCTGTTAAGAGTCCGTACTTTTCAACATTTTTTACATTGCTAATCTTTGATATTGCTGCGTAGTCCTCTTCAGTAAACGCACTCTTATCCTGCTTTGTTACAACTATACGCTTGGAGCTTGCATCTGGGAAAACGGAGTTGAAAACCATATCGTTCACTGAAAGCCTCATATTCTGCATAGTTCCATACGACGAAGCCGTTCCCGTGCACATGAAGATAAATACAAAGAGTAAAAGGACTAGCTTTGCTGGTAAGCTGAATGTATTTCTCACTCCAAGTCTAAGCGTATTTCCAAATCTAAGTCCATCGTGCCTTGCTAGTTCTATATTGCCATTTCCCTTAGATGAATCATTTTGCTTTTTGCTTATGGAAGCCTTGATTTCGCTTAGTCCTGCCATCTTTTCCTGAGCTTCAAGCAGCATAGGACTAGCAAAGCGCTTATCCTCGCTAAGCTTTCCATCTCTCATCGTAATCTTTCTCGTAGCATACATCTCAACCTGCTCATAGTTGTGAGTTACGATGATGACAAGCTTATCCTTTGATAGGCTAGCCAAAAGCTCAATTATACCCTCAGCGGACTTCTTGTCGAGATTTCCTGTAGGCTCGTCTGCAACGATTATTGGAGTTTCCTTAGCAAGAGCACGAGCTATAGCTACACGCTGCTTCTGTCCTCCGCTGAGCTTTGAAGCCTTAGTATTTCTGTAATCCTTTAGTCCTACACGCTCTATAAGCTCATCGACTCTGCCTTTTACCTCGCTCTTTTTATAGCCGCTCAAAAGCAAAACGAGCTCTATATTCTGATAAACTGTATAGTTATTTATTAGGTTAAAGGTTTGAAATATGTTGCCGATATACTTCTTGCGGTAGGCCTCCATTTCGTCTTTGCCGTATCCGCTTGTTGGCTGGTCAAAAATGTACATCTCGCCTTCTTCGTAAGAATCCAGCCCTGAGATTACATTTAACAGTGTTGATTTACCGCTTCCGCTTTCTCCAGTGATAGCCACAAACTCTCCCACATCAAAGCTTAGGCTTATCTTACTGAATCCAGAAGTAACAACGCCGCCAGCCGAATAAAATTTTGATACCTTATCCAGTTTTAGCATATTTTTCTCCTCAAAAATTTTTACAAAATTGCTTTTATAGCTCAAATTCTACCAACAAAAATACCCAGTGTCTATACACTAGCCCAAGCCTTAAATGATTCTCGATTAAAATTAAGAAGATCGTGTTTTTTTGTTAAGAATTGTAATAAATTTCACATAGCAACTGAGTGAATTTCCTTATTTTTAAAGCCTCTTCAAGCCCTCTGAAATGTTGAACTAAAGAGCTAATGGTGATATAATTCTAAGGTAAAAGTGATTTGTTAGCTTTCATAGGAGGAAATCATGCAGGAGACCAATTACACGAGTCCATTATCCGAACGTTATCCAAGTAATGAGATGAAATATCTCTTTTCACCTGAGATGAAATTTCGCACATGGCGCAAGCTTTGGGTTGCACTAGCGGAAGCTGAGATGGAGCTCGGCCTTGATATAACACAGTCTCAGATTGATGAGTTAAAATTGCATATAAACGATATTAACTACGATGTCGCTAAAGAGCGTGAGAAAATAGTTCGTCACGATGTTATGAGCCATGTCTATGCTTACGGACTTCAGTGCCCTAATGCAAAAGGCATTATTCACCTTGGTGCTACATCTTGCTATGTAGGCGACAACACCGATATGATTATCATGTCAGAAGGACTTAAGCTAATCCGAAAGAAGCTTATCAATACTATAGCAAAGCTCTCAGAGTTTGCAGATGAATATAAGGCAATGCCTACACTTGGTTTTACACACTATCAGGCTGCTCAGCCAACTACTGTAGGAAAGCGCGCAAGTCTTTGGCTAAACGATTTAGTTTTAGACCTTGAGGACCTAGACTATGTGCTTGATTCACTTAAGCTTCTCGGATCTAAGGGTACGACAGGTACTCAGGCATCCTTCCTAGAGCTTTTCTCTGGAGACCACGAGAAGTGCAAGAAGCTCGACCAGCTCATCGCTGAGAAGATGGGATTTTCATCCTGCTATCCAGTGTCTGGTCAGACATATTCACGTAAGGTTGATAGCCGCGTGCTAAACGTCCTTGCAGGTATTGCACAGTCTGCTCACAAGTTTTCAAACGACATTCGTCTTCTTCAGCACATGAAGGAAGTAGAGGAACCGTTTGAGAAGGACCAAATAGGCTCATCAGCTATGGCCTACAAGCGTAACCCTATGCGTTCAGAGCGTATGGCTTCTCTTGCCAACTACGTAATGAGTACATCTATGAACCCTCAGATAACCGCTGCAACTCAGTGGTTTGAGCGTACGCTTGACGATTCAGCTAACAAGAGGATTTCTGTAAGCGAGTCCTTCCTTGCAACAGACAGCATCCTTGAACTATATATCAACATCTCAGATGGATTAGTTGTCTATCCACAGGTTATCAAATCTCATTTGATGGCAGAGCTACCTTTCATGGCATCAGAGAATATCATGATGGATGCGGTTAAAGCTGGCGGAGATAGACAGGAACTTCACGAGAGAATTAGGGTTCACTCCATGGCAGCTGCTAAGGTTGTCAAGGAGGAAGGCAAGCCTAACGATTTGTTAGATAGAATTGCCGCTGATCCTTTATTCAATATAACCAAAGAGGCTTTACAGAAGGTTTTGAAACCCGAAAATTATATCGGTAGGGCAGATGTCCAGACCGAAGAGTTTCTGGACGGGGTCATAAAGCCAATTCTTAGCGCAAATGCTGATATCATCGGCATGGAGGCTAAAATTAACATTTAATGCTGTTAAGCATGGAGGTATTTATGATTAAAGCTATTGTTGGTGCTAACTGGGGTGACGAAGGTAAGGGCAAGATCACAGATCTACTCGCAGCTGAAAGCGATATAGTAATTCGTTTTCAGGGCGGAAGCAATGCCGGCCACACAATCAAAAACGATTACGGCAAGTTCGCACTCCACATGCTACCGTCCGGAGTCTTCTATGACCACATTACAAATGTAATCGGTAATGGTGTAGCCCTTAACATTCCTAAGCTCATCGAGGAAATAAAGAGCCTAACAGATCAGGGCGTTCCAGCTCCTAAGCTCTTAGTTTCTGATAGAGCACAGATCGTGATGTCCTATCACATTTTGCTAGATACCTACGAGGAGGAAAGACTTGGAGGAAAGTCCTTCGGCTCAACCAAGTCTGGTATCGCGCCTTGCTACTCAGACAAGTATTCTAAGATAGGATTTCAGGTTAATGAACTTTTCAACGACAAGGAATTTTTGATTGAGAAGCTAGAGAATATCTGCACAATAAAGAATGTACTTCTAAAGAACCTATATGGTAAGCCAGAGCTTAAGGTAGAGGAGCTTTACGAAGAGCTTGTAGAGTATAGAGACATGATTAAGCCTTATGTACGCAACACTGAGAGCTTCCTGCACCGCAGTCTAGCAGAGGGCAAGCAGCTACTTCTTGAAGGACAGCTAGGAGCAATGAAGGATCCAGACCACGGTATCTATCCTATGGTAACTTCATCCTCAACTCTAGCAGGTTTCGGCAGCATAGGCGCTGGCGTCCCACCTTACGAGATTAAAAGCGTAGTTACAGTCTGCAAGGCTTACTCATCAGCAGTTGGCGCAGGTGCCTTTGTCAGCGAAATCTTCGGTGACGAAGCAGATGAGCTAAGACGCCGCGGCGGTGACGGAGGTGAATTCGGTGCTACAACAGGAAGACCAAGGCGTGTCGGCTGGTTTGATGCTGTTGCAACTAGATACGGCTGCATGATGCAGGGAACAACAGAGGTTGCTTTGACGGTTCTAGATCCTCTAGGCTATCTCGATGAGATTCCAGTTTGCGTAGGATACGAAATAGATGGAGTTAAGCACGACGACTTCCCAAATACAACCGATTTGAACAGGGCAAAGCCTATACTAAAGACTCTTCCAGGTTGGAAGTGCGATATAACCGGAATCCGCTGCTTTGAGGACCTTCCTAAGGCGGCTCAGAACTATGTTAACGAGCTAGAAGTTTTGATCGGATATCCAATAACCATAGTTACAAACGGTCCAAACCGTAACGATTTTATAAAGAGAAGACCAAACATATAAACTCACAAGGAGAAAGGAAAAACAAATGTACAAAGAAGCTATTAGACCTGCATGGGTTGAGGTTAACCTAAGCAACCTAGACTACAATATCAAGCAGATCAAAGAGAAGGCAAAGGGTAGAGACCTAATCGGCGTTATCAAAGCCGACGCTTATGGACACGGCTCAGTAAAGTGCGCTGAGGTTCTAAGAAAGAATGGAGTTAAGACTTTTGCAATCGCAACTCTTCAGGAAGCTCTAACACTTAGAGAGGCTGGAGCAAAGGAAGAAATCATCTGCCTCGGACTTACACCTGACATGTATGCTGACGTAATCGTAGAGCACGACCTAACACCTGTAGTATGCGACTCAGCAAACGCTAAGGCTATCAGCGACGCAGCTGTTGCAGCAGGAAAGATTGTATCAGGACTTATCGCCGTTGACACAGGAATGGGAAGAATCGGATACCTAGCAGATGACACAGACTTCGCAATCGAAGACGTTCGCAAGATTGCAGCTCTTCCTGGATTTAAGATTAAGGGTATGTTCTCACATATGTCTACAGCTGACGCAGCAGATAAGACATACTCACACGAGCAGGAAGCTAAGTACAACGCATTCTACGAAGCTCTAACAAAGGCTAACATCAAGATTCCTTTCCGCACACTAGCAAACAGTGCATCGATCATGGAACTTCCAGAGATTTACTTTGATGCCGTAAGACCAGGAATCATTCTATACGGATGCTACCCATCAGATGAGGTTGAACGCGCGCAGCTTTCAATCAAGCCTGTAATGTCAGTAAAGGCAAATATAGTTCATCTAAAGGATGTTCCAGCAAACTTCTCAGTTGGCTACGGACGTAAGTACATTTCAACAAAACCTGCAAGAATCGCAACTCTTGCTCTCGGATATGCAGATGGATATCCAAGACCATTCTCAGCAAACGCAAAGGTTATTGTAAATGGAGTTGTTTGCCCAATCGCAGGAAACATCTGCATGGATCAGTGCATGGTAGACGTATCAGCAGTTCCTAATGTAAAGGTTGGCGATGAAGTAATCGTTATGGGTTCAGACGGTGTAAACTCAGTTACAGCTGATGACATCGCAAATGCAACAGGAACAATCAACTATGAAATCTGCTGTGCTTTTGGACAGAGACTTCCAAAGGTATATGTTGACTAATATCGGGCATCAATGCTTGATAAAGCTGTATATCTCAATCTAATCGTCTAATTACGATTCATATATTTAGGATAATTCACATACAAAAACAGCGAAATTTGGATTTACAAGCTTCGCTGTTTTTTATTTTAATTCGCTTTGATATCGCAGATTCTACTGTATCAATGAGCGTAGTTTATTCGCATTCTCAGACTGCAAATTTTCTATTATAGGTTCGCACAAAAGAAGAACCTTATAAGAATAATAGTAGAAACTGTAGAACAGATCATCTGGGAAAGGATTTTCCTCATATCTAAGTTCATCCTCTTCCTCATCGTATTCCTCTGACCACAGATACTCCTCTTTAAGCATGTCGGCAAAATGAGGAAATTCATCTGCATGATCGCATTGGAAGGCATCACTTATAGCCTCAGCTATATACATGAAGAGTTCAAGCAGTTCATCAAAAAGTCTTCTCGCAATATCATTTGTATCCCTTTGTTCATATGCCTTTTTAAAAATCCTTAGAAGAAATACCATAGCAAATGGCGTCGCATGTAGCAAAGTGCCTTGATGCTCTATATTCATAGCTAACTCCTCGCCGCATTGCATTATATCATCCATGCTATCCATTTTAGATAAAGTCACTAGATACCTAGGAAAATCAGTCGCCCTGCCGTATATCGTTGGCAGTCTATTCCAAGGGACATCGCTGATTTTTAGACTTTCTATATATTTTCTTGTCTCTTCATCAACAGTTCTCAAATTTGACCCTCCTTTTTATAAACTAAACTATACTTACCTGAATTCTGAATAATCTTCTATCCAAATAATACCATAAATTACGATTTATTACATAAAAAAGAGAGCCTACGAAGTTAACTTCTTTAGACTCTCAGATTTACTTGGATTAGTCAGCTACATATGGAAGTAGAGCTACGATTCTTGCTCTCTTAACTGCAACTGTGATATCTCTCTGATGTAGTGCGCATGTTCCTGTCACTCTTCTTGGAAGGATCTTGCCTCTCTCAGAAATATACTTTCTTAGCTTATCTACATCCTTGTAATCAATTTTTTCTGCTTTATCTGCACAGAACTGGCATACTTTTTTTCTTCTCATGCCACCATGTCTTCTCTCTGCCATGTTTATCTCCTCTCTTTAGAACGGTACATCTTCGTCAATTGCCTGGAATGAATCCGGCATCTCGTCATCAAAGCCGCCGCTTACGCCTGCTGGCTCAGATGCATGTGTCTGCTGTGGTCTTGGTGCGCTGCCCTGTGGTCTATCTCCCCATTCTAGGAATTCAACACGATCGGCAACAACATCCGTGGTGTAAACTGTAGCTCCGTCCTTATTGGTATAGCTTCCTGTCTGAAGTCTTCCCTGGACAGCTGCCATACGACCTTTAGCAAGATACTTCTCGCAGTTTTCTGCCTGCTTGCCAAATACAGTTACGCGTGGAAAGTCTGTTTCTCTCTCCTTGCCTGCACGAACGGGCCTATCAATAGCCAAGCTAAATGTTGCTACAGCCATCTGAGATGTGGTGTATCTAAGTTCAGGATCCCTTGTGAGTCTTCCTATTAGTACTACACTATTCACTATCTACACCTCTTTCTTATTCAGCATCCTTATTAACGATGATATGTCTCATGAAATCTTCTGAAATCTTGAGTCTTCTATCGAGCTCTGCTGGCAATGTTGGTTCTGCCTTGAAGTCGATGACAACATAGTAGCCCTCGTTCTTCTTCTGGATTGGGTAAGCCAACTTTCTTAGGCCCCAAACATCAACATTTCCTACTTCTCCTTCAGCTGCGATGATGCCTTTAACTCTCTCAACAGCTGCGTCCTTCTTCTCATCATCCAACATTGGATCGATGATGAACATTACCTCGTAGTTAATCATTTGTTTCACCTCCCTATGGTCTTAAATGGCGCTATTCCTATAGCGCAGAGATCGTATGCATAGTTACATACCCTAATATTATATACTAATTCACGTAAAAAACAAGCTTTATATCAAAATATCTTGGATTTATGCTTTCGAATCTGAACATTCCCCTATAGTATTTATATTTAACTGTATTTTAGACTTATTGAATGTAAATCAAGACAATGATATACTAAAGCTTGAAATAAACAAAACGGCTAAATCTAAATCTTTAACTCCCTATTTTAGGAGAAAACGCATGTCGAACGTACAAGTAAATTCATCAGCTATGGAGACTCAAACATTTCAGGCTGGTTCGGAAAATAGAATAGAGTATTTTGATGGACTCAGAGCCTTTGCAACAATAGCAGTAATAATGCTACATGTTTGTGCATCTAATTGGTATACTTGGCCTGTAACGGCTTCCTCATGGATCACATGTTCTTTTTATGATAGCGTTGTTAGATGGTGTGTTCCTTGCTTCATAATGATTAGTGGCGCACTATTCTTAGACAAAAAGATTAATTTGAAGCGTCTGTATTCTAAAAATATCTTTCGCATTGTTGTTGCCTTCATATTTTGGTCAGCTATTTATACTTTTGTGCCTAGTCTAATTAACAATGGAGAAAACAAGCTGCTTACATTCCTCGAAGGGCACTATCACATGTGGTTCTTATTTACCATTATTGGACTATATATAATCTCACCTATATTTTCGGGGGTCAAAGGGAATATAAATGCTTTAAGATATACAATAGTATTCATGTTCATATCAGCCATACTTATACCAAATGCAGTTGCAATACTAGGCTTATTTATGCCTAATTTTTCTGTAACACTCGGTCAATATCTAGGTAAATTTGGCGGGGGAGGGAGTGAATTCTTTAATGTAAGATTCATTTTTTACTTTGTTTTAGGGTATTATTTAAACTCCATTAACCTTAGTCGTAAGATGATAATTTTAATATATATCTTCGGTATTTTAGGCTTTATAACGACAATAGTTTGTACCATCTACTATTCAATACGCACAAATACTCCAAACGATTTTTTCTACGCCTACCTATCGATTAACGTTTTACTTGAATCAATTGCTGTATTTGTATTTCTTAAGTACAACTTTAATTTAAAGAACTTTGGTAAGACGGCTAGAACTATTATTATTTTCATATCAAAGTACAGCTTTGGCATATATCTAGTTCACCCACTATTTATCGAACAAGCAAAATATCATTTCAATTTCACTATGCTTCCATTTAGCTCAGTAATTGGAATTCCAATTCTTACTGTCTTATATTTAACTTTATCTGCCGTAGCTGCGTACATTTTAAGCAAGCTCCCGGGGATAGGCAAGCTCATAGTATAAAAAAGATGCTATTCGTAATAGATAGCATCCTTTTACTTTGCCTATATTGATTAAAATTATATTATCATTACCAACTAGCCTCTTATATAATTTGCTATTTCATCGCTGATTGAAAGCTTTCCACCTAGTAAAATCAAACTCTTAGTTCCATTTTCTGAGACAAATTTTTTCGCATTATAAGCATCTGTAAAATCTGGTCCCACGAGTATAACTGGAACTCCGATGTCCTGATTGAAAGCTCCGCCTACAAGGGCGTCTGGGAAGTTAAGTCCCGAAGCTAATATAACTCTATCTGGATGACCTTGGAAAAGATTTTCTGCAATCAGTCTTGATGTCTCGAATCTATCCGATCCTGCAAGTCTTACAGTATCCCCTGTGAATTCATCGCGTACTTCCTTTGGAACTGCCTTATCTCCTCCAATAAAGTATACCTTTAGCGGGTTTATTGTTGAAAGATAGTTCTTTTGACTTGCACTAAGTTTATCATCAGCTAGCAAAATAGGTCTATTTGCTGCAGAAGCCGAAACCGCATCGGGGAAGTTCAAACCTGAGCATACAATAAGCTCTTCACCATGCACTCTCGCTTCCTTTAGGATCAAAAGATTAGTCTCAAATCTATCAGAACCTCCGATTCTCTTAACATTAATCCCCTGAAGTTTCTGCTCTAAGCTTGCTGGAACAGCGCTTGTCTGTCCTAAAATATATACTGTACCATTAGGTTCAATACTATTCTTTATATACTCAGCAGTGTTATCTACTTCGTATTGGTTTGTCAAAAGCATAGGAGCATTTTTGGTGAAAGCTAGGTAGTTGCCTGAAAGCGCGTCTGGATAGTTATCGCCTGATGCAACTACTATGTTTTTGAACTTTGATTCACCCTTATTTAGTTTCATTTGCTCAGCAACAGCGTAAGCAGTCTCATATCTATCGCTTCCTGCAAGTCTTATCTGTTTGTTAGCGTCAAAATTTGCCTGGGCTTTTTCTAGATTTTCTCTTGCTTGCTTTGTTCTCTGAATAGCTGCGTTTACTGCTGCATTACTATCGGTTCTGCTAGCATTAGCTAGCTCGGCTTCCTTCTTTGCGATTTCATCGTCTATTTCGCTTTGACGCTTTCTAATCTCGTTCTTAAATTCCTCAAGACTTAGATATGTTTTATTTGTATTTAGTCCTCCGAAGCACTGCTCGCTTGTCGGCGAACCTTTCTTAAGGTTATTCACAGTCAGCCCTGTGATTTTGTGTGCATCACTCATCAAAGATTTATAATGAGCTATCTCATATTCTGAGCCATATGCACCAGTTACGTACTTCTGTCTCTCCATATCAAACCAGAAATTGAAAGGATCCATGTAAATCAGAGCTAGATTTTCGCTAGATCCTGAATTGAATATATTTGACATGAATGTGCGTTGTGATGAAATCAGTGCCATGAAGTAGTCGTGATTAATATACCCAGTCTTTTCGTACTGTACAGTAAATAATGCGTTGCTTACCGCAGAAAACATCATCAAATCTGCAGACACCTTAAGATCTCCATTTGGTACCGCTGGTAGCTGAGGTCTAATTGCAGATGATGTATCATATGATCTAATATCTGGATTTCTCCTAATATCATTTGCCATCTGCATAAGCTCGATGGATCTGTTGATATTATCGAATGAAAGAGACTCCTCTACAAGGGATTTCACCTTTGCCTTATCAGCTGCAGTGAGGTTTAGCCCCACCAAACTAGGTTCTGTATCTATGAACTTGAGGAGCTTATCTATTGTCAAAGCACTTTCATACTGGTTGCTTCGATTCTCTAGAAAATAATTTACTGTATATGCTCTAGATTCCTTTAGACGTTCTAATTCCGCCTTGATTTCTTCAGCATACTTGACATTTCCATTTTCTGCTCTTACCTGTTTTTCGTTTTCCTGAGCTGCTGCAAACTCAGCCTTTGCTTTTTCTAATGCAAGTCCTAGAACATGCTCATTATCATCGTAGCTCGCTGACAGTCTTATATGTGGCTTTGACTGTGCCATTGCTGAAGCCGCCGGCATCAAAGCAAATACTAGACATGTCAGAGTCAAAATGATTCTACTTGTAATTTTTCTTTTCATCTGTTTTCCTATTTCCATAATATATCTGGATATAGGCCCTTGTCCTTCATTGAACGAAGTGCGCTGACAACGCCCTGTTTATCCTCTTTGTAGGTTACACCGTACCATTTATCCTGTGATGTCAAAACTTTGACAGTAGCCTTATCCTCAGCTAAAAGCTCAGATACCACACCCGGAAGGAAATATTCTGCCTTTAGCGGATTCTCAACTACGCTAGTCTCAAAGAATTTTGGAAAATTCCTCTCAAGTTCATTCATCATAGACTTTGTAAAGCCCCAGAAATTCATCGAAACTATTGTGTCACCTGAAACCTCTGTCCAAGTTTGCCCGTCATCTTCGGTAAATGCAACTGCATCGCCTCTTCTCATAATCTTTGTTCGCTCAACAACTGATAATAGCTCGTGCTTATCATCGACTGTGCAAATACCTCTTGCTACATGGCCGTTTTCCGTCAAAGTCTTATCTAGCCTATATCCAACCATGGAGTATCTATACTTATCGTCATCCTTTGCATTCTCAAGAAAATCATACATGGTCTGGAAAGCTCCAGCGCCGTAGTAGTCATCTGCATTTATTACAGCAAAAGGTGCATCTATGAGCTTGCGAGCTGCAAGCACCGCATGTCCCGTACCCCAAGGCTTTTCACGTCCCTCAGGAATCTCACAGCCCTCTGGAATATCAGCTATATCCTGGAATGCGTAGTGAATGTTTAAGTGCTTTCCGCTTCTTTCATCTATCAAAGCCCTAAAGTCCTGCTCATTCTCCTTCTTGATTATGAAAACAATCTCCTCAAAACCTGCCATCATAGCATCGTAAAGAGAGAAATCCAAAATTATCTCGCCCTCATCGCTTATTGGATCTATCTGCTTTAGTCCTCCATACCTGCTTCCCATGCCTGCTGCCATTACTATAAGAGCAGGCTTATCTATCTTCTTTGTGGAAATACTCATAATTTACCTCTCCTCTTGATTCAAACAATAGTATTTAAATTATATCATATGATATAATAATCTCAAAGGAGACTAAGATTTATGATTAAAAATATGAAGGATGCCGAAAGGGAAGCAGCTTTCAGAGTCGCTGATGCCATGTGCGCTGCTGCTCACACTGCACCAAAAGCAAATGGACTAGACAAGATTAGAACCCTGATAGTTTCAGGTGAGGATATAGAACCTTTAGCAAAAGAAATGGAAGTGGCTGGCAAGGAATACGGACTTGAATTCTTTTGCCGCGACGCAGATAACATAAGAAACAGTCACTGCGTCGTTCTAATTGCCGCTATGGGAACAGCCAGCGGCGTTCCACATTGCGGCATGTGCGGTTTTGAGAACTGCGCTGAAATGAGCAAGGCTGACGCCTGTTGCTCATTCAGTGCGACAGACCTCGGCATCGCCATAGGCTCGGCTGTCGCACTTGCGGCCGATAACCGCATCGACAATCGTGTCATGTACTCCATCGGCCGCTCAGCGCTTAGGCTCAAGCTCTTCGCCGATAATGTAAAGCTCTGCTACGGAATACCTCTGTCTACAGGGGCGAAGAGCAACTACTTTGACAGAGCGCCAGGCTCCGTGCTGCTATAGCCTTTTCGCTCTGTCACAGTTTTGCCCGCAGGGCAAAACGCACTCTAATCAGAAGCAAATCTCTAAGGATTTGCTCACTAATACGCAAGAAAAAACTCCGCGGACTTCTTACTGCATAGCAGTGAAGTCATGCGGAGTTTTATTTACTCTTTATCTTGTTGAGCTTAAGATTTATTTCTCTTCGAAAACATCCTTGCCCATTCCGCAGATAGGACATGTCCAATCCTCAGGAAGATCTTCAAATGCTGTTCCTGGCTGAATTCCGTTATCTGGATCACCTACTGCTGGATCGTACTCATAACCACATGCACCACATACATATTCTTTCATCTTTTTTCTCCTTTTTGTTCTTAATTTTATTCTTTATATTTATCATTAACTATAACGATTTAACAAATAAATTTTAATTGCTGTAGTCAGATTTGTAAAGAAATCTGCCTCTGTTGCAACTGGATCTAGCTTCTCCTGGATCTTGTTTATCCTGTACCTAATGGTATTTTTATGGCAAAACAGCTTACTCGCTGCCAGATTCGCATCGCCACCAGCAAAGACATATGCTATGCCGGTTTGCAAGAGCTCATTATCCTTGCCATCCTCCTCAAGTATTGGCTTTAGGTAGTTATAGGCGAAGTTTAAAGTCTCTTTATCACCTGAATAGTGTGCGATTAATTTGTATATACCCACATTTTCGTAATACTTAACTTTTTCATCTTCAATTTTTGCAATTATTTCTGCCCAATATGCTTCTCGAATCAAATCCGTTATGTGCTCATGGTCTGAATCTATTCTACTCCAGCCCTTATGAGCCTCGTTTATCATCTCAAGGCTGAGGTTGTAGAAGGAGGCAATTTCATAAATTGTGTTTACAAATATTTCTCTGCTGTCTCCCTCCTGAGCTATGACAATCATAAGTCTTTCGTTATATATGCCTATGAAAACATGTCTTTTTATATACTGACCAACTATTGAAAACTTCAGCTTTTCCTCTATAGATTTGACATCTTTTACGCCTATGCAAAGAGCCGAAGCGTAGCAATATCTCTCGTTCATTATTTGATTTATAATTGGAGTTTCCTCACGGCTGCCTTTAATGACCGACTCTAGTATTAGACTTTTGATAGATTCACTATGGTCTTTTAGGTTTGCACTGTTTATCTCTAGAATTATATTCTCCATGTAAACATCGCTCTCAAAGACAAATATAGGAAAATTCATTGCGTCTGCGATTTCTAGAGCTTCCTTTGGAAGCGTTTTGAACACGACAGGCTTATATGCAAGTGCATGCACATCGCACTGGATCAGCTTCTTAATGGAATCAACGACTAAATCAGGTCTTCCCTTTGCGTAGATAAAGCTTGTGAGAACTAGGCTGTTTCCATCAAAAGCTCTCTTCTGCCTGTAGTTTTGTCCCTCGTCATCAAACTCAAAGTCGAGGATTTCCGTACAATCTATGGTCTTCTCAAGTCCACCAGCACCTGCTACAAGCTTAAAATTTTTAGTTGTCTCTAGCTTTGATAACATACTAATCTTAAGAGCCATTACTTATCCTTTCACTATACATCAGCCTTCGCTTCTGCTATCAAATTTTTCAAATGCGTAAATCATCGCTACAAGCACTGCAATTCCAAGGCTCCAGCCACCAATGATATCCGTAGGGTAGTGAACGCCGACATAGACCCTGCTGAATCCAATCAAAATTGTGAGTAGTCCAAGTCCAAACGACAGCAGCTTCGCAAGCCTTCTGTTTTCACAATACCTCAGAAGTAGGTATATCAAGATTCCGTAGCTCACAAGACAGTTCATCGAGTGTCCACTTGGAAATGAGTATCCTCCCTGCTCAATTAGTCTTAAAGCAAGATCTGGCCTTGGTCTTTGGAAAATATACTTCATTATCTGGTAAAGTGCAGTCGAAGAGAGTGTTGCTATTGCAAACTTAACTCCGTACTTTTCCCTTAGCGATTTTATCAAAAGTAATATAATGCCAAGTATGATAACTACATACCTATCACCACTGTGCGTTATTAACCTCCAAAATACCGTCAGCTTATCGCTTCTCATACTGTAAACTCGGTAGCGCACGGCATCGTCAAAACCATCTAGATATCCCGTCTGAACGCCTACTGCAACCCCGATGAAAACAAGAGTAGCTATAAATACTATTAATCCATATATCTTAAATTTATTATTCTTCATATTTATCCCAAACCTTTTCATATATTATAACCTAAAATATAGATATTACCATATCATTTATGGTATATTATTATGGAGTAAGATCGGAGGTTTATCGTGAACAAAATAAGAAATTTAGGTGCAATTTTATTCCTAATTTGGTCCGGAATAAAGTTTTTACCTTTTAGAAGCAAAATAAAAAAAGCCAGAGCTACTGGCAATCAGGCAGAGGAAACTAGACTTATCGCCGAAGTTACAGCAAGATGGTCTGCATATGTATCCAAGCATTTTGATATAAGATATGAAGTAATAGGCAAAGAAAATCTACCTGATGGTTCTTGTGTATTTATAGCTAATCATCAAGCACACTTTGATATAATGGCACTCCTATATGCTGTAAGTGGAAAGCAGACAGGATTTATTGCTAAGAACGAATTCAGTAAAGTTCCACTCCTAGGAAAGTGGATTTATGCTACAAGAGGTCTCTTTATCAAAAGAGGAGATGTCAGAGAAAGTCTCAAGACTATCAACGAAGGCGCAGAGCTTATAAATCAAGGTTTTTCACTCGTTATTTTCCCAGAGGGAACGCGTAGCCAAAAGCGTGAAATGGCAGACTTTAAGCCAGGAAGCTTCAAGCTAGCAACTAAGGCCAAGGCTCCTGTTGTTCCAATTGTGATTGACGGAACCTATAAGGTCTTCGAACAAAAGAGGAAAGTATCAAAGGGTGAAACAGTCAGAGTTACAATTTTACCTGCTATAGATACAGCAACTCTTGATAGAAAATCTCTCGCAGCTCTCCCAAACCAGATTGAGGAAGCAATAAAAGAGCGTCTAGCTGCTGATGCAAATTAGGATATTAAAATGCCGATAGTGTTCATAATTTTAGTTTTACTTTTCTCAGCCTTATTTGTATGGCTTGTAAGCTATAATTTAAGGTCATATGATAGAAAAACGCGAAAAAATTACCTTATACTTGCGACTTTGACAGTAATTATACTAGAATCATGCCTTACTTTACTAATAAGTGAGAGTTTTGGTATTATTTCTAACGAAAATACAGGATATATATTTAAATTACTCTATATTCTTCTATTTTTATTGATATTTACCATAGTATATCTATATATTTTCTTGCGCAAGATATGGAATATAAAGAATCCTAAATCAGCTAAAATCAGATTTGAGAAAAAGAAATCTACTGAATATGGAATGAGAAGTTGCATAGTTATATCGCATATAGATGGATTTCCCATCAAAGAATCAAGTAAAGGATTTCTATTATCAGCTAATAAGTTATCAATTACGGCAGGAACTCATAGGATTATGGTTCAAAGGTTAGAATACCTTACTAGACAATGCAAATCGATAGTTCTATTTGAAAAAGAATTCGAAATGGATTTTAATAAGGATTCTATATACTACATTAAAAGCGATGATAGTAAGAAAACATTCGAAATAAAAGAGAACTAAAAAAGGCTGTTACTCTGTACCGACCTCCCAATCGTTAGATTTTGGTCTAACTTTTTGGGGGCTATACACTGGGTAGCAGCCTTTTTGCTTACTTGTTTTCTATAGCGTCTATCGCTTTGATTACTGCAGATCTAAATCCGTTTTCTTCAAGCGATGTCACGCCTTTGATAGTGGTTCCTCCTGGTGAGCAAACCGCATCCTTCATAGCTGCCGGATGCGCTCCTGTAGCCATTTGGAGCTCGCCTGTTCCCGAGATAACCTTAGATGCAAGCCTGTATGCCACATCTCTCTTGAGTCCATACTTAACTCCTGCATCTCCGAGAGCTTCTATGAACATCGCAACAAAGGCAGGTCCACAGCCACTCATAGCTCCAGCAACTGAAAACACCTTGCTCTCTATGAATTCGACTGTCGCAACAGCTGTAAAAATGCCCATAAAGCATTCTAGCTGCTCTGCCTTGAGTCTATGATTATCCTCGCATAAAAGAATGCCTTCACAAATTGAAATCGGAGTATTTGGCATCGTTACGATGTAGTTATACTCACTTCCTAAAAGTTTTTCATAAAAATCTGCATTACAACCTGCTGCAATTGAAACTATGATCTTTCCCTTAAGCTCATTCTTTACTGGCTCAAGTACTTTTTCGACCATATTTGGCTTTACTGCAACCACAATCATATCTGCATTTTTTACTAATTCTTCAGCATTTTTGCAAGCCTTAATCTGTCTTGATTCTGTTTCCTTAAGTAGCTTATCCCAATTATTTGCACACGCAAACATATTAGATGCTTTTACTGCTTCTGCTTTGATAAGCCCATCGCAGATTGCGCAACCCATGTTACCAAATCCTATAAACCCAACCTTTGTCTTGCTATCCATACTATTCCTCATCTACCTGAACAGTTCCGCCCTGAATTTTCCAACTATGCTCTTCTCTGCTCTTGATACCGTCATCTGCGATATTCCAAGGCTCTTAGCTATCTCTGACTGAGACTTGTTGTTTATAAATCTTTCGCGGAATATGAATTTATACTGATCATTGAAGGTGTTTACGACCTTGTTAATTATTTCTGCCGTCTCTATTTGGTCGTACCCGTGTTCATTAAAACCGGTATACTTCTCTAAAAATGCATTTTCGCCATCCTCACCAGCCTCATCAAAGGTCTTATCCAGCGAGTAGGTTCCATAAGCGTGCGAGCTTTCTATAGCCTCGATTATCTGTTCCTCTGTGTAACCAGTAAACTCAGCTATCTCTGCTACGGTAGGTGTTCTTTGCAGCTCGCTGTTCAGCTTATCCTTTGCATCCTGTACCTTTGCTGCTATTTCCTTAAGCCTTCTTGGAACCTTAAGGCTCCACTGCTTATCTCGGAAATATTTCTTTATTTCGCCAAGTATTGTAGGTGTTGCAAATGAGCTGAACTCAAATCCCTTTGCTGGATCAAATCTCTCAACCGCAGCTACCAAAGCAAGTGCTCCAATCTGATATAGATCGTCGTATTCCACACCCTTGCTAAGATATTTGCGTATCAAAATATCAACCATGTAGAGATTTTTTTCTACGAGTGCATTTCTTTTTTCAATTGTCGGGTTTTGCTTGTAATCTTCAAACAATTCCTGATCTATCATTTTCTCTTCACCATACTGATAAACTTATGATTATTTTCATCGCGTCCAAATTCAACATCATCCATGAATGATTTGATCATGATAATGCCAATATCACCGTCCTTAGGACAGTGTAAACAGGTATTTTTGACCTTTGCTATCGTGTGCTTTTCACACGCATCTACTACCTTAATCTCTAGGTATCCCTCATCCATCTTAAATGATATTTCGTACTGATCACTTAAGCCCTGCTCTCCATGACACGAAACATTCTTGCATGCTTCTGAAACAGCCATCTTAATGTCGTCTGTGTCTTCGAGATTAAATCCCGCCATTGCGGCAATTGAGCTTGTTGTGAGCCTTACCATAGTCATATATTCAGGTTTGCCGGGAATGATAATTCTTAAATTATCCATCTTCTCCTCCATGTAAAAGCCTGTATGCGATTTACACCACATACAGGCTTATTATAGCTTATTGGCTCAATAAAATCAAAGGTGAATATCTTCTTTACCAGATATCCAAGTTAAACCCTATAGGCTAATCTGCTCCTCTGTTTCATTTGATGTACTTGGAGAGCTTTCCTCTACCTCGTCTTCATCATCACGTATAGCCTTTGCTATTGCAACGATTTTGCTTCCTTCGTCGACCTTCATAATCTTAACGCCCTGGGTTGCACGACCTAGTATGGAAACCTCGCTCGCTCTGATTCTGATAATTATACCATCTGAGTTAATCATCAAAATTTCGTCGTTTTCGTCAACAACCATAGCTCCTATAAGAGCACCAGTCTTGCTGAACTTAGCCTTGTCGTAGGTCAAAAGACCCTTTCCGCCACGAACCTGAATCTTGTACTCCTCAACATGTGTACGCTTACCAAATCCGTTTTCGGTTACGACCATAAGCTGCTGATCCGGCTCAACTAGCTCCATGGAAACTACTTCATCATCCTTATCTAGCTTTATAGCTCTTACACCGCTAGCAATTCTGCCCATCGGTCTAACGTCCTTTTCGGAGAAGCTTATGCACTTACCCTTCTTAGTAACGATGATAATATTGTTGCTTCCTGTAGATTGCTTAATTGCGATGAGTTCATCCTCATCCTTTAGATTAATTGCAATTAAGCCAGTCGTTCTCTTTGTATCAAATTCGTTAAGAGCAGTCTTCTTAATCAAACCGTTCTTAGTAATTGCGATTAGATACTTATCCTCTGAGAACTCCTTAACAGGAATAACTGCCGTAATTCTCTCCCTCTGGAGGAGATTTAGGAAGTTAATTGCAGGTGTTCCTCTAGCTGTTCTCGTAGCTTCTGGAATCTCGTAAGCCTTAATCTTATGAGCCTTTCCTGTGTTTGTAAAGAACATTAGATTATCGTGGGTTGAAGTCATTACAAGGTCCTTAACAAAATCGTTATCACGAGTTGTAACACCTGTAATTCCCTTTCCTCCACGCTTCTGCGCCTTATATGTATCAGCTGGGACTCTCTTGATATATCCAAGGTGAGTAAATGTAATAGTTACATTTTCCTCTTCAACAAGGTCTTCCTCATCGAATTCTCCCTCATCTCTAACAATCTGAGTTCTTCTTTCGTCGCCGTACTTATCTCTAATTTCTGTGAGCTCGTCCTTGATAACTCCCATCAAAAGAACTTCGTCTGCAAGAAGTGATTTATAATAAGCAATTTTCTTCATTAACTCATTATACTCATTCTCAATCTTCTCGCGCTCTAGTCCCTGTAGTCTTGCAAGTCTCATGTCGAGAATTGCCTGTGCCTGGATATCTGAAAGACCGAAGTTTTCCATCAGATTTTCCTTAGCATTGCTGTATGACTCACGAATAGTTTTGATTACTGCATCGATATTATCTAGAGCAATTCTTAGTCCTTCTAAGATGTGAGCTCTTGCTTCTGCCTTGGCTAGATCAAACTTTGTTCTTCTTGTAACTACTTCCTTCTGGAACTTTACATATTCCTCTAGGAATCTCTTAAGCGTTAGAACCTCAGGTCTTCCATCTACAAGAGCTAGCATAATCATGCTAAAGCTATCCTGTAGCTGAGTGTGCTTATAGAATCTGTTTAGCGTAATTTGAGGATTTGCATCTCTCTTCAGCTCAACAACAATTCTAATACCTTCGCGGTTTGACTCGTCACGAATAGCTGAAACACCTTCTACCTTCTTTTCCTTAACTAGGTCAGCCATCTTCTCGATAAGTCTAGCCTTGTTAACCATGTATGGAATCTCAGTTATTACAATCTGTGACTTTCCGCGATCTGTCTCTTCGATTTCACAGCAGGATCTAACCTTAACCTTACCAGTACCAGTTCTGTAAGCTTCCTTCATTCCGGCTTTGCCGAGTATCTGAGCACCCGTTGGGAAGTCTGGACCCTTTACAATTTTGATAAGCTCTTCAATATCACAATCAGGCTCATCAATTACCCTAATTGTTGCATCGATTACCTCTTTTAGGTTGTGTGGAGGTATAGATGTTGCCATACCTACAGCGATACCATTTGATCCATTAACAAGTAAGTTAGGGAATCTGCTTGGTAGAACTACAGGTTCTTTTTCTTCACCATCAAAGTTATCTCTAAAATCAACGGTTTCCTTATCGATATCTCTAAGCATTTCGAGAGCAAAAGGAGTCATCCTTGCTTCCGTATAACGCATAGCAGCAGCCGAGTCACCGTCTACTGAACCGAAGTTTCCGTGACCATCAACTAGCATATATCTAGTTGAGAAGTCCTGTGCAAGTCTTACCATTGCATCGTAGATTGAGCTGTCACCGTGAGGGTGATATTTACCCATTACTTCACCGACGATACGCGCAGACTTCTTATGTGGCTTATCAGGTGTTACACCTAGATGTCCCATTCCGTATAGAATTCTTCTATGTACTGGCTTTAGACCATCTCGTACATCTGGAAGGGCTCTGCCTACTATAACGCTCATCGCATAGTCAATATACGATTTTTTCATTTCCGAGTATATCTCGGTTTGTTCTAATCTTGTATCTTCTAAAAGATCTGACATTGTATACCCTCCCTTCTTAGATATCTATCTCTGCGTATTTAGCATTATCTTCTATAAATTTCTTACGAGGTGGAACCTTATCACCCATCAAAATTGTGAATATCTCATCTGCCTGAGATGCATCATCCATCGTAATCTGTACAAGAGTACGGTTGTTAAAATCCATGGTAGTCTCCCAAAGCTGGTGGAAATCCATCTCTCCAAGACCCTTGTATCTCTGAATATCTACCTTAGTCTTCTTTGTTGAAAGCTCAGCAAGTAGCTTCTCCTGTTCAGGCTCCGAATATGTGTAGTAAACATCCTTACCCTGTTTGCTCATAAATAGAGGTGGCTTAGCTGCATATACATAGCCTCCTTCTATCAAAGGTGTCATATGACGGAAGAAGAATGTCAAAAGCAAAGTTCTGATATGTGCTCCGTCGACGTCGGCATCGGTCATGATAATTATCTTGTGATATCTGAGCTTACTAGCATCAAAATCATCTCCTACACCACAACCAAAAGCTGTAATCATATTCTTAATTTCTTCTGAGTTAAGAATCTTATCAAGTCTTGCTTTTTCAACATTTAGAATCTTACCTCTAAGTGGAAGAACAGCCTGTCTTGAGCGATCACGTCCCTGCTTTGCTGAACCGCCCGCAGAGTCACCCTCGACTAGGAATATTTCTGAAAGCGCCGGATCCTTCTCTGAGCAGTCTGCAAGCTTACCTGGAAGTGAAGTACTATCTAAAGCATTCTTTCTTCTTGTAAGATCTCTAGCTTTTCTCGCAGCCTCTCTTGCTCTTGAAGCTCTGATACATTTTTCTATGATTATCTTTGCTTCCTGTGGATGCTCCTCTAAGTAAGCTGTTAAATTATCATTTGTCGCAGTTTCAACAAATCCTCTAACATCACTGTTTCCAAGCTTTGCCTTAGTCTGTCCTTCAAATTGTGGCTGAGCAAGCTTTACAGAAACTATGGCTGTAATACCTTCACGAATATCCTCACCGCTTAGCGCAGGATCGCTATCCTTAAGAATCTTTGACTTCTTAGCATAATCGTTTATTGCTCTTGTCAAAGCAGACTTTAGTCCTGCCATGTGAGTTCCGCCGTCTGTTGTATTGATGTTATTAGCGTATGAAAGTATAAATTCGTTGTATCTGTCAGTGTACTGAAGAGCAACTTCAACTTCCATGCTATTCTTATTCTCTACATCAAAATATATTACTTCCTTGTGAAGCACTTCTTTATTTTGGTTAATGTAGTGAACATATTCCTTAAGACCGCCCTCGTAGTGGAAAACTTCCTTCTTCTTAGGTGTAACTCTCTCATCAGTTATGGAAATCTTAATTCCCTTATTTAGGAAAGCCATTTCTCTAAATCTGTGCTGAAGAGTATCGTAATCAAATTCTATAGTCTCGAAAATCTCAGCATCAGGCCAGAACGTTGTTTTAGACCCTGTTGACTTTGATTCTCCAATAACCTCAAGAGGAGTAACTGTCTTACCTCTCTTGTATTCTTGCCTATATATATTTCCGTTTCTCTTAATCTCTACAATCATATCTGTAGAAAGAGCATTTACTACGGAAGCACCTACACCGTGAAGTCCTCCAGATACCTTGTATCCTCCACCACCGAACTTACCACCTGCGTGAAGAACTGTATGGATAACCTCAACCGCTGGAATTCCGAGCTTAGGATGATTATCAACTGGCATACCACGACCATCATCCTCAACCGTTAAAGATCCATCTTTATTAATACTTATCTTTATGTGTTTACAATATCCAGCCAATGCCTCGTCGACACTGTTATCAACAACTTCATATACTAGATGATGAAGACCTCTAGCACCAGTACTACCAATGTACATACCAGGCCTTTTTCTAACTGCTTCTAATCCTTCAAGTACTTGAATTTGCGCGGCGTCGTATTGAGTATTTATCTTTTCTTCTGTACTCATTTAATCCTCGCTTTCCTTCTACATTTTTTATCAAAACGATAGCATATATTATACATTAAAATCGACTTTTTAACAAGTTTTTACTTTATTAAAAGAAAAATTATTACCGTATATAAAAAAATCGCCCTAAGGCGATATTTTTAATCTATAAAATATATATCAGTTTAATATATATATTATATAAGAGTTCCGTTTTCTATATAGAATATTTTAAGTTCATCAAACTTATCTTTTATATTTTGATCAAGCTCTGTTGTAGTTATAAATAATTGATTCTTTTTCATAGTATCTATGAGAAATTCCTGTCTATCAGCATCAAGTTCACTCATAACATCGTCTAATAGCAATATTGCATCCTCATCAGTTTTTTCTTTTATAAGGTTGAGCTCTGCTAATTTTAGCGATAAAGCGCATGTTCTCTGCTGTCCCTGAGATCCAAAATTCCTCATATCTATATCATTCACAATGAATGATATATCATCTCTATGAGGACCAACAGAAGTATTTCTATTTCTTGAGTCAGTTTTAAATAAATTTTTTAGTTCTCTGTATATAAAATCTTCCTGCTCAGACAAACTTTCCTTTATTTCAACATTAGGCTCATATATAATATCTAATTTTTCCTTATCTCCAGTTATTCCTGAATGTATTTGTGCACTATATTCACTTAACTTCTTTATAAAATCTTTTCTTAGGAATATTACCTCAGCTCCATATTTTGCTATCTGAATATCCCAAAGATCTATTATAGATGGCTCTAAATTATCTTCTTTTAAGTAGGTATTTCTCTGCAAAAGTGATTTTTTGTAGTTAGATAAGCTATTATAGTACTTAGGAGAAATTTGACTTAGCTCCCTATCTATAAACTTTCTTCTCTTCTCTGGCTCATCCTTTACTATTTTTAAATCTTCAGGTGAAAATATAACTATCAAAATATTTTTTAGAAGCTGTGAAGTCTTAGTTACATTTTTTCTATCTTTTTTTATAAATTTTTCGGAGCTTTTTTCACCTTTTCTTTTAATTAAAATTTCAACAGTTGTACTGTTTAATTCCTTTTCAGCCCATACCTTTACTATGGCATTATTCTCGCTAAATTTAACTAGGTCAATATCTTTTGATGTACGAAAAGAACGACCTATTGCTGTTAAATAAACAGCTTCTAATAGGTTCGTCTTTCCTTGAGCATTCTTTCCTAATATTAAATTAACATTTTTGCTAAATTCTAGTTCTAAATTGTTATAGTTTCTAAAATTTTGCAGCTCTATTTTTTCTATATGCATCTTACATATTTGATAGTCTTACTGGAAGAACAAGATACTCGTAACTTTCACCTTCTACTGGAGTGATTAAGCATGGAGATATACTTGTATTAAACTTCATTACTATCTCTTCATCACTTATAACTTTAAGTATATCTATGATATATTTAGCATTAAATCCTATATCGAGGTCTTCACCAGTCTTTTCTGCTAACAAATCCTCTTTTACATTACCTTCCTCTGAGCGTGAAGTTATTGTAATAACATTATCCTTTATGGATAGCTTGATAAGATTGTTCTTACCTTCCTTTGATAAAAGTGAAGCTCTCTCTACACATTCCATAAGCTCTGATTTTCTTAGTTTTACATTTATTGAAGCTGTCTTTGGGATAATGTCCTGGTATTTTATAAATTCGCCAGCTATTAATCTCATGATAACTTTAATGTTATCTATCATCAAAACAGCGCTCTTATTATCTACTAATATCTTAATTTCTTCGCTCTCTGAATTAAGGCTTGTTTCTGAAATAATCTTGCTTATTTCATTCATTATTTTAGCAGATATAATTATTCTATGATCTTCTCTATTAACCATTTCTTCTGATGTAATAGCCATTCTATATCCATCTATAGCTACCATTTTGATATTATCGTTAGCTATTTCTAGAAGAATACCTGTAATAACACCCTTTGTTTGATCAATACTTGCTGCAAATGAAGTTTTTCTTATCATTTCAGCAAATTTTCCCTTATCAAAAGTTAATTCCTTTGCATCTTCTTCTGTATTCTTTATGTTTGGAAACTCATCAGATGACATTCCTACTAGAGAAAACTCTGATGTTAGGCATTTAATAGTAATTTTTTCTTCTTCACAAGTAAACTCAATATCATTATTAGGAAGTTTTCTTACTATGTCACCAAAGAGTTTTGCTGGAACTACAACAGAACCATCCTCCGAATTATATACTTCCATAGAATTTTCTATAGTTATATCCATATCAGATGCTGTAAAAGTTGCTATACCTGAATTTATATTGATATTAATACCTTTAAGTGTAGGTATTGTTGTTCTTGAGCTTATAGCTTTAGATACAATATTGAGAGTTCTTGTTAATTCTAATTGATTACATGTGAACTTCATAAAAAACCTCCTGAAAATGCAATTTTATTATTAACTTATATATAATAATATTAGTAATAAGGTCTGTGGAAACAGTGGATAAGTATGTTCAGCCTTGAAATTCCTTAATTTTTTATCCTCAGTTATAGAAGTATAAGCCTGTGGATAAGATGTGGATGAATGAGGATAAGTATTATATAACTTTCAATTCATCATTTAGCTGATCGATAACTTCTCTTAGTTCCTTATTATCTTTTAGATCATCTTCTATTTTGTCGCAGCCGTGCTTAACAGTAGAATAATGCTTATCACCAAATAACTTTCCTATTTTAGGAAGAGATAAATCGGTGTGGATACGACATAAATACATAGCAATCTGTCTAGGATAAGCAAATTCACTCTTTCTACTATCAGATTCTAAGTCAGAAACCTTGATATTATAATACTTTGAAACAGTTGACTTAATCTTATCAGGACTTATATTTCCACCTATTGATACAACATCTGTAAGACAAGATTTAGCAAGATCCATATCAATCTTCAAATTACCCATCTGAGCAAAGGCATGAATTCTAGTGAAAGCACCTTCTAATTCTCTGATGTTATCTTTGATTTTTTCGGAAATCATAGCTATTACTTGTTCAACATCATCATCTAGATCAACATTGAAAAGTTCAGCTTTTTTCCTAAGTATTGCTACTCTGGTCTCATAATCTGGAGGTGCTATTTCTGCAATCATATTCCAACCAAAGCGTGATCTTAATCTTTCATCAAGTTTAACTAGCTTATTAGGTGGTTTATCTCCAGATAATATAATCTGTTTATTATCCTCATGTAATGAGTTAAATGTATGGAAGAATTCCTCTTGAATACCTTCTTTACCTTCTAAAAACTGAATATCATCAACTAGTAGAACATCAGCTTTTCTATATTTAGATTTAAATTCAAAAGCTTTACCTTCCTGGAGAGCTTTAATAAAATCGTTTGTAAATGTCTCAGAAGAAACATAGAGAATTCTCATATTCTCATTATTTTCTAATAGGTATATTCCTATGGCATTAAGTAAATGTGTTTTACCTAATCCAGATTTACCATATATAAATAGGGGGTTATAGGCAGAAGATGGGTTTTTTGCAACTGCCATACATGCTGAATAAGCATAGGTATTACTATTTCCTACAACAAAGTTATCAAAGGTAAATTTAGGATTAAAAATCTTCTCTTTACTTGAATAGAAATTAAGATTATATGCCGTAGATTTCTTAGTATCATCTATTACCTTGTTGTTTTCTTTATATTCAAATTCAGGTTTAATAACAACACGGTAACTTTTACCTAAAACTGACTTTAGGGAATCCTCAAAAACATGATTATATCTTCGGTTTAAGATATTAGAAGTAAACTCTTTATCTGTTGATAATTCAACGAGATTAGGGTTTTCTAAAATATTATGTATCTTTACTTTTGATATAAATGAATCATATGTAGCTTGAGTAACATTGCTTTTTATATCAAGAAGGACTTTTTTTAGGATTTCTTCTTTATTCAATTATAATGCCTCCCTAAAAATGATATAAATATATTGTATAGAATAATTAGATTTAAAACAAGGTATATTGAATGGGAACTTTGAAAAAATTTTGATGAAAAAATAGTAAGTTATAAAAAGTTATCCACAGGTTATTAATAAAAATAGATGTTTATTTTGTAGTTATAAAAAGAGTTATCCACATATAGAGGATAACTTTATCATAATTATCCACATATAGCTTTTAGGCTCAAAACGTTGATAAATTCAAATCTTGTATTGACATAGAATGTATATCAATATAAAATAATTTTGTATGCGTTTTTGAAATTTAGAAGATGCAGGTAAGTTTACAAAAGAGGAGGTAAAAACAATGAAACAGACATTTCAGCCTAAGAACAGGCAGAGAATGAAGGAACACGGCTTTAGAAAGAGAATGGCTACTAAGAATGGTAGAAACGTTCTAAAGAGAAGAAGAACTAAGGGAAGAAAAAGACTTTCAGCTTAGTAAGTGTTTTAGTATGTTGAGACCTAATGTAATAAGAAAAAAGTCTGATTTTGATAATATCTACAAAAAAGGAAATTCTGTAGGAGATAGGTACATAGTACTATTCTGGAGAAAGAACCACTTAGCCTATAATAGAACTGCTTTTTTAGCGAGCAAAAAAGTAGGTAATAGTGTGAGAAGAAATCGTGCAAGAAGACTGATGAAGGAAGGATATAGATATCTTTGTGATGGATTGGATTCAGGCTACGATTTTATATTCATAGCCAGAAATACTATTAACGATAAGAAAGAGGATGATGTAAAAAAATCGATTTCCTCAGCTTTGAGAAAGGCTAAAATAAAGAAAAATGTTTAGATTTATTGGTAAGATTGTTTCATTCTTCATGATAAAGCTAATTAGATTCTATCAGCTTTTTATATCTCCGCTATTTCCAAAGACATGTAGATTCTATCCAACTTGTTCTGCTTATTGCATACAGGCGCTACAGAAGTACGGACCTATTAAAGGCAGTTACTTAGGTATTAAACGAATTTTAAAGTGTCATCCTGGTAATCCAGGAGGTTACGACCCTTTAAAATAACGGAGGAATTTAGTATATGGCTTTATTTAATTTCTTAGCCAAACCGTTTAGTATACTGCTCGCTTTCTTTTATAACATAACGGGACATTATTGGTTAGCAATTGTCCTCTTGTCAGTTCTGATAAGAGTAGCGATGTACCCGCTATATAAGAAGCAGATTCTTTCAACTTCTGGCATGGCAGATATGCAGCCAAAGATGAACGAAATTAAGAAAAAGTATGCTAATGACAAAGACATGATGAACCAGAAAATAGCTGAGCTATACAAGGAGTCAGGTTTTAACCCAAGTGCGGGTTGTATGCCTATGCTTGTTCAGTTCATAGTTATTTCAGGTCTTTTTATTCTGCTTAGAAATCCTCTTAACTATGTCAATGATGAAAACATGGTATTCGCTGTACACGAGTCCTTCCTTTGGATTAAGGATTTATGTCAGCCAGACCCATGGATTTTGCCAATACTTTCAGGTATAGCAACATTTTTCTCTTTCTCAATGTCACAGCAGAACCAGCTCGGACAGCAGGGTTCTAATATGGGCATGGGAATGATGAAATATATATTCCCTATCATGATAGTTTGGTTAGGAAGATCATATCCAGCAGGCCTTGCAATTTACTGGTTTATCAGTAACTTTACTCAGATATTCTTTAACATTAGATTCAATAAGTTGAGAAAAGAATTGAAGGAAAAGGATAAAAAGGGTAAAAAGAAGAAAAAATAATTAGTATTCACGTACACTCATTGGAGGAATCTATAATATGAAAGTTTCGGAAAAATGGGGAACCGATGTGGATACCGCAGTTGAACTTGCTTTGCAGGAATTAAATGCAAGCAAGGAAGAGGTAGACATAGAAGTACTCGAGCAGCCTTCAAGAGGATTTTTTGGAATAGGATCAAAGCTTGCGCTCGTTAGAGTAAGCCTTAAGGATAAGGAAGAAGAGCTCAAGAAAGAAGATGATAAGCAAGAATTTGCAGAAGAAGTACAAGAAATATCCACTGAAGATGCAAATGTAGATAGTGATAAAACTTATGAAGATAATTCAGAGGTAAGACAGAAATCACCATCGCATAAGAAAAAGAAGAAAAAATCTATGAGAAATGACAGAGCACGCGATGATGAAAATCAGACAAGTGAACCTGTCATTCCAGAAATCGATATGTCTTCCCTAAATGATTTGGAAGAGGACAATGCAGCCTTTGTATTCCTAAAGAGTCTCGTAGAAGAGATGGGAATCGAGCTTGACGTTGTCGGCAAAACAGATGGGACAGATTTGTTCTTCCTCTTAGAAGGAAAGGACTCTGGCACCGTAATAGGCAAGAGAGGAGCAACTCTCGACGCAATTCAGTACTTGACTAGCCTTGTGGTAAATAAGGGTAACGGAGAGTATATTCGCGTAGTTGTTGATGCTGAGAATTATCGAGCAAAGAGAGAAAAAGCCTTGGAAAAGCTAGCAAAGAGACTAGCAGAAAAGGTAGTAAGAAGCCGTAGGCCATTCAAGCTAGAGCCTATGAACCCTTACGAGAGAAAGATCATTCACGCAACACTACAAAAAGATCCACGCGTTACAACAAAGAGTGAGGGTCAGGATCCATACAGAAGGATTCATATCGAACTTAAATAGTAGATTAGGCTGTCGCTTTGCGGCAGCCTTTTGTAATCAAAGGAAGATTTATGGAAAGTACAATAGCTGCTATAGCAACCTCTCCGGGAGAAAGCGGAATTGGAATTATAAGGATAAGTGGAGAAGAATCACTAAATATCCTAAACAAAATATTTTATCCAGCGAGCAAAAATTTAGAGCCAAAGGATAAACATAGACAACTCATATACGGCCACATAAAAGACGAAAGAGGACACATTATAGATGAAGTTCTAGCTGTCTATTTTCCTGCGCCAAAGACCTACACAGCTGAGGATGTAGTAGAGATAGATTGTCACGGTGGAATTGTACCTTTATCGAATACACTTTCACTTGTCTTACGTTGTGGTGCTGATTTAGCAGAGCCTGGTGAGTTTACAAAGAGAGCGTTTTTAAACGGAAGGCTTGATCTAACACAGGCTGAAGCCGTAATTGATGTCATAAATTCAAAGACAAATTCCTCTTTTGATGTAGCTATGGAGCAGTTAAGGGGAAGATTCTCGAAAGAGATAAATGAAATACGTAAGGAAATAACGGATGTTTTAGTTGATATTGCAGTTAATATTGACTATCCAGACGAGGATATAGAGTTTATACTTTATGATAAGCTAGAAAAAGAGCTCAGGCAAATAAAGGAAAAAATTGATTATCTCATAGAAAGTTCTGATACGGGCAGAATTTTGAGAGAAGGCCTTAATGTTGCGATTGTAGGCCGTCCAAATGTTGGAAAATCATCTTTGATGAATGCTATACTTAGAGAATCAAGGGCAATAGTGACTGAAATTCCTGGAACGACAAGAGATACGATAGAAGAGCTCATAAATGTAAGGGGAATTCCTGTAAATCTAATAGATACAGCAGGAATTAGAACTACCGATGATGTGATTGAACAAATCGGTATAGATAAATCAAAGAAGTCTTTGGAATCAGCTGATTTAATTATTTTTATGATAGATTTGACATCTGAAATTTCTGATGAGGACTACGATATTCTTAGGCAGGTAGATAAGTCGAAGCTTCTAATTTTGTTCAATAAGGCCGATAAGATTGCTAGAATAAAAGAAGAAGATATGATTTCTTTTGCTGATGGTGCGCGCTATATGCTAACTTCTGTTAACGATAGTAAATCGGTTGATGAGGTAGAAAATGCAATCTTTGAGAAGGCAGGTGGAAATCTCTTGTTAGGAAAAGAAAGCGAAACAGATAAGCTTGCAGGATCGCAAAAGAGCAATATAGTCACAAATGCAAGACATAAGAATATGTTAGAAAGAGCAAGTGTTTCACTTGGGGAAGCAATTAATGCAGTCAGCGGAAATATTCCTTTAGAATTTATAGAAATAGATATTAGAAATGCATATGAAGAGCTTGGATTTATAACAGGTGATTCTGTGCAGGATGATGTCATAGATGAGGTATTTAGTAGATTTTGTTTAGGTAAGTAATCTCAATCATATCAAAATGGAGAAATAGATGGACCAGTATTTAATGGGAAAATACGATGTAATCGTCATAGGAGCAGGGCATGCAGGCTGCGAGGCAGCACTTGCAGCAGCAAGAATGGGAAGTAAGACAATTATGTTCTCTATCAATTTAGAGGCTATAGCTATGATGCCTTGCAATCCTTCTATTGGTGGAACTGGCAAGGGCCATCTAGTGAGGGAAATCGATGCTCTAGGCGGCGAAATGGGTGTAAATATAGATAAGACTTTTATACAGAGCCGAATGTTAAATACAGCAAAGGGTCCTGCAGTTCATTCTCTTAGAGCACAGGCTGATAAATATCAATATCATCTTGAGATGAAGAAGACCATAGAAAAGCAGGAAAATCTCTTTATGAAGCAGGATGAAATCATCGATATAATAATTGAAGATGGAAAAGCCTGCGGAGTTATCACAAGAAATCATGCTGTTTACAGGGCAAAGGCTGTTATTATAGCAACTGGAACCTTCCTTCGTGGAAAGATATTTATTGGAGACAGTGCTTATTCAAGTGGACCAAATGGACTTGCACCTGCAAATGAGCTTTCTGATAAACTCACTGAATATGGAATAAAGCTAAGACGATTTAAGACAGGAACGCCAGCGAGGGCACTTGCATCAACCTTTGATTATTCAAAGATGCTAGAGCAGAAGGGCGATGAGAAAATCGTGCCATTTTCTTTCCTTAACGACAAACTTGAGAAGGAACAGGTTTCATGCTGGCTCACATATACAAACAGTAGGACTCATGAGATAATCAGAGAAAATTTTAACCGTTCCGCTTTGTTTGGTGGACAAATTGAGGGAATAGGACCAAGATATTGTCCTTCAATAGAAGACAAGGTTAATCGTTTTGCCGAAAAAGAAAGACACCAGCTTTTCATTGAGCCAGAAGGACTTGATACAGAGGAAATGTATATCCAGGGAATGAGTTCAAGTCTTCCAGAGGATGTGCAGAGAGATTTCTATCAAAGTATAGATGGGCTTGAGAATATAGTTATCACTAGACCTGCATATGCAATAGAATACGATTGCATAGATCCACTTGAATTAAAATTAAATTTGGAGAGTAGGGTAATTGAGAATTTATTTTGTGCTGGACAGTTTAATGGAAGTTCAGGATATGAGGAGGCAGCGGCTCAGGGTCTAATGGCGGGTGTGAACGCACATCTGGCAATAAATGGTAAAAATCCTTTTATTCTCGCGAGAAACGAGGCTTATATTGGCGTTTTAATCGACGATTTAATAACTAAAGGTACTAACGAGCCTTACAGAATTATGACGAGCAGAGCGGAATATAGGCTGCTTCTGAGACAAGACAATGCAGATGATAGGTTGACAGAAAAGAGTTATGAGATAGGACTAGCCTCAGAGGAGAGATTTAATAGACTTAAATCAAAGCAGGAGGAAGTTGCAAGAGAAATAGAAAGACTAAGCTCGGTAACGCCAACTGTAGCTGAAACAAATGCATATTTGGAAAAAATTAACAGTTCTCCAGTTGAGGGCAAAATCAACCTTGCAGATCTTCTAAAACGACCAGAGGTAACATATGAAAACCTGCTAGAAATAGACAAGGAAAGACCTGAAATGTCTGAGCATGCAAGAGCTCAGGTTTCAGTAGAAATCAAATATCAAGGCTATATAAAAAAGCAAATTCAACAGGTAGAGAAGTTCAAAAAACTTGAGAGAAAACCACTATCCAGCGATATAGATTACGAGCAAATAGAGGGCCTCAGAATTGAAGCGGCGCAGAAACTTAACAAGATTAAGCCAGTATCTTTGGGACAGGCATCGAGAATTTCAGGTGTGTCACCAGCAGATATAAATGTGCTTCAGGTTCATTTAGAAAAGGAGAAGAGAATTGAAAAAGCAAAATCTTAAAGAAGAGCTTAAAGCTCTCGGACTCCCTAGTGATGATGAAACCTTAAGACAGTTTGAACTCTATATGAATGGCGTTCTTGAATGGAATGAAAAAATCAATTTGACTGCAATTACTGAGGAAGATGATTTTATAGAAAAGCATTATATAGATTCGTTAAAGCTAGCCAAGCTAGGATTAATAAAATCTGGTAGCAGGGTTATGGATCTTGGAACAGGTGGTGGATTTCCAGGAGTTCCACTAGCTATAGTATATCCACAGATAGATTTCATCCTAGCAGATTCACTGAACAAAAGACTTAAAGTAATAGACGAACTCTGTGGAGAAATCGGTATTAATAACGTAAGCACAGTTCATGGAAGAGCTGAAGATTTAGGGCAAAACAAAGAGTATAGGGAGAAGTTTGATTGCTGTGTTTCAAGAGCAGTGGCCAACCTATCAACACTATGTGAATATTGCTTACCTATGGTAAAACCAGGAGGATATTTTATTGCATATAAGACAGGATCGGCAGAAGAGGAAATCAAAAATGCTGAGAAAGCAATAAAAATTCTCGGTGGAGGAAAAGCAGAAATTATATCTTCGAACCATGAAAATATTGACCATTGCTTTGTAAAAATTAAAAAAGTGCAAAACACTGCAAGGCAATATCCAAGAAAAGCTGGAACACCCTCAAAACAGCCATTATAAGTACGATAGTAAAGAGAATGTTTCACGTGAAACATTCTCTGTTTTTATATAAAAAAGTGGAAAAAAAGCTCTATTTGGTATATAATAAATCAAGTCCATTTTTTGATTATGGAGGATAAGAAATTGGGAAAAGCAATAGCAATATTTAACCAAAAGGGTGGAGTTGGTAAGACAACCACAAACATCAATTTAGGCGCATGCCTCGCACTTTTGGGAAAGAAAGTTTTAATTTTAGATATTGACCCTCAGGGCAATACGACAAGTGGAATCGGAATTAAGAAAAAGAGTCTCGATTACACAGTCTATGACCTTTTGATTGAGGATGATTTCGATACCAAAAAAGCGATTCTACATACAAATATAAAGGGGCTGGATATAATTCCAGCAAGTGTAGATTTGGCAGGTGCCGAAATTGAGCTTGTTCAGATTGAGGGTAGAGAACAAAGGCTTAGAAAGGCTATAGATAAGGTAAGACAAAAGTATGATTACATATTCATCGATTGTCCACCTTCGCTGGGTCTTCTAACTATAAATTCTCTGACAGCCGTTCAAAGTGTGCTCATTCCTATTCAGTGTGAGTTCTATGCACTTGAAGGTGTTAGCCAGCTTGTTAGCACAATCGAGATTGTTAGAAAGAACCTCAATAAGGAGCTTGAGATTGAAGGTGTAATTCTGAGCATGTTTGATGGACGTACTAACTTATCTGTTCAGGTTGTTCAGGAGGTTAAAAAGTACTTCGGTGCAAAGGTGTATTCAACGGTTATTCCAAGAAATATTAGACTTGCCGAGGCACCAAGCTATGGTATGGCCATAACAGAGTATGATCCTAAGTCAAGGGGAGCAGAAGCGTATAGAGAATTTGCTGAGGAATTCCTCGAAAGGGAGGAAGAGTAATGGCAACTAAGGGAAAGAAGAGTGGACTAGGCAGAGGCCTTGACGCGTTATTTGCTGACCGTGAAGTTGCGGTTAATGAGGACATTAAGCTTCCAACTCAGGAGGAACCAGGCGATAGTGTCAAATATATAAATATAAATGACATTAAACCTAACCACGGACAACCTCGTAAGACTTTTGATCCGGAAAAGATAAGTGAACTTGCTAGATCAATAGAGGAACACGGAATAATCCAGCCACTAGTTGTGACCAAGGCTGAAGTAGGATATGAGATTGTTGCCGGAGAGAGACGCTGGAGAGCTGCGAGAGAAGCAGATCTCAAGAAGGTGCCTTGCCTTGTTAGAACTCTTACAGATGAAGAGAACATGCTCCTTGCAATAATAGAAAATATGCAAAGAGAGGATCTAAATCCTATAGAAGAAGCTGAGGGTTTAGAAAAAATGATTAAGGTTTACGGCTTTACACAGGACAAGGTTTCTAAGAGTGTAAGTAAGTCAAGACCTTATATTACCAATGCTTTGAGGCTTTTAAATCTCCCTGAAAGCGTAAGAAAAGAGGTTGCTGAAGGTAGACTTTCAGCAGGTCATGCAAGAGCTATTCTTTCAGCAGACAATTTCCAAAAACAGGAAGAACTTTGCAAGAGAGTTATAGCAGAGGGACTATCGGTGAGAGAGACAGAAAAACTCGCAAGCACCGAAAAACAGAAGAGAAATAAAGCTTTAAAGCGTGTTAAACCTAAGGAAATTCTCAGTGTAGAGAATGAACTCAAAGATATTTATGGTACGAAGGTAAATATTGAAGCAAAGGGAAAAGGCGGATCTATTCAACTCCACTACTACAGCATGGACGAACTGAACAGATTGATAGATATCCTCAGAGTTGCAAATATAAATTCGTAATGGAGAAGTAAAGATGACAGAAAAAGTGGCAAAACGCATTATATCAGCCGACCTTCCTATGCCGATGTGCATAGTAAATAGAGACGGTAAGGTAACCAGTGCGAACAGATTCATAGACAGAGTCTTTCCATACAAAGGGATAGAAGATGCCGATTTTTTTGCTCTCACAGGTATAAAGATAAAATCACTTTTAGATGGGGATAATAAGTATCTACTCGATAGAAACGGCCGAAAGTTTAGAGTGATTGCAGATAGCGATAAGAATGAATATGGCGATGATATCATCGTATTTTTCAGAGATGTCACAGGATACGAAGATCTTAAGAAGAAATATGTTTCTGAGAAAGTATGCGTATGTCGCATAAACGTAGATAACTATGACCAGTTTGCAGGTTCTGTAACACCAGAGACCGGTATGTCGGTAACTAGTCAGGTTGATCGCATCATTAGAAAGTGGGCATCTGATATAGATGCATCCCTTGATAAAATAAAGGACACGCTATATAACGTATACTTTCAGTACGGACATTTTAAAGAACTTGTAAACAATAAGTTTTCTATTCTAGATGACGTGAGAAAGATAGATACAGGAGCAGATTTTCCGCTGACACTTAGCATGGGCCTAGGAATAGGTGGTGCAAACATATTGGAGACCTCAGAGTATGCGGCTGCAGCGCTTGACCTTGCACTAGGACGTGGAGGTGACCAGGTTGTAGTCAAGGAGGAATCCGAAATCAGCTACTTCGGTGGCAAGACGCAGTCCATAGAAAAAGGAAGCAAGGGTAAGTCGAGAATCATTGCTCATGCTTTGAGAAAACTTATCGAGCAGTCCAATCGAGTTTTGATTATGGGACATCAAAATGCGGACATGGACGCATTTGGGTCTGCACTTGGAATTTACAGAATGTGTATCAACAGCGGAACTGAGGCACATATTATTATTGATCAGGTGAATGATACTATGCAGGCTGTATATGATCAGGTTAGAGCGACGCAAAACTATAATCTTGATTCAACAGAGAAGGCTAATGCTTTGATAGAGTCAGATACTCTGTTAGTTATCGTAGATACGCAAAGACCAAGCTATTTAGAAGCTCCAGAGCTTTTGGATAAGACGGAAAGAGTCGTTGTAATAGACCATCACCGCAGGGCTGAGGACTATATCACGGGAGCAACATTATCATATATTGAGACATATGCATCGTCAGCCTCTGAGCTTGTAACAGAGATGCTTCAATATGTAATTCCAAGAAAATCACTCGTAAAGCTTGAGGCAGAAGCGCTTCTTGCGGGTATAACATTAGATACAAACAGATTTGCTGTAAAGACTGGAGTTAGAACATTTGAGGCTGCTGCATGGCTGAGAAGAGCCGGTGCAGACACAACAGAGGTGAAAAGATTCTTCCAAATCGATCCAGACACCTTTAAGGTAAGGGCAAAGGCAATTGCAAATGCAAGCTTTTATGATGGTGGAATTGCAACCTCCATCTGTGAGGGAGAAAACCAGGATGCTCAGGTAATCAACGCACAGGTTGCTGACGAGCTCCTAAATATCAAAGGAATTAGAGCGAGCTTTGTTGCAGGAGTAAACGATAGAGGCATTACCTGCATAAGCGCAAGATCGCTTGGAGACATAAATGTTCAGGTTCTGCTTGAGAAAATCGGTGGAGGCGGACATTTGAATACCGCGGGAGCTCAGGTAAAAGAAAAGCCTGAGGAAGTGCTAGAAATAGTGCTGGGATTATTAGAAAAAGGAGAAAAAAATGAAAGTAATACTTAAACAGGATGTAAAAGGTACAGGCAAGGCAGGTGAAGTTCTTGAGGTCAGCGATGGTTTCGCAAGAAACATGCTTCTCAAGAAGGGACTAGCAGTTGAGGCAACAAAGGCAAACCTAAGAAGCCTAGAGAAGCAGAAGGAACTTGAAATCCAGCAGGAAAAGGAAAATAGAGAGCATGCTCAGAGCATGGTTGAGGCACTTAAGGACAAGAAGGTTGTTATCAAGACAAAGTCAGGAGAAGGCGGTAAGCTTTTCGGTTCAATCACATCAAAGGATATCGCTGATGCTATCAAAGAGCAGCTTGGAATGGATATCGAAAAGAAGAAAATTGAGCTTGCAAACCCACTTAAGCAGCTTGGTAGCTTTGATGTAGTAGTTAAGCTATATCACGAGATCAAGGGTGAGATAAAGGTTGAACTTGTAGATTAGGAGTCAAAAATGACAGAGAAGATACCTCCGCATAATAAAGAAGCAGAGCAGTCCGTGCTAGGTGCTGCAATGCTTGATAAGGATGCACTTTTTGATGTACTCGAGACTGTAAAAGCGGATGATTTCTACGATGCAGCTCATAAGGAAGTCTATGATGTAATCCTAGAGCTTGGCAGAAGAAACGAATCAGTAGATATAGTTACAGTCTGCGATGAGCTAAAAAAGCGTGGAAGCCTTGAGATTGCAGGTGGAAGAGCATATATTGCATCGCTTACAGCGAATGTGCCATCTGCGAAGAATGCAGTAGGTTATGCTAAGATTGTAGCCGAAAAGGCACAGCTTAGAAGGCTTATTAAGGCTGCTGATGAGATAAGAGAAAAGAGCTTTGAGGAGAGTGAGGATGCAGGATATATCCTCGACTTTGCAGAGCAGAATATATTTGAAATTGCGCAAAAACGCCAGAAGAACGACTACTCGCACATCAAAGATGTCATTATGGAAAATGTCGAGATGATTGACAAAGCTGCAGGTTCAGACGGCGATGTTACGGGTGTTCCTTCAGGCTTTACAGAAATCGATAAGATTACGGGAGGCTTCCAGCGCTCCGACCTCATAATTCTAGCGGCAAGACCTGCTATGGGAAAGAGTTCATTTGCGCTAAACATTGCTCTAAATGCAGCAAAGAGGGGATCAAAGGGAATCATCATCTTCAACCTTGAGATGCCTAAGGATCAGCTTGGACAAAGACTTCTTTCGATGGAAAGTAACATTGAACTTTCGAATATCAGAAAGGGTAAGATAGAGATAAATGACTGGCAGAAGATAAACATTGCTGCGGATATTCTATCAAAGACAAGCATCACCATAGACGATACTCCAGGTATCACTGTTATGGAGATGAAAAATAAGTGCAGAAGAATGAAGGCGGAGTATGGACTTGACCTTGTGGTTGTCGACTATCTCCAGCTCATGACATCTGAAGGTAGATCTGAGAGCAGGCAGCAAGAAATCAGTAAGCTTTCGAGATATCTGAAGCTACTTGCTAGAGAGATGGACTGTCCAGTCCTAGTGCTTTCTCAGCTTTCACGTGCTCCAGAGCTTAGAAATGACCACAGACCTATGCTTTCCGACCTTAGAGAATCAGGCTCAATCGAGCAGGATGCGGACATGGTAATATTCCTCTATAGAGATGACTACTATAATGAGGAGAGCGAAAAGCCAAATGTCTGCGAAGTAATTATCGCAAAACATAGAAACGGTGAGACTGCAAGACGCGATTTAACCTGGGTAGAAAGATATACCAAGTTCAGCGACATGGTATAGTTCAGTGTGCTAATTTTGACGTGCACACAACAGATTATTAGGAGAAATCCATGAAATATATCAAAGCAAAAAGACGAGATATGTATCTTGGTGATATGCCTCTCGAGAACATTTTCATAAATGAATTTCTTCCGATAGCACCGGGGGGCTTTGTTAAGGTGTACCTTTATGCAAGGCTTTACGCAGAGCTAGGTTACCCGCTTGATAATGCTCAGATGTCCAAGGAGCTTGCAATAGATGAAAAAACAATCATTGAAGCCTGGGAATACTGGGAGGATATGAACGCTATCAAAAAGCGCTTCTACGGAGAGGGCAAGGCTGACTTTGCAGTTGAGTTTATAGACCTCAAGGAATTAATCTACGGTGTAGGCAAGGGAGAAGAACAAAAAGATTCACAGGGCGTTGAACCTGTGAGCGTTTTTGGTAGCGAGGCAATTCCTGCTTTGATGCCAAAGATAGAAAAGATTTTAGGACGCACCTTATCTAGCAGTGACATGCAAAATGTCATATCGTGGATAGACGATGTGAAAGCGACACCTGAAGTCGTTGAAAAAGCAGTGGTTTATTGTTCAGATAAGGGTAAGGTTAGCTTTAAATATATAGAAAAAGTAATCGAGGAATGGACCAAGATTGGTATCAAAACTAGTGAGGATGTCGACAATTATCTAGAAGAAAACGACCAGAGACATGTAAGATATAGACGTGTTATGAAGGCACTCGGTTTTTCGAGAAATCCTTCCGAGGAAGAGCAGAGGCTCATGGACAGCTGGTTTGATGAGATGGGATTTAAGATGGATAAGGTGCTAGAGGCTTGCAGTAAGACTGCGGGAATTTCGAACCCTAATCTGAAGTATGTGAACTCTATTCTCGACAACTGGAGAAAAGAAGCAAGCGAAGATAACAGGGATGTAAACGAAAAGAAGCCTGTTAGCAGAGCTGTTTTGAACAAGTACTACGATTTCTTGCGCAAGAAGGCAGAGACAGATGCAGATGCTAGGCGTAAGGAAATCTACAAGAAGCTTCCAAAGATAAAGGAAATAGAGAAAAGTATTCATTCCTTGAGCGCAAAGCTTTCAGGAATGATGCTATATGGACAGGATAATGGCGAGTCTAAGAGCCTAAATGATGAGATGAATATGCTATACGAGGAGCGCGCCATCATTTTGACCGAAAACAACTACGATATGGATTACATGGAAGAGAGATATAAGTGTAATTTGTGCGATGACACGGGGATTATGGATACGGGAGAGAGATGTTCTTGTATAGAACAAAGGATGATTGAGGCTGAGGAATGGCAAAGTCAACGAGAAAAGCGAAGAAAAAATTAAATACAGGTAGATTGGTTCTGTCTTTGATAGTTCTTTTTCTTCTCGTAGGCTGTGCGTTTTCGATAAAGAAGATTGTTACGCTTCACATTGAGAAAAACCACCTCGAGAAGACCCAAAAAGAGCTAGAGCAGAAGAAGGATGACCTTACTGCAGAGCTCAAGAATGTCAACGAACTCGACTACATCGAGGAGCAGGCCCGAAAACAGCTCAAGATGATTAAGCCGGGTGAGGTTCTTTATGTCCTAGATGGCAAAAAGGATAAGATTAATAAGGACAAAAAATAATGGAAGAAAAGCCAGTTATAAACGAGGTTATCGTTGTCGAGGGAAGGGATGACACTGCCGCTATAAACAAGGCAGTTGAGGCTGTAACCATAGAAACTCACGGTTACGGAATCTCGGCAGCAACATGGAAAAAACTAGATAATGCGTATGAAACTAAAGGGCTGATTGTAATGACGGATCCTGACCACGCAGGTCGCAAGATAAGGGAGCGAATCTGCGCTAGGTATCCTGATGCAAAGCAGGCCTTTTTGACCGCTGCAAAAGCTGAGAAAAATGGAGACATTGGTATAGAAAACGCAAGACCTGAGGACATAGTCAATGCACTGAAACTCGCAAAGTGCACGATTACAGGAAGAAGAGAGGAATTTTCTTCTGCGGACCTCAGCGATAATGAGCTTATAGGTGGTGAATCATCAAAGGAGAGGCGCACCTTGCTTGGCGACTTGCTCGGGCTTGGTTATTGCAACGGCAAGTCTCTACTGAAGAAACTCAATTTGATGGGAGTAAGTCGTAAGGATTTTGATGAAGCAATCAGAAAGGTGAACGAGAAGCTTGGAAACAGCTAAGAACATGGAATTATATTCCCTAAGCACTTTAAATTATATAAGGAAAAAGTTTGGCTTTCACAATGCGAAGAGCCTGGGTCAGAACTTTTTGACGGATAAGGGCGTAATAGACAGCATTATTGAGGCGACGAATATAAGCGAGGAAGATCTCGTTATTGAGATTGGACCTGGAGTCGGAGTTTTGACAGTTGAAGCAGCAAAGGAGGCAGGAAAGGTTTGTGCGATAGAAATCGACAAAAATTTGCTACCTGTACTTGACTTTACACTGAAAGGGTACGACAATATTGAAGTCATAAATCAAGATGTTCTCAAGACGGATTTGAACGACATCATAAAGTCTTCAAAATTTCAACATACTAAGGTAATAGGAAATCTGCCATACTATATAACTACACCTATCATCATGTATCTGTTGGAAAATGAGATAAACATCGAGTCGATAACAATTATGATGCAGAAGGAAGTAGCTGATAGAATCATGGCAGGGCCAGGAAGTAAAACTTTTGGGGCTATTTCGCTTGCAGTGCAATATTACTGCGAGGTCAGCGAGGTTACCGAGGTACCAAAAGAGGTATTCTATCCTGTACCAAAGGTTGATTCTGCAGTTCTCAAGCTGAGCATAAGGACGGAAAAGCCGGTGCATCCAAAGAGCGAAAAGCTGATGTTCAATTGCATCAAAGCAGGCTTTGGGCAGAGGCGCAAGACGATTTCCAATTCCCTAACGGGAGCTGGCTTCAGCAAGGACGAGATAAAACAGGCATTAGATAGGCTAAATATTGAGCCTACAAGGAGAGCGGAGACACTCTCGATAGAGGATTTTGCTGCAATTTCAGATGAGCTTGCAGTATTTGTGGAGAAAAAGGATGAGTAAGCTACAAAGCGCGAGACAGAAGATCGGGCAAAACGGCATAGTGCTTTGCTTGATCTTAGGATTTGCAATCAATCTGATTATAGAGACACTCGCAAGAAAATATTTAGGCGGATTTAGTTTTTTAATACATAGTCCAATAATCTTTTTGTATAACAGCTTAATTATAGCTGCTACAATTTCTATTTCATGTCTTTTCAAAAGACGGTCGTTTTTCATGGTCATAATATCGACTATCTGGCTTGCGATTGGTGTGGCAAACGGTGTAATCTTGCTCGAAAGAATGACGCCTTTTACCGTTAAAGACCTATCGTCAATTACCGATGCGGCTACAATTTTAACGAATTACTTTAACAGATTCCAGCTTTCTATCATAGCGGGCGTGCTCATTTTGCTCGTCGTTACTATTGTAATTCTTTGGATTAAGCTACCAAGAAAGGATATGACAGGTAAGTTCAAACAAAGCGTTGCCATGGTAGCTCTAGTTATTGCGGTTACATTTGGTGCAACATGGGGACTTATCAAAACCAATGTGCTTGCGACCTTCTTCGGAAACCTAGCTTACGCGTATCAGGACTACGGTGCACCGTACTGCTTTGTTAATACATGGCTGAACACGGGTATCCACAAGCCTGCAGGCTATAGCGAAACGGCAATGAAGGACATACTAGCGAAGGCAAATATTAAAGACGGAAAAGAGGCACTAGAAGTAAAGAACACGGATATAGGAAAGAAATCTCCTAATATCATTTTCCTACAGCTAGAGTCGTTCACAGATCCGCAGCTTTTCAATAAGATAAAGCTTTCGACGGATGCAATACCTTATTTCAGAAATCTGATGGCTAATTATTCTTCTGGATATCTGACAGTTCCAGCTTGCGGTGCCGGAACTGCAAATACCGAGTTTGAGGTCATGACTGGACTTTCAGTTAAGTTCTTTGGCCCAGGAGAATATCCGTTCAAGTCTGTTTTGAGAAATACACCAGCAGAGAGCATCGCATTAGACCTAAAGAACCGAGGCTACTCAACACATGCAATCCATAACCATAGGGCTTTGTTCTATAACAGAAACGAAGTATTTAAGAATATTGGATACGACACATTCACATCACTTGAGTACATGAGTGATGTGCCAAAGACACCAAAGAACTGGGCCAAGGATAAGATTTTGACGAACCAGATTATGGAGGCGCTAAATTCAACAGAGTCCAGAGATTATATCTACACGATTTCTGTTCAGGGACACGGAAAGTATCCAACGGAGCAGCTCGTGAAGAACCCTAAGGTTCAGGTTGTTGATGCTCCATCACAGGACCTAAAGTGGAAGTATGAGTACTATGTAAATCAGCTTTATGAGATGGACCAGTTTGTAAAGGAACTTACTGACAAACTATCAAAGCTAGAAGAACCTACAATCCTCGTAATGTATGGAGACCATATCCCAGCGCTTGATATCACAGCAGATTCATACGATAAGGATCTTTATCAGACTCCTTATGTAATCTGGTCTAACTTTGATATGGAAAAGCAGGATAAGGACCAGCACGCCTACGAGCTAACTGCAGATGTATGCGATAGAGTGGGAATACACGAGGGAACAGTATTTAAATATCAGCAGAATACTGATCATAATGACAAGAGCTTCATAGAGGGGCTAAACCTTCTAGCATATGATATGCTATATGGTGACCGCTACATATACGGCGGAAGCAAGGATGCAGTCAAGGCTACAAAGATGAAGATGGGCGTTAAGACTGTTAAGATTGATAAGGTCGTAAACGTAGGTGGAAGATACTACATCAAAGGCCAAAACTTCACCGAGTACAGTAAGGTTACGCTAAACGGCGAGCCATTATCAACAATTTATCTCGGCCCGACACTTCTTGGACTTCAAGAAGAGGTGGATCCAGATAAGGCAAAGGAAATGAAGGTTAGCCAGATTGATAAGTCTAATAAGGAAATAATAAGTACCACGGAATAAAAATAAAGGGCTAAGAAATTAGCCCTTTAGATTTGTCCTTATACTTATGTTTAGCTCAGTAGCTGACTATGAAAGTGGCACCATAGAACTATCCCTGTTTTAGGCCAAGCGTTATAAGCTCGTTTAACTCGGGAAGGGAAAGCTTTCTGAGTGTGCACTTTCCGATAGAATCTGGAACTATGATGTTAATCTGTCCCTCACGGATTTTTTTATCCTTGAGAGCAAGCTTATAGATAGCTTTAGCATCGTAGTCTAGCGAGGTATCAAAGCCAAACTCCTTAAGAATCTCGGTAAGATCACCGCTTATGTCATTAGGTGTAAGACCTAGAGCATAGGCACCTCTTGCCTCGGCAATCATGCCCTTTGCAACAGCCTGACCGTGAGTTACGGTGTAGGAACTGAGCTTTTCAATTCCGTGGCCTATGGTGTGTCCGAAGTTGAGGAGCTGCCTGAGACTTGTCTCGCGTTCGTCGGCCTCTACAAGTGATTTCTTGATGGAGATACAACGCTCAATAACATATTCATAGTTATGGTTGCGAATCTGATCTAGAAGTCCAGCCTCTGCGATTACAGCATTTTTGGTTGCTTCTGCAATACCTTCGAGAAGGATTTCATTTGGAAGCGTCTCATAAATCTTGCTGTCGCAAACGACTAGTGAAGGTTGCCAGAATACACCGGCGAGGTTCTTTCCTCCGAGGAGGTTTATACCAGTCTTTCCACCGATAGCAGTATCTATAGAAGCCTGAAGAGTTGTTGGAACAACTACATAGTTGATTCCGCGCATATATGTTCCTGCGGCAAAGCCAGCAAGGTCACAAACTACACCGCCGCCCAAAGCAAGAACTAAATCGCTTCTGGTAAGACCCTCATCAGCAAGAGCTTCAAGGATGTTTGAGTAGGTTGTCAAATTCTTTGAGTGCTCGCCAGAAGGAAACAAAATCTTAGAAGTCTGATATCCTGATTCTATGAGCGAGGTCATCACCACCTGAGCATAAAGTCCATTGACAGTACTGTCTGTGATAACGCACACATGTCTTGGAGAAAAGACAGGCTTAAGGAACTCACCTATTTGAGAAATTAGGTTGTGTCCTATAAGAATGTCGTATGGAGTTGATGTTGAAACTGTAAATTTTTTCATATTTATCTCCTAGCGGTGTGAATCACTAAATACATATGAATAATACCATATATATATTTATTTTGCAAAATGACGAGGCTTAACGATGAAAACTCTAAAGAAAAGCTTAAAAATCATAATATTTATTCTGATACTGCTTATCGCAGCAGTGCTTGGCGTGAACTTTTATGTTATCAAAACAGCTTCACCTAGCCTGCAATACTCTATAGATACACAGGAAAGCAGCATATCAGACAGCGATTCACAAAAATTAGCTGAAGAAAAAGCAGATTGCATCATGATTCTCGGAGCAGGCATCATAGATAGGGAGACTCCGTCAGAGATCCTAAAAGATAGACTAGATGCCGGTATTGCACTTTACAAAAAAGGGGTTGCACCTAAGATTCTCCTCACAGGAGATAACGGTCAAAAGGAGCATAACGAGCTTCATGCAATGCTAAGCTACTGCATAAAGCAAGGTGTACCAAAGAGCGATATTTTTTGTGACCATGCGGGATTTTCAACATCGGAATCCATGGTGAGAGCGAAGAATATTTTTGATGTAAATAAGCTAATAATTGTAACGCAAAAATACCATGAGTATAGAGCCATCTATCTTGCAGAGGCAGAAGGAATGGATGCGATAGGTGTGAGTGCTGACCAGCATGACTTTGAAGGAGCAAGCTATAGGGAAGCACGCGAGATTTTAGCAAGAAATAAGGACTTTATTATAAATCATCTTGGAAATAGAAATGCTGTGGGCGGGGAGAAAATCTCCTTACAGGGAGATGGGACAGTTTCGCACGGCGAGTAATTAAGGACGTTTTAATTGAGGTGGATTATGTCAAGCTTAACAAAGAAGGCTCTCAGAGAGACAATGATAAGAGCGCTTAACGAGAGACCACTTGAGAAAATTAGAGTCAAGGATTTGGTTGAGGAGTGCGGAGTTAATCGCAATACCTTTTACTATCACTATAAAGATATCTATGAGCTTTTGGCAGATATTTTTGAGACTGAGACAGAGGAAATTGCTGAAACGCTACAGTATGATGATGACAACTGGGAGAGTATTTTCGTAGAAGCATCGAGATTTGCTCTAGATAACAAGAGGCTTATATTCAATGTATATAACTCGATAAGCAGGGAAACCCTTGAGCGTTATCTATACAATGTTTCAACGCACATTGTTGCGAAATATGTGAATCAGCAGGCAAGAGGTATGAATGTGAGCGAAAGGGACAAAGAGTTAATTATACTGTTTTATAAGCATGCGGTTGTCGGTATTGTTCTCGAATGGCTACAGCGTAGGATGAAGGATGAGCCTGAGGCCGCAATAAGACGATTGTGCGATTTGATGTATGACAGCGTAAAAAACGCTTTAAAGAATGCAGAAATAAAGTAATTTATTAGACAAAAATAAGTCAATGCCTAAATTTTGGGCATTGATTTTTTATTGTCCATTTTTATTACACATATTTGAGGATATTATCCATTAGGATAGTTTGAACATAGAGGTGAAAAAATATGAAAAAGTTCGGAAAGGTAACGGTAAAACATCATAGATTGATTTTGATTATCGGCATTTTACTACTAATTCCATCCCTCTTTGGAATGATAGGCACGAGAATCAACTACGATATGCTACATTATCTGCCAAAGGATATGGATACAGTCAAAGGTCAGGATATTTTGTTAGACAGATTTGGCAAGGGCGCAGTATCAACTATGGTTGTCGAGGGAATGGATCAAAAGGATATAGTTCAGCTTAAGGCTAAGATTGAAAAGGTGAACCATGTCGATTCAGTTATTTGGTATGATAGTCTCTCTAATGGGACTGTCCCAATGGAGCTTCTTCCTAAGAAGTACTATGATGCATTTAACAATGGTAATGCGACTTTGATGGTAATCTTCTTTGATAGTTCGACATCGGCATCGGAGACCATGACAGCAATAAAGGATATTCGAAAGATTACTACAAAGGATTGTTTTTTGACAGGTATGTCTGCACTTGTAACAGATCTTAAGGATTTGTGTGAAAAGGAAGAACCTATATATGTTGGACTAGCAGTACTTCTTGCAACTTTGGTGATGATGGTTTTTCTAGATTCATGGCTAATACCTTTCGTGTTCCTAGCGGGCATAGGTATGGCTATATTGTGGAACCTCGGGTCAAATATCTTCATGGGAGAAATTTCGTATATAACAAAGGCGCTGTCCTCGGTGCTTCAGCTTGCGGTCACGATGGACTATTCTATATTCTTATGGCATAAGTATGAAGAGGAAAGAGAAATAATAGAAGATGACCATGAGGCTATGGCAGAGGCAGTTAATAAGACATTGAGTTCCGTAGTAGGAAGTTCAATAACGACTGTAGCAGGCTTTGTTGCACTCTGCTTTATGACATATAAGCTTGGAATGGACCTTGGTATAGTTATGGCAAAGGGAGTAATCCTAGGTGTTATAAGCTGCGTAACCATTCTGCCAGCAATGATACTCGTATTAGATAGATTCATTGAAAAGACAAGACATAGAAGTCTAATTCCTGATATGAGTTCATTTGCTAAGAAGGTAACGGCGAAACCATATATTCAGATTGGGATATTCATCATAGTTTTGATTCCAGCAATATTTGCATATAACCAAGCGAACAAAGAGGTTTACTATGATATTGGGGGCTCGCTTCCAAAGTCGCTTCCAAGTGTGGTTGCAAATGAAAAACAGGCAGAACACTTCAAGCTGGGAAGTACATACATGGCATTGGTAAACTCTGATTTAAGCAACAGGGAGTTTACTGAGATGACAGACAGAATCAAGGACCTTAAGGGTGTTAAGGCAGCTATGGGGTTAGATAGTATTGTCGGCGGTTCACTTCCCGATGATTTTATTCCAAGTGAATTGACGAGCAAGCTGAAATCTGGAAAATATCAACTTTTAATGATTACATCTGAGTACGAAGTTGCTTCAGATCAGGTGAATAAGCAGGTTGCAGATGCTAAGAGGATTATTAAAGAGTATGACAAGAAGGGCCTTTTGATAGGTGAAGCTCCTGCGACCTACGATTTGATTAAGACAACTAGTAGAGACTTTGATATTGTAAATACAGTATCAATACTTCTAGTATTTCTAATCATTCTCTTAGTATTTAAGAGTGCATCGCTTCCGGTAATTCTGGTTGCCGTGATAGAGTTTGCTATTTTTATAAATCTTGGTCTATCACATTTGATGGGTGTTTCGTTGCCGTTTATTGCACCAATCTGTATAAGTACGATACAGCTCGGCTCAACGGTAGATTATGCTATTTTGATGACTACAAGATATAAGGCAGAAAGACTTAATGGTAAGGATACAGACTCAGCTATAAGGACAGCGCTTGCAACATCGATTCCGTCAATTATAGTAAGTGGTCTCGGATTCTTCGCAGCGACATTCGGAGTTGCAATGTACTCGAATATAGATATGATAAAGTCGCTTTGTACTTTGATGTCTAGAGGTGCAATAATAAGCGTGCTTGCAGTAATATTAATACTGCCAGCTATGCTTCACGTATTTGATAAGGTAATTTGCAAGACAACTGCTAGCATGAAACATATTTCAAAGAGCGGTCTTGCAAGGGAGGTGTAGAAATGAAAAAGGACAAGATGATTGGAAGAAAAATTGTAGCATCTGTGCTTTCCTTGGCACTTGTAACCAGCAGCCTTGTTTTTAGCGGATTCTCATATGCTGAGGAAAAACAAGCTAGTGCAAGTAAAGGCAAGGCTCAGAGCTCATCTCAGATAATAGATAAAGTAGGCAAGGGTGAAAAGGATGAAACGGTCTATGTAATAGCAGGAAATGACGGAAGCCCTCAGAAGATAATTGTCAGTGAATGGTTAAAGAACGCTGAAAAAGCTAGCAAGTTAGAAGACAATAGTGAGCTTAAGAACATCAAAAATGTCAAGGACAATGCTAAATATGTAATTGATAAGGACAAGATGAAGGTTTGGACTGCAGAGGGAAAGGATGTCTACTATCAGGGAGAAATCGATAAGAAGCTCCCTGTGGATATCTCTGTAAGCTACACTCTTGATGGCAAGAGCGTGAGCGCAAAGGAGCTAGCAGGAAAGAGCGGAAAGGTTACAATTAAGTACTCATATAAGAATAACGAGGCAAGAACCATAAATATTGATGGGCAAAACATGACCATGTATGTTCCTTTTTCCATTGTTACAGGTCTTGTGCTAGATGATAAGTCTTTCTCAAATGTTGAAGTAGTAAATGGTAGAGTTATCAACGACGGTAAGAGAAATATAGTTATGGGATTTGCACTTCCTGGAATGAAGGAAAATCTCGGAGATGCAGGGAATAGCTTAAGTTTACCTGAAACCTTTGAGGTGACAGCGGATGTGAAGAATTTTTCAATGGAAACCTCAATAAGTGTAGTATCAAGCGAACTATTTGCAAATGTTTCAAGCGACAAGTTATCAAGCCTAGACGGTATTAAATCACAGCTAGATGAATTTGCAAACTCGGCAAATAAGCTAGCAGATGGAAGCAGTCAGCTATACGATGGACTCAGCACGCTTCTTGAGAAGACAGGCGAGATGAAGGATGGAACTTTTAAGTTATACAGGGGAGCAGAGAGCCTAAACAATGGAGCAAGACAGTTTTCAAAAGGCGCAGGTGAATTATATAAAGGCACTACTGAGCTAAACGAGGGCCTTCAGGCTTTGAGCAGCAAGAGCGAGCAGCTAAATAACGGTGCGGCCCAAATCTTTGATTCACTAATTTCACAAGCAAACACAGAGCTTAGTGCAAGAGGTCTTGGAGCTGTGAACATGACAAAGGATAACTACAGTAGTGTTTTGACATCCATCATCAAAAATATGGATGAGGGTAATGTAAGAGCTATGGCAACTCAGAAGGCTCGCCAAACAGTTGAGGCTCAGGTACATCAAAACGAGGCTCAGATAGCAGCAGTAGTAACTGAAAAAGTAAGAGAGCAGGTGCTTCAAAATGTTCTAAATACATCTGGAATATCCATGACAGTAGAGGCATATAAAAATGCAGTAGCTTCAGGAACAATTTCGGCATCAGTAGCCCAGCAGATTGATAATGCAGTAGCCGCACAGATGAGCTCAGAACAGGTTCAGAGCACAATTCAGGCCAAAATAAGCGCAGAAATTAATAACCAAATAGAGCAAGCAATGAGTTCTCAAGCCGTAGTTCAGGGTATAGAGGATGCTGTTTCAAAGGCTAGAACTGGAGCAAGTAGCCTAACGGCTCTAAAGGGACAGCTAGATAACTATAATAAGTTCTATCAGGGACTAAGACAGTACACTGAAGGTGTAGACAAGGCCGCTAAAGGATCGAAGAAGATTAATTATGGAGCAGGACAACTTGCAGAGAAGAGCAAGGAGTTTCAGGCAGGAACTGAAGCTCTAGAGGTAGGTATAAAAGCTCTTATGTCAGGCAGTGATAAGCTTATAAGTGGAGTATCGCAATTGAACGATGGAGCAAAGACGCTATCCGAGGGAATGAATAAATTCAACAAGGAGGGTGTTCAAAAGATTGTTGAACTCTTCAATGGTAGATTTGGAGAATTATCGGCAAGAATAAGTGCTATGTCAGATATGGCAAAGTCATATGATAACTTTGCGGGTAAGGCAGATGGAACAAAGTCAAATGTTAAGTTCGTGTATAAGACTTCATCCATAGGAGAATAAAGATTAAACAAATTGTTAAAATACCCTCTTTACTGTTGCCAAGTAAAGAGGGTATATATCATTCAATGTGGTGATCTTTCTTTCGTAAGAAAGTTTCTTAGAAATTCTAGCACTTCATAGGTTATGCCACTTAATAACCCAATAAAAATTGTTTTCTATCTAAGCTCATCCATGCCTATATTGGCAAGGGCATCTGCTCTGTTATTCTTTTCGGTTATGTAGATAAAGTCGTCCATGGTGAAGCGATTTCCATTCCACTGCTTGAACTTCTTGTAGTGCTCGGAAACATTGGTGTTTGGCGAGGATAGGTTTACATGACCTTTGACACGGAAAAATTCAACCTTATTCTTCTCAACAAGGCTAATAAGCTCTTCCCAAAGCTCGCGGTTCTCGACAGGCTTCTTGCCTGAAGTCATCCATCCATTCTTACGCCAGTTCACATACCACTTATCCCTAAAGCAGGAAGCCACATAGGAGCTATCTGTGAAAATCTCAATAGTAAGACCGTCTCGCTTTAGAATTTTTAACGCCTCGATGACGGCAGTGAGCTCCATGCGATTGTTTGTGGTATTAAGCTCGCCGCCGTGAAGCTCTTTCTGGCTATCTCCAAACTCAAGGATGCTGCCCCAACCGCCAATATTTGTTTCGTTCTGGTTACCGGAGCAAGCTCCGTCCGTATATATTCTCAAAATACTCATTCTCAAATTATACCCCAGCTCAAATATCTTTTCAATGAAATGTAAACGGGGATTTTTGTGGTATAATCTATTTGCGAGCGAAAGCTCGAGCATAGAAAAATTAAAGGAAATATAATGGCATTTAAATTTTGTTCATTTGCGAGTGGGAGCTCAGGTAATTGCTATCTAGTGAGCACAGATACCACGCACTTACTTATCGATACAGGAATTACAGGAAAGAAAATATTTGAGGGATTATCAAAATGCGGGCTTGAACCAGATGACCTTGACGGTATTTTGATTACTCACGAGCATACAGATCACATAAAGAGCGTGAGAATTGTAAGCAAAAAGGCCGTAAATGCATTGGTCTACGCATCTCAGGGTACACTAGATGCAGTTTCTGATAAGATTTCATCTGAGAAGTCTTTCACAGTTGATGCTCTATCTGTTATTTCGATAGGTGACATTGAGGTTTCACCTTTTACGCTTTCGCATGATGCCGCAGAACCTTTAGGTTTTTCTTTGATGCACGAGGGAAGGCGCATAACCATAGTTACAGATACGGGCTGCATAACCGAGGATGCTTTTGATTATCTAGTAAATTCAGATCTATATGTACTAGAAGCGAATCATGAGAAGAATATTTTGCTGATGGGAAGCTATCCTTATTCGCTGAAGAGGCGTATTCTTGGTGATGAAGGACATCTATCAAATGAGAGTGCTGCTGAGATAATAATCAGAGCCCTGGGAGAGCGAACAAAAGATGAAGTTCCAAAGATTGCGCTATCGCACCTGAGCAGGGAAAATAATACACCAAGACAGGCCTACCTCACGATAAATAGCAGGCTGATGGAAGAAGGCTATGTGGACAATCGAGATTTTAGGATGTTTGTGCTCGAGCGAGACATTGTAGGAGAGATAATAAAAATATGAATATATCTATTATATGTATTGGGAAGCTCAAGGAAGCATACTGGCGCGATGCAGTAAATGAGTACATGAAGAGGCTAAAAGCCTATTGCAATCCACAGATAATCGAGCTCAAAGAGAGCAAACAGAGCGGAGAGGGCGAAGCATCTGAGCGCATAGTTAGGGAGCATGAGGGCGAGGAAATCCTATCGAGAATAACACAAAACATGTATGTTATAACTCTAGAAATCAAAGGGAAAAAGCTTAGCTCAGAGCAGCTGGCTGACAAAATTGAAGAGCTTTCGATTGAAGGAAAGAGCGATGTAGCCTTTGTCATCGGTGGGAGCCTAGGCCTTGCCAAAGCCGTAAGCGACCGCGCAAACATGAAGCTCTCCTTCTCCGATATGACCTTCCCACACCAAATGATGCGAACCATCCTCCTCGAACAGATCTACCGCAGCTTCAAGATTGCGCGCGGCGAAAAATACCACAAATAAAAGACAGCCGGAGATTAGCGCAGGCCCAAAACCCACCGCTAAACACCGGCTGTTTTCCATTAAACTACAGAAAATTGCTTTGTTAGCTTAACATATTTCATAAGCACGCCAAGGCTTGCATAGTAATATGTGAACTTGTCATTTTTCTTTGTCTCAATTAGGCCAGCATCGACAAGCTTTTTCATGTGCTGTGAGATTGTTGCCTGAGCATATCCGAACTCAGCAACTAGATCTTTGTTGCAGATTGTCTTAAATTCCTTGTTCACCTGCATTATGTATCTGAAAAGCTGAAGCCTGACAGGATGTGCAAAGGCATCCGAAACATTTGCTATAAATTCTATATCGGCATCGGCCATATCGTTTTCACGTCTGATTCTCATTAGGTTTCTCCATTCTTTGATGTACTAAGCTACTTGATAATAATCACGGATTTTCAACATTCCTGCTGAATCCATGCAATTCATATTGTTAATTAACAATATACGATATTTTCCATGTTTTTTCAAGTGAAAATTAGAATCTCATCCAAAAAATCAAGGGAGAACTGAAATTTCCCCTTTAACCTCAAGCTAAAATCAGAAGCTATGTAAAAAGCTTTCATCGATGAAATCAGGTGTCAAAACGGCAACCTAGAAATAGTTATACACATTTTGATGTAATGTGCAAGAAGGAGGCAGGATAAAAGGCGGTGCAAAAATATTTGCACTCGCTATTTTTATGTGGTATTATGTAGGTTATGAAGGAGTGTTTAGATGGAAAACAAGGACTATAAGCTGATTTTAGAGCGTCTTCTTGACATAATGGACGAGGGCGTTTACATAGTTGACCAGGACGGCGTTGGCATTTTCTACAATAAGGCGATGTCAGACGTTGAGCAAATTACGACAAGTGACGTAATAGGAAAAGAATACCACAAGGCTTTTCCGGGTGTTACTCAGGCCGAAAGCACGATGTTTCAGGCGCTGAAGAAGGGAATTTCAACGAGAAATAAACGTCAGTCATATAAGAATCTTTATGGCAGAAACATAACTACAGTCAATAGTACAGTGCCAGTAAAGGTGGGAAATACAACGATTGCAGCAATTGAGGTTGCCAAGGACATAACGGCGCTTCAATCTATGAGCAACACTATTTTGGAGTTGCAAGAAAAGGACATGGGTAGCGAGATTGAACCACCATCCATCAAAAGATATAGCTTTGATGACTTAGTTGGAGAATCTCCGAACTTTACTCAGGTAATCGAGCGCGCCCAAAAGGCGGCAAGAAACGATGCTACGGTCTTCATATATGGAGAAACTGGTACTGGTAAGGAGCTATTTGCACAGAGTATTCACTGCGCCAGCAAGCGTAAGAACAAGCCATTTCTAGCGCAGAACTGTGCTGCACTTCCAGAATCCCTTCTCGAAGGAATTCTCTTTGGTACGACAAAGGGTGGATTTACAGGCGCAACAGATAGAGCTGGACTCTTTGAGCAGGCCAGTGGCGGAACTCTTTTGCTCGACGAGATCAACTCCATGCCTTACGAACTTCAAGGCAAACTGCTTCGAGTTCTACAGGAAATGTACATAAGACGTGTCGGAGGAACGCGTGATATTCCAATAGATACAAGGATTATTGCCACGGTCAATGAGCCGCCGCAAAAGCTAATTGAAGAGGGCAAGCTCAGACGAGATCTTTACTATAGACTTAATGTTGTCGGAATAAGCATTCCACCACTTCGTGAGAGAATGAGCGATATTCCTATTTTGATAGAAACCTTCCTAGAAAAGCACAACAAGCAGTTTGATAAGCATCTTACTAGCGTAGACGAAAAAGTAATTGAGAGATTAAACAGCTACGACTATCCCGGAAATGTGCGTGAGCTCGAAAACATTGTAATTCAAGCGGTTTCAATGGCTGATAACGAGAGCGTTTTGACGACAAAGCTGCTTCAGATGCCTATGCGTGCAGAGGCACTCGGCGATGATATGGCAAATTGGCAGAGGCGTGGGCCTCTCACAGAGTATATGGAAAGCCTCGAAAAAGAGATAATTAGGGGTGCTTTGCTCGACCAAGGTGGCAATATTTCAAAGACTGCAGAGGTTTTGATGATAAAGCGTCAAACACTGCAGCATAAGATGAAAAAGTATGGCCTGAAGGAGTAAAATGCAAAAATATTTGCATCGGAATCGCCCATATATTTGCATCTAAAAACTGTACAATTTTTTGAAAAGACTTGCGAAAACAAGTCTTTTTGTTTCTTCACAAAAAAAACCGCGATTTTTGTGTTATAATAACCTATATGACGAAGGAATACGTGATATAAATATAATGTATACACAATATAGTTGGCACAGCAATTGCATTACTATATTGGACATGCGAAAAATCGCAATTCCTAATCGCCAAAATTAGTTGGCATATAGCTTAGACAAAGAAAAGGAGTGAAAGTTATTATGGAAAATGTAAAAGTAATTATTTGGGGACTCGGCGCTATGGGCGGCGGAATGGCTGACATGATTCTTTCAAAGAAGGGTTTTGAAATCGTTGGCGTTGCAGGTAGAGGAGCTAAGATTGGTAAGTCAATGTACGACTTCATCAAGACAGAAAAGGGCGACAGACCTGACGTACTAATTTCAGATCCTAAGGATCTAATCAAGCCAGGTGCAGCAGACATCGTTCTTCTTTGCACAGACTCATTCACAAGAACAGCTTTTGATAAGCTAAAATTCATCCTAGAGCAGAAGCTAAACGTTATCACATCTGCAGAAGAGATGTCATACCCAGCAGCTCAGGAGCCAGAGCTAGCTAAGCAGCTTGATGAGATTGCTAAGGCTAACGGAGTATCAGTTCTTGGAACAGGTATCAACCCAGGACACATCATGGACCTTCTAGTACTTGTTATGACAGGTTGCATGGTAGACGTAGAGCACATCCTATCAAAGAGAGTTAACTCACTATCACCATTCGGTAAGACTGTAATGGAAGAGCAGGGAATCGGTATCAGCGTAGAAGAGTTCGAGACAAGAAAAGCTAACGGCACAATGTCAGGACACGTTGGATTCGCTGAGTCAGTAGGAATGATCGCTGAAGGTCTAGGACTAGGCGTTGAGAAGTTCGCTCAGGACATGGCTCCTATCACAACAGATGTAGATAGAAAGTCACCTTACGGATTCGCAGCTAAGGGTTCATGCGCAGGTGTTGCTATGACAGCTGACGCTACACTTTCAAACGGAATGGAAGTTCGCATGGAGCACCCACAGCAGATTGAGCCAGAGCAGGTTGGCGTTCAGACTGGTGACTATGTAATCATCAAGGGAACACCTAACGTAAACATGGTAAACAGCCCAGAGGTTGAAGGTGGTCTTGGAACAATCGCTATGTGCGTAAACATGATTCCACAGGTTATCAATGCTGAAGCTGGTCTACACACAATGATTACTCTTCCAGTTCCACGCGCAATCATGGGAGATGTAAGAGAAAGAATCAACCCAGACAAGAAGATCGTAAAATAATTAAACAAAAGTTATTTACTACGGGCGCGAATTTCTTTTCGCGCCCTATCAATAAAGGAGTAACAAAATGGCAAAAAAAGGCGAATGGGTAAGAATTCACTCTGTAGTTCTTAAGGCTGCAGAAAGAACAGGAAAGATTCCTGAAGACACCCAGAAGTGTGATTTGGAAATGTGGACAAAGGGAACTCTACTAGAGGACGCTGAGATTGGCGACATCGTTAAGGTAGAGACAGCGGTTGGTCGTATCGTAGAAGGCGAGCTTATCGAAGAAGGCCCTTACTATACACACAGCTATGGAAAATTCGTTCCAGAAATTATCGAGATCGATAAACAGCTTAGAGAAATCATGGGAGGTAACAAATAATGGCATTAGCAAAAGATTATGATTCCGTGATGGGAAGATCGAATGAGATCATGAAGAAAGCTCTTGGACTTGACTACAATGATTTTGAATCAGGTTCAGTTGCATTTGATTACGAAGCTCTAATGAAGTCAACAGGATACACTCTTGATGAAATCGCTAGAATTCAGTCAGAGCACGCAGTAGGAAACACACCACTTATCGAGCTACGCAATCTTTCAGCTCTTTCAAGAAAGTATGCAAAGCCAGGATACGGTGCAAGAATATTCGCTAAGGATGAGGCTGCTAACGCATCAGGAAGCTTTAAGGCTAGAAGAGCTGCTTGTGCAGTTGCACACGCTAAGAAGCTAGGATACAAGGGCGTTATCGCTGCTACATCAGGTAACTACGGCGCTGCTGTTGCATCACAGGCTGCTATGCAGGGCCTAAAGTGCATCATTGTTCAGGAATGCTACGACTCACACGGAGTTGGACAGCCTGAAATCGTAGAAAAGGCTAGAAAGTGCGAAGCATATGGAGCAGAAGTTGTTCAGCTAACAGTAGGACCTGAGCTATTCTACTCATTCCTATCAATCCTTGAGGATACAGGATACTTCAACGCTTCACTATACTCACCATTTGGTATCGCTGGTGTAGAAACACTTGGATACGAGATCGCTACACAGTGCCGTGAGCGCATTGGTAAGGATCCAGAGATGGTAGTTTGCACAAACGCTGGTGGCGGAATGATGACAGGTACAGCTCGTGGTCTAATGAAGGCTGGCGCTGTAGATACAAAGCTTGTTTCAGCTTCAATCGACCTAACAGGACTTTCAATGGCATCAGACGAAGCATTCAACAAGAAGTCATGCACAACAGGACACACAGGATTCGGTGTACCATACGCTACAGATCCTGACCACTCAGACGTTCCAAGAAGTGCTGCAAGACCTCTACGTTACATGGATAGATACGTAACAGTTAAGCAGGGTGCTGTAATGTACATCACAGAAGCTCTTGCTCAGCTAGAAGGTATCGAAAGAGGACCTGCTGGAAACACAGCTATCGCTGCTGCATTCGCACTAGCTCAGGAACTTCCAGAAGATGCAGTAATCGTAGTAAGTGAGACTGAGTACACAGGTGCTGGTAAGCACATCCAGCCACAGATGGCGTTTGCTAGAGAGAACGGAATCGAGATTAAGTTCGGTGATCCTGATAAGGAAGATAAGCCAGGTGTAAACCTAATACTTCCAAAGGATCCAAGCTTCCTAACAATTCAGGAAGGCGACATCAAGCGCTTCAGAGAGTCTCTAATCAAGAAGTCATGCAAGAAGCATGGTGTAACAAACCCAACAGCTGAAGACCTTCAGTTCCTAGCAGATGAGACAAAGACAGATATCGAATTTGTTAAGAACGCCCTAGGTCTATAAAATAAAAGGAGAAAAAGAATGATAAGAGAAGACGATTTTCAAGAAAGAAGAAAACATATAGCTAATCTTACTGACGAAGAACTATATGAGAGATTCTGGCAGCTTACAGAACAGGTAGTAAATCCTCTTTTGGAGCTTGGAAAGAAGAACACAACACCTTCAGTTGAGAGAGCTGTACTCCTAAGAATGGGAATTTCATCACTCGAGACACAGAAGATTGTACAGGGTTGCATGGATAACGGACTAATGGGCCACGGCGCAGGTCACGTTGTTTACAAGATTTCAAAAGAAAAGAACATTACTATTCCTGAAGCAGGCACAGCATTAGCAAACGGTGAATACTGGACAGATGCTGTTGCTCTCTTTAAGAAAGGGGGCAAATAAAAATGTCAGATATGATTTTAAAGCATAACGAAAAAATTGACGTTAGAGAGATTATAAAGGATCTTGATAAGTATGAGCCAAGAAGAAGAGGATGGCACTGGCGTGAACCAGTACCTAATCTTGAGATGGGACCTTTTGTATATAAGGATTGCTCAAAGCCACTAAAGAACAGCGTTGGTCTTCCACCAGCTAAGTTCTTTGGCGACATCGATCCACAGCCACTTCCAGTAATCACAACAGAAATCGCTTCTGGTAGATTTGAAGATGATATCAGAAGAATGAGAATGGCTGCTTGGCACGGTGCTGACCATATCATGGTAATCAGACATATGGGTCAGTCACATATCGATGGACTTATGGAAGGTACTCCACAGGGTATCGGTGGTATTCCTGTAACAAGAAAACAGGTTAGAGCACAGAGAAAGGCTCTAGATCTCATCGAGGATGAAGTAGGTCGTCCAATCAACTACCACTCATACGTATCAGGTGTAGCAGGACCAGACGTAGCGGTAATGTTCGCTGAAGAAGGTATCAACGGTGCTCACCAGGATCCACAGTACAACGTTCTTTACAGAGATATCAACTGTGTTAGATCATTCGTAGACGCTTGCGAATCAAAGAGAATCATGGCTTGGGCTGACATTCTTCAGATTGACGGTGCTCACAATGCTAACGCAACAGCAAGAGAAGCTTGGAAGGTAATGCCTGAGCTAATCGTTCAGCACTCAATCAACTCACTCTTCTCAGAGAAGGTTGGTATTAAGCCAAGCAATATCTCACTGTCAACAGTACCTCCAACAGCAACACCAGCTCCTTGTATGTACCTTGACTTGCCATACGCTGTAGCACTTAGAGATATCTGCGACAAATATAAGATGAGAGCTCAGCAGAACACAAAGTATATCTGCTCATCAGTAAGAGAAGCTACTGTAACACACGTGCTAAACATGTTCATTTCAAAGCTTACGCGTGCTGACATCCAGTCAACAATCACACCTGATGAAGGAAGAAACGTTCCATGGCACATCTACAACATGGAAGCTTGCGACAACGCTAAGCAGGCGCTCATCGGTATGGACGGACTTATGGAACTCGTTGAGCTCAAGAAGGACGGTCCACTCGGAGAGATGGTTAGAGACATCAAAGAAAGAGCACTCCTATTCATGGAAGAAATCATCGAGGTTGGTGGATACTTCCAGGCTGTACAGGAAGGCTTCTTCGTAGACTCAGCTAAGTACCCAGCAAGAAACGGCGACGGTATCGCAAGACAGATTGAAGGTGGTGTAGGCTACGGATTTATCTTTGAGAGAGAAGAAGACTACATGGCTCCAGTAACAGCTCACTACGGATACAACAACGTTGAGCAGTACGGTGGAGATCCTGAAAATCCATCAGCTCTTATCGGAGGATGTACATTCGAAGACAGAAGCAAAATCGTATTTATCGACGAGCTTGAAGAAGAAGATACAGTACACCGCAGACTCGAAAAGGTTGAAAAATACCTTGACGGAAAAGCAATCAAGCCAGAGATGGAATGGTGCGGAGACGGCGTTGTACTCATGACAATGATGGTTCCAGCAAATGCAAGAACATCCGAAGCTGTTGCTCTAGAGATTGGTCGTAAGCTCGGCCTTGAGAATCCTGAAGTAACAAGTAAGGAAGTAATGCAGGAAGCTGAGGGTACAAGAATCGAAATGAAGGGTAAGGTTACATTCGATGTAGACCCTGAAGGACTTGAGATTCCACCTGAACCACATCACCTACCAGATGCAATACTATTTGAGGAGTTCAAGGAACACCCAATGGTAGTTGTTTGCGGAACAGTAGGAGAAGACGAACACTCAGTTGGACTGAGAGAAATCATCAACATCAAGCACGGTGGTATCGAGAAGTGGGGTATCAAGGTTAACTACCTTGGAACTTCAGTTCCAGTAGAAAAGCTTGTTGACGCTGCTATAGAGCTTAACGCTTCAGCAATCCTAGCTTCAACAATCATTTCACACGATAACATCCACTACAAGAACATGAAGAGAATCAACGAACTCGCAATCGAGAAGGGTATCAGAGATAAGGTAATTATCTGTGCTGGTGGAACTCAGGTTGTTCCTGAAGAAGCTAGAAAGACTGGTATCGATGAAGGTTTCGGAAGAGACTCACATGGTATCGATGTTGCAACATTCCTTGCTGAAGAAGCAATGAGAAAGAGGGGCGTACTAGCTCCAGGCGAAAAAGCCAACGAAAAGTTCGGTAAAAAATAGGATTTCTATTAAATAAAAGGGCGGGCTTTTGCCCGTCCTTTTGTCTAAACGGCAGAAAGGAAGAAGATGAAAGTAGATGTATTGGTAGCAGAAATCGGATCTACAACGACGGTTGTAAACGCGTTCACAGATCTTGGTACTGATAATCCGGTTTTTTGGGGACAAGGACAGGCACCTACATCGGTTTTAGAAGGTGACGTAAGAGTCGGATTGCAGGGTGCAATAGATGATCTCTGCCGAAATAAAGGTATTGATAAACTAGAATATGGTGAAATGCTTGCAACATCATCTGCTGCAGGCGGACTAAAGATGACAGTTCACGGCCTCGTTTACGATATGACAGCGAAGGCAGCAAAGGAAGCTGCTCTCGGTGCAGGTGGAATCATCCACAATATAACGGCTGGTCGTTTGAGAAGAACGGATATAGCAAAGATAAAGGAAATTAATCCTAATCTCATTTTGATAGCTGGCGGCGTTGACTTCGGTGAAAGAGATACGGCGCTTGACAATGCGGAGCTTATTCGCGCCATGGGTCTTAAGATTCCTGTAATATATGCAGGAAATGTCGAGAACCAGGAAGAGATGAAGCTCATCTTTGATGAGGAGAGCGGACAGAAGCTCTATATCGTAGACAATGTATATCCAAAGATAGATGCTCTCAATGTAGAGCCTTGCCGTAAGGTAATACAGGATGCTTTTGAGGAACACATCACAAATGCTCCGGGAATGGAACACGTTAGGGACATGGTTAACGGACCTATCGTCCCAACACCAGGTGCTGTAATGGAGTGTACAAAGGTTTTGTATGACTGCCTAGGAGACCTAATCGTTCTCGACGTAGGTGGTGCAACGACGGATCTTCACTCAGTAGCTACGGAATCTGACAAGATTGCAAGACTTATGATTTCGCCTGAACCAAAGGCTAAGAGAACCGTAGAAGGTGACCTTGGTGTATATGTTAATAGAATGAAGGTTATCGAATCCATTGGCGAGGAGAAGCTTAGAGAAGAGTGCAAGGCAATGGGAGTTGACTTTGATGAAGTTCTCGCTAGTTACGTTGCAATTCCAAAGAACGAAGCTGAAATAAAGTTCGTTGAAAGACTAACAACTGAAGCAGTTCTTAAGGCGACTGAAAGACACGCTGGATATCTAAGATATATATATGGACCAAGTGGAAGAAGTACTCTTGCAGAGGGTAAGGACCTTACACAGGTTAAGTACATCATCGGTACAGGCGGCGCTTTGACAAGACTTCCTCACAGAGTGGACATCATGAAGAAGATTGCTCCATATAATGAGAGCGGAATGCTTCTTTTCCCAAGTGAACACGCTCAGATTTTGGTTGATAACGACTACATCATGGCTTCACTAGGTGTGCTTTCAACTCGTTACCGCGAGGCAGCTATAAAGCTACTCGAAAAGAGCTTGGATTTCAAGTTCCCAGAGAAGTCTGAGGAGAAGTTTACTTCGGCAGCTATGGCTCTCAAAGAGGCAGAAATTGCAGTTGAAGAGAAGGATCACGCTGAAGAGGAGCGCAGAGAGCACATCAGACAGATGGAAAAACTCGGCTATGATATGTCAGCGTACAAGAAGGATGACCCTACGAGCAACGGCGATGACGAAGGCGTTAAGGGCAAGTGGACAGATAAGGAATAAAAGGAGAATGACATGTATCCACAGATTAGCATTAACATAAAGAAACTCAGAAATAATCTCGATGCAGTAGCTAAGACAACTAAGGAGCACGGCAAGTGCAGCATGATGGTTGTAACAAAGGCTGTTTGCGCAGATGAAGAAGTAGTAAAGATGGTTGCTGAGACTCCAGCAGTTGACTTTCTTGCAGATTCACGTATATCAAATATCGCAAGCTATGCAGATGTGGCACACAAGAATGGCAAGAAGACAGTTCTTCTAAGAATTCCAATGCAGAGCGAGATTGCTGAGGTAGCAAAGTACGTTGATTTATGCATGATCTCCGAAATCGAGACAATCAAGCTTCTAAATGCTGAAGCATCAAAGCTAGGCAAGAAGCAGGATATACTTTTGATGATTGATATGGGAGACCTCAGAGAGGGAATTTTCTTCCAGAACAAGGAACTGATTTTCGAAGCAGTTGAGCAGATTCTAGCCCTTGATAATATCAATCTTTATGGTGTAGGAGTTAACCTAACATGCTACGGCGCTATCATTCCAAAGAACGAGAACCTCTCAGGACTTGTTGAGATTGCAAGAGAAATCGAAGCTAAGTTCGGCATCAAGCTAGAGATGATTTCTGGCGGAAACTCAAGTTCAATCTATTTGGTTGACAAAGGTGAGCTTCCAGAGGGAATCAACAACCTAAGACTCGGCGAGTCAGTGCTCCTCGGAAACGACACAGCATACAGCACAAGACTTCCAGGTACAGATGCAGATGCTTTTGTTCTCAAGGCAGAAATCGTTGAGCTCAAGAAAAAGCCATCACTACCTATCGGAGAGGTTGGCGTTGACGCATTTGGACAGAAACCTTACTACGAGGACAGAGGTATAATGGATAGAGCTATCATCGCAATTGGCAAGCAGGATACAGACCTAGACAGCATGGAGCCAGTTGACTCAAGACTTGAGATTATGGGTGGAAGCTCAGACCACATCATTGTCGATGTAACAAAGGCAGAAGGCGACTATAAGGTTGGCGACGTGATCGAGTTCACTTTGAGCTACGGCGGACTGCTAAAGTGCATGACAAGCAAGTATGTAGAAAAAACATATATTAAGTAGGCTAGTCAAAGCTCCAAATCCAAAGAACAAATAGGGATATAAATCCATCAAAGCGGCACAAACTAGAAACCTAGGGCGTGCCGTTTTTTATTACAGTAAATTGCTTTATAGTGGTTTGAAGATTATAATATGTATATGCAGAATTAGGATGTTAAATGAATTCGTAGGAATGGTGAAGAGTAGTGAGAAACGGTACTGATAATTTGAGTGAAATGATAAAAAAACTAATAGCTTCAAGGAGGGAAGACGATTGGTGGGATTTCAAAAGAAACCATCATCATGATAAAGCAAGTTTAGTGCATGATATCTTGTGTATGGCAAATAATCGTCCAAGGCGAGATTCGTATATCATTTTTGGAATTGACGACTCAGATTTTTCGGTCAAAGGTGTAGAAGATGATGAAAATAGAAGAAACCAGCAAATGATAACGGATATTTTAAGACACATATCCTTTGCAGGAGGAACTCGTCCGCGAATAGAAATGTATACTATCGAAATAGAGAAACACGATGTGGATATTCTTGTAGTAAAAGATAGTAATGATTTACCCTACTATTTAGAAAAAGATTATTATGATAGTAAGATAAGAGAATCTAGTATAAACAAAAGAAAATGTGTTAGAGCATATCATATATACACGCGCGTAGTAGACAACAATACCCCAATTGATAAACAAGCAGATTATTGTGATATTGAGTTATTGTGGCGCAGAAGACTGGGCGTTGACTTACCAATATTAGAGAGGTTTAAGATACTATTAGATGAGGTAGATAAATGGAACTTTGATTGGGACAATAAAAAAACATGTTATCATTCTGATTACCCAGAATTTCAAATTGTACAAGCAGAAAAAATGAGAGAAAGTTGGTTTCCGTCTGCTGCATTTTATATCAATCCTAAAATGTATTCGGCAAAACTAAATTTTATGTATCATAACACTGTGATTTACGAGACTGTGTTGCTATCTTATGATGAAATGCGTAAGTATTTACCAGAATTCAAAAATGAAGTAGTGCAGTGTCAATCTAATTTCTGGTACAGTTACTATCAACTTGATACAATCGAAGGAAAGCTTTTAAAAATTTTTACACATGGTAATTGCAGTATTTCAAGTAGAGAACCAAACTTCAATCAAATACTTATTTTTAAAGATGAAGAAGACCGACGCAATTTCAATTCATATTTGAATAATCATTTCCATGACTATAGTGATGATGAAATTAAATGTAAATATAAACATCAGATAGATATAGATAAAAAATATGGGGGATGTCTGTATAATGCTTTTCAAGTTGGTAAGGTTGGATGCTTATACGATGATTGGAGGAGCTATGAATAACATCGAAAAATATAAAATTCTAAGTGAAGGTATGCCTTTTGTTCATCGTGCGAAGATTGCAATAGCCTTGCTCGATAGCGAAGCTGCCTATGAGGAGCTAAAAGAAGAGGCTTCAAAGACCTCAGTTCCTAGTGGATATGGATATATAGGGGGATTTCCCGAGAACATCCTAGAAATGCTAGTGAGTGAAATCATATGCAGAGAAGTGTGGTATTTACCTGATAAAGCCAAGATTTTGGATAGGCGATTTGGAAGCCTGTTCGTAAATAAATTCTTTTGCTATGACGATGATGAGGAGATTTGGAGCAAGGTTTTGCACAGGTACTTTTTGGAGCTTGAATGGATGCCCAAAAAGGAGGACTATAGCTCTACAAGGAGCTATAACAAAGCGTGGGAATATTTTGGAGAGCTTTTAGCTGTAGTAAAGCAAAATAATCATCCTGAATTTGAAAAGTACTTCGAAATCGCAAAGGAAAATGGTATGAACCTGGTCGTGCTTGAGAGGAAGTTAAAAGAGCTTTCTGAGATCAAAAAATCCTTTGAGCTATCTTATAAATAGAAAAACGGGCACATTTGTTACGAAAAAGCAAATTTCAAAGGTTTATCATTAGTAAACAAGGCTATAAAGCAAATGTTAATTAGAATCACTAATAAAAAAATAGAAAATTTTTTGTGCAGAGTCAACAAAAATGACCCTCTAAATTTGATTAAATTAACTATTGTAATAATGTAGATTAAGGTTCATAATATACCTATGAAACTACAGGGTTCTACAAAATTATGGAAGTCTATGAAAAGAAAGGAATTACAACAAATGGAAGACAATGTAAAGGCTAAAGAGCCAAGAGCACCTAAGCTGTACGAGGCGATTATTACGTTTCTAGGCTTAGTTGTAATCATGTCAGTGGGTATCGTAGCATTCAAAGTAAGCCCACATATCCCAATGTTCATTGGCGTTATTTTTGCATCACTTATGGCACTAAGACTAGGATACAAGTGGGATGCAGTTGAGAGCATGATGATCACAGGTATCTCACGTGCAATGCAGGCTATTCTAATTCTTATGATTGTTGGTATGCTCGTTGGAGCATGGATCCTATCAGGAACAATCCCAACAATGATTTATTACGGACTTAAGCTATTATCACCATCAATTTTCTTGGTTGCAACTGTACTTATCTGCTCAGTAACATCACTAGCAACAGGTACATCATGGGGAACAATGGGAACCATGGGTCTTGCTCTTATGGGTATTGCAGCAGGTCTAGGAGTTCCTATCGGACCTACAGCAGGTGCAATTCTTTCAGGTGCATACTTCGGAGATAAGCTATCACCTCTATCAGATACAACAAACCTTGCACCAGCTATGGCAGGTACTGATGTATTCTCACACGTTAAGTTCATGATGAAGGCTACAATTACAGCATATGTAATCTCATTAGCATTCTTCGGAGTATACGGATTCATGCACGCTAGCAACGGTCATGCAGATACATCACAGTTAGATATCCTAATGCAGGGAATTAAGGATAACTTCAACGTTAACCCAATTCTCCTACTTCCACCACTAGTAGTTATACTAGCTATCGCACTTAAGATGCCAGCTGTCCCTGGTATCACACTAGGTGTAATCGTAGCAGCAGTTATGGCTCCTATTTTCCAGAAGGATGTTACACTCGGCTCAATCCTCAACAGTGCGATGAGCGGATATACAATGGAGAGCGGAATCGAGTCACTAGACAACCTACTAACTAAGGGCGGACTAATGGGAATGGCTGAGTCAATTCTCATGACAATGATCGCTATGATGTTCGGTGGAATCATGGAAGCTACAGGACAGCTCAACGTTATCATCAACGCTATTACAAAGTATGTAAAGAGCGGTCCAGCACTTATCGCTGTTACAGAGCTTACATGTATCGCATCAAACGTTACAATGCCTGAGCAGTACATCTCAATCCTAGTTCCAGGAAGAATGTATGCTCCAGCATATCGTAAGGCAGGAATGCACCCAGCAGCTCTATCAAATGCTCTAGAGTCAGCTGGTACAGTTACTTCACCACTCGTTCCATGGAACACATGCGCTATCTATATCAAGAAGACTCTTGGTATCGACAGCACAGGAGTATACGCTCCATGGGCAATCTTCAACATTGCAATGCCAATAGTTACATTCATCTTCGCATTCCTAGGAATTACAATTAAGAAGATGACACCAGAAGAGCAGAAGGTTGCAGACGAAGGCGGACTAGTAAAGCTATAAACTTAGGCGTGAAATTAACATAATTAATCACATAGAAATCCTGTAAAGCGAAAGAACCGCATCTGCGGTTCTTTTGCTTTTCCTAGAACTTTAAATTTTTTGCGATTTATGGTATTATATAGGCAACATGAAAGCAGATTTTAAATAGGCTATGTGCCGAAAGGGACATCTATGTTTGGAAGAAAGAAATATCTCTTTGCGAGAAAAACGCGAATTCAATATATAAGGGACATTGTAATTGGAGTAATAATTCTATTTTTAGCATTCCTATTATTTTTGTTCATATACTTTAATTTCTTTGGTACAGCGAGCAGAGTTAAGCTAAAGGATAGCCTAAATGCTGAGATTAACAGCAAGGCAATGGCGTCTGACTATATTGAGAGTATAGACGGTGGCAAGCTGAAGAAGGATGTTAAGATTGATACCTCTAAGCTAGGCAAGAAGAAATATAAGGTTGTCCTTAGCATTGATGGTAAGGATAAGAACTACGATTTCGACGTTAATGTTGTTGATACTAAGGCTCCGGTAATCAGTATGGAGACCGAAGTTAATGTCTTACTCGGAAATGCAAGTAAGATTGAGGATATGGCTAAGGTGAGCGATAACTCAGGTAAGTTTAAACTTAAGACAGAGGGAAGCTACGACGCAAAGAAGGCCGGAAGCTATAGCCTAACTCTAATTGCAACTGATGATAGTGGAAATAAGGCTGAGAAGAAGATCAAGGTCAATGTTATAGACATGGATCAAACCGAAGGAGATATGAGCTTTGTAACAGGTAAGGGCTTTACACTTACACGCGTGGATGGGCTTACTAGCATAGATGGTATTTTGATTGTAAATAACAGCTTCTCACTACCTGAGGGCTATGGCATAGGTGCTATCCAAAACGATGCGTATACAGAGTTTAAGAGACTTCTCGATGATGCGAGAGCAGATGGTGTTCATTTCAGCTTGCTAAGTGGATATAGATCTTACCGTGTGCAGAAGGAAATCTACGACGATTATGTTTCTAAGTACGGAAAGGAAGCTGCTGACAAGGCCGTTGCAAGACCTGGATATTCAGAGCATCAGACAGGATATGCTCTTGATTTAAACGATGAGCAGGAGAACTTTGCAGATACTACGGCAGGAAAGTGGCTTAACGCAAACTGTGCTAAATATGGCTTCATCATTAGATATCCTAAGGGAAAGGAAGCCATTACGGGAAGAATATATCAGCCATGGCATGTAAGATATGTGGGACCTGAGCTTGCAACAAAGCTATATAACAATGGCAAGTGGATTACACTAGAGGAGTACTTTGGAATTTCGAGTGTTTACTCTAAGTAGTAATTTAAGGGCTATAGGACAAAAAGTGTTGATGAAAATCGCCATATACATTGAACTTTCAATGTGTATGGCGATTTAATCTTTTTTGAAAGAAGATTAAGGGTGGACAAAAAGTGTGTGCAAAACCTCCTTAGAATGTTGGAAATTCAACGCTAAAATGTGGTATATCTTCCTTAGAATTAGTGTTCTTGGAGGAATATATTATGAAGCAAGTAAATTGTCCCATTTGCAATGGCAAATGCATAAAGCACAGCAAGATAAAATCTGGATCTCAAAGGTGGTTTTGCAAGTCTTGTAAGTTAGCGTTTACACCAAAGGTAGACAATGATACTAAACAACTTCAACAGTTCCTAGCTTGGTTATTCAGTAAAGAAGTGCAGAGTGATATGTCAGGTGGTGGAAGAACTTTTAGAAGAAAAACCTCCAAGTTTTGGGATATATGCGCTCACCAAAACCGCTTTCTGCTTCTGAGATATTAAAAACAATGCGGATAAACAAGAACATATATGACATTTACAAGAAGATGAGTAGAAATAAGTAACTGTAACATTATTTTTTATGTTTATTGGATAAATATAAATATATTGACATTTATGACAATAAAATTGTAAAATAATTGTGACAGAATAAAGCATAAAGAGTGATTTATATGTGTCATATGATGATGTCATCTAATTCAAAGGAATTGGGCTTGGATAAGATGGGAAATTTTAATGAGTTTGACCTAGATATCAAAAAAGTTGAGGAAAGTAATGAAAAAAGCTCAAGTGTTGGTGGTGCTATAACTACAATTATCGTCGGCTCTGTATTAACGGAATGCTCAGATAAATAAATAATCTTTCTGCCTTTGATGTTATTTATTAATATATGGAGAATTATACCGGAGGTCCTGTAGCATGAATTTACAAGGAATAGAAATGAAAAATGAAAAAAGCAGAAATAGTATCGCCATGTATACTATCAGCCTCTATATACTAACATTTTGTATGGGGATATTTATGATGATTGGGTATTACAGAGGGATCGATTTAAGTTTTTTATCAACAACCCAGATGTTTTATCCTGCTCTGATTGCAATTATCCTTGAAAAAGCGTCTTTACCAATGCTTAAGCATTTATATATTATAGAAACTATATTTGGCATTATATTTGGGATAATAAGTCTATTCAGAATGGATGTTATATGGGTATTTAGTATAATAAGTTTAGTAATCCATGTGATTTTTTTGGTAGTAATACTAAAAGCAATAATTAAACAAAAAAATAGAAAATGTAATTTCAAAAAAAATTTCTTTTTGTTTATGATGTATATTTTGTTTTGGCTGATTTATTTTGGCGCATATGCATATTTAGAAGGAAACTTTCAACTTTTTCTTCAAAAAATCACAAACTTGCATTTATGGAAGAACTTTATCTTTTATTTACCTATATTTCTCGTTAATTTTTTACCATTTATAGGAGAAGAATATGGTTGGAGATTTTTTTTGCAACCCAAATTACAAGACAAATATGGCAAATTTTCTGGAACAGTAATGGTAGGAATAATATGGGGATTGTGGCATATTCCGTTTAGTATATATTATGTTGGTTCGCCCGCCTACTGGCTAGAATCCATAGCGTGTCAAACATTAAACTGTGTGATATTGGCCTTCATTTTCGCTATTATCTATGATAAAAGTAAGAGCTTAATTTTAATTTCATTGATTCATTATGTACATAATTTAATGATTGGAAGGTTTGAAATGGATGAAGTTATTAACCGTATTGGATACAAAGGAACGTATGTGGTTTTATGTATACTAGCTATAATTTGTGTTATTGCTTTATTGAACATAAAGAAAAATAAGTACAAATTCAAGTAACCATAGCTGCTTCAGTATAATTATAAAAGGTCTCAAATCATTATGCGAAAATAGGTAATTAGGATATTTTAAAATCGAGCAAAGAAAACAAGAGGTATTTATAATGTCAACGCAATTTACTAGTGATAAAGAAAAAATAGATAAGTATATGAAAAAAGTTTTTGTTCATGCAGAATCAATGTACAAAAAAGCAGATTTGAAACCTGAAAATTATGCGGACTTTATATTTCTGTCAGCAATTGCAATTAAAATCAATTATAAAAGAACCCTTTGGGATGAGATAGGATTTGATTTATCATATGAAATAAAAAAACTTATAGAAATTCACGGGATACATAAAGATAATATATCTATGTTCGGTGGATTTGGATATATGTGCTTTGCAATCAGTTGTTACAGCCATCATAGTGGAAGACTGAAAAGTTTTTCTAATAGCATAAACTCCCTACTTGCTAAGGAAGTTGGAGACAAATCCATAAAATTAAAATACAGTTTTGATTCCACAAAATTTGATAACTACGATTGCATATCAGGGATATCTGGGGCACTATACTATTTACTAGAATGTGATTTGAAGAAAGATGAAGCATGCAATGATTCTATAAAAGCTGCAGTAGATTATTTAATTGCTTTAACAAAAAAGCATAGATACAAAAACTCATTTGTGCATAATTTTCACATACCTTGTGAAATGCAATATTTAGAATCAGAAAAGAAGAGCTTCCCTAATGGAAATTTTAACTTTGGAATGGCACATGGAATTATGGGACCATTAGTCGCTTTGTCAAAGGCATACAAATTTGGATATAAGTCAAATGAATTGAAAGATGCTATAGACACTTGTTTTGAAATGTATGAAGAATTTGTAGTACTTGAAAATGATATTGCGTATTGGCCAGGACAAATTTCATATGAGGAGTATTTGAATAAGACACTAAATGACACGAGTATCCATTATGCATCAAGCTGGTGCTATGGTAATATTGGTATATTGGGTGGAATGATAACAGCATGTAAAAATTTGGGATGGACGGAAAAAAAGGAAAGCCTATGTAAACAGTTAATTTGTGCTATGCACAAGCCTTTGGATGATTTTTATTTAGTAAGCCCTAGTTTGTGTCATGGATATTCGAGTATTTTATCTGGATATATTATGACTATTAAAAATAAAATTGATATCTGTGATCATTTGGAATTAGAAGCATGTGTGAACCGTATAATAAAACTAAGTAATGATAATTCTCAAATAGCTAAGGATAATCCAAATAAAATTGAAAATGAAGATGGAAGACTAGAAGGGTATTTGGGGGATTATTCATTATTAAATGGCGTTACAGGAATAATTGCAGTCTTTTCTGAATTACTGTATAATATTGATGATTATAGGAAAATTTTACTGATAGGTTAAGCTGATTCTATGAAAACAATTTCTAACATAAAAAAATATTTATTAAATCTATTAATTTAATTAGACAGGTTGATGGAAGATACATTTATATCACATTAGCTGCAATTATAATATCAAGCATAATACCTGTTATATCTTTAAAAATAATGCAGCAGATTATAAATATAATCCAAATAAAAATAGATGACTTGTCAAGTATTTTAAAGTTGATAATATGGTACCTGATAGTAGATTTAGTTTTGATACTTATTCAATTTTTTTATGGATACTATAAGCAAAAATATTCATTAAAATTCAATATAAAAATAAAAGAGCTTGTATTAAAAAAATCTTCAAAGTTAGATTTAAGATCATTTGAAGATAGCAAAATATATGATATGCTACAACGGGCGGACTCTCAATCAGAAGGGGCTATTCTTACATATTTTGACACTATAATTTCATCGGTTGGAATTTGTATTAGTAGTATTGCTTATATTATGGTAATAATTTCTTTTGAACCTCTAATTATAGTTTTTTTAACTTTATTCCCCATGATAGAATTTTTCATCGGAAATAGGATAAATAGAGAAGAGTTTAAAATTGTAAAAGAGCGCACTAATGAAGAAAGAAAAGCATGGTACAATAGTTATATTATAACTTGTGGTTTAAATTACAAAGAACTCAAGTTATATGGTTTATTCGGATATTTTATTAACAATTTCATAATTTTGGCTAAGCGATTTGCTGCTCAAGATTTATATATAGGCAGAAAAAGAATGCGATATCTGATGATTTTTAGTTTATTAGAACAAATTGTTATGGGCTTACTGTTTTCATATACTATTTATTGCGGATATTTAAGTAGAATCTTGATTGGAGATGTTGTAACATATACAAGATCTATTGTTTCTACAAAAACACAAATTCGACAAATTATTCAAATGTTAGCAGATCTTAACAAATCAACGCTGTTTATCAGTCAACTTTTTGATTTTCTTGATTTGGATGAGGAATTTGATCCAGATAGCTATGCAGTAGATGAAGTAAAAACAATTGATATAGTTAATCTATCATACAAATATCCTAATTCAAAAGAATACGCATTGAGGAATGTATGTCTAAGCATAAAAAAAGGTGACATCATTGCAATTGTAGGTAAAAATGGTAGTGGAAAGAGTACCCTTATGAAAATTTTACTTGGCATGTATGGTGATTATGAAGGTGAAATATATATTAATGGTATTAATTTTAGAAAAATAAATAAAAGAAAATTCTTCAAGTGTGTAGGTGCCCTATTTCAGGACTTTACAAAGTATGAAGGGACAATCAGAGAAAACATATGTTATAGTAACCTTAACGAAAGTCGAAATGATATAAAAATAAAAGATGTTTGTAAGAAATTCAAATTAGATGAGCTAGTTAATAATGAGGATAAAAATATAGACACACAACTTGGTTATTGGTTTGAATCGGGCAAACAAATTTCATTAGGACAATGGCAAAAAATCGCCTTAGCAAGATGTTTTGTAAGAGATGCAGATTTATATTTTTTAGATGAACCCAATGCAATGCTAGATGCAGTATCTGAGTTTGAAATAATAGAACTATATGAAAACATTTTTAAAGGAAAGATAGGAATAATAATAACACATAAATTTATCAATTTTATTAATAAAAGTAATAAAATTGTAGTTTTAAATAATGGAGAAATTGAAAGTTATGGAACACACGAAGATTTATTAAAGAAATCTAAGACATATAATGAACTCTATAATTTGCAATGAATATGGAGCAGGAATTTTCTGCAAACTAGTATTCTATAGGTTAAAGGACAAAAGTTTTAATATCTAATCTATGTAACTCAATATTTATTTGAAAAGTGAATCAATATTTATACAAGTAAATATTCCATATAGGGTTAGTCCTTACTGGTTATTTTCTGCATTCATATTTCTTTTAAATTTATCTATACATTTGTTTGTAGGCATTGGTTTTAATATCGCATAAATAGAAATTGGTTTTTGGGAGTGCATATAACCTAATAAAACCGCTTTAATTGGATTGCTTTAGCAGTGGTTTATCGAACGATAGAGAGATGAACAATTAACCCTGGATATGCTAGTGAGGTTAGGAAGCTTTAGCGAAAAAGGACCTCCTGTATTAAGATAAATATGGTCACCAACCATATATAAAAACAAGGAGGTAATCCCAAATGGATAAGAATAGTTTATCACATACATCGTGGAATTGTAGGTATCATATAGTGTTTCCAGAAAACTAACTTTTTGGGTGTAGTTAAATGGCTTATTGTAAATTTTGTTTTTCCAATATCTATAATAAACTGTTCTGCGTCATATTTTATTTATTAGTTATACAAACTTAGATTAAATGGAGCGATTACCTGCAACAGAAGTCCATCAAGATTTTTTGCCTTTTCCAAATCAGGAGTTAGATCCCTTGCTATATCTTCATCATTAAATATACAAAGTAAATCACATCTCATAAAAGCTATTTTGGTTCACAGCCAATAGCATCTATCATTTCCATGCTTATGTCTACTTCCGTCAATTGATATTTTGGAAAATCCATCTCATAAAGATCGTTTGCGGTTTACAATTATTTCACCACTTAGTGTATCGAAATAAACTGTTTCTAATTCTTTACCATAGTAGTTAAATATAACAAATGTTGCACCAAACGTAGTATGACCACATAAATCAATTTCTTCTCTAGGCGTAAACCACCTAAGGGGATATCTGCCTTAGCCTGTTTTAACTGCAAAAGCAGTTTCTGATAAATTATTCTCTTTTGTTATATTCATCATTAACTCATAGAAATCCAACTATCTATGATGCAAATAGCAACTAGATTTCCAAAAACACCTTATCTGCAAATGGATCTACAATATACTATACCTCCATAAATTCTAATTTGGTCTAAAGAATAGCTAGATGGAATGCTTTGATATGAGAGTTATACCGTCAGTGATTGGATTGGAGTCGTAGAAAAAGCCTGATAGTTTGCCGTGGCTTAGTCCTTCCGCAATCGTAGCTGATGTATCTGGCTCTAGCAGGCTGAGCAGAGGGAATGAAATAAGCATTATGATACTTACTAGCAAAGCTCCTTTGAGTGCGCCGAAGAACATTCCACAAAGTCTGTTAGAGAGGCCGAGTACTCCGCGTTTTTTTAGCTCAAGGCTGCGAAGCGTAAAGCGTGCTAGCATAAACAAAGCAATGAAGAGTAAGGTGAACGAGAGCATGGAGATTAGCGTATCTGCTAGAGATGCTGAGATCTTTGATGTTGCTTCGTTGCGTATATCATCCCACAAAAGTCTGATTTGACGTGGCAGGCTCATGATAAAATTGTTTGAAGCTATGGATGAATCTAGGGTATCTTTGATACTCTTTGATATGCTGAGCTGAAGGCTTGTATGCTTGACTATGAAGTTTTTGATTGGTAGAGCAAAGACAACTCCGCAAACTGCACATAGTGACCAGCGAAAGAAATTGAAAAAGGAGTTCAGTAGGCCTCTGCGATAGCCGCGAACTGCTGATATAACTATGATGGCGATGACTAGAATGTCTGCGATTTTGCTTATCATGGCAATGCTTAAAAGGCTCATGGAATCTCCTCTCTTTTTGATTAATTAATATGTAAATAATAACCTATAAAAGTGCTTTGTGCAACTTGCGTTTGGTAGCATTTTGTATCAAAGTGGGAACCCTCTTTGATTGATAATACCACGTTGGTGTGGATTTTGTATCTTGAATAATACACGTATATGTGATAAGATTGTTAGGTATATGAGTAATTATATGAAAGAAGCCCTTAAGGAGGCTCAGAAGGCTGCTGAGATGGGAGAAATACCTGTTGGAGCAGTTATTGTTAAGGATGGCGAAATCATTTCGAGAGGCCATAATTTGACCGAAACTACAAAGGATCCGACAGCACATGCGGAGATGATAGCAATCAGAGAGGCGTCTAAAGTTTTGGGCGGCTGGAGACTTATAGGTTGCGATATGTATGTGACTATGGAGCCCTGCAGCATGTGTGCGGGTGCGCTCGTGTGGTCGAGAATAGAGCATCTATACATAGGTGCGGATGACCCTAAGACGGGAGCTTGTGGATCGGTCTACAATATCGTGCAGGATGAAAGGCTAAACCATCAGATTGCAGTGGATAGAGGAATAATGGCAGAGGAAAGTTCGCAGCTTGTGCGCGAATTTTTTCGCAACCTACGAAATAAAAGGAAAAAACCGGAGGAAGAGTAATGAAGAAAACGAGTATCAGAATTTGCCTAACAGCATTGATTGTGATGATATTTACCTCGTTTGCATTTGCAGAGAGCGGTAAGCTTGAGCTAAAGGAAAGCTACCCTAAGGATGGACAGAAGAATACATCTGTTGAGAATGTCGGCGTTAAGCTAACTTTTAATAACAAGGTGAACAAGAAGGAGAATCAGAAGGCGAATTCTAAGTGCTTTAAGATTCTAGACGCGAAGGGAAATGAACTTCCTATCAAGGTGTATTTTAACCCTGATGTTAAGGGACAGGTTCTCGTGCTTTACGATACAGTAAATGCTAAGAAGAACGCAATCAAGGGTGACAGCAAGTACACACTGGTTATTTCTAAGAAATTCGTTGATAATGACGGAAATACGCTCGGTAAGGATCTTAAGATTTCATTTAAGACATTGAACCAGAGTCTTAATAATAAGATTTACATGGGTATGATGCTTTTAATGATGGTCGGAATGTTCTTCTTTGCAAGCAGACAGGCTAAGAAGCATCAGGAAGAGGACGAAGATGCAGATACGAGCAACGCTCCGTTTAACCCATACAAGGAAGCTAAGAGAACAGGTAGACCTGTTAGCGAAATAATCGCTCAGCATGAGAAGGAAGAGGCTAAGGCTGCTAAGAAGGCTGCAAGAAAGGCCGCTAAGGAAGCTGACGAGGACGATTACGAGGAGTATGAGGAAGAGGATAACGGCAACTTCAAGGTAAAGGGACCAAGACCTATATCTGAAGCTGGTGGAAAATATATAACTGGCCGTAAGGCTCTTGCAGAGGCTCAGGCGGCTGAAGAAGAGCGACTCGCTAAGAGAAGAGCTAAGAACAAGAAGAAGTAAGCTTTTTGATTTTGCACATAGCGTAATTGGAGGCAAAAGTGGAAAAGACCATAATGCTTTTCTCCTATGCGAAGATTAACCTTTCCATTGATGTTGGCGATGTAATGCCAAGTGGTATGCACCCGGTAGATATGGTGATGCAGCAGATATCACTTAGAGATGAGATAAGTATCAGATTCACAGATGAGATGCCACCTGAGCCAATTAATAGCTTTGGGGCGAATCTAAAGGGTTTTGAAATTTATCTAAGAACAAATCTCAGGTATTTGCCAAACAATAGGTATAACCTCGCGTGGCGAGCTGCGGAGCTTATGATAGATGAATATGGAGACAGGGTGAATCCAAAGGGGCTCATCGAGATATTCATAAAGAAGAGAATCCCGGTTGCTGCGGGCATGGCTGGCGGAAGTGGCAATGCTGCGGCAATAATGCATGGGCTCAATGCTATGTGGGAGCTAGGGCTTTCACTAGAGGAACTATGTGAGCAAGGGGCGAAGTTAGGGTCTGATATCCCATTTTGTTTGATGGCGCAGGCAAAGAGCAACAGGGACTTGCCTGAGAATATCAGATATTCTAATATTGCTTCAACTTGTGCGAGAGCAAGAGGAACGGGTACGAAGCTTAGCAAAGTTAGACCGCTTAAGTCGAGCATACTTGTCGTAACGCCAAGGCTTAGCGTTTCAACAAGGACGGTATTTACTGGAATTGATGAATGCACGATTAGCGATAGACCTAATAATGATAAGCTTTGTAGAGCTTTGAGATATGGTGATAAGGCTGCGGGGTATTCTGAGATGATAAATGTCCTCGAGGAGTTTACACTTAAAGCGTACCCAGAGGTTGCGGAGCTCAAGCGCTTTATGATTGAGACCTGTGAAGGTGCGAGAAAGGTGCTGATGAGCGGTAGCGGGCCTACGGTATTTGCTATCTTTGATAGTGAAAGCCAGGCCAAGAAGTATGCGGCAGTTTTTAAACAAAAGTCCTGCTTTGCCTTTTGGGCAAGGACGATGATATAGAACTTATTGAAGCAGAATGGAGATTTTTTATGGACCTACAGGATGTGAAAATGGATATTGGTAGCCACAGACCTCTTAGAGAGGTTGTCTATGAGGAGCTGAAGAGGAATATTATGACTGGTCGCATTGTTCCTGGAACTCGCCTTATGGAGGTTGATCTCTCAAATCAGATGGGCGTTAGCCGTACCCCTATTAGGGAGGCGATTCGTAAGCTAGAGAAGGAAGGGCTTGTTACAATTCAGCCAAGACACGGCGCTTATGCATCTGATGTTTCCGTAGATGATATGGTGGATTTGCTAGATGTCAGAGAGGAGCTTGAGGGTTTTTCTGCTGAGCTTGCAGCAAAGCGCATAACACCTGAAGAAATCGACCGTTTGGAAAATATCACAGATGACTATGAGCTTGCGGTTAAGCATAACGATACAGAACGGATGATTTTTTGTGACGAGCAGTTCCATAAGGAAATCGTTGAGATTACGGGTAATAACACTCTTGTAAAATTCAGCACCATGGCTCAGGAGTTGGCTTTGAGATTTAGATACATCTACTACGATGATTTCTCACGCTATGAGAACATGCCTAGTGAGCATAGGGGAATTATTTCAGCTCTCAAGAGCGGAGATAGTGTCGAGGCTAGACGTGTTGTTTCAGAGCACATCCAGGCACTAAGAGCTTTTGTTATCGAGGGAGGAAAAACAGGCTTTCGCGATAAGAGAGAGCTTTAATCTCTGGGAGCTATAATCAAAGGCAGGTATATGCTGCTAGATGAGAAGAATTTGATATAAACCATAAAATAGAGAAAATCCTCAAGAAATAAATCTTGAGGATTTTTCAATACAGCTATATTAATCTATATTAACCTATATTAACCTATATTAACCTTCTGATAGGACTACTGTAATCTCTAAGGATTTCTCGTTGCGTAAAACGGTTATCTTTATTTTATCACCTGGTTTGTACTTGTCTAGCTCTGTTCTTAGGTCTACAGCTGACTCTATTTTTGTTTTACCGATGGATTGAATTTTGTCGCCAGATTGTAATCCAGATTTCTTCGCCTCATCTGAAACAACATCATCAATATATACTCCTGGTGCACTTACGCCATATTTTTGTATATCTTCTTCATTTGAAAGATCAACAATCTTGACACCTATTATTGCACGTCCGGTAACTTTGCCGTTCTGAATTAGATCTTTTGCAATCTTTGATGCTGTGTTGATAGGAATTGCAAATCCAAGTCCTTCAACATTAGAACCAGACGATTTAGCAACCACAATTCCAATTAGGTTTCCTTGTCCATCAAAAAGGCCGCCGCCCGAGTTTCCTGGATTGATTGATGTATCTGTTTGGATTAGCTTCATAGCTCTTCCGTCGACGCTAATCTGTCTGTCACGAGCGCTAATGATACCTGCTGAAACACTTCCACCGAGCTCGCCAAGTGGATTACCGATTGCAACGGCCTGATCACCTACGGAGATAGAATCGCTGTCACCGTATCTTGCAGCAGTATATCCTGAGCCGTCTATCTTTAGAACCGCTATGTCGTTTTGACTATCAGCACCTATAAGACGTGCTTTTTTAGTCGTTCCGTCTTTGAGCTTTACGATTATATTTGAGGCACCGTCGATCACATGATTACAGGTCATGATGTAGCCGTCGCTATCGATAATTACACCTGAGCCTGCACCCTTGGTTACATAGTTCTTAATCCAAGAGTCTCCGCTGACCTTTTCGGTTTGTATCTCAACGACAGCGTTTTCGTTCATAGAAACGATTTCTTTAATTGGTCTAGTTGTGCCATTGGATTTAGTCAACTTATAGTTCGTAGCAGAGATGTTGTTTCCACCATATGAGCCATCAAGTGCTCCCGCTAGCTTAAGGCCTCCAATGGTTATACCTGAAGTTCCTAGCATTGCGCATATTAGACAGATGATAAAAGCCTTCTTGGTGATATAAACAGGTGACTTAGGGGTCTTGGTTTTAGGCATACCACCATTTCCGTCAGAGGATTTTCTATCAAAGCTTCTAAGCTGAGAAGTGTCATATGAATAGTTTTCGAATCCCCTTGAAGTGTTAAACTGTCTTTCCTGCTCAAATGGATTGCTCGATGACTGAAATGAAGTATTGCCAAACGAGGCTCTCTCATAGCCAGGGAATTCTTGTACAGACTGCTGCTTGGTACTTGTAGCATTAAATGACGTATTTGTGGATGTCGAGCCGTAGCTAAAAGTGTTTTCTTGATTTGCTGGCTCGCTGCTAGTTTCTTCGATCACATCCGAGGGATTTTCATTTGGGGGGGTTATCTCATCATTGTTGCCAAATGGGGGTTTGTAATCATTATTGTGATCCATAAGCTTACCTCCTTGTTAGTTTATATATTTATGGTATGATTATAATTAATATATATGACTTTTTTGTGATAAAAGGGTTAATCCTGTGCAATGGTTTTATATATTTTGATACTATCAGAGTTTCAGGTTTTGATAAAGTAAAATATATAATTAATATACAAGTTTTTTGCTTGCTGAATAACAAAAAAATATCTATTTGTGGTATAATAGCGAATTGAGTTTGTGAAAGGACAGTAATGATATGAAAAATGTCACGATAAAGATAACTGGCAAGCGTTTTGTCGGCGACAATGTCGAAGAAGAGCTCGAATTTGTGAGTGACGGCATGATGTTCGAGAAGGGCGGAGCCAAGTATTTTATATATGAAGAGAGTGAGTTTTCGGGATTTCCAGGATGTAAGACCAGCCTTAAGCTGACAGATACTAGCCTGAGAATGAAGAGAATTGGAGATTCAAGCGAGTACGGATCAGTACTAGAGTTTGAGACCGGAAAGCGTTTTAAGAGCGATTATAGCACGCCTTATGGACCTATGTCGCTGGAGGTTTTGACTAATAGCATCAAGAGAGAGCTTTCGCCAGAGGGATACGGAAAGATAACTCTTGAATATGATATCAGTCTCAGAGGAATGATAGAAGGTCGCAATGAACTTGCGATTGAGATAATGCAGTAGGTGTAATTATGAACAGATTTCACAGATGGGTTGCAAGAATAGTAGTAGCGGTTATTATCCTCTCTATGGTTGGAACCACCTTATTTCTTTCTTTTCAGATGTTAGTGTAGACGGGAGGCGTCTCTATGTACAAATTAGGTTTTGATTCAGAAAAATATCTAGAAGAGCAGTCGCATTATATAATGCAGAGAATCAACGAAAAGCAGGGCGAAAGGCTTTACCTTGAGTTCGGTGGCAAGTTGGTTCACGATAAGCACGCTATGAGGGTGCTTCCTGGCTTTGATGAGAATGCGAAAATTAAGCTTTTACAGAAGATGAAGGACTCAGCAGAGGTGATTATTTGCATCTACTCTGGAGATATAACGACGAATAAGACAAGACATGACTTCGGCATCACCTATGACCTCGAAGTTCTAAGGCTCATAGATACATTTAGAAAGTACGATTTAGATATAAACAGCGTCGTCATAACAAGATATGAGGATGCTCCAGCAGTTGATATGTTCATCAAAAAGCTCGAAAGACGCGGAATCAAGACATACAAGCACTGCTTTACAAAGGGATATCCTACAGATGTAGAGACAATTGTAAGTGAAGAAGGCTACGGTGCAAACCCTTACATTGAGGTTACTAAGCCGCTTGTCGTTGTAACTGGACCTGGCGGAGGATCAGGAAAGCTTGCGACATGTCTATCCCAGCTATACCACGATTTTATGCGTGGATGCAAGGTAAGATACGCGAAGTTTGAGACCTTCCCAGTTTGGAATCTTCCACTAAAGCATCCAGTGAACCTTGCATATGAGTCTGCAACGGTTGACCTAAAGGATGTGAACATGATTGACCCTTTCCACCTAGAGGCTTATGGCGAGAAGGCAATCAACTACAATAGAGATATTGAGGTATTTCCAGTAGTTAAACGAATAATTGAGAAGATCACGGGAGAGGAATCTGAATACCAGTCACCAACGGACATGGGCGTAAACCGTGTAGGCTTTTGTATCACTGATGATGAGGCCTGTCAGGAGGCATCTTGCCAGGAGATAATCAGGAGATTTTTGATAGCAGCAGTCGATTTTAAGAAGGGTAAAATTGAGAGCGATTCCCTTGATAGGGCGGAGCTTTTGATGAAGGAAGTTGGCAAGGCCGTTGGCGATAGAGTTGTAGTTCAAAAAGCTAGAGATTATGCGGAATTCAAGAGAGAACTCTGTGATAAATACGAAAATGCAGTAGCTATGGCCATGGAGATGCCGGATGGTCACGTTATAACGGGACGTAGCTCAAGGCGCATGGTTGCAGCAGCTGCAGTGGTTTTGAACTCCATCAAATATCTAGCTGATATGCCAGATGAACTCCTTTTGATAGAGCCAAAGGTTCTTGAGACAACACAGCAGCTAAAGACAGATGTGCTTGGATACGATAGGAGCAGCCTGAACTGCGAGGAAATTCTTATGGCTCTTACGGTTTCAGGGGTTACGGACGAAAAGGCAAGACTTGCAGCTAGTAAGCTTTCCTTGCTTCATGGATGCAGGGCGCATTGCACGGCAATTCTCTCAGACCGAGACGAGCAGACGCTTTCATCACTTGGAATCGATGTAACTTGTGACCCAGAGTATGTAACAACAAATCTATACAGTAATTAAATAATATAAGGAGCAGTCTTGAAACAAAATCAGCGATATACCCAGACTGAATATGTTAAGCAGTATATAAAGCTCATCATTAGATGGAGCCTTATTGCGATTGTAATCGGAATTGTTTGCGGCATTATCGGGGCTTTGTTTTACAACGGTGTATTCTATGCGAATGTATTTCGCAAGAAGCACGAGTGGCTGCTCTTTTTGCTTCCATTTGCAGGAATAATCATAGTCTATATGTACCAAAAGCTAGGACTTGAGGGCAAGGGAACCGATGATATAATCGATTCTGTGCACGACAGCGCGCCTGTCAGGTTCAGACTTGTTCCTGCTATTTTTGTGGGTACGGTTTTGACACACTTTTGCGGTGGATCTGCAGGCAAAGAGGGTGCAGCTCTTCAGCTAGGTGGAGGCATAGGTAACTACATAGGCAGAAAGTCGAGACTCCACGCGGAGAACCTCAGAATAGCGACCATGGCCGGTATGGCAGCCTTCTTTGCCGCTATCTTCGGCACACCGCTTACAGCAACGGTCTTCGTCGTCATGTTCATCAAAGTCGGACACCTCTACCAAATGGCTGTATTTCCATGCTTTGTGTCCTCCTACACGGCTTACTGGATTGCAACAAAGCTTGGCGTAGTCGCCTTTGGCTTCCACATAAGCATACCGACGACAACGCCAGTACTGATGCTCAAAATCCTCGTACTCGCATCTCTTTGTGGACTAGTATCCACACTTATGTGCAATAGCTATAGATTGATACACGCAATTTACGATGAGTTATTTAATAACTCATATATACGGGTAATTTCAGGAGCGATAATTATAATCGTTTTAAGCCTTTTAGTAGGGAAAGAAACCTACAACGGAGCAGGCAGTGAAACAATAACAGAGGCGCTCTCAGGTGGCAACGAAGACTATCTCGCGTTTCTACTCAAGATACTGTTCACCGCAATAACGCTCGGCGCAGGATTCAAGGGAGGAGAAATCCTGCCGCTCTTCTTCATAGGAAGCACCTTCGGCGCCGTATTCGCGCCGCTACTAGGCATCCCATCATCCTTCGGCGCGGCGCTCGCCATGGTAGCGCTGTTCGGCGGAGCAACAAATACGATGATAGCGCCGATTTGCCTCGCCATAGAGTGCTTTGGTGGAAGTGGCGTGCATATGTTTGCAATAGCTAGCTTCATGGGCTACCTTTGTTCTGGATATAATGGGCTTTATTCAAGTCAAAAGATACTTGACTCCAAGCTTCAGGCAAGGCCTGTAGAGATGCGAACAAACCAAAACCACATGGTGAGGAGGCATGAGCCAGAGGCGATAGGAAGACTTGTGAGTCAGAAGAGCAAAAGAGCATACCGCAAGATGCTCAGTGCAGCAAAGAAGACAAGACCAATAAAAAGACGAAAAAAATAGTGCAACATCAGTTGCACTATTTTTAGTTTAAATTATGTTTTCTTATCTGGTACTAAGCGTTAGCTGTGCCTTTATCCTTCTTCAATGCGTAGAAGATTAGTCCTACTACGAAGCCTAGCACTGAAGGAACTACCCAGTCCATTCCTATATCTGAAAGTGGAAGGAATGCACCGACCTTTGCAACAACACCATCTAGGTGTAGAGCTGCAACTGTCTCAGCTGGAAGGCTCTTAACTCCGTCAAATAGAGCTGGAAGCATAGTGAATGCGATTGTCCATCTGTAAACAGTTGTGTGATAATTGAACAGTCCGCCAACGATACTAACTAGGATGATAGCTATTGTTAGTGGATATAGGAACATCAATACTGGTATTGAGTATGCGATGATCTTAAGTAGTCCAAAGTTAGCAAATACAAATGAAACTGATGTGAATAGTATTGCCCAAGCCTTGTATGAAAGCAGGCCAGGAAACATCTTTCCGAAAGTCTCTGCACCTGCAGTTATAAGACCGATTGCAGTCTTTAGGCAAGCAAGTGTGATTGTGATAGCTAGGAATGTTGCGCCTATACCTCCCATGTAGTGGTCAGCCATCTTGTTAAGTAGTGTACCACCATCTGGCTGAACTTCAAAGATTCCTCTTGACTGTGCACCAGCAAATACGAGTGCAAAGTAGATTACTGCCATGAGAACCGCACATCCTACACCTGCGATAGCAGTTGATTTAGCTATGTTCTTAGGCTCATTAACGCCAAGATTTCTAACAGCGTTGATGATGATGATTCCGAATGCTAGCGAAGCTAGTGCGTCCATGGTGTTGTAACCCTCAACGAATCCTCTGAAGAATGGGTGTGTTACATATTCACCAGTTGCCTTTGTGCTTGAAACTGAACCCATTGGGTTAACGAAGCACATAACTAGTAGAACTGCTAGGAATGCAAGGAATATTGGGTTTATATACTTACCAACGCTATCTAGGATATTCGATGGTCTTAGTGAGAACCAAAGAACTACCGCAAAGAAGCAGAGTGAGAATAGTCCAAGCACTATAGGTGAATCCTTGTGTAGTGCTGGTACTACACCTACTGTATAAGGAACCGTCGCAGTTCTAGGAATTGCGAAGAATGGTCCTATAGTTAGATATAGTAGGCAAGTAAAAAATATACCGTACGGTCTAGATACTTTGCAACCTAGGTCGTAAAGACCCTCACTTCGAGACAGTGAAATTGCGATAATACCGAGTAGCGGTAGACCTACGCCTGTAATAACGAAGCCAATAGTCGCTGCTGGTGTGTGTTCGCCTGCCATCTGCCCCATAAGCGCCGGGAATATTAGATTTCCCGCTCCAAAGAACAGTCCGAATAGGAGGGAGGCAAGTAGTACATAATTTTTTGTGGAAAGTTTCTTATCCATATGTTTTTGTCCCCTTTTCTTTTTAATTTTTTGTTTGGAAATAATAAGGATTGTAACATAATTTGTTTATGTACACAAGATATTTTTTCATGTTTTTTTTCATTTTGTTCATAAATATATCAAAATGCGATAGGGACATGGGCGTAAAAGCTTGAAATTTCAATAAAAAACGCATCGAAGATTTTATTCATCGATGCGAAAAATACTTGAAAAAATACAATTAATTTTATTCAGATTCAGTGTATGGAACAGAAAAGGATTTATCTACTAGCTCCAGTTCGTAGTCTTCATTATTATAGCCTAGAATGTAAATTTTCTTACCTTCCATTACGACATAATATGTTTTGTTCTGAATCTCATCGTTTAGTCTATATATGTTTTTTGCTCCATACGGTGATGTTCTTACGTATGATCCATGAGAGAATATTTCCCTATCCTTATATACATAATATTCACCTTTAGGATTCTTTGTATTAAATGAATCAAATTTACTAAAAGAAAAGTAAGTTGTTGAGTGTGTACCTGATATGTTATAAACTCCGAAAGGTTGCCTTTCCTTGCTGTTACTAGAGATATAGGCCATAAACGGCATGCACGAAATGAGCATGACAATCAGAGTATAGATAATTATGTCCCGTTTTTTTATTTTACTATCCTTCATAGCGCCACCTCAATAATAGTTTCTTTCATCAATAACGAAATTAAATCCATCTTCTTTTCCGCAAAATTTTAGTGGATTTTTTATCAAGGAATAGATATCTGTTGTTAAATAAATTATAAATCAAAATTATCAAAAATCAATATCAGAAATAAGATGCCTATAATAATATAATCCAAAACATAAAAAAAACTGGCCTGAGCCAGTTTGTATGTCTTAAACTAAGTCTTTTAGCTTTCCTATATCAAGATTATCATATTTTGATAGAAGTGGGATGAGACACTCAGCTATCTTTAGGCAGCCTCCCTCAACATCACTTTCAAAGTTTAGTGGCATGATAGGTTCATGTAAGGATTTTCGCAGGAGCATCCAGCCTTTGATCGAAGAATTGTTAAAGTTGATTCGTACGCCCTCGTAGTTCGGTTCTTCAAGACTGCATTCAGAAAGTTCATCTGAAGAGCTTAGCGTTCGTAAATCTTCTATTATATTATCGCCCACAGCACTGAAGTCGCTTCCTATAATTGGCAAGCGAACCTCTAGGCTTTCTAGTGGTTCTGACAAATCGCTTATCAGCGATGCGATTCCTTTGCCTTCTTTTTTGCACTTTGCAGCAGCTATCACTATCTTTGTTGCAAGATATGCACCGTCATCTAGGAAGAAGTTTTCCTTATATGCTGCGTGTCCAGATGTCTCTATCGCAAGGTCACTTTCTATGCCTTGCTCGTTAAGCTCAATGGACTTGTTTATTACATTCTTATATCCTCTCTTAAAGCGAAGGTGTTTGAGACCTAGGCTTTTCTCAAGGAAGGCTGTTAGGCCACGAGAAGTCACACTATCTGTAACAACTGTTGAGCCTGGGTGTGAATCTGCTATTAGTGCAGCAGCTAGTGCTACAATAGCGTTTCTGTTTATTTCCTTGCCGCTTTCGTCAACTGCAGAAACTCTGTCTACATCCGTATCAAAAATCAAACCTAGATCTGTCTTTGCTTCGCGAACCTTTGCACAGATGGATTCTATCGCTGCCTTGTCCTCTGGATTAGGAATGTGATTTGGAAAGCTTCCGTCCGGGTCTAGGAACTGTGAGCTGCTGACATCAGCGCCGAGCGGTAATAAAACTTTTTCGGCATAGAAACCACCAGCACCGTTTCCGGCATCAACTGTAATAGATAATCCTGAAAGAGGGGTTTCTCCAGAATCAAGAGCATCTATGATTTTCTTTCTTAGGTGCGCGCTGTAAACATCCATCAAATTAGCTTTGATTGGTTCAGAAGCAGCTTTTGGAATCAATCTACCTAGGACTGAACTAGATTCAGCGAAGGTGATTATGTCAGCAATGTCGCCCTTATCCAGTCCGCCCTTCACATCAAAGAACTTCATTCCGTTTCGGTTTGAAGGCATGTGGCTTGCAGTGACCATAATAGCGCCGTCGCACTTAAATTCCTCAAATACTGTTGACATGAACATAGCGGGCGTAGATGAAAGACCTGAGTCCAAAACCTTAGTACCGTATGGAGTGAGTGCAGAGACGATATCTCGCACTAGGTCAGGCCCTGAAATTCTGGAATCTCGTCCAACTGCTATGCAAAGCTCGTTTGGTTCTTTATCTGTGTTATGTGATAGCAGATACAGGAAGCCTTTAGCTAGGCGTGAAACCGCTTCAGAATCGAGATTTACCGGCTCTGAAGGACTTCCGATAGCTATGCCTCTGATATCACTTCCGTTTTGCAATTTTGAGTAGTCGTAAGCCATTTGTTCTCCTTATGTGCTATTACTCTTTGACTGAGCCATCTGTATTGAATAGAGGTAGCTTCTCAAGATACTTGATATCATCTCTATCTGCGGCTTCTCCTTCAGCTAGAACTGACATGCGGCAAACGATGTTTCCGCCAGCAGCATCTACAAGCTTCTCCATTGAGCGTAGGGACTCTCCTGTGCTGATAACGTCGTCTACAACAAGGACTCTTCTGCCTTTGATGAGGCTAGCCTCCTTCTCGCCTATGCATAGCGTCTGAACATGGTCAGTTGTGATTGAGTCAACACTTGTCTCTATAATGTTCTGCATGTATAGCTTTGCGGCCTTTCTAAATACGACATAGTCCTTGCCGCCGCTAAGTCTTGCCATCTCGTAAGCCAAAGGAATTCCCTTTGATTCTGCAGTTACAATAACATCAAATTCTGGCGCCTTAGCTAGGAGCTCCTTTGCTGCTGCTTCTGTTATAGCAACGTCTCCAAACATTACAAAGGCTGCAATGTAAAGTTCATCGTTTATCGGACAAAGTGGTAGCTGTCTTGTTAGACCAGCAATCTTCATTTCATAATGCATTTTGCTTTCCTCTTTTTTACATGATTTTATGCTTGAACACGCTCAAGCATACGCTTATATTATACATTTGACGCAAAATACTTGCAAGGTAAAAGGCGCACCTTGAGGCACGCCTTGATATCAAATTTATTTGTTTTTGGTTCTTGCAATTCCTAGGCTTTACTAGAATGTAAGTCCATGTACAAGTGTGTAGAATCTGAATGCGAATAGCAATGCTGATACCCACATAACTACTGGAACCTTCTTAGCGTTTCCTGTTAGAACCTTTAGGATTACCCATGCTAGCATTCCGAACATGATTCCGTTAGCGATTGAGTATGTGAATGGCATCATGATTATTGCAAGGAAGCCACCGAGTACGTCTGCGATGTCTCCATCAAATGACATCTTCTTAACTGTGCTCATCATTAAAAGTCCAACCCATACAAGAGCAGGAGTTGTTGCAAATCCTGGAATTGCTAGGAAGATTGGTGAGAAGAATAGAGCTATAATGAAGAGTACTGCAGTTGTAAGAGCTGTCATACCTGTACGTCCACCTGCCGCAACACCTGCTGATGACTCAACATAGCTTGTTACTGTAGATGTACCTAGGCATGCACCTGCAACTGTACCAACAGCATCTGCAAGAAGTGCACCCTTAGCGTTTGGAAGCTTACCGTTCTCATCGAGGAGATCACCCTTTGATGCAACACCGATAAGTGTTCCTACTGTATCAAAGATATCAACAAATAGGAATGAGAATACGATTGTAGCAAAGCTTACTATGTGTTGGCCAATCCATGCGAAGTCAAATGCGAATAGCTCAGGTGCCTTAGGGATGAAGCTGCTTCCCTCAAAGCTTGGATATAGTGAGAATGCACCTGCTTCTGGATTTACTACATACCAGCCTGCAGCCTGTGCAATCATGCCTAGAATCCATGTTCCAAGAATACCGATAAGAATATCACCCTTAATCTTGAAGTGGTGCATTACTGCAATCATTAGAAGTCCAACAAGTGCGAGTATGAACTGAGGTGTGTTTACCGCGCCAAGATCAACGAGTGTTGCAGGGCTTGCAACTGTAATTCCAGCACCCTTTAGGCCAATGATTGTGATAAATAGACCTATACCTGCTGTAATTCCGTACTTAAGGCTTTCTGGAATATCGTTAACGAGCTTTTCTCTGAAGTTTGTCAGAGATAGAAGGATGAATGCAATACCTTCAACCAATACTGCCGCAAGAGCGATTGTCCATGGGTTCTTGATTCCTGCTTCTGCCATCGGGATACAAACCGAGTAAGCGAAGTATGCGTTTAGTCCCATTCCTGAAGCAAGTGCAACTGGGTAGTTAGCAAAGAATGCCATGCAAAGTGTTGCGAATGCCGCAGAAACTGCTGTAGCAGTAAAGATTCCTGCGCGGTCCATTCCAGCCGCCGAAAGAATGTTAGGGTTAACTGCCAAGATGTAAACCATTGACAGGAAGGTGGTAAAGCCGGCGATGACCTCAGTACGCGGATCCGTGCCGTGTTCCTTCAATTTGAAAAGCTTTTCCATAATTGATTGTTCTCCTTTAATACATCAACTTAATAGTTAAAATAAATACAATGTAATTATAATGTAGTAAAGTTACAATTGACTATAAAAATAATTTCCTGAAATGCAAAAAAACGAATATTTTGATATATTTTATTGCGAATTTGACAAAAATACGAATATATCAAAGCGAGCTCGTTCCAAATGTTCGTGGTTTTTGTCTACTTTTCCTTCTGAGGAAGTTGAGCTAGGATAACGGCAATAAATATCACTGCGCATCCGAAAATTTCATAGCCTGTCATTCTCTCGCCTAGAAGAATTGCACCAGAGATAACAGCAAACACAGACTCAAGGCTGAGAATCAAAGATGCAGCTGTAGGCTCTGCGTTCTTTTGGGCAACAACCTGAAGCGTATAGGCAATACCACAGGAGAATACACCGGCATATATGATAGGGAACCAGCAGTCGAGAATCTGGTTTATATCAGGTGATTCAAATATGAGCATCATGATGAAGCTAAGGCCTCCTGCAACAAAGAACTGAAGGCAGGAAAGCTTAACACCGTCGCACTTAGGCGAAAAGTGGTCGATTGCAAGAATGTGGCAGGAGAACAAAACTGCACAGAGTAAAATAAATAGATCTCCTTTTTCGATTGTAAGTCCAACGCCCTTACCTGCAATAGTCAAAAGGTAAAATCCACATGCTCCTAGAAGCACGCAGAACCATACGAGCGGACGGACTCTCTTGCCGAGGAACATTCCCAAAATAGGAACTATCATTATATATAGCGCGGTTATAAAGCCTGCCTTACCAGCGTCGGCATCAAAGTACATGCCAAACTGCTGAAGATTTGAGGCAATCGCTAAAAATGTACCGCAGACTATACCGCCAAGTATTAATGATTTTTTGTCTTTAGGAACAGCTTCGGCTGCCTTGCCTTTACCTACCTTTGATAGAATCAGGATGACTGGGACTAGTGAAACTCCGCCAACCAGTGTACGGATACCGTTATATGTGAACGGCTCTAGCGCCGTACCTGCCTTTTGGGCAACGAATGATGAACCCCAGATTAGTGCTGTGACTAGCAATAGGATATTGCTGATGATTCGCTTGTTCATAAATAATTCCTTTTCATAAGCAAAATAATAAATCGCTTTATCTTGTAAGAACATTATATATTTGAATCTTTGCTGACGCAATAAGGCCTTCTTTTATTCAACACAAAGATATGATAGAATTATTGTATATTTTACAACGAAACTTTGAAAAATGAGGTCTAAAGTAATGAATAAATGGATTTGCTCTGCAGATGAATCAAAGCTTAGGGATTGCCTAGCAGAAATCAAGCCTCTAGATGAGCAGGCGATGAAGGATGCTAAGGAGAGACAGGACTACAGACTCAAGGTTCCAACAAGCCTAGGAAGGCTCGAGGAGATGAGCATTAGGCTTGCGGGCATTACCGGTAAGGTATACGGAAATATGGTGGATAATCAGGCCATCGTTTTGATGTGCGCAGATAACGGCGTTGTCGAGGAAGGTGTAGCATCGGCTCCTCAGACAGTCACTTTGATGCAGACTATTAACTTTACAAAGCGTATTACAGGTGTAGGTGCACAGGCCAAGTACTTTGGAATAGACATTTTAGATATAGATGTTGGCGTTAAACTTCCAATACCAGCTGATAGACTAGCAGAGGACATGCTGGTTGACGGAAAGATTCAGAGACTTGTCGTAGACAGAAGAATTGCTGATGGAAGCAGAAACCTAGCAAAGGAACCTGCTTTGACGAAAACAGAAGCTATTGCTGCGATACTGACTGGAATTGAGGCTTCCAATGCGGTTTGTGAGGCCGGAAAGAACATCTACGGTGTCGGCGAAATGGGTATAGGGAATTCAACAACTGCAGCCTGCATAATCAGCTCGTTTACAGGAATGAGCGCAGAGGAGGTTGTCGGAAGAGGCGGTGGCCTGAACGATGAATCCCTGAGCAAAAAGTGCAAGATTGTTGCAGAGGCTGTATCAAAATATGACATGCCTGATCCTATTGACCGCGCAGCGGCTTTTGGTGGCTATGATATCTGTGCCATGGCTGGTGCCTTCCTAGGTGCAGCGATTAACAGAATTCCAGTTGTTGTGGACGGATATATTTCTATTGCGGCAGCGCTACTTGCAGCTGAGATTGAGCCTGCAGTTAAGGATTTCATGTTCACATCGCATTTTTCACAGGAACCAGGATATAAGGCAGCGGTGAAAAAACTTGGAATTAGACCGATGTTTGACCTTGAGATGAAGCTCGGGGAGGCTAGTGGATGCCCTATAGCATTTAAGATTATGGAAGCATCTTGTGCTGTTATGAATGAGATGAAGAGTTTAGACGAAGGACAGATAGATTCGGAATATCTTGATGAGCTGAGAGAAAAGAGTTTGTTTTAATATGAATGTTTTTGTAAGCGGAGGCGCAAAGAATGGCAAGTCCTCCTTTGCTCAGAGATATGCGTTTGACATGGCAAAGGGGAAAAAGCTATACTATCTTGCCACCATGGTTGCAACAGATGATGAGGATGAGCTTAGAATCCAAAGGCATGTAGAAGATCGCGACGGAATGGGTTTTATCACGGTTGAGAAGCCTATGAACATGTGTGAGCTCTTTGATGCACCATATAATTTAGATAGGGACGGAGTCTTCCTTTTGGACAGCGTTACAGCGCTGCTTGCCAACGCGATGTTTGGGATGGGGGAATATGACGAGCATGCGGCCGAGAAGGTTTCAAAAGATCTTTTGAGATTTGCTGAGCTTAGCTGCAATGTAGTTTTCGTTTCTGATTACATATATTCTGAGGCTAGAATTTTTGATGACTTTACGGAGAGCTATAGACGCGGGCTTGCTTTGATAGATAGGGCTTTAGCGAATAAATGTGAGCTAGTATGCGAGGTTATTTGTGGTAATGTCATTGCGCATAAGGGTCATTTATAGTTTTGAATTGATTTAGAGAGTATGTTTATGAAGGATTTTGTTATTGGATTTTTCATGGCTTGGGGTAATTTTTTAACCTTGCCGTGTCCGTACAAGAGATGGGATAACGGGCTTAAGAACATGATGCTAGCCTTTCTACCTGGCGTAGGAATGGTTGCAGGCCTTATCTGGTTTATACTAGGATGCATTGTGCTCAAGATTGCGGTTTATCCACTGCTTTCGGCGCTGTTAATCTGCTTTTTTATCTATGCGATATGTGGCTTTATGCACATGGATGGCTTTATGGATGTCAATGATGCGATTATGTCGCGCAGGCCTTTGGAGGATAGACTCAGAATTCTCAAGGATTCGACGGTTGGAGCTTTTGCCGTTATCACTTTGGTGTTCCTGGTCCTTGCTATGTATGTGGCAAGCTTTAGCTTTTTTATAAAGCCGATGGAGATAAGCGGACTCTTTCCTCTTTTGACTATTCCAGTCATATCTCGTGGTACGGCAGGTGCTTGCGTGCTTAGTTTTAAGCCACTTACAACAAGTCAGTATCTAGAGGATCACGAAAAACCGAGAGATAAGCATATTAAGATTGTAGCCTTGATTACATGTGCTTACTTTTTGCTAATCTTGATCTTTGCAATCATATTTGCAAGGCCAGAGTCTATAGTTAGATTTGTTGTTTCATCCCTTGGAACTTCATGCGTTACGCTTCTTTCTTGTCTTTATGCACGACATAACCTGGGCGGCATGAATGGCGATATTGCAGGATATAGCATCTGCATGGGTGAGCTTGGCGGAATGATTTTGGCAGCGCTGATAATAGTATAGGAATGATGAGCGAAAGGAGAGCAAGTGGTTTTGATATATGCGGGAGCTTATCAGGGTAAGCTCGATTTTGCTAGAAAAAGCTTTGGGATCAAAGATGAGGATATTTGCTATTGCAATAGCGATATGGAGTCTATCGACTTTGGGAAAAAAGTCATCTACGGTTTGGAAAAATTTATATATGGGTATGAGAAGAGGGGACAAAGCGCTGATGAATACATAAAGGCGCAGCTTCCTCTGATGAAGGATAAGATAATAATCTGTGAGGATATATCTCGTGGGCTTGTTCCTATGGACAAGCTTGAGAGGGCTTGGCGCGAGACAAACGGAAGGGTTGTCAATGCTGTGGCTGCAGAGGCTGACGAGGTATATACAGTTTTCTGCGGAATTGAAAGTAGGATAAAATAGTTGGAATCTAAGATTTTGATCATAAGACATGGGATAACTGAGGGGAATAAGAAGAAATGGTTCTACGGAGCGACGGACATAGGCCTATGCGATGAGGGGGTTGATGAGCTTGTCGAGCAAAGGAATAGCGGTTTCTATCCTGACATTCCTGAGGGAACGCAGTTCTTCACAACTGGAATGAAGCGTACAGAGGAGACTCTTGAGATTCTGTTCGGAGATGTTGAACACGGTAGAATTACGGATATGAAGGAGATGAACTTCGGAGACTACGAGTGCAGAGCCTTTGATTCTCTTAAGGACGATGAGCTTTTCCTAGAGTGGGGCTACGATCAGATCGGTGAGGTCAAGCTTCCAAACGGCGAATCAAGAAATGAATTCCATGAGAGAACAAGGCGAGGCGGGCAGTTTTTGATAGATGAACACATTGCAAAGAATGTACCTATGACTGTGATGATTTGCCACGGCGGTGTGATTTCAAGCTTCATGGATCATCTTTTCGGTGACGAAAGGTCTATGTGGGACTGGATGCCTGAGCCTGGATGTGGATACGAGATAACTTTGATGGATGGTAAACCTGTCAAGTATGAGGCTATTGGAAGAATTGGGGATAAGCTTCAGACGATGATAGATGAATATGAGTCCGAGAATGGGGAAGATTAAGGACGAGAGGTTGATATGAGCAAGAAGGAAAAGAAAAAAGCAGGGCTAGGAACATGGCTTTACAGACTCGTAATGCTTGCACTGCTTTGCGTCATGATTTTCAGTGGATATAAGGTTTTCACGATTTATATGGAATATCACAAGGGTACAGTTGCCTACGATGATCTTGCAAAGATTGCTGGTGCTGGTGAATCAGCCGATAAGGAGGAAAAGGACCTCACAATCGACTGGGATGCTTTGACGAAAATCAGCAAAAATGTCAAGGGATGGATCAGATCCAAGGGCACAGTTATTAACTATCCTATAATGCAGGGGAGTGACAACGATTACTATCTCTATCATATTATGACAGGAGAATACAGCCGTAAGGGGTCTATTTTTATTGATAGCAGCAATAGGGATCCGTTCAATAGCTTTTTGACCATTGTTTACGGACATAGAATGCTAGACGATAGTATGTTCAACAGTCTCGGAAATTATTTTGAGGATGCGAAGTACTATAAGAAACACAAGATTATCGATATATATACACCAGAGAAGAACTATAAGCTTGAGATTTTCGGCGCGGCAAATGTAAATGCAACAAATGAGAGCGTATATAATCTCAATATTGCAGAGGATGATGTGTCAACTAAAGAAGCCTACATCAATAATGTACTCAGCAAAAATGAACTTGCTGGCTACAAGGGAACCGTAGATGTGACGGCAAATGATAAGATAGTTATGCTAAGTACCTGTACTTACGACCCGGGCGATGATAGAATTGTTGTATGGGGAAAACTTGTAGAGAAGACTCCTGAGAGCAAGTAATCTCGCAAAGATAAATGGTAAATCAAAAGACCGATTTTTAGAAATCGGTCTTTATAGTTATCTTATTTTGTTGTAATCACAGAGCTTACAAGAATCGCTTATTTACGATGTAAACTCTATGAAGCTTTATATTCTATGAGCCTGCGAAGGCTTTGCAAGACTATTGCCTGATGGAGACCTCGCCAGATGATAGGGTCTCAATTTCTCTCATTCTGACACCTTCCATGTACTCAACAACGAGTCCGCCATTGTCATCTATATCGAGGGCGCGTGCTTTGATGCGCTTGCCATCTGCGATTGTATGAACATAGATGTCTTTGCCGAGTATGAAGCATTTTCTTCTGTACTCTGGAAGGAAGTTTGTGCTTGGGAATTCCTTAATCATTGCGAGAATGCTATCAGCGACCGCACCGGCTAGTGCACTTCTTGAAAACGCACCGTTTTCGTCTGCTACGCTTCCTGCAATATCAGCGATTTCCTCAGGGAATTTGCTTGGGAAACAGTTGATGCCAATTCCGATAATCAGCTTGTCAATTCTGCCAGTCTCAAGATTGGTCTGAGCTTCTGTTAAGATTCCGCAAACCTTCTTGTTCTTATGGAAAATATCGTTGACCCATTTAATCTTAGGGTTTATATCGCAAACGTTCTCAAGTGCCTTGCAAACTGCTAGTGCAGATGCCATGGTTATGAAAGGCGATTTGTTTAAATCAAAGTTTGGCCTGAAGGCAACTGTTAGATAAATTCCGTTGTCCGATGGGGACATGAAGCTTCTTCCGAGCCTTCCCTTACCTGCAGTCTGGCTATTTGCAACGATTACCTGTGGTACATCTGATGATGGCAAGGAATGCGCAAAGTTATTTGTTGAGTCAATCTCATCAAAAACCATGAGCTTGCAAGGCTCGTTTATCTTGGAACCGATGGATTCCTCGGTGAGAATATCGATTTTCTCAAGTAGCTTATAGCCCTGGCTTGGTCTGCTCAATATCTTGTAGCCTGACTTTTTTAGTGCAGAGGCAGCCTTGTTCACCGCAGCTCGAGAAACACCCAAGGTCTGGGCTAGGCATTCGCCTGAAACAAAGGAACCGTAGTTCTCGTCTAAAAATTTTAGAAGTTCTATCTTAGTAGACATGCTGACCTCCATACAGATAAGTTCAATTTGGTTAAACCTATTATACAATGTTTTGAGCTTTTTGAAAACACATTGATTTTTAGGGCTATCTCCTTTATTTTTTCACATTTATATGATAAAATTATCGGGTAAATTGGGTAAATAGGCTCACTTTGAGATTTAGGGAGAAAAATATATGGAAAGTCACAGTATAACGTCATCAGTCATACAAATTTTAGTATTACTGCTCTGCTCCGCCTTCTTTTCAGCGACGGAAACGGCGTTTACTTCACTCAACAGAATAAGAATTAAGAATAAGGCTGACGCAGGTAACCCTAGCGCTAAGAGAGTTTTAGCTCTCGAGCAGAACTACGATAACCTGCTTTCGACGATTTTGGTCGGAAACAACCTTGTAAACATCGCAAGTACAGCAGTAGCAACGGTTTTATTCATGAATCTGTACGGGCAGTACGGTGCGACAATTTCAACAATATTTACAACGGTTACCGTTTTGATCTTCGGTGAAATCACTCCGAAGAGTCTTGCTAAGGAGTATCCGGAGACCTTTGCTTCCTTTGCTGCACCGGTTATAAACTTGCTGAGAATTATTCTTACGCCGATAAACTGGATATTTGCGCAGTGGAAAAAACTGCTTTCAGTAATTTTTAAGACTGAGGCTGTGCCTAGCATAACAGAGGACGAGCTTGTAACAATTGTTGACGAGGCCTTCGTTACAGGCGGTATCGACAAAGAACAAAACGAGATGATCCAGAACGCAATAAGCTTTAGGGAGCTTGAGGCTCAGGATATCTTGACTCCACGTGTAAACATAGAGGCTGTCGAGGTTGAAACTCCCGAAGAAGAGGTTGATGAGATTTTCCGAAAGACAGGATTTTCAAGGCTTCCGGTCTACGAGGATGAGCTTGATCGAATAATAGGTGTACTCAATCAAAAGGATTTCCACAACTACGTATATAAGCGTGGTGCCAGCATAGCAAACTTGGTTAAGCCGGTAATTTATGTTGCGGGATCGATGAAGGCGATAGATTTGCTAAGAAAGCTTCAGGAAAACAAGTGCAGAATGGCAATCATCGTTGATGAATACGGTGGAACTGAGGGTATAGTAACTTCTGAGGATATCATCGAGGAGCTTGTTGGTGAGATATACGACGAGAGCGACACGGTTGCAATGAGAGAGATAACCTTGCAGCAAAACGGAAGCTACAGGGTGCTCGGTTCAGCGAACTTTGAGAAGATGATGGACTACTTTGGCGAGGAAGCCGCCGAGATAGATGCGACAACGGTAAACGGATGGGCTGCCATACAGCTTGATAAGTTGCCACGCAGAGGGGACAGGTTCGAATATGTGGTCGGCAAAAAGAAATTTAAAGCAATAGTAACAAAAGCAGATGATAGAAAGGCGCTAGAGCTCACGATTAGAGTCGAGAACCTCGATGAAGGCGCCGGAGAAGGGGAAAAGAAATGAGCCTAATGGAAAAAATATTTGGCAACCTCAACGCTAAGGAAGTCAAAAAACTCGAGAAAATAGCGGAGAAGGTCGAGGCCTTAGATGAGGAAACTGCCAAGCTTAGCGACGATGAACTTCGTGCTAAGACAGATGAATTTAAGGGAAGACTTGCAGAGGGTGAAACACTAGATGACCTTTTGCCTGAGGCCTTTGCTGTTTGCCGAGAGGCTGCAGTTCGAAGCCTCGGAATGAAGCACTTCCATGTACAGATTATAGGTGGTATCGTTCTTCATCAGGGCCGTATAGCCGAGATGAAGACTGGTGAAGGTAAGACTTTGATGGCTACACTTCCTGTATACCTAAATGCGCTTTCTGGCGATGGCGTGCACGTAGTTACTGTCAACGATTACCTAGCAAAGCGTGACGCGGAGTGGATGGGTAAGCTTTATACTTTCCTTGGCCTCACAGTTGGTTGCGTTATCAATAGCATCACAGGTGAGGAGAGAAAGCAGGCGTACCGCTGCGACATCACTTACGGAACAAATAATGAGTTCGGTTTTGACTACTTGAGAGACAACATGGTTATCTACAAGGAAGAACTCTTACAGCGCGAGCTAAACTATGCGATTATAGACGAGGTCGACTCAATCCTCATCGATGAGGCGAGAACACCTTTGATAATTTCTGGACAGGGCGACAAGTCAACAGACCTATACCAAAAGGCGGACCGCTTTGTTAAGACTCTCACAAGAGGTGAGCAGATTGACGAAAAGGATGCAAATCCTACTGGCGACTTTATCGTAGACGAAAAGGATAAGCAGGTTTCTTTGACAGACGCCGGCGTAAGCAAGGCCGAGGCGTTCTTTGGTGTTGAAAACTTCGGTGACCCTGAGAATATGGAGATAAACCACCACGTTCTTCAGGCTTTGAAGGCTCACAATATTATGGAAAGAGACGTCGACTACATTGTTAGCGACGGAGAAATTTTGATTGTCGATGAGTTCACGGGACGTCTGATGGTCGGAAGAAGATTCAGTAACGGGTTGCACCAGGCTATCGAGGCTAAGGAGCATGTATCGGTTAGATCCGAATCAAAGACAATGGCAACTATAACGCTTCAGAACTACTTCCGTATGTATAACAAGCTATCAGGTATGACTGGTACTGCCAAGACTGAGGAAGAGGAATTCCGTGATATCTACAACATGGACGTAGTTGTTGTTCCAACAAATAAACCTCCTAAGAGAGAGGACCTTCCGGATTCTGTTTATCTAAAAGAGAGCGGAAAGTACAAGGCTCTTGCTAATAAGGTTGCAGAGGTTCACGCAACTGGGCAGCCTGTGCTTGTAGGTACGATTTCAATCGAAAAATCTGAGCTCTTAAGCAATCTTCTAACCAAGAAAGGTGTTAAGCACAATGTCCTAAATGCTAAGCAGCATGAGCGAGAAGCAGAGATTGTTGCTGAAGCTGGTAGACTAGGGCAGGTAACTATTGCAACCAATATGGCTGGTAGAGGTACCGATATTATCCTAGGTGGTAACCCTGAGTTTGAGGCAAAACGCGAGATGAAGAAGCTCGGATATACAGAAGAGCAGATTCTATTTGCAACAAGCTTTGTAAAGAGCGATGACGAGGAGCTAAATGCAGCCAGACAGAAGTTCGCTGAGCTTCACGACAAATATAAGGCTGAGAGACAGCCTGAACACGAGCAGGTAGTTGAGCTTGGCGGTCTTTGCATTTTAGGTAGTGAAAGACACGAGTCAAGGCGTATAGATAACCAGCTACGAGGAAGAGCTGGTAGACAGGGTGACCCTGGTACAACACAGTTCTTTATCTCACTCGAGGATGATTTGATGCGCCGTTTCGGTGGAGAAATGATGCAAAACATCGTCAGCAGATTCGGACTTGCAGACGACGAACCTCTAGAAGCAAACGTTCTTTCAAGAAGAATTGAGAATGCTCAGAAGAAGGTCGAGGGTAAGAACTTCGGTATCAGAAAATACGTTCTCCAGTACGATAATGTAATGAATAAGCAGAGAACTATTATTTACGGTGAGAGAAGAAAGGTTCTCTTCGGTGAAGATATCCGTGGCGATATCATGAGCATGAAGGATAGCTTAGTTGCTGCAATCATCGGACCTTCAACTATGGACAGCAAATTCCCTGAGGAGTGGAATTTTGCTGAGATGAGACGTAATTTAAACAAGCTAATTCCTAGCTACGAGATGAGAGTAGACTACAGCGCTGACGAGCTCAGAGATATGACTCAGGAATCACTAGTTGAGGATATTTGTGCAGAACTAGACGAACTCTACACCAAGAAGGAGGAGGAAGTCGGAGTTGAGCAGATGCGCGAAATCGAGCGCGTTATTCTTCTCAGAGTTGTTGACAGTCTCTGGATGGATCACATCGATGCGATGGATCAGCTAAAGTCTGGTATTGGACTAAGAGCTATCGGTCAGCAAGATCCTGCTGCTGAATACGCTAAGGAAGGCTTTGATATGTTCGAGCAGATGATAGGAGCGATTCAGGAGGATACAGTAAGATACTGCTACAATGTCTCTGTTGATACTAAGGCTGAGCGTAAGTCAGTTACAGGCGGTAGCATGACTGCAAGCAAGTCAGAATATCATGATGAAGAACCTCAGAGCGGTGAGCCAGCTCAGCACAAAGAGGAACGAGAGCATAGGCAGGAGACTGTAAGAAGAGAGAGTCCAAAGATTGGCAGAAACGATCCTTGCCCATGTGGAAGTGGTAAGAAGTATAAGAACTGCTGCATGAAGAAGGATATGGCTGACGCAGAATAGGATTTCAAACATATTCCAACACAGAGGGGAGATGATTCGATGTTGATGCTTGATCCGGTAAAGATGGATTTACCTAAGGCTGAAGCAAGACTCAAAGAGGCAGGTGAGTCCCTTTGACCTCGCAGGTCTTAGGGCGAAGATAGATTCGATGAATAAACAAAGCGAGCAGAGCGACTTTTGGGATGACCCCGAAAAGGCGCAAAGCTTGCTCAAAAAGAAAAAAGCTCTCGAGAGCACCGTAAATGAATATGACAGACTGAGCTCGGGCTTTAAAGACATCTCTGAAATGATTGAAATTGCAGAGGAACTTGAGGATGAAGACGAGGCGATGACGGTGGTAGAGAACTTTGATGAGCTGTGCAAGGATGCTGAGACATTTAGGCTCAAACTCCTTCTAGACGGTAAGTACGACAGCAACAGCGCGATTCTCTCAATTCACGCTGGAACTGGTGGTGTCGATGCCATGGACTGGGCTCAGATGCTGATGCGTATGTACACTAGATGGGCGGATAAGCACGGATACACGGTCAAAGTAGTGGACCTTCAGGACGATGCAGAGGCAGGAATTAAAAGCTGCACGATGATAATCGATGGTGAAAATGCCTATGGCTATCTCAGAAGAGAGCATGGAGTGCATAGACTCGTTAGAATTTCGCCATTTAACGCGGCAGGAAAGAGGCAGACCTCTTTCTCATCAGTTGAGGTTATGCCGGAAATGGATGAGGATTTCAATATCGAAATAAATCCTCAGGATTTGAGAATAGACACATATAGGTCGACTGGTGCAGGTGGACAGCACGTCAATACGACAGATTCTGCGATAAGAATTACGCATCTGCCTACAAACATAGTCGTTACATGCCAAAACGAGAGAAGCCAGCATCAGAACCGTGAGGTTGCGATGAGAATTCTCGCATCAAAATTAGCAGAACTCGCCGAAAGGGAGCACAAGGAAAATCTTGCTGAACTAAAAGGGGATTTTTCACAGATCACCTGGGGTTCTCAGATAAGATCCTACGTCTTTCAACCATATACCATGGTTAAAGATCACCGTACTGGTGCCGAAGTAGGAAATGTCGCATCTGTGATGGATGGTGATATAGATTACTTTATAAATGAGGAACTAAAGGCTAGAATCTAAAGAATAAAATTTGATTATTAGGATTTGCTCGGATTGAGGAAATGGGGTTCGTGCAAATCAGCAATGATGACTTTTTGTAAATCGTCTGACCAGAGTCTTCTAAAATCGACTCTAAAAATCTCAGACAGCTTGATTGCGTGGTAGAGGCCGAGGGGCTGTCTACCCGCTTCAATCGCACAATAGCTTGAGCGACTTATTCCCAGCGAGGATGCTATTGCATGCTGGGACATGTTCGTGGCTGACCTAAGCAGCCGCAGGTTTTTGCTAACCTTAAAGTTGAAATTTAAATAGTCCATAGATACTCCTTATAGTATTGATTTTTCGCATTGTATCAAATGTATAATTACATCAGAGACCTAACTGTTCGAATTATACAATAATATGTACGCAATGAAAAGGAAGTTAAACTTCCAGGGCAGGAAACTCAGCTTCCTTTAAGATGGATTTCAATAACCATAAAATAAAAGTAATACTATTTTATGGGGAGAATGCCTGATGAGCGAAAGATTCAAAGAAATCAACAATGCAGAGGTTGGTAAAAGAATTAGGGACCTGCGAGAAAAACGCGATATCACACGAGAGAAGCTCGGCGAGCTCCTTGAGATTTCAGATAAGACGATGAGAAATATTGAGTCGGGTATTTACGGAACAAAGCTGAGCAATCTGTACAATATCGCTCAGTATTTTGATGTAGGACTTGATTATCTAGTAGATGGCTATAATCATAGCTCAAAGAGCGTGGTCGAGGAAAACACTGGGTATATAAGCGGTCAAGTCACTAGAGATATATATGGAAATGCTAATCGTGTAAAGAGTCGCAAGCTGTTAGAAGCAGAACTGATGGAACTTGCGGATGGGCTGAATGACACGCAGCTAAGCAACTTACTTGACGCGGTAAGTTCCATGATGAAAATAACAAAATAAAAACTCCAAAAGCTCTTTGGGGTGGAGGAAAAGAATGAGAATAAACATTAAGAACAATAGGACATACACTGCAGAGGATTTGAAACACGCTAATGACCTAGCGAATCCAGCACTTGATAAGATCTGGGAAATGCAATGGCTTAACGACTGCATCCACAAGAAAGATGTAAATAAGATTAATGGATTTAATGAGTATGTATCAAATCTCAGTCAGATCTATGACACAATTCTTGTAGTGGCCGGAAGAGAGGAAAGAGCCTCAATCAAAGCTGTTACAGATCTTTTTGAGACAAAGGAAGGCTGTGCAGAGATTGTCTATATGCCGATTGATTTTTCAGTTAGAGAATACACAGCGCTTCTCCGAAAACTAGAGAATAAGAAGATTGCGCTTCTTGCAGTTTCAATCGTTGAAGAAAGCTTAGAATTCCGCTGTGCGTACAGCATTGCAAAGCATTTTGTTATAGCTCAGGCAAACAAGGCCAAGGTAAGCCCAGAAATCTGTGTCATCTACGGAAAGGGAAGCAGAATAATCAAAGAGGATGCTTCCGAAAACGAGTACACAAAGATTGAGCTTCCAGATAGTGTAGATCCTTCATATCTTGCGAATTCAGATGCGGTTATTCTACTTTTGATATTCATGGGTGTCGATGTAGAAGCATATTTGACAGGTTTCTACGACTGCGTTTCCGCGCCTGAATGGGATACGAATCTTCCTTTGATGGCTTCAAGAATGCTCGCTGCTGAGGACAAGGGCGTTATCGTAGAGAGCTGGCAGAGTGACTATGAGGAAATCGCAAAGTGGTTTGCAAGATCCGATATAAGAGCTACGCACAAGCATCTTCAGATGCCAGCGCTTGATTTTGATAGAGAAAGTCTTAGAATCTGCGTTGCGGGAAGAGAAGCTTATGAGGATTTAATGACTCCATCTTTTGAGGGCTGCGACGAGGACGGATCACTCCAGCTTCTTCTGAACAGGGAGAGAGATGAGCATTTTGCAGGTCTTGAGTGCGAATGCTTAGCCATTGAACTAGATACAAACGACGCTGAAGATATCGGTGAGCTAGTAGCATTTTTACAGATGTCGCAATTAATCGAGTTCTTAATATAAAAACTAAAGAAGATGAGACTTTGAAAGCTTATTTGTAAATTTTAAGGTTTACATTATTTTCGAGTGTGTTATAATATACTGTATAAAGGTTAATTTTTTAACAAAATTACCAAGTGAGTGAATTATATTATTTTAATATCCACACAGGAGGGTTACAATGAAGAAGATTGGTGTTTTAGGTACAGGCACAATGGGTGCTGGCATTATTCAGGTACTTGCACAGAACGGCTACGAAGTAGTAATGAGAGCTAGACGTCAGAGCTCAATCGACAAGGGAATGGCAACTGTAGAGAAGAACCTTGCTAAGATGGTAGCTAAGGAAAAGATCACAGAAGAAGAGAAAGCAGCTATTCTAGGACGTATCACAGGAGCTACAGAGCTTGATGTTATCAAGGATGCTGACCTTATCATCGAAGCAGCTACAGAGGATATGGAAGCTAAGAAGGCTCTATTCGCTGAGCTAGATGAGCTTGTAAAGCCAGAGTGCATCATCGCAACAAACACATCATCACTTTCAATCACAGAGATCGCAGCAGCAACAAAGAGAGCTGACAAGGTTATCGGAATGCACTTCTTTAACCCAGTTCCAGCAATGAAGCTTGTTGAGATCATCAACGGACTAACAACATCAGCTGAGACAAACAAGACAATCGTTGAGCTTGCTGAGAAGCTTGGCAAGACAGCTGTAGAAGTTGCAGAGGCTCCAGGATTCGTTGTTAACAGAATCCTTATCCCAATGATCAACGAAGGTATCGGAATCCTAGCTGACGGCGTTGCTGATGCAAAGGGTATCGACGCTGCTATGAAGCTTGGTGCAAACCACCCAATGGGACCTCTAGAACTAGGTGACCTAATCGGACTAGATGTTTGCCTAGCAATCATGGAAGTTCTTTACACAGAGTTCGGCGATACAAAGTACAGACCTCACCCACTTCTAAAGAAGATGGTAAGAGGCGGCAAGCTTGGTCGCAAGAGCGGAGAAGGTTTCTACGACTACAGCAAGTAGTCAGAAGCAGGTGCTATTCAGTAGTACCGAAATACAAGATTATAACAGCAATCGACTGAATAGCGGGTGACTGTTGAATTTCAAGGACTATGTTAAGCGTTTACGCTGGGCGTAGTCCTTTTTTATTTGACATCAAAGCTAGATATTTGTTAAAAATATATTACAAGAAACTTAAAAAGCTTAAGGAAGCTTTAATTTTACATTTAAAGGCAAATTCCCCCTTATAAAATGTAATTCTTATGATATAATAGACAAAGATTTTAAAAGTGAGTATCTTTAGGTAGAAGATTAAGATTAAGAAGGAGAACACTAATGGAAAACAACATGAACCCAAACAACGGACAGTTCAATCAGAACAACGGACAGTTTAACGCTAACAATGGACAGTTTGGTGGAAACGGATTCAATCAGTATAGAGTGCCAATTAGAAGAAGAGAAATTGCTCTTTGCATCATTTTCAGCTTGCTAACATGCGGAATCTATGGCATATACTGGATGATCGTGCTCAACGATGAAGTTAATTCACTATCAGGTGAAGTAGGAGCTACAACAGGTGGAATGGTATTCCTATTTTCAATACTGACATGTGGAATCTATGGTATCTACTGGATGTACAAGATGGGTGAAAGACTTGATAGAGTTACAGGTAAGTCAAACACAGGAATTCTATTCATCGTGATTAGCTTACTAGGCCTTGGTATCGTATCATACGCTCTAATGCAGGACACACTAAACAAATATGCAGACATGTAATAAGCGAGAAGGTGGATTTCTACGCTATTTGCTGAAGAAAACGACTCCCTTTGTAATATTGGGAGTCATTTACTATATATGGCTTAGAATGACGAATATATATGTGCCTTGTATTTTTAGGCACTTCACGGGATATAAATGTCCAGGATGCGGCGTGACGACAATGTGCGTCAATATTTTGATGTTTAGATTTCCGCAGGCTTTCTACGCTAATCCGTTCATCTTTACGACAATTCCGTTTATTCTATTTGAGATAATGTATAACGCATATCTCGGCTATAAGCAGAAGGCAATGCCTAGATGGAATAAAGTTTTGCTCGTAGTTTACTGCGTAGCACTCATAACTTTTGCTATAATAAGAAACATTATATAATATCTAGCATCAATACATCCAAGCTATCGTCTGGAGGAAATTTTGGAAAAGCTTTTAGTAATATTCGGTGGACTATCGCCAGAGCACGATGTCTCCTGCCTTTCGGCAGCATCCCTTACATCAAATATAGATAGAAGCAGATTTGAGCTTAAATGTCTAGGTATAACGAGAGAGGGCAGATGGCTTTTGACGGAAGCGACTAGCGAAGAGATAAAATCGGGTGAGTGGAAGAATAGAGAAGATAATATAGCTGTATTTTTGTCAACGGATATGTCGAGGAAGGGGCTTTACCGCTGGAACGATGCGAGAGAACCGGTATATGTGCCAGATTGTCTATTACCGATATTACATGGCGAATACGGCGAAGACGGCTCAATTCAGGGCATTTTCAAGTATGCGGGCATTCCGTATATAGGTCCGGGAATTATGTCATCGGCAGTTGCAATTGACAAAGCGATAACCAAAAGGCTGGTCGCAGGCTTAGACCTTATGCAGGCTGATTATCTAGAGTTTAAGCTCGAAACTGGCGATGTCAAAGCGCAGTGTGAGGAGATAGCAAGCTACTTCAGTAACAGGTATCCTATATTTGTCAAACCAGCCAATGCAGGATCGTCTATAGGTGTAAGCAAGGTGAGCAGTGCTTCAGAGATTAGAGACGCTGTTTCCGAGGCATATAAGCACCATAATAAAATAGTTGTCGAGGAGGGAATCTCAGGCCGTGAGATAGAGGTTGCTGTTTTAGAGCGTAGAGATGGCGAGCTAATTGCTTCGAGGATAGGTGAGATTGTAAGTGTTGATAGGTTTTACTCTTTTGACGAGAAGTACAAGGATTCCGTAAAAACCAAGGTAGGCATTTGTGATGACCTAAGCGATGAAATAGTCTGTGAGATTCAGGAGCAGGCCAAGGCAGTTTTCAAGGTACTTGAATGCAAGGGGCTTTCCAGGGTGGACTTCTTCTATACTGATGATGGTGAGATTTGCTTTAACGAGATAAATACGATGCCAGGATTCACTGAGCACAGCATGTATCCAAAGCTTATAATGGACAAGGGAATTAGCTATTCAGAGCTGATTGCGACGCTCGTGGATGGTGCGATTAAACAATTTGAATAATGGCAGGCCTTTAGCCATGCAAAAAATAAAAAACTGCTGTTCATTGACAGCAGTTTTTCGTCTTATTTTGATAGCTTTTCGTTGATTGCTGCTAGAAGAGCATCTGAGCTGATTCCGTGAACAGCGCAAGCGTCTGAAAGTGACTCCATCTGTGATGATGGGCAGCCTAGGCAGTGCATTCCTGCTCCCATTAGAATATCGATTGACTCTGGGTACTTTGATACAATCTCACCGATTAGCATGTCCTTAGTTACTTTATTTTCCATTTTTATATCCTCCATTTATTGTTAATTTATTTAATATAAACATATTTTAACATATATTTAGGGCCTCGTAGGTAACAAATGTTACACGCGGATTAGATTAAATCCGCTAGGCCATCAAAGTCAACTCCGTAGATTTTCTTGCCGTCAACATTTATAAGACCTTCGTCGTGCATTTTCATAAGCTCACGTGAAACGGATGGTCTTGCTGCTCCAAGAAGCTCAGAAAGGTTTTCGCGACCTATTATGAGCGGAGTTTTTGGGTCACAGTTTGTTTCGTTGACTATGAGGTAGGCAATTTTGGATCTAAGTGTTGAACCGAGAAGGAGCCTAACTCTGCCGTTAAGATAGAAAGCCTTATGCGCCAAAATGTTAATCATATTCGCCGAAAGAATCTGGTGTGTCCTGATACCAATTCCTATATCGCTTAGGATGTATTTCTTTGGAACCATCAAAACCTCTGAGCGCGCAACCGCCTCGCCGAAGTGGTCGTAACTATCCTTGTTCAAAAATAGCAAAACCTCTCCGAATGTCTCACCAGGCTCATCAAAATGAGTGACTATGCTTCGTCTTCCATCAAGGAAAATCTTGCCTATGTCGATAGAACCTTTAATCAGAATTAGAAGATCTGTCGGCTTGTCGTCCATGTCAAATATAAGCTCGCCCTTTTCAAAACCGCAAAGCTTGGAATTACTGTTTTCGAGATATTTCGAGATTTCATCACGGCTTAGAGACTTAAAAAGCGGACAGCCACATAGCGCGTCCAAAGCCTGTGCTGATATATTTTTGATAGTTGCCACATTAACCTCCTTTGCGAAGAAAAACGAACAGCCCAAATTACATTTTATTATACCCCAATTGAGATATTTCTACCATATAAATGGACATCAAATGGATATCGTGGTAAAGTAATATAGGATAATTATACAAAAAATTACAGTACACGAGAGGAAAAATATGAAGATAAAGGCAGCAATATTTGATGCCGACGGCACGCTTCTCGACTCGATGGGACAGTGGAATTTAGTGCCATATAAATACATAAAATCACTCGGTGTAGACGCTGACGAAAACATAGCAGAAAAGCTTTTTACTATGACAATTTCTGAAGCGGCCGAGTACATAATAGATGAATATGATCTTCTAGTAACGGTAGAGGAAGCTGTTGAAGGGATGGATGCGATAATTAGAGAGTTCTATCAGAATGAGGTTGAGCTAAAGGAAGGCGCTAGGGAGCTTTTAGAGTATTTCAAGGCGCGTGAGATTCCTATGGTTATCGGAACTTCGACTGATAGGGACTGCATTGAGGTAGGCCTTGAGCGTACGGGACTTTCTTCTTATTTTGATAGAATTTATACCTCGACAGAGGTTGGAAAATCAAAGGCAGAGCCGGATTTGTTCCTTCAGGCCATGGATTTTATGGCTAGTGCTCCAGAGGAGACCATAGTTTTTGAGGATGGGCTCTACTCGCTCAAAACAGCAGCTGCGCTTGGAATGAAGACAGTCGGAATCTTTGATGAGGTGAGTATCGCTAACCAAAAGGAGCTCAAGGAACTTGCGGACCTGTATGTTAGCGAGGGCGAGAGTCTAGTGTGCTTAATAGAAGGATTGGAAGGCTAGGGATGGAAAAGAAACTGAACTTCCTTTACTCGTCGGTACACGGTGCATACTGGGTTTACTACGGTGTTATTTCGAGCTTTTCGTCGGTGTTTTTGCTGGCAAGAGGCTTTTCAAATTCACAGATTGGAATCATCATAGCGCTGGCGAATATACTTGCGGTAATAATACAGCCATATCTTGCTGACTATGTGGATAGATCTAGAAGAACTGCGATATTTAGCGTTATGGCGAGCATGTGCATAGCACTTGTTTTGTTTACAAATATAATTCTTGTGGCTAAGAATCATGTTGTGCTTGGAGTTTTTTATGTAGCGGCCTTCATGCTTCAGTCGGTTATGCAGCCTTTTTGCAATGGACTTAACCGCGTGCTCGAGGATGGCGGAAACAAGATTTACTTTGGGTTTTGCAGGAGCATAGGTTCCTTGGTTTACAGCATTGTCGTTGTTGCCCTGGGATATATGGTTGATTCATATACTGTTGATATTATTCCAAAGGCTGGAATTCTAACGACTTTAGTGCTTTTAATAGTCGTGTGGTTCTCATATAGGGCACATAGACAAAACACTTTGATGGTAGGGGAAAAACATGTGGAGCATGAGAATCCTGCAGAGAAGATAAACCTAAGAGCATTCCTCAAAGATCACAGGATGTTCTTTATGGTGAATCTAGGTGTTCTAGGTCTATATGTCGGAAATGCAACTGTAAACACTTTTATGGCTCAGATTGTAAGGGCAGTTGGAGGAAACAATGGTGAAGTGGGGCTAGTTCTATCGGTTCTAGCGTTTCTCGAAGTTCCTGCGATGATGACCTTTGATAAGTATAGCAAGAGAATACCGTGCAGCAGCCTTCTGAAGTTTTCAGCAGTTGCGTTCTGTCTATGGCTTGTCGGATGCACGCTTTCGCCAAATGTAACCATGCTTCTTGTGGTGCAATCTACCCAGCTTTGCTCACTAGCGGTATTTTTACCAGCCATGGTTAAGTATATCGATGAGAATATGAGAAAAGGCGAGGAGATAAAGGGACACATGCTGTTTACGACTATGACAACTACGGCAGGTGTTGTAACTAGCTTAATGGGCGGCTTTATATTGGATATTTTTTCAGCAAAGGTTCTTCTTTGCGCATCATCTGCGCTCACCATTATAGGGGCTATATTCATTTTTATGTATATAGATAAGGCGACAGAGGAAAACAAGGAAAGGGATTAAAAATGGCACAGAATAAGATTTTGATTGTTGATGATGATCAAGATATTAGAGAGGTAGTCTCCATTTTGCTTGGAAGCGAGGGATACAATGTTCTTCAGGCGGGCAATGGTGGTGATGCTGTTGAGATGGTATATGCCGACAAGGAGATAGATCTTGTAATTCTTGACATAATGATGCCTGGCCTTACGGGCGTTGAAACCTGCGAGATGATTCGCCGAAGATCCAACGTGCCTATCATGTTTTTGACGGCAAAATCACAGGAGAAGGATAAGATAGATGCCTATTCGGAGGGCGGTGACGACTACCTAGTTAAGCCTTTCTCTCAGGCAGAGCTTTTGATGAAGGTAAAATCACTTCTGAGAAGATATACGGAGTACCAGAGAGTTGTGTCTCAAGCTTCGGGCGTTACGGCGCTGAATGAGAGCATTAGGCTCGATTCTAAGAAGCGTTGCGTAATCAAAGAAGGAAAGCGAATTTCTTTGACAGAAAAGGAATATGCAATCTTGAGATATTTTGTTGAACACCGCGGTGAAATCGTCGGCAATAAGGACCTTTACGAGGGCGTTTGGAACGGTGAGTACCGTCCGTCTGACGGAAATACAGTAATGGTTCACGTGCTTAACCTGCGCAAGAAACTCGAGGATGATGCGAACCACCCTAAGCTGATAAAGACCATCTGGGGAAAGGGGTACAAGGTTGAGTAAGAAGAAGTTTATTTCGCTTAACCTTAGGCTCACCATTGTCGTACTCGCAACCATTGTGCTTGCAATTTCGCTTTATGGAGTTTCCGATTGGCTAGAGAATATCCTGATTGAAAAATTCTACAAGAGCGATGCCGCAATCGAAAAGAATGTTGGCGAGGCGTATAGCGGGCTTGAGGAGTATATAGCGAACAATGATGTCAAGGGGACCGACACCGAAAAGCTTCAGAAATGGGTAAAGAAAAACGATTACACTTATCTCACGGTTTCTGATGATACAAATACGGTATTTGACGGAGGTTGGTCATACTCGCCAACGACGGATAATAGAACCAAGAGCGAAAAGAAGTTAACGACTAACAATCAAATAAATCAGCAGACAACAGCTTTAGACGAAAATTTCAAGACAAATTTTAAGAATAGAATCGTCAAATTCGCTGATAAGAAATATTATGTATTTATAGATGTGTATAAGGAAGAGCATTTTTCAAAGATTATGCTTTTCGTCAAGATGTTCATCTGCGGTCTTGCTGTTTTCGGAAGTCTTTTGATATATAATAGTAGGGTTCTGAAGAGGATGATTAGACTATCAAAGGAAGTTCAGGAGGTTATCGACGGAAACCTTGAGGCAGAGATTAATCCTATGTCAAATGACGAGATTGGAAAGCTTGCAGTCAATGTCGATAATATGCGTAACTCCATCGTCGAAAGACTTCAGAGTGAGAAGGCTGCTTGGGATGCAAACACCCAGCTCATAACCGCTATGTCGCATGATATCAGGACTCCGCTCACATCGTTAATAGGCTATCTAGATATTATTGAGAGTCATAAGTATAACTCTGAAGAGGAAATGCTTAAGTACATTGTTTCGAGTAGAGAGAAGGCTTTTCAGCTAAAGGATTTATCTGATAAGCTATTCCAATATTTCCTTGTATTTGGAAGTCACAAGGATAAGGAGCTTGAGGTATACAATGCCGGTATCCTTTTGCAGCAGCTTATCTCTGAGCACGCAGCTGAACTGATAAACTACGGATATCAGATTGACTTTGAGTACTCAGTTCCTGAGATTGATATAAAGGCCGATGTTTCGGGCCTTAAGAGACTCTTTGACAATGTGTCATCAAATATACTAAAGTACGCCGATAAGACCTACCACGTGCGCATAAGTGCGGTGCAGGAACTTTCGGAAATCATAATCAGAATCATAAATAGATCGCGTCCAGATTCGCGCGATGTAGAAAGTAACAAGATTGGACTCAAGACTTGTGAGAGAATTTGCCGTAATATGGGTGGAAGATTCTCATATAAAGATGAGGGTTCTCTGTTTACGGTAAAAATAAATCTCCCGGTATTCGAGGGAACGCCGGAAGGTGAAATCAAAGCTGATGAAGCTGAATCACAGGATTCAGCTGAGACAGATATTACGGAAAAGCAACAATAGAAATCTATTGTATTCCGTTTTTGGCAGCTTCTTCAAGTGCGTGAACAAGCTGGTCGGCACAAGAGGTGTCTTTGAAACCACAGGTAATTCCCTGAAGTCTTTCTCTTACATCTTCGAGGGTCATTCCCTTTACAAGGTTTGAGATTGCTTTGAGGTTACCGTTGCAACCGCCGGTGAAATTGACCTCTTTGATCTTGTCGCCGTCCATCTCAACGTCGATAAATGAAGCGCATGTTCCATGAGTTTTGAATTTATATGACATTTTACACCTCCAAGTATTGCTTTTCTTATCGCATTATAGCATAGTTTTGCTCTTTTGACTAAGGAAAATCTTTGATGGATGGTGAAAAGTGCGAGATCAGAATCAAAGGCACGCATATCGTGCGTTATATAAAACTAAGATTGGAGTGATATGATGAACAAAAAAGACATTCCACGCCTAAATGGAACCTTAAGATCACACAGCTTACAGATTCCAGAAAACATTTGGAAGGCAAAGGGCATAGTTGTGCTTGGTCGAAGAATAAAGTCGGTTATTTTTACGACGGATCTTGCCATAATCAGAAACTGCAATGCAGATGCGGTGCTAGCGGTATATCCTTTTACGCCACAGCAGATTATTTCGCAGACCATAGTAAATGCGTCGTCTATTCCTGTATTTGCAGGTGTTGGCGGAGGAACCACAACGGGACTTCGTTCCGTTTTGATAGCGAGAGATGCTGAGGCACATGGAGCTTTTGGTGTAGTTGTAAATGCCCCAACTCAGAATGATACTATCATGATGATAAAGAAGACAATTGATATTCCAATCATCGTAACTGTACTCAACAGCGATACGGATATTCAGGCAAGACTAGATGCAGGTGCATCGATTTTGAATGTTTCTGCTGCGGCAAAGACGCCTCAGGTGGTTCGCGAAATCCGAAAGAAGTTCCCAACGATTCCAATTATCGCAACGGGTGGTCCTACGGAGGAATCTATAGCTGAGACAATTGAAGCTGGTGCAAACACGATAAGTTACACGCCACCTTCAACAGCGGATATATTTGCAAGCATGATGGAAAACTACAGAAATAGTCCAGATGATGCATCAAAGGAAGGTAGCAATCTCGAGACAATCGAGAAAGAACTCAAAGCGTCAATGGATATAATATAGTTTATTTAGAAAAGGAAAAGTATGCAGGGATTAACAAAGCAAGAAGTAAAAGATAGAGAACAGGCCGGAAAGGTAAATGTAAAGGTAAGTTCATCGACGAGAACGGTGAAGCAGATAGTGAAGGACAATGTCTTCACCTACTTCAACCTTATCTTTACGGTGCTCGCACTTCTGCTCGTTATCGCAGGTTCGCTTAAGGATTTGACCTTTATGCTCATAGTATTTGCGAATACGGCGATAGGAATACTGCAGGAGATTAGATCAAAGCGCACCCTCGATAGCCTGAAGATTCTCAAGATGCCAAAGGTTGAGGTCTTGAGAGATGGCAAGAGAACCGAGGTTTCTACAGAAAAACTTGTCATTGATGATGTTATTATTTTGCGCTCAGGAAACCAGATTCCAGCAGATGCAGAGGTTGTAGAGGGCTCTATTCAGGTAAATGAGTCTCTTTTGACGGGTGAAGCCGACGAGATTGGAAAATCTCAGGGCGATGCATTGCTTTCGGGAAGCTATGTGGTTTCAGGAGAGTGTATGGCAGTTCTTACAGCTGTCGGAGTCAGCTCATATATATCAAAGCTAACAAAGGAAGCAACCAAGGATAAGCAAGAAGAGTCCGAGATGATAAAGTCGCTCGACAAGCTCGTAAAAGTCATAGGTGTCCTGATTATTCCAATGGGACTTACGCTCGTATTCCAGGAGTGGTACATACTCGATGGAACATTTAGAAGCAGTATAACTTCAATGGTTGCAGCTATTCTTGGAATGATTCCAGAAGGCCTATACATGACGGCGAGCATAGCTATGGTGGTTTCCGCTTTGAGGCTAGCAAAGAAGGATGTTCTTGTCCAGAACATGAAGTGCATCGAAGCTCTAGCACGTGTAGACGTGCTTTGCGTTGACAAAACTGGTACTATAACAGGCCCTGATATGAAGGTTGAGGGCTTTGTAAAGATGGATGAAAGTATTAGCGATGATGTTCTAGAGATACTAGTTGGCGACATTGTGAGATATCAAAGTAAGGATAACTCGACCATGGCTGCACTTCAAGAGTACTTTACTAAGCTGAGCGGAAGGGAAGCGACATCGGTTTGCGGATTTTCATCTAAATATAAGTACAGTGCGACCTGCTTTGATGAAGGTAATTTTGTAATCGGTGCACCTGAGTTTATTCTGAGAAGTGACTTTGAAAGGTATGAAGATTACATAAGTAATATAAGCAATAAGGGATATAGAGTCCTTGCAATTGCAAAGACCAACGAGGTTCCAAACGGCGGAAGCCTAGAGGCGCCAGTTAGACTTCTTGGACTTGTGTTCCTAGATAATCCGGTAAGAGAATCGGCAAAGGAAACCTTTGAGTACTTCGCAGCAAATGGCGTAGAGATCAAAGTTATTTCGGGAGACAACCCTGAGACAGTATCGCACGTAGCCATGGAAGCAGGAATCATAGGTGGAGACCACTATGTAGATGCTAGAGATTTAACGGATGAACAGTCAATTTATGAGGCTGTTGAGAGGTTTACGGTATTTGGTAGAGTTACTCCTGAGCAGAAGCTTGCATTTGTCAAGGCTCTTAAGAAGCAGGGTAAGACTGTTGGTATGACAGGTGATGGTGTAAACGACGTACTCGCGCTAAGAGATGCGGATTGCTCGGTAGCCATGGCTTCCGGAAGCGAGGCGGCGTCAAATGCGTCTATGCTCGTTTTGATGGATTCAGATTTTTCCAAGATGCCTTCTGTAGTTTCAGAGGGTAGAAGAGTTGTAAATAACATCCAAAAGGCAGCATCGCTTTACTTAACAAAGAATATTTTCTCACTGCTTCTTGCGGTGTTCTCTGTGATCAATGTGCTTAAGTATCCACTAAAGCCTTCGCAGATTACTTTGATAAGCATGTTCACGATTGGCGTTCCGTCATTTATACTTTCGCTTGAGCCAAACTTTGATAGAATCAAAGGAAGATTCCTATCAAATGTGTTCAAGATGGCCCTACCGGCGGGAATTACGATGTTCATAAGCGTAAGTTCTCTGGTTGTATTTGGGCAGGTGTTCAACATCACTGCGGAGTGTATTTCGACTTCAAGCACTATGCTTGTTGCACTAGTCGGCTTCTTATACTTAGGTAAGGTGGCGCAGCCGATAAATAGACTTCACGTTGGAATGATGGCGATTTTGATAGCGGGTATGGCTTACAGCGTTATGTTTATGCCTAAGCTCTTTGGTATCAACAGCATTACAACGGAAGCGGCTATGCTTCTCGTAGTATTTTTGATAGCTACAGAGGGTCTATTCAGATATATTCACAAGGGTGTGGGTATAGGCAAATGGATCTCAGATAAGCGTAAAGCCTGCAAGCTAGAAAAACGCAGGGGTAGAAGACGCAAGAGCGCGGAATAGAAATGTGAAATTTATTGAGATATGTATATTTTACGTTGATATTTGACGGGAGATGAGCTAATATAAAAAGGTGATGAGTTTAACTATACGTTAGACTGCATATAAAAACAAAATATTGTACCTAAGTGGGGAGAAAAAGAATGAGTGTATTTTATGGCAAGAGAGGAAAGACCCGAAGACTAATAATGCAGAACTCTAAAGCATTACTAGAAACTCATGGAATTGAGCATGTCACCATGCAGGACATTGCAGATGCTGCGAATGTTTCCAGGACAACGGTTTTCAACTACTTTGGGAGTGTTAAAGGTGTGTTAGACGCACTTTGCGAGGATGAGGTTAACGTAGTAAGGGAATACTGCGAAAGAAAAGAAAAAAGGGAAGACAATCGTCCAGATGTAAGACATGTCTTCGAGCAGCTGATTAAAGATGCAGCTGTCTTCCCGGCGCTGATTATCAGGGTAATTTCAGCATCAATAGTCGAACCGGGCGGCTGCAATCCAATTTTAGAAATAGAGCAGATGATATTAGATAGAATCGGCGGAGACGAAACGAAGCTAACATTCTTAACTGGTGGCTTTTACGCGGTTCTAAATCACACATACCTGCACGATGGAAAAATCGACGAGAATAAGATGATGGACAAGATGGACAGCATTATTCAGCAGGTAGAGTGTTTGGGCTAGTTTAAGGGGAAAGGATTAGTTGATGAAACCAGAAGAGCTTTCAAACTATATCAAAAAGATAAGAGAGCTTGAATACAATTTACAAGTAGAAGACAGATTACTCGTTAAGCTGGACGGCAAATGCCTTATATCAAAAGCAGGAACCGAACTTCACAAGCTTAGAACTGAAGATTTTTCCGAAGTTACAGACGAGTATATGACAGAAGCTGAAATACTAATGAGCCTCAAAAATTATGAGGCTCTTATGCTTAGCGCACCTAAATACTGTAAGGCGTGCATCAAAGCAGGTACGCCAGTAACAGCAGTGCTCGATGACTTTGCACAGATTGTCGGTCACAGGGCTCCAATACTAGATAGAGATGCGCATAAAGTTGTAAATTCTCTCAGGAGGGATTCAGCAGTACTTGTAGATACACAAGGAGAGCTATTGCATGCTTATGCAATAACCGTGGGTAGAAATCCATACGAGGCTGTTGTTGCTATGACTGTACTAGAGAAATCAGCAGAAATAGTGCTCAAAGCTTCTGCAATTGGTGGAGCAAAGGAGCTTGGCTTTTTTATTGTGAATACAAACAGAAGAAAGTATTTGAACAAGTACTCTAGGGCAGAGAGGAGGATTGCGGATGAGAAAAAATGATGAATGGCAATCCAGACGTTCCATGGCTGAGTACGGACGTAAGCTTCTTGAACTTGGACTGGTTCAGGGCACTTGGGGAAACATATCTGTGAGACTTTCTGCAAACTACATGCTTGTAACACCATCAGGCCTAGATTACAAGATGATAGACGGTAGCGATATGGTAAAGGTCGCAATTAAAACCTTGACCTATGGAGACGGAAATGTTCCGACAACAGAGAAGGGCCTTCATGCAGGAATATACGAGAGCAGAAGTGATATTGGAGCGATAATTCATACCCATTCCAAATACTGCTCCATCTTTGCAGCAGCGAGAAAGCCCTTGCAGGTTTTGGATGAAGAGCTAGCAAAGATTACAGGAGAGCTGATTTACATCAGCGACTATGCTTATGCTGGAAGTCGAAAGCTGACAAAAAATGTCGTGAAGGCACTCGGCGACCGCTCTGGATGCATAATATCAAACCACGGTATGATTGCTTGTGGCAAGGACCTAAAGGAGGCTCTAGATATCTGCCTAGCTATGGAAAAGGCTGCGGAGCAGTACATAGAGGCAAGAATTAGTAAGTAAATATGAGGCGAAGTATGAAAGATGTATAGGAAAAGCAAAATAATTATTCATCGGATAATACGTATCCTAACAATTTTCCCGACTGTATTCACGGTGTGTTTGCTACCATTCATTGGAAGTAAAGTCCCAGTACATTATGATTCATTAGGAAATATTAATCGATGGGGAAGTAAAAATGAACTATTATTATATCCAATTGTTATAATTGTCTTTGGATATTTTATATGTGCAATGATAAATTTGAGTTATAAGTATTTAGGAAAAACGAAAGTTGAGAAATTATTGCTTATTCTTATTATCGTAATTTCAGTTCTATCGATTATATTAGTAGATTATGATTGTCTTAGATTTCTATATAAAGGAATTAGTAAGGGAAACTGAGGTAATATTCTTACGATGTGTTGGGATAAAAACGTGGACTTTCTAATGTAAAGTAAATAGTGTATGCTCAGTAACTACTGAAGAAAAGGGACTTCATGCAGGAATATACGAGAGCAGAAGTGATATTGGAGCAATAATTCATACCCATTCCAAATACTGCTCCATCTTTGCAGCAGCGAGAAAGCCGCTACAGGTTTTGGATGAAGAGCTAACAAAGATTACAGGAGAGCTAATCTACATCAGTGACTATGCCTATGCTGGAAGCCGAAAGCTGACCAAGAATGTCGTAAAGGCATTAGGAGATTGCTCTGGATGCATAATATCAAACCACGGCATGATTGCTTGTGGCAAGGACCTTCAGGAGGCATTAGATATTTGCCTTGCTATGGAAAAGGCTGCAGAGCAGTATATAGAGGCAAGAATTAGTAAGTAAATATGAGAGAATAGATTAACCACCTATTGTGCTTGCACGAAATTATCCACATAGGTGGTTTTAATGTACGCTGAGACTGTGAGGTATGAGAAATCGAAACATTGCACTTTAAAAAATAATGATTATAATTATAAGTATGAAGATTATGTTAATAGCTAGTGAGTTTTAAGAATGAAAAAAATGAGTTTAATGTTCCCGAGAAAAATGAAATATACATACTATGTATGCTCATTAATTTTTGTATTTAGCCAAGTTGTTCTATCATTGGCAAATAGCGTATCTGTTTATGTGTTAGGAAAAATATTTGATTCCATTTCTTTACATAATGTCCTTATATATTTGATTGTAGTTTTAATTTCTATTTATATTTTAGAGGGCATCCTTGTAGTTATAAGAGATATTTTTAGAGAAATAGTTAAGACCGATATGCAAAATGCACTGAGAAATCGTTTGATTTCTGGATATTTTAGTGTAGAAACTAATAATGATATAAATAAACATGGTGAAATATTTGAAATGATTGTGACGCAAAGTAATGAATTCTGTTTTGATTCATGGCAAATGATTTGCAAAGGGATTGAAATCCTAACCTCAATTGGAGTAACAACTTACATTATACTGCATATGAATGTCTCGCTGTCTGTTGTACTGCTTATAATCATTCCAATACTTTCTTTTATAACGATTAAAGCGATGTCTATTGCATCTAAAACGCATGTAATAAGACAGAATGCAGATCGTACATATATGGGCATTTTTTCAGAGCTCACATATCTAGCTAAGGAGATTAGAATCTTTAACATATATAATGTTTTAGGTAATAAGTTTCAGGAAGCTAAAGACCAGAAATTCGAAGCCGATTTAAAACATAAGAAAGCAATCTTACTTTGTAGATCAATAGAAAAAATTTCATATATAATAGCATATGTTTTTGTACTATGTTTTGGTTTGTTTTTAAGATCAAAAGGAACGCTATCTATAGGGGAAATCATTGCATTTATGGGATATGTTAGTATCTTATTAGAACAGTTTTCACAAATTAATTATATATATGATATGAAGGTTAATAATAATTACCTGTATAAAGCGTTTGAACCGTTTTTAAGAAATAATAACGAGGATAAGAAAAGTTATACAAAGATTTTCAAGGATATAAATTCAATAAAAGCAGATAATATCAGTTTTTCATATTATGAAGGAGAACCAATAATATCGAATCTAAATTTCGAAATAAACCGTGGGGATTTTATATTTATACATGGTCTGTCAGGTTCGGGAAAAACGACACTTATAAAGCTCATATTGAAAATAATGAATGTCAAGAATGGTAGACTCATGCTGAATGGGATTAATTATACGGAGATTTCAGGAGAAGAGATACGCAACTGTATAGCGTATTTAAGTCAGAAGCCATTTATATTTGATGGTACCATATTTGAGAATATAAAATGGGCAAATGAAACAATAAGCGAAGAAGATGCAGTTAGTGAATTAGAGACTGTTGGATTATCTGAACTTAGTCTAAATGAATTAATTGGAGAAACCGGACGACAACTGTCTGGTGGTGAAAAGCAACGTATTGCCTTAGCCAGGTGCATTGTAAAAGAAGCTCCTATTCTCATTTTTGATGAACCTTTTTCTCAGATAGATGAAGCAAGTGAGAAAATAATAAGTGAATATATACTGAAACAAAAAAATAAAATTCGTATTGTAGTTTCGCATAAACTGGAAATGCAAAACCATGCAGACTTTATTATTTCTTTTAAAGATGGTGAAATAAATGTACAAAACAATTAGGCTACTAATATCAAAACATAAACAGGGATTAGGATACACGTTTGTGATTATCGTAGTAGTAGCGTTGCTATCACCTTTTGCTGTATCTTTGTTGAGCTCGGTTTTAGAAGATACTAACAGTTTTAAGTCTGGTACTTTTGTGAAATCAATTGTATTTTTTATTATCATTTTCCTTTTGTCTAATTTATCTGAGGAATACGTTGACTATCAAAAGAGAAAGATGATACAAATTCTGCAGATTGATTTTAGGGTATATATAGCAGATAAATTGGTTAATGGAGAGTATAGCATAATAAAAACTATACATAGTGGTGATTGGTTATATTATCAAACATTAGCTGATGAAGCTATATTCTCATATTTTTACCCTATTTTCAATGCCAGCGGTCTTATTGTGACTATCTTATCTGCTAGCTACTGTATTCTAAAGATAAATCAGATGTTGTTTTTCTATATATGCATTTCAATAGTTGTGTGGATATTACTTGAAAAATGTATATTAAGGCGTGTCAGAAAAGCATTTGAAGGTGTGGTAGAATCTAGAAAACAAATTAGTAGGTACATTTCAAAAGGATTAGAGGCAAGAGATGACATAGTTTCTTGGAATAAAGAGAAATCAGCTGAGACTAAGATAAAAAAGTACCATCAAATTTTGAAAGGCAAGAGTGTAAGGAAATCTATATTTGCAAACATAAGAGAACAAGGAGATCGAATCGTATTTATAGCTATAATAGTTATTACAATTCTAATTGGAAAGAATAAAGGATATGAGGAAACAAGAATAATTGCTCTATACCTATATATAAATCTTTTGTATGGAGCTGTAATAAAAATCAATACAGTATTACAAGATTGCTTAGAAGTAAATGTAAAGTTTGATGAATTAAATAGAGTTACTGATATCAACAAAGAGTCTTTTTATAACCTTTCAAAGATTTCAGACGAGCTTGTTTTAGATAACATAGGAGTGCAAATCGATGATAAGCAAATTTTAGAAAGCATCAATTTGAAAATAAAAAAAGGTGAAAGTGTAGCGATTTGTGGTAATAGCGGAAGTGGAAAATCAACACTGCTAGATTCGATTACAGGATTTATTAGAGTAAAAGGAAACATTATTTGGAATGGGGAGAATGTAGTTATAGATGGAAAGTCGAAATTGATGTCACTTATATCTTTGTTGCCTCAGGAAAACAAGCTTTTTGAAGGAACTGCACTAGAAAATATTTGTCTTTCAAATTGCCAATATGAAGAAGATAAACTTTTAAAAGCGATTGAATTATCAGGGCTTAATAAGGAATTCCCTTCTATCGATGTGATAAAGAACTTTAAAATTTTGGAGAAAGGTTCAAACTTATCTGGCGGTCAGATTCAAAGACTTTGTTTAGCACGTGTTATATATGATGATTGCCCAATTATATTACTAGATGAACCAACATATGCGTTGGATAAAGATACTGCTAGTGATATTATTTCTACAATCAATAGTATCAAGAAAGAAAAGTTTGTACTAATATCAACCCACGATGCTAGCGTAAAGCAGATTTCGGATAAGGAAATATATATAGATAGAAACAGTGACTAAGAAACAAAAAAGAGGGATGATTGTAGTACTCATTCCTCTTTTAGTTTTTGGTATATTTATAAGAATCGTCTATTTGCGATTCGACTCAAGCCCTTACAGTTCCTCAATTAGCTCAAGATTGTGCTCGATATTCATCTCATTACACATCTCAATGAACTTATCTAGTGGAACATTCTGGATCTGCTTGTTGCTTCCACGAACATTTACTGAAACAGTGTTTTCGCTAGCTTCCTTATCACCGAGTACGATAATGTATGGAGCTTTACAGTTCTTATAAGCCTTAATCTTCTCCTTCATGTTGCGGTTCTCGTAGTCAACCTCAAATCTAATATTGTTCTTACGAAGAAGCTTAGCAACTTTCTCAGCATACTCGTTGTGCTCAGGACGAATAGGAACTATGCCTACCTGAACAGGTGAGAGCCAGAATGGGAATGCACCCTTGAAGTTCTCGATTAGGATACCGATGAAACGCTCAAATGAACCAAAGATTGCACGGTGAATCATAACTGGGCGCTGCTGGCTTCCGTCAGCTGCTGTGTACTTAAGATCAAAGTTCAAAGGTAGCTGGAAGTCAAGCTGGATTGTTCCCATCTGCCATTCACGACCTAGAGCATCTGTCATCTGAAGGTCAATCTTAGGACCGTAGAAAGCACCATCGCCTTCGTTAACCTCGTAGTTACCTTCTCCGTACTGATTATCTAGGATTGCCTTTAGACCTGCCTCAGCCTTGTTCCATGACTCAATGTCTCCCATGTAGTCATCAGGTCTTGTTGAAAGCTCTGCACGATACTTTAGACCTAGTGTTCCGTAAATCTCATCAGCTATCTTCATGATATCGGCGATTTCATCAGCTACCTGATTCTCAGCTAGGATTGTGTGTGCATCATCCTGACGGAACATCTGAACACGGAATAGACCGTTAAGCTCGCCGGACTTCTCCTTACGGTGAATTGTATCTGTCTGGCTGATTCTAATTGGAAGGTCCTTGTAGCTGTGAAGACTTCTCTTATATGTAAGTATTGCATTAGGGCAGTTCATTGGCTTGAGCGCATAAATCTTGTCACCTTCGTTTGCTGGAGGAACGACAAACATGTTCTCCTTGTAGTGACCCCAGTGTCCGCTTATCTCCCAAAGCTCGCTGCTGCTGAGTACAGGGCCTGAAATCTCCTGATATCCATGCTCATCATGAATGCCAGACCAGAATCCCTTAAGCGCATTGAAGAGCTTCCATCCTCTTGGTAGCCAGTAAGGCATACCAGGTGCACTTGGCTGGAACATGAATAAATCAAGTGCTGGGCCAATCTTCTTGTGGTCGCGCTCCATAGCTTCCTTAACTAGCTTTAGATGCTCCTTGAGATCCTGCTTGTTTAGGAAGGCGTAAACATAGATACGCTGAAGCTGCTCGCGGTTTTCGTCGCCTCTCCAATATGAGCCAGAAGCTGATTTAATCTGGAAAGCACAGTTCATCAATTCCTGAGAATTGCTGATGTGCGGTCCACGACATAGGTCAACAAAGTCATCTCCTGTGTAGTAAACTGTGAGTCTCTCGTCCTCAGGTAGCTCGTTGATCAGTTCGACCTTGAAAATCTGGTCCTTGAATACCTCTAAAGCCTCGCTCTTAGAGAGCTCCTTACATACCCAATCTTCTCTGCGCTTGATAATCTCGCGCATCTTTTCCTCTATTGCAGGGAAGTCGTCATTTGTCACATTCTTAGGCAATACGAAATCGTAGTAAAATCCGTCGGCAATTTCTGGGCCGATGGCTATCTGAACATTCTCCTTGCCATAAATCTCCATAACAGCTTTAGCTAGGATATGTGCAAGGGAATGGCGATATACTTTTGCAAATTCTTCTTTATTCATAAAACTATCCCCCATATAAAATTTAGCATTAATTAGTATTAAAAAAGTAATTTAATTGTACCCCTTATACTAACATATTATCCATTTATTGTAAAATAAAACCAATAAATTAATATAAATTTATTGGTTTTACTAATTTTATTTATCCTTTTTTGCCAAATCACTCAAAATTTCCTCGTGTGCACGCTTTGTTATCGGATAAAGATAGATTGAGATAGCGGCAACGGCTAGAAATATTACAGGAATTATAGTTGTACTGCTCTCTATACGAGCCAAAGTCTCAGCATTTTGCACAGTAGCATTTCCATCAAAGCCAGATGCCTTAAGAAGTGTACCGAGTATCAGTGAGCCAGTGCCGACAGCAACTGCCTCGATTAAACCCTGGAAGGAAACTATTGTTCCCTGTCTTGACTTGCCGCTGTGGAGCTGGTCGTAGTCACAAACATCGTAGTAGATTGCAGGCATTAGCTGCCAGTAGATGCATGTGCAGAGCATCAAAGCTAGGACATATAGAGCGATGGTAAACTTGCTCTCGATACCGATGAAGTGCAGTAGCACCATCAAAGCAATACCAAGCGAGTAAAATGCAATTATCGTTAGACGCTTATCTGTTTTAATAGCAATTCTCCCTACGAGAGGAATGAAAGCCACAGCAATTAGTGGTCTAAACAAAAGTAACAATGCAATCACCTTCGGTGAAAACCTAAGGTTATATGTCATAAAATAAAGCATATCCGACATCAAAATCGCATAGCAGATAAGCGATGTGAGGCTGGCAATGGTCAGGTATATCATAGGCTTGAGCTTTGCAACTGCAATATATTCAGTAAATATACCTAGAAGACCCTTGCCATCGTCCCTTGCCGGGGCATCATCCTTAGAACATGGAAGGTCCTTGCTTTTTGATAGATAAACCGTAATAAATATTACGGTCATGATAATTAGTCCAAGCATGCCTGCGGTCAGCGACCATGCGTGACTGGTTTCCATTCCTTTTGACTTTAAAAAGTCTATCAAAAGTGTAGGCGAGAACATGCATATTAGTATTCCCATCATATTGAAAAATGATGCATATAGTCTTAGCACGATTCTGTCATCGTAGTTTGTTGTATATTCAGCGCCTAGCGCTAGATACGGAACGAAGAAGCCCGTGTATGAGGTCCAAAACAGCATGAGAATCAGGCCGTAGTAGATTGCTTTTAGGTTTTCTGGTAGCGGAACAACGGTGTATAGCAAAAAAAGTGAGAGCCCAAGAGGGATTGAAAACGCAAGCATTACAGGTCTACGCTTTCCGAATCGTGTTCTCACTTTGTCCGAAAAATATCCCATGAAGGGATTGAAAATAGCATTCCAAATAGCACCGACAGCACTGATTATTCCAGCCTTTGCTGGGTCAATATTTGCCACAGTGGTAAGAAAGAACATCAAAAAAGTGCCTATAAATGTATAGGCAATTGCATCTCCGGTCGAAGCAATGCTATAGCCGAGTTTATCTGATCTTTTCATGCTTGCAGGCTACCTGCTTTCTGACTATAGCTCAGGGCTAACTGTCTCGTCCTTGCGAACTGGTGCTAGGGCAATTACTGAAAGTCCAACAAGTGTTGTCAGAGTTAAGGCTGTAGCGATGTTAAGGAACACGTTTCTCTTGCGCTCCTTTTCTCTTGCGAGGATTTCCTCGGCTTTCTTTAGTTTCATTCTATTCTTTTTGCGCATTTTATCTCCTTTGTGCCAAAAGGCCTTTTGCTATGATTTCATATTCTGATTGTCATATGATTGTATCACTAAAAACCAGAAGATGGAATAGTTTCACTAGTGATTATAAAAGATATTAATTTAATTGTTGTTATACTGTGTATGTCAGTTTTGTTTTGAGCATGTGAGATGGTATAATATAATGGTTATTAAAAGAATATAAATACATTAGGAGATGAATATATGAACGGATTTGAGGATTTGATGATAGCTGAGGGCGCAGTTGTAAGCGGCAATGTAAGCTGTGGCAAGGACTGCTCTATTTGGTATAACGCAACGGTTCGAGGAGACTCGGCTGAGCTCAAGATGGGCTCGAGAGTTAATGTCCAGGAATCTGCAGTTCTACATCTCGATGCTGGCTATCCTATGCATATAGGTGATGATGTGACGATAGGGCATGGCGCGATAGTTCACGGTGCAGTAATTGAGGATAACTGCATGATAGGCATGGGTTCAATTTTGATGAACGGATGCCACATAGGAAGGAATTCCCTAGTAGCAGCAGGAAGCCTTGTTCCACAGAACAAGGAGTTTCCAGAGGGGGTACTCATAGTAGGAAGCCCAGCAAAGGTAGTAAGAGAGTTGACTCCTGAGGAGATAACCGGCAATCAAAAGGCGGCAGAGCACTATGTCGCTTCGGCCAAGGCACACTTTGGGAAGATATCTGAAAAGACAGCTATAACAAAGGTAGGCGGCCATAATTTTCCCAGTGAATCCAAGGTGAATTTCAATGAATTGCTAGAGGGTTGCAGGACATATAGAAGGTTTAAACAGATTGAAATTCCTAGGGAAGAACTTGCCGAAATAGTTTCTATGGCAGCAAAGAGAAGCTGCGGCAGAAACGCTCAGGAGCTCCGTTTTGTTGTAGTAACAAATAGAGAGAAAATCAGAACACTTTGCGGGCATGCAAAGTGGGCTGCTTCTTTGCCAAGCGAACTAGGAACCCCAAAAGAGGATGAGATGCCTACGGCTTTTATAGTGATTTACTATGCAGGAAGCCCTTCTATGATAAAGGATATAGATACAGGAATTGCTACAGATACCATAGCTTTAGCAAGCTACGAAAAGGGTTACGGAAGCTGCATACTCGCATCAATTAATACCAAGGCTTTTGCGAAGGAGCTAGGGCTTGATGAGGATATTACCATGCGCCTTGCAATAGCGATTGGAAAGCCAGACCATACGAGCACATTGGTCGAAGGCAAGGCAGGAGAACTTAGCTACTATATAGATGAAGAAAGAAACTACTACGTACCTAAGCTCCCTTTAGATGAAGTTATTAGCTTTGATGAGTAGCGCGGGAGGCTTTGCGGGAGGCTTTAATGAAATATAAATTAGCTATTTTTGATATGGATGGCACCATTCTATCGACGCTCGACGACCTTGCAAACGGTGTAGACTATGCACTACGTGAGAATGGACTTCCAGCAAGAAGCAAGCAGGAGACGAGGGCGGCGCTCGGCAGGGGCGTTAGGTTTTTGATAGAGCAAAGCGTGCCAGATGGACTAAGCGATGCTGAAATATCAAAGGTTGAAGAGGATTTTCTAAAATACTATAAGGTTCACAGCATGGATAATACTAGGCCATACGATGGAATAGTTGAACTAATCAAAGAGGTGAGAGCTAGTGGCATAAAGACAGCTGTTGTTTCCAACAAGATTGACAGTGCTGTTAAGGAGCTTTGCGCAAATTTCTTTGAGGGAGCCTTTGATGTAGCTTATGGTGAGAGGGTTGGAATACCAAGAAAACCAGATCCAAAGCCTATAAATGCGATAATTGATGAGTTTGGACTTAGTAAGAACGAAGTCGTCTACATAGGTGATTCGGAGGTTGATTTGCTCACAGCAAACAACGCAAAAATCGATCACATAATAGTCACATGGGGATTCAGAGACAGGGAGTTTTTGGAACAAAATGGGGCGAAAAATCTGGTAGAAAGCATGGACAAGCTCAAAGCGGAAATTTGCAAATAAATGCTCTTAGTGCTTGAAATATACAAATGGGGTTTATCGCTTTAGCAAAGTAAAAGGTCAAGTCTTAGTTTCTAATGAAAGGGACCTTTTCTATTACCGAATTTCATAACGAAATAATTAAAAAATAGTAGATATGTGATGAAACTGTGTTATAATACAGGAAAGTTTTGACTGCATTTTGTGTAGTCTAATTACCACCTAATAAGTCTAAACGCTAGTAAGACAAAATGTTTGTAGGAGGCAAAAGAATGAAGAAAAAGATTTTTGTGACGCTAGTCAGCGTACTTCTAGTAGCTGGCATGCTGTCCGCTTGTGGAGGCGGAAGCAACGATTCAGGAAAAACTGAATTCAGATCACTGTATTCATCTGACGTAACAACGCTGAACTACCTCAACACAACACTTACCGGAGATATGGGTATCCCGGCTAATACGCAGGAATGGTTGATCCAGTACGATTCAACAGGACATATCCAGCCAGCGCTTGCAGAGAAGTGGGAGACATCCAAGGATGGAAAGACTTGGACATTCAAGCTTCGCAAGGGAGTTAAGTGGTACAATTCTGCACACGAGGAAATGGGTGAAGTAAAGGCTCAGGACTTCGTAAACTCAGCAGAATACGCACTAAAGTGCGATGCAGCAGCAGCTTACATGTTCCCATCAGCAAAGATTAAGAATGCTGACGCAGGTGCTGAAGCTTTGCTAAATGGAACAGTTAATTGGAAGGATGTAGGAATCAAGGCTAAGGATGACTATACTCTAGTATTCACACTTGATTCAGAGTGTCCTTACTTCCTATCATGCCTAACATATGGATGCTTTGCTCCAGCTTCATCAAAAATGCTAAAGCAGCTTGGTGATTGGGATAAGCGCGACAAGTGGACAGCTGAGGATTGGAATAAGTTCTCAGAGGCTCTAGACGGTGTAACAGCAGACCAGCTATGGTACTGTGGTGCTTACTACCTAAGCGAGTACAGCGCAGGTGAGAAGTATGTAATGCAGAAGAATCCAGATTACTTCGAGGCTGATCAGGTATATATCGAGACAATCACAGACACATACAATGCAGAGGCAGCAACTCTTTCAGGCGAAATGTACAAGAGAGGCGAGCTAGAGCAGGCTACAATAACAAGCACAATGGCTAAGAGCTGGTCACAGGACGACAAGACAAAGGATCTTTTCCACCCAACAAGAGTAACTCCTGACTACAGCTACTTCTTCTCATTCCAGTTCGATCCTAAGTTCGACGAGAAGTATGAGCCAGAGAATTGGAAGCTTGCAGTTAACAACGAGAACTTCCGTAAGTCAATATTCTACGGAATAAACAGGGTTGGCGCTAAGAAGATTTCTAACGAAAATAACGCTGATGCTTTGATCCTAAATACAATTACACCAGCTAACTTCGTTTCAGCAGACGGAACTGACTATACACAGCAGAAGGTATTCAAGGATCTAGCTGTTAACAAGGACGGTGCTGATGCATATTTCAACGAAGATAAGGCTAAAGAATTTGCAGCAAAGGCTAAGAAGGAGCTACAGGCTTCAGGAGCTAAGCTTCCAGTCAAGCTTGTAATGGTTTACAACCCAGCAGTTGCTGATTGGGATTCAGAATGCACATACATCAAGAAGCAGCTTGAGGGTCTTCTAGGAACAGACTACATCGACGTAGTAGTTGAGCAGGGACCTACACAGAGCTTCCTAACAAATATAAGAAGAAGCAACAAGTTCGGATTCATGAAGTGTAACTATGGATGCGATTACGCAGATCCTCTAACATATGCAGATCCTTTCGGTAAGGACAACTCATATGGACGTGAGTATGCGAGCACAGACTCATCAACAAAGGCTATAATGGATGAGTACTATAAGCAGATTGAGACTGCTAACAAGATTACCGACCCTAAAAAGCTTGCTGAGAGATACGAGGCGTTTGCAAAGGCTGAGGCAATTTTGATAGAACATGCTATGGTAGTTCCTTATGGACTAGACGCTGGCTACACAGCATCTTACCTAGATCCATTTGAAGGCGCTTATGCTCCTTACGGTGTAGCATCACTCAGATACAAGGGTATGCACATCTTAGAGAAGCCACTCAATACAGAAGAGTTCAACAAGAAACTAAAGGTTTGGGAAAAGGAACTCACTGAAGAGAAATAAATTATTGAGAAGACTTTCATAAAGAATTAGCGTGATTATTGGTGTTAATATAGCCAGGGAGATTAAGTCTCTCTGGCTATTATTAGATATAGGAATTGACATAATAAACTGACACAAATTTTAAGGATTGGAGGCTTATAAATGGCTTCATATTTAACAAAACGAATCCTACGTTCCTTTATAACTCTACTTATCGTATGTACGATAGTATTCTGTCTGCTTAGACTCATGCCTATCGAGGGATATTTCAATAACTTCGATAAGCTAACAGATGCTCAGGTTGACAGGCAACTAGAGATGAAGGGGCTAAAGGATCCACTTCCAGAACAACTAGGACGCTTCTACAGCAATCTACTTCACGGAGATTTAGGCAAATCCTCGCGCTACCGTCCAGGTGTTGCAATTACAAAGATTTTGGCTGACAAGATTCCAATTTCTATGTGGCTTGGTGCGATGTCGCTTGTGATTTCACTTCTTCTTGGTATACCACTAGGAAGAGCTATGGCACAGTATAAGGGAAGGATTCCAGATCATATTGGAACTGTATTTATCGTACTTATTAACGCGGTACCCGCGGTCGTCTACTATCTGTTTATACAGATGTACGGAACAAGTATTTTAGGTATATCGACACTGTTTAACGCAAACAGATGGGAAACCTACATTCTTCCAGTATTTTCACTAGCGCTAGGTAATATTTCCTACTACGCTATGTGGCTGAGAAGATATATGATTGATGAAAGCAATAAGGATTATGTAAAGCTAGCTACAGCAAAGGGCATGAAGTCCAAGGATATCATGAACAAGCAGATTTTCCGTAATGCTTTTGTTCCACTAGTGCAGTACATACCTACTTCATTCCTTTTGACGCTTGTAGGATCGATCTATATTGAGTCACTATATTCAATTCCAGGAATGGGTGGACTTCTAGTAAAATGTATTCAGGGTCAGGATAACACAGTTGTTCAGGCACTAGTTTTGATTTACTCAGCATTAAGTATTGCGGGACTCATTTTGGGTGACGTGATGATGACAGTAGTGGACCCAAGAATTTCATTCAGCAAGAAGGGAGGTGCTCGTTAATGAATAAGTTTTCAATTAAAGACCATATGTCTAAGAACTTAGAAGACAAGGCTTCTGAGGCTCTTGCTAAGGAACTTGACCGTATCGAGAGCGGTGGACTAGGCGATGCACCTATCAAAGATGGAAAGATAGATAGAACAAAGATGTCAGAGGCTGAGAAGTTCAGCTTTGCAGTACATGATCTTAGAGATTCTGAGAGATTGAGCTTCAAAGGATATTCCTACTGGCGCTCAACATTAAACACCTTCTTACACAGAAAGGTGGCTGTAGGATTCTTGATAATAATGGTTGGTTTGCTTGCGTTTACATTCATTCAGCCATTTCTACCAGGACAGGCAAAGCCAAACGATGTATTTTTCTATGATAGCGGTGCTGCAATGAGTAACTTGCAGCCAGGAGGAAAGTTTATATTCGGTACTAACAGCGCAGGTCAGGACCTATGGGCACGTATCTGGGCGGGAACTAGAACATCGCTATTTATAGGCTTTGTTGTTGCATTAGTTGAGGCAATTGTAGGCATTACAATTGGACTCCTTTGGGGTTATGTAAGAAAGCTCGACTTCTTCTTCACAGAGCTTTGGAATATATTTGATAACGTACCTCAGACCATAGTGCTAGTTCTACTTGCATACGTAATGGATAGAAGCATATTCACTTTGATATTTGCAATGAGCATCACTGGATGGCTTTCAATGGCACTGTTTATAAGAAATCAGATTTTGATGATTAGAGATCGTGATTATAACTTGGCTTCAAGATGTCTAGGAACTCCTATTTATAGGATTATCCTAAAGAATCTGTTGCCATACATTGTCTCAGTTATCATGCTGAGAATGGCTTTGACAATTCCTGGAGCTATCAGTAACGAAGTATTCGTAACATACATTGGTCTTGGATTGCCAACAGATGTACCTTCACTAGGTAATCTGGTTAACTCAGGTCGTACGCTTATGATGAGTCCAAACCTAAGATATCAGCTCATTTTCCCAACAGCAGTTCTGTCGTTAATTACTATTGCATTCTATGTTATAGGTAATGCGTTCTCAGATTCTGCAGACCCAAGAAATCACAGGTAGGAGGTGGATTTTATGGATAATATGGCTAATAACGTAGTATTGTCAATTGATGATCTCCATGTAAAATTCAGCCTCAGAGGGGACACTCTCAATGTAATCAGAGGTATCAGCCTCGACATCCATAGGGGTGAGAGTATTGCTATTGTAGGAGAGTCGGGTTCTGGTAAATCTGTATTTACGAAGACCTTCCTAGGAATGCTGGATTCAAACGGTAGAATAGATTCTGGGCACATATATTTTAGAGATAAGGACAAGGACGGAAACGAAAAAATCGTTGATCTTTCAACATATGCGACCGAAAAGGAGTGGCTAACGATTAGAGGAAAGCAGATTGCTATGATCATGCAGGACCCTATGACATCGCTAAATCCACTTAAGACCATTGGACATCAGCTCGAAGAGACAGTAATGCTTCACAGAGATGTGAACAAGGAAGAGGCTCACAAGAGAGCGGTTGAGCTTTTGACGGACGTTGGTATAAATGATCCTGAGAGACGCTGCAAGCAGTATCCTCACGAGTTTTCGGGTGGTATGAGACAGCGTGTTGTAATAGCTATTGCACTAGCTTGCGATCCAAGAGTTTTGATATGTGATGAGCCTACAACAGCGCTTGACGTAACAATTCAGGCTCAGATTCTTAAGCTTATACGTACACTCCAGCAGAAGCTTGAGTTAACAACTATCTATATCACTCACGACCTTGGTGTAGTTGCAAATGTTGCTGACAGAATTGCGGTAATGTATGCAGGTGATATCATCGAAGTTGGTAAGTGCGAGGAAATTTTCTACGATGCAAAGCACCCATATACTTGGGCGCTTCTAAGCTCACTTCCACAGCTTGGGATCAAGGGTGAGGATTTGTATTCGATTACAGGTACACCTCCAAATCTAATGGAGGATATCAAGGGAGATGCTTTTGCACCTCGTAATCCTCATGCTTTGAATATTGACTTTATAGAAAGACCGCCGTTTTTTGAGGTAAGCCCAACTCATAGGGTTAGAACATGGCTGATGGATCCAAGAGCTCCTAAGCTAGATCCACCAGAAGCTGTGCAAAGACTTGCGGAGAGGAGGTTGTAATATGAACGAAAAAGAGAAGAAGGAAAAAAAGGTTCTCGTCGACGTTCGCGACCTCACGGTCCAGTTCGGTTCGCGTAGAAATCCATTTACGGCTGTAGATAAGGCGAGCTTCCAGATTTATAAGGGTGAGACCTTTGGTCTAGTTGGTGAGTCTGGTTCTGGTAAGACCACAATCGGACGAGCTATAATTCGTATAAACCCTACTTCTGGCGGAGAAATTATCTACGACGGTGAACGCATAAGCGGCAAAATTTCAAAGGAAAAGGACATAGAGGTAACGCGTAAGATACAGATGATATTCCAGGATCCTATGGCTTCGCTGAACGAGCGTGCCAAGGTTGACTATATCATTGCAGAAGGACTTCTAAACCTACCTAAGAAGCTAAGTAAGCAAGAACGTAACAGAATAATCTCAGAGGCCTTAGATTCTGTAGGACTCCTGCCTGAGTTTGCAAGCAGATTTCCACACGAATTCTCGGGTGGTCAGAGACAGCGTATCGGTATTGCAAGAGCCATGGTTATGAATCCGGAGTTCATTATTGCGGACGAGCCTATCTCAGCGCTTGACGTATCGATTAGAGCACAGGTTTTGAACCTAATGGCTAAGCTGCAGAGGGAGATGGGACTCACATATCTGTTCATTTCACATGACCTTTCGGTTATGAGATTTATATGCGACAGAATCTGTGTAATTCACAAGGGCGTTCTGGTTGAGCTTGCTGAGACTGAGGAGCTTTTCGCACACCCTATGCATCCTTACACTCAGGCACTGCTTTCGGCTATACCAATGCCAGATCCAGAGCACGAGAAGAAGAAGGTGCTAAAGGTTTACGATCCTTCACAGCACGACTACTCAACTGACAAGCCAAAGTGGATGGAAATTAGACCTGATCACTTTGTTTGGGCGAACGAAGCTGAGTTTGCAAAGTATCAAGAGGAGCTAAATAAATAGAAGCTATTTAAGGAGTCGGTTTGACCGGCTCCTATTTTGATGAAAAAAAGAACATATGTTGCAAAAAATGTGCTAAGGATTTATAATCAAAGCTATGAAATTGGTGTATAAGTACTTAGTGTACTTTAGATAGATGAAAGGAATTTAGCTTTATGTCAGGGTTTAAGCTCGTTTCGGAATTTGCTCCGACTGGAGATCAGCCACAAGCGATAGAAAAATTGGTAAAGGCTTTTAGAAGTGGCAAGAAGGCGCAGACACTTCTTGGTGTAACTGGATCAGGAAAGACTTTTACTATGGCGAATGTCATAAAGGAGCTTAATCGCCCTACTTTGATCATCAGCCATAATAAGACGCTTGCAGCTCAGCTTCATGGTGAGTTTAAGGAGTTTTTTCCTGAGAATGCGGTTGAGTACTTCGTTTCATACTACGACTACTACCAGCCTGAGGCCTATGTGCCTTCGACGGATACATATATCGAGAAGGATTCGGACATCAATGCTGAGATTGAGAAGCTCAGGCATAGTGCGACTGCAGCGCTTTCAGAGAGGCGCGATGTTATCATAGTTGCCAGTGTTTCGTGTATATACGGTCTAGGTAGCCCGCTTGATTACGAGAATCAGGTTCTTTCGCTGCGTCCAGGGATGGAGAAGTCGCGTAAGGATATTTTAATGAAGCTTGTAGATATCCAGTACATGCGCAACGACGTTGATTTTGACCGAGGAACATTCCGCGTTAGAGGTGACATCATAGATATTTTTCCTGCTGGTGCTGACCATGCGGTGAGAATTGAGCTGTTTGGCGACGAGATAGAGACCATCAAGGAGCTGAATCCTTTGACTGGTGAAATTGTCGGACTCAGAAAGCATGTGGCGATTTATCCTGCATCTCACTATGTTACATCAAAGGAGAACATGGAGAGGGCGCTCGTTACGATAGAGCAGGAGCTAGAGGACAGAATCAAGTGGTTCAAGGACAGGGGAAAGCTTCTTGAGGCTCAGAGAATTGAGCAGAGAACTAGGTATGATATGGAGATGCTTAGAGAGGTCGGAACCTGTAAAGGTATAGAGAACTATTCGAGGCATATAAACGGCCTTGAGGCAGGTGCTAGACCATATACTTTGATAGACTATTTCCCAGATGATTTCATCACGATTATAGATGAATCTCATGTCATGCTTCCACAGCTTAGGGCGATGTATGCTGGTGACCGCTCGAGAAAGAGCTCGCTTGTGGAGTACGGCTTCCGCCTTCCTTCGGCGCTAGACAACAGACCTTTGCAGTTTGATGAGTGGGAAGGCCTAATTCATCAGATAATGTTCTGTAGTGCAACACCTGCAGCTTACGAAAAGGAGCAGTCCGAGGGAATTACAGCTGAGCAGGTTATCAGACCGACAGGGCTTCTCGATCCGCCTATAGACATTAGACCTACCGAGAACCAGATTGACGATATCATAGGTGAATTAAACGCTGTTGTGAAGAAGGGTGAGAGAGCCTTCATAACTACTTTGACGAAGAAGATGGCCGAGGGTCTAACAGAGTATCTACAGAAGGCAGGAATCAAAGTTAGATATCTGCATTCGGAGATTGATACGCTTGAGCGACTTGAGATTATAAGGGATTTGAGACTTGGTGTCTTTGATGTACTAGTTGGAATCAACCTTCTCAGAGAGGGTCTTGATATTCCTGAGGTATCGCTTGTGGCGATTTTGGATGCTGATAAGGAAGGCTTCCTGAGAACTGAGACTTCTTTGATACAGACCATAGGTCGTGCTGCGAGAAATGTGGACGGCAGAGTTATCATGTACGCTGACCATATTAGCAGGGCTATGCAGGCAGCAATTGACGAAACGGATAGACGTAGAGGAATCCAGTCGGCATATAATGAAGAGCATGGAATCACGCCTAAGAGCGTTTCTAAGTCAGTTAGAGATGTTATCGAGGCGACCAAGCAGGCTGATGGCGAGGAGAACTACAAGGGCAAGAAGGCTTCTGAACTTACGACTAAGGAGCTTAAGGCTCTGGTTAAGAAGCTTGAGACTGAGATGAAGCAGGCTGCTAAAGACCTTCAGTTTGAGCGCGCAGCTGAGCTTAGAGATATTGTATTTGAGTACAAGTCGAGGCTATAGGCTTTGATGTAGATTAAAGATATTTATGGGACGGAAGGGATTTTGTAAATGCAAAACGAGATATATATAAAGGGTGCAAGAGCGAACAACCTTAGAAATATAGATTTGAAGATACCGCGCGACAAGATGGTTGTGCTTACGGGTCTTTCGGGCTCGGGTAAGTCTTCACTTGCTTTTGATACGATTTATGCGGAGGGCCAGCGTCGTTATGTTGAGAGCCTTTCTTCATACGCAAGGCAGTTCCTTGGGCAGATGGAAAAGCCAGATGTTGAGTTCATTGAGGGACTTTCGCCAGCTATTTCCATAGACCAAAAGACGACGAGCAAGAACCCGCGCTCAACCGTTGGTACGGTCACGGAGATTCACGACTATTTGAGACTTCTTTATGCGAGGGTTGGAGTTCCGCACTGTCATATTTGTGGACGCGAGATCAGCAGTCAAAGCGTGGATCAGATTGTCGATGCTTTGATGGAATACGAAGAGGGAACCAAGCTGATTCTTCTCGCCCCTGTTGTGAGAGGCAGAAAAGGTCAACATGAGAAGCTCATAGACAGAATAAGGCGTGAGGGATTTACAAGGCTTAGAATCGACGGAGAGCTATACCAGATCAATGAAGAGGAAATCAAGCTCGAGAAGAACAATAAGCACAATATTGAAATTGTCATAGATAGAATTGTAATCAAGGACGGACAGCAGGGAAGAATCTCAGAGGCTGTGGAGCTTGCCATTAAAGAGGGCGAGGGTCTTGTACTAGCCCAACTTGGAACTGGTGAGGATAGCAAGGAGAGAATGTTTTCAACAAAACTAGCCTGCCCAGACCATGGTATTGGAATCGAGGAGCTAGAGCCAAGAACCTTCTCATTTAACAATCCATTTGGCGCATGTCCTGTTTGCAATGGTATCGGCTTTACCGAAAAGGTAGACGAAAAGGCGATTATCAAGGAGGAAGAAAGTATAGAAGAGGGTGCTTTGAGCCGCATTTTTGCAACGATGCAGTTTACAAAGTACTACTGGGATGTCATTAGAATTTTAGCAGAGATGCACAAGGTTGACCTAAGCACGCCTTTCAAGGATCTACCTAAGAAATTCAAGGATGAGCTTCTCTACGGAACGGGTGACCGCAAGCTAAAGTATGAGCTGACAAGTAATCGAGGCAAGGTTCAGCAGAGGGAACATACCTTTGAGGGACTTATTGTAAATCTTGAGAGACGCTATCGCGAGTCCAATTCAGATTTGATGAAGGAGTGGATGGGCAAGTTCATGACAGTTCACAAATGTGAGGTTTGTCAGGGTAAGAGACTTAGACCTGAGGTTCTGGCAGTAACTGTCGGAGAAAAGAATATCGCGGAACTTTCGGATTTACCAGTGCGCGATGCCCTCAGCTTTGTTGAAAATCTTGAGCTCAGCGAAAAGGATATGCTTATTGCAAGGCAGATTGTAAAAGAGATTAAAGAAAGACTTTCATTTCTTGTCAATGTAGGTCTAGACTATTTGACGCTATCTCGCTCGGCAGGAACTCTATCGGGCGGCGAGTCTCAGAGAATAAGACTTGCAACGCAGATAGGTTCGAGTCTTGTCGGCGTACTATACATACTCGATGAGCCTAGTATTGGGCTTCACCAAAGGGATAATGATAAGCTTTTAGCGACGCTAAGGCGTCTTACTGATATCGGAAATACTTTGATTGTTGTAGAGCATGATGAGGATACTATGTATGCGGCTGACCAGATTGTTGATATTGGGCCAGGGGCAGGAATTCATGGCGGCGAGGTCGTGGCTCAGGGAACTGCGGAAGAAATCAAAGCAAATCCGAACTCTATCACAGGGCAGTATCTGTCAGGAGCAAAGAAAATAGAGCTGCCAGAGCATCGAAGAGAGGGTAATGGAAAATTAATTACAATTAAGGGCGCACGTGCAAATAATTTAAAAAATCTCGATGTAGATATTCCTTTAGGAGAGCTTGTTTGCGTGACTGGCGTTTCGGGATCGGGCAAGAGCAGCCTAATCAACGAAATCCTCAACAAAGGTGCTTCAGCGATAATCAACCGCACTCATGCAAATGCGGGCGAGCACGAGGCTATTTTGGGTCTTGAGAGCATAGATAAGGTTATAGACATAGACCAGAGTCCGATTGGAAGAACACCACGCTCGAATCCAGCGACATACACGGGAATGTTTACCAAGATAAGAGACCTATTTGCAGCATTGCCAGAGGCAAAGATGCGAGGCTTTGGCAAAGGAAGATTCAGCTTCAATGTAAAGGGTGGACGCTGTGAGGCGTGTAGCGGCGATGGCATAATCAAGATAGAGATGCATTTCCTGCCAGATGTCTACGTTCCTTGTGAAGTCTGCGGTGGAAAGAGGTATAACAGAGAGACCCTTGAGGTAAAATACAAGGGAAAGAGCATCTTTGATGTGCTAAACATGAGCGTAGATGAGGGAGTAGAGTTCTTCAAGAATATTCCAAGCATAATGCGTCACCTAAAAACGCTTCAAGATGTGGGGCTAGGATATATCAAAATCGGACAGCCTTCGACCCAGCTCTCAGGCGGAGAGGCACAGCGAATAAAACTTGCTACAGAGCTATCAAAGAGAAGCACCGGAAACACACTATATATATTAGATGAGCCGACAACAGGACTTCATTTTGCCGATGTTGATAAACTGGTATCAGTGCTGCAGCAACTTGTAGATGCCGGAAACACTGTAGTTGTAATTGAGCACAATCTTGAGGTAATCAAGTGTGCTGACCACATAATCGACCTCGGACCAGAGGGTGGAGACAAGGGTGGACAGATAGTTTTCAGCGGAACACCTGAAGAAATAATAAAATGCAAGCAGAGTTATACGGGGCACTATCTAAAGCCTCTTTTGAATAAAAATGACAATTAAGGTTGAAATAACTACAAATTTTGTTACAATGTATTGGATTAATTAATTCAATTGTTTAAGCGTAGAGGTAGCAACATGTTTAAGACAATGAATCTGACAATGCTTACGGACTTTTATGAAATAACCATGGCAAACGGTTATTTGGAGGCGGGAATAGAAGACGAAATCGCGTATTTCGACATGTTTTTCCGCAAGGTGCCAGACGGTGGCGGATTCGCTATCATGGCGGGCATTGAGCAGGTTGTAGATTATCTAGATAATCTAAAATTTACGGAAGAAGATATAGAGTACCTTAGATCAAAGGGTGCTTTCTGCGAGGAGTTTCTCGACTATCTTCGCAATTTCAAGTTCAGCTGCGATGTGTGGGCAGTTCCAGAGGGAACACCGATATTCCCACATGAGCCAATTTTGACAGTAAGAGGTCCGGTTATGCAGGCACAGTTCATAGAGACTATGATACTGCTGATTGTAAACCACCAGAGTCTCGTAGCAACAAAGGCAAGCAGAATCGTCAGGGCAGCACAGGGAAGACCAGTTCTAGAGTTCGGAACAAGGAGGTCTCATGGTCCTTCGGCCGCGGTATATGGTGCAAGAGCTGCATACATAGGCGGATGTGCAGGTACAGCATGTACGATAGCAGATAGGGATTACGGCATTAAAGCTCTCGGAACCATGGCGCACAGCTGGGTTCAGATGTTCCCATCGGAGTACGAGGCATTTAAGAAATATGCTGAGATTTATCCAGAAAATTGCGTTCTTCTCGTGGACACATATAATGTTCTCAAGTCGGGCGTTCCAAATGCAATCAAGGTATTCAAAGAAATGAAACCAGCTAAGATGGGCATCAGAATCGACAGTGGAGATATGACATATCTAACAAAGCATGCTCGTAAGATGCTTGACGACGCGGGTTTGCAAGATTGCCAGATAACCGTAAGCAACTCATTAGATGAATACATCATCAGAGATGTAATCCTAGAGGGCGCACAGATTGATGCCTTTGGTGTTGGAGAAAGACTAATAACAGCTAAGTCTGAGCCAGTCTTTGGCGGAGTATATAAGCTCGTAGCACTAGAGAAAAACGGTGTTACAATACCTAAGATTAAGGTATCCGAGAACGTTGAGAAGATTACAAATCCGGGCTTTAAGACTCTTTATCGTCTGACAGACAAGACGAGTGGTAAGGTGCTTGCAGACGTTATGACAGTTGACGGCGAAACCATAGAAGAAGTTGATGGATATGAAATATTTGATCCTAAGGCAGTTTGGAAGCGCAAGAAGCTATATAACTTTGAGGCTAAGAACCTACGTGTTCAGCTCTTTGATAAGGGTAAGAACGTGCACACACCGCGCTCTGTAGAGGAAATCAAGGAATACTGTATGAATCAGATTGACACACTTTGGGATGAAATGCTCAGGTTTGAAAATCCGCAGACATACTACGTAGACCTTTCACAGAAGCTATACGATATGAAGCAGGATTTAATTAAGGAGCTTCACCTAGAAGGCTAGGATGCTCTGACAATTGAATACAAGAAAAATACCCTTTGGCCGAAAAAATGGTCAAAGGGTTTTCTCGTGTAAAAGCAAATATTCAAATTTACTTACTAGAGAATTGATGTCAAAACAGCAAGGAATCCAAACACGATTCCTGGAGCGTTTGCAACCATGATAGGATAATCTCTCTTTTCTTTAAAAAATCCGTAGGCAAACCACACTATGCAGTTAAAAGTTGCTGCAAGTGGCTGAACAAATCCACTCTTATTTCCGTTTAGATTTCCCATGATTACGAAAACATATGAAACGTACATTACGATTGATAGGCAGGTTCCCATCCAACCTAGAATTGCGACTTTCTTCTGATCCATATCATTTATTCCTTTTCTATTATTATCAAAATATATATACAAATATTGGACAATTATATTAAAAAGCTAAAAAACTGTCAACATAAATACAAAAAAACAAGGGAATAAAATTCCCTTGCTTAATATTCTATCATAATATGCGGACTATCTCTGGTTGCTTGCGTTTAGCACGTTCTTAATCTTGTGCTGAACCATCTTTGTAATAGCATCGCGTCCAGGTCCTAGGTACTTACGAGGGTCAAACTCTGTAGGATTCTCTATCAAAACGCGACGAATCTCAGCTGTCATAGCAAGTCTCAAATCTGTATCGATGTTAACCTTGCAGATTCCGTACTTAGTGGATTCTCTAATCATCTCTTCAGGTACACCCTGTGCTCCTGGAATCTGTCCACCAAACTCGTTGCAACGGTCCACGAATTCCTTCAAAACTGAAGATGCTCCGTGTAGAACAAGTGGTGTGTCTGGAAGAAGGCTATGAATCTTCTTTAGTCTCTCGTAGTCGAGGTAAGGCTCGCCTGTGAACTTGTAAGCACCGTGGCTTGTACCGATTGCGATAGCAAGTGAATCAACGCCTGTGCGCTCTACGAATTCAACTGCTTCGTCAGGGTCGGTAAATGTAGCGGAGCGTGCATCCACTTTGATGTTATCTTCTACTCCAGCTAGCTTGCCGAGCTCAGCCTCTACTACAACGCCGTGAGCATGTGCGTATTCAACAACCTGCTTTGTCAAAGCGATATTCTCTTCGAATGGGTGCTTTGATCCGTCAATCATAACGGATGTGAAACCGTCGTCAATGCACTTCTTGCATATATCAAAATCTTCTCCGTGATCGAGGTGCAGTGCAATATCAAGACCCGTGTCTTCGATAGCAGCCTCTACAAGCTTTAGCAGATATGCAGGCTTTGCGTATTTACGTGCGCCAGCAGAAACCTGAAGAATCAAAGGTGCGTTTTCTATGCTTGCAGCATCTACGATACCCTGAATGATTTCCATGTTGTTGACATTGAATGCGCCTACCGCATAGTCGTTCACTAATGCTTTCTTAAACATCTCTTTTGTTGTTATAAGTGCCATTGTACTCCTCCCTTAAAATAACCGCGTGCCAATGGCGACGCGGAGACTTGAGCCTGAACTGAGGCTATTTAGATAACACTGCTTGTATGATGTCAGACTGTGACTCGCCTGCATCGAATTTATAGGTTCCTGGGATAATTGATGTAGGGTCTAGACCAAGCTGCTCTGACAAAGCAGCAAAATCGTCATATGACTTAAAAAGACCTGCCTCAACTAGTCCATTAACTGCATCTGTAGCTGTTCCTGCTGGAACCTTAACTGACATATTGTTCTTAAGGACTCCGTCCTTCCAAATAGTTCCGTCCTCTACGGTACTCTTTTCGGAGTTGTTTTTATCGTTGTCCTTCTTGTCCTTATCGGATTTCTCGTTCTTCTTATCCTTATCCTTGGATGTGTCATTAGCCTTGGTATCCTCAGTCTTCTGGCTAGTCTGAACGGTCTGAGCAGCGACTGTCTTTGGATAACGCATTATTATATCGACGCGCCACAGAATCAAAAAAGCTGCAATAGCTAGAATGCCGAGCACGATGACTATGTCATTAAAATTATAGAAAAAATCCTTTAACCTTTTCAAAATGCTTGCCTCCTAAAATTCTTAGAGTTACTTATAATTTATCATATTTCACAGTTTTACACAAATACATTTTGCATAAGGTTTGGGGATGGTATATAATTATTTTGTGAAGATAATAGGAATTAATGACAACGAATCCGGCCAAAGACTTGACCGTTTTCTACGAAAATATTTGAATAATGCACCGCTTTCTCGAATATATAAGGCTATACGTAAGGACATCAAGATCAACGGCAAAAGATGTAAAGAAGATTACATTTTGCATGTTGGAGATGAGATGTCACTTTTCATATCTGATGATGAGCTGGCTTCCTTAACCAAGGAAAAGCCACGTAATAGAGCAAAGCGACAGTTTGCAATAGTCTATGAGGATGCGCATATCATTGCGGTAAGCAAGCCTTTTGGACTTCTTACTCATGGAGACAGTTTTGAGAAGAAAAACCATTTGGCAAACCAGGTCGTAGACTATTTGATAGAAAAGGGTGATTATGATCCACGCGTGGAGAAATCATTTACTCCTGCACCTGTTAATCGCCTTGACAGAAATACGACCGGCATAGTGCTATTTGGCAAAAATGCGCAGTCACTAAGGGAGTTAAACAAGCACATTAGAGAAAGAGGCAGCATAGAGAAGTTCTACATGACGATAGTCAAGGGCGAGCTTAGAGAAAAGCTACACTTGCAGGATTTCATGGTCAAGGATAGGGAGAAAAACCTCGCTTCCATTGTGAGTGAGAAGCAGGCTGTTCGCATGGGTGGCAAGGCGCTCAGCATGGAGACCTTTGTTGAACCAGTGGAGTCATGCAATGGCTACACATTAGTGAAGGTGCAGATTGTAACCGGAAGAACACACCAGATAAGACTTCATATGTCCAAGGCAGGTTATCCTGTAATCGGCGATGTTAAGTACGGAGACAAAAAGGTAAATCAGTTTGTGTCACGTAAATTTTCACTAAACACACAGTTACTTCACGCATATGAGTTAAAATTTTTGATAGAGGATGGAACTTTGTCATATATGAATGGCAAGGTTTTGACATGTGAATTACCTGAAGAATTTCAGAGAATATATAGAGGGTTACTTAGGGAGAAAGATGGAAAAAGAATCCAAAATCGAGAACAAATTTAATACTCAGGAAGTGCCAGATCTCAAGGAATATCTAAAGAATGAACCTCCGCTAATAGATAAATCTAAAAGCGAAGAATCATCTGAAGAGGGCTTGAGCCAGGAGACCGGTAGCAATCAAGGTCAGACTCAGCAGGATGTAAGCTCAGTAGAGCAGACACCTTCAAGACGTCGCAGGAGACGCAATCAGAAGGTAGAGCCAGCGAAGAAGACAACAGGTGGATTCATCAAAGAGTGGGGTAAGGACGTTGCAATTGCGGTTGTAATTGCCATCCTTGTGATGCAGTTCATCAAACCAACAATTGTAAAGCAGCGCTCCATGCAGCCTAACTTCTACACAAACGATTATCTGTTTATCAGTAAACAGTCCTACAAGTTATTTGGAGGACAGCCTGAGAGAGGCGATGTAATCGTATTCAAATCCAAGCTCGAGGACGCTGAGGGTGAGACCAAGATGCTTATCAAGAGAGTAATAGGTGTGCCTGGCGACGTGATTAGCATTCACGATGGCAAGGTTTATATAAATGGCAAGGAAACCGACGATAGTTACACAATGGATAACTACACGACCGGAGATATTACAGAGCTAGTGGTTCCGGCAGATCACCTGTTCTGCATGGGTGACAACAGAGCTGTGAGCATCGATAGCAGATCCGATAGTGTAGGGCTTGTTTCATACAAGGACATTGTAGGCAAGGTCGTATTCAGGGTATTCCCACTACGTAAGTTCGGCACAATTCACAATCCGTACAAGAATTAGAGGATTGAAATGGCAAATAAACAAAGAAAAATGATAGCTAACAATAAGAAGGCGCGTCATGACTATTTCATAGAGGAGACCTACGAGGCAGGAATTGTACTCACGGGTACCGAAATCAAGTCAGCACGTCTTGGTAAAGTCAGCATCAAAGAAAGCTACGCGCGAATCGAAAAAGAAGAGATGATGATATACGGAATGAATATCAGCCCTTATGAGCAGGGGAACCGCTTCAATGTAGATCCGCTAAGACCACGAAAGCTTCTTCTTCACAAGAGGGAGATTCGCAAGCTAATTGGTGCAACTAAGCTAAAGGGTCTCACGTTAGTTCCCCTGACCATGTATATAAACGAGTCAGGCCGCGCAAAGATTGAGATAGCTCTTGCAAGAGGTAAGAAGAACTACGATAAGAGAGAGACTATAGCAAAGCGTGACGCTTCCAGAAACATGGAGCGCGCAATGAAGCAAAGATAGATTCCTTAGCTGCAGGATGGGAGGACTTGAGCCTGCGTAACCCTGCATTTTCTAGGGTATATTATCTATAAGCAAGGCGAAGCTTTGACTCATGAACATGGGGATGTAAAGGTTTCGACGGGGGTGTAGAAGCCCGATAAGCGAGCCGTGGTTCCGGATCCACGTAAAAAGTCGGACGTTAAATATAAACGCTAAAAATAACAACAAACTCGCATTTGCTGCGTAATTAGCAGCCCGCGTGCCTATTCAGGTTCACCTACAGGCCTGATGTCGGCATCGACTATGTAGGAAAACTTTACGGTGAGGCCCGTAACCGTAATGGACTAACGGGATAACTGTGGTAGTAGTCTGCTGATGAGCGGCTACCACGGCGAAAATCTATTCATCAGCTGCGCTCGGAGAAAATCGAGTGGAAATGCTTTCGGACGCGAGTTCGACTCTCGCCATCTCCACCAAAATAAGCTGCCACGCGATTGGATTAACAATAGCGGATAGGCAGCTTTTTCGTTAGGGGTGCCTGCGACTGATGAAACTTGTTGAAATCAATGCAGTTGCAGTACGAACGTGAATTTTCAACAAAGAAAGTAATACGAATATAAGAAGAAAGGAAAAAATATGAAAATTAAAGTGACAAAAAGACCAACAACTACAAAAGAAAAAGTTATTGGAGGAGCAGGGTGGATAGCAGTGATTGGGTGCATTGTTTATCTAATTATAAAATAGAGCTGTATGTGCTGAATGAGAGTACTTCACATATACAGAACTAGTAGTCAACACAAGGAGCAAACTATGCAAAACATTATTATCAGAGAAGCAACTCCCGCCGATGCGGCAGCGTGCATGGAGCATTCAAGAAGAGTGGGCTCTGAAACTGATAACCTTTCCTTTGGAGCAGATGGATTTCCGATATCGCTTGAAGGCGAGAAGGAATATATAGAGATGATGCATGAAGCTCCTCGCTCTGTTCTTTATGTTGCTATCAAAGATGGAGAGGTCGTGGGTACAGTCAGCCTAAATGGCCTTCCGAGAAGAATGAGTCATCGCGCCGAGCTAGGGATTACTGTTTTGATGTCTGAATGGGGCAAGGGACTTGGTAATAGGCTAATGGAAACCGTTATTGAATATGCAAAGAACAGCGGAATAGAGATAATAGAACTTGCAGTCAGAAGTGACAATGAGAGAGCGATTAGACTCTATGAGAAGCACGATTTTAAAGAGATTGGGGAGTATGAATTATATTTCAAAATAGACGAAAAATACGCTGATTTCAAGCTTATGAATCTATATTTGATATAGGTTAATTCATTTGACGGTGGGTAAAAAATTATTATATAATTTTATTGTAAGAGGGAAACAGGTGCAAGTCCTGTGCGGTCCCGCCACTGTGAGTCAGTTTACATTATGACAAGCCAGATACCTTAAACTCCATCTTGCGATGTACATGGGAGTTATGTTTTTTTGGTGCGTAAATACGGTCGCAGATTGGCGACTTTTTTATTTCCAAAAAAGTAAACTATTTTTATGAAAGGAAATGCAAATGAAACAAGCAAGCAGAACTAGAAAATTATTAGCATTTGTTTTACTTGTTGCTATGACGCTTAGCAGTGTTCAATTCGCCTTTGCGAATACTGGAGCGACTCCAGAAAACACGACTAATAGTGATAGTCAGGTAAGTGAAAGAGCAGCGCAGCCACGTGTGGCAGCTGATAAGCCTTCGACGGTCGATGAGACCAAGAATAAGCTCGATGAACCGCATTTTGCTGTGGTTGCAATGAACAAAGAGGATGGACTTATTTTTGAGCCACACAATATTTGGGTGGTAGATAAGGAACCTATTTGGCTTGCGCTTAAGAATAGCGGGCATAGTTTTGAGGATCTAGATACCGAAATTAAAAAGATTGACGGTAAGGTGGGAAATTATGTCAGATACTATAACGGTGACAAGTATGACCTTAAGGGCCTCGGAAAAGATGCAGGCGCGCTAGTGTTTACAGAGAGACTTGACACTGATGTAAAAACTAAGGAATATCAAGCACTTGTTGCTTTACTAGCTGACCACAAGAGCAAGAGCGCAGAGGAGAGGCAGTTTGATGATGTCAAAGCTGCTTATGAGAAGGCTCTGCGTGAGCTTCCAACAGCTGATAAGGAGAAGGCTGTTGCTTTGACGAATGAGCTCAAAGAGGCATATCAGAAGTACAAGGCATGGAATGCTGAGGAAAAGGCAAAAGTAAGCTTTAATGTGACAATGGATGGCAGAGCTGTTAGCGGTGCTAGTGTTTCTGCTGTCAATAAGTATGGCAAGGAATTCAAGGGGACAAATGGAGCGGCACTTGCTTTGAATAGCGGTGAGTATAAGTTTGTTGTGACCCATGGACAGAACGAAGTCAGTGGAACATTTACAGTGGCTGCGGGGGAGAAGAAGGTAATCGATACTCCTTTGATGCTTGATAACATGATTGCTGATATGAAGTTCATGTCAGGAAATCCAGCTAAGACAGAGCTTCACACAGTTAAGAATGGATATAATGTCACAACAAAGCCATACGATGCAGATTCAGATCTTTATGTAAACATCAAGGCAAATGATGGCGCCCCAAAGGGTTATTCTTGGAAGTACAAGCTTTATGCTGTTTACAAGGGCGTATATGATGGCAAGGACTATGGAGATGAGAGTGAATCAAAGAACGTAATTCCATGGGCGAGCAATAATAGAAAGCTCAAGAATGTAATCAATTATGGAATGTCGGCAGACAGCTTTAAGATCAAAGTAGTTCATCAGTTAGAGAATGGCTACATTCAGAGACAGTACTATCCAGTTGATACTCAAAGATTGCCAACGCTAAGTAAGCTCGAGGTGACCGATAAGAACGGAAATTCTATACCGCTTAACTTTGATCCTGAGACTATGAGCTATGGTTTTGATACCACGGATGACAAGCTTACATTTGATTTAGCGACACAGAGAAAGAACGCAAATGCAAGCTTCGGAAGTGCAGCAGAAGGATATCTGATCCGAATAAATGATAATTTTGTTGAGGCAGGCAAGCATGAAGTAAATACAAGTCAGGGCACTTTAACTATTTCGGTAATGAACACAAATACATATACCGAGAATTCGTATAGAGTAGATATCAATAAGGTACCTAGCTATAGGGTTACAGTCAAAAAAGCAAAGGGCGTTGATGTAAAGCTTGTAAACCAAATGGGTGGTTCAATCAAGGCTGACCAGGTCAAGGATACAGAGGCTATCTTTAATGTCGGAGCTGGCAATTACGAGTGGGTTTCAACTATAGATAAGGATTATCACGCAAAAGCTTCAATCAAAGTCGAAGCTGGCAAATCCAACACCTTTGAAGCCAAGACACCAGTTAAGGAAGCTTTGATAAACTCGCTTTCAACTGCGAGAAACTACAATGTAAATCCGCCTAACACATTTAAAGAGGCAAGTGGAAAGAGCTTTGATTGGAAGGATCACAGCTATAAGTATGTGGTTCCAGATTACTCGAGCATCTTTGATGTAAAGATTGAGAAGGCTAGCAATGATATCGTTATTACAAGAGGCGACTACACTACCTACGATGGAACAAAGACAAAGGCCGAAAATTGGTTTAGTGGAGTTAGCTCTCAGAAAATAAACAAGTTTATCAATGTCGGTGGACTAAATAACTCTGTGAATTTGACGGCATCAAAGAAATCAGGCGAAGTTACATATTATCAGGACTATAAAATTAGCACAGTTAGAAGCACATCGCTTCATTCACTTGATATAACAGACAATTTTGGTAAGACAGTTGAGCTTTATGCGAACGGAAAGACTGGCTATTTTGATACGGTAAACAAGTATCAGGCTGAGGTTCCTAGCGATGTAAACTCAATTGACCTAAGTTTCACCTTCCCTGGAGAGGATGAAAGTGAAGAAGCTGTTGGAAGGTATGTTGCAAAGATTCGTGGAAATGACTATGTAAGAACTCAGGACGGTAAAGCTGTCAAAGTGAACCTAGAACTTGACGCAAGCAAGTCTGAGGAAGATGTTGAAATCGAAGTTGTAAATACAGAGACAGGAAATGTGAGCAATAAGTACACTATTAAGGTGTCAAAGGCACAGCCTGTAGCGGTTAGATTCAATACAAATCCTAAGGATTCACGCATAAGCCTAAAGAATGAGAAGAGCGGCAAGGCCGTAAATCCAGAGGCTGACGGAAGCTTCCTTCTTGTTAATGGAACATCATACACTTATACAGTGACACATGCTGACTATATTGCTCAGTCAAAGACATTTAAGCAGGCTAATCAGACCTCTATAAACGTAACCCTTGTAAAGGCTCCAGTAAATTCAAAGCTAAACAAGGATCTAAAAGCGGAGTGGCCAAACTTTAGATACGACACTAATAACAATGGCGTTCTAAACTATCCACTTCCAAGAAATGCCTCGGAAACAGCGCTTTATTGGGCTACAAAGTTTGGATCTGCCGATATGTATGGCTCTCTAGGATGCCCAATTATGGTAGACGGATACATATATAACTATGCAGGAACAACGATTCTAAAGTTCGACTCCATGACAGGTGAAATCGTTAAGACAGCACAGATGAAGAAGAAATCTTCATTTGCAATAAATGCGCCTACTTACGCAGAGGGAATGATTTTCGTGGGACTCGAAGACGGAACGATTCAGGCCTTTGATGCAGAGACCTTAGAGTCGCTATGGATTTACGAAGCACCTCGCGGAGGACAGCCAAACTGCCCAATCGCATATAAGGATGGGTACATCTATACAGGTTTCTGGGTTGGCGAAGAAAGCAGAGCAGAATTCGTTTGTCTATCAGTCACAGACGAGGATCCGACAAGACATGATGAAGTTAAGTCAGCTTCATGGGTTCACGAAGGAAGTGGTTACTACTGGGCAGGTGCTTATGTAGGAAACGGAAATGCCGGTGCAATAGAGCTAGCATCAAAGCAGGCTAGAACCTACATAGTTGTCGGCTCAGATGACGGAAAGAGCACAGGAACAGCTTATGGTGAGCTTCTTTCACTAGACCCTATAAACGGAAGAGTAATTGACTCAATCAAAGATACCTTTGTTGGCGATATCAGAAGCACAATAATGTTTGATAAGGAAACAGCAAGGTATTACTTTGTTACAAAGGGTGGATACTTCTGCTCAGTCAAGCTAAATGAGGACGGAAGCTTTGATAGAGATTCCATCAAAACGCTCTCGCTTCTTCCAAAGAACTACCAGAAGTATCTATCAGGTAGCTCAAAGTCATACATTCCTTTTAGTGCATCAACTCCCGTAATTTACAAGGGAAGAGCATATATAGGCGTTGGTGGAAGCGGAAATTTCGCTCCATATAGTGGACATAATATATCAGTAATTGACCTTAAGAGTAACACTATTGCATACTCAATTGAGACTAGAGGATATCCACAGGCGAGCAGCCTGCTGACAACAGCATACGAGAAGGATGACCATAGCGTATACGTATACTTCTTTGAGAACCTGACACCAGGAAAGATGAGAGTTATCAAGGATAAACCAGGTCAAACTGCACCGTCTGAGGTACAGATTGAAACAGACAACAGGCAGAACCAGTATACAGTTGCGCCTACGCTTTTCACTCCATCAGGTGCTCATGCTCAGTATGTAATTTGTAGCCCTATCGCTGATGAATACGGAAATATATATTTCAAGAACGATTCGTCACATATGTTCATGATAGGACCTACAATTAAAGAGCTTAGGATTACACAGAAGCCTAAGAAGACTGAGTACACAGTGGGAGAGACTTTTGATCCTACAGGACTTAAAGTTGAGGCGGTATACAGTACTGGTAAGACTAGAGATATAACAAAGTACATAGGTTACAATACAAATCCACTTAGCCTAGATGATGAGGACTTTGAAATTAGACTTAAAACAGGGTCAAGAATGTATCAGGATAAGGATGGAAAGACAGATGTCACATATATTCCTCCTACGGCATTCCTCGATCTAACAATTAAGCTAAAGCATAAAGAAGAGCCTGCAAAGGAACCGCTTAGAATAGCTGGTGTGGATCGATATGAGACTTCACTGAAGGTGGCTGAACAGCTTAGGAAGGTCATGAATGTTGATAAGTTTGATGCAGTAGTTGTTGCATATGGTGATAATTATGCGGATGCTCTTTCAGGGGCATATCTTGCAAAGGTAAACAATGCACCACTTCTTCTGATTAACGAACATAATATGCAGGGTGCTTTAGACTATATCAATAAGTACCTTAAGCCTGGAAAATCAAGCAAGGTCTACCTGCTAGGTGGAAAGGCTGTAATGCCAGAGACTATGAGAACGAAATTGGAAAATAAATTCACTGTAAAGAGAATTTCTGGAGAAGATCGTTTTGCAACAAATATGGCTATCCTAAAAGAGGCTGGTGTTAACAATGAGGAAATTTTGATCTGCTCAGGCTATGGATTTGCCGATAGCCTCTCAGCGTCAGCATCAGGACGACCAATACTGATTGTAGATAACTCATTGTCTAGCGAACAGCTTACATACCTAAAGAGTATAAATAGCAGAAAATACACCATAATAGGTGGATATATATCCGTAAGCAGAACTGTTGAGGGAACGCTTAAGGGAATGGGAACTACAGCAAGAGTGTTTGGAGAAGACAGATATAGAACTTCAACAGAAATTGCAAAGTTTTTCTTTAAAAAACCTAATAGTGTAGTCATTGGATACGGTGATAATTTCCCAGATGGACTTTGTGGAGGTGTTCTGGCAGAAAAACTAGGTGCGCCACTACTTTTGATAAATGGGAATAATACTGAATCAGCTAGTGAATATGTAAAATCCAATTCTATTAAGGAACAAATCGTTCTTGGAGGTAAGACTTTTATACCTGATTCAGCACTTAATGCCATAATTAGATAGTCACAGTAACAAAAAGCCCGCTTGCTTTGCAAGCGGGCTTTTTCTGGTTTATTTGCCTTTGATAGCAATTTATCTCAGTTTATTGAACTCTGGGGGTACAATTTGCTGATAATATCCTTAGTTATTGTAACTAGTTATCTTCTCTCTGGAAGTGCTCCTTTGCAAAGTCCATTTCCTGAACAAACTCAGCTGTTCCTAGGTACTTTCCGTTCTTGTCACGCACTGCCATGTACTTGATTAGCATTGTCTTGCCCTGCTTTTCTGCCCATACTGGGAATTCGTCTCTAACGCCGTTTCTGAAGTCCTCGATGATTGTTCTAACCATTGGCTCAATCTTAGGAGGGTGGCAGGTGAAAACTTCTCTATCTATAGCCATAGAAGGTCTCTTAAAGAGCTTTGGTCCTTCGTTAAAGTAGCGGTTGATATTGTTTTCATCTACGAATGTAATCTCAACTGGAATTGTGTTCAAAAGAGCAGTTAGCTGCTCAAGAGTAACGTGTCCGCCAGGCATTACAATTTCATCGTTATTAGACGATGATGCAGCATTTTCAACAGCTTCACCTTCTGCCTTCTTATCGAACATTGTCTTCTCATATTCCTCAGCCTCAGGCCAAACATTGGCAACGATGCCCATGCAGTCTGCGTAGTCCTTGGAGTCGTGGTAGATTCTATACCAATCTTCAGTAGCAAAGTTTAGTGCACAGATAGGGAAGAGGATATTTGACTCCTTGTAGATCATCTCTTCAGCTCTTGTCAAAACTGCTGAAACCTTTTCGAACCATGCGTCATCAAAAGTGCATTTCTTTGTTAGAGCAGTCATCTCATCTCTAATCTCATCGTCAACAGTCCACATAACATTTGATGGACCTGAAATGCCGTACTTTACATTTAGGTGAGGGTAGATAAGGTCGCCTTTTTCCGCATAGTGGATAGCGATTTCTCTTACGCCCTCAAGCTTATTTAGAATCTCTTCGTTGCTAGCTTTGTTTTCGATAGCAGCTCTTGTATCGCTAATTCTCTGAGCTAGAACATCGTTTTCACGTGTCAAAGTTTCGAGTGGGTGGCCAGGGATTGCAATTAGGGTTGCTGCAAGCTGAAGCTTGTCCTGCTGAAGCTTTTCTCTTTCTTCTGCTGTGCTCATTGGGCCAGCGCTGTTAGCAGCTAGAGTATTCTTAATCTCTTCCTGCTTCTTTGCCTTCATTGACTCAATTACGGCGCTTCCAGCATTCGCAATCTTCTCCTCCTGTGTTGCACCATGGAAAAGTGCTGAGTGTAGGTCGCAAAGCTTCTGAATCTCAGTAATTGGAGTTCCTTCTGCGATGAGCTCCTGCTCAGCCTGCATGATCTCTGAAGCGTCAACACTGTTGAACTTCTCAACGAAATCAGCTTTAACAGACTCTAGATCTTCGCCTTCTCCAAGTCTTTTTAGGTAGCCCTTGAGAAGCGCAGTTCTTTCTTCCTTTGATTCAGGTGCGCCAGAAGGCTTAACCTCATCGCTACCTGCCTCGTCTAGGTTTACAGTGCTTGGCATCTCGCCAACGAGCTGAAAGCCCTTTGATGTAAGAGTGCTAACAACGTCTAGCATCGAAATACCCTTCATCTTTGCACCCTTTGGAATTGTCATGATCTTTCCAATTGAGTTGAGCATTGCTTTCTTGTTTATCTCTGTGAATCCTAGATCGTACATGATCTGCTGTAGTTCAGGGTATTCTTTAACTAGGTCGTGTACTGAACGGTTTAAATCTAATGGTTTCATATCTATTCTCCTTTTAAAATCAATTATCCTAATATGAGCCTCGGCTCATTTACTATCTTTTATGTCTCTATTATACATATACACAAAAGATAATTATGTAACATCGGTTACATTTTTTGATGGAAAATAATTTTATACAATTTTTTATCAAAAGTAGAAGCCTGTGCGGTCGCGCGCCTAAATCCATAGGGCGACGGCGACTTCTCATCAAAAGGGCTACTCGTTGTTTTTGAGGGCCTCGGAAATCGGAATCCTTTTGATGTGCCTAAACTGCAAAGCAGCTGAAACAACAAAGCTCGCTACAGATATTATCAAAGTCTTGACATATACTGATGTGCTGATGTATAAATCTACCCAGCCTGAGAAGGAGCTAGTTGATATTTTATATGATACTGCCATGATTTTAGTGCCGATAGGTATGCTCAAAACAAGGCTTATAAGGAAGATTATCGCACTTGAAATTACATATAGCTTTGCAATTTCAGAGCTTCTGTAGCCCAAAATCTTTATAAGGGATATTGAAACTACATTATTATCTAGAATAACCTTTGTGACTAGGTAGGCTAAGATGATGCTCATTATTGCTGAGACGAGCACTACCATCTCGAAGATACCTGCCATGGAATTAAGCATTTGATCTGCTATGGCAGTGTAATCCTCAGGAGTGTTTATAACATGGATATTGCTTTCCGGGATGTCTTTGAGTTTCTCATTTGTAAGGTATGAATTGAACCAGTCGTCAGGTTTATCAAAGTCCTTTCTGAAGAGGCTTTGTCTCATGAATACCGAAAGTCCCTGCTTGTATTCATAGCTTCCAGCAATTTTATATGTGTAGCTTTTGTCTTTGTATTCAGTTGTAAGCTTTATTCTGTCACCGACCTTGAGGTCGTATTTCTGAAGGTAGCTATCACTTACGAGGACGGATTTATCGTCCTTAGGTAGTTTAGGCATATTCTTATAGTACGCTGACTTATCAGGAACGCCTAAAACATAGATATCGTCTGGATTTTCGAAGCCTTTCTGCTTGTATTTCAGGGTGTTTACACAGATTTTTTCTGCATCCTTGTTTGCAGTCTCAGTAGGAGTTTTTAGTACATACTGGTATTTTGCTGGAGCAGTCTTGGCTACCGTGTCCTTGTAGTGAATGAAGAGTGTTTGCATTGTCATGCTGTAAATCATCAGCGTGCTAGCAAAGACAACTCCGAGGAACAAAACTAGGAAGTTTCCTTTATTCTGAAGGATTACTCTCAGCCTAAATCTAGACATAAAGCTCAAAGGTGGAAGTTTGGTAGCATTCTTTGATTTATTTCTCTTAAGGTCATGTCTTAGGAACTTAAGCGGCGAACGCCTGAGCGAATAGCTGATAATCAAAAGGTTTACGAGCAAAACTATGATTATCGTCGAAACTGTCGTCGCATAAAAAGCATATGAACTCCAAGTCATCTTAAATGGAGGAAGCGAGTAGGAATTATAGTAAAGCCCTGCAACGAGGCCTTTAAAATAGGTGTATCCTAGGATATTTCCCAAAATCGCAGAGAGTAAGCTAATGAGTATAGGAATTCTCATATAGTGCCATGTTAGTTCGGCACGTGTGTATCCAGATGCGAGCAGAGTTCCGACAGATTTCGATTCCTTATCTATCATGCTAAGCGTTGTAATAGCAAAGATAAACGCCATTATAATCATGACTATAGCAAGCAAAACGAGTATTACGGATTGATCCCTACCAATGTCGTTTCCCGTAAATATTATTGCCTGATTTTCCTTGGCCGGTATGAATTCATCAAGAGTGATTTGCTGATAGGCCGCCTTGATAGCAATATACTTAGCTAAGTCATCATAGAGCTTTTTTTGTTTAGTTTCACTAAGGTTTTTACTATTCTTCCATGCGAGTACATGTGTTGTCGCAGCATCGCTTAAGCGATCAAAGCCTTCGTTTGTAACTGTTGCTACTGTAAAGTCCTGAGCATTAAAAATTGTGTCCGTATTCTTTGGGAATAGGGCACTGTAATCGGAAAGTGCAATGAGTCCGACGATTTTAAATTTCTTACCTTTTAATTTGACGGTGTCACCAATTTTCAGGGAATTGTTTTTGGCAAATAGTCTATCTATGCCAAGCTCATCGCTCTTTTCTGGAAGCCTGCCATCCATGAGACTCGCTTTGTTCACCTTTTCACGGTTTACAAATATACGATATTTATTTTTGCCAGCTTTCACTTCCTTGTATGATATGTCATAGAGTTTAACATCGTTTTCGTCTTCAATACTTTTTATAAAACTTTCATCAGGAGCAGCAGAAAGACGAAAGTGGCCGTCTTCTACATTGTATTTTTCAAAGCTCTCGTTATATGTAACTTCCATGCTATGGTCGGTCGCAAGCATACCCGATGTAAATCCAATCATCAAAGTTATAAAACAAAATATAGCTAAATATCTTCCCCACTCGTGTTTTAGCTCGCGTTTAGTTCGTTTATTTAAAGGGTTTCGCATGTCACACCTACCAATCTAGATCAGCTGCTGAAATCTTGTTCTGGTTATGGTAAGACTCTCTCACAGTACCGTCTCTAAGCGTGATTACAGTGTCCGCCATATTCTTAATTGCATCGTTGTGGGTTACAATGATAATTGTGCTTTGATATTTCTTGTTAACCTCGCTGATAAGGCTGAGAATTTCCTTTGATGTATTGTAATCTAGCGCGCCAGTCGGCTCGTCACACAGCAGCAAATCAGGGTTTTTAACAATGGCTCTGCCTATGGAAACTCTCTGCTGCTGCCCGCCCGAAAGCTGATTTGGAAGTTTGTGCTGGTGCTCCGTAAGACCAAGAGTTTCAATTAAATCGTCGATATCTAGTGGCCTTTTGCTAAGGTAGGCACCGACCTCGATGTTTTCTCTAGCCGTGAGATTGGGAATTAGGTTATAGAACTGAAAAACGTAGCCGAGGTGGTTACGCCTGTAGTTAGAAAGTTCCTTTTGATTCATGCTCTCTATTGCAGAACCGTCTATAACAATGGAACCTGAATCTGCGCTTTCTATGCCGCCGATGATGTTTAGAAGTGTTGATTTGCCAGAGCCTGATGGACCGAGCAAAACACATAACTCACCACGTTCTATATCTAGACTAATACCATTCAAAACCTTCGCAAGGCTGTCGCCGTAGCCGTAGGATTTGTTGATTTCTTCAATTTGTAAAAACATTACTGTCCTCCTAAGTTTTATGACAATCCAATTTTGATACATAGCGTAGCTTACATACATCAAAAGAGGATTTTGCAATATTTGTGCACCAAAGTTAGCATAGGCTAACTTAACAAAATAATTATAAAACTATGATTTAAAAGATACAAGGGTTCAGGAAAATTAATTTGAGGTATTTTGATATATAATGGTTGAATCTAAATAATCTAGGGTAATATTTCTCACTAAGAGACGATATAGGTAATAAATACCGATATTAATTTGATATAATTTATGACATGAAATGTTTATTTCAGGAGGTGTAGACATGGCAAAGATTTACAAGAATGTAACAGAGCTTATAGGAGGAACACCACTGCTTGAGGTAAAGAACATCGAGGCGGCGGAAAATCTTGAGGCGAGAGTCTTAGTTAAGCTAGAATATTTGAATCCAGCAGGCAGTGTTAAGGATAGAATTGCAAGAGCGATGATAGAAGATGCAGAGGCTAAGGGTCTGCTAAAGAAGGGCAGCACCATCATTGAGCCAACATCAGGAAACACAGGAATCGGACTTGCTTCAGTAGCGGTATCAAAGGGATATAGAATCATTTTGACAATGCCTGAGACCATGAGTGTTGAGCGTAGAAATATACTTAAGGCTTATGGAGCAGAGCTCGTTTTGACAGATGGAACAAAAGGGATGAAGGGCGCAATAGCAAAGGCTGAGGAGCTATCTAAGGAAATTGAGAATAGCTTCATCCCAGGACAGTTCATGAACCCAGCAAACCCTAAGGCTCATGAGGAGACAACAGGTCCAGAGATTTGGGCGGATACAGATGGAGAGATTGATATCTTCGTATCAGGTGTAGGTACTGGTGGAACAGTTTCAGGAACAGGAAGATACCTTAAGAGCAAGAAGCCTAGTGTAAAGGTTGTTGCTCTTGAGCCAGAAGATTCAGCTGTAATCTCTGGGGAGGCAGCTGGTCCTCATAAGATTCAGGGAATAGGAGCAGGATTCATTCCAGACACTCTCGATAAATCTGCATTTGACGAGGTTCTTAAGGTTAGTAATGATGAGAGCTTTGAAGCTGCAAAGCTTCTAGCACACAAGGAAGGTGTCCTCGTTGGAATTTCATCAGGTGCTGCTTTGAGCGCTGCGCTAAGACTTGCAAAACTACCTGAGAACAAAGGAAAGACAATAGTTGCGCTTCTTCCAGATAGTGGAGATCGCTACTATTCGACACCGCTATTTACAGAATAAGCTAGTTTTAGATTTGATTTTACCCGTATTTGCGTATTTGCAGATGCGGGTATTTGCATTTGGGGATTTTTTGGTTTTGCTTTTAACTCATGGTGATACATGGTAACATATTGCTGAAGGAGATCTAGATGAATACAGATTTAATTTTTAAAATTTTTACATACGGATGTGCGGTGTTTTTCTCGATTTTGCAAGGCAATGCGGCTGTCTATTTATTTAACAGGATGCCCGCGGAATGGCTTTGCGACTATGACGAGGATCCATCTGAGGAACTTAAGTCCATGGATGTGCAGAGGGTCAAGAGTATGCCGTGGAAGTATCTTTTTAGCATGCTCTTTATCGTTATCAATATGACCTTGGTAAGAGAAGATTTTCAGTTTGCGATAGCAAGTAGCTGTGTGCTTTGGCTTTTGCTTGAGCTTTCGATAGCCGATGTTAAATTCAATATTTTACCAGACCAGCTGATAATTTTGCTCGGAGTTTGTAGTATAGGTTTCATACCGTACAAGGATGACTTTTTGGAGATTTTAACCGGGGGGCTAATCGCATTTGTTATTATATTTGTAATTGCTTTGTTAGGAAAGATAAGCTATCGCAAGAATACCATGGGAGGCGGTGATATCAAACTATTTACTGCCATTGGGCTAATCTGTGGAAGCTTCGGAAGTATTTTTATTTTGGTAGGAAGCTACATGCTCCTGGCCATTCATGCTATTTGCCTTTTGGTATACGCAGTGGCAAGACCTAAGTACAAGCTAAAGGAATATATGCCTATGGCACCGTACATAGCGATTATCACAGCAATTTACCTTATATTCTTCTGGGACATTAGGTTTATATAATATTTTATATAGCTGTACAGTGGCAATTTTGATATAATATTGTTTATGGAAAAAAATATTCTTTTGACATTGGAATATGACGGCAGCCTATTTCATGGCTGGCAGGAGCAGGACGGGCAGATTACTGTTCAGGGAAGGCTCGAGGAAGCACTGAGTTTGGTGTGCCAAAAACCGATTAAGGTTTCGGGAACGAGCAGAACTGACGCGGGAGTTCATGCTCTAGCTCAGTGTTGTAATTTCAAGGAGGATATTGAGATACCTACGGACAGAATCGCACGTGCCGTAAACAATATGCTATCGGGCGGGAGATACGGTGCTGGCAGTAAGGTCAGTGCGATTAGAGTGCTCTCAGCAGAAGAAAAACCTGAAGATTTTCATGCACGTTTTGACTGTAAGGGAAAGAAGTACATATATAGGGTGTGCGATGAGGGCGTCAGCGTATTTGAACGCAACTATTGTTACTTTGTGGATGAGAAGCTAGATGTTGATTCCATGAGCAAGGCCTGCAAGTATCTTGTTGGAACTCATGACTTCGCTGCGTTTCAGTCGGCTGGAGGAAATCCTCGCAAGACCACGGTAAGGACTATAAGTTCTGCGAAAGTAAGCAGAATCAATAAGGCTGGAGACGGCTCAGAGGTACAGATAGAAGTCTGTGGTGATGGATTTCTCTACAATATGGTGAGAATTATCACAGGAACCTTGGTTGAGATTGGTATTGGCAAAAGAGCATCAAGCGATATGGAATCAATAATTTCAAGTGTTGATAGGAAACAAGCGGGTCATACTGCACCGCCATGCGGGCTCTACCTCGCAGAAATCTATTTTGAGGATTTATTTGATCAGGAGTAGATATGGATTTAAATGTAGATCTAAATATATATGAAATATTAGCGGCTTTTGGCATGTCAGTCGTGATTGCTTTTGTGTTTACTCCAATAAGCATCAAGATTGCTCACCGAATAGGGGCAATAGATGTGCCTAAGGATTGGAGAAGGATGCACCAGCACCCTATTCCTCGCTTTGGAGGTCTTGCCATATTTGTTAGCGTAATGGTGACTCTTGCGGTTTTGCAGTGGGATGAGCCCAGAATTAGGGTTGCCATGCTTGGTGGAGCCTTGATGTATTTGCTAGGCGTAGTTGATGATCTAAAGAATCTACCTGCTTTGGTTAAGCTAATATGCCAGACGGCAGTTGCAATTCTGATGTTCTCAATGGATATGAGGATATCCTTTATAGCAAACTATTTTGGAGAAGGCAGGCTGCATTTTAATACAGCACTTTGCTTTGTTGTTACAGTTCTTTGGATAATTGGCATCACAAATACGATAAATATTATAGATGGACTTGATGGTCTTGCAGCAGGTATTTCAGCTATTGCGGCACTTTGCATTGCTTATATAGCCTACATACACGGTGGAATAGCAGGAATGCCAATAGTATGCATAGCCATGGTTGCTATTGCAGGAAGCTGCATAGGATTTTTACCTTTTAACTTCTCGCCAGCAAAGACTTTTATGGGTGATGGTGGAGCTTTGTTCCTTGGATTTATGATTGCAATTCTATCAGTTGTAGGGCCTCTTAAGAGATCGACTATGATTGCGGTGGTTGTTCCTGTTGTAGTTCTTGCAATTCCAATCTTTGATACCTCGTTTGCAATTTTGAGAAGAATGGTTAATCGTAAGCCTATCATGGAAGCGGATAAGGAACATTTACACCACAGACTCATGGCATATGGATATGGACAGAGACGCACTGTAATCATGCTCTACGGCATAAGCGCGATAATGGGGATGTCTGCTGTTTTAATCAGCCGTGAGCTTTATAAGGATGCGGTTGTTCTTGCATTAATTGCAGGAGCTTATCTATACGTGTTCCTAACGGATCCGAACCATAAGATGCCTCGTATTAAGGCGGTCAATATCGCTCAGGAGGAAAAGAAGGCGCACTTCAAAAACGATGGAGCAAAGGCTTCTGAAGATGCATCTGGCAAGGATAAATAGGAATGCTCTGCGAGATAGTTCATTGTTTTTGCGAGCAGGGCATGATGTTAGAGCAATAAATTAGCGCCTCGTCCAAAGCGAGCGCTATTTTTGATATAGAGATATGGAGAAAAACATGGAAATGGTAGAACATCTCAGCACCGAGAGGCGCGAGAAAGCGGCTCTGCGAAGTCAGCTTATTAAAATAGCAGTGCCGATTGCGATTCAAGGAGTAGTGTCCACGACTCTTGGACTTGTGGACGACTTGATGGTTGGTTTTCTAGGTGAAGTCGAACTTGCGGCTGTTGGCGTCGGAAGTCAAATCTTCCTGATTCACTACATGCTTATATATGGAATGACGAGCGGAACAGCGACCTTTGTTGCGCAGTTTTATGGTGCAAATGATAAAAAGAATATGAGAAGGTGCATAGGATTTTCAGTGACTGCGATGCTTGCAGTAAGCACAATTTTCTTTATCTTGAACATGGTGTTTACTAGAGAAATACTATCCTTTTATACGACTGATGAGAGGGTTCTTGACCTTGCTGTGGTCTACATGAGGACCAATAGCCTTCAGTTTATCTTCATAGCCTACTCTGTTCCAGTACTGATGGGCTTTCAGACTTCACAGCAGACGAAGGTTCCTATGGTGGTCAGTGTAGTTGTATTTACCACGAATACCTTCCTAAATTATCTTTTCATTTATGGAAAGTTTGGCATGCCTATGCTAGGTGTTCAAGGTGCTGCTCTTGGAACTGTTATTGCAAGACTTATGCAGGTTTTGATTGTTACGGGATTTCTATTCTCAAATAGCAATATGTTTAAGGGCCCAATACGTGACTACTTTGATTACAATAAAGAACTTGTGAAAAGAATCGTCAAAAACGCAACCCCAACTACCACAAATGAGGTTCTCTGGGGTGCTGGACAGACTATGTATGCGGCCGCGTTTAATCGCATTGGAACGACTGCCTTTGCGGGCTTTCAGGCAGCTGGTTCAATTACAAGTATTTTCTTCTTTGCAGCCTTTAGTGTAGGGGATGCGAGTCTGACTTTGATAGGGCAGAGACTTGGAGAAAACAAGAAGGAAGAGGCTTGGAGAGCTTCTAAATATCTGCTTAAGGTGGGCGTGACTCTTGGAGCAATTACTGGTCTTGTAATGATGCTTCTATCAAAGCCGCTTAGTGAACTGTTCAACCTATCGGAGACCGGAAAGTACTATACTTTCTTAATACTTTTGATTCAGGGTACATTCATGTCCATCAATCTGCATAATGGAATACAGATTACTGGTACTCTTCGTGCGGGTGGAGATACACGCTTTGCCATGCTTGCTGAGTCAGGATGCGTTTGGCTGGTTGCAGTACCACTCGCCTTTGCATCGGCGATATGGTGGCATCTTCCAATTTATTTAGCTGTGATTTTGGTAAAGACGGAAGAGATAGTGAAATTCATTGTTGTATTTAAGAGGTATCTATCCAAAAAATGGATGAATGTGATGATAGATAATCTATAGATGAAGCTCGTTGCATCAAAAAAGACTTGTGCAAGCTCCAAGAAGCACACAAGCCTTTGATATCTAATTTATAGCATTATCTCGCCACTTGCGAGTAGAGCTGCCTTGCCTCCAACTTTGATCTTGCAGTCAACTGAGCCGTCAGCCTTCGAATCAGCGTTGATTTCAGTGAGTATAGCTGATGGTCTTCCCATGGCTTCTCCCTGAACTAGGTTACAGCTGTCACTAGCACCAATGCATCTGTTCAGGTAGAGGTAGTAGGTCAAAGCGCCGCTTGCAGTTCCAGTTGCAGCTTCCTCATCTATATCGTATAGAGGGGCGAAGTTTCTGCAGTGCGCGGTAACGCCATCCTCTGAGCCTAAGGTAAATGCGTGAACTCCTGTAACCTTGTATTCCTCAGACACCTTTGATAAAAGGAACATATCTGGCTGAAGGGCGTCTAGCTCCTCACGAGTCTTGACTGGTAGCATTATATCTGGAAGTCCAGTCGAGATAATCATTGGACGAAGCTCTAGGCTTGCATCGTACTCGGTTCCCATTATCTCGTAGATTCTATCAAGCTCAAGCGGATTGTCCATAAGGTGCATGAACTTAGGGGCAGCCATTTCCATCATTACGAAGGAATCCTTGACTTCAATATTGATATCGCCTGCCTTTGTATGATTAAGGCACTGGCAATTCTCAGAGATTACTCCTGCACTCATCAAGCAGTAGAAAGCTGCGATTGTAGCATGTCCACAGAGGTCAACCTCGGCAACTGGAGTAAAATATCTAACATTGAACTCGTTATCTGAGAGCTGCTTTATAAATGCTGTCTCTGAGTAGCGAAGCTCAGCTGCGGTCTTTATCATGGTTTCATCTGACGGAAAGTCTGTGCCACCTGGAAGAAGCACAACGCCTGCTGGGTTGCCGCCAAAGAGTGTATCGCTGAATGCGTCAGCAATGAAAAATTTCATAGGATATCCTCACTTTCAGATTTTTATCTGAGTAAAGTATATATCAATATTTTGATCTTGCAAAGAGAAAGAATTCATATAAATTTAGTCCTACAAAGGAGAGAAAACGGAAATGACAGACAAAAATCCATCAAAACTCGCTAACGAAAGTAAAAGCTTTCTAGAGAAATACGTCAAAATAATCGTCGTGCTAGCGGTGATTGCAGGCTCGTCATCGGGCATCTTTGGTAGAGCGATTGAGGCACCTTCAATGGCCATAGGTTTCTGGAGGCTCACACTAGGGCTTCCGTTCTTTGCAATACCAGTGCTTATAAAAGAGAGAAAGGAACTTGTTTCTGTATCAAAGAAGAACCACGTAAGTACATTTCTTGCAGGAGCATTTCTATTTGGACATTTCTTTTGCTGGTTCAATGCAGTTAAGCTCACGAACATAGGCAGTGCAGTCGTTCTAGCGGCGCTTCATCCACTCGTTGTGATAATTCTAACCGTTTTCGTGTTTAAGCGTAAGGTGAGCGTGAGACAAATTCTTGGAATCGTTCTAGCTTTGCTAGGTGGAACCATGGTTGCTGGCTTTGATTACAGGGAGCTTTCACAGGGAAACTTCATCGGCGATATTCTTGCTTTTCTTGCAGCAATATTCATGGGACTATATTTTGCAATTGGAAACGAAGTCCGAAAGGAAGTTAGTGGGAAGGTTTATGTATTTCTCGTGTTCTTAGCTTGCTGGATTTGCTTTTCCATAGGCATAATTGCAACGAAGACACCAGTGCTAGGCTATTCACTCAAGGATTATGCTTTGATTCTGGGTCTAACTTTGGTATGTCAGATAGGTGCTCATGCAGTATTTAACCTCTGCTTCGGCTATGTCGATTCTCTTTATGTATCTGCTTGGGAGTCTGGAGAGTCAGTATTTGCAATTATTTTGAGCATCATATTCCTAGGACAGCTTCCAAAACAGTGGGAAATCATGGGATGTGCAGTCGTTGTAGCGGGCCTTCTTTACTACAATTATTTCTCATCAAAACAAGAAAAATAAGTTTTCGTATTTGCATAGATTTGGGGAATAAACTATAATAGAGATGTGGGCTAAATGCCTAGCGAAAAGAATATATTGCGTGCTGCAAAGTGCAGCCGTATATTGAATTAATTATGAAACGAATTCAAGTAACTGAAAGGAATGAGAGATATGGCTTATTTGGAAATCGTACAGGTTATAGGTAGAGAAATTATGGATTCACGTGGCAATCCTACTGTTGAGGCTGAAGTATATCTTGAGGACGGCAGCATGGGCAGAGGCGCTGCACCAAGTGGAGCTTCTACAGGTGAATTTGAGGCACTCGAGCTCAGAGACGGTGACAAGAGCAGATACGACGGCAAGGGAGTTCTCAAGGCTGTTGATTTTATAAACAATGAGATCGATGAGCTTCTTCTAGGAATGGATGCTTCAGATATCTACGCTATAGACAAAGCGATGATAGATGCAGATGGAACAGAGGATAAGTCACGCTTTGGTGCGAATGCTATTCTTGCAGTTTCTATTGCTTGCGCTAAGGCAGCAGCTAACTCACTAGACATTCCACTATATAGATTCCTAGGCGGACAGTTCGGAAACGTTCTTCCTGTACCTATGATGAACATCCTAAACGGTGGTGCTCACGCTAGCAACACTGTTGATACACAGGAGTTCATGATCATGCCGGTTGGAGCATCAAGCTTCGCAGAGGGTCTTCGTCAGTGCGCTGAGGTATATCACAAGCTAGGCAAGCTTCTCAAGGCAGAAGGATATGCTACATCAGTAGGTGATGAGGGTGGATATGCACCTAACCTATCTAGCGATGAGGAAACTCTAGAGTACATCCTAAAGGCAATCAAGGATTGTGGATATGAGCCAGGTAAGGACTTTGTTCTAGCTATGGATGCAGCAGCAAGTGAGTGGAAGGGCAGTGCTAAAGGCCAGTACAAGCAGCCAAAGAGTGGTAAGGAATTCACATCAGCTGAGCTAGTTGCTCATTGGAAATCACTAGTTGACAAATACCCTATCGTTTCAATCGAAGACGGTCTTGATGAAGAGGACTGGGAAGGCTGGAAGATGATGACAGAGGAGCTAGGCGATAGAATTCAAATCGTTGGAGACGACCTCTTTGTTACTAATACTAAGAGACTTCACAAGGGCATAGAGCAGGACTGTGGAAATTCAATCCTAATCAAGCTAAACCAGATTGGTTCAGTTTCAGAGACAATTGAGGCTATCAAGATGGCTCAGAAGGCTGGTTACACAGCAGTTGTTTCACACCGCTCAGGAGAAACAGAGGATACAACAATTGCCGACCTTGCAGTAGCGCTAAACGCAGGACAGATTAAGACAGGTGCTCCTAACAGAAGTGAGAGAGTTGCTAAGTACAACCAGCTGCTTCGTATAGAGGAGGAGCTTGATGAGAATGCAAAGTATGCAGGACTTGCAGCGTTCAACCAAAAACACTAATTAATGTAAAATGGACTGTGTGCGGGCCTTGGTCATGCGCACAGTCTTTCTTAAAAGTAGATTTCAATCAAAGGAGGATGATAATATGCAATATAAATTATCAAATAAGCCTCTTTCAGAGCTTAGCTGCGATTATGAGCTTTGCTTTGTAGAGGGAGACAAGATAGAAACCCTAGCTGACAAGGATGTTCTTGAGCTTTGCAAGTTCGGCGAGGGAGATGTAATGGATGTACCGGCATCTCGCAGAGTTTACGCCAGCCTAGAGGATAAGGACCTAGAATCTCTGAGACTTGTTCTAGCAAAGGTTGTTAGCAAGATTAAGGGTCACAATATCAAGAGTCTTAAGACAAAACTTCTCGCAAGTGAGGCTTCAGCTGAGGACACATATGCTGCATTCGTTGAGGGATTTGAGCTTTCGATGTACTCTTTCGACAAGTATAAGAGCGATGCTAAAGAGTCAAGCCTTGAGGAAATTGTTCTATGTGAGCTTGCAGATGCAGATTTAGAGCCTGCTGAGAAAGGTCTAGATAGAGGCCTTAAGATTGCTGAGGCAACAAATTTCGTTCGTGATATCGTAAATGAGATTCCACAGATTTACACACCTCAGAGGATGGCTGAGGATGCAAAGGCACTTACGGAGCTAGAAGGCGTAAGCTGTGAAACTTTTGGCAAGGATTACCTAAAAGAGCAGAATATGAATGCTTTCCTTGCAGTAAACCAGGCATCACCACACGACCCAGTGCTAATCCACATGACATATAAGCCAAGCGGAGAGTGCAAGGGTAAGTACGCATTTGTTGGTAAGGGATTGACCTACGACACAGGTGGACTTTCACTTAAGCCAAGCAACTTTATGCTAACAATGAAGTCAGATAAGGGTGGAGCTGCTGCGGCACTAGGCGTAATCAAAGCTGCTGCTGAGCTAAAGCTACCTTTTGAGGTTCACGCAGTTTTAGGTTGCACAGAAAATGCAATAGGTGGAAAGGCATACAAGCCAGATGATATTATCAGATCTCGTGAAGGCGTAACGATTGAGGTTACAAACACAGATGCAGAGGGAAGACTCGTACTTGCAGACTGCTTGTCATGGACGCAGGATATGATTAAGCCTGACTACATCTTTGACATGGCAACTCTAACAGGAGCTATCATTACAGGAATCGGAGCTTATACAACAGGAATCATTGGAAACAATGTAAAACTGCAGCATGATTTCAAGATTAATGGCGAAAAGAGCGGAGAACTGCTGTCAATAATGGAGTTCAATAGACACCTAAGACCATTGATTAAGTCAAAGGTTGCTGATATTCAGAACTCGGTTTCAGGTGGAAGCGGCGGAGCAATCACTGCAGGACTTTTCCTAGATAAGTTTATCAAGCCTGAGTACAAGGATAAGTGGCTTCACCTTGACATCGCTGGACCTTCCTATGCTGAATCAGCTTGGGGATACAATCATACAGGCGGAACCGGCGCAGGTGTAAGATTCTGCGTATACTACCTACTCTCCAAAATGTAGGAATTTGCAAATGCAAGTATGCGGGAAATACATATCGCCAATTGGCGATATAGTGCTATGTGCTGATAATCAGGGGCTTACGGGCCTTTGGTTTGATGGCGAAAGTGCGGATGCTAGGCATAAGCCGGCCGAAATGCAAGATGGCGACGCAGCTAAATTCATTGAGGAGGCAAAGAGCTGGCTAGATATTTACTTTGATGGAAGGGAGCCGGGCTTTACACCAAAGCTTCATCTCATCGGAACTGATTTTCGTATAGAGGTTTGGAATAGACTTTTAGAAATTCCCTACGGCAAGACTGTTTCATACGGAGAAATAGCGAAGGAGCTAGCGAGCAAAAGAGGAATAGAGAGGATGGCTGCTCAAGCTGTAGGCGGAGCAGTCGGACATAATGATATTTCTATCATAGTTCCATGCCATAGAGTAATAGGAAGCGATGGAAAGCTTACAGGCTACGGCGGAGGACTAGATAAGAAAGTCTTTCTTTTAGAGCTTGAGAAGGGTCAAATATCAAAGTAAAGATAAACATAGACAAAGGGCGACGGACAGGTTCCGTCGTTTTTTTTTGTAAAAAATGCTTGAATATACCCCTAGGGGGTATATAATGCTAAGTGAGAAACATAGAGATGGAGGAATGAGATGACTGATTGTAATAAGACCTGTAAGACATGCTGTCATAAGACAAAGCATAGGGATGAAAAGGAATATAAGGATTTGATAAATCGTTTGAGTCGCATAGAGGGTCAGATTCGTGGTCTCAAGTCCATGATAGAAAGCAACGCATACTGTCCAGATATTCTTGTTCAGGCAAGTGCAACAACGGCTGCGCTAAACAGTTTCAGCAGAGTGCTTTTGAGCAATCACATAAAAAGCTGTGTGGTTGATGATATACGAGATGGCAAGGACGAGGTTGTTGATGAACTCGTTAACACCTTGCAGAAAATGATGAAGTAATAAAGGGAAGGAAGGCTGGTATAACCTATGGAAAAATATGTAGTAACGGGAATGAGCTGTGCAGCGTGTCAGGCTCGCGTCGAGAAGGCTGTATCGAATTTACCAGGCGTTGATAGCTGCGCCGTAAGTCTTTTGACCAACACTATGGGAGTTGATGGAAGTGCATCAAGCTCTGAAATTATCAAGGCAGTAGAGGCTGCGGGATATGGGGCAAAGCTTCAACGTGCTGACGAAGAGGATGCTCAGGAAGGTAGCGCTCAGAGCATAAACGAAAGCATGCTCGAAGACCATGAAACCCCAGTGCTCAAAAAGAGGCTTATTTCATCGCTAGGATTTCTGATAGTTTTGATGTATATCTCCATGGGACATATGATGTGGGGATTTCCACTTCCGAAATTTATGGATGGAAACCATGTAGCTATGGGAATAGTACAGATGCTCCTTTCTGGAATCATCATGGTTATAAATCAAAAGTTTTTTATCAGTGGCTTCAAGTCGCTGTTTAACAGAGCTCCTAACATGGATACTCTAGTTGCGCTTGGATCGGGTGCATCGTTTGCATGGAGCAGCTATGTTCTACTTGCGATGACAGGTGCACAGCTAGATGGAAATACAGCTCAGGTCGAAGCTTACATGCACGATTTCTATTTTGAATCGGCAGCGATGATAGTAACTCTGATTACAGTGGGCAAGATGCTAGAAGCAAGGTCAAAAGGGAAAACTACAGATGCCCTAAAGGGAATAATGAAGCTCGCTCCTAAGACGGCTATAATTTTTGAGGACGGCGAGGAGAAGGAGGTTCCCATTGAGAGAGTCAAGATTGGGGATATGTTCCTTGTTAAACCAGGTGCAAGCGTACCGGTTGATGGATTTGTTGAAGAAGGCGAAAGCTCGGTAGATGAATCTGCGTTGACAGGCGAGAGCATTCCTGTAGACAAGAGCGCAGGAGACCAGGTGTCTGCAGCGACAGTGAACCAGGCGGGCTATATAAAATGTAGAGCAACTAGGGTTGGCAAGGATACGACGCTATCAAAGATAATCAGCATGGTCAGCGATGCAGCTGCCACAAAGGCTCCTATAGCAAAGGTTGCAGATAAAGTTTCTGGTATCTTTGTTCCTACAGTAATAGCGATATCACTCGTAACCATGGTAATATGGATTTTGATAGGAAAGGAACTCGGATTTGCCTTAGCAAGAGGTATTGCGGTTCTCGTAATCAGCTGTCCTTGCGCGCTTGGACTAGCAACGCCAGTGAGCATTATGGTAGGAAACGGTGTCGGAGCCAAAAATGGAATTCTGTTTAAGACTGCGGTTTCGCTTGAAGAAACTGGAAAGGCACAGTTTGTAGTTCTAGATAAGACTGGAACTATAACAGAGGGAAATCCTAAGGTCAAAGATATAGTCGTAGCAGATGGTTTTGATGAGGGAAGGCTGCTTGAAATTGCAGCAAGCCTGGAAAAATACAGTGAGCATCCACTAGCAAAGGCGGTAATGGAATATGTCCAAGAAAAGGGAGTTGCTATAAATGAACTGTCAAGCTTTAGCGTAGCACCAGGAAACGGTCTTAAAGGAAGACTTGGCGATATAGAGCTAGCTGGTGGAAACAGAAGCTTCGTAGAAAAACATGCGAAGATAGATGAAGAGTTCGGATTGCGGATAGATCAATTATCAAAAGAGGGTAAAACTGCACTTTACTTTTGCGAGGATGGCAGGCTTGCTGGTGTCATCGCTGTTGCAGACCCAATCAAAGCTGAAAGCCCTCAGGCAATCAAGGAGCTCGAAAATATGGGCATCGAAGTTGTTATGCTTACTGGCGACAATCAGCTAGTTGCAGAATCTATTGCAAAGCAGGCGGGCATCAAAACAGTAATCGCTGGTGTTAAGCCTGACGGTAAGGAAGAAGTTGTATCAAAGCTCAAAAAAAGAGGAAAGGTTGTCATGGTTGGTGACGGTATCAATGATGCTCCTGCTTTGACGAGAGCTGATATGGGAATTGCGATAGGTGCAGGAACTGATATTGCAATAGATGCAGCCGATGTTGTTTTGATGAATAGCAAGCTCAGCGATGTGTCTGCAGCTATAAGGCTTTCGAGAGCAACTCTAAGAAATATTCATGAAAATCTTTTCTGGGCTTTCATATATAATATAATAGGAATTCCACTAGCTGCGGGTGCATGGATTTATCTGACAGGATGGACCATGAATCCGATGTTCGGTGCGATGGCGATGAGTCTTTCGAGCTTTTGCGTCGTGTCGAATGCGCTTAGATTAAATCTCTTTGATGTGCATAGCGCCTCAAAGGACAAAAAGATAAAGTTCAGTCAAACAAATAATTTCATTGAGGAGGAAAACAAAATGAAAAAGAAGATGGAAATCGAAGGAATGATGTGCGGTCACTGCGAAGCTGCTGTTAAGAAGGCTCTAGAGGCCGTTGATGGCGTTGAAAGTGCAGAGGTAAGCCACGAGAATGGTACGGCTGTCGTTGAAATTTCAAAGGATGTAGAAAACGAAGTCCTAAAGAAGGTTGTTGAAGATAAGGATTACGTGGTTAAATCTGTGGAATAGCTAGTAGTGCGCCTAGTGCAGACTTGTTAAAATTATTTTGATGGATGATATGGACCTCGGAGCAGTAACTATAAAAACTGCCTGAGGTCTTTGATTTTGTGACTTAGTTAGGATTGACAAATGATAGTTAGTTAGTATAAACTAAGGTGTGAAATAAAAATAGGATTTTAGAGATTGTGAGGTGAGTGATATGCCGCTAAGCATGGTAGAGGCAGGAAAAACGGTAGTAGTAGTTAGAGTCGGTGGGGCTCCGGCTACAAAACAAAGACTATCTGATTTAGGCTTTGTAGAGGGCACTCAGATTGATGTCATACAGGCGCAGAGTGGAAATCTGATCGTAAAGGTCAAGGATTCCAAGCTGGCAGTAACAAAGGAAATGGCAAATAAAATAGTGGTAAATCCGCTTTAATTTAAGGAGGGAAATGATGAGAACTTTACGCGATGTACCAGTTGGCGAAAGCGCAAAGGTAGTAAAGCTTCATGGTGAAGGCTCAGTTAAGAGAAGAATCATGGACATGGGCATTACAAAGGGAGTAGAAATCTATGTTAGAAAACTAGCTCCTTTAGGCGATCCGATGGAACTTAACATAAGAAATTATGAGCTTTCTATTCGTAAAGCTGATGCAGCAATGATAGAAGTAGAAGAATAATTCTAAGACAAAACTTTTAATCGAAAGGAGCAAATAATGGCAATTACAATTGCGTTAGCCGGAAATCCTAACTGCGGCAAAACAACGCTTTTTAATGCTTTGACTGGAGCAAACCAGTACGTCGGCAACTGGCCAGGCGTTACAGTAGAGAAGAAGGAAGGAAAGTTCAAGGGTAACAAGGATGTTATCATTCAGGACCTTCCTGGTATATATTCACTTTCTCCATATACCTTGGAGGAGGTTGTTACAAGAGAATATCTCGTTACGCAGAGACCTGATGCTATTTTGAACATCGTTGACGGTACAAATATTGAGAGAAACCTATATTTGACAACGCAGCTACTTGAGCTTGGTATTCCTGTAGTTATCGCTGTCAATATGATAGACCTTGTTCGTAAGAATGGTGACACTATCGATGTAGATGCACTCAGCAAGAGCATCGGTTGTCCTGTTATTGAGATCAGTGCTCTTAAGGGAGAGGGTCACAATGAAGCTGCAGGGCTAGCAATTAAAGCTGCTGAAGAGCATAAGCTAGTGAACATGGATGGAAACTTTGCTGATGCAATAGAAGAAACTATTGCTAAGATTAAAGCTGACATCAAGGGCATCGTACCTGAAGAACTAGAGCGCTGGTATGCAATCAAGATCTTCGAGAGAGACCCTAAGGTTATGGAGTCTATTTCACTTGGCGATAAGGCTGATGAAATCGAGCAGATTACTGTGGCATGTGAGACAGCTGAGGATGATGATTCAGAGAGCATCATCACAAATGAAAGATATTCATACATTGCAAATATAACAGCAGATTCAGTTCATAAGATTAGAACAAAGGATAATATGACCACATCTGATAAGATTGATAAGGTCGTTACAAGCAGAATCTTTGGTCTGCCTATATTTGTTCTGATAATGTTCTTTGTCTATGCCATATCAATGGGCGATTGGAAAATCTCAATTGGTAAGAAGATGACGGACTATGCCAACGATGTAATCTTTGCGCAGTGGGTTCCTAAGGGTGTTGAAGCATTGTTTGGAGCTCTTGGCATCTCAGACAACAGCTGGATTTTCGGTCTAGTAAATGACGGAATCATCGCCGGTGTTGGAGCTGTTTTAGGCTTCATTCCGCAGATGTTCGTTCTGTTCCTATTCCTCTCAATACTTGAGGATATCGGATACATGTCTCGTGTAGCCTTCGTTATGGATAGAATCTTCCGCCACTTCGGACTCTCAGGAAAGAGCTTTATCCCTTACATGGTTGCAACAGGCTGCGGTGTACCGGGCGTTATGGCTTCACGTACAATCGAGCAGGAAAGAGACCGTAAGCTAACAGTTATGACTGCAACCTTCATGCCTTGCGGAGCAAAGCTTCCTATGATAGCGCTTATCGCAGGTGCTATATTCAATGGCTCAGCTTATGTTGCTGTATCAGCTTACTTCATTGGAATAATATCAATTATACTATCAGCTATAATTTTAAAGAAATTCAAGGCTTTTGCAGGAGATGCTGCACCGTTTGTAATGGAGCTTCCAGCTTATCACATCACATCGGTTAAGAACATTCTTCGTACTGCATTTGATCGTGCATTTTCATTTATTAAGAGAGCTGGATCAGTTATCCTTATTGCTTCAATAATCCTATGGTTCTTAACGAGCTACGGATTTGTAAATGGTAAGTTCGGTAAGGTTGACACTTTGTTCGAGGACAAGGATGTTGCAACAGCTGAATACCAGAAGGAACTAGCTCAGAAGAGACATATAAGCCTAGATGAGGTTAACCCTATGGACGCATCGCTTCTTGCAAGCGTTGGTGATACAGTTGCACCTATATTCAGACCTCTAGGATTTGGATCATGGAAACCAACTGTTGCTACAGTAACAGGTCTTGTTGCTAAGGAACAGGTTGTAGGTACATTTGGTGTGCTATATAACTACGACGACTCTAAGGAAGCACTCGGAGATAATGGTGAACAGATTTGGGCAAATGTAGCAAAGGATTATAGTGGTGCATCAGGAATGGCATTCCTAATATTTAACCTATTATGCGCTCCTTGCTTTGCTGCTATCGGTGCTATCAAGCGTGAGATGGGTAGCGGTAAATGGACATGGGCTGCAATCGGATGGCTAACTGGATGGGCATATTGCCTATCTCTAATCGCATACAATATTGGTGGTGTAATAACGGGTGAATTCGGTTTCGGAGTTGGTCCTATAGTTTCACTAGTGTTAATTGCGGGTATAGTATATCTGCTAGTGAGAAAGGGCGCAGAGCCAGAACACTCAAGCAAGTCAGTTACTGCAGTTGAGGCTGCAGACGCAAAATAAAATTTCTACCAAGCATCGGTAGAAGAAAGGATGGTGAGATATGTCTCCATATTTAGGATATACAATTGCGATTGGAATACTCGCCGTCATCGTATTCTTTAGCGGACGAGTTGTAATAAGAAATATTAGAAGTCAACTTAAAGGAGAGAGCACTTGTTCCGGATGCGGAGGCGGATGCTCGTGTGACGGATGCCATACAACAGAAGAGGTCGCAAAGGAAATAGAAGAGAAATTCAACAAATAGCTTAATAGAAGGGCTATCTTGCAAATGCAGGATAGCCTCTTTTATTGTTTATTCTGTTTCGATTACTTGAGATTTCTCTTAAGTTTTTTTAGATACTCAAGTCGTTCTTTGAACCTGAGCTCGTTACCTTCCTTTGATGGATGATAATAAGTCTGTCCTACTAGATTATCTGGCATGGTCTGCATATTTGTTGTTTTTTCGCCGTATGAGTGGGCATATTTATAGCCTTCACCATAGCCGATGTTCTTCATTAGCTTTGTTGTGGCGTTGCGAAGCTGAAGAGGAACGGGCTCGTTTCTGCTATCCTTGACATCCTTTAAAACAGCCATTCTTGCTTCATAAACTGCATTCGACTTAGGGGCTAGAGAAAGGTAGATAACTGCTTCGGTCAGATGGACATCGCACTCGGGAAGCCCGAGAAACTGGCAGGCCTGAAATGTCTCGATAGCAAGTGAAAGCGCGCGTGTGTCGGCTAGACCTATGTCCTCTGAAGCAAATCTTATAAGCCTTCTTGCGATGTAAAGAGGGTCTTCTCCTCCATCGAGCATCCTGCTCATCCAGTATATTGCTGCGTCGGGATCGCTATTTCTCATTGACTTATGCAGGGCGGATATAATGTTATAGTGCTCCTCGCCGGTCTTATCGTAAAAGAGCATTTTCTTATCAATCAGCTCCTGCATGATGTCATCAGAAACATTTATGATTCCGTCAGTGTCCTCGCTATTTAGGACCGCAAGCTCCAAGGTATTCAGAGCCGTCCTAGCATCTCCATTTGAGTAAATGGCTATCTTGCTGAGGTTGTCATCCGAGATATTTACCTTTTTTGTTGGGAAGGCGCGAGGATCGTCTGTCGCATGTCTTAGGAGCTCGACCATGTCATCTGTCTCAAGCTGCTTGAGCGTAAAAACCTTGCACCTAGAAAGTAGAGCGGAGTTTACCTCAAAAGAGGGATTCTCAGTAGTTGCACCAATCAAAACGATGGAGCCTTTTTCTACGAAAGGAAGAAATGCATCCTGCTGAGCTTTATTGAATCTGTGTATCTCGTCTATGAAAACGAGAGTCCTTTGACCGAAGTGTCTGCTCTCCTCAGCTTCCTGCATTACGGCTCTAACATCTTTGATGCCCGATGTAACGGCAGAAAAAGTTATGAACCTAGCGTTAGACTGTTTAGCGATGATATTTGCCAAAGTTGTCTTTCCAACACCTGGTGGTCCCCAAAATATAATCGAAGACATCTGCTCCTGCTCGAGCATTCTTCTCAAAATCTTTCCTTTTCCTATCAAATGCTTCTGTCCGAAGAACTCGTCTAGGTTCCGTGGCCTAACCCTTACCGCAAGTGGTTGGTTGAAGCTCGAAATACTGTCGAATAAAGTTTCCATATACATCCCTCAAATAAAAAGCAGACTAATGCTGCGCAAAAGCTACATATAATATAGATGTATTTTAATACCTTTTATATGAAGATGTCAAAAGATGATAATCTAGGAGAAAATAAATTTATTTAAATCAGGAGTTAGTCAAAACTGATATATGTAGTCGCGAAACAAACACCAATATGAGTGGACATAAATCGAAACTTATAAGCGTTGAAAACACAAGATTTTATCCATAGAAAAATAATGAAAAATAGCTGAAACTTTTTCAAAAAAAGACTTGTAATTTGCATTAAAGTATAATACAATGATATGGCTTGCTTTGGGCGAAGATGCAGGAAGTTGCTGAGCTATCAGGTAATTTCTGCTGAGAAATGTCCCCTCAAGAAGGGGGCGAGGGCGTTCGCCGATTTGATTTGCGTAAAAACTAAACAAACGCACGGAGGCGTGTATAAAGTAAGCAAAAAGATTGTACGCCTTGGAAAAACCGGCGTTAGAACACCTTGTACAAGCATAGCGAAAACAGTACAAAAGAAAACAGGAGGAAAAAATGAGCGAACTTCAGAAAATCAGAATCAGGCTAAAAGCATATGATCATGCTTTGCTTGACAGATCAGCTGCAAAACTTGTAGAGACAGCAAAGAAAACAGGTGCTGATGTATCAGGACCAATTCCACTTCCAACAGAGAAGGAAGTTGTAACAATCCTAAGAGCTGTTCACAAGTATAAGGACAGCAGAGAGCAGTTTGAGCAGAGAACACACAAGCGTTTGATCGTAATCACAAATGCAACACCACAGACGGCTGATGCACTTACAAGAATCGATCTTCCAGCTGGCGTTGATGTAGAAATCAAGCTGTAACAATTAACAAGTAAGGGACACTCCCCTTAGAAGAACGCACATAAGTGCGGTCCAATGTAAGAATCGGAGGAAAGATATGAAAACAATTTTAGGAAAGAAAATCGGCATGACACAGATTTTCGCGGAGACAGGAGAAGTTGTTCCTGTTACCGTTATCCAGGCAGGTCCTGAGGTAGTAACTCAGATCAAGACTGTCGAGACAGATGGCTACAATGCAGTGCAGGTTGGCTATGAGGATACACTAGCTCATAGAGTTAACAAGCCTCTAACAGGTCACTTTGCTAAGAGTGGTTCACCACTTAAGAAGTATCTTGCAGAGTTTGCTATCGAAGAAGGTGAGAGCTACGAGCTAGGTCAGGAAATCACAGTTGCTGATTTCGAGGCTGGCAAGAAGGTAGACGTTACCGGAACATCAAAAGGTAAGGGTACACAGGGTAACATCAAGAGACATGGACATCACAGAGGTCCTATGACTCATGGTTCCAAACACAAGAGATTGGCTGGTGCTTTAGCCGGTGCTACTTATCCGTCAAGAGTCTTCAAGGGAAATAAATCTCCAGGAAGAATGGGACGCGAAACAGTTACAGTACAGAATGTCGAGCTAGTAAAGATCGACACTGACAGGAACCTTCTACTGGTCAAGGGTGCGGTTCCAGGCGGCAAGGGAAGCCTCGTAAGAGTTCGCTACGCTGTCAAGGGTCAGGACAAATAGGACCGTAGGAAAGGAGGAAGCACACAATGGCTAAAGTAACAATGCTCAACATGGAAGGCAAGGAAGCAGGAACTCTAGAGCTTAGAGATGAAATCTTCGCAATCGAGCCTAACGAAAGCGCTGTGCATGCAGTAGTAGTTAACTACTTAGCAAACCAGAGACAGGGCACACAGTCTGCAAAGACAAGATCAGAAGTCAGAGGCGGCGGCAGAAAGCCTTTCAGACAGAAGGGAACAGGACGTCACAGACAGGGAAGCAGCACAGACCCTTCACAGATCGGAGGCGGTATAGTATTCGCCCCAAAGCCAAGGGATTACAGATATGCAGTTCCTAAGAAGCTAAAGAGATTGGCTCTCAAGTCAGTTCTTTCAGCTAAGGTTGCTGACAATGAATTAATCGTTCTAGATGAACTAAAGATGAACGAACCAAAGACAAAAGAGATGGTAAAGGTGCTATCAAATGTCAAGGCTGGCAAGAAGGCACTTATCGTAACAGCAGAGAAGGACGAAAATGTTGTAAAGTCTGCTGCAAACATCCCTGGCGTTAGAACGGTTCTAGCAAATACGATGAACGTTTATGAAATCGTAAATCACGGTAGCCTCATTCTAACAAAGGATGCAGTTGCAAAGATCGAGGAGGTATATAAATAATGAAAACTCCATACGACGTAATAATCAAGCCGGTAATCTCAGAGAGAAGCATGGATATTGCACCGGACAAGAAATACACATTCAAAGTTGCTGTTGATGCTAACAAGACAGAAGTTAAGCAGGCAGTTGAAGAAATCTTTGGTGTAGAAGTTAAGAAAGTCAATGTTATGAACATGGACGGAAAACTCAAGAGAATGGGAAGAACCGAAGGCAGAAGAGCAGCTTATAAGAAGGCAATCGTAACGCTAACTGCTGATAGCAAAGAAATCGAATTCTTCCAGAGCTTGTAATAGGAGGTAGGCATAATATGGGAATCAGAAAATATAATCCGACCTCTCCTGGCTTGAGAGGAATGACGGTTTCAACTTTTGAGGAAATCACAGCATCCAAGCCGGAAAAGTCACTTACAGTTGCTCTTAAGAAGCACGCAGGAAGAAACTCAAGAGGTAAGATTACTGTAAGACACAGAGGTGGCGGAGCTAAAGCTAAGTACAGAATCATAGATTTTAAGAGAAACAAGGATGATATCGCAGGAAGAGTTGCTACCATCGAGTACGACCCTAACAGAACTGCAAACATCGCTTTGATAGTATACGCAGACGGTGAGAAGAGATACATCATCGCACCAAGCGGACTAAAGGTAGGAGACAAGATCTTCTCAGGTCCAGAGGCTGATATCAAAGTCGGAAATGCACTTCCAATCGCAAACATCCCTGTAGGTACAGTTATCCACTGTATCGAGATGAAGCCTGGTAAGGGAGCACAGATTGCTAGATCAGCAGGAAACGGTGCTCAGCTAATGGCTAAGGAAGAAAAGTACGCACAGGTAAGACTACCGTCCGGAGAAGTTAGAAAGGTTCTTATCAACTGCAGAGCTACAATCGGCGAAGTTGGTAACGAAGATCACGCTAACATCCAGATCGGTAAGGCTGGTAAGGTAAGACATATGGGTAGAAGACCTCACGTAAGAGGATCTGTAATGAACCCTAATGATCACCCACACGGTGGTGGTGAGGGCCGTTCGCCAATCGGACGTAAGAGCCCAGTTACTCCTTGGGGTAAGCCAACTCTTGGTTACAAGACAAGGAAGAAGAACAAGCCATCTAACCAGTATATCGTTAAGAGAAGAAATGAGAAATAAGGAAGGAGCATAGACAATGAGCAGATCGATCAAAAAAGGCCCTTTCGTCGCACCAAAGTTGCTTAAGGCTATCGAGGCTATGAACGCAGCTAACGACAAGAAAGTCCTAAAGACTTGGTCAAGATCATCGACCATATTTCCGCAGATGATAGGTCACACTATCGCGGTACACGACGGCAGAAAACATGTTCCTGTATATATCACAGAAGACATGGTAGGCCACAAGCTCGGAGAATTTGCTCCGACAAGAACATACAAGGGTCATGCCGCAGATAAATCATCTAGGGTTAGATAAGAAAAGGAGATAATCAAATGGAAGCAAAAGCAATTGCAAAATATGTAAGAATGTCTCCTATCAAGCTAAAGCCTGTTGCTGACTTGGTAAGAGGCAAAGACTTGAACGAGGCATTGACTATCCTCAAGTTCACTCCTGGCAAGGGTTCCGAAATCGTCGAAAAGGTTGCTCTATCAGCGGCAGCGAACGCAGAGAACAACTTTGACATGGACCGCGACAATCTATATGTTGCAGAGATTAAGATCAATCAGGGTCCAACAATGAAGAGATGGAGAGCAGGAGCTCAGGGCAGAGCGTCAATGATCCTAAAGAGATCGAGCCATGTAAGTGTAACTCTAAAGGAAAAAGGCGAAGAATAGGAGGTTCATGAATGGGTCAGAAAGTTAGTCCACACGGCCTAAGAGTGGGCGTAATCAAAGACTGGGATTCAAAATGGTATGCCGGCAAAGCAAACTTTGCTGATATGCTTGTTGAAGATAATAAAATCAGATCATTCGTAAAGAAAAAGCTTTATGCAGCAGGCGTTTCAAAGGTTGTCATCGAAAGAGCCGCAGAGAATAAGGTAAAGGTAATTGTCCTTACTGCTCGCCCTGGTATGGTAATCGGAAGAGAGGGAAGCGGAATCGACGAACTCAAGGCTGCACTTGTTAAGCTAGTAGGTAAGGATGTAGACATCTCTATCGTAGAGGTAAGAAGAGCTGAGCTTGATGCACAGCTTACTGCAGAGAGTGTTGCTCAGGCACTAGAGAGACGTGTTTCTTTCAGAAGAGCTATGAAGCAGGCTATGCAGAGAACCATGAAGGCTAACGCAAAGGGAATTAAGATCCTTTGTTCAGGAAGACTTGGTGGTGCAGAAATCGCTAGAAGCGAGAAGTACGCAGAGGGTAACGTTCCACTACACACAATCAGAGCTGACATCGATTACGGATTTGCTGAAGCAGACACAACATACGGTAAGATCGGTGTTAAGGTTTGGATTAACCACGGCGAAATCCTAGACAAGGGACTTCAGAGCGCAATTCGTGAAGAAAAGCGTGAGAAGACTGAGCGCAAGGGTAACAGACGCGACAGAAGAGATGGAGATCGTCGCAAGAACAATAACCGTCGTGAAAGAAACGATAGAAACAGCCGTGATGGAAAGCCATCAATTCCAAAGGCTGCAAACAAGAGAATTAGAGCACCAAAGCCAGCTCCTGCAGTAGAAGCAGAGGCACAACAGGTTGAGGAAGCTCCGCAGACTGAAGAATAGAAGGAAGGAGGAACTAAGCCATGTTAATGCCAAAACGCGTTAAGCATAGAAGAGTTCACAGAGGTAGAATGAAGGGCGTTGCTACCAAGGGTAATAAGATTGCCTACGGTGAGTACGGTCTTGTTGCAACAGAATGTGGCTGGATCACTTCTAACCAGATAGAGGCTGCTCGTATCGCTATGACAAGATCTATCAAAAGAGGTGGTAAGGTTTACATTAATATATTCCCACATAAGTCAGTAACAAAGAAACCTGCAGAAGTTCGAATGGGTTCCGGTAAAGGTGCTCCTGAATACTGGGTTGCAGTTGTTAAGCCAGGCAGAGTAATGTTTGAAATTGCCGAGGTTACAGAGGCTCAGGCTAGAGAAGCTATGAGACTTGCAATGCACAAGCTGCCGGTTAAGTCAAAATTTGTTGCTAAAGAGAGTTTAGCAAAGGGTGGTGAAGCATAATGGAACTAAATAAAATCAGAGAGATGACAGATGTTGAACTCAGAGCTGAGCTCGACAAAATGAAACAAGAACTTTTCAATCTTAGGTTCCAGCATGTCACCGGACAGCTAGAAAATCCTCTAAGAATGAGAGAAGTTAAGAGAAACATCGCAAGAGTTAAAACCATAATCAGGGAAAAAGAGCTTGATAAAGCTCAGGCATAGGAAAGGAGGATCTGAAAAATGGCAGCAGAAAGAAACAGAAGAAAAACCAAAGTTGGCGTTGTAGTCAGCGATAAGATGGATAAAACTGTCGTAGTTGCGATAGAAGACCTCGTAAAGCACTCCCTTTATGGCAAGTCTGTAAAGAGAACTAAGAAGGTCAAGGTTCATGATGAGAATAATGAATCTGGCATCGGCGATAGAATAAGAATTATGGAGACAAGACCTCTTTCAAGAGATAAGAGATGGAGACTTGTCAACATTGTTGAAAAAGCTAAGTAAGGAGGCACCAAGTAATGATTCAGACAGAAACAAGATTAAAAGTGGCTGATAATTCAGGTGCAAAGGAGTTACTGTGCATCAGAATCCTAGGCGGAACAAGTCGTCGTTATGCAAATATCGGAGACGTAATCGTTTGCGCTGTTAAGGATGCCACACCAGGCGGCGTTGTCAAGAAGGGTGACGTTGTTAAGGCAGTAGTAGTTAGAACCAAAAAGGGTGCGAGAAGAGCAGACGGCAGCTATGTAAAGTTTGACCAGAATGCAGCTGTAATCATCAAAGATAAGCTTGATAAGACTCCAGTTGGAACGCGTATTTTCGGACCTGTAGCTAGAGAGCTTCGTGAAAACGGATTCATGAAGATCGTGTCTCTAGCACCAGAAGTACTATAGGAGGTGACTGGAATGCGCATCAAGAAAGATGATACAGTTATTGTCATCGCTGGTAAAGACAAGGGCGCGACAGGCAAGGTAAGCAAGGTATTTCCTAAGCAGAACCGCGTAGTTGTTGAAGGCGTTAATGTACAGACAAAGCATCAGAAGCAGACACGTACAGCACCTGCAGAGATTAGACACGTTGAAGGTCCAATCGATGCATCAAATGTAATGTACTATGATACAAAAGCCAAGAAGGCTGTAAAGATCGGTTATAAGGTTGACGGAGACAAGAAGGTCAGAGTCGACAGAAAAACTGGTAAAGAAATCGACTAAGAAAGGAGGAGAGCATAATGACAGCAAGACTAAGAGAAACATATAAGAGTGATGTATTCACAGCACTTAAAGATAAGTTCAACTATGCAAATGTCAACGAAGTACCAAAGCTTGTAAAAATTACAATCAACATGGGACTTGGTGAAGCAAAAGAAAATTCAAAGGTTATGGAATCTGCAATCCAGGAGCTAGCCCTAATCAGTGGACAGAGACCTGTTGTTACAAAGGCTAAGAAGTCAATTGCGAACTTCAAGGTTAGGCAGGGAATGCCAGTTGGAGCAAAGGTTACACTTAGAGGCGATAACATGTACGTATTCGCTGATAAGTTCTTCAACATCTCTCTTCCAAGAGTAAGAGACTTTAAGGGTGTAAGCAAGAACTCATTTGATGGACGTGGAAACTACTCCATGGGTATCAAAGAGCAGCTTATATTCCCAGAAATCAACTATGATGATGTTGAAACTGTAAAGGGAATGAACATCGTATTCACAACAACGGCTAAGACAGATGAGGAAGCTGCAGCGCTTCTTGAACTTCTCGGAATGCCGTTTGAGAAGTAGGAGGTTATTATGGCTAAGACAGCTCTTAAAGTCAAACAGCAGAGAAAGCCTAAATATTCAACACGTGCTTACACAAGATGCAACATCTGTGGAAGACCACACTCAGTGTTGAAGAAATATGGAATATGCCGTATTTGTTTCAGAGAGCTTGCATACAAGGGAGAAATTCCTGGCGTAAAGAAAGCAAGCTGGTAAACTGAGGCAAGAACTAATGCACAAGTCCCAAGAGGGAAACTGTGCAAGAGGAAGGAGAATATTGTAATGACAATGACAGATCCAATCGCGGATATGCTGACAAGAATCAGAAATGCCAATACAGTAGGTCATGCGACTGTTGAAATTCCAGCATCAAACATGAAGAAATCAATTGCTGAAATTCTACTAAAGGAAGGATTCATTGGCGGATTCGAAGTCATAGAAGACAACAAGCAGGGCGTAATCAAGGTACAGATGAAGTACGGCGCCGGCAAAGAAAAAGTTATCAACGGAATCAAGAAGATTTCAAAGCCAGGTCTTAAGGTTTATGCTAAGGCTAACGAGGTACCAAGCGTTCTTGGTGGACTCGGTATCGCTATCATCTCAACATCAAAGGGAATCATCAGCGATAAGGAAGCTAGAAAGCTAGGCGTTGGCGGCGAAGTTATTTGCTATGTTTGGTAGGAGGTAAACAGTATGTCAAGAATAGGAAAGAATCCTGTTGCACTCCCAGCCGGTGTAGAAGTTAAGGTTGATGACAATCATGTTATCACTGTAAAGGGACCGCTAGGTCAGCTACAGGAACAGCTAAGCGCGGATATTAATATCGAAGTGAAGGACAACGAGATTGTATTCACAAGAAATAGTGACCACAGAAGTCACAGAGAACAGCACGGTCTTGCAAGGGCACTTGTAAACAACATGGTTGAAGGTGTTACAAAGGGCTTCCAGAAGAAGCTTATCTTCAAGGGCGTAGGATACAAGGTTGAGAAGAAGGGTAAGGATTTGGTAATGAATCTTGGCTACTCTCATCCAGTAGTAATGACAGATCCTGATGGAATCGAAACCATTGCAGAGGACGTTACTACAGTAGTAGTTAAAGGTATAGACAAGGGTCTTGTAGGAAACTATTCGGCGAAGATCAGAGCGTGGAGAGCACCTGAACCATATAAGGGTAAGGGAATCAGATACGATGATGAAGTTATCCGTCGTAAAGAAGGCAAGACAGGTTCTAAGTAAGAAAGGAGTGAAGTAGAATGGCACAGATGAGCAGAAATGACAGACGTGTTAAAAGACACGCACGCGTCAGAAAAAATTTAACCGGAACTCCTGAAAGACCAAGACTTTGCGTTTTTAGATCAAACAAGAATATCTCTTGCCAGATTATCGATGATGTTAACAAGGTAACACTTGTATCAGCATCTTCACTTGACAAGGATATTGCTTCTGAAATCGGATATGGCGGCAACAAAGAGGCTGCTAAAAAAGTTGGTGAAGCAGTAGCTAAGAAGGCTGTAGCTAAGGGTATAGAGGTTGTTTCTTTCGATAGAAGCGGATTCCTATATCACGGCAGAGTCAAAGAACTAGCTGAGGGTGCCCGCGAAGGCGGACTGAAATTCTAACGGAGGAGGAAAAAAATGCGTAACACTATTGATGCATCAAAGCTCGAGTTAACAGAAAACATCGTTAATATCAGACGTGTTGCTAAGACTGTTAAGGGCGGCAGAAATATGAGATTCAGCGTTACCGTTGTTGTAGGCGACAAAGCAGGTCATGTCGGCGTAGGACTCGGAAAAGCGCAGGAAATTCCTGAAGCCGTAAGAAAAGCTACAGAAGATGCTAAGAAGAAACTAATATATGTTCCAATCGTAGGAACAACGATACCACACAGAAACCTAGGTATCTTTGGAGCAGGCAGAGTACTAATCATGCCAGCTGCACAGGGTACTGGAGTTATCGCTGGTTCATCAGTAAGAACTGTACTGGAGTCAGCTGGTATCCAGGACGTAAGAGCTAAGTCACTTGGCTCAAGTAACACAGGAAACATGGCTCTTGCAACACTCGAAGGTCTTAAGGGAATGCTTACAGTTGAGAAGGTTGCAAAGCTAAGAGGCAAGACGCCTGAAGAAATATTGGGTTAGGAGGCAGCGAAATGGCAAAAATGTTGAAAATTACTTTAACAAAGAGTACTATTGGCGCTATTCCTAAGCACAAGAAGGTTGTAAAGGCCTTAGGACTTAGAAAGTTGCATCATTCAGTCGAATTGGCAGATACACCTCAGACTCGTGGTGCTATCGCAAAAGTAACTCATCTTGTTACTGTCGAAGAACTGTAGGATAGGAGGTGCAAGCTAATGAAACTGCATGAACTAAAAGCTCCTGCTGGCTCAACACACAGCCGCAAGAGAAAGGGCAGAGGTACTGCTACTGGACAGGGTAAGACTGCTGGTAGAGGTATGAACGGCCAGAATTCAAGAAGTGGTGGCGGAGTTAGACTCGGATTCGAGGGTGGACAGATGCCACTATATAGAAGATTGCCAAAGAGAGGCTTCAACAATAAGTGGGCGAAGGAATACGCTACAGTTAATGTTGGTGACCTCAACAGATTTGAGGCAAACACTGAGGTTACTCCAGAGCTTCTAAGAGAAGTTGGACTTGTTAAGCAGGTTATCGATGGAGTTAAGATCCTTGGTGATGGTGAGCTCGACAGAGCACTCACAGTAAAGGCAGTTAAGTTCACAAAGACTGCTGCTGAAAAAATCAACGCTGCTGGAGGAAAGGCAGAGGTGATCTGATATGGATATGCTAAAGACCGTAAAGCAGGCATTTAAAGTTCCGGAAATGAGAGCAAAGATTCTCTTTACTGTAATGATGCTAGTCATCTTTTGTATTGGCTCACACATTCCAGTTCCAGGAATCGATAGAACTCAGCTAGCGAGCATGTTCAAGAACCAGGGAGGATTATTCGACCTGTTCGACTTGTTCTCCGGAGGATCTTTCAGTAACTTTACTATCTTCGCATTAAGTATCACACCATATGTAACAGCTTCCATCATAGTACAGCTACTAACAGTAGCATTCCCGTACTTTGAAAGACTAGCAAAAGAGGGCAACGAGGGACGCAAGAAGATGGCGACAATAACTCGCTACATGACTGTGGGCCTCGCTCTCATTCAAGCGTTTGGATTGACAATAGGTCTATTCAGACGTGCGGTAGTTGACCAGACATGGTTCAGCTTTGTAGTAATAATATTAGTGCTAACAGCAGGAACAGCCTTCCTGATGTGGCTTGGAGAGCAGATTAACGAAAACGGTATTGGAAACGGAATATCAATTTTGATCTTTGCCGGAATCGTTGCGAGAATTCCTTCAGATGTTCGTAGCATTGCTCTTCAGTATAAGGAAGGTGCTATAAATATCATCACTCTGATTCTATTCATAGCATTTGCACTACTAGTAGTTGTAGGAGTAATCTTTATCCAGCAGGGTACAAGAAGAATCCCAGTGCAGTATGCAAAGCGCGTAGTAGGCAGAAAGATGTACGGCGGTCAGTCAACACATATTCCGCTAAAGGTAAACCAGGCAGGTGTTATTCCTGTAATTTTCGCAGTATCACTACTGCAATTTCCACTAACAATTACCTACTTCCTAAAGCAGGATTCAAGTTTCACTGCATTCGTAACGAAGTGGTTATCACCAAGTGGAAGTCCTGGTGTATGGGTGTACGCTATATTCAATATCATTTTGATCATAGCATTTAACTATTTCTATACAACAATAAGCTTTAACCCAATCGAAGTTGCACAGAACATGAAATCAAACGGTGGTTTCATTCCGGGCATTAGACCTGGTAAGGCTACAATTGAGTATCTTGCGAAAGTGATGGGTAGAATTTCTATAGTAGGGGCACTATTCCTTGCTATAATAGCTACATTGCCAACGCTGATCAGCCAGTATACCGGTCTAAACATTCGTTTTGGCGGAACCTCGCTACTAATCGTAGTCGGAGTTGCAATAGATGTAATGAGACAGTTAGAAAATCAGATGGTAATGAGGAATTACAAAGGATTCCTTAAATAGAAGGAGTTAGAAAATTGCTGAGAACAATTCTATTAGGGCCTCCAGGCGCAGGAAAGGGAACTCAGGCAGTACGCATTGTTGAAAAGTATGGAATTCCACACATTTCGACAGGAGACATCTTCCGCGACAATATTAAGAGGCAAACTGAGCTCGGTAAGAAAGCTCAAGAATACATGAATAAAGGCGAACTTGTTCCAGACGATTTAGTAATTGAAATCGCCACGGACAGATTGCTGAGAGACGACTGCAAGAAGGGCTTCCTTCTTGACGGTTTTCCTCGCACGGTTTATCAGGCAGAAAAGCTTGATGAATTCATGCAAGCACACGATGGAAAGATTGATCATGTTATCAATCTAGAGGTAGAGGATGACTTACTTATCTTCAGACTCACAGGAAGACGTGTTTGCAAGCAGTGCGGAGCAAGCTTCCACGTAGTCAACATCCCGCCAAAGGTAGAAGGAATCTGCGATAGATGCGGAGGAGAGCTAGTGCAGAGAGCTGACGATACGGAAGAAACGGTAAAGAACAGAATTGCCGTTTACAAAGAACAGACTATGCCGCTTATTGATTATTACACAAAGGCTAACAACATTACTACGTTAGATGGCTCAACACCTCTTGATCAGTGTTTTGCTGAAATCGTAGAAGTTTTAGGTGAATAGTCATGATAGTAATCAAATCCAAAGAAGAAATTGAATTGTTGCGTGTTCCTTGCAGGGTTACAGGCGAGCTACTAAATAAGCTTGCTGGATTCATAAAGCCAGGAATAAGCACATGGGAAATCGATAACTTCTGTGCTGAATTTATAAAGCAGCACGGAATGACACCTACCTTCAAGGGTTATGGTGGATTCCCGGGAAATGTGTGCGTATCGATCAACGAAGAGATTGTACACGGAATTCCGGATCGCGAGAGAATTCTTCAAGAGGGTGACATAGTCAGCATCGATGTTGGCGCGACATACAAAGGATATACAAGCGATGCCGCAAGAACATATCCTGTAGGCAAAATCAGCGAGGAAGCACAGCATCTTATAGACGCGACAAGAGATAGCTTCTTTGCGGGAATAGAGTTTGCCAAGGTAGGAAACCGACTTTCAGACATTTCGCATGCAGTGCAGGCGAAGGCCGAGAAGGAAGGGTTTTCAGTAATCCGAGACTTTGTTGGACACGGAGTCGGAAGAGAATTGCATGAGGATCCACAGATACCTAACTACGGAAAGGCTGGACGTGGTCCAAGACTTGTAGAAGGTATGGTCCTAGCAATCGAACCGATGGTAGCGGTCGGAACATACGAAACAGAAACACTGTTGAATAATTGGACGGCAGTAACTGCTGACGGAAAGCTTTCAGCTCATTACGAAAACACGGTAGCAATTACTGAGAATGGGCCGGAAGTGCTAACTTTAGTCGAAGAAGAGGTGTAGAGGATATGGCGAAAAAAGACACCATAGAAGCAATGGGCACTGTTGTAGATGCACAGCCTAATGCAATGTTCAAGATAAAACTTGAGAACGGATTTGAGGTTCTTGCGCATATATCGGGTAAGATCCGCATGAACTACATTAGGATTCTCCCGGGGGATAAGGTAAAGGTTGAACTATCACCTTATGACCTAACTCGCGGACGCATTGTATGGCGTGATAAATAGGCTCAGCCTTTGACATACAAAGAGAATCAAAGGTAGATGAGGAGGAAAAAATGAAAGTAAGAGCATCAGTAAAGCCAATCTGCGAAAAATGCAAAGTCATTAAGAGAAATGGCAAAGTGATGGTTATTTGCGAAAATCCAAAGCATAAGCAGAAGCAAGGCTAAATAAAAGTTAATAATTGGGTAGCGAGACCGGGCCGCTATCTGTAAAAATTTATTTATTGTACATCGCCTGTCTATATCACCCCCGGCAAGGTGACGGAAGATAGGAGAAGGAGGAAACGTATGGCTCGTATAGCCGGTGTAGACTTACCAAGAGAAAAAAGGGTAGAAAT
>CALIYX010000024.1 GCA_938049335.1 uncultured Clostridia bacterium | reverse complement strand
AATACGAGGATGGAAGGTATGGGGCATTAATCTCTGTAGATAGCAAATTTTACGATAAGGAAACATACTATGCCTATTTGCAAACAGATATTAAAATGTCAAGAAAACCTACCATTGACGATGTGCGAAAGGCGAGGATTATCGACCCGAGCTTTCATAGTGAGGAATACAATTCATTTCGAGATCCGAAGTTTTATTACTCATTTGTGTACTGCATTTCGGGATATTTAAAGAGTACGGCGACGAAGCGATTTGAAAAATATAACGACAGCTTCTTTGAAGTTATCGGATATTTATCCGATTGGGGAGATTGTTGCAGTGGAACCTTTGACTGTTTCGATTATTATAGACAAAAGACGAGTGACGAATTTAAAATAACTGCCAAAGAAGAGCTCACCAAAAGGTTTATCAAAAATCCTAATGTACGCACAAAGATGACAGTCGACAAAATTGATAAGGAATTTAGCCAAAGGACGTAGGGAGATGATATAAATGGCTTTTGACTATAAAAAAGAATATAAAGAATTATATATGCCTAAGAACAAGCCTGAAATAGTAACTGTGCCAAAGACGAATTATATTGCAGTAAGGGGAAAAGGCAATCCCAATGAGGAGGGTGGCGCGTATCAAAATGCGATTAGTGTACTTTATGCCGTAGCCTATACTCTGAAAATGAGCTATAAGACAGACTATAAAATTGAGGGATTCTTTGAGTATGTAGTGCCTCCTCTTGAAGGATTTTGGTGGCAAGAAGACACGGATGGTGTAGACTATACGGACAAGTCAAAATTCAACTGGATTTCAGTTATCCGTTTGCCTGACTTCGTAAGTCAAAAGGACTTTGACTGGGCTCTAGCAACGGCAAGCAAAAAAAAGAAACTTGACTGCTCATCGGCAGAGTTCATGAGCATAGAGGAGGGCATGTGTGTTCAAATGATGCACCTGGGGTCATTTGATGATGAGCCTACGACGGTAGCAATTATGGACGAATACATTGAGCAAAATGGGTATACTAATGATATGAACAAAGACAGACTGCACCACGAAATTTATTTATCAGATGCCAGAAAAGTTGCTCCGGAGAAATGGAAAACAGTCATTAGACATCCGATAAAGAAAGCGTAAAATCATGCTTTTTCATACTGACACACATCTAACTTAGATAATTTATAAGCTTAAGTTTATAGAATATCGAAAATAAAAGAAATAATTAAAAGGGGTTTTAATGGGATATATCGTTTCTATAAAAACAGCAATATTTATTTTTCCGGTTTTAGCATTTCTTATAACAGTGCCTTATATGATTGTCAACTATCGTAAATACGGGTCTGTAAATAAGCTGCGAACTTTGATTATATATTCATTTATTTTGTATTTACTAACTATCTATCTGTTAGTTATTTTGCCGCTTCCGAATCTGGAGAGCATTCATACGGCATATAAGGATATGCTTAATCTGGTACCGTTTTCATTTGCTATGGATTTCATTAAAGAGAGTCCGTTTACTCTATCAAGTCCGGCAACTTGGGTCATGGCATTAAAGCATCCGTCTTTTTATGTACCGGCATTTAATATTTTGATGCTGATTCCGTTTGGTATTTATCTTCGTTATTACTTCAAGTTCAGCTTCAAGAAGACAATGCTACTTACAGCACTTCTAAGCTTATTCTTTGAATTAACTCAGCTATCGGGACTTTATTTCATATATCCGGGACCATATAGATTAGGCGATATAGATGATATTATCCAAAATACAACAGGTGGGTGCCTTGGATATGTTATTGGTTGGTTTGCTGTGAAGCTGCTTCCGTCTCGAGAAGAAATCGATGAGAAAGCATTAGAGTCGGGCTTGCGAGTTTCTGGAATACGCATTTGCCTATCACTTATAATTGATACAGTGATTGTATATATTCCGTATATGATATCAAAAACAACGCTTCCTTTATTTCCATTTATAGCACTGTATTTCAGTTTAATTCCTTTGTTTAATGGCAAAACATTTGGTAGCGCCTTGTTAAAGTTTGGGATAGAGTTTGAAAATGCAAAATGGATTCGCACGATTCTAAGAGGCATGTTGTTGACAGCATATTTTCGCTTAATCCCTTGGGGACTAATTTATATTATGAATAAATCTGGTAAATATGCTGCAGAACCACTATTGTTTATTTGTCTCTTTGTAACTGCTAGTTTGATTTTGCTACTTTATGTAATAGTTACAGTTGCAGTAGTGCTGTTGAACAGACGCTTATTATTTGATCGTTTGTCCGGGACCAGCTACAAAAGCACGATTCTAAAGGAGTAAATTGAGCTATATATATTCAAAAATGTATGCAAAAGCAATTATAAATAGCATTGTAGAAATTACACAAAAATAAGAGGAGAAAAATCATGAATCCATTTATATTAGTAGCGATAAAGATGTTAATCGGCTTTTTTGCAATGTTAATAATAATCAATCTATCAGGAAAAAGGAATTTGGCACCATCGTCAGCTAGCGATCAAATTGTAAATTATGTTCTCGGCGGAATCATCGGTAGTGTGATTTATAACAATAGCGTCAAAATACCTGATTATGTTGCTATACTATGTATTTGGTGCATACTTGTACTTTCACTTAATTGGATAAAAAAGCATAATGTGAAGGCTAAGCAGCTGATAGACGGTAAGGCCTTGATAATAATCGATGATGGGGAAATAGATATTGAAAACTGTAAGAAAGCAGGGTTTTCCGCTCATGATGTGGCTTTTAAGCTTCGTACAAATGGCGTTTATTCATCAAAGATGGTAAAGAGAGCTGTAGCCGAACAAAACGGGCAGCTAATCATAATTCAGGCAGGTGAGGAAAATCCGAAGTTCCCAATTATTACGGATGGGCAAATACAGAACGATATCCTTAAAGTGATTGGAAGGGACGAGGAATGGCTTCTAGACGAACTGAAAAAGCAAGGCATAGAAAAAAGCAGTGAAGTGTTCTTGGGAGAGTATGTGGACAATTCTTTGAATTTAACTACATATAAATAAGAATCGATGCCTACACTATAGTCCAATAATAGTGGGATTGGCATTATTGGAAAATAAAAAGACTGCGAGATATGTACAGGCCTCCCAATCGTTAGATTTTTTTCTAACTTTTGGAGGTCGGTACAATTAAATCTCACAGTCTTTTACTTTATAAATCTTTAAGAGAAAGCCGATTTAAATGCGATTATCCTTAAATCTTTTATGCCTATATGCAACTAGTCCTAGAGCTGCAAATGATGTAAAGAAAAGAACTAGGCTTGCTGCTGAGGTTCCGTCATATGTATTAGGTGATAAGTGACCCTTTGCAGCTGTTTTGGCTGGTGCTGACGGATTTGTTGGGCTAGCAGGGTTAGCTGGATTTACTACACTATTTGGTGAAGTAACCTTAACCTTAGTCGTTACAGATATTGTTTTTCCATCTGCTAGTGTATAAGTGTAGGTAACATGGTACGTACCAGCAACAGCAGTATTTACATCTGATGTGACAGTCAAATCAGTATAAGCAATTGGGCTATTGTCTATTGGGTTTACTGCAGAAATCAGATTTTGTTCAGCATCAAAATTATCACCAACATTTAGGTCTACTTCTTCAGGGGCTTCTAGAACTTTGATAATCTGTGCGTAGAAATTCATGTTGTAGTCTGAAACGCTTACAGCATTTCCGCTTTCGTCTGTTAGCCTCAAAACGCCGTTAGTATAGTAGGCATATATTGGCAAAAGTGTGTTGTCGGCTCTTACTAAAGTAGTATATCCGTTATTATGAATAGCATTAAATATATCAAGTGTAGAAATTGAGTAGGCAGAGTTGCTGGTCAATACTCCATCGGCAGGAGAATTTTCATAAGTGCTCAATACCTGCATCAAGAAGTTGTTGAACTTCGTATTGCTTGATGTTGCATTAGGCATTAGGGCCTGAACCTTATTTTCGGCAACTGTGTATGAGCCGTCACTATTTCTATATGTAGCCAAAATCTTAGTATCTAGAACCGAAGAAACTAATTCGTTTCTGGTGATTCCTTTGAGAATGATTGTAGCAGTTTTGTAAACTCCACCAGATGTGTTTCCAAATTGGAAAGAATAAGTATCCTTAGCTCCCTGTTTTGGTGTAACTTTTAGAGGAACATTATATTTGACCACTTCGTTTGGCTGAAGATTTCCTGAAACATTTATACGAACAAGGTCATTCCAGCTGTAACCAGCTGGAAGTCCGCTAGCTAGAACGTTTGCGCGAGTAACAGTTGTAGAACCGCTTGTAGTATTCTTTAGCTGATACTCTATGTTTAAATCAGCTCTTGTAGATGCATCAAATACATCATTACCCTGAACTCTTGCAGCATCGACTGACCATTCATCTGGATAGTTAGTTGCTGTAGGAACTCTTCCATTGTTATCTAATCTAAGTGAAACATTTGCTGCACTAGTAGCAGAATTTGTGTTTGTAATATTAGCATGAAGCACGATATCTGTCGAATTAACATCTATTAGATCTCCTGCATTAGCTACAGTACTATATATGTAAGTGGAAGCAGGGATGGTTCCATAAGGCTGGTCTGTTGCCTTGCTAGAATTGCTTGTAACACCGTTTAGGTTCGCACTTATATACCCATCTATGTTGATACCGCCGCTAGTCTGTGATGTTTGACCAGACTGATTTAGCTCGTTTTGATAGATTGGTTTGATTGTCTGCGATGCAGCTTGAACTGTTATGCTTGAAGCGAACATAGCTAGCAAAAGACTGCATGTCGTAAGACAAGCCAAGAATTTTTTCTTCATAATCCCCTCCTATAGATAATACTGCAACAGAATATTGCAGAATAAGATATGTTGAATATTTATAACTTGATTATTATACTCAAACAAATGGCATTTTGAAATAGAAATCTGATAGAAGAGCTGATTATTCTTTTTTATGACACATATAAATTAATATTATAATAGGTGTTACTTTTGATGTAAGCTTGTGGTAAACTATAGCTAGTCCGTAGGATTAGAGTTGATAATTTAAGGAGAAAATCAAATGAAGAAAATAGTTTTATGTATGCTATCGCTTCTAATGGTACTTACAGTAGTAGGTTGTAAGCAGGATGAGAAGACAGATGAAACCACAAATGTTAAGCCAAACAAAGAAGTAGAGAAAGAGGACGAAGGAACAAAAAGCGAAGTGACCGCTGATAACTTCATGTCTTTCCCAGAGACAAAGGCAAAGAGCTTCAAGTATAAGATAACCAACAGTTCAAAAGGAGAAGGTTGCATTATCGAAAAATGCACTTCTAAAGATAATGTAATTAGAGTACCAGATAAGATTGAAGGAAAGCCAGTAATCGCGATTGATAAGTTTGCACTATCAAAGCTAGAAAATTGTGAAGCAGTTATACTGCCAGATACTGTTCAGTGGATAGATGAGGGTGCAATCAGTGGCAATGAAAACCTAAAGTACCTATACCTTGGCAAGGGACTAAAGGATGTAGGTATTAAGGCTTTGTCAGACAATCGCGTTCTAGAAGAAGTTGAATTTCCAGATGGCGTAGAGAGATTAGGCTCAGAAGTTTTAACACAGTGCTATGCGATAAAGAAGGTTGTTGTTCCTGCAAGCGTTACTGATGTTACATCTTCATTCATGGATTCACTTCCAAAAACTTCAGGAGTTGAAATCTATGCACCTAAGGGTTCAGAAGCTGAAAAAGCAGCACTTAATGCTAATCTTAAGGTTGTAAACTAGCGGAGGAAGAAAATGTTATTTGTATATTATCCAAGATGCTCAACATGCCAGAAGGCGAAGAAATGGCTGGATGAAAATAATTTGAAGTACACTGAGCGTCACATAGTGGAGGACAACCCAACTTATGAAGATCTAAAGGATTGGTATTCTAGAAGTGGATTGCCACTTAAGAAGTTCTTCAATACTAGCGGACTTCTATACAAGGACATGAAGCTGAAGGATAAGCTTCCGAGAATGTCTGAAGATGAACAGCTAAAGCTACTTGCGACAAATGGAATGCTAGTAAAGCGTCCAGTTATAGTAGATGGCGATACTGTGCTACTAGGCTTTAAGGAAGCAGAGTGGGCTGAGAAGCTGAAGTAAAATATAATTTAACATTAAAAGCAAAAATATCCCTTAAAATATGATATATTTTAAGGGATATAACTTTTTGGAAAAGGCTGGTAGTAAGCAAAATGAAAAAACAAGTATCAGAATCTATACCTTGTGGCATTCTTCTTGCCCTTTCTGGTGGATGTATGGATGCATACTCATATCTTTTCAGGGGGCAGGTTTTTTCGAATGCGCAGACTGGTAACATGCTTTTGCTGGGTGTGAATATAGCTGGGGGAAATTTTGTGGTAGCATTGAAGTATTTTTGGCCAGTTTTGTTCTTTGCAATCGGCATAATTGTATCTGATGTAATCAATACGAGGAAGAAATATAAGATGGTTCACTGGCGCCAAATCTCGGTTTTGTTAGAAGCCATTATTCTTACTGCCGTTGTATTTTTGCCGGAGTCTGCAAATGACCTTGCAAACGCTCTGTTATCCTTTGCCTGCGGCATTCAGGTGCAAAGCTTTAGGGCAATACATGGAAATAGCATTACGACTACAATGTGTATTGGAAACTTTAGGAGCGGAACAGCAAATCTTGACCGTTTTATAGTGACGAAGGAGAAGTCCTATCTAAAGAAATCCATGCTTTACTACGGAATAATTGTCTCTTTCATAGTTGGTGCGATAATTGAAAGCTTTTTGATTCCTATACTCGGCACATATTCAATACTCTTTTCGACAGTACTTTTAATCATTACGCTAGTAATAATGTTCTACGAGGTAACAGAAGAACATTGCTAATTTAGGCTCATAATGAGATATAGAAACTCTTTTTTTAAGATGGTGCTAGCATAAAACACCATCTTTTTTTATTGGATTTCCTATAATTATTCGCTTCAATGAATAACTAAAAAGAGAGACTATTTTACACATATTTATTCATTGTAAAAATAGTAAAAAATATTGATAAATTGTGTGCGAACATATATAATTAGCGTGAATAACAAAAGTGACAATTTTTGTTTTAGAATGAGTAAACTTTGTTTACAATACGGTTATTATGAAAGGAATACGAGGAGAGGAGTTATGATTAACATTTTCAAAGGCCTTAGAAAGCCAGTAGGAGCAGTTATACTTATGCTATCAATTGTTCTGATTCCTGTTTTCTCAGGTTTATCAATTCAGGCGGATGCTGCAGAAATATATCAGGCTTATACAAAGTCAGGTGAGTACCCAGCAAGTGATCATCTAAAGAACCCAATCTATGTTAGACCGCAGGGCTCAAACGATAAAGGTGATGTAGCGTACTGCTTCAATGACCACAGAGCATTTCCAGAGAGTTCAAGCTCCCCAAGAAAAACTCTTTACACTAAGGAGTTAGGAACAGCAGCTAACTTTGCAGAGCTTGCCGATACTGAGAGACTTACAGGTGAGGCGCTCTACAATGCTTTGATAAGAGTCATCTATGATGGTTATCCAAGCAATAACTCAGGCATCAAAGAGAGATACGGCTTAACTGATGGACAGTTCAGACAGATAACACAGTATGCTGTTTGGTACTATACTGACTCATTCAATATGCCTAACAGAGATACAAGTGGAAATAACTTCACACAGAACGAAAAGGACGCATTTAATGATCTAGTAAATAGCACAACAGCTATTCCGGCAGGAACACAGCTAGATATCTATAGATCTCAAGATAATGCATACCAGAATTTACTGAGTGGACATTTTCAGGCTGCGCCAACTCCACAGCCAACAACTAAGGAAGTTGAATTTAGCAAGGTTAAGGCAGGTGGAACTGAGCTAGCAGGTGCACAGATTCAGATTTTCAAGGGTACTCAGAAGGTGGATGAGTGGACAAGCACTACGACAAGCAAAAAAATCATGCTTGAGCCAGGTCAGTACAGATTCCATGAGGAAGCAGCACCAGAAGGATATCTTGTTGTAACAGACTTTACATTCACAGTTAATGCTGATGGAACAGTAACACTAGGAACAATCGCTCAGGGCGAAACTGTAGTTGCAGCAAATGGTAAAATCACAGTAACTGACAATGCAAAGCCAGCGCCACAGACAGAACCAAAGAAACCAACACCAAAGAAGCCAAAGACTCCAAATACGGGAGACCAGAGCAATGCGTCACAGTATGCAAGCCTAATTCTAACATCAGGAATGCTAATGATGCTTATGGCGTATAGACGTAAGCAGTCAAAATAGATATACGGTAATCAAACATTGATAAAAAACTGGGCATTATTGCCCAGTTTTTTGATATAATAAATCAAGTTTATTTATAATATAGGAAGCAAGAAAATGTTAAAAGAAATAAAAGCCCATTGGTATGAACTGAAAACCGAATATGAGAACAGATATGGGGAAGAAATTCTAAGAGATTATGATAAATCAAAGGAATATCTAGAGAAAATGCGAAGCTATCTACTGGCAAAGCAGGAAGCGTTCCCATCAAATGTTGACATCATATGCACTCTTGCATCCGTTAATCTTGAGCTGAGACACGGTGACGAAGCATATGTGGAGCTATTAGAGAATTTCTTGCGTGATTTTGACAATACTTTAGATTCTAAAGATAAAGCTAGAATCTATACTAACATTGCTTTTGTTGAAGATTACTCCCAGAAGGCGCTTGAGTATCTGAACAAAGCAAAGGATTTGAAATCGCCATTTGTTGAGACATATAAGGCGCTTGGACTTTACAATTTCTCAGAGTATGAATATTCTAGGAACCTTGAAAGCCTTGAGCTTAGTCGTGAGTTCTTTGAGATGGCTAAGGCGCTAGATGAGAGCTATGAGAGCATATTAGACTACGCAGTTACTCTTTATGAGCTTAAGCATTATGAGAAAGCCAAAGAGATATTCCTGGAACTATATAAAATTTATCCAGACAGGATGTGGCTAAAGCTATGCTTGGCATACTGCGAGGTATACCTTGGAAATAAGGAAGAAGCAATGCACTATCTGAAACAGATAAAGCTAGATAGTGATGATGACTATAATTTAAATACAGATGATATTGCAGATTTTCAAATCTTTGATGCCTACTATGTCCTCGAAGAGTACGATAAGTTTCTAGAGTACTGTGATGAAGATGTAGACGAAAATTACTATATAATAGACTGTGATTACTTGTTCTATACCTTGTGGGTAAAGGGTAAACTTGAGCGCTTCAAAAAGCTCGAAGAAAATAATCGCGCTTATTTAGAGCAGGCACTCAAGGAATCCTTTGAAGACGAATATGATAGCGAGGAAGAAAAGAAGGAGACCATCGAAAGCTGGGAAGAGGACCTGAAAAAGTTCAATGAAATGATAATGCTCATCAAGGCAGGCGCACCAAGACCTGAGGTGAGGCTAAAGCTATACCCTGAGTACTCTTGCTTTATGGTGGATTGCGTTAGGCACAAATTTTGATAGAAAATAGGAGCAAAATATGATATTAGAAACAGAAAGATTAATCCTTCGCCCTTTAGTTGAGGCTGATGCGGAGAGTATATTTGAATATGCAAAGGATCCCGACGTTGGTCCTGTGGCAGGCTGGCCGGCGCATCAAAGCGTACAGGAGAGCAGAGACGTCATCAGAGAGGTTTTGAGTGGTCCTCAGTGCTATGGAATCTGCCTTAAGGATGATAATAAGGCGATAGGGGCAGTTGAGCTGATTTTAAAGGAGCATACTGCTTTGACAGATAGAGACGATGAGTGCGAGCTAGGATACTGGATTGGAAAGCCGTTTTGGGGTAATGGTTATATGCCTGAGGCAGCAAAGCGACTTATTCAGTATGGATTTGAGGAGCTTGGCATGAAAAAGATTTGGTGCTCTTATTTTGATGGCAATGAAAAATCAAAGAGAGTTCAAGAAAAATGTGGATTTGTATATAACAAAACAAGAAAAAATCTCGAGGTTCCTCTATTAAATGAGGTCAGAACAAGCCACACAAACCTACTTACGAAGGAAGACTGGCAGGAACAGCATGTGTAGATTAGAGCTATAGTGCACAAAATATAAAGAAACAAAAAGGCACAGCCACAGGATAAGTTAATATCTAAGGCTGTGCTTTTTCTATATGATTTTGTAAGTGTTTGGTATTAGGCTAGTATATTATTTTACTGCTGCAAAGCCATTTTCTAGATCTGCTAGGATGTCGTCGATGTGCTCTGTTCCTATTGAAAGTCTAACAGTTCCATCATTAATTCCCTGAGCCTCAAGGGTTTCCTTTGAAAGCTGAGAATGTGTTGTTGTAGCAGGATGAATAACTAGAGATTTTAGGTCAGCTACATTTGCAAGTAGTGAGAAAATCTTTAGATTATCGATGAACTTAAATGCCGCGTCCTTGCCGCCTTTGATATCAAATGTGAATATCGAACCACCACCATTTGGGAAATATTTTTTGTATAGGGCATTTTGCGGATGGTTATCTAGCGATGGGTGGTTTACCTTTTCGACGAGAGGATGCTTTGATAGATACTCTACAACCTTCTTTGCGTTATCCTTGTGTCTGTCTAGTCTTAGGGATAGAGTTTCAACTCCTTGAAGAAGCAAGAATGCGTTTATAGGTGAGATTGTAGCACCTGTATCTCTCAAAAGAACCGCGCGTATATATGTGATGAAGGCAGCAGGGCCAGCAGCATCTGTAAATGAAATTCCGTGGTAGCTTGGGTTAGGTTCAGAAACGGAAGCGAATTTACCACTCTTCTTCCAGTCGAATTTTCCGCTATCAACGATTACTCCGCCAAGAGTTGTTCCGTGTCCACCGAGGAACTTTGTTGCAGAATGTACAACGATATCTGCACCGTGCTCTATTGGACGGATTACATAAGGAGTTCCAAAAGTGTTGTCTATTACAAGAGGAACGTCGTGCTTATGTGCAAGCTTTGCGATTTCCTCGATATCAGGAATGTCACTGTTTGGGTTTCCAAAAGTTTCTATGAAAACTCCTCTTGTGTTTTCCTGGAATGCTTTTTCAACTTCTTCTAGATTATGTATATCAACAAAAGTTGTTTCGATACCCTGTAATGGCAGGGTGTTAGCAAGCAGGTTATATGTTCCGCCGTAAATGCTGCTCTGCGCTATGATATGTCCCTTAGGTGCTGCAAGCGCCTGTAGTACATATGTGATTGCAGCTGCACCAGATGAGAGCGCTAGTGCTGCAATACCGCCTTCTAGAGCTGCAATACGCTGCTCAAAGACATCCTGTGTTGGATTTGTAAGTCTGCTATAAATGTTACCTGGATCGGAAAGTCCAAAGCGAGCTGCAGCGTGTTCTGCATTATTAAATACGTAAGCTGCTGTCTGATAAATAGGAACTGCTCTTGCTCCCGCTTCCTTTTCTACTTGCTCCTGTCCTGCGTGTACCTGTAATGTTTCAAATCTATATTCACTCATGTTTGCACCTCTTTCTATCTTTTCCAAAATTACCTTTATTACTAAATTTATTACCTAATTTGCTGGCGCCTGTCCGGAGCACAGCGCCTTACCGTGATATGAGAATACACCTATTTTTATTACGTGTCTAATACTATATGAATATGGGTAGATATAAACTGAGCCTATAACTGATAGAGCTTACAAATCAAAACACAATTACGCGTATATTATAAAGAAACAATATTGCATTGAAGCAACTTATAGCTTAGGTCTATACCTGATAATAGATTTACACAGATTGACACAGTTTTTTTATATTGATATAATTTGTTCAAATTTAAAGGCTTATTGAGAGGAGATTCCCATGAAAATATCAGACATTATAAAAGAGAAAGGCTTCGCGGCATCACTAGAGGTGTTTCCGCCGAAGAACGATTTAAGCATAGATACAGCAATTCCACTTTTGGATGAACTAAGCACACTAAAGCCAGACTTCATAAGTGTAACCTGCGGTGCAGGAGGAACTATCCAGTCAGACAATACAGCAAAGCTTTGCGCACATATAAAGGAAAACTATGACACAGAGCCAGTTGCTCACTTTACATGTATAACATCAACAAAGCAGCAGGTTGCAGAGCGCCTAGCACTTCTTAAGGAAAAGGGTATCGAAAACGTACTTGCATTACGCGGGGATAGACCTATCGAGGGACTATCTATTAGCCCAGAGTACACATATGCTAAGGAGCTGATCAAAGAAATTAAGGCAGAAGATTTCTGCGTAGCAGCTGCATGTTATCCGGAATCACACATCGACTGCGGTAGCATAGACGAAGAGATTGAGCACACAAAACAAAAGGTTGAAGCGGGTGCGAGCTTTTTGATAAGCCAGCTAAGCTTCTCTTCAGATATCTTCCTAAACTATCTATCAAAGCTAAGAAGCGCAGGAGTTGAGGCACCATTCCTTGCAGGAATAATGCCGATTCTAAGCAAAGCGCAGGTAGAGCGTATGATCTATATGTGTGGAGTTTCGCTTCCTGGCAATATAGTTCGTATACTTGCAAAGTATCAGGATAGCAAAGAGGATCTGGAGAAGGCCGGAATCGAGTATGCATGCAATCAGATTGAAACTCTCAAGAAAGAGGGCGTTGACGGAATACACATTTACACAATGAACAAGCCGCATATTGCGAAGGCGCTCATGCAGGCAGCTAGATAATGATAAAAATAGACAAAATTAACATGCCCGAGGTGCTCAGATACCTCGGCTATAAGGGACAGGATATAGGGGGAGATTTGCAAGGGATAATCAATGAAGCGGCAGATGAATGTCTTGCAAATATTAGACCCTCATATATGTATAGACTTTTCCCTGTAACGATAGATGAAGATACGATAAACTTCACTGGGTCATCTTTGAGCCTTAAGAGTAAGAACCTAGCGGACAATATCAGAGGATGCACTATGTGTGCACTTCTCTGCGCAACCATAGGTTCTGCTTTTGATAATAAGTTAAGATTGCTTCAGGCGACTGCACCAACAAAGGCTGTGGTATTTAACAGCTGCGGTTCAACACTTGCAGAGCAGGTGGTGGATGTGGTTGAAGCAGAGATATTAGAAACAACAGGAATGAAAAAGCATGGATATAGATTTAGCCCAGGCTATGGGGATCTTGATATTTCGGCTCAGCAGACTCTGTTTAGACTTCTAACACCGGAAAAGTATACGGGTGTAAATCTTTCTCCATCAAACATTCTAATTCCAATAAAGTCGGTTTCTGCAATTCTAGGCCTTTCAGACGAGGGCAAGGTAGCAAAACCACAAAAGTGCGGGATATGTAGCTTGAGACAATCCTGTGAATTTAGGAAAAGAGGAACAATCTGTGGAAATTCTTAAGCATATTCAAAACAAACATTTAATATTTGATGGTGCGATGGGCACAATGCTGCAGAAAAGTGGCTTAGAGATAGGTGGAATCCCGGATTTACTCTCTTTGACAAACCCAAAGCTCATCCAAAGCATACATAGAGAGTATGTAGAGGCAGGGTGCGACTGCATAACGACAAACACCTTTGGCGCTAATAGGCTAAAGATAAAGGATACAGATATAGCGACTTTAGTAACTGCTGCTGTAGAAAATGCAAAGGCAGCAAATCCAAAGTATGTAGCGCTAGACATAGGCCCTATAGGTCAGCTCATGGCACCTTTAGGGACTCTTTCCTTTGAGGAAGCCTATGATATATTTAAGGAGCAGCTAGTTGCAGGAGAAAATGCAGGCGCTGATCTTGTTATTTTTGAGACCTTTTCAGATCTCATGGAGCTTAAGGTTGGTATTCTTGCAGCGAAGGAAAATACTAAGCTTCCTGTATTTGCAACTATGACATATCAGGATAACGGTAGAACTTTTGTAGGAGTTGATCCGGTTTCTTCAACCATAAGCCTTCAGGGACTTGGCGTAGATGCGCTAGGAGTAAACTGCTCACTCGGACCTGACGAGCTGATTCCAGTGGTAGAAACCATCCTCGAGTATGCAACGGTTCCTGTTATGGTGCAGGCTAATGCTGGACTTCCAGATATGCAGGGAAACTACGGATATAGCAGCGAAGAGTATTCAGAGCGCATGCTTGATATGGCCAAGCTTGGAGTTCGCGTTCTTGGCGGTTGCTGTGGAACTACTCCTGAGTTTATAGAAAAGACAAAGGACAAAGTAAAATCCTTGAAACCTGTTAAGACATCACCAAAGCGTGTTACCGCAGTTTGCTCAGCAAGTAGCACTGTGATTTTAGACGGCGGGGTGTATCTGATAGGTGAGCGTATAAACCCAACAGGAAAGCCTAAGCTAAAGGAAGCTCTGAAGAAAGAGGATTACGACTATATCCTGAATGAGGCCATAACTCAGGCTGACCTAGGAGCAGACATTTTGGATGTCAATGTTGGACTTCCGGAAATCGATGAGCCTAAGCTTTTGAAGAAGGCAGTTATGGAGCTTCAGTCTGGTATTTCTCAGCCACTGCAGATAGATAGCACGGATGCAAAGGCTGTCGAAGAGGCTGTTAGAGTTTATAAGGGTAAGCCTTTGATTAATTCAGTTAACGGTGAAGAGGAATCAATGAAGGCAGTGTTCCCTATTGCGAAGAAATACGGAGCTTGCGTGCTAGGTCTTTGCCTCGATAAAAATGGAATTCCAGAGACTGCAGAGGGACGATTTAAGATTGCGCAGAAAATTTTGGATACAGCCTTGAGCTATGGAATACCAAAAGAGGATATTTTGATAGACTGCCTAGTGCTAACTGCAAGTGCTCAGCAGGAGCAGGTTGTAACAACTCTAGAAGCTATTAAGCTAGTCAAGAGCAGACTAGGTCTAAAGTGCGTGCTTGGTGTAAGCAATGTATCCTTTGGACTGCCTAATCGCCCGCTCTTGAACTCGGTATTTCTTGCAGCAGCATTTGGAGTGGGACTTGATGCACCTATTATCAACCCATGCTCAAAGGAAATTATGGACACCGTGAACGCTTTTAAGGTTCTGAACAATCAGGACAAGGGTGGAAGCGATTTCATCGCTAAATACGGCGGAAGTACACAGGCGCCGCAGAGCAGCACGCCATCTGATAATGCTAGCCTAGACCTAAAGGATGTAATCATCAAAGGCCTAAAGGAGCAGGCTGCTCCTCTAGTCGAAGAGATGCTTAAAACAAAGGATGCCATGGAGATTATAAATGGCTACTTTATTCCAGCTCTTGATGAGGTAGGAAGAGCCTATGAGACAGGAAAAATATTCCTTCCTCAGCTCATGCTCAGCGCAGAGACAGTCCAAAATGGATTTGCGGTCATAAGTAGGGCAAACACAGAGTCTGATGTCAAGAGAGAAAAGGTTGTAGTTGCTACTGTCGAGGGAGATATACACGATATAGGCAAAAACATCGTAAAGATGCTTCTGTCAAACTACGGATATGAGGTAATCGATCTCGGAAAAGATGTTCCTGTCGAGGAAGTCGTTGAAGCTGTCAAAAAATATCAGCCTAGCATTGTCGGTCTAAGTGCACTCATGACAACAACAGTAAAGAACATGCAGCGCACGATAGACGCCCTAAAGGAGAATAACCTAAACTGCAAGACCATGGTTGGCGGAGCGGTGCTTAATGAGGATTATGCTCAGATGGTTGGGGCTGACTACTATGCAAAGGATGCAAATACATCTGTCAAAGTAGCAGAGAAAGTATTTGACGAAGAATAAGAATGGATATAGGCTTATCAGAGCTTGTCTTAGAAGACAGACTTTGATAGGCCTTTTGTTTATTTGCTAGAAGTAAAGGTATGTGTGATAAAAATAAAAGTGTACACTTTGTTAAGTACTATATGATAAAATGTATAAGATTACACATGAAAATTTTTAAGTAGGCATAGTTAAAGGTATATTTGGTGAAGAAATGGTATTACTAGATTATTTAAAATGGAGAAATGATGTTAGTCTTTTCACAGCTAGCTTAAATGATATAGATAATGTTATATTGTCATATATATCATACATTGACTTTGGGGAGTTATATGGCGAGCAAGAGAAGATTCATGATATTGAAGAGGCATTTGAGTTTTTTTGCCAAAGATATTCACTTGACGAAATACGAGAGAACGCACAGTTTACCAAGAAAGCTCCGCTACTTCTTGAGGAAATGGTATCAGGAGAGCGTTTTAGAGGAACTAAGATTGCATACTACACGGATATTTTTGATAAAGAAAAAGTTAAGCAATTTGCGGCTGTTGTACTAATACTTCCTGATGGCACAAATTATATTTCATTCCGCGGAACTGATAGCACAATAACAGGCTGGAAAGAGGATATTTTCATGAGCTTCACTGCAGAGATAGAAGGAGCAAAGGAAGCGGTGAACTACCTGAATAAAGTATCTGAACACTTGGATGGAAAACTTATTTTAGGAGGTCACTCAAAAGGAGGAAATCTCGCAATGTATGCTGCCAGCTTCTGCGAGGAAGCCGTAAAGGATAGGATTGTAAAAGTATATAATAATGATGGACCGGGCTTTAGAGATGAAGTCATAAATTCGGAGGGGTACAAGCGGATTTTACCAAAGATATGTAGTATAGTTCCACAGACATCGATGATAGGTCAGTTGCTTACAAATCTTGGAGAACAGAAAGTTATAAAAAGCAGTGCTACAGGTATAATCCAACATGATGCAATGACTTGGGAAGTAACGAAGGATCATTTTGTAGAAGCAGAGCTCGACTCCCTAAGTAAATTCGTAAAAACAGCACTTGGTTCTTGGTTGGAAAAGATGGATGATGAAACGAGAGAGTCCATTATCATGACCGTCTTTTCAATGATAGAAGAGACGGAGGCAGAGACATTTAAGGAATTTGGTGGAGAAATTTTTAAAAACACCAGAATTGTGCTAAAAGGATATACGAAGCTTCCTAAATCAAAAAGAGCAGAGATAATGAACGCCTTTGGCAATCTAATTCAGGCTGGAGGGGAAACAATTTTTGATAATAGGCCGAAAATTTCCCGTAAAGGAAGCTGATATGGAATTTTCCATTCAGAAAATATAAAACAAGGAGATATTTAGATGATAGCAAAAGCAGGAGACATATACTGTGTATATAACAAATTACTAAAGAAATATACTGCTTGTCAGGTAACAAAGATAGACGAGAGTGGTAAGAAACCTCAGGCTGTTATTTTATCCCTTGATTGGGCTTCTGATAAGCTACCAAATGAAGACGAGCTTTCTTTGATGAAACCTCTATATATCGATTATATGTACTGGGATGGAACTTTCAACCTAAAAAAGGTTGATGTAAACGTACCATCAAACTATGTTTACGTTGGCAACCTCGCGCCTCTTAATAACGAGGATACAGGTACATATGGAGGTTGGAGTATCGATGTTGAAGTGTATAATCAGTTTAAGTGGGAAAAAATACCAAAGGAGCAAAGAGACGCCTTCAAGGCGGCAGATGCAAGTAGTGAACACGTGGAGTTTGAGGGTAATAGAAGAAGACTTAGCACCCACAGTGAAAACGATAAGTGGCATGATTTTGAGGACGCACAAAGTCTAAGAGTATTTCCTTGCCTATCATCTTTGACGGTTACGAAATGGCATAAGAATTTATTTGAGTATTTGAATTCGAATCCATTTATTAGAGAACTGGTTATTGAGAATCACGGTAAGTCAAGTCTTGACTTTTCGGAAACAAAAATTGATAGGCTTTCTGTTGATATGACGGGAATTGATGAGCTAATCCTAAATGATGATTTGAGCATGCTGTTTTTACTCGGAGAAGTAAAGGATGGCTGCAAGATAAAGTCACCAAGCTCTGGAGTCGATTTTATTTTGCATTGTGATGGCTTCGTTCCTAAGCTTCAGGGTTTAGAGGGACTAGAAAAACTATATATAGGAAAAATAAAAGAACTCGACATTGCTGATATTTTGAGAGAATATCCAAAGCTAAGAGAGCTAAGGCTCTGGGGAAACCCTGGTAAACTTACTAACTTTGCTAAAATATCGGAACTCAGTAATTTAGAAGTACTTACAACCATGGATCTATTCGGATTCACAGCTGAAGATGTGCCAAAGCCGGAAGAACTACAGAAGCTGTATATGTTATGGATGGATAGCCTTCCAGAAGATGCAGCAAAGGAAGTTAAGAAGCTATACAAAAACCGCAAAAGTGAAGGCCTAGACCTTTGGATTACAAAGCCAAGAAAGGCTGAATGGCTTGCGCAGAATCTAGAGAATCCTTTCCGCTCCTGGGATGGTGAGGAACATATCACGCCTGTCAATGCAAAGAAGGCGTCTGACATATATAGAAAGACTAGAGCTGCAGTGGTAAAGCTAATTGATGGAGCAGGGAAGGACATCGAAAAGGATGCCGAAGTCCTAGTGAGAGATTATACAGAGAGCTTTAACAAGATGGATAAGAAGAAACCATTTATTGATACTGTTGAAAGAGATGAGGTATTCACAGCACTTGATGGGATACTTTCGCTGATACCTGATGAGTTTGACGTTGACAAGGATAAGCTAATAGACTTGTTTGATCAGCTAAAAGAATTTTAGGAGTATTTAGGGGGATTATGAGAAAAGAATTATCTAAGAATCAACTACAAATCATAGCAATCATAGCTATGACCATAGATCATTTGACATGGCTGTTCTTTCCAGGTACACAGAAGCTCTGGTACGTAATGGCCTTGCATGCAATAGGAAGGCTTACAGCTCCAATCATGTGGTATTTTATCGCTGAGGGATGTTACTACACCAAAAACCATGTTAAGTATATCAAAAGGCTATTTTGCTTTGCTTTGATATCACACTTTGCCTTTACTTTAGCGTTTGGAATTCCAATAATTCCATTCACAGACGGGGTATTCAATCAAACTAGCGTGATGTTTCCGCTGAGCATTGCGGCTCTTTTAATCTACATAAATAAGAAAGATGACCTAAGCCCTATCATAAAAATTATTGCTATTGTCATTGCATGTGTAGTTGCCTTTCCAGCAGACTGGTCTTCTATTGCGGTAATGGTACCGTTCTTCCTATATGAGAATAGGGGAGATTTCAAAAAACAGTCTATAGTAATGACTATCTTCGTGTGCGTATATGTTTTGATATACTTCCTATTCCTAGATAAGGCCTATGGATTGTTACAGTTCTGCACGCTTTTGACGCTTCCATTACTTTATAGATACAAGGGATCAGTAGGCAAGCTCAAGATGAATAAATGGTTTTTCTATATCTACTTCCCGGCACACATGGCTATTGTAGGTATTTTGAGACTTGTGATATGGGGAGATATTCCATTGGTATTCTAAGGTGAATTTTGATAAAGTGGAGAGGGACTTATGATATACACAAGCGAGATTCTAAATCAAGCCTTGCAAGAACTCGGCAGTACTGATATCAAAGAACGCAAAAAAGCAGCGAGTCTATTTATGAGAGCAGCCTGCAAGGAACTTGGAACTAAAGATACAGGAACTATAAAAGAGTGGTTTGTTTTGAATGGCGAAAAATACCTTTTGACCATCAAAGCAGAAACAGATCCAGAAATTATCTGGACGAATATCTACACGCTTCAGAATTTCTGTGCAAGATACATAAAGCTGAGTCATCTTTATAAGTTTAAGTCGGAATTTATTACAGATGATGAAATAGGCAGTTTTGAAGAGGAATGCAAGGTGTATGTCCGCTCTCTTTTGGGTAAAAATCAAAATTCCAAAGTGATGCAGGCTATAGCTTCGTTCTTTTGGGTATATAATGAGGAGTTTGTCTGGGATATCTTTATCGAGGTATTAAAGAAGAAAAAAGATAAGCTCACCTTATCGCATATTGGAATTGCTATCAGGCAATGCGTCACTCTATCAAAGGAAGACAAGGGCTCGGAGTATATCTCAGACGGGCAGCGCAAGGCTTTGATTGAACTTCTAAAGTCAAAGGATATATTGCCAAGAGAGATTGCTTTGTTAGAGAGCCTGTAATTTAGTATAGAAAATGTTATGATATAACAGATAGATTAAACTAGTCAATGTATTGGAGGAGAGATATGTCATATTTTTTACCAGTATTTATTCCTGCCATACTGTGTATGGTAGTAGCAGTCATATGTTTTATTATTAAAGCCGTGAGACTGGGAACCGAAAAAGATAAGTATAAAGGCGATTATATGCTTATCGGAATGGTTATTGGAATGTGCTTTGGTTCTTTAATTGGTATGATTATAAGTCCTAAATATGGATTATCATTGGGTCTATCCATAGGTACAACAATGGGCATGTGTATTGGCATGATAATTCATAGAAAATAAGGTTTTAGCTTAATGCCGCGCGGGACTAACGGGCTATTTTATTGGAGTAGAGATATGTTACAATTCTTGCCGTTCTTTTTTTTCAGTATTCCGCTTTTGCTCTTTGGACTTGCATTTTTGTTTTTCAAAGTCTTTGGACTAGGTGTTAATAGAAAAAATTCTAAAGGTGACTATATGCTCCCTGGAATGATTGTGGGGATGTCCCTAGGTGCTTTGATAGGAATGTTAATAGATCCAAAGCATGGGATAACGCTTGGTCTGTCAATTGGTTTGACAGTGGGAATGTTTATAGGAATGCTTATTCCTAGGAGATAGATAAGGTTAAGACGGCATACGCTTAATGGCTTAAGATGTAGCAAAATGTTTTTGGGGAAAGCTTATGATTATTAATAGATATATAATAGCTTATTTTCTTTTCAGTGTTTTGGGATGGGTATGGGAGAGCATATACTGTACAGCAAAGGAAAAGAAATGGCAAAATAGAGGTTTCTTGTATGGGCCACTTTGTCCTATTTACGGAGCTGGTGCGATTATAGGATTGATTTACTGGGATCTAAACAATCACGGAATTATTCCGAATTTATCATGGATTGGAGTATTTGTCGTCGGTTTCTTTGTTAGCATGGTGCTAGAATATCCGACATCGTATATACTAGAGAAGAAGTTCAATGCTAGATGGTGGGATTATACTACAGTTCCCCTAAATATTAATGGACGAACAAGTGTGCCAACTTCGATAGGATTTGGACTAGGTGCGATAGCAATAGTTGAGTTTATAATACCACCTTTTGATGATTTTTATGACAAGATACCGCTGTTCATAATCGCAGTGCTTCCAGTTATTCTTGTTGCAATATATTCATGCGACATAACTCTTACAGTTTCGCATTTGACTAACTTCCAAAGAAGTGTAGCAGAGCTTGAGGAAAGCTTCCAAAATAGGATGACGGAGAGAGTAGATAATCTATTTGAAAAGCATGGAAGAGTGTATGGAAACACGCTTAGCAGAATCGCTTCGTTTAGGATGAGCGAGTCCCGAAATGGAATAGCTGAGAAAATTGTTGAAGCAAGACGCGAGTTAAGGAAGCTAAAAACAAATATTGAAAGCAAGTAATGATTTAGTTAAAATATAAATTAAATATAGTAAGATTGGAGAAAAACATGAATAAAAGAAGAGGATATAGAGCATTATCATGCATACTAGCATTTGTGATATGCATGCCGATGGTTTTTTCTGGGAAGGCATATGCTGTTGAGATACCAGATAATAATACCGCGATGGCAGAAAACTACTGGACAGAACTAGAGGTAATAGGACTATCAGCAGAAGGTCCAGTTCCTCTCGTGCGAGGCGCTATTTCTATTGGTAATCTGTTTGAGAATCTGAGACTTAAAGTAGCTATGCCTGCACAAAGTGTGGGTGTTTACAAGGATTTTAATACAATAACATATGTTAATGGAGTAGATGAATTTGATAAATATTCACGTCCAGAGCTTGTAACCAATAATGGTCCTAACGGTGACCCTAATTATCAAGCTAACAGATATCATAATCCATTTAATTTTGATTTCTACAGGGACTTTATCAGGGATAGAGAACAGTTAAATGTGTATGGGGATATATCTATCAATGGAAACACTGGAGATAGAGAAATAGCCACATACAAAGTCGGAGATAAACTCAATATAGAGATGACTTTGGATTTGAGCAATCTCTATAAGTGGGAAATAACAAGATATTGGCAGATTATTAATGGACCTAATTCCGGAAAAAACTGGGAAACATATGGAACAGATGGACATGTTGGATCTCATTCAGCTGTATACTTTAAATTGCGTTTACCAGAGGGAATAGGTATACCGTATAATTACAATAAAGAAGATGATACATACGAGACGGCTGTGAAATACAGCATCGAAGGCTTCCCCGATAAGCGTGGGCATATTGTATTTGATAGTGAAAAAGATGGTGGTGGAGAGATCAGTATCCCTATTTCACCTAGGCTAGGAAAACTGAGAACTATGCCGGTTAAGGATTACTTTAACTATTTAAAAAGAATTGGTGTAATAAAGGTGAAAATGGAAGGGCTTGTAATAAAATCAGATATCCCCAAAAATGAAAACCTAACATTTGAAGGAATGATTACAGGCAGTAAAAGTACAGCATTTTTCCCAACAAGTGTTGATAATATAATTCCAAGATATGAGGGAAATCATGATGACTATGTATTCACTAGACAATTCTTTGCAGCCAAGCAAAGTAATATAGGTAGGGATAAGGCCGCACAGCCAGATAAACCAAATCTTATGTCTTTCACATTCCAGGTAAAGGGTGGACCAGTAGATGAAGCATTATCTGACAATGTAAAAAGAATCGCTGGCGATGATAGATACCATACTTCACTCAGAGTTGGGCGAGAGCTGAAGAAGGTCAGGAAAGGAAAAGACTTTAATGCCGTAGTTGTTGCCAACGGTGATAATTATGCGGATGCACTCTCAGGTGCATACCTAGCAAAGGTGAAGAATGCACCGCTAATACTAGTTAACAAAAATAACATGGAACAAGCTCAGAACTTCATATATACCCATCTTAAGCATGTGAAAAAGGGACAAGCTAAGAGTCAGGTTTATCTACTTGGTGGAGAGAGAGTAGTACCTGAGGCTATGAAAACAGAGCTAGAAGAATATTTTGATTTCAAGAGAATTGCTGGATCTGATCGTTTTGAGACAAATTTAAAGATACTAAAGGAAGCTGATGTTCGAAGCGGAGATTTACTAGTTTGCTCTGGTGTTGGATATGCAGATAGCCTAGCAGCTTCAGCATCAGGAAAGCCTATAATGCTTGTAGATGACATGCTAAGCGATGAACAAAAGAAATTAATAAAATCTCTGGATAGCGGTAATGTTACAATCATAGGTGGTTATAAGTCAGTCAATAGCAATATAGAAAGCGCTTGCAAGTCATTGGCTCCTACGATAAGAATTTATGGAGAGGATAGATATACGACATCTTTAGCAATAGCAAAACACTTCTTCAATAACTCAAAGTCTGCTGTATTTGCTTATGGAGATAATTTCCCAGATGGACTTTGTGGAGGTGTGCTTGCAGAGAAGATGAATGCACCTCTATTACTGATCAATGAAAATAATTATGATTTTGCTAAGCAATACGTAAGAGAAAATACAATGAATAAATTTGTTGTGTTAGGTGGAAATAGAATGATACCAAACCGTACAATTAACTACATAGTTAAGTAAGAAGCAAACAAAAGGACCACTCTTGCGAGTGGTCCGAATTTGTTTTTGATAAGTCTTTGAACTAGTTAAAGTCGTCAAACTTGTTCATTATTCCTTTGATCTCAGATACATTACCAATAATGGATGTTAGGCCGGAGTTCTTTATTTTTGAGACGAAGTCATTCGAGTAATTTCCGTGTACCTGTTCGTTGTTTGCCCCTCTAATACTTGAACTTTCTAGGCCATTACGACGCTCTAGGTAATCGTCGACCATGGACATATTGCTCATCTCGTTAGAGGTTTCTTTTTCGTAGGTGTGACGCGCTCCAGAGTTTCTATACTTTGAGTACATTAAAGCAAAGAATATGATTGCTGGAGCCATTAGGGCAAAGCGATATGGGCTCTCCACATTAAATGGATTGCGTCCTAGAGTTACTGCAAGGAATATACCTAGTACTTCTAGTATGATTGAAACAATCCAAAGCTTGGTCATGTTGATAGGAACACTTCCCATAGTTTCCTTGGTTCTAGCGTTCACGGCTACGTAGTGGAGGAGTTTCTTGCTCCCCTTAACCTGCATGTAGCTGTAGAGCCATACTGGCAGGTAGGCTGCCTTCCATGATTCGCCTTTTACTGTAAAGTTATCATCTTCCCACGCAACACCTCTATCATAGTCATGCAAGGTTTGGTTTGCCGATATTCTAGCGATATCGTTTGCCTGAGTATGAACTGTGTTTCTAATCTGATCGATGTTTACGTCACGCTTTTCTGATGTGTAGCCGCGTAGGTAATTTGCATTGTATTCTACGCAGTTTTCTGTATCAAAAGGCATTATCGAGTTGATGATGTTAGTTGTCTTTTCCTTTGATGCAACGTTTAGCTTATCTGCGCTTGACTCGATTGTGAGGTCGTCTATAGTTATATCAAAGTCACGCTCAACATGATATGCATCTGCATCATAGCGCTTTTCCTCATCATCGCCCCTCTTTACAGTGTACTCTCTCACGAGAACCTCTCCTGTTCCAGAAAGGTGAGAATGTCCGTTGATATCAACAACCATGTATGGGAAGTAAACACCACAGATATTGTTTGTGGTGAATTCTCTAGTAAAGGTAGGGTGAGCAAAGAACTTTCTCTTTCCAACAAAATCCTTTATCTTAGCCTGAGCCTCTGCCTTTGATACGCTAAATGGAAGCACCATATCTGGAATAGCTCCATTAGGTATGCATGAATTGATAGACAGCATATTTCTACACCAGTGGCATCTAGCCTGAGGTGCTGATGCAGTATCTATAACTACCTCCGCACCACAGCTCTGGCACTTAAGAGTCATAACATCCTTTGCGTCAGCCGCTATATCAGAAGCTCCCTTTGATAGCTTAACGCCCTCTAGTTCTGAGATGTTACCATCATCCTCTGTAAACTCTGGTTCGAAGATGTGTCTACAGAAGTTACATCTGAGCTTACCTGTCTTTGGGTTTAGCTCTATGTCGGTGGAACCACACTTAGGACATTTGATTTGGCCGTCGTGACGTTCCTCCTCGGCTTCTGTTACCTTAGCATCGGCCTGGGCCATGCCATCGTTAACAAGATTTTCTTCAAAAGTTCTATCTTCCATTAGTTTGTCTCCTTGTTATCGACTAAAGTCCTAGAAGCTGCATTTTTATTCTGTCAAACTCTTCCTGTGATAGCACGCCAGCGTCAAGAAGCTTCTTCATCTCGATTAGCTTTGCAGTTGTGTCCTGCATCTGAGGCTGCTCTGGCTGAGCCTGCTGAACCTGTTCTGGCTGAGCTTGCTGTGGCTGCTGCTGGTACTGTGCTTGCTGGTCATATCCCTGCTGAGGAGCCTGCTGATACTGCTGCTGTGGCTGCTGTCCAAAGTTTGGCTGATATGAGCTTGGATTATTAGGCTGCTGTACTCCGTTCATTACATTTCCGGCTGCACCAACACCCATTCCCATGAATGCCATTCCTGAACCACCACCGTTTTCTCCAGCTGCTTGAAGACCTCTTGCAACAGACTGCTGCATGAAGGAGTTACCACGAGCGCCAGCAAGTGCATCAGCACGCTTAACGTCCTTAAGCATTTCCTTAGTATCTTCATCGTATTCGATTGATAGGATAGCAGTCTTTACGATTTCAAGACCTCTGTCCTGTCTCCACTGATATGCGCCGTCAACAGCACTAGATAGTGACTGAGCAAAACCAATCTGGTCTGACTGAATCTTGGTGATACGATTTCCCTTTGATGGGTCGTTAGTATACATTGAGAATGCTGCTGATAGACAACCTACAACCTCGTTGAAAAGCTGTTCTCCAGCTGGATTATCCATATCTGAGAAATCAAACTGAGGAGCATTCGGTAATAGGTATTCTACAGGGACAAAGTTCTTTACGAACAAAATAGGATCAACAATCTTTAGTGTATATGTGCCTCGTGTAATCGCACCAACCTGTGTTCCAAAGTATGCGTCATCCCAGTAAATCTCTGACTGTGTGCCGAACTTGTTGTTTGGAATTTCCTTTAGGTTAACATAGAATACGAGCTGCTGAGCTGCAGGTATTCCGCCAAACTTAAATCTTTCCCATGACTGCTTAACGATGGAATCGATGATTCCGTCTCCAGCAAAGATTGACTTAGAGTTTACTGAATCAGTTGTGAACTCGTATCCACCTGGTTCTGTGATTATACCTGTAATAGCACCATCCTGAACAGTGATAAGAGCTACTCCCTCAGGAACGATAATCTTGCTTCCGTTAGAAATTACATTTATGCTACCCTTAGTGTTTTCGCCTCTACCGTTGTTTGTTCCCATTGGAACTCCTGGAAATACACCAGCAGTAGGTGATACGCCTGGCATAGGACCATAAAAGTCTTTCCACTGATCTGCAAATGTGCCTCCTACAGCACCCTTAATTGCTTGAATAAATCCCATGATTATTCCTCCTAAATATTTGAATTACGTTAACTTCTATGTTTTGTGAGTTCTAAATCCACATTCCCACTATTATTACTATTATATTATCAAATCGGCTAAAATAAAAGCATATTAATTTCAAATCTTTAATCATACTATGGGAAAATACATAGATGCATCTGTTTTCAATAAAGGGGAAGTATATGAAAATATCCCCTTAATGTTTATGTTAAGGGGATGAATAATGTACTTTGATATTATGGTTTGAGCTTAATATATAAATTAATTTGAATTTCCTTCTGTGGAACCCTCTTTTTCGGCCTTTTCCTTGGCTTTCTTTTCAGCCTGCTTCTCTAACTGCTCGCCCCAAATTGAGTGTTCTGGAGTAACTACTTCACCTTCGATGTACTCAACCTTAAAGCCCCAGTATTTAGCCCATTTTTCACCTTCACTTCCCTTAGGCGTCTTAATTATTGGACCATCAGAATCATAAGGGTATAGATATAGATTTGAAAATTCGGTAAGAGTACCAGGAATCTTGATGTACTTTAGTCTACCTTTAGTACCCTGCGCAATCTGGTTTGAGAAAATTAGGTAGTCGTTGTAAGGTGCTCCCATTTCCTTCATGCTATCTGGAATTTCTAGGAATTCTAGAGAGGTACCTATAAATAGGTGGTAGCCAGTCTTTTCAACAGAATTTCCTAGTTGTATGTATTTCAAATTTTTGTTTATAACGAAAGCCTCTGTTCCAATTGTTTTTACTGAATCAGGTATAACAATTGCTTCTACATTATCAAGATGGGATATACCAGATACTCCGACAACAGTCTTGGTTTCATCGCCTTTTGCGGTTTTCATCTTTACCTTTGATGGAATAACGATAACCTTGTACTTGTCAATTTCAGGGCTCTTAACCCCCGTGATATCAACATGGTTCACATCTCCATCTTCAGAAAGGTGAAATACGAATGCATCCTGACTTGTTTCAGGAAATTTTCTGAAGTTGTCCTTTGTGACCTTTGAATTATTATCTAATTTTGTATCAGCTGACTTGTCTGAATCTCCACCCTTTGAATCGGTCTTTGCATTGCCGCAACCAGTCAAAAGCAGGACACAAACAAACAGCAGTGCTAAAGCTTTTCTTTTCATATATTCCTCCATGTTTAAAAACAATGACTTAATAAGATTTTAAATTATTTGAACGAGATGTCAACATATTTTAGCAAATATGTGTAAACCACGCTTAGAATAAATCACACACAATTTATTTGTACACATCTTGATTATTTATAGCTATAAATGGATATAATATAGGTGACAATGTATAAAACAATTCTGGGGGGGCTTATTTATGTGAGCTCTAAATGGAGGTTTAAACTATGAATAGAGTAGATAATATAATCATCGGCTTCGGTAAAGCCGGAAAGACACTAGCAGGATATCTAGGAAGCAAGGGCGAGAAGACTGTTTTGGTAGAGAAGTCACCTTTGATGTACGGAGGAACTTGTATCAATGTGGGCTGCATCCCATCGAAATTTCTCGCAACAAGTGCAGACCGCAAGGCATATAGCCAGCTAGGAGATGAGGAGTACTACAAGCAGGCGGTAGAAAATAAGAAGGCTTTGATATCAAAGCTAAATAAGGCAAATTACGACAAAGTCGCAGGAGTTCCTAATGTAGAGGTTATAGATGGTCTTGCATCTTTTAAGGATGAGCATACTATAAGTATCAAAACTGAATCAGGCGTTAAGGAGCTTTATGCTGAGAGAATTTTCATAAACACAGGTACAACACCTTTTGTTCCTGAAACCGAAGGTCTAGAGATAAAGGGTAGAATTCACACAAGTGAGACTATAATGAACCTTGAGGAATTCCCTCGCAGCCTAGCAATCTCAGGAAGTGGATTCATCGGTCTTGAATTTGCAGCAAGCTATGCAAAGTTTGGAACTAAGGTAACTATCATAGATAGGGGAAGCAAGATTCTTCCAAGAGAAGACGATGATGTTGCAAATGCGGTATTTGAAGCATATAAGGGTCTTGGAATTGAGTTTATCTTCGATGCAAATATAGAAAAGGTAGCGCAGGATGAAAGTGAAGTTAAAATCTCATACTCATCAAAGGGAGAAGCACACGAGCTTAGCGCAGAAGCTTTCCTAGTTGCGACAGGTAGAAAGGCAAATATCGAAGGACTAAACCTTGAAGCTGCAGGAATTGAGATATCAGAAAGAGGATTTATTAATGTAAATGAGCACCTGCAGACAAATAAGCCACATATTTTTGCAATGGGAGATATAAATGGCGGACCACAGTTCACCTATGTTTCGCTAGACGACTTCCGAATTGTGAAGAGCTTCCTAGACAATAATGGCAGCTATACTAGAGAAAACAGACAGCCTATTGCATTTTCAGCCTTCCTGCATCCAACATTCTCAAAGGTGGGATTAGGAGAAAAGGAGGCCATAAAAGCAGGATATAAGATAAAGGTCGCAAGTCTTCCAGTAAGTGCAATTCCAAAGGCAAAGATTCTTGGAGATCAGACAGGTCTATATAAGGCAATAGTGGATGCTGACACAGACAAGATTCTCGGAGTTGTGCTATACGGTGAGGAATCACATGAGGTTATAAACACTGTGGTTTCAACCATGCTTGCAAATCAGCCATATACAGTGCTAGCAAACCAGATTTTCACACATCCAACCATGGCAGAGGCGCTAAACGACCTATTTAGCTTGATAAAGTAGATCCTTAAGGGAGGAAAACTATGAACAAAAAAGTAGATAACATCATAATCGGCTTCGGAAAAGCCGGAAAAATACTAGCAAACTACCTCGGCGACAAGGGTGAAAAGACCATTTTAGTGGAAAAATCGCATGAAATGTGTGGAGGTGGATATATAAATCACGGATGCTTTCCATCAAAGTTCCTCGCTGGCAGGGCATACAAAAAGTCAGAAGGGGAAATGAAGGACGAGGAGTACTACAGAAATTCTGTAGAAACCAAGGATGAGCTCATCGAGGAGCTAAATCAGGAAAACTACGAAGAGGTAATCAGCAATAATGTAGAGGTTATCTTTGGGCTTGCCTCTTTTAAGGATGAGCACACTGTAAATATCAAAACTGCTGAAGAGGAGTGCGATGTTTATACAGAGCGTGTTTTCATAAATACGGGAGCCTCTCCTTTTGTTCCTCCAATAGAGGGACTAAAAATCGAGAAGAGAATTCACACAAATGAAACCTTGATGGATCTCGAAGAATACCCTGAGACTCTCGCAATCCTTGGAGGAGGAATCATTGGACTTGAGTTTGCAGCAACCTATGCAAAGTTTGGATCAAAGGTAATAGTCATCGACAAGGCCAGCAGGCTTCTTCCAAAAGAGGATGCTGACGTTGCCGAAGAAGTTTTTAAGTCATACAAGGACCTCGGTGTTGACTTTATCTTTGATGCAGATGTTAGTAAGGTGGAGCAGGACGAGAGTTCAGTCCACATTTTCTACTCATCAAATGGAGAAAAAGGTGAGCTCAGAGCAAACGACTTCCTCGTTGCGACGGGAAGAAAGCCTAATGTTGAAGAGTTAAAGCTTGAAAACGCTGGTATAGAAAGCTCAGATAGAGGCTTTATAAATGTAAACAAGCATCTTCAGACCAATAAGCCACATATCTTTGCAATTGGAGATGTAAATGGAGGTCCGCAGTTCACCTATGTGTCCCTAGATGACTATAGAATCGTAAGAAGCTTCCTAGAGGATAATGGTAAATATTCCAGAGAAAACAGGCAGCCTATGGCTAATGCTGCATTTCTTCATCCTACATTCTCAAAGGTTGGACTTACAGAAACTGAAGCAAGAGAGGCTGGCTACAATATCAAGGTATCAAAGCTTTTAGCATCTGATATAATAAGAGCGAAGATTCTCGGTAACACAGCAGGTATATACAAAGCAGTTGTCGATGCCGATACAAAGCAAATTCTTGGCGTAGTTCTATTTGGCGAGGACTCGCACGAGGTAATAAATTTAGTTGTAATGGCGATGATAATGAAGCAGCCTTACACAATGCTAGCAAATCACATGTTTACCCATCCATCTATGGCAGAAGCGTTAAATGATTTGTTTAGTATGATATAATAAGTAATTAGCTTTGATTTGTGACTTCTGGTGAATGCTAGAAGTCACTTAGCGGTTGTGAGGGATAAAGAAAGAATTAGAGGTGTAAAATGCAAGCGATTGCAAAACTTTTTCCCGTGTTTTTCGTCCTTTTGATGGGGCTATACGCGAGAAAAAGGAACTGGATTAGCCATGAGCAAAATGATGGTATAAAGTCACTGGCTCTAGGCATATTGTTTCCATTTTTGATCTACAATATAGTGGCGGATGCGAGTCTAGATAAGCAAATAGGCGTAGAGATAGTTTATCTCATAGGAGTTTGGATTTTGGTATATTTCCTAGGAAGGATTTTCTGCAGGATAATGCCTAAAGAACTATCTGAGCTTTCTCCGTTCTTACTTTTGACATGTGAAGGCGGAGCTGTTGCGCTTCCGCTATACATAAGTGTGGTGGGCTCGGCATACGCAGTAAACCTCATTCCTTTTGATCTAGCAGGAATACTGGTTAACTTCATATTCGTGCCTACAGTGCTACAGCTTAAGCAAAGCAATAAATTTCAGCTTTTACCACTCATCAAAAATGTGGTATCGGCACCATTTGTAATAGCAGCGGTTCTAGGCTTTATCACAAATCTGACGGGGCTTCAGGATGCGCTTTTGAAAAATGAGATATTCGGGCCTCTGTACGGAAACACAATGGCTACGCTTACAGCGCCTATTGCGGTATTGATTTTGTTCAGCCTTGGATATAGCATCAATTTAAAGAAATCCTATCTAATGCCGCTTGTTAAGCTAGCAGGTATAAGGATTTTGTTTTGCACAGGCATTATAGCTTCGTTCTTTTTGCTCTTTCCATCAAAGATGGAAAATCCAATATTTTCGTTCGGCGTGCTACTGTACTTCTTCTGTCCAACCGGATTTCCGGTACCGCTGCAGATAAAGGATATTTTGGATGGCGAGGAAAAAGAGGAATTTGTTTCAGCCTTCATTTCGATGTTCCTATTGATTGCGCTGGCTGTATATGTTGCTTTGAATTTCTACTTTAGAGGAATGTTTTAAAAGCGGGTAAATCCTAAGAAAGAGGAGAATTATGGAAAATAACAAGTGGCCAGGAAAGCCTGGGGTAATACCGGTGACTAGCGGTAAGGCAGATGATGCCAATGTATATAATCGTGCCTTCCTTGATGGAATACATGTAGAAATGCGCGTGATAGATAGCACAGAGGTGAATACTGAGGTTGAGTTTTTCGGAAAGAAGTACGCTTCTCCAATAATGACGCCAGCGTTTTCTCACCTTAACAAGGTTATGGACAATGGCCGTACACCTATGGAGGAATACAGCCTGGCAGCTAAGGAAATGCAGACGCTAAACTGGGTTGGTATGGAGGATGACGAGAGCTATCTTTCTATCATTGAACAAAATGCAGACACCGTTCGTATAATTAAGCCCTTTGCTGATAAGGCAAAGATACTATCAGAGATTGACTTTGCTGTAAAATGCGGTAGCGCAGCAGTAGGAGTTGACATAGATCACGTGCCAGGAACAAATGGCAAATACGATATCGTAGACGGTTTTCCTATGGGAATGGTAAGCCTCCAGGATCTAAAGGATTATGTGAATTATTCAAAGCTTCCTTTCGTAGCAAAGGGAGTTCTATCGGTTCAGGATGCACTAAAGGCTAAGGAAGCTGGATGCGCTGCAATAGTCGTCTCTCATCACCATGGTAGACTTCCGTTTGCAATCGCTCCACTACAAGTTCTTCCTTTGATAAAGGATGCGCTAGGTGATTCTGACATGAAAATTTTTGTAGACTGCGGAATGGATACAGGATATGATGCATATAAGGCCCTTGCTCTTGGTGCAGATGGTGTTTCGGTAGGAAGAGGAATACTCTCGCCGCTTCTAAAAGAGGGTAAGGACGGCGTAGTTAAAAAGATGAAGAAGATGAATGAGGAGCTTCAGGAAATGATGATGTACACCGGTGTGAAGGATGTTAAGCACTTTGATAAAACCGTACTTCATTACTAATTGGAATCCAGTTCATGCTTTTGCGAGGCGATAACTTTGACTAAGAAGCATAGAAACAAATCGACATACAAAGATAATCATAAATCAAAAGGTGGAAGACGGTCGCTTTTAGTGACTCTTTTACCTTTAATTTTTTGTGTTACCTTTGTAGCTGTATTTATATTTGTAGTTTTAACAGATGTACATCTGCCTAGTACTGAGAAAGACCTAGCAAGTAGCTCAGGAGAAGGAGAGAGTTTGCTAGATTATAAGGGTGAGACGGTATCAGCCGAACAGGGTGAAAGCTTCATATACGATAAAGAAAGCGGGAGTGTTTCGTGCGGGACATATCGCTTTGATGAAAAGGCTAAGCCATACACGGTCATAGGAAATGGAAGCGCGCATGTATATAACCTGATCTTCACATCAAATGATGGCATCTATGTTTATAATCAGATTAAGAAAAAACAAGTCCGTATTGGGAAGAACCCATTTGAGGGGAGGCTCGAAGTATTGTCAAAGAGTGTTTTCAATGATAATGAAAACATATATTTTCTAAGAGCATACGAAAGAGATTGGATAAATAGGAAATGGCTGACAGGTTATACTAAAGTGTTTTTATATTCATGGGATACTGAAGTAGTCTCTTTGGGAAGCAAGGATGGCTGGGAAAAGTTAAAAGATTTGGGAGAGACGACGGGCTCTATATGGAGAAAAAACGGAAAGTACTATTACTTTGATGAGCTCGGAAACTCCCAAGGCGTGTATGACACTGTATTTGAAATTAGAGATGATGTGGCTCTTGAAGAGCTTACTGATTCTAAGAATGATATTGATGGAGATAAGATTTCAAAGATGCAAGCTGATAATAAGCTTAAGCCTGTTTCTGGAAGGGTAGTACTTAAGGCAAGCGTGAGATACCGTGGATATTTTCTTATTATCATGTTCTTTTCTCCTTTTATACTTGCACTAGGAATTTATACAAGACACCGCAGATATAAATACTGGAAAAAGACGTAAAAAAATGTAGAAAAATGGATTAAAACTGATATAATGTTGAGTCAGAGAGAATTTTAGGAGGTTAAGATGGAAAAGAAAAGAATTGATTGGATTGGATTACTCTTTGGCGTTATCTGGTTTGTCGCATCACTAATTATTCTAATCATGTACTTTACAGGAAGCCTAAACGGAAGCTTTTCAGTACCAAGAATCATAGCTTGGGTATATGATTTGCTAGGAGTAGTTCCAGGTGCACTCATCCAGATGGTGCTTAGTGCTTTGCTGATTTTATTTAGTGTAAGAAGAAAGTAATCATACATTTATAGTGATAATTATTAATCAATTTGTAATTAAAACTGCGTGCAAAATAGTGCGCAGTTTTTTACATTAAATCGTCTGTCATTTTGAATATGTCACCACTTTTTCACACAAATTACTTTGATAGTGAGGAATTTTATACAATTATATATATTTGTATAAAAATTATTAAATTTAGCGTGTTTTACTTGATTAAGGATGGTGAATAATATATATTGATATAAAGAGGTTAATATCGCTAGAGCTTTGCCCGCGATATGAGTAAAAGGGGAGGAATAAAGTGAAATTTACTAAGAAATTTATTGCTTTGATAGCAGTAATGGCAGTTACGCTCGGTCTTTTTTCAAATATTGATGATGCCAGCGCAACTACATCAAAAGATGGTTATAACATAACCGTTTCAAACATTCAGGTTTCGCCAGGTCAGGTAGACGTTGGATCGCTTGCTTCACTTAAGTTCGATTTTAATATCGAAACACAGTCAGGCAATGCAATGAAGCCAGGAGATACGATCAATCTTTCTACAAATATTGGAACGATGTTCGGAAGTCTCCCAACCTCAGAGATTGCAATTTTCTCTGATAATGGACAGCAGATTGCTACAGCAGTAGTTACAGGTACAGAGGTCAAGATTACACTAAGTGCTGATTTCCCAGCCGACAGAAACTTCTTGACAGGAAGTATCTACACAGGAGCACGTCTAAAGGCTCTAGATAACGGAGCAACAGATGGAAATCCTGTGACTAAGGCTCTTACAATCGAAGATGCAAACGCAAACGTAACATTTAAGGTTAAAACTGCAGCTCCTGGAACAGGAACTGGTGGAATTGGACCAAGTCCAGGTGCTAGAACAATCAATAATAGATTGTTAGAGAAACAGGGATGGCCATCTGGATACGATACAGCACACATCAAGCTAATCGGAAACCAGTTAGGTTCGCTCAGACTTTTCAACACATATAACAATATCGATAGCACTTTTGGAACATATCAGGAGCAGACAAATTTGATGCTCGTAGATAAGATCCCGCATAATGGTGTAATCGATATAGATACAATTTCGTTCACAGCTGTAAGATATAACTGGGCTGAGGTTCCAGCGAGTGGAAATCCACACTATGCACAGGCAGCAGCTGGCACAGTAATGCCTATTGAGTCAGGAAGTAACTGGCTTCCAGTGTCACAGTATTTTACACAAATTACACAGAGCCCGTCAGATACATATGACAGCTTCTATGCTAAGATTAAGGCTCAGAAGCTAAGCTATGGTGTATTTAGAGATTCAGCGACAGGTGGAGATACATTCATCGCTAATTTTTCAAATGATTCACTTAAGTACACTGACCTAGAACCAAATCTAGGTGGCATGAACAAGATTAAAGATATCTATGGTCCAAACGGTCCTTCGCAGGGTAACATAGTTACATTCTTTGCAGAGTTTGATACTCATTATCCAGAAATCACTGGAATAGAGAACGTAACTAACAATGGTGAGATTTCTTCAGATCAGGCAAGCGATAACGCTTCAGCTACTTACACAATTGACAAGTCTGCAGGAAGCGCAAGCGTAGCAGCAGGAACAATTCGTGTAAAGGTTGTAGATGAGATTGATAATACAACTCCTATCAAGGGAGCTGAGTTCAAGATTCAGACAAAACTAAACGGCAAGTGGTCAGATTACTACATCAGAGGCCGTCAGGCAACCGCTAAGTCAAACGCAAGCGGAGAAGCTGTTATCACAGGTCTATCAAGAGGTGAATATCGTCTAGTTCAGACATCAGCACCAGGAGCATACAAGTTTGATAACAATGTATTTAAGCCAAATCCAGCATATACAACATCAGGCTCACTACATGCAACTGAGGGAACATTCTCAATACAAAATGCATCTCAGCCAGGATTCTCAGCAATCGTTCCTAACTACCAGAAGGTAGAAGCAAGCATTAAGGGAAGCAAGGCATATGTTGATCAGGATAATACAGCTCTAACAATACCGGCAAATACATTTGAAGTTACACTAGCTCAGATTCCAACTGAAACATATGATGGAGTGACAATGCCACAGACTCTTACAGTAGCTGTAGGAACTGACGGAAGCTTCGAGTTTGACAAAATTGAGTTCAAGAAACCAGGAGCATACAAATTCAAGGTTTCAGAGAACAGAGCAAATCCTCTAGCAGGCGTGGTATATGATAATGCAGAGAAGGAAGTAACTGTTACAGTAACAAATGATAACGGAACACTTAAGGCAGTAGTAGATAGCGAGCCAGCATTTAAGAATGTATTCAACTACACAACTGCAAACTTCAAGGTTAAGAAGGCTTTGACAGGAGATCAAGCTCCTACAGCAGAAGAGTTCAAATTTGAGCTTAGCGCAGTAGGAACAACTGCAGCGGGAGTAAACGATGTTCCAATGCCTGCAGGTTCAGTACTGGATAAGAAGGTTGTTTCAGTAAATGGCGCAGGTGATGTAGACTTTGGCGATATCAAGTTTGAGGCAGTTGGCAAGTATACATACAAGGTAGTTGAGCTTAATACAAATGCACTTAACTACACATATGACGCAGCAGAGTACACAGTTATTGTTGATGTAACTACTGATGCTGATAACAAGCTTGTTGCAACTGTAGATATCCAGAAGGATGCTGCTGCAGCTAATGAGATTAAGTTCACAAACAAGTATGAGGTACCAGTGGTACCAGTTGTACCTCAAGCACCAGCAAATCCTACAGCACCAAAGACATCAAAAAAGCCTAACACAGGTGATGATGCAGGAAACCTAATCATGATGCTCAGCATGTTTGCTGCTTCAGCAGGTCTCCTTGGAGCGGTTAGCTACAAGAGAAAGCTAAATAAGTAGGACTATTTCCTAGTAGCCGAGGCGAAAGGAAGATACAAATGTAAATCAAAGCACTTCGAAATGTTCGGAGTGCTTTTTTTAGACATAATTTTAGTCCAAAAGATGACTCGGCTTGTTTATGTAGTGATTATCTTGTCTCGATTTTTTAGTCAAAATCATGTATAATTGAGTAAGAATACGCATAAAGAGCGTGTTTTGATGTATTAAGTGAAAGGGAGGTATGGCTTGAAGGACAAGAAGCTTATGGCAGTAATATACGCTGTTTTAGCTGCTGTTTTTTATGCTATTAACACCCCAATATCTAAGATCCTGTTAGAACATGTGCCTTCGGTTTTCATGGCCTCGTTTTTGTACTTTGGTGCGGGAATAGGCGTTGGTCTCATGTACTTCTTTAATAGGAATAGGGTCAAGGAGGATAAGCTAGAGAAAAAGGATTTGCCTTATACATTAGGAATGATTATTCTTGATATCGCAGCTCCTATATTCCTTATGATTGGAATACGGCTAGGGCATGCTTCAGATGCTTCGCTTCTTGGAAACTTTGAGATTGTTGCAACAGCCATGATTGCGCTTCTACTTTTCAAAGAAAATGTTTCAAGAAAACTATGGATGGCGATAGCGCTGATAACAGTTTCTAGCATAATCCTATCGGTAGACGGAGAGAGTGAATTTAGTTTCTCGTATGGATCAATTTTCGTCTTGCTCGCAACACTTTGTTGGGGAATGGAAAATAACTGTACGCGAAGCATTTCGGATAAGAGTACATATGAGATTGTAACGATAAAAGGACTTGGCTCAGGCACAGGCTCTTTCATAGTAGCAATATTAATGGGAGAGAGCTTGCCAGAGATAAAGTATGTTTTCTTTGCAGGAGTGCTAGGATTTGTTGCTTATGGACTTAGCATTTTCACATATATTAGAGCACAGAGATATTTAGGGGCGGCTAAAACTAGCGCGTTTTATGCTATTGCACCATTTATAGGAGCAGCTTTTGCCTTTGCCTTGCTTGGGGATGAGCTTACTTGGAAATATTTAATTGCTTTGATAATAATGATAATCGGAACAGCTTTTGTTGTATCTGATTCACTAGTTCAAACGCATAGCCATGTTCACAGTCATTTGATAAGGCACACGCACGATGGTTATACGCATACACATTTGATAGAGCATGGACATACTCATAGGCATATCGGAGATTCGGAAAAGCATGAGCATGGGGCAGATAAGAGTTTTGAAGAGAGCGAGGAGCATCGCTTAGATCATAAGCGTAGATTAAGTAAAAAGGAAGATGAGGATTAGGATGAAGAAGAGATACCTTTTTTGTGTACTTATACCAATTGGATTAATTTCATTGGTTCTAGGAGTAATGGGAGTTGTTAGCTTTTTTAAAGCAGGTGTCATTTATGAGGTAGCATGTGATAGAAGTGAAGGAACTATGCTAATTCCTGCAAAAGGCACTTATAGCATTTGGCTAAGCGGTCCAAACAACAGTGTCAATAGTATTGCACCTTCAAAGCCAAGGCTAGTAAATGATGAAACAGGCAAGGAAGTTGAGCTATCAAACCCACTGGGAGAGTCGACTGTAACTGTAAATGGAAATACAAGAATAAAGATATATACTTTTGAGACTGAAGCTGGTAGCTATACAATTTCGGCAAACAATGCAGCAGAATCAAAAGATGGAAAAGAAACGCTTGGAGCAAGAGTAATCGGAAGAGAATATGCCGACTATAGCAGCTTCACACTTCAGGTGCGCAATAGCACCAACTTTATATTCATAGCCCTAAGTGTAATTTTAATTTTATTAGGTGGATTTATGATGCTTGCTGGAGTGATTTTACCGATAGTACTTACATTAAGTGCTAGAAATAAAATTTAATTAAAGTGCGGATTTGAAATCTGTTCTTATATCATTAAAAAATGGCGCCCAAAGAAAGTTTTGGACGCCATATTTATTTTGATTGCTATGATTTTGGCTTGTTTTCATCTGAAGCTTACTAGCTATATTGCAAATGAGTAGTCCCAGCAAAGTATGCCAAGTATCATTAGGTGAGCCGGATAGAAAATGTAGAAGAACCACTTGTTGAAAGCAACCTTGCTTCCAGGCTTTCCGTTATAGGCATAGATGATAGGAATTACTAATACCGTACCGAGCTGCCAGAATTGATATTGCCAAGTCTGACCGTTCTTGATAGCAAAGTATGTGCCTGCAGCGAAGCTGATTAAGCTGACTATCAGGTATCCAAGAGCTTGTCTGTCTTTGCTGTCTTTGTTCAGATATATGGACAAAGTGAACATTGGTGCAAACACTAGCCAATCCGAAAGCATTGATAGAAAGAGTAGCAGTACTATAGCGACTATTGCAGGAACCCTGCCTATCTTGTTTATATTTTCTATTACAGCCATTATTGCAAAGGCACATGCTAATGTAAAAATGACATTGCCCATAGGCCCTGTGTAGCTACCGAATCCAAAATACGAAAACGGAAGCTGTGATATAAGGGCGAAAACGAAAAGCCTTATAAAGTATTTTTTTCGATTTGACGTATGCATAAAGCCCTGCGCTAGAACAAAGCACATGGATGGGGCTGCGATTCTGCCAAACAGGCGCATTAGCATGTAAAGTGTAGAGCTAGATGGCAAAAATGCATATGCTATGTGATCACAAAGCATCGATATTACAGCTAAATACTTTATCTGGTTTATGTTCATTTGTCTTGTTATCTTTCTTGTTTTCTGAGTTTGATAGATAGGACAAAGCAGATGCAAAGCAGTGATGTGCTAAACATCATGAACCAAGCTGCAGCATCTGAGCTATCGCCTGTGTTTACAGGGCTAGCCTTAACAGTGTTTGCAGGCGGGATGCTTGGGCTTGCGAGTTTGGTATTAGTCAGAGTTGTAATGGAACCATCTGCATTTGTATCTATATCGAGTTTGTATCCTGCAGGTACACTGAATTCCTTTACTGTCCAGTTATAGCTATCATCTAGGTTTGTCCATGTGTGTGTCCAACCATTTGCTGCGTTTAGTTCTACTGGTGCACCGTATGCTAGACCATCTTGATAAAGCTGAGCCTGAATAGATGTCTCAGAACCATTTTTCCAAACCTTATTTACTGTGCGGCTTGTATAGTGGATGGTTTTGTTGTTGAAAAGGAAATTAAGGTGCGCTCCCAAAGGGAAAACTCTAGTGCCGTTTTCGTCTAGGGTAAATAGACTTCCAAATGCATCGTAGGTTTTTCCCTCTACCTCATAATAGTCGACTTCATTTTTGTAAAAACTGCCATCAGGATTGATAATTGCTCTATAATGCATTCTGATATTGTATATCTTAGGGTCGTATTTCATATCAGCTATTCCCGTAGGGATTTGTTTTAATGTAAAATCTCTATATCCAGGACCTTGTTCTGGAACTTTAAAATGAATATATATCTTGAAAATATTATATAATTGTAATTCAATGTTACTTCCGCCACCGTATCTGTTTACAAATGGTTCAGGAACTATACTGTCAACCATTTCATCATAGCCAAGCAGATTATCTTCTGAATCTCTAAGTTCAAAAATGAACCTTCCTAGATAATCTGGTGCAGGTGCAGAGCCATCAACTGTTGCTACAATCTTTGTGTAATTTGGAACTTCGTAGCTAGCAAATACGTTACCAAGCACAAAGATGTTGATGAGCATTAGCGTGCATAAAAGCAAGCTTATTTTTCTAATCTTCTTGTTCATCAAATACCTCTTTCTTAACATAAATCTAATCCTTAAAATCTTCTTTTATTTTAAATGTCTTATAATTGTATCATAAAACTCAAAGCAAGTATACTAAATAAATAGCTCGATTACACAAATCTCTTAGGTGTTGATTTTTACAAAATTTTGCTCTATATTTATAACATAGCAAAGGACTTAGGAGGAGACTAATTTGATTTTGCGGATAGTCCAATTGTTATATATATCAAAAGGGGGATTTCAATGATGAGAATATCAAATAGAGCTAGTAAAAGCGTGAGCGCTAGCAAGCATCGTCTTACTTTGATTTTAATAATAGTGGCTCTTGCTTTTACAACTATCCTTTCGGGGTGCGCGAGAAATGGTGACATATCGAAGAAGCTTCAGGCAGATGGATTTGATATTTACATCTATAGCGATGATGAAATCGAAACGAGAGAGCAGTTTGATGAACTTAAGAAGAATAAGTACTTTGTCAGGTTTGAACTCAGATCTTCAGGTCCTTTTTACATTGAACTTGCATATGAATCAGGAAAGCTCAGAAGAATAGTTTGCGACAATGGTTTTGATGACAGTAGTGGTGCATTTTACGTCATAGATCTTGAGAAATCTGCTGAGTACTACTGCGCTTATTATCTTCAGGATTACGATGCCCCATCGGAGTATTATTACAAAATGGTAAAAGGCTCCATGAAGGATGTAATTTACTTCTTTGATCCTGAGAAGAAGCTAAACAAGGCAGACGGTGAAAAATATATCGGCTTTGTTAAGGAGTATTTGAAAAAGTACGGGCTTGATAGGGAAACACTGTTAAACTTAGGTAAAGAAACCAAGTATTTTAGGGATTATTTACCTAAGAGAGATGAAATAAAAGATGAAGAATTTGACGGTGAATAGTGAAATTGAGGGCGGGTTTTTCGCCCTTTTTTGATAGAAGAAAAGTTTGCTTTAGATGTATACATAAGGTGAGGTGCTCAAAATATCTATAGAATTTTCAAATCGAAAAAATTTATTGAATATTTGCCTAAAAATATGATAAATAGTTTACAATTTGCTGAAGGTTTGGGTTATAATAAGGCAAAGGCATTAATTTGATTGGAAAATCAATTATTTATTTAGAAAAGCGAGGTTAAGAAATGAGCAAAAGAAAATCGTGCGTTTCAATCCTGCTGACATTGGTGCTTGTTATATCAACATTCACCTTTTTTGGCGTGAGATCTGAAGCAGCTACCGTGACGGTAACAAGCGTTGCGGAATTGCAGCAGGCGATTAACAACTCTTCAGGCGAGACAGAAATAGTATTAGCGAATGACATGCAGCTAACTGCGACTGTTACAATCCCGGCAGGTAAGAGCATCACACTGCAGGGCGGTGTTACTTTGACAAGAACGTCAAGTGCAATCGCCTTTGATATCAAAGAGGGCGGAAGCCTCACATGGCAGGATATCAAGCTTGACGGAAATGCAAAGGATACAAACTATAAGAGCGCTGTAATTAACAACCAGGGTAAATTAACTATTAACGGTGGAGAAATCAAGAATGTAAGATCAAACAGCCCAATGGTAGGTATTGTAACGACAAAAGGTCCTAATGCAGTGCTTACCATGAACGGCGGATCAATTCATGATAATTACATGAGTAACCAGTTTACAAATGTCGTTAAGATTACAGAGGGAGCTTCCTTCTTTATGAATGGAGGAGATATCTCAAACAACACACTAGAACACAGTGGAAGCAGTGGTCTAAATTCGGCTGTCGGAGTTGAAGGTATCAGAGGAAGCTCTACCATGGAGATGACAGGTGGTACTATTACAGGAAATACTGCCGAATATGGAGGAATACTCGTTGGAACATATAGTACAAACTATACAATGCAGAATAACTTCAGCAACCCAGCACACTACTATTCAACAGGTACTCTTAACCTAAAGGGTGGTACTATCTCTAATAATACAGCAGCAGTACTAGGAGGCGGTATAGCCGTAAACGGTACCGGTAAGCTAACTATGGATGGCGGTACAATCAGTGGCAATAAGGCTCCGTTTGGTGGAGGTATTGGTGTAGTTGACTATCTAACTTCAGCTGATGGAAAAAGATTTGGCGAAGCACGCTGGAGAGGCTTTTTCCCAGCGAGCGCTACAATCAATGATGGTCTCATCACAGGTAATGAGGCTACAATGACAGCTGTTACAAGTCAGATTACAGACCCGAATGCTGAGAACGGTGTTGGTGGAGGTATGTACGTTGCTTCTAAGGAAGTTTACATCAATGGCGGCCAGTTCACAAACAACACTGCAGGTAAGCAGGGTGGAGGCATCTATGTTGCCTCCGTGCCATACAAGCTTCAGATGGGTAAGACTCTCGTAACAGGTAACACTGCTACTAAGATAGGTGGCGGAATGTGGCTATGCCCTACAGGAAGTGCAACAACAGCTGTTACAAACGGAGCATCATTCTTTGATAACAAAGCAGGTAACGGTGCAGAAAACAACGATACAGGCTCAGCAGGTGATGATGTAGCATCAATCAATAAGCAGGACCCAGCATCACAGACTTTGATTCTTTCTAACAATGGTCTTGATAACTGGCTTGTACACTGGTATGAAGACGGTAAGATAGACGAAGCATACCTAGGTAACTCAGACGGAAGCCCAAGATATCCAAACACTGTTAGCCCAGTTGTTGACAGAGGAACTCTTGATGGAATAACAGAGAAGATAGCTCTTAAGGCGATTGTTTCTGATGAGGGTAAGGCTGCAGCAAGAAATGTAGCTAAGGTTATCGTTACAGGTAATAAAGCACCTCGTGGTGGTGGTATTGGATCAAACGGTGCAGTAGCATTCGGTACAGATCCAGTTGCTTACGACAAGGTTGAGCTTACAGTAGAAAAGAAGTGGGAAAACAGCAATACAAACCACGTTACATCAGTTACTGTTGGTCTCTTCAGAATAACAAAAGCTAACTTTGATGCAGTTGCTCTAACAAATGCAGACGGAAGTGCGCTTGATACAACAGGAATGAGCGAGAGCGAAATCTTCCAGGCAAAGGTTGATAAGCTAATGGCATCTGGTGCTAATACATATGCGCAGATTGACCAGGTTGCTTTGAGTAATGCAAACGACTGGAAGTTCAAGTTCGTAGACCTACTCAAGTACGACATGGTAAACGATGCTCAGGACACAACAAATCCTAATATCTACTTCGTAAGAGAGATGGATACAGACGGAAACTGGGCAGCAAATGATGCAAATGCTACATTTGGAGCTCAGCAGATAAGAGCTAGCTACAAGGCTACAAAGAACGCTTCTGGCGCGTACGATCAGGTCATCACTAACGAAGAGGTTAAGAAGACTGAGATTGAGGTTACTAAGAAGTGGGTTGGCGACAGAGAATCAAAGGTAGAAGTTCAGCTTTACAAGAACGGAAATCCTCTAGGAGCTAGCAGAGTTCTAGAAGGTGCTAATAACTGGACAACCAAGTTCGATAACCTAGAGGTTAGAGATGCTGGTGCAACAGAGGACAATGTTTACAGTGTTCGTGAGGTTGGCGAAGCAAATGGTGCTATCAAGATTGGCGCAAAGCACTACAAGGTAAGCTATAGCGCAATTGACCAGGATGGTAAGATGACTATAACTAACACCAAGAATCCTACCCCTAAGAAGGATAAGCCACCTACACCAAATACTGGTGATGGCTTCGGAAGCGGCATGACAGCGCTATTCGGAATGAGTGCACTTGGACTACTCGTACTTGTTTACAACAAGAGAAGAAGATATCAGTAGTTAAGTAAATAAATAAACGTTAAGGCTCCTGCTACTTTAGATAGCAGGAGCTATTTGATTTGAATGCTACGAAAAGTAGCGATTTTATTTAAAATGTGAAGAAAGGTTGCTTGTTTTGGAAATAGCTATTTGCTATGGTATGTGCATGTAAAACGAAAATGGAGGATAAGTTTATGATATCAATGAGAATTAGAGAACTTAGAAAACAAGCAAAATTATCACAAGAAATGATGGCTGAAAAAATAGGGGTCTCTAGACAGGCTATCACGAAGTGGGAAACAGGACTAGGCGTTCCCGATATTGAAAATCTAGTAGCAATTGCTGATTTATTCAAGCTTTCTTTAGACGAACTAATGGGCAGGGATATTGAGCATGAAACACTTGCAAAAGACTATCTATATGAAAGTGTTACAGAGTATGATATAGACGGCAAAAAGGACTTTGATATTAGCTTCATGGGGGCAAATAAGCTAAAGCTTTATGCATATGAGGGCGAAAAAGTTAAGGTGATTTTGCTTTCCGATACAATTTCCGATATTCAAAATGAATTAAAAACTAAGATTGACGACATCAAAAGGAAAATTGACATTGACATCAAAAGAGTTGGAAATTTATCGGAAACAGTTGCAAAGAACGAACTAACAATAAAAATTCTAATCCCACAATTATATATGGGTGAAGTAGAATTGAATGGCAATACAAATATACTTGAACTGAAAAACCTTGAACTTGATAATATAGAATTTAGTGGGAAATCAAAAGAAATAGCCCTGGAAAATATAAAAAGCCATATCGAAATTGATACAAATGAGGATGCGAAACTATATGTTAAAAATGTAGAGGGAGCGCTAGATATTAATCAGCTTTCAGCCACATCTAAACTATATATAGCATCTACTGATGAATTTGGATTTGTCACAAAAGGAGTACTAAATAAAGTTTTATGCAAGCAGGATATGTTGAATATAAAGGAAGTTTCTGAGGAGCCTAAATTAGTTATAGAACTTAATGGAATAAAAAGCGAATTATCTATTTGCCATATGGAAGACAGTATGCTGTAATGGCGCATGGCTAAATGAGGGGTTATCTAAGTACTGATAGACCATGGCTTCTGCTATTAAATGGCAGGAGCCTTTTTCTTGTTTTAAAGAGCAGCATAGAATATAATTGTAGATAGATAATCGCTCTTATATCAGCCAGCAGCATAGAGCACTCAAGAAAGAGAAGCAAAGTATGTTTATAAGAAATAATCAAATAAGATTTAAACAGCGTATGAAAGAATTGATCTTCGATTATTTAGTTATCATTCTATATCTGTTTGTAATATTTTTAGTGTCAATGGCAGTTTATTTCCTGTTTTTCAATGGAATTCCTAAAATGAGCGAGCCACAGGCACAGCTAATTGTTGTATTGACATCGGTTATTCCAATTATTTTGATCTTTGCTTATTTGGATTACTCAAAGAATGGCAGTATTGGTAAACAAAAAGCCGGTTTAAAACTCATCTATAAACATAAATCTTTCAGAGCAAGCTTTATAAGAAACTTAATCAAATTTTTACCATGGCAAATAGGACATATGAGTACGATTCATGGAATCTACTCTGACTTTGACTTATGGTCAATAGTTCTATTTTTTATAGGCATCGGGCTTGCGATTTTACTATTACTAATGGGATTTATGCGTGATGATAAAAGACACCTAGGCGACTTATTGGCACAAACTCAGGTACAGAATAAGTAGAAATTAAATATCTGATGTTCCTTTTATATTGCCACATACATTTCATTCAACAAGTAGACAAAATCGGAGAGAAAACTACAAAAACACCGAGACTCCACGATATTGACAGAATTTTTCACATATGATAGCATCTAAATATAATTAAATAGTATTCAAAGGAGGGAATTAGGTGCAAATCCTAAGCGGTCCCGCCACTGTGAAGACTTTAAAGTCAAGCCAGATTACTTCTTTGAGTATAGCCACATTTATTCTACGAGCGATGGAATGTTTTGACTGTTAAACTAGTTGTCCTCGGGTTTGAGCTATGGCGTAGGCTTGAATCTACAAGTGCTTTACAGTGCTTTGATTAAGAACGAGTTTAAGTAAATACAGGAGTATCATTGCAGCGTAAGCTGCTTTTTTGTTTGTCAAGTAGAATAAATGACTTTTGTAAAGGAGAACTAGTATGAACAAAAGGTTTTTAACCAAACTATTCAGCTTGATGCTCGCATTAGCTCTTGTTCTGCCAAGTACTGGACTAAATCAAGTATTTGCGTCGGACAATGAAGCAGAAGTGACTACAAGCAGAGAAGCTGTAAGCGAAAGCCCAGCGAGTAAGAAATTAGCAAAGTTCGCAGAGAAACAGTATTCCGTAGAGGGTACTGTCGGAGAGCAAAAGGAGCTAGTGCTAAGAGGACTTGCTGAGGATGGCTCAGAGGTAAACTTAGATCTTGAGGTTGAGGTTCCAGAAGGATGGAAACCTTATGTAGATGTTACTGCTAAAGGTAACAAGCTTATAATAAGGGACAAGGGCAAGGCATGGAGCTCACAGTGCATAGTAAATGACAAGAGCAACAAGGATGTAACCGTTAGAGTTTATATCGAGTTTAAGGAGCCTGTTTCAGAGGATCCGTTTGTTGGAACTCTTGCTCAGTGGAATTTTGATAAGACAACTAATACGCTTAAGGGATTTAAGGACAAAAATAATCCTACCGAGGTTGTAATTCCAAAGACAATTGATGGAATTCCGGTAAAGCACATTGACAAGGATGCATTCAAGTACAGTTCATTTGGTGGAAAAGTTAACAATAGAATCACAAAGCTCACCATCCCAGAGGGCATTGAGAGCACAGGCTATATGTCGTTTCAGGGTAATGACCTTACAGAGGTTAAGCTGCCTAAATCACTAACATCTCTTGGTGGACGAAGCTTTTATGGCAACACCAATCTGAAGAAGGTTGAGTTTGCAGACGGCATAAACCTAGAGGTCATACAGAGCGATGCCTTCCAAAACACAGGACTTGAAAGTATTGAACTTCCTAACTCAGTAAAGAAAATTGAAAGCGGTGCGTTCAATGGTTCTCATCTAAAGAGTATCAAAATGAGCGATGGCGTTAGCGAAATCGGAGACCAGGCGTTTTCGTTTACCTTGCTTGAGGAGTTTACAATGCCTACAGGCCTTCAGACTTTGGGTAAGGCTTCAAGAAATAGCGGCGTGTTCTTCAGGACCTTCAGTGAAAAGACTGAGTATGCAAAGGGTACAGAAAGATTTGCAAAAGTATATGATAGCACAGGCAAGGCAAATGTTTTAAATACAAGAGCAGTAGTAAATCCACAGGCGGTAACCATTAAATTCCAGGATGAAAATGGCAAGACTATCAGTGAAGATAAGACCTATGTCGGTGCAGAAAAGAACAAGCTTGTTGTTGAGAAAATCCCTGGAAAGTACTTCACAAGAGAGGTATATAGCACTGGCGCAGGTGATGGACATTACTACACAGACTACCTAAATCCATTTGTTACAAATGGTGCAAAGGTTTACTCAGATGACGCTATATCAAAGGCAATCATCGGAGAAAACTACTATACAGTAGGTAACAGTTATGAATTTACGCCAGAATACATCAAAGGCTATATAAGCCCGGAAAAGATAACTAAGACTATTTCAAAAGACGACCACGAGGTTATATTCACATATAAGGAAGCTGAAAAAGTCGAGGTTAAGACTGAGGGCGAAGGAGTAAAGCTTGACGTTGAAGGAGAGAAGGAAAGCATTGGCAAAACTGTAAACTTTACAGTTTACGAGCCTTCTGGAAAGGTTTTAGATAAACTACTCCTCAATGATGAGGATATAAAGGATAAGGCAAGCTTTGATGGCTTAAAATACAGCGGATCCTTTGAGATAAAGGGAAAGACTTTATTAAAGGCTGTATATAAAGATACGGAAGTAGAAAACAAGCTTGAATTTGATGTTGAAAAGACTGAGCTTAAGCTTGGTGAGACAAGCAGATTCACTGTTAAATACCGTGGAAAAGCAATAAGCCTTCCAAATGCAGATATCGAAATCAGCACAGATAGCGAAAAGCTACTAAAGATAAACGAGGCCGAGGGAAGCTTCAAGGCTATAACAGCAAAGAATGGTAAACTAAAGCTTTCTATTAAGTCAAATCAGGCACTTAATGCTGAAAAAGACATTCAGGTTGAGGCCATTGATGTTGATATAAGAATGGAAGATCTTCATAACACAGTTATAAGCAAGACTCCTGTAAAAATTGACAAGCTATACTTCACTGCAGGTGTTGATTACTACACCGATGTTGAGTTTGATGCACCAGTGCCTGCGCTTGCAATAGAAAAGGCTTTAAAGGCTAAGGGTGCTAATACAGCATCAAAGGAAGAGTTTGACTGCGGCGATAACTGCAGCTGGATGAAGGTTCTAGGCAAGGGACTTTGGACAGGTATCAATCCAAATGGAAGCTTTATGTATTCTGTTGATAACAAGATGGCCGATAAGGTAATATCGGAATTTGAGCTCAAGGGTGGAGAAAACATCTGTGTTTTCTATGACGATAACTGGATGCTAAGAACAGATCTTGCTTTCTTTGATAAGGAAGAGTACACGATTGAAGAGGGCGAAGAAGTAGAATTCACTTTGATGGGATCTGACATAACATATGGTGCTGATAGCACTCCAAAGCCTATCAGTGGCGCAGTGCTAGAGTTTGTTGATGGACCAAATGCTCCGGCTGTAAGCGAAGTAAAGACCGATGCCCAGGGCAAAATCAAGTACAAGTTTAACAAGCCAGGTGAGTACAAAATCTCAGCAGTAGTAGAGGGCAAATCCATCGCAAGACCATACGCTAAGGTAGTGGTCAAGAAACCTGCATCAGAGACAGAGCTGAATTTCGAAGATACAAGTCTAGAAAATAAGGATCAAAATGTGAACTTCGACTTCGATAAGAAGAATGTTTCCTTCGTTATAGGTGAAGCTAAGTCGCTTGTTCTAAAGCTAAATGTAGACATTTCAAACATGTACAAGAATAAGATAATTTCAGAGGAAAATAAAGTAGGAAGTCTAATTCTTGAAGAGGATGGAAAAGCACCTAAGGAACTAGAGTATGGCAAGGACTATGTAGTAAGAGAGGGTAGCATAATCCTAAATATAAATGGAAGCTATTTGAACAGCTTAAGCGCAGGAAATTACAGACTAATGCTTAAGACAAAAGCAGGCTTTGCAAGCATAGGTCTAACAGCTGTAAATCCAGCACCAGCACCTGATACTCAGCCACAGGTTCAGCCAGGAAGCCAGTCAAATGCAGGCGGAAACGCAGCTCAGAATGCACATGCAAAGCCAGGTGTTAAGGCTAGCGTTTTGACAGGAGATACTACTGGAATCATAAGCTATATGATAATTGGCGGCATTGCTATAATGCTTCTTATCGCAGGACTTCTAATAAGAAGAAAGTGCCGAGTATAAATAATCGCCTATTCTCTCAACAATCGCCTAAAAATATGCTATAATTAGGCGAAACAAAGAGGAATAGCATTATTAAGGAAAAGCATCTACATAGTAGGTGCTTTTTTGATGTCCCAAACTAAGGATGCACTGAAATATAGACTGAAAAAAATTTAAAAAAACACTTGTTAGTTATAACTAATCTATGTATAATAAAGATACCGACGGATGCGTCGGTATGATTTGGAGGTATTTATATGTGTGCTGCACGTAGACTTAGTGAGTCTGAAAGAAAAAATGAAATAATGAATTCTGCTGTCGATGTAATAATCCAAAAAGGTCTAGAAAATGCAACGATGGAAGAGATTATTGCTGGTACAAGTTTATCAAAAGGAGGTGTCTATCACTATTATAAAAGTGTAAACGAGATTTTTAAAGATATTATGCTCTCTGGAATTGAATATAGAAAAACAATTATAAAGGATCATATGGATGAGTGTAAAAAGGGTTATGAAATGGAATTTATGGCAAAGCAATTTGTCGATAAAATTATAGATGATAACCCATATATGCCACTTTATGTTGAGTTTCTAATTGCAAAGAAGAGAAATCCTGAGCTAGAGGAAATAATGCACGAACTTCAGAAACAGGCAAATGATAGCCTTAGCTCGGTCATAGGTGAATCGAGATGGTCATTTGATACGAATATATTTAATGTTTCAACTGATGTAATGAATGCGCTCATCCTTGCATCTAATATTCTAGGAGCTAGAGAGAACTTCAAAAAAAACAGACATTTTCTAGAGAGTATGTTTCTCAGTATATTTAAAGAAGGAAAGGAGAATTGATATGGACATATATAAGAAATCGTTTAAATATGTGCCTGAGTATAGGGTGTTTGGTTATTTAGCGGTCATAATATCTGCTATTTCGGCTTTTTTGATGGTATTTGGATACCATTACATATATAAATTCTTTGATGAAGTTATAGTCAAAGACAGTCTTGAAAACGCAAGTGTTTATGCAATAAAGATTGTAATATATTTGACTCTAGCAGCTATATTATACCTAATCTCAGGGTTGACTTCACACAAGCTAGCCTTTAGGTTAGAGACCAATCTTAGAAAAATAGGAATCGATGGATTAACAGATTCGAGCTTCAGATTCTTTGATATTAATCCGTCAGGCCAGATTAGAAAAACAATAGATGATAATGCAGCGATGACCCATACAGCTGTTGCGCACATGATTCCTGATAACTCACAGGCATTTTTAACACCTATACTTGCAATAGCTCTAGCATTCTCGGTAAGTATTAGAGTAGGGGCGGTCATAGTTATTTTGACCCTTGTAAGTGCTCTAATACTAAAAGCTATGATGGGTAATTCTGAGTTTATGAAGGTATACCAATCGGCACTAGACAAGCTCAGTTCAGAGACAGTAGAGTACATAAGAGGCATGCAGGTTGTCAAAATCTTTGGAACAAAACTAAACTCATTCAAAGCCCTTGACGAATCTATAAAAAACTATTCGAAATATGCCTATGACTACTCACTTTCGTGCAAGAAACCATATGTCATATATCAATTGATTTTTTTAGGGTTGATTGCGATTATTAGTATACCGCTAAGCTTTTTCATTACAGGTATTGGAAACCCTAAAGATATTACCGTTGAGCTGATTATGATATTTTTTATCAGTGGTGTAATAATGGTTTCTTTCATGAAAATCATGTGGGCGAGCATGAATATTTTCAATGCTAAATATGCAATTGAGAATCTGGAAGCATTGTATGACAAAATGCAAGAAGATAAGCTGACATATGGAAGCAGAACACATTTTGACAACTACAATATAGAGTTTGAAAACGTAACTTTTTCATATGGTGAAAATCTAGTTCTTGAAAACCTATCGTTTTCATTGCCTGAGAAGAAAACCTACGCCCTCGTAGGACATTCAGGTTCTGGTAAATCGACAATAGCAAAGCTGCTATCTGGATTTTATAGGCTTGATGCTGGGGTGATCAAAATAGGAGGATACCCTCTTGAGGAATATACTAAGGAAGCGATTATACACAATATTTCATTTGTGTTCCAAGATAGCAAGCTATTCAAAAAGTCAATATTTGACAATGTTGCCATGGCAGATGAAAGTGCGAATAGAGAAGATGTCATGAAAGCGCTGAGTTTAGCTGGTTGCGATGAGATTTTAGCTAAGTTTAAGGATAAGGAAAATACAATTATTGGCTCAAAGGGGGTTTATCTTTCGGGAGGAGAAAAGCAGAGAATTGCAATTGCAAGAGCCATTTTGAAGAACTCACCTATAGTAATAATGGATGAAGCGAGTGCCTCTATAGACGCTGATAACGAGTACGAATTACAAAAAGCTTTTAAGAATCTCATGAAGGACAGAACAGTAATCATGATTGCCCATAGACTGAGCAGCATCCAAAATGTTGATGAAATAATTGTTTTAGAGAACGGTAAGGTAGTCGAGCGAGGAAGTAACGATTCCTTGATTGAAAAGCAAGGAATATATAGCAGGCTACTTCGTCTATATGAAACTGCAAATGATTGGAGGGTGTAAAATGAAAAACTATTTTAAAAGAAGATATGCCCTATCTGAGCAGGGCGCAAAAAATGTTACTACTGCATCTTTATATTGTACACTTACGTATTTTGCAAATCTTGCCCCTATGTTCATTTTGATGACTATTTTCGACCAGCTGATATTGGGGAATGTGCATGCTACTTGGCAGTATATCTGCATGGCTGTTGTGACGCTTCTCATAATGTATGTATTGCTATCAAAAGAGTATGTTAGCCTTTATAACGCTACATACAAGGAGTCTGCAAAGTTGAGAACAGATATTGCTGAGAATCTTGCAGACTTACCACTTGCTTACTTTTCAAAGCATGATCTATCAGATTTATCTCAAACCATCATGGTCGATGTGAATTCAATTGAACATGCTTTGAGCCATTCAATACCTAAGGTTGTCGGTATGTGGATTTTCTTTCCTATTATGGGTCTAATGCTTGTAATTGGAAACTGGAAGCTTGGACTTGCAACAATAATTCCTACACTTGTGAGCTTTATGGTAATTCCGTTGAGCAAGAAGAAAGAAATCACGGCTAACAGTAAGTACTACAAGGTTTTGAGAGAAAACTCTGAGCTGTTTCAGGAGACCATTGAGCTACAGCAAGAAATAAGCAGCTTTAATCAGTCTAAGAATGTTAAGAGAAGTCTTTATAAAAAAATGGAGGAAAGTGAGAAAATTCATTTCAATGTTGAGATGATGTCAATGGTTCTTATTGCAATATCTACACTTTTTGCATATATCAGTGTAGCAGTGGTAATACTTGTCGGAATAGAACTTCTCATGCGTGGTGAAATTTCTTTATTATACCTTGTGCTCTACATTATAGCTGCCATAAAGGTCAAGGAAATCTTTGATGTATCAAAAGAAGGTATCTTCGAAATGTACTATATTGAGCCAGCAGTAAGGCGCATAAAAGAGATTAAGAATGCTGTATTGCAGAATGGTAAGGATGTTAAGCTTTCTAACTTCAACATTGAGTTTAAAAATGTATCGTTTGCGTACGACAATGACACACAGGTGTTAAAAGACGTGAGTTTTACAGCAAATCAGGGCGAGGTTACTGCTCTTGTAGGCGCATCTGGTTCTGGAAAAACATCCATTTTGAGATTGATATCAAGATTATACGACTACGATGGTGGAAGTATTTTGATAGATGGAAAAGATATCAAAGACATATCGACGGATTCTTTATTCAAGGACGTTTCGATTGTTTTTCAGGATGTAACTCTGTTTAATACAAGTGTTATGGAAAACATAAGACTTGGAAGAGAAGATGCAAGTGATGAAGAGGTAAGGAAGGCTGCTGAGCTTGCTAACTGCATGGACTTTATTGAAAGGCTTCCTGAAGGCTTTAATACAGCTATAGGTGAAAATGGCGCAGAGCTTTCTGGTGGTGAGAGGCAGAGAATTTCGATTGCAAGGGCATTCCTCAAGGATGCACCGATACTGATTCTGGATGAAATTTCAGCAAGTCTTGATGTTGATAACGAAAAGAAAATCCAGGAGAGCCTAAACAAACTGATAGAAAATAAGACGGTAATTATAATATCACACAGGCTGAAATCAATAGAGAATGTTAACAAGATTGTTGTAATAGATAATGGTGTTGTTGAAACTTCAGGCACACATGATGAACTAATGAATAAATCAAAGGTATATAAAAACCTAATTCAAAAAACTAAGCTTGCAGAGGAGTTTAATTATTAGGAGAAAGAACATAAGTAAGGATATGATAGAAGATGTTCTTTCTGGTCTTGGGCTTATTGAGCTAAAAGACAGGCATCCTATGAGCCTTTCAGGAGGTACAATAGAAAATATTAAAGACAGCCGACAGGCTGTTTTTTGTTGTAAAACATATGAGCCTTTGTATGTCTGTACAGCCATAAATCTTGAAAATTTGCCATTTATATGGTATCGTTTATAAAAACAGTTAACAGTTAGGAGATGCCAGATGAGCATAATGACAGTGAAAAACCTATCGCATGGCTTTGGCGATAGAGCTATATTTAACGATGTTTCCTTCAGACTTCTAAAGGGTGAGCATATAGGCCTTATAGGAGCAAACGGCGAGGGAAAGTCGACTTTTATGAACATAATTACGGGTAAGCTTATGCCAGATGAGGGCACTGTGCAGTGGTCTAAGAACGTGAGTGTAGGCTATATGGATCAGCATGCGATGCTCAAGAAGGGCATGACCATCAGAGAGGCGCTAGCAGGAGCCTTTGATTCACTCTTTGATATGGAAAAGCAGATGAATGAGCTTTATGAGCAGATGGGAAGCGCTGACCCTGATAAGATGGATGAGATGATGGAGGAAGCTAGCGTTCTTCAGGAGCTTTTGATGGCGCATGACTTCTACAGCATAGATGTCAAGGTGGACGAGGTAGCAAGGGCTCTTGGACTTATGGAGTTAGGTCTTGATACCGATGTTTCTGCGCTTTCTGGAGGACAGAGAACCAAGGTACTTCTTGCGAAGCTACTTTTATCAAAGCCAGATATCCTTTTGCTCGACGAGCCTACAAACCATCTCGACAGGGAGCATATCGAATGGCTGAGAAGATATCTTGAGTCATATGAGAATGCTTTCATCCTCATAAGCCACGATATACCATTTCTGAATAGTGTTGTAAACCTTATCTATCACATGCATAACAAGAATCTCGATAGATATGTCGGAGACTACGATAAGTTCATGGAGGTTTTCAAGGTTAAGCAGGAACAGCAGGAGGCTGCTTACAAGAGACAGCAGGCAGAAATCGCAGAGCTTAAGGACTTCGTTGCCAGAAACAAGAGTAGAGTTGCTACTAGGAATATGGCGATGTCGAGACAGAAAAAGCTCGACAACATGGAGCTTATTTCAAGACCGACTGAGGCACCTGAGCCTGAGTTTGATTTTAAGGAGAGCAAGATAAGTGGCAAGGTTATCTTTGAGACCAAGGACCTTGTGATTGGCTATGATGAGCCACTCAGCAAGCCTTTAAACCTATACATGGAGCGCAAGCAGAAGATAGTAATCGAGGGTGCAAATGGCATCGGTAAGACTACTCTACTTAAGAGCCTTCTAGGCCTGATACCAGCGGTGTCTGGAGAGGCTAAAATGGGCGATTCTATCGAACTTGGCTACTTCGAGCAGGAAAGCTCTGGTGATGGAGAAAAGACCTGCATAGACGAAATTTGGCAGGATTTTCAATCATGGACTCAGTTTGAGGTAAGGCTTGCTTTAGCAAAGTGCGGTCTTACAACAAAGCACATAGAGAGTAAGGTAAAAGTCCTCTCAGGAGGAGAGCAGGCAAAGGTTAGGCTTTGCAAACTGATTAACAGACCGTCCAACCTACTTGTGCTAGACGAGCCGACAAATCACCTTGATGTTGCCGCAAAGGCTGAGCTAAAGCGCGCACTTCAGGAATATAATGGCAGTATTTTGATGGTATGCCACGAGCCTGAGTTCTACGAAGGACTTGCCACAGAAATCTGGGACCTTTCAGAGTGGACGACAAGGCTGATATAAAAGGAGAGTTTCATGACTACCGCTGAAGATATCAGAAATAGACTTATGGATCTAAAGGATGAGGAATACAAGGCCTTTAATTCAAAGCTAATTCCAAACGTCGACGAAAGCCTTGTAATCGGCGTTAGAGTTCCTGCGCTCAGGAAGCTCGAAAAGGAGCTTAGAGCTGAGGATTTAGGTGACTGGCTCTCTGACCTTCCTCATAAATACCTTGAAGAGAATACTTTGCACGGAATCATAATTTCAAATATGAAGTCTCAGGAGGATTGTCTTCTTAGACTTGAGGAATTCCTTCCGTATATCGATAACTGGGCTACCTGCGATATAATAAATCCTAAGATTTTAGCAAAGGATAAGGATGGCTTTCTATCTTGCATAAAGTCATGGATAAGCTCAGAGCACATATATACAAGCAGATTTGGCATGGAGATGCTGATGAGCTATTTCCTCGATGATGAATTCAAGACCGAATACCTTGAGCTTCCAGCCGAAGTTAAAAGCGAAGAATACTATCTTAACATGATGATAGCCTGGTTCTTTGCCACTGCCCTTGCCAAGCAGTGGGAGAGTGCAATAGTTTATCTAGAAAATAATAGACTATCAAAGTGGACCCATAATAAGACCATACAAAAGGCGATAGAAAGCTATAGAATAAGTCCTGAGCAAAAGGAATACCTGAGAGGACTAAAGATAAAGTAAAACCTCAGGAGAAGGTGGAAACGATGGACATTAAAAAAATATATCTAGTTTATTTCAGCCCAGGCGGAAACACGGAAAAGGTTGTAAAGCTAATCGGAACAAAGCTAGCTGGCGAGCTAGACGCTGAAGCATACGCAATTGACTTCACATCACCTGAGATGAGAAACGCGCAGTATAGCTTCGATGAAGATGCACTTGTGATCTTCGGTTTGCCAACCTATGCTGGAAGAGTTCCAAACAAGCTTCTGGCTTTTCTTCAGGATGGTTTTAAGGGTAATGCCACAAAGGCAGTGGCTGTTACCACATTCGGAAATAGAAGCTTTGATAGCTCTTTGACTGAGCTTTCGCTAGAGCTATATAAAAACGGATTTGATATCTTTGCAGCAGCTTCATTTGCCTGTCAGCATCACTTCTCCAAAGTAATAGGAACGGCAAGACCAGACGATGACGATGTAGCTGAAATAGAAAAATTTGCATTAAGCATAGCGCAGTGGCTATCAAAGTCAAAAGCAAAGTGCATAGAACACAGAAATATACTTGCTGATTCAGAAGTAAAGCCTTACTACATTCCGCTTGGTGAGGATATGCAACCAGCAAAATTCCTAAAGGCGGTGCCAAAGACTCTAGAAGAGCTATGCGATGGCTGCGGAGTTTGCATCAAAGCCTGTCCAGTAGGTAGTATTGCCTCTGACTATATGACAATTACAGGGCCATGCATCAAATGTCAGGCTTGCATTATAAAATGCCACAGCGGAGCGAAATACTTTGATGATGAGGCGTTCCTATCTCATGTGAGAATGCTAGAAAATAACTATACCAAGAGAGCAGCAAACTTTGCCTTGATTGAAAAGACGGGCGAAGTGTGATAGATTATGTCTGTAAAAACTACAGTTAATGGGAGGGATTAATGAAGTTACCTGATAGAAATGAAAAATATCAACAGATACTTTTGTATGTACTGCTCGGAGCGTTTAGCATCTTGGTGATGTTCTTTTTGCTCCTTAATATCGGTGTGATAGTGCCAAAGGGAATGAGTCTAATTTCGACATTTTTCTCGCTGATTTCACCGTTTATAGTCGGACTTGCGATAGTTTATCTGCTAAATCCAATTGTAAACCGTATAGAAAAGATACTTTACAAAAGTTTTGGAATCGTTTTAAAAAGCAAGAAAGACAAGCTGTCGTTTAGAAGCCTATCAGTCTTGATTACATATCTAATAGTTGCGGGATGTATTTTCCTAATATTATCTGCAATCATCTCATCAATTGCCAAGGAAATCCAATTAGCTGATACCGACAGCCTCAAGAACATAGCACTTTCGCTTCTAAAGTCAGGCAAAGAGTTCATCAAAGCTGTGACGAGCAAGCTTGAGCAGTTTGGTATACAGTCTGCAAATCTAAGCGAGTATCAGCAGAAGCTGATTAGCTGGATAAATGATAGTACTACAAGTATAGCAAGCGGTGCATTCTCGTTTGTATCAAATGTTGGAAGCGCAATATCAAAGTTCCTAATCGCTATGGTTCTTTCAATATATGTGTTAATCGACCTAGACAATCTGAAAAAATATTGGCAGAAGGTTGCAGCAGCACTGCTAAGAAACCGCAGCTATGGTGCCGTATCAACCTTCCTTAAGGATGCAGACTACTGCTTCTCAGGATATATCAAAGGCCAGTTCCTAGACGCCTGTGTAATGGCTGTGCTAGTTAGCGTAGGACTTTCAATAGTAAACGTTAAATACAGCATCTTAATAGGTATCCTAACGGGAATTGGAAACCTAATCCCTTATGTAGGTCCGATATTCGCCTACGGTGGAACAATCCTAGCTTGTGTAGTTGATGGCGACTTCAAAAAGATGGTAATCGGACTTATTGTAGTTTTAGTTATCCAGGGACTAGATGGAAACTTTATAAACCCTAAGCTATTATCAAATAGTATTTCAGTAAATCCAATACTCGTAATTATAGCTCTTTTGATAGGAGCTTCACTTGGAGGACTTCTGGGAATGCTAACAGCGGTCCCTATGGCAGCCCTGCTAAAGAAGGAATTTGATAGATTAGTAGCTTGGCGCGAGGCCAAGAAACTCGAAAAGTCAGGAGAAGTACAATGACGCTGACACAGATAAACTATGTTATAAAAATAGTTGAATGTGGCTCCATGAACAAGGCCGCTGAGCAGCTTTATGTGGCCCAGCCATCTTTGACGGGTGCAATCAAAGAGCTAGAGAAGGAGCTTGGCTTTAGCCTATTTAATCGTAGTGGTAAGGGCGTGAGCCTGACACCTGATGGCGTAGAATTTTTGATGTACGCAAAGGAGGTCTATGCTAGCTACGAGACCTTGATGGAAAAGTACGGCGATGGCGCAAAGATAAAGAAGAAGTTTGGCGTTTCGACTCAGCATTATTCTTTTGCGATAAAGGCGTTTGTCGAGATGGTAAAGAGCTTTGATACGGCTGAATACGAGTTTGCAATCAGAGAGACTCAAACTAGAACTGTTATTTCTGATGTTGCGAATCTCAGAAGTGAGATAGGACTCCTTTATATGAGTGACTTTAATCGCAAGGCTTTGATGAAGCTACTTAATGCCTCAAATATTGGCTTTACTAAGCTCATAGACTGCGATGCTTTCGTATATCTGTGGAAGGGGCATCCGCTAGCAAAGGAAAAGTCGATTGACTTCGACCAGCTAAAGGACTATCCTTGCCTCTCTTTTGAGCAAGGCGATAACAGCTCGTTTTACTTTGCTGAGGAAATTTTGACGACCAATGAATATCCCAGGACTATTAAAGCTAACGACCGTGCAACCATGCTAAATCTTATGGTAGGCCTAAACGGATATACACTCTGTTCTGGCATAATTTGTGAGGAACTAAATGGAGATGACTATATAGCTGTTCCTTACGAGGATAAGCAAAATCCGAACAGCGTTATGGAGATTGGATATATCAAGAAAAAGGGTATAAGCTTAAGCCATACAGGAGAGGAATACATAGAGCATCTCAAGAAATATCTAGGTGTTGCAGAGTAGTCCTAAAATATGAGCAAAACAAAATCGGTGCCAAAGAGCACCGATTTTTATATGATTACTATTTAGCGTTTTCGCCTTCAGGATGCTGGTTTTCTTCAACGATTCTTAGGTAATCTGAGAATTCACTATCTAGTGGATTCTCGTACGGAGCTTCCTTAGTTGTCTTAGCAACTGCGTTGTTACCCTTTGTTAGAGAAATCATTGTTCCGGCGCCGCCGACGCATCCGCCTGGGCAACCCATTCCCTCAAGTAGGTATCCATCGTACTTACCTTGCTTAGCAGCCTGAAGAAGCTTACGGCAGTTTGCGAGACCGTCAGCGTTTGCAATCTTCATTTCTCTATCTGGCTCTAGCCTAGAAATTACCTGAACTACAGCGTTAGCTACACCACCGCTTACGGCGAAGTTTCTTCCTGCTGAGCTTCCGGTTGCTGTTTCATTTTCGTCAACCTCTACCTTCTTAGGATCGATTCCTCTTGAGTCGAACATTCCGATTACTTCCTCGAATGTAAGAACGAAGTCGATATATGGTCTGATATTTTCTCTTGTTGCCTCAATCTTCTTAGCAGCGCATGGTCCGATGAACGCAACCTTACATCCTGGGTGCTGCTCCTTAAGAACCATACCTGTTAGTGTCATAGGTGTAAGAGCCATTGAGATGTGTCCCTGTAGCTCTGGGAATAGCTTTTCTGCCATGCCTGACCATGATGGGCAGCATGATGTTGCAAGGAAGGGAATCTCTGCTGGAACGTTCTCTAGGAAGTCGTGAGCCTCCTGAATTGTACAAAGGTCAGCACCTACAGCTACATCAAGTACATCTGTAAATCCAAGCTCTCTAAGAGCAACCTTTAGCTGTTCCATTGTGATGCCATTTCCGAACTGTCCCGCAACAGCAGGTGCAACTGCAGCGTATACTGGTGTATCGCTCTTGATTGCTGTAATAGTCTGGAATAGCTGTGCCTTATCTACGATAGCACCAAATGGGCAGTGTGTTAGACACATTCCGCATCCTACGCACTTATCTTCATCTATGTCTGCACGACCGTATTCGTCTGAGCTTATTGCATCCATTCCGCATACAGCAGCGCAAGGTCTTTCCATCTTGATGATAGCATTGTATGGACATGCAGTTACGCATCTTCCGCACTTAATGCAATTGTCCTGGTCAATGAAAGATTTACCGTTGATAATATCAACAGCATTCTTAGGACAGACTTCAGTACATGGGTGAGCAATACAACCCTGACACATGTCAGTAACCTTGATAAGTTTCTCTGGGCACTGATGACATGCAAACTTGATGATGTTGATCAGTGGTGCCTTATAGTAGTTTTCGCCCTTTACGATTTCGTCAATACCTGTTGTGATTGAGATATGCTCTCTTGCTGGCTGAATGTCTAGTCCAAGAGCCGCACGGATTCTTTCTCCGAGGATAGCTCTCTCTAGAAATACGCTCTCTCTGATTGATGCGATTTCACCAGGTAGAATCTCAAATGGAATCTCTACGATCTCGCTGAGATCACGATCTTCGTACGCAAGATTTGCTACTGCAGAGAATACCTGACGGCGCAAATTATTAATTCTTGTATATATGTCACGCATGTTTTAAAACCTCCGTTGTATAATGAATACAATTTTACTTATAAATTAAATTAAACCCTACCTATCATACTATATTTTCATGTGCATGGGAACCCCATTTTAAATAATTTTGATAGGAATTTAACAATGATAAAATTCGATTGTATCAGAATACTCAAACGCTGATTTCTAGTGCGTCTGGAGCGAAGATAACAACAGTATTTTTTGAAATGTTTAGGTAGGCATTGGAGACACTGAAAAGCTTTTTTTGCGTGACTTTTGTTCCTGGATTCGAAGCAGGAATTTTGGCATCAAAATTTGGACCTGAGCTTGAGACGGAATCAACTTTTGGATTTAGTGGTTCGCTAATGCAGATTATTCCGTCCCTAATAGTCTTTGTTGTATCGCAATGAAGGGGCATGAAGCATTCCTGCCCCTTTGCATCTTTGATTGTCAGCGAAAGAACATCGCCTGAGTATATTATTTTCTTGTCTGTCTTTATCTCTAGGAGCATGGTATGGCTATTTTTCATTTTCGTACCTTTGTGCCACTTCTTCAATTGAGCCTGCGTATAGGAACATGGACTCTGGGATATGGTCGTATTTTCCGTCGAGTATCTCGCGGAAACCACGAATCGTATCTGCTAGGGGAACATATTTTCCTTGCATTCCCGTAAACTGTTCTGCAACTGCAAATGGCTGCGACAAGAATCTCTGCAGTCTGCGGGCTCTTGCAACTGTCAGCTTATCCTCTTCAGAAAGCTCGTCCATTCCGAGGATTGCGATGATGTCCTGAAGATCCTTATATCTTTGTAAAACTGCCTGCACATCTCTTGCTGTATGATAATGCTCCTCGCCCAAAATGAGGGGATCCATAATTCTCGAAGAGGATTCGAGAGGATCAACAGCAGGATAGATGCCAAGCTCTGTAATTGCTCTAGATAAAACCGTAGTCGCATCAAGGTGAGAGAAGGTTGTTGCTGGAGCAGGGTCTGTGAGGTCGTCGGCAGGAACATAGATTGCCTGAACCGAGGTGATAGAACCATTTGATGTAGATGTGATTCTCTCCTGAAGCGCACCCATCTCAGTAGCTAGTGTTGGCTGATAGCCTACGGCTGATGGAATTCTTCCAAGCAAAGCCGATACCTCAGAACCAGCCTGAGTGAATCTAAAAATATTATCTATGAACAAAAGCACATCCTGATGCTCTTTATCTCTAAAGTGCTCAGCCATAGTAAGCCCCGTAAGAGCAACTCTCATTCTTGCTCCAGGTGGCTCGTTCATCTGTCCAAAGACCATGGCTGTTTTGTCTATTACACCTGACTCCTGCATTTCGTTATACAGGTCGTTTCCCTCACGGGTTCTTTCTCCAACGCCTGCAAATACAGAGATACCTCCGTGCTCCTTAGCGATGTTGTTGATGAGCTCCTGAATTAGGACAGTCTTACCAACTCCGGCACCGCCGAAAAGTCCGACCTTACCACCCTTGGTGTAAGGTGCAAGAAGGTCTATAACCTTGATTCCCGTCTCATATATTTGAGTGGAAGTCTCTTGCTGAGAATACTCTGGAGAAGGAAGGTGTATAGGCTTTTTGGGTGCATCCTCTGGCGCTGGAAGCCCGTCTATAGGCTCTCCTAAAACATTGAAAAGTCTGCCCAAAACATCATTTCCAACTGGAACCTCGATAGGTGCGCCTGTGTTTATAGCCTTAAGTCCGCGCTTCATACCGTCGGTAGAGGAAAGGGCAATACATCTAACCGTGCTGTCACCGACGTGCTGAGCAACCTCGGCTACGACTACATGGTCTTCCATTTTTATCTCTATAGCATCAAGAAGCTGAGGCATCTCGCTAGCTTCAAATTTGATGTCTATTACTGGACCGATAATTCGTTTTACAATTCCTGTATTCAAGTTATTCACCTAATTTCTTTTGGACCTTACCAAGCTTTTGTGATTCGTGACCAACTATTATTTCAATCATCTCGCCAGTTATTGCGTTTTGACGAGCGGTGTGATATTTGTTAGAAAGCGTCTCAATCATCTTGAGTGCGTTGTCATTTGCATTCTTCATCGCAATACGTCTTGCTGCGTGTTCGCAGAGAGTTGCCTCAGCGATGTATCTGAGGATTTTCATAGATAGATAGGCCTCGGCTAGTTCATCAAAATATGAAGAACCTGCATCGTGGTCAAAGAGGCTAGTGTTTTCGATGTCACCATCTTCGCCATGTGCTGCTTTTTCGAGTGGAAAAAGCAACTTTGTGTCGATGTCAAATGCTATAGGGTTTCTGTATTTAGTGTAGACGATTTTAACCTTTGATATTTCACTCTTGCGATAGAGCTCAAGTACGGCAGAAGCTACTTTGTGGATCCGCTCATACGAAAGTTCGTGCGCGTGGTCAGAGTATGTATCGGCAAAAGCATCTGCTGAAAAGACTTCAAGCCCGTGTTTGATGCAGTAGTTAAAACCTTTATCTCCTAAAGGCACAAAGATAATGCCCGCATTTTCATTCATTTCTGCAGCATGCTTTATCAAGCTCGAGTTATATCCGCCGCATAGCCCCTTACATGAGGTGATCAAAATGCACAGCTCCTTGACGGGAGCCTCACTGGAGTGTGGCACTGTGCCTACCTCAAACTGACGCATATCTAGGCGCTTTTCGTAGTAGATTTCCGGTGCGATGTCGCAGGTGAGAATCTGTGTGAATTTTGATATCAAAGGCTCGATGTGATCCTTTGCATAATTTAAATGGTCGGTGGATTGCTTGAGCTTGGCAGCTGAGATAAGCTTCATAGCACCTGTTATCTTCTCGGTGTTTTTGACGCTATTTATATGTCTCTTAATCGCCTGAATTTGCTCAGCCAATATACTTACCTTCTTTCTTGCATTCCTCTATGCCATGTATCAAAAGCTTTTCTGCTTCAGCAGACATATTGCCTGTGGTCACAATCTCTTGGCTTATCTCTGGATATTTCATAGCCATAAACTCATATAGACTATCCTCAAAGGAGGCTATGCGCTCTAGTTCTATATCATTTAGGTAGCCGTTTATTGCAGCGTATATTATAATGATTTGGTTTTCGACTGAGATAGGGGAGTACTGCTTCTGCTTGAGTATCTCCATTAGTCTCTTACCGCTTTCGAGACGCTTTGTGGTATCTGAGTCTATATCTGAGCCAAACTGAGCAAAGCTCTGAAGCTCGCGGAACTGGGCGAGAATGAGCTTCATTGTACCTGAAACCTTTTTCATCGCTTTTATTTGTGCATTTCCTCCGACACGGGAAACAGAGATTCCTGCATTTACTGCCGGAATCTGACCAGAGAAGAAGAGGTTGCTCTCTAGGAAAATCTGTCCATCTGTGATGGAGATTACATTTGTTGGGATGTAGGCGGACACGTCACCTGACTGGGTTTCTATTATTGGAAGGGCTGTGATTGAGCCTCCTCCAAGCTCATCAGATAGCTTTGCAGCGCGCTCTAAAAGTCTGCTATGCAGGTAGAAGACATCCCCTGGATAGGCTTCACGTCCTGGTGGTCTGCGTAGTAATAGGGACATGGCTCTGTAGGCCACGGCGTGCTTTGATAGATCGTCGTAGACTATCAAAACGTCCTTTCCCTTGTGCATGAAATACTCTGCAATCGCACAGCCCGAATAAGGAGCGATGTACTGTATTGGTGCAGCTTCGCTTGCTGTTGCAGAGATTATGATGGTATGCGACATTGCATCGTGGTCCTCGAGCGTCTTTGCAATTTGTACAACCGTTGACTTTCTCTGACCTATGGCAACGTAGATGCATATTACATTCTGTTTCTTTTGATTTATTATCGTGTCTATGGCGATTGCAGTTTTACCAGTTTGTCGGTCTCCGATAATCAGCTCTCTTTGACCTTTGCCTATCGGTATCATGGCATCTATTGCTTTGATGCCAGTCTGAAGAGGCTGGTATACTGAGCGTCTGTCGAGAACTCCTGGAGCATCGCTTTCGAGGGGTCTTGCTTCGCTACAGTTAATTTGTCCCTTATCGTCTATTGCGCTTCCGAGAGGGTCGATTACACGTCCGAGAAGTTCTTCACCTACTGGGACCTCCATAGCTCTGCCTGTAGGTCTAACTATGTCTCCCTGCCTAATCCCACGGTCTGAACCTATAATCACAGCGCCAACCATATCATCGTCGAGGTTCATGGCCATTCCGTAGCTTCCATTTGGAAACTCTAAAAGCTCACCAGCAAAGCAGGATTTGAGGCCGTCTATATGAGCAACACCGTCGCCGACCTCGATAACCTGACCGAAATCGGTTATCTCAAGCTCTGAGGTAAAGCTTTCTATTTTGTCCCTTATATTACTTAGGATTTCATCAGTATTAATTCTCATACGCATCTCCAATTAATTAGAATTAGTATTGTAAGACAGGTGCAGACGCATATCCTCCATACGCTTGCGTATCGAAGCATCTATAAGCTTATCATCGATGGATATAATAAAGCCGCCGATGATTTTTTCATCTATGCGATTTGTCAAAACACAGTCCTTCTTGATAAGGTCAGAGGTCTGTATTTCCATCCTTTGAATTGTTTCACGGTCAAGAGGTATAGCTGAGTAAACTATACCTTTAATTTTATTTTCTTCTCTTTTGTCAAATAGGCTTAGACCCTCGCTTAGGGCTTCGATAAAGGCATACATTTCCTCCTGCTCGTGCAGGGTGCGCTTTTCTAATGCGTAGGTATGTAGGTCACGATACTCACCACTTGTCTCTTTGATGAGATTGCGTAAATCTCGTAGGCTTTCTGTGGCTCTATCGAGCTGTTCGCAGAGTGCCTCTAAATCCTTGCTATTTTTCTGTTTCACTGTTTGCCTCTGATCTACTAATTATTTCATCTATTACTGAAGCCTGAGCATCGGCGTCAAGCTTGTTTTCCAAAATCTTTTCTGCGAGCTGAACCGCAAGTTCACTGGCTTCGTTGTGGATTTCTTTTCTCGCCGCAGCTTTCTCTCTTTCAATCTGAATTCTTGATTTCTCGCGAATATCAGCAGCTTCTTTGCGGGCTTCGTCTAAAACAGAGTCTGCCTGAGCCTTTGCGCTCTCCATTGCACCTGCAATGATTGCACGCTTTTCTTTTTCGGCACCAGCGAGTATATCGTTGTATTCGTCAAGCTTTTTACGGGCCTGATTCTCGGTTTCATCTGCCTTTTGGAATTGCGCCTCGACCTGAGCCTTGCGCTCATCCATGAATCGCTTAACCTTTTCGAAGAAAAAACGCTTTAATATCAAAATAAGAACTAAAACAGTAATAATCGAAAAGATAAGATTCCAGTTGATAGTGAGCAGGTCTTGGTGTTTATTAATATCCAAAGTTCGTGCCTCCTTTAGGAATTTAAATTACAATTTGTTGCTCATGATTATAGCAATTACAAATGTCAAAATGCCTATGGTCTCCATGAGCGCCATGCCTACAATCATCGCAGTCTGAATCTTGCTTGTAGCTTCAGGCTGTCTTGAAATACCTTCTAGTCCCTTGCTCAATCCGATACCCTGGCCTAGGCCAATGCCAAGTGCTGCAAGTCCCATTGCTAAACCGATTCCGATAAATTCCATTGATTCTCCTCCTAAAGTTCTTCTCTATTTGCATTATTGCTTACTGTGGCTGTAATCTTCATAGCTGCAGCAAGATTAATAACGGTCAAAATTGTAAATATAAAGGTCTGAATTGCCGGCTCTGCTATATCAAAGATTGCATTCAGAGGCAGCACTGTGACTGCGCGTAAAAATGGTACATCGCTGAAAAAATTGCTGAGCTTTGTCATGAGGTGCATCCATAGCTCGACTATGATGTATCCTCCTAAAATGTTACCGAAGATACGAAGTCCCAGCGAAATAGGAAGTGAAATTTCTTCTAAGATTTTGAGTGGCAGCATGAAGACATATGGTTCGCACATGTGCTTTAGTCTGCCTCTAAAGCCGTGAACCCTTGTTGAATTAAAAACGATCATAGCCATCGTCATAACGGATAGTGCAAAGGCAACGTTAAGGTCTGCCGTTATCGGTCTAACGCCGAAAACACCTAGTGAGCTTGCACAAAATACGAAGGCAAGAAGAGTACCTATATATGGAGCAAAGTTAGAATTAGCTTTACCCATATGTTTTTCTGTGAACTTATAAACCCATTCGACTATAAATTCTGCAAAGACTTGCTTGCCGCGCGGGACCTTTTCAAGTCTACTACCCAGCCATATTCCCAGTATGGCTAGAAAGGCGGCTATCAAAATTCCGAATAGGGTACTTTCGGTAATGAAAAGCTTACCGTCGCCAAAACTAAATATTATTCTGGCACCTAATTCATTTATGTTTAACAAAACAAAGGCCTCCTTTTAATCCGAATTCAACAAAGATAACTAAGCTAAAGCCTGTGATGACTATAGCGAAGAGGAGCACGGACTGAAAGCCTATCTGCGTACAGACCCATGCGCCTAATATGTAGATTAGCAGTCTGAATATCATAAACTGTACCGCAAGAAGACGATTGAGATTAAACAACCATCTAACGGTCAAATTTAGAATGAACCAGTTTGTGAGTGCTATCAGATATCCGATGAATATCCCGCCAATCGCTAGAATTGAATTTGACGAAATTATCAGACATATTATAGTACAGATAACACAATACAGGCTGAACGGTATTAAAACACCCAAAGCATTACGATTAATATTCATATTTGATTAATGCATCCTATATCTAATATAGGATTCCTGAATTACTCTGATAAAAAAGTTAACTACAGAAACAACGGAATTAAATTTGTTTTTCGCGCTAAAATGGTGCGCGTTTTTAAGAATAAAACAAGTATTAAACTTTAATATAATTTTAGCATAGCGAAAAAGACGTGTAAAGAAAAAATAATCTGAAAAGCTTGTATACATTATTAATTCATGCACAAATGTGCAAATGTCTGTAAAACATAGTTTAACGAAGACAGGATTTTGAATGAAAGAAATATCAATGAGGATATGTATAAAGTCTAAGTCATTCGTGGAAAACGATTTGGAAATGTGGTAGACTAAGTATGAATTTTATGGATGATAATTAAATAATAGAAAAGGTTTCGGATGGAAAAATTAGTTTTTATCGGAATGCTAGTGTTCTTGGCATTTGTGTTTATTGGAATATTGTTTTGGCTGCGTTTAAGAATGAAGAACACCTTTGAGAACGGTGTTCCAGTGTACGATGCCCCAGCAAATAATCAGACTAGGACGAGTAAGCTAAGCGTAGGAGAGTATGCAGTTCACATAGTTTTAATACTAATTAGCGCTGTAATTGCCTTTAGGGTCATGAGCGTGTTCCGTCATGGGGCGGCGCCAATTGGTTCTGCTATAATCACGCCTTCTATAATGTCGCTTTTCAATGCACGAAGGAGAACTGGGAAGTCTTGGATAGGTATAGTTGCAGTGCTTATGGTATTCGTGTTTTTGATGTTTGTATATATACTTATAGGTCTACCTGATAACGCACCACCACTTAAAATTGACGGAACTGAAATTAATCTTACAGAAACTAAGGTTTCGGATTTGATGGACAAGGGCTTTGAAATCTATGTGTCAAATGATAGGCATGATTATCCTAATTATAACGAGCTTTTGACAACGGGAAGCTATTCTAAATACCAAGGATCTGGGGTTAGCGTACCAAGCGGCTTTAAGTCATATGACTCAGCAGTTACTAGATCGACTTATCTTCTTGTAAAGAAAAACGTAGTAGTTGGATGCATAGGTGTTTACGGGGATAAGAGGAAGAGCACGGAGCTTAAGGACTGTGTAATTACGCAGCTTTGCTTCGATTCTGAATGTACTACTGCTGCTAAATCTCACGGAATTTCATATAATATAGAGGGTATAGATTTGCTGAAGAGCATTGATGAATCTGAGTTTGAGAAAGTCTTTGGAAAAAAAATATGGCTTACTCCAAGCGAACCAGGAGGTGAATATTTGGGTCATTACGGTGTACAGTGGGGCGCAGGTAACAATGAATTCTTTTGGAATCATTACTTTATGAATTTAGACCTTGATTCGAATAATAATATAGTTAATTTTAATTTTAGTTCCAAGATTGCAGCTGAGCGATTGGATAATTAGCAAGGATAATTAGAAAAAATGAAAAAGAAAAAAGTGCTAAACAAGACAAAGTATGCTATTTATCTTTTAATAGTTCACCTTATATGCATACTTTTCACTATAAGCAAAATAATGATACCTTCATGGGGGCACTGGTTAGAGACAACGCGCTTTCTTTGGACAAGCTTTCCCATCTATGTATGTATACTAATAGCCGTTTTCCCAATGGCATGCTTTTGGCCATATTTAATTAGTGCAGATTTTAAGCCGGGTACATCAAAGACAATAATTGCGACTTTCGGCCTAATAGTAGGTAACGTGGCTCTGATTTTGATATATACGACTGTTTTGCACAAAGTATTATAGACATAAAAAAATCCCTGCTATAGGGATTTTTTAATTGCTGCAAGCAGCTCATCATATTCTTCAAATGCTGGAACCTCTGGGTGATCCTTCTTAATTGAATCTGTGGTTCTGAATAGGAATCCATACTGGCTCTGCTTGATCATTCCTAGGTCATTAAAGCTATCTCCTGATGCTATTGTATCACAGCCTGCAAGCTGGAATGCTTTAACAGTATTTAGCTTTGAATCCTCGAGTCTCATTTTAATTCCGGTAATCTTACCATCTTCTGCGACCTCTAGCTCGTTACAGAATAGAGTAGGGTATCCGAGCTTCTTCATCAAAGGCTTTGCGAATTCACTGAATGTATCACTGATGATTACGACCTGTGTAAGTTCTCTGAGCTCGTTTAGGAACTCGATAGCACCCGGAAGAGGATCTATCTTTTCAATTGTATTTTGAATCTGCTCTAGTCCGAGATTATTTTCTGCCAAAATATCGAGTCTGTATTGCATGAGCTTGTCATAATCTGGCTCGTCTCTCGTTGTTTTCTTAAGTGCCTCTAGGCCCGTCTCTTCAGCAAAGGCAATCCAAATCTCAGGAACGAGAACGCCTTCTAGATCTAAACAAACTAACTTCATAATTAAATTCTCCTTAGCAAATAATAAAAAATATTGTAGGAATTATAGCATAATATAAATATTTATGCAAGGGGAGACCTAGGTAAATAAAAAACCTCGGAACTGAATTCCGAGGTTCTTGGTGCGTCATCAGGGGTTCGAACCCTGGACACCCTGATTAAGAGTCAGGTGCTCTGCCAGCTGAGCTAATGACACATATTTGCTTGTCTAACGCAAGGAATATATTACCACAAGGAAATGGGCTTGTCAACGACATCGAGCAAAGTTTTTAGGAAAGTTTTTATAAAAACGAAAATACCGCTTCTGACTGAGCGAATCCAGTAGTTACGCCATTTGTACATCACCCTCAAAATTATTTATTCGGTATCAGGCATCAAAAAAAGACTAATCTGCATACGTCATCAAATAAATGATTCATACGAAGATTAGTCGCTTCATATTAGCTGTTCATCGTAACTGTTAATGCCCGATATAAAATCGTTCAATTTTTTCATTCTGCTCCGATTTAGAGAATCACACATATTCCCTATACGGAGATTCCTTAGCCGAACGGGCGGTCACGCTTTATCTTTTGATCTTAAGATACAAATGTGATCACAATCCGACAATGATTTTCTATAACTATTAATCTTTGTCAACAACAGGGATAGGAGTTGGATCAACTTCGTCTATGTTGTTAGCATACTTCTTCAGGTCTGCAATCAAAACTCCACTTAACAGGAATACACCTATTACGTTAGGAATGATCATAAGTCCATTGAGTATATCTGCTATATTCCATACAGTTGCAAGCTTTACTATGCATCCAACAAATGAAAGTATTACAAACATAACCTTATAGTATTTTATGACCTTTGATCCTAGAAGATATTCCGCACATCTTTCACCATAGTATGACCATCCTAGTATAGTAGAATATGCGAACAAAGCGAGTGAAATTGCAATTATAGGTTTTCCTACAGTTGGAATTAGTGAAAAGGCCTGGAATGTAAGTACAGTTGTATCGGTGCAGCTTCCAGATGCCAAGAATTCAGGGTGAGCAACTGCAGAACTTACAAGTGTAATACCTGTTAGAGCGCAAATTACAACTGTATCCCAGAATGTACCTGTCATAGATACTAGAGACTGTCTCACAGGGTTTCTTGTTATAGCAGAAGCTGCAACTATAGGTGCAGAACCCATACCGGATTCATTCGAGAATAGTCCTCTAGCACATCCATAGCGCAAAGCTTTAGCAACAGTAAAACCAAATACACCGCCTGCACCTGCCTGGAATGAAAATGCAGATTTAAATATGAGTGCAATTGACTGACCAAGAACGCTTCTGTTCATGAAGATAACCCATAGACATCCAAGTATGTAAAAAGCAGCCATAAAAGGAATAAGTCTTTCTGTTACCTTTGTTATAGACTTAACTCCGCCGATAATTACTATAGCGGTTAGTATTGCTACAACAACGCCTGCCATTCTTTCATCTACACCAAAGTTCTGTTTTAGAGCAGTTGAAATTGAGTTTGCCTGTGTAAGACATCCGATACCGAATGCGGCAACTCCACCAAATAGAGCAAATAGGACAGCTAGCCACTTTGAATGCAATCCGAGCTCAAGTGCAGTAAATGCACCACCCATCATTCGGCCATCCTTTGTTTGCTCTCTGTACTTGACTGCCATAGCAGTTTCCATGTACTTGGTTGCCATTCCGAATACTCCCGTAATCCACATCCAGAATACTGCACCTGGACCACCAGAAGCAACTGCAGTGGCAACACCTATAATATTACCTGTACCAATGGTCGCAGCAAGCGCTGTGGTCAAAGCACCAAACTGCGAAACTTCTCCTTCACCGTCAGTATCAGGAGTTACTGAAAGTCTCATACCTTTAAAGGTATACTTTTGAACAAAGCCTGTTCTAACGGTGCAAAATGCGTGTGTACCCAAAAGGATTATTATAAATGGTAATCCCCATAACCAAGCATCTAAGGTTGCTACAGAATCAGCTAAAATCTTTAACATACAATGCCTCCTTATGATTGAGAATACAACAGCTAATATTTTATTAAATAAATTATAATACTATTCTGTGAAAACACAATAACATATGTACAAAAAATTCTGAAACATCAAAAAATGTAATACTGGTGTAGATATACATTAGAAAAAGGCATAAAAATTTTAACTCAAACACTAATACGTAAGTAAACCAAAGATTTTAATGAAATTTGAACTAAGTTTTTATACGAAAAGGTTGACACCTAGTTATTTGGGTATTAACATGATAGTGTTGCACAGGCAATAGATGTGCAGCGAGTAGATAATTGAATGCAACTATCTTTGAGGCAGGTGAGAGTCCTGACCGGTGGTATAGTCCACAAACCTTTTTAGGCTGATTCGGTGAAATTCCGAAACCGACGGTATTCCAACATTTGATATTGACTTGCGACATGCGAGTTGATACAGCTAGTTGGTTAGTCCGGATGGGAAAAGATGGAATGGATAGATATAGGCTATTTTTGAGTCGGGCGTCATCAGTTCCATCAATTGATGGTAGCTCGGCTTTTTTATGTTCATTTCTTGCCAATGAGCCTTGAGAAAACCGAAGCAATATATTTTGGAGGTATCTCAAATGGAAAGAGACGAAAACGTAATGAATCTAAACACAAAAAAGCACAGGGTATTTACAACAAAGAATATGATTCTTGTTGCAATGTTTGGTGCTATAAGCATGGCTCTAATGATGGTGGATTTTCCTATTCCTATCGCACCAGCTTTTATGAAGTTTGACTTTGCAGATCTGCCTGCAATGCTAGCAACATTTATGATGGGACCTGTTGAAGGTATTCTTGTATGTATAGTAAAGCTAGCGCTTAAGCTCATGATTAGAGGAACAGAGACTGCATTTGTCGGCGAACTTGCAAACCTTATCGCTGCTATTGCCTATATGGTTCCTGCCGCTCTAATCTACCACGTTAGAAGAACTAAGAAGGGTGCAGCTATTGCTCTAACAGTTGGAACGATTACAGTAAGCATAGTATGTGTGCTCAGCAACCTATTCTTCATATTCCCAGCATATTCCAAGCTATATGGAATTCCGATGGATGCAATCATAGGAATGGGGCATGCAATAAACTCACATATTAATAGCTTATTCTCACTAATGATTCTATCAATATTGCCATTTAACCTAATCAAGTTCGGAGTGGTATCGATAGTGACCTTCCTGGTTTATAAGAGACTAAAGCACTTGATTTTCAAGGATGCATAGGAAAAGGATAATTTATCGCTCGGAGGACTTTATGAGATACAGTGAGATGACAAGGGAAGAGCTGTTAAACGAAAAGAGCAGTCTCGAAATAAAATTTAAGGAGCTCAAGGAAAAGAACCTTAATCTTAATATGGCAAGAGGAAAGCCAGGAAAGCGCCAACTCGATCTCGTAAGCGGGCTTTTAGATGTTCTGGTTGATCCTTCTGAGTGTGAGCTCGGAGGCACAGATATTAGAAACTATGGTGAGCTTTCAGGAATGCCAGAGGCAAAGAAGTACTTTGCTGAGATTCTTGGAGTCAAAGAAACGGAGTGCTTCATAGGCGGTAACGCAAGCCTTCAGTTAATGTATATGGTTGTTAGCGAAGCATTTACAAATGGGCTTTTGAATAGCGAAAAACCGTGGTATAAACTAGATAAAATCAAGTGGCTTTGCCCAGTTCCTGGATATGATAGGCATTTTAAAATTACCGAAAAACTAGGCTTTGAGATGATAAACATACCTATGCTTGAGACAGGTCCTGATATGGATCTTATTGAGGAGCTGGTTAAGGATGAGAGCGTCAAGGGTATGTGGAACGTACCTAAGTTTTCAAATCCGCAGGGCATAATATACAGCGAAGAGACAGTGAAAAGGCTGGCTGCACTTAAGCCTGCCGCTAAGGACTTTATGCTTATGTGGGATAATGCCTACTGCATTCACGAATTTGATGGGAACTTTATAGAATTTCCAGATATAGTTGGGCTCTGTAAGGAGTATGGAAATGCGGATATGGCCTATGAGTTTGCTTCAACATCAAAGGTAACCTTTCCTGGTGCCGGTATTTCTGTAATGGCTACAAGCGAAGCAAATATTAAATACCTGACAAAGAGTTTTGGTGTTCAGGTTATAAGCTTTGATAAGGTTAATCAGATAAGGCATGTCAAGTTCCTTAAGGATAAGGCAAATACTCTCGCTTTGATGAGAGAGCATGCAAAGATTATGAAGCCGAAGTTTGATACGGTCATAAAGTACCTAGATAGGGAAATCGCTCCGCTGGGAATTGGCAGCTGGGTAGTTCCTAAGGGAGGATACTTTGTAAGCTATGAAGCTATGCAAAATACAGCAAAGCGCGTGCTTGAACTCGCTAAGGAGGCTGGTGTTGAGATGACGCCTGCGGGAGCAACATTTCCATGCGGAAAGGATCCGCAAGACAGCAATATCCGAATTGCACCTTCGCTTCCTCCAGTAGAAGAGCTTGAGGATGCTATGGATGTATTCTGCGTTTGTGTAAAGCTTGCAGCACTAGAAACATTGGTTTAATCTTTTATATTTGAGAGGGGTACAATGAATTACATAAAGATAAGATATAAGTTTGATATACTTATTACAAAGATATCGTCTTTCGTAGAGATTCTTGCAGCAATTATAATTGTAATTGTTGCAGCAGGGGTGCTTATCAGAATCTGTATAGGTCTGATTCAAGATGGTGGATTTACTAGTATGTCAACAGACGAGTTTAACAGGCTGCTTGGAGATCTTCTAGTAGTATCTGTAGGTATAGAGTTTGTAAAGCTTTTGATAAGGCACAGATTAGAGGATGTCATAGATGTTATGATGCTTGCAACTGCTAGGCAGATGGTGGTTGAACATTTACCTATGACTTCAATGCTTATAGCGGTTTGTGCGATAGGAGTATTGTTTGCAATAAGAAGATTCTTGTTTATGGGAAGCGATTTAAACTTCTTCAAGAAGAAGTCTAATAAAACCGAAGAAGAAACGGAAACAAAATAGAAAAAGCAAAGGACCTGACAGTAAAATGAACTGCTGGTCCTTTTTTCGTATGTGTGTTTATTTGTTTATACTCTCAACAAAGCTCAAAACTCTATCAGAACTTGGGAAGACTGCGCGAGCAAAGTTCTTGCCTCCGCCGCCTTTGCCTTCTAGGGAAGGAGCGTATTCCTTTACGAGGGCGCCGCAGTCGTTTTTGCTTGAGAATATAAATACCGTGTTTGTGATATCGTCTATGAGGAAAAGAATATCGTCTATTTCAGGACTCAGCGTATTTCCAATCTCCATTATATCGTTTGAATCTAGAAATTTATAGTGCCTTACTCTGTCGTGAGACTCTTTCAAATCTAAAACTTCACGTCTTATGAATTCCTTACTCAGGTGGTAAAGCCTATCTTTGATATGTTTTGCTTTTTCCTTTTGGGTTTCGTACTTTGATAAGAGATTAGCGTGGCTTGCAGATAGGTCGTTTTCTAACTTTGTCATTATATCAAAACGAGTATCGTAGTGAGCTAGAGCTCTTTGCCCTGCTTCGAAGAAGATACGAAACATGCCCTTGTTAGGCTCAACCTTATAAATCTTGACCATCCCAACCTGACCGGCTGTTGATGGGTGGGTTCCGCAGCAGGCAACAGAGTCTGCTGGATTAGAGATGTCTCCTATTGTGACGATGGTTATATCTTTTTCTAGGCTTAAAGCCTTTCTTAGAGGCATTTTTTCGGCCTCCGCCTTAGTATCAAAGTGATATGCAGATACTGGAGTATTCCCCCATATAACCTTGTTGGTCTCTAGCTCTGCCTGCATCGCCATCTCCCAGTTGATTTCACTATAGTTTTCATCAGCTTCAAGGCTTATATCAATGGTCATGTAATCGTCTCCCATATGGAAGCCTCGGTTGACTCCGCCAAAGAGTCTGAAGAATATTCCTGAAAGGATGTGCTCTCCGCAGTGTCTTTGCATGTTATCAAAACGCCTATCCCAGTCTATCTCTAAGCTAACAGTGTCGCCAGTCTTAATACTAGCATCGCATCCCTTTAGGATGTGGTAAACAATATTTTCTTTTTCAAAGACATCTATTACTTCAAATCCATTTATTGTTCCTAGATCGCAGCTTTGACCTCCGCCAGTAGGGAAGAAAATAGTGCTATCCAAAACGAGGCAGGTGGTATTACGATTCTCATCCTTGCTGATTTGAGTTACGCTTGCCTCTGCACTGCGTCTATATACATCGCTTTGAAAAAGTTTGATGGTTTTCATAAAAAAATCCTTCCTTTTTACTAGATAATTTGTTTTTTAAAACTGTCAGGCTTGTAAACTCTGAACGCTCTACCATTTTTTTCCTAAAGAACAAAACTCTTATTTTTTTTATAATAAAATCTGTGGATAACTTGCTATTGACAAAATAGAAAAATAGCATACTCGTTGAAATATAGCCATTTTCTTTTAGAAACTTATCCACAGGCACTAAAGGACAAAATTGTATACGATTTTCATGTTTGCTGTGGATAAGTACTCATATTGTTGAAAAATATGGATTTACTTCTGTTGAAAACCTTTGATGGAAAAACGAACAAAGGTTGACATAAAACATATTTAAGGAACTGGATAAGTTTTTTTAAAAAAACACTATTTACCCCTTATAAAATTCTATAAATTCCCTGAAATCATCCATTCCGCTATCGATAAAAGGCCCTATAATTTTATCGTCGAATTTAAATCTTTCGATTTTGCCAAGCTTATCATTTTTTCTAAAGTAATCGGATAGGAAGATTGCCTTTGCTATTATATCAGTGTCTTCTGGCTCGGCTGAGCATACTATGGCTTCTTTCTCATCGATAAAGAATACACTTCCGGCCAGGTCGGCATCTAGTCTAAAATGAGGGCTACACACATGGTCGTTATTGTTTCTATATATCATGTATAGCATCCCGTTTTCGTGGGAGTGAGAGTTTACCGTGTGGAATGCCTTGCTTATGAGCTTTGAAAACTCATCCTGACTGCATTTGCACTCTGCTGTCAAAACATAGTCTATTCGGCGAAGCTGCATCGCAGATTCCCAAACAGTGATTTCCATGCAAGAAATTACTTTAGCTGATTTAACCACGTCCTTCACAACACGAACTTCACTGACTATGAGGTAAAAAAGGCCCTCGTCTTCGACTAGAGACTTACATATGTACTTTCTTGGACCTATCTTTTCCACATCATTCTTAAAAAGAGTAGATGGATTGTTTATTTTAAGCCCATTAGAGAATTTTTCGTATGGGGAAGTTTCGCCATAAGTACTGTCAAGGAAGTCTTCTGAACAAAGTATGCGAAGAGGGTCCTTATCCTTTCCAACACAGCGCATAATAAAGTAGTTAACTAGCTCATCATCTGAACGCAAATTAATACATACCTTTGATAATGCAGAGTCATAGATTTCTTTATCCTCGTCAGCGCCTTTAATGGCATCGCGAAACTGCAGGTAGTCTTCGGGAAACTCAGCACCATATTCTTCGGTTATTCTATCTGCACTTGCTATCAGTGCCCAGCTTTCTTCAGCACTAATTTCGACCCATTCGCCGCCAAGAGCGCCGAACATGGTGTTTGCATGAGCTTCGATTTCATCCTTGGAATCTGTAAATAGTCCAACATAGTCTGCTACACCATACTCCTCATAGTCAAGGATAAAGAGCTGAGTGAAGCGGTGTCCGATCATGTTATATGATAGCATGAGCCCAACCACACCCATGAGTCTAGTATTAGTTGCCTTAATCTCAAAACAACTGTTTTTGAGCGAAGCCCTAAGTTCGTCAACCAAGGTAGGAGGCTTGGTTTTCAATCCCCCTTCAATAACTGAAAATCTTGGGCTGTTACTGTTTATATTATCTCTTTTCAAAAGAATACCTCTTTTTTTTTTATATAATTATAATCGCTTGAGGATTAAAATGCAAAGGGACAGGGTTTATTACAAAAAAAGAATTAGAAGGAAAACTTAGATTTGACTGATTTTAGCGAATGTGCTAAAATCTATGCGGTAAATATTATGAGTTCTATCAGAAAGGTTTGAGATTGCACCTTAGGAGATAGCTAAGAGGGAACTCGGTGTAAATCCGAGACGGATTCCGCCACTGTAAATGAAGAGCAGCATTAGGGCAAGCGCGACCATTGGATTTTATCCGAGAAGGTTAATGCTGTATTGAGGCATAAGTCAGGAGACCTGCTCGTAATCGGGATGCAAGTGCAGGAAGGCGCTTGACTTATTTTATTGCGGGAAAACGGACTGCAGCTTTTATTTATGTGCTGCGGTCTTTTTTATTGCAGCAGAAAGGAAGAAACAATGGCAGACAGAAGACATGGATCTAAGAAGTTGCTCGCATTGCTTTTGAGCCTTTTTATGATCCTATCATTGATTCCTGCATCAGCTTTTGCAGAGGTGCACAGGGCACCAGCTTCTGCTGATGGCGTCGATGTACAGTTTTCATTTTCACATGATGAAAACTTTGTCGTAGCAAAGAACTATAGCGGTGTATCGAGCACGCCTATGGCAAAGGAAAGAGTAAAACTAAAGTATTTTGATCTAGCAAACTATGGACTAGAGAAATTCTATTTCCACACAGGTTCCTACGGAAAAGATGATGAGGTAAAAGGAACAGCAGAAACTGCAAAGGGTCATATTACACTACTTCACCTCTACATATATATGGCTGAGGTTTACTATATGGGAATTGACCCAGATGATGTAGGACAAGGCGCGCTGAGGGAGAAGATCGGTACAGAGCTTTTTTCCATGAATGGAAAAGCTGGAAGTATGTACCTTACAAGCTTTCTAAACTTTGATAGCAATCTCAATTACTATGTAAATGGCGAGTTTCCCCAGGCTTCAGAAGGCTGGGGAGCAACAGCTGACCAAATTGAGCTAAATGATGGCGATGATGTCCAGATAGGGCATTTCACAAACACTAACTTCTTCGGAAGCAAGCTTGCTGGATTTAACTCTCTAAATTGTAAGGAAGAGGCTAATGCAGGTGAAATATTAAGCATAACAGCTGAGCGTCATTGGCAGAATCTTATGAATCCAGAAGGCTCTGGAACAGGCATATTCCCATCAAATGTGAGCAAGCTTTCAGTTATTAAAGCATCTGATTTTACTCACGAAAAGATAAGCGAGTGCAATGCTTTTAAAACGCTAGATAAAAATGAAGACGGAAGCTTTGAGCTAGACACAACTGGCATGGCAACTGGAAGATACTTCATTGCAATGGAAGGTCAAAAAGACCCAGAGCAGGACAAGGTTGTATCAACACCGGCAGTAGCAATTTTAGATGTAACAGGCGCGGAGGAAGAAAAACCTGAGGAGAAGTTCGCTGTTTCAATCAAAGGCATGCACGGTGCTCAGATAAAGAGCGGTAAGCTTTACACATATAAAAATGGAGTTAAGGGCAGCAAGAATATTCTAGAAGGTGTAAGCCTAACAAAGGACGGCTGGGTGCTTCAGTATGAGACTGAGCTTTCAGCAGGCGACTACTGGTTCGAAGCTTATGGTCCTAAGGATGAACTTAACGGCGGAATAAAAATAAGTTTCACAAAGGAAAATAACAGTGCAACCGTACATAGAATCTATGACTTTAATGTTGGAAATTCAGGTTGGGTTAAAGACAGAGATTACACTATTGATGTTAAGCTTACAGGTAAGAACGGCGAGCAAAGAGTTCTGACTTTGGGTCATAATGAGGAGGGAGCTCATTCCTTCGTGTTCCTTCACCAGGATACTATAGATGTAACACTAACACCTATAGGAGAAAAGGCAAAGACACATACAAGTGTCAAGGTAACAAAGAGCGGAAGGGACACAGAGGTCAATACGGATATTAGAGCAACCATGCCTGAGGTTTCAAATCTGACAATCACAGCTCCTAAGGGGTCAAAGATATCAGCAGGCTTTGGAGATGGTAGAAACTATTATAAGTATAACTTCGTTGAACCAGAAGTTACTGAAACAGCAAATGGCGTTGTTGCAAAATTCAAGATGGCTAAGGGCCAGAGCAAGTATTTTTACCGCGTTCAGAATCCTAAGGGAGTGACTTACTGGGCTTTCCCTAAGAACTTCAATGTAACAGAGCCTATCAATGTCACAGAAAAGGATCTGCACATAGGAGATAGCAGCTATCAGAAGGACACTGTTTATAGATTTGACAAGAATGTACACGATATGGCAAATGTATATATCAATGTTAATCAAAAGGGATTCCTTGAGATGGCAGAGGGCGGAAGCTATGAGCTTAACTGCGTAAGAAACTGGCAGCCTATCGAAAACTTTATGAATAGCAAGATTGCTATCCCGGACTTCCATTACGAGGTAATAGATGAGAACGGAAACTCATCAGATGTAGTGTCGGTAACAGCAGATAAGAATAACTCGGCAGTTGCGAAAATCAAAGCAAATCACAGTGGAACAGCAATTGTGCTTGTAAAATATGATGCAGTGATACACTCGGAAGCTCAGGGCGGAACTGACTTCTCAGCTATATGGCCAGAGCTAACTGGAGTATTTATGGTTAAGGTTGGGGAGAACGATTCATCTATAGAGACGAATATGAATATCAACCGCGGTGTGAAAATGCTGCCAATCGACTCTGAACACGATACGCTCTACTACCTAAAGGGCGAGGATGGTGCAAGTTATTCATTCAAGCCAGAGGCAGGAAGTACAGTAAGCGTTAATAGAGGTGTAGTAGGTGACTCACTAAAGTACAAAGGATTCACTAAAGATGGAGTTAAGCTAAGTGCAAGCGGTGAGGTTACTATATCAAAGCTAGCTACTGGAAGACACATCGTCAAAGTAGAAAAAGGCAGCAAGGTAACATACCAGGTTATTAATGCTAGAGAAATCAGCTACGATATTTTAGATGTAAACGGACATAAGGTTGCGGATACAACAAAGCTAAAGGCTGGAGATAAGATTAGCATTCAGTTTAAGGACTTGCTAAATCCAGTTGAAAAGCTAGCAGGCGTATATAACAGAAACACAGCAATTTCATATAAGGACAAGAGTGGAAAGATGTATAAGTCAGTTCCGGGAAGTCCTTTCGGAGTTTATGATTTCAGTGGAAATCCTAAGCAACAGCTAGTATCTTTAACCATACCAGAAAATCTTGAAGATGGAGATTTTGAGTTAGTTAGCGGTTGTCTCGAGAGCAACGGATTTGGAAGTAACCCTGGATCACATAGAAATCTCACATATTCACAGGGACTAAATCCTAATTTGAATGCAGATACAGTATCAGGAAATCTAAGTAGCCTGCCTAACATCAAAATAAAGCTAACAAAAAAATGCAAGATTGAGTTTGTTGGAAGTGGCATAAAGGAACTAGAAGGTGAAAACCCTAGATACTGCAAGGCTGGAAGTACAGTAAACTTCAAGATTAATAAGAAGGAACTGTTCAAGTATAATGTGAGCGTAAATGGCATTGAGATAGATTCTGATGAAAATGGAGTCTATGAACTTACAGGAGATTTTACGGATAATGAGGAGCTAACTGTTGAGATAGAAAAAACAATAGATGAGGAAGCTCTAGAAAAGAAGATTACCGATATAGAAAAAGGAAAGTCAGATGCTGAGCTAAAGGCTGCAGAGGCAGAGAAAAAGCATAAGGAGGCCGAAGCAAAGGCTGAAGCAGCAGAAAAGGCGCAGAAGGCAGCAGAAGAAAAATTGGCTCAGGCTGAGGAAGCAAAGAAGCAGGCTGAGGACAAGTTTGCACAGGCAGAAAATGAGAAGAAAGCAGCAGAAGCTAAGGCAGAGATAGCTGAGGCTGAAAAGAAAGTAGCAGAGGCTAGAGCCGAAAAGGCAGAATCAGACCTAAATAGTGCACTTGCAAGAGCTGAAAAGGCTGAAGCGGAAAAGCACGCAGCAGAAGCAAAGATTAAGGAGCTGGCTGAAGAGGTAGAAAGACTCAAAAGCGAGAACGAAAAAGGACTTGAAAGAATCGCTGGGGCTACTCGTTTTGAAACCTCAATGGCAATTGCTGATAAGCTCAAAGAAAAGCTGGGCGTAGAAAAGTTTGATAACGTTGTAATTACTAACGGAGAGGGATTTGCAGATGCGCTTTCAGCTACATATCTGGCAAAGGTTAAAAATGCACCTATTTTGATAGTAAATGAATCAACTGCTGATGAGATAAGTGAGTATGTGAAGAAGAATGCTGCTGAAAATGCAAATATCTATATAATAGGTGGCGAAGGTGCTGTTTCAAAGAAGATAGCTGATAAGATACCAGGAAAGAAGATTAGGCTTCATGGAGCAAGTAGATTTGAAACAAATCTAGAGGTGCTCAAGGCGGCAGGTGTTGAAGATCAAGATATCGCGTTTTGCAACGCGTATAACTTTGCAGACGCACTTTCAGTTTCAGCGGCAGGTAAACCGGTTATGCTAGTTGATAATAGCTTAGATAGTGCTCAGATTGCATACCTAAAAACACTTAAGAGCAAGAAGTTCTACCTTATTGGTGGACAAAATGTTGTAAGCAAGGCTGTGGAAAACGAGGCATCAAAACTAGGTAAGGTTGAACGCATAGCTGGCAGTGACAGATTTGCAACATCAAGAGCTGTAGCTGAAAAGTTCTTTACAGGAGAGCATAAGAAGGCATATCTGACATATGGATTCAACTTCCCAGATGGGCTTTGCGTAGGAGTTTTGTGCGCTGTAGATAACAGTCCGCTTCTACTAGTAAGCAACGAAAATATGGACGAAGCAGCTGCATATATAACAAATGCAAAAGTACAAAAGTGCATAGTTTTAGGCGGAGATAATTTGATTTCGAGCGAAGCAGCGAGCAAGCTATTAAAGAAATAGAATTCCATTTCTTATATATTTGTTAAACCCAAGCATTTTACATAGTTAGCTTTATTATATTTTGTAAAGTGCTAGCAAGGAGAGGGCTAAAGATGAACTTAGCCCTCTTTTGCTTTGGTTTTGTACGCCATACATATGAAATTCACATATACTTCACCTTGACAATTTTGTTAAAATCTGTATACTTTGGGTATAATCCTTATCAAGAGCGGCGGAGGGAATAGGCCCTGCGATGCCCGGCAACCTATGTGCTGATAGGCACGGAAAGGTGCTACATCCTACAGATAACAGTCTGAAAGATGAGGAATGAATTGTGAGTTCAAACCTTTTCTTTTTGAGGAAAGGTTTTTTCTTTTGATAAGGTGAGGAAAGGAGCAAAAATGAGAAAGCTATTTACTTCAGAGTCAGTAACAGAAGGACATCCAGATAAGATTTGTGACCAAATTTCAGATGCGATTTTGGATGCAATTATGGAGCAGGATCCACAGGGAAGAGTTGCCTGCGAAACAACTACAACAACAGGATATGCAATGGTAATGGGTGAGATTAGCACAAACTGCTATATTGACATCCCAAAGATCGTTAGAGGTGTAATCAACGACATAGGATATAACAAGGGTGAGTATGGTTTTGATGGAAACACATGCGCAATCCTATCAGCTATCGACGAACAGTCATCAGACATCGCTATGGGTGTTGACCACGCACTTGAGTATAAGGAAGGTACTCTCAATGACCAAATTGAGCAGGTTGGTGCAGGAGACCAGGGACTTATGTTCGGATATGCTTGCAACGAGACACCAGAGCTTATGCCTATGCCAATTTCACTTGCACATAAGCTAGCCCTTAAGCTAACAGAGGTTAGAAAGAGTGGAGAGCTTCCATACCTAAGACCTGACGGAAAGAGCCAGGTTACAGTAGAGTACGACGGACATCAGGTTAAGAGAGTCGACACTGTTTTGATTTCAACACAGCACGATCCTGATGTTAGCCAAGAGCAGATTCACGAGGATATCATTGAGAAGGTAATAAAGGCATCAATTCCTTCAGAGCTTCTTGATGAGGAGACAAAGTACTTCGTAAATCCTACAGGCAGATTCGTAATCGGCGGACCTCACGGGGATTCAGGACTTACAGGCCGTAAGATTATCGTAGATACATATGGTGGATTTGCAAGACATGGCGGTGGTGCATTCTCAGGTAAGGATCCAACAAAGGTTGACCGTTCAGCTTCATACGCAGCTAGATATGCAGCTAAGAACGTAGTTGCGGCAGGGCTTGCGGATCGCTGCGAGATTCAACTTGCTTATGCAATCGGCGTTGCTAAGCCTGTTTCCATCATGGTTGATACATTTGGCACAGGAAAGCTCGACGATGAGGAAATTGCAAAGATCGTAGAGAAGAACTTCGACTTCCGTCCAGCAGCTATTATAAGAGATTTGGATCTAAGAAGACCTATCTACAGAAAGACTGCTGCATACGGACATTTCGGAAGAACAGATGTTGAACTACCTTGGGAAAAGCTAGACAAGGTAGATGCCCTGAAGGCAGAACTATAATTGAATTGACAACACGATTAAATTGACAGACTAGAAAAGTTCGATATGTGGGTGTTTTACTCATATATCGAGCTATTTTATTTGCATTGAGAATTGTTTTTGTTATAATATAAAGATAGCTCAAAATTGGCTTATCAAAAGGAGAATTTACACATGGGAGTTAAGGTAGCTAAGTTCGGTGGCTCTTCTGTTGCCGACAAATTTCAGATTGAAAAATTAAAGGAAATCATTACAGCAGACAAGGACAGAAGATATATCATCGTCTCAGCGCCTGGTAAGCGTTTTGATACAGATACAAAGATGACAGATATTCTATATCTTTGTCATACGCACAGAGAGCATAACTTCCCGTACAACCAGCTACTTCAGGTTGTAGAGGATAGGTTTACTGCTACTGCTGCAAACCTAGATACAAAGGTTAATATCGCTAAGGAGTTTGATATAATCAGAGAGAACCTAGAGAAGGGCTGCACACCTGACTATATCGCAAGCCGAGGTGAGTATTTGAGTGCTATGCTAACAGCTGACTTCCTAGGCTACGACTTTGTCGATACGCAGGATCTCATTCTGTTTTCTGATAACGGCAAGATGCTAGAAGAGGAGACAAATAAGGCTATCAAGGAATGCCTAGAAAAGCACGAATATGCAGTTCTTCCTGGCTTCTATGGCTCATATAAGTCATCGGGCAATGTTAAGACATTCTCAAGAGGTGGCTCAGATATCACTGGTGCTGTAGTTGCTAGAGCTATAGGCGCAGAGGTATATGAGAACTGGACAGATGTTTCAGGCTTTTTGATGGCTGATCCGCATATTGTGGATAACCCAAGAAGAATAGATAAGATTTCATATAAGGAACTTAGAGAACTTTCATACATGGGGGCTTCAGTTCTTCATGAAGATGCTATCTACCCGGTTAGAGTTGCAAATATTCCAATCAACATCAGAAATACAAATCTTCCACAGGACCCAGGCACAATGATTACTGCTGAGCCTGAGTATACGGGAGATGGAGATGTAATTACAGGTATTGCTGGTAAGAAGGACTTCACAGTTATTGCGCTATACAAGCACATGATGAGCACAGAGCGTGGCTTTGTTAGAAGAATCCTTGCTATCCTTGAGGACTTTGATTGCAGCTTTGAGCACATTCCAAGCGGAATAGATACAGTATCTGTAGTAATTTCTAATAGCTCCATTAAAGGCAGACTAGATGATATGGTAGATGCTTTCAGAAAGCAGCTTGAACCAGATGGAATAGAGTGCTTTGAGGATATGGCGCTGATTGCCACTGTAGGTCATGGAATGAACAGACGTAAGGGTGTGTCGGCTAAGCTATTTGGTGCGCTTGCTGATGCAAATGTAAACCTGAGGATGATAGAGCAGGGATCAAGTGAAATCAATATCATCGTCGGAGTAGAGAATAAAGATTTTGAAACTGCTATCAGAGCGATTTACAACGCTTTTGCATAGCTAGTGGAGGGAATTAAGTTTAGATGAATATAGCGATTATAGGCGTAGGAAAATTAGGCATCAAAGTATGCGAGGCACTAGTTGGTGGAGATTATTCAATAACAATTGTCGACACAAATGACGCGCTGCTCGATAGACTTTCTCAGCAGTTTGATGTTATGACTGTAAATGAGGATGCCAGAGACATTAACGTACTAAAAGAGATAGGAATAAACAAGTTCCAGTATGTGCTTGTTGCGACGGGAAGAGATGAGACAAACCTTGTTATCGGCGGCTTTGCTAAGAAGCTAGGATGCCACAGGGTCATAGTCAGAGTTAGAGACCCAGAGTATATGAAGCACTTCGAATTCATCAGAACATCAATGGGTATCGACTATATCGTTAACCCTGATTTTGCTATTACTATGGAGATATACAAATACCTCTCAGAAAAATATACGCTAAACAACGGAGTTTTTACAAGCGGTCGAATTGCTCTTATCGAGTTTAAGGCTAAGCGCAAGAAAGAACTCATCGGCCTTAAGATGCCTGAGGTTAGAAGGCTTATGCCAGATATGCTTATTGCAGCTATATCAAGAAATGGTAAGGTTATCATACCTCATGGTAACGACGAAATCCGCGAGGACGATGCTATTTATGTTGTCGGCGAAAAGAATGAGATCATGGAGCTTAACAAAAAGGTCCATGTAAAGGGTAAGTATACAGATCTTCAGAAGGTAATGATTATCGGTGGAGGAAAGACTGGTTACTATCTAGCTCAGAGGCTTGCAGATTTTGGAGCTTCGGTTAAGCTCGTGGAGCAGAGCAAAGAAAGATGTCAGTACCTTTCAACAAGAATACCAAATGTCATGATTCTTCACGGCGATGGAACTGATATGGATATGCTTGAGGAGGAGAACATCGATGAGATGGATGCCTTTGTCACAGCAACTGGATATGACGAACAAAACCTACTTCTTGCACTAACTGCAAAGCAGAAGGGCATAGAAGATGTAATTTCCAAGATCAGTAGAGAAAGCTATTCTGGACTTATTGAGGAGATGGGTGTTGACATGGTGCTTAACCCACTCGATATCACAGCTGCATATATCTTCAGTATTATCCAGGGTGAGAAGAGAGTAATTTCATCCATGCTCGTTCAGGGTCAGGCTGAGATTATTGAGGTTGTAGCAACTCCAGGAATGAAGATGGTCGGAGATACTCTTCAGAACCTAAACCTTCCTAAGGGAGTTCTCATAGCTTCTATATATCGTCAGGGAGAGGTTATCATACCTGATGGAAATGCTAGAATCAAGGATGGGGATAGAGTGATTATGTTCTCGCTACTATCTGACATCGCAGATCTAGAGAAACTTATGAAGATTAGATAGTGGAGTGTTAGATGTCATCTAAGAAACACAGTGCTTTACTGAGAATGATGGGGGCGCTATTTGCAGTGCTTGGTATTTCCTTTATACCGACTGTAATAATAGCCCTTATCTATGGTGAATATTTTGAGGGGCTTTGCTTTGGCTGCACAATGGCAGCGTGCGGCATAGTAGGGCTTATTTTGATGAAATTTTTCAATCCAAGTGATCTTAAACTTAAGCAGAGGGATGGCTTTTTAATAGTTAGTTTGATTTGGATTGTAAGCTCCATCATCGGCGCTGTGCCAATGGTCTTGACAGGTGCTATCCCAAATCCTTTTGATGCATTCTTTGAGCTATGCTCAGGTTTTTCGACTACAGGAGCTACTATAATGACAGATATAGAGTCGCAGGCAAAGTCTGTGCTCTTTTGGCGTTCGTTCACGCATTGGCTAGGGGGCATGGGTATAGTTGTGCTTGCAACTGCACTTCTTCCATCTATAGGCATAGGTGGACAAAACGTTGCGTCCGCTGAGACTCCAGGACCAACTCTAACTAAGGTAACTGCAAGGTTTTCAGATAACTCCAAGACACTTTATATTCTATATATAGGATTTACAGTAGTAGAATTTATTTTGTTATTAGTTGGTGGAATGAGCGCATATGACTCTGCTATTCATACCTTTGGAACTGTTGGAACTGGTGGATTTTCAAACTATGCAGATAGCATAGCGCACTTTTCAAGTCCTTATCTTCAGTGGGTTATAATCATATTTATGGCGCTTTGCGGAATAAACTTTAACCTTTACTTCTTTATCCCTCGCAAGAGATTTAAGGATTTTTTTGCAGATGAGGAGCTAAGGCTCTACCTTGGAATTCTCTTTGTTTTCTCCTTTGCTTCAGCTATTGTACTGATGCTTCAGGGAGGGTATGCAAGTGTATCAAAGGCGATAAGAGATTCCTTCTTCCACATAATTGCTGTTATGACTACAACGGGATATGCGACGGCAGACTTTGATCTTTGGCCAGCTTTCTGCAAGATGCTGATATTTATTGTTTTGATAACTGGTGCGTGCTCGTCTTCCACAGGTGGAGGCGTCAAGATGATTAGAATTCTTGCAGCTATCAAATATGTTAAGCGTGGATTTTTCCAGAAGCTACACCCAAACAGAATCATTAATATGACTATTAATAAGATTCCTGTGCAGCAGTCTGTTGTTACAAGTATAGTTAATTTCATTTTTCTTTATATAGCAGTGCTCTTTGTAGGAACACTACTTATTGCCGTGGATGGTAAAGATCTTGTCACAAGCTTTACCGCAGTTCTCACATGCCTAAGCAATGTGGGTCCTGGCTTTAATGGTGTTGGACCAACTATGAATTTCAGCGGTTTTTCAGACTACGCGACCTTTGTGCTGTCCGTTTTGATGATTGCTGGAAGGCTAGAGCTATTTACTTTGCTCGTCCTATTTTCGCCAAGATACTGGGACAGCAATAGGGTGTAAGGAGGTAGGAATTGTCATTTAATTATAAATTGATATTTAGAACAATCTCTACACTTCTATTGCTAGAGAGCGCGACCATGGTGCCATCGTTTCTTTGTGCAGCGATGGACCACGACCTTATGTCGCTTAAAGCTATGACTCTTTCGATAGGAATACTTGCTCTTCTTGGAGTTTTAGGTTTATTCCTAACAAAGAAGCAGACAGGCAAGGTAATAAAATCAAGAGAAAGCTACTTCGCAGTACTAGTGTGCTGGCTTACTGTAATCATAGGAGGAATTTTACCGTACATTTTTGCAGGACAGGGCTTTACTGTAGTAGATGCGATATTTGAATCAGTTGCATCTTGGACAACTAGTAGCTCATGGGTAATAGACCCTAATCTTATGCCTAGAGGAATTTTGCTTTGGAAGGCTACCTCAAGCTGGCTTGGCGGAATGGGAGTAATACTTCTTGCCATCATTGTTATGTCGTCGCTAGGTGCAAGTGGTAGGAAGCTTGCAGCAGCTGAACTTCCGGGCCCTGAACTTATGCAGGGAAGCGCAAGAATCATGGAAACAGCATATCTTTGCTATGGTATCTATGCCGGAATCTCGGTGCTTGAGCTAGCGTTTCTTATGCTCGGCAAGGTACCTTTCTTTGAGGCCTTAGTTAACACAATGACATCGATATGCACGGCTGGTATCTTAGACTATCACGGCACTGTCGATATGTACTTTACACCGTATGTGAAGATGGTCATTGCAATATTTTCTATAGTTTCGTCGCTTAACTTCCTTGTATATATCAATATATATCAGGGTAGAATTAAACATCTCATCAAAGATGTAGAGAGCAGGGCTTTTCTCATAATAATTGCAGTAGCAACTTTACTTACTGCTGGAGGACTCTTTATTTCAGGAACAAGTACAGGTATCAAGGAATCGCTTTTAAATGCTTTCTACGGCGTAGTTTCATTTGCATGCACAAGTGGTTTCCTATTTGCCGATGTTGGGACTTGGCCAACGGTTTGCAAAGTTGTTTTGATAGCGGTTTGTCTAATAGGTGGGTGTGCAAATTCAACCTGTGGTGGAATCAAGGTAATAAGGTTTGTTGTATTCCTCAAGCTCATATCTAGAGGTGTGTATAAGAGGATACATCCAAAGTCAATTAAAGCTGTTACAATTCAGGGTAAACCTGTTTCAGCAAGCAAGGCTTCAATCGTGTCAACGTTTATACTGCTTTTCATGGCGGTATACCTTCTTTCAGCTTTAGTGCTCTCACTAGAAAACATGGATATGGAGACAACACTTACGGCTCCTATCGCTCTATTCACAAATGTAGGTGCGGGTTTTGGAAAGATAGTGAATGCTGATTACAGGTTTTTTTCATCGGCCGGAAAGCTCGTTTGCTCGGTCATAATGCTGCTTGGAAGACTAGAAATGTACGCTATACTAATACTGTTCTCAAGATCTTTCTGGGATTCAGACAAGGCAAGATAAATTTGATATTAAAGCTCCTTAGTTATCTAAGGAGTTTTTTGTTGCAAAAAACTCTTGAATCGCAATACTTTCGTGATATAATAATTAACATAGTTAAGTATTAACAAAGATAAGTAGTTTATATATGAAGAAGGGAAGGCAAAATGAATTTTGATTGTGGCAATATAAATACCGAAAATATGAGCTATTCTCAGAAGTTTGCAGCGATAATTGCAAGGCTACACAAGCTTAAGCTCAGTAACATTCTTACAGGGATTAGCGAAATTGAGTTTAAGACCATGTCTGCTATATCAAGAATATCAAAGAGTGGTGATGTTAAGGTTAGCGACATTGCAAGATACCTTGAACTCTCTGCTCCTGCAGTATCAAGAACGATGAAGTCTCTTGAAGAAAAAGAATATATAGAGAGACATACGGATAAGCAGGACAGAAGGAACACCTTTGTAAAGCTTACAGCAAAGGGTGAAAAGCAGCTAAAGGCATGGATGAAGGTATTTGAAGAATTCTCAGAAGCTATATTTGCAAGGCTTGGAGATGAGAAGTCGAATCAACTGCTTGAGGATCTAGAGGCATTTGTTAAGGCAAGCAAGGAAGAAATGAAAGCAAGAGAAGAAGCAAAGAAATAGGGGAAATAGTGAGAAACGTATTTAAGAATTTTTTACCGTATAAAAAAATGGTGTTTATGATAATGATCTTACTTGTGGTTCAGGCGTATTGCATGCTTTCGCTACCGCAGTACACATCAGATATCATAGATACCGGAATACAGAATAAGGGTCAGGAGCACATAGTGCCTAGCAAGATAAAATCTGAGGATTTTGAGCAGGCGAAGCTCTTTATGAACGGCAACGAACTAAGGCTTTGGGAGACGGCATACCAAAAGTCTGATGACGGCAAGATATATGAGTTAAAAGCAGGTGATGAGCTATCAAAGCTAGATGATAAGCTCCTTGTTCCTCTTGCGTTAAGCTACCAGTTCGAGAATCTGAAAGAAAAGAGTGGTGATACTTCTGCCAAAAACGCAGGCGGAAATTCTGGTTCAATTGAAAACGCAAGAACAATCGATTCTGGGGCAGCACTTAATGAGCAGATAGGTGAAGCGCGAAAAAAGCTCGAGAAAACAATAGATAAGGTCGGAGACAAAACTATAAAATCCATTGGTATGGCATATGCAGTTGATATGCAGAAAAATGCTGGTGTCGATATGGATGCTGTGCAAAAGTCCTATCTTAGGGCAGCAGGATTCAGAATGGTGGCATTTTCATTTTTGATGCTAGTGGTATCTGTAATGGCTGCATACCTAGCTTCTGGTGTTGCTGCGGGTATAGGCAGAGACCTTAGAGGAAAGATATACAAAAATGTAATCAGCTTTTCAAATGCGGAGATGGATAAATTCTCCACTGCTTCTCTGATAACAAGAAGCACAAATGATGTTCAGCAGATTCAGCAGGTCAGTGTCATGCTTCTAAGGATGGCTCTCTTTGCTCCTATCATGGGACTTGGCGGAGTATATAAGGTAACTCAGACAGGTGCTAAAATGGGGTGGGTTATCGCAGTTGCACTTGCTGTAATATTTTTGATAATAGCACTCCTAGTTGTAGTGGCAATGCCTAAGTTTAAGAAAATGCAGGTTCTAGTCGATGATATGAACCTAGTCTCGAGAGAAATTCTGACGGGTTTATCTGTTATCAGAGCATTCGGTAGAGAAGAAGAGGAAGAGAAACGCTTTGATGAGGCGAATCAAAAGTTAAGAAAGAATCAGCTCTTTACAAATAGGGTCATGACTTTCATGTTTCCTACGATGATACTTATTATGGACGTTCTGGTTATCGGAATAACCTGGGTAGGTGCAAATCGCATCGAAATGGGAACGCTAAGGGTCGGTGCTATGACTGCATTTATCAGCTATTCGATTCAGATAGTAATGTCATTTGTAGTGCTGACGGTAATGTCAATCATTCTTCCAAGAGCAAGCGTTGCGGCAGATAGAATAGATGAGGTTATAAGATCAAAGTCTTCAATACTGAATCCAAAAGAGCCTAAGAGCTTGCCATTAAATGGTGAAGCAGGCAAAGCAAATGGAGTCCTTGAATTTGAGCATGTAAGCTTTAAATTTCCTGATGCAGAAAACAATGTAATAGAAGATATAAGCTTTACCCTAAGGCCTGGTACGGTTACTGCAATGATAGGCAGTACGGGAGCGGGAAAAAGCACTATAGTCAATCTCATTCCAAGATTCTACGATGTGACTGAGGGCTCAATCAAACTAAATGGTGTTGATCTTAGGGAGCTAGATCTTAAGGAGCTCAGAAATCAGATAGGCCTTGTTCCACAAAAGGGAACTTTGTTCTCTGGAACTATAGCAAGCAACCTTCGTTTCGGAAACCACGAAGCAGACGAGGTTCAGCTCAAGGAAGCAGTAGCGATAGCGCAGGCCCTTGATTTTATAGAGGAAAAAGCTGATGGTTTTGATACTTCAATTTCGCAAGGTGGTAGCAATGTATCAGGAGGACAGAAGCAGAGGCTTGCAATTGCAAGAGCGATAGCAAAGAATCCTAGCGTCTATGTATTTGATGATAGCTTCTCAGCCCTTGACATGAAGACTGATGCAAAACTGAGAAAGGCGCTTAGCGAAAAAACCAAGGATTCCTCAGTTTTGATTGTTGCGCAGAGAATAAGCACTATCATAAATGCAGATAATATTTTGGTATTAGATGAAGGAAGGATAGTTTCTTCAGGAAAGCATGAGGAACTTCTAAAAACATGCGATGTATATGCGCAGATTGCAAGCTCTCAGCTATCTAACAAGGAATTAGGAATAGAGGAGGCGTAGACATGGAAAATAAGAATAAAAACCGTGCGCCTCGCAGTAGAATGGGAAGAGGTATGACTGGTGATAAGCCAAAGAACTTTAGAAAGTCGCTCGGAAAACTCTTCAAATATATGGGCAGATATAAGTATGCGATATTTGCGGTGATGGTCATGGCGGCCATTTCGACAGTATTCTCAGTTGCAGGTCCTAAGGTGATGGGTAAGGCGACAACAGAGCTTGCAAATGGCCTTATGAAGAAGGTGAATGACACAGGAGGTATTGATTTTACTCTGATAGGTAAAATCCTGCTTATAACTTTAGCACTTTATGTGACAAGCGTCGCATTTAGCTTTATTCAAGGCTGGATAATGACGGGAATAACTCAGAAACTCGCTTACAGGATGAGACGAGAGATATCCAAAAAGATTGACCGCATGCCTATGAAATACTTCGAGAGCAGGCCTTACGGCGATGTGCTTTCGCGTATAACAAATGATGTAGATACGCTAGGAACGGGACTAAATCAAAGCTTTACTATGATCATAACTTCATTTGCAACCATCATAGGAACCATAGTAATGATGCTGACAATTTCCCCTTTGATGACTTTGATTACATTCTGTATTTTACCGGTTTCTGCAGTTCTTCTCGGAACTGTTATAAAGATGTCACAGAGCTACTTTAGCACCCAGCAAAAATATCTTGGAAAAATCAATGCAATGGTCGAGGAAAACTATTCGGGACAGCTAGTTATAAAGGCATTTAACAAAGAGGCTGAGACCATTGAAGCTTTTGATGAGACAAACGAAGTGCTATATAAGAGCGCGAAGAAGTCTCAGTTTCTTTCAGGAATAATGATGCCGCTTATGAGCTTTGTTGGAAATCTAGGCTATGTTGGCGTAGCACTTTCAGGTGGATTTTTAGCAATCAAAGGCCTGATAGGAATTGGTGACATTCAGGCCTTCATCCAGTATGTAAGAAATTTGACAGAGCCAATGCAGCAGGTTGCTCAAGTTGTAAACCAGGTGCAGTCTATGACTGCAGCGGCAGAGAGAGTGTTCGAGTTCCTTGAGGAAGAAGAGGAAGAAGCTACGCGTGGTGCGGTTACCATAGATGGTGAAATTTTAGGGTCTGTAGATTTTGAGCATGTAAGGTTCGGATATAAGGCAGATCAGCCGGTAATTAAGGACTTTACAGTTCATGTTGAGCCAGGTCAAAAGATTGCAATTGTAGGGCCTACTGGTGCTGGAAAAACTACGATAGTGAAACTTTTGATGAGATTTTACGATGTGGATGCAGGTGCCATTAAGCTTGATGGAATAAACATTAATAATATAGATAGGCGTGAGCTCAGGAAGAACTTCGGTATGGTTGTTCAAGACACTTGGCTATTTAAGGGCAGTATCATGGAAAACATAAGATACGGAAGGCTTGATGCTACAGACGAAGAGGTTATTGAAGCAGCAAAGGCAGCTTATGCTGACAAGTTCATCAGAACTCTTCCAGGAGGCTACGATATGGAGCTAAATGAGGATGCATCAAATGTTTCACAGGGTCAAAAACAGCTTTTGACAATAGCAAGAACAATACTTGCTAACAAGAAACTCATGATACTTGACGAGGCCACTTCTTCGGTTGATACTAGAACTGAAGTAATGATACAGAAAGCCATGGACAAGCTTATGCAGGGACGCACTAGCTTTATCATAGCTCACAGGCTTTCAACCATAAAAAATGCCGATATAATTCTCGTTATGAAGGACGGTGATATCATAGAGCAGGGAAGCCATGAGAAGCTTCTTGAAGCAAATGGTTTCTACGCGGATTTGTACAACTCTCAATTTGAAGAGCTAGAGTAAGATATGGTTCACATAATCGCCTAAATGGTATATAATATATAAATAATATTGTAATGGCATACAGTCTGACGGAGAGGTGATTTTATGGGAAATATAATTACCATAAGTAGAGAATATGGCAGTGGCGGAAGAATGATAGGTCGTCTCGTCGCTGAGAAGCTAAATATTCCTCTTTATGACAAGGAGATAATTGAATTAGCATCCGAAAAGAGCGGTCTATCTCCTGAGATAATAGAGTCAGCAGAGCTGAGAGCAAAGAGCAGCTTGTCATACACATTTGCATCAGCTATGACCCTTGGCGAGGCTTTTGCAGCAGAGCCAATGTCAGTAGATGAGAAGCTCTTCGTAGCGCAATCAGAAGTCATAAGACAGATTGCTGATACTGGAGAGGGAGTCGTAGTTGGCAGATGTGCAGATTACATTCTCGAGGATGTCAGCGGTGTAACCAATGTATTTATATATGCTGAGATGGATGATAAGATTAAACGCTGTGTAGAGATGTACGGCGAAGATCCATCCAAGGTAAAGAAGCTTATCACTGACTACGGAAAGGCAAGGGTTAACTACTATAGCTTCCATACCGGAAAGAAGTGGGGTAGCTACGAGAACTATAATCTAGCCATAAATACTAGCTACATCAGCGATGAGGAAGCAGCAAACCTTATTGTCGAATATGTAAAGAGGCGATTGTACAAATAAGGAGGATATGAAATGAAGAAGTGTAAGAGGGCAGAAAAAGCTAATAAGAGCTGCAAGGCTAAGAAGGCGCTTAAGACAAGTCTAGTTGTTTTGGGCTTCGGTGCAGCAGCAGGTGCTACTATTGTTGTAGGTCTTGACAGAGTTATGAAGAAGATCTTTGTAAATGAGGACTGGCCAGCAGAAGAGTGGTCAAATGACGACTGGGCTGAGGAAGATCTAGACTCATAAGCAAACTGTATATTTATAGCGGCGCGCACCAAGATACTGCGCTGCCGCTTTTTTAGGCTTGAATAAATAAATTGCGAAGCCAAGGCTTCGGAAAGGAAGATAGATGAGCGCAAATAATACAAAGGACACATATTATATTACTACGCCGATATACTATCCAAGCTCGGATCTGCATATCGGACATACATACTGTACAGTTATGGCTGATGCTATGGCTAGATTTAAGAGGCTTCAGGGATATGATGTAAGATTTCAGACTGGTACAGATGAGCACGGTCAGAAGATACAGAAGAAGGCAGAGGCAAATGGAGTAACTCCACAGGCCTATGTAGATGATGTCGTAAGCAGAATCCTAAAACTTTGGGAGACTATGGAGATATCATATGATGACTTTGTAAGAACAACTGAACCAAGACATACTAAGCGTGTTCAGGAAATCTTTATGAAGATGTATGAGAAGGGCGATATATATAAGTCACAGTATGAGGGACTTTACTGTACTGACTGCGAGGCTTTCTGGACTGAGAGCCAGCTTGTTGACGGAAATTGTCCAGATTGCGGAAGAGCAGTTGAGCCAGCTCATGAAGATGCTTACTTCTTCAAGCTCTCAGAGTATGGAGATAAGCTTCTTAAGCTATATGATGAAAGACCAGAGTTCCTAGAGCCTGAGTCGAGAAGAAATGAGATGAGAGCTTTCATCAATCAGGGTCTTGAAGATCTATGTATTTCAAGAACAAGCTTTGATTGGGGTATTCCGGTGCCTATCGATGAAAAGCATGTAATCTATGTATGGTTAGATGCGCTTAGCAACTACATAACAACGCTAGGATATCCAGATGACAGAGCCGAATATGACAAGTATTGGCCTGCAGATGTTCATCTAGTAGGTAAGGAAATCGTGAGATTCCACAGCATCATTTGGCCAGCTATGCTGATGTCAATGGATGAGCCACTTCCAAAGCAGGTTCTAGGACATGGATGGCTTTTGATAGACGGTGGTAAGATGAGTAAATCAAAGGGCAACGTGGTTGACCCTGTAATGCTTATCGAAAGATATGGAATCGATGCGCTAAAATACTTCCTTCTCAGAGAATATACATTTGGACAGGATGGAATATTCACAAACGAAATCATGCTAAAGCGTATGAACTATGACTTAGCAAATGACCTAGGAAATCTAGTTTCAAGAACTGTATCCATGATAGAAAAATATTGCAGTGGAGTAATTCCTGCTGCAGCTAGCAAGGATGAGTTTGATGCAGATTTAGAGAAAATTGCTCTTGAAGCTGCTGATAAGGTTAACGCACAGATGGACAAGTTTTCTTTCAGCAATGCGCTTGAGGAAGTTTGGATTCTAGTAAGACGTGCTAACAAGTATGTTGATGAGAAGATGCCTTGGGTTCTTGCAAAGGATGAGGGCCAGGTTGATTCACTGAACACTTGCATGCACCACCTTGCAGAAGCTCTAAGAGTTGTATCCATTTTGATTTATCCTTTCATGCATTCTACAACTATGAAGGTTAGAGAACAGATAGGTATCGATGGAGATATAGTTTGGGAAGATGCATATCGCTTTGATATGATGGCTGGACTTCAGGTTCGCAAGGGTGATGCTATATTCCCTAGACTAGATATAGAGAAGGAGCTTGCTGAGCTAGAGGCTCTTAAGCCTGCACCTGCAGAGGTGGAAGAGAAGCTAGAGCTAAAGACGGAAATTGAGTTTGATGACTTCGACAAAATTGACATGAGAGTCGGAACAATTCTTGAGGCAGCTAAGCATAAGGATGCCAAGAAGCTCCTTGTTTTCAAGGTTAAGCTTGGAACAGAGACTAGACAGATAGTTTCTGGTGTTGCAGAGCACTATAAGCCTGAGGAACTAATCGGAAAGAAAGTTGTAGTAGTGGCAAATTTGAAGCCTCGCAAGATTAGAGGTGAGGAGTCAAACGGAATGATTATCTTCGCAGATGGAGATAAGAAGCTGGAGCTAGTGACGACAGACGCTCCAGACGGAAATCCTGTTTGCTAGTAAATTCAAAGACGCAGGTTGAAACATATGGAGGAGCAAAGCATGTTATTTGACTCACATACACATCTGAATGAAGACTCTTTCTCTAGTGAAGAGAGAAAGCTTTTGATGGATGGAATAAAGGATAGCGAGCTGCTCAGATATGTAGCTGATATAGGTTATGACCTTAAGTCATCAAAGCTTGCAGCAAAGCACGCCATGGAAAATCCGTGGTGTGTGGCTGCTGTAGGAGTTCATCCTCATGATAGCGGCTCTATGACGGAGGCGATTTATGAGGAGATAAAATCGCTTGCTGCGCAGGAGGGCGTTAAGGCCATCGGTGAGATTGGACTTGATTATCACTATATGCGCTCAAGCAAGGATGACCAGAGGTATTGGTTTAGAAGGCAGATAAGGCTAGCAAACGAGCTAAAGATGCCTATAGTTATTCACTCGCGAGAAGCAGATCAGGAGACAATGGATATCTTGATTGAAGAAGGGGCGCTTGGCGAGGAAAGAGCAGCTATGTTTCCGATGCGCATGCTTGCAGATGGGAAGGAAGCAACTGACTGCAGGGTTGATATACACTGTTTTTCTGGAAGCAGTGAGCTAGCTAAGCAGTATGTTAAGCATGGAGCAACGATAGGAATCTGCGGACCTGTAACCTTCAAGAACAACAAGAAGACCATCAAGGTTGTCGAGGAGATTCCACTAGAATATATTATGGTTGAGACAGATGCGCCATTTTTGACGCCTGAGCCGTATAGGGGTAGACCTAATAAGCCTTGGTATGTTGAACACACAGCTGCAAAGGTTGCTGAGATAAAGGGAATAAGCTTTGAGGAGGCATCTAAGAAGACCTTCGAAAACGCTATGAGATTTTACGGATTAAACTATGAAACAAGGTGAAGATAATATTGTTTACGGAAGCGTCCTAGGGACTATTTCCGAATACAGTTTAATAAGCGAAAATGAGCACATTGTAATCGGTCTCTCTGGAGGGGCGGATTCTTTGTGCCTTTTTGATATATTGTGCAGAGTTTCAGATAGTATGAATCTAAAGCTTTATCCAGTTCACATTAACCATGGACTGAGAAAAGAGGCCAACGATGATGCAGAATTCTGCGTAAAATTTTGTGCTGAAAGAAACATAAAATGCAGGGTTTACAGCTTTGACTGCGAGGAGTATGCGAAATCAAAAGGACTCTCAACTGAGGAAGCTGGTCGCATGTTTAGATATTTTGCTTTTGCTGAGGTCTTTGATGAGATAGCAAAGGGCGGAGTCTCAAGTGAAAAAATAAAGATTGCCGTTGCCCAAAATGCAGATGACAGGGCTGAGACCGTTTTATTCAGGCTTATGAGAGGAACGGGAACCGATGGTCTTGTAGGAATAAACCATATCAGAAGCGATGAGCAAGGAAGGCTTATTATAAGGCCGCTGCTAGACACATATAAGTCAGACATAAATGAGTACTGCAAGCTTGAGGGACTCAAGCCACAAATTGACAAAACTAATTTTGAGGAGATATATAATCGCAACAGGATAAGGCTTTCTCTGATTCCTTTGATAGAGGAGCAGTACAATCCGGAGTTCAAGAAGGCTTTGAATAGGCTTGCCTTGAGTGCTGAAGAGGATAGAAACTTCCTAGAAAAACTCGCATGTGAAGAGCTAGAGAAAATTACGAAAAGCTTTAGTAAAGAGGCGAATAAAATAATCCTTTCGGGTGTAGATATATCAAAGCTAGAGCCTAGCATTAGGAGAAGAGTCGTAGTGCAGGCGCTAAAGAAAATCGGCATGAGTTCAGACATGGGCTTTGCACACTACAAGGCTTGTGAGGATATAATGTCAAGCGAGCTTCCATCGGCGAGTGCTAATTTGCCAAACGGTTATGTGATTTACAAGGAATATACAGATGTCGCTTTGATGAAGGCAAATGCCTTTGGCGCAGATCAATACCTAGAGCATATATCTATAAAAATTAGGAGCACAGATGAGTGTATCTCAGAAAATAAGGCGGTTAAGCTGCTTTTGATGGATGCAGATAAGCTAAAGAAAAAGCATGGAGATGATGCCTTATCTTTGATCAAAGTAAGATATAGAAGGCCTGGAGATACCATGGAATTCTCCTTTGGTCATAAGAAGATACAGAATCTTTTTGTCGATAGAAAGATACCAAAATTCGATAGAGATCAGACTTTAATTCTAGCAATAGGAAACGAGGTTCTCGGCTATTTTCTTATTGACGAAAATAGCCTATCTAATGCTAAGGTGAAATTCGCGGAAGTCTCCGATATTTTAAGGCTTGACGCCAATACAAAAACATATATATCGGTTGAACTAACTGTGCCGGTATGATAAAATATAATGGCTATTTTGTTAAGAAGAACAAATTTTGAGCAATCAAAGTGCACATATCTAGTTATTACAGGAGGAATATTAATTGAAGAAGTTTAGAAAGAATTTTACTGTATATCTGCTTATCTTCGCAATCATCCTTGGAGTTGCATACTTCTACAAGGGTGGCGATACAGATCAGGTAAAGAAGGTAAAATATTCAACATTTGCTAATGACCTAAAGAACGAGAAGTTTAGCGAAGTAAATATTACAAATACTAAGATGACTGGCTTGCTCAAGAAAAAGGTCAATGGAAAGAAGCAGTATGTGTACACATACGCTCCATATATCACAGAGATTGACCACCTTGAGAAGGAATACATATATCCTCAGATGAAGGAGGGTAAGCTTAAGGTTGAGACAGACGACCCAAGCTCTGCTTCATCTATGCTTATTAACATCCTTCCAAGTGTAATCATGATAGTTTCACTAGGATTCCTAGTTTACCTTATGATGAATCAGGGAGGAAATGGCAAGGCATTTTCATTCGGAAAGAGCAAGGCGAGACTATATCGCGGTGAGGGTCGCAAGATTACCTTTGATGATGTAGCTGGCCTCAAGGAGGAGAAGGAGGAACTACAGGAGATTGTAGACTTCCTAAGAGATCCGAGAAAGTATCAGGAGGTTGGAGCGAGAATACCTAAGGGCGTTCTTCTAGTAGGCCCTCCAGGAACGGGTAAGACTTATGTTTCAAGAGCAACAGCAGGAGAAGCAGGAGTACCATTCTTTACAATAAGTGGTTCAGACTTTGTAGAGATGTTTGTCGGAGTTGGTGCTTCCAGAGTAAGAGACCTATTTGATCAGGCTAAGAGAAGCGCACCTTGTATCGTATTTATCGATGAGATTGATGCGGTAGGACGTAAGCGTGGCGCAGGACTTGGTGGCGGAAACGATGAGAGAGAGCAGACACTTAATCAGCTACTCGTTGAGATGGATGGTTTTGGTGAGAACTCAGGAATCATCATCATCGCTGCAACTAATAGACCTGACGTACTCGATCCAGCACTGCTAAGACCAGGACGTTTTGATAGACAGGTTGTAATCGGAAGACCTGATGTTAAGGGTAGAGAAGAGATAATCAAGGTTCATTCTAAGACAAAGCCTCTTGCTGATGAGGTGTCACCAGCAATTATCGCAAGAAGAACTCCAGGATTTACACCTGCTGATCTTGAGAACTTGCTAAATGAGGCTGCTTTGATTACAGCTAGAAGAAACGGCAGATTCATTAGAATGGCTGAGATAGAAGAAGCGACAACGAAGGTTATTGCTGGACCTGCTAAGAAGAGCAGAGTTATCACAGAGAAGGAGCGCAAGCTCACAGCTTATCACGAGGCGGGTCACGCAATTGTGATGAGAAGCATCCCTGGATCAGACCCTGTTCACCAGATTACAATAATCCCTCGTGGAGGAGCAGGTGGATTTACAATGCAGCTTCCTGAGGAGGATAAGCAGTATGCAACAAAGGGCATGATGCTAAACGATATCAAGCATTTGCTTGGTGGAAGAGTTGCAGAGCTTTTGACACTTGATGATATAAGCACAGGTGCAAGCAACGACATTCAGCGTGCAACAGATGTAGCAAGAGCTATGGTTACAAAGTATGGATTCTCAGATAAGCTTGGTCCAGTTAACTACTCTGATTCTGAGGAAGTATTCCTAGGTAACGATTTCTCAAGCAAGAAGTCTTACTCTGAAGAGGTTGCAGCTGAGATAGATCACGAGATTAGAAGAATAGTTGAAGAGGCTTTTGAGGAGACTAAGAAGATAATTTCTGAAAATCTCGATAAGCTAGAGCGTGTAGCTCAGGCATTGCTCGCTGTTGAGACACTTGATGGACAGCAGTTTGAGCAGCTATACACAGGAGAAAAGTCTGCTGAAGATATCGAAAACGATGTAATGGAAAAGGAAGCAGAGATAAAGAAGGTTAATGCTCAGGAGGCTGAGGAAAGCGAAAGACTAAGACGCGAGGCTGAGGAACGTCTAATGGAAGAGATAGAGAAACTCAGAAATCAGTATGTGAGCGCAGACGGTGAAGCACATCGCAGAGATGAAGAATAGTTAATAGCTATAAATAAGCAACAGAATTATTAAGGGGACCTGTATGAAGATTACTGTCAAGGATTGTCTAGAACTAGATGTATTTAAAAACTGTAAAATCGTCGCGGGAAAGCGAAATATAGAAAACAGCGTACGCACAGTTTCCGTTATGGATGCTGCAGATGTGGAGACTGCAGTTGCAAATAATGGTGTTAGGGAACAAGTTGTTCTGACGTCTTTTTACGCAATGAAAAACGATACGCTAAAGCAGGCGCAAGCTGTTAAGGAGCTTGCTGCTTGTGGAATAGCGGCACTTGTCGTGTTTCATGTAAGCGATGCAGATAGCGAAGAGTATGTGCAGATGATTGAAATAGCAGAGGCTATGGGAATGCCTTTGATATTCATTCCAGAAGGAAACGACTACGGATATGCTGATGCCATAGAGCAGATTATGGACAAGCTTCTTCTCGGAGCAACATTTAACAACAATTTGATAAACAACACGATATATCATCTTCTAGACTTTGAGAAGCATAAGACCTTTCAGGCAGCGGTCAAGGAAGCGGCAGTAAGCAATGATTTTCAGATGGCCCTTATATCTAAGGACTTCAATCCAATTTTAGTCGTTGAGACAAGAAACAATGTTACCGTTGCAGATGCTGTTAGAATACTTCAGAAGAAATCTAGCAGTGAGGCTGGAGCACTTTACTCAATGACAAATCTAGATGGCGTTATAACATACTGGGGAGCTGTTAACATCGGAGACGAGAAATACTTTCTCCTAATAGTAGATAACGATGATAGATATTCTAGTGTCGAGATAACCAAGCTTGCTGAAATTATTGAGCTTGCTATAGGAATGTGGAAGTACACACCTGAGCGAGATGTTAAGGCTGAGTTTATCAAAGCCTTGATAAGAGGAAATAAGAGCCTCGCATATTCGCTAAAGGATACTATGGGTATCAAGGCAGATAACATTTTGAGCGTATTCTATGCTAAGGGTGTTAACACATCAGATGCTCGTAAGAAGATGGCTGGCTACGAGGAGCGCAGTGGAAACGAGGTGCTAAGCATACAGGATGGAGCTGAGACCTACGGACTAGTTCTTCTCGGTAAGCCAAAGGATGAGCATTCTGGCACTAAGTTCAGCTGCATAGAGCTTTACGATAGTCTAAAGGAATTGGGAAAGGGAGTTAGAATCTTTCACACAACAGGACTTGATGGACTTGAGGGAGCTGGAGATGGATTTAGACTCATCAGCGAGACGTGGACTCTAGTTGAGAGCGTTTTCCCGTTCAAGAGAGTTTTCTCCAAGTATGAGATGGTGCTTGTTTCAAACTGTATCAATATTCAGGTACAGGGCGGATATATCAAAAAGAACTATCTTGATTTGCTGGAGGCATTTAACAAGGAAATGGGCGAAAACAAAGCTAAGCAGCTTCTAGAGACGCTGGAAACCTTTGTCATAGATGCGGGAATGAACAGTGGCAAGACATCGCAGTTCATGGGTATACACACAAACACTGTGCAATATAGACTCAAGAAGATAAATGAGGTGCTTGGAGCCGACATAACTGGAAATCGCGTGATTCCAGGGCTTACAATTGCACTTGCACTAAAGAGATTAGAAAAAGTAATTAACTAGTAGTAGAGCGAGCTAAATCAAGTAAATTAGCATTACAGATTGAGGAGAACAAATATGCTATTAGCCTTTGACGTAGGCAACAGTAACACAGTCCTTGGAGTATTTAAGGACGGAGTACTATTAACAAACTGGCGTATAGAGACAGACACACGTAAGAGCGCTGACGAGTATGGAATGCTGCTAAAACAGCTATTCGACTACGAGAAGATAGACATGAGCGAAATCGATGATATGATTATATCGACAGTAGTTCCATCGGTGCTATTCACACTTCAGCACATGGCAGTAAAATACTTCGGAAAGCAGGCAATCGTTGTAGCTTCAGGTGTTAAGACTGGCCTAATTGTCAAGTATGATAACCCTAAGCAGGTTGGAGCAGACAGAATAGTAAATGCGGTTGCAGCTATACAGAAGTACGGCGGACCACTGATTATTATCGACCTAGGAACAGCGACTACCTTCTGCGCAATTACCGATAAGGGCGAATACCTTGGAGGAACTATCGCACCTGGACTTAAGATTTCATCAGAGGCACTTTTTGAGAAGACATCAAAGCTACCTAAGGTAGAAATCGAAGAACCAGGAAAAACTATTTGCAGAAATACGGTAGAAAGTATGCAATCTGGGTTAGTTTACGGTCATATGGGTATATGTGATTATATAGTGCGAAAGATGAAGAAAGAGATGCAGGAGTATGTCGGCGACAAGAAGATAACTGTCGTTGCAACTGGAGGCTTCTCTGCTTTGATTGATAGCGGTGTTGGTTGCATCGACTATGTGGATAAGCTTTTGACACTAGAGGGTCTAGAAATCATCTATCAGAAGAACAAAAAGACTCCAAGACACAATTGCCCTAAGACGGGAGAATCAGTAAATGAGTAATGGGAGAATGCTTCAAATTCAAGGCTTAGAGTTTGAAACACCATTTTTTCTTGCGCCTATGGCTGGTTTCACTGATAAGGTATACAGAATGCTTTGTGCAGAGATGGGTGCTTCCATGGTCTATACAGAGATGGTTAGCGCTAAGGGACTGTGCTACGGCGATAGAAAGACGCCAAAGCTTCTCGATATGGAGGGAGAGACAGTTCCTGTTGCATTGCAGATATTTGGTTCAGAGCCTGATATCATGGCAAGAGCAACATCAATGCTGAATGAGCTTCCAAATGTAATCCTTGATGTAAACATGGGCTGTCCAGTGCCCAAAATCGTAAAGAACGGTGAAGGGTCTGCACTTCTTAGAGATCCTGAGCTAATTTATCGAATAATAAAGGCGATGACAACAGAGACAAATAAACCAGTTTCTGCTAAAATAAGGATAGGAATACAGGGCTGCTCTGATAATGCTGCAGTTGAAGCTGCTCAGGCCATAGAGGCTGGTGGCGGAAGTGTAGTAGCTGTGCACGGAAGAACTCGTGAGCAGTACTACAGCGGAGAAGCTGACCTTGAACAGATTGCAAAGGTCAAGAAGGCAGTATCCATTCCAGTTATCGGAAACGGTGACATTTGTTCATACAGGGATGCTAAGAATATGTTTGAGAAGACCGGATGCGATTTCATAATGGTCGGAAGAGCATCACTAGGAAATCCATGGATTTTCAGGGAACTCAGGCAGGGATACCTAAAGGAGCAGGAAGAAATTAATTTGACAAATACCGAAGCTGATAGCTCGGATTATATAGATTTAAATTCAGCAAGGCTTAATGAGGCTGTGAGTGTGGACGAGGTAAAATCTATGCTTATTAGGCATCTGCGAGAGCTTTGTGAGTACAAGGGTGAATATGTTGCAGTCAGAGAGATGCGCAAATTCACAGCAAAGTATCTAAAAGGAATTAAAGGCAGCTCGGCAGTAAGAGCAAAGGTTAACTCCGTAGATACTAAAGAACAATTTTGTAGTATTATTGAAGAACTAATTTAATGGGTAAAGTTTGAGTGATTGTTTAACTAGGAGGTTATTTAATGAGTAAAAGAGTAACGGACAAAGTAACATGGGTTGGTAAGATTGACTGGGAGCTAAAGAAATTCCATGGAGATGAGCTTTCAACAATGGAAGGATCATCATACAACTCATATCTTATTCGCGATAAGAAGACTGTATTGATAGACACTGTTTGGGGTCCATACGATACAGAATTTGTAAACAGACTAAAGGAAGAAATCGACCTAAAGGAGATCGACTACATCGTAATGAACCACAATGAGTCAGACCACAGTGGAACACTTCCTGCTTTGATGAGAGAAATTCCTGACACACCTATCTACTGCACAAAGAAGGGTGAGTCAATCCTAAGAGGTCTGTATCACCAGGATTGGAACTATGTAAATGTTAAGACTGGCGATGAGCTAGAAATCGGTGATAGCAAGCTTATATTCGTTGAGGCTTCAATGCTTCACTGGCCAGATACAATGATGACATACATGACAGGAGACAACATTCTATTCAGTAATGACGTATTCGGTCAGCACTATGCATCAGAAATGCTTTATGATGATATGGATGATATTTCGAAGCTACTTCACGAGGCTGAGAAGTACTACACAAACATCATAACACCATTTAGCACATTTGTAACAAAGAAGCTAGCTGAGGTTCAGGGAATGAACCTAAAGATTGATCTAGTTGCACCTAGCCACGGAATCATCTGGCGTGAGAACATTGGTCTAATCATGGATCTATACGCTAAGTGGGCTAACAACTATCAGGAAGACCAGATCACACTTATCTACGATACAATGTGGCAGTCAACAAGAAAGATGGCAGAGGCTATCGCTGAGGGTATTCAGCAGGCAAGTCCAAATACAACAATTAAGCTACTTAACGCTGTAAAGAACGACAAGAATGATATACTTGTAGAAGTATTTAAGTCAAAGGCTATCCTTGTTGGATCACCTACAATCAACAACGGTTTCTCATACGCTATCGCTGGTATTCTAGAGATGATCAAGGGTCTTAAGTTCAAGAACAAGAAGGCTGCGTCATTCGGAAGCTACGGATGGAGCGGAGAGGCTGCTAAGCTAATCAAGGAATTCCTAGAGGAATCAAAGTTTGCAATCGTAAACGATGGTATCCGTGTAAACTGGGCACCAGATCAGGAAACTATCGAGCAGCTTAGAGAGTATGGACGTAAGTTCGTAGAAGAGATTGCTGAGTAATTCAGTTTATCAAAGTAATATAAGCAAATAAAAGCCGCTGAGTGCTATGCATTCAGCGGTTTTATCATCTTCTTATTCAATTATTATTTTTTTGGCAAGCAGTTCCTTTCGGATCATATCAAAGATTTCTTTGTCTCTGCAACCTATACGATGCTCGTGGATTCCATCAGATAGCCTGCTAAGTGGCTGATCTGCTTCATTTATCTTACTCATAAAGACATCTGCGTCATATCTAGATGAAATATCAAGCTGACCTGTGATTTCGCCATAGATGATATGATCTATCTTGACATCTATACAGGTTGCACCAAAGTCAACTATGGTGTAAAGTTCATCAAGCATATTATCTGAGTAATGTTTACAAGCAATGGTTCCGATATATGGATAGACATCTGTCTTATGAGTGAGAATATATCCCCTTGGAGTTGATTTTATCTCCATGCCCTCTGCTCTCATAAGTGCAATATCTCCAACTATAATCTGCCTGCTTACCTTTAGCTTCTCAGCAAGCTTAGCGGCTGAAATTGCAGTTTCGTTAGCTAAAAGTATTTTTTTTATCTCACCACGTCTTTCTGCTACATTCATAAAATACTCCTATATAAATGGTTTATAGAGTGTTTAATAATTATTTCTTGAATTCTAGTATATTATATCACGATGGTGCAATTATTACAAATATAATGAGTTGATAGGTGTCTTGACAATAGACGATACAGTGGATACAATAGTCTTTGTCAAATATTTTTATGTTAATTATGGAGAAGAACATGACAGAAATAAGCAATACGGTAGATAATTCAAAGGGGTTTAGAGCCTTTCTAAAGAGAAAGGATATAGAGTTTAGCAGTAAGAGATATCTTCAGGATGCTCTATCTGCGATGGCAATGGGATTATTTTGTTCGCTTCTTGTAGGTCTAATTCTGAAGACAATTGGACAGCAGTCCATTAATTTCTTTGGGGAGACAACAATTGCAAACACACTTATTGAGATAGGTGGTAAGGCGATGGAGCTCATGGGAGCTGCGATAGGTGTTGCAGTTGCCTTTGGACTTAAGGCTCCGGCGCTGGTTATGATAAGCTGCTGTGTAACTGGTATGATGGGAGCTGCCGCAGGCGGTCCTGCAGGTGCTTTTATAGCTGCTGCAGTAGGTGCAGAACTCGGTAAGATGATTTCTAAGGAGACAAAGGTTGATATCATCGTAACACCTGCGCTAACTTTACTCAGCGGTGGTGTTGTAGCTATCCTTGTAGGTCCAGCTATAGGAAAGCTTATGAACGGTCTAGGAAGCGTAATTATGACAGCCACAGAGTGGCAACCATTCGCTTTCGGTATTGTTATTTCGGTTATAGTAGGGCTTGCTCTCACAGCCCCTATTTCGAGCGCTGCGCTCTGTATGATGCTGGGGCTGTCAGGCCTGGCCGCCGGCGCAGCAACCGCAGGCTGCTGCGCGCAGATGGTTGGCTTCGCCATCATCAGCTTCCGTGATAACGGAATCGGCGGCCTGGTGGCACAGGGAGTTGGAACTTCCATGCTACAGATATCAAATATAATTAAGAATCCGTATATACTCGTGCCACCGACCCTCGCGGGAGCGATAACAGGGCCACTTAGCACAGTGGTGTTTAAGATGACAAATAGCCCGCTTGGAGCAGGAATGGGAACATCTGGGCTAGTTGGACAGATCGGAACATTTACGACAATGGGAGGAAATGCTCATACCATAGCAGGAGTTGCAATTTTGCACTTCGTGCTCCCAGCAGTACTCGCTTTGATATTTGATAGAGTGCTTCGCAAGATGGGTAAGATAAAGGACGGAGATTACAAGCTGAATATATAGGATAAGTTGATAAATAAAATATGTCTGGCAAGAGCAAGCCATGTGTATATTATTACATTCTTATTGTAAACTTATAAATTTGGACTTTCGTCTTGATGCAAATTTTTAAAATATCTACAAAGCAAGGAGCTGCCTAAAGGTAGCTCCTTTAAAGTTTTTTGTCTAAGATTTCTTGTTACATCTGTTAGCTTATAAAACTTATAACTAAATAGAATAAAAATGTCTAAATGGAATATAAAAAAATAGAACACCATGCTATCATATATGTGTTAGCTAAATCTAACTAAATTAAAATAGAAAGGATTAAACTTTTATGAGCAAACAAGAAACAGGAGATAAATTAAATGGTAGAGACTTTATCAATATCGGAATCTATGCGGCAATCTACTTTGTAATTGTTATGGCACTTGCTATGACAGGACTTATTCCAATTTTTCTCATACTGCTTTCCTCCATGATCGGAATCATTGGTGGAATTCCTTTTATGCTTTTCCTTACGAAAGTAAAGAAACCTGGCATGATTCTAATAATGAGCCTTATCATGGGTATTTTAATGTTTTTAACGGGTATGACATGGGTGCCTATTCCATTTTCAATAGTTACGGGAGCTATTGCAGAACTTGTTTATTGGAATGGTAGGTATAAGAGTATGCGATCTGCTATTCTCACAACTGGAATATTTCCTCTTTGGTCATGCGGAAACTACCTACCATTATTTTTACAAAAGGCTGATTATTTTGCTGGAAGATCTAATTATGGACAGGAATATATTGATACTGTCGTAAAGCTTACTCCGAACTGGATGTATTTTGTTCTTCTAATTGCGACTTTTATCTGTGGTATTATCGGAGGTTTTATAGGCAAAGCTTTGTTGAAAAAGCATTTTGAGAGGGCAGGCATTGCATGATTGAAGCTACATGGACACCCCATAGAAAAAAGAGTTTACTTGATCCTAGGACGAAACTACTTCTTATTCTTGTAGAATCAGTTCTTGTTTTATCGACAGCTGGAGGAAGTGGATTGTTTTGGTTTCGAGTTGCCTTTGCCTTCCTTCCATTCTTGCTACTACTTACAGCGAAGAGATATAGAATTTGCATTTTAGGCCTAATTGTTCTGAGCACGATTTACTTTTTAGAGTGCACTGCATTTCCACATGTAAAGGGTGCCATGGCAAATATACTGTTAATTATCATTATGCTTGTTAATCGATTTCTTCCTACTTATATGATGGGTCTATATGTAATAAATACAACAACAGTTAGCGAGTTTAAGGCAGCAATGGAGAAGCTACATATGCCAGATGCAATAACAATTCCTATGTGTGTCATGTTTCGCCTTTTTCCAACCATTCGTGAGGAAAAGGATTCAATCCGCGCTGCCATGAAAATGCGAGGAATCCGGTTTGGAGGAGGTAAGGTTGGGAAAGTGTTGGAATACCGAATTGTTCCAATTATTACATGCGTGGCGAAGATAGGAGAAGAATTGTCAGCTTCAGCCCTTACAAGAGGCCTAGGAAGGCAGAAGAAACGCACAAATATTTGTCAAATTGGGTTAGAATGGGCGGATTATGTAATTTTTATATTTGTTGTTTTAACATTGATCTATTGGCTTTTGGGGGTCTTGGCATGATTGAATTTAATAATGTCAGCTTTTACTATGATGCAATGCCGGAGATAAAGAGTATTAGTAATCTTTCTTTGACTGTAAAAAAAGGAGAGTGCGTCCTTATAACAGGAACTTCTGGATGTGGAAAATCTACTCTTTTGAGGTTATTGAATGGATTAATACCAGAGTTTTATATTGGAAAAGTCAAAGGCAACATATATATAGATAGTAAGAATATGCAAGAAGTTAGAATTGAAGATAAGGCTGGAATAATTGGTACAGTTTTTCAAAATCCACGTTCACAATTTTTCAATGTTGATACTACGAGCGAACTTGCATTTGGTTTAGAAAATCTAGCATTCCCAGAGCAAGAAATATTGAATAGAATTAGCAGAACTGTAAGAGATTTTCATATCGAACCGCTGATGGACCGAAATATTTTTGAACTCTCTGGTGGGGAAAAACAAAAAATCGCCTGTGCTTCAATCGATGTTCTTGCACCAGAGATTATCCTTCTAGATGAGCCCTCGGCAAATTTGGATTACGAGGGAGCCGAAAATCTTCGTGAATTGATCAAATGCTGGAAAAAGGCAGGGAAAACAATCCTAATTGCTGAACATCGCATTAACTACGTTTGGGATTTGGCAGATAGGGTTATCATTCTGGAAAATGGCACCTTAAAAAAGGAAATACCAAAGAGTGAACTTATCAGTTTCACGGAGGATGATGCAAAACGGTTTGGCATGCGATCTCTCAAAAGGGTAGCGCCAATAAGTCTTACCAAAGCTAATATAAATTCAGGTGATTTTATCCTGCTTAAAGATTTTAACTACTCATATGACAAAAAACATCGAGTTTTTTCTATCAAAGAAATGAAAATCCCAAAAGGCAAAGTGACTGCTATTGTTGGTACGAATGGTGCAGGGAAAACCACATTTTTGGAATCCATATGTGGCATACGAAAGAATAGCGGCATTATGTATTTGGATGGTAAATCTTATACCTGTAAAAAACGTGTTGGTGAGATATTTATGGTAATGCAAGATGTGAATCATCAGCTTTTTACAGAGTCAGTTCTTGATGAAGTGTTGATTAGTCAACCAAAGGAAAATGAGGATGAAGCAAAACAAATTCTCTCTGATGTCGGACTTGAAGTCTTTTGTGATAGACACCCAATGTCGCTTTCCGGAGGGCAAAAGCAGAGACTCGCTCTAGCGTGTGCCATCGCATCGAAACTGTCAGTTCTTCTTTTAGATGAACCAACGAGCGGTTTAGATTGTTTGCAGATGAATGCTGTTGGACAAATTTTGAATCAATTAAAAGAAGAAGGACGAACAATAATTACAGTAACACACGACAGCGAATTCATAGAATGCTGCTGTGATAATGTTATTCATATGGAGGAGGTATAGCATGGCTTGGGGTATTCATGTCTTTGATGAACAGACAGGAAATGATAATACTGTATCTGATGGACTTCAAGATGCTTTTCATGGCTTTGGAACTATTGGAGAATATAGAGTTTTAGCTCAAACAGATGATTGCATTGTGATTCGCTTGGAAAATGAGACAGGTGAAGGAGATATGATTATCTACCGGGTCTTTGACGGTGTATTTTTAATATATAACGATTTTCATATGTCGCAGTATAATTCCATGTATCAGGCTGCAGATACGATGTTTGCAGTGGATTATTGTCGCGAGGGCAGTCTTACGATGGAATCGGATAACTGTATGTATTATATAAAAAAGCCTGGCAATATCTGTATTGATTCCCGTGTTCATCATAAAGGAATGAACTATTTTCCAACTAATCACTATCACGGGATTACAATAGGATTTGTAAATTCTATTGCAGAAAAAACACTTTCTGAGAATGCAGCAGGTATTCCTATTGACCTTACAGATATACGAAGGAAATTCTGTGGAGAAGATGGTTATTTCATCATACACGAGGAAGAAACCCTTAAACGTCTTTTTACGGATTTGTATATGGTGCCAGATAGTGCAAAAATCCCATATTTTCGTACTAAGGTATTGGAATTATTAGTTTGCTTGTCTGTAATCGAGGCAAATAACATAACAAAAGAAGGTCCGTACTTCTACAAAGACAAGGTAGAAAAAACGCAAGCAGTACAGAAATTGATTTCCGAAAACATAGATCAGGAATATACAATTAAGTGGTTAGCAGAGAGGTTTGATATTTCTCAAACAGCTCTTAAAGATTGTTTCAAGAGTCTATATGAAAAACCAATCTACACGTGGCTTAAGGAATATCGTATCGAAAAAGCCAAAGAATATTTAACTGAAAAAGAAGATATGAGTATATTAGATATTGCAATGGCGGTAGGTTATAAGAGCCAAGCAAAATTTGGAGCTGTCTTCAAAAAAATATGTGGGATGACTCCAAATGAATATCGAAATCAGAGACATTAAGTAAAAGAGTGATGTATATATGGAAAAGAAAAAAGGAATTATGGATTACATCTTTCAATTCGCAGGAACGTACAAGAGCGCATATATAAAAAGCGTTATCTTTGCTGTAATTGGTGTAATTTTTTCTCTCATCCCATATATTTTAATGGGAGATATTGTAAAGAAACTTCTTTCAGGAGAAAGGAACTTTAATATATATCTGATGGAAGGAATTTTGATGGCTGTGCTTTGGATATTTAGAGTGGTATTTCATACCCTTTCAACAAATACTTCCCATCGTACAACCTTTAAGCTAATCAGCAATGTGCGAATTTTGCTTATAGATAAGCTATCGCGTCTTCCACTTGGCACAGTACAGGGGATGCCAAGCGGAGAATTAAAAAACATTATCTGTGAGAGAACTGATTCTATGGAACCAATTTTATCGCATGTAATACCAGAATTTACAGCCAATCTATGTGCACCAATTATGTTATTTATATATATCATGGCGATTGACTGGCGTATGGCACTTTTGTCACTTGCTACGCTTCCAATTGCGGCAATTGCAATTATTTGGATGTTCAAAGACAGCAATAAACAGTTTCAAAATACGCAAACTAAAACAAAGATTTTAAATGATACTGCAGTAGAATATATAGGTGGTATTGAGATTATTAAGGCATTTGGAAAAGCGGAAAGCTCATACGAAAGATTTGTAGATGCTGCAAAGGAAAATGCAAGCAGTTTCATTGAATGGATGAGGTCTTGTATTATTCCTTTCTCAATCGGTATAGTTATTGCTCCAGCAACATTGCTTTCAGTTTTACCTATTGGTGCAATTTTTACGATGAATGGCTCTCTTAATCTTACAGACTACATTATGATTGTGATACTGTCCTGCGGACTTATTACACCACTCATTACAGTGATGAGCTATAGCGATGATATTACAAAAGCATCTACAATTTTCAAAGAGATTGATGATATTTTGAATCTTATGGAACTAAAACGCCCAGAAACGAGTAAAAATTTGCCTATGACTCATGATATTACACTTGATAATGTTTGCTTTGGATATGGTGAAAAAGAAGTACTTCATAATTTCAATCTAAATATACCAAACGGAAGTGTGACCGCACTTGTAGGGCCTTCTGGCAGTGGAAAGTCAACTGTAGCGCGCCTTGTAGCGTCATTGTGGGATGTACATGACGGAAATATCAAAATTGGAGGAGTTGACATTCGTGATATATCACTATCCGATTACAATGAGCAAATAGCATACGTTTCACAAGATAGTTTTCTGTTTAATACTTCTATAAGAGAAAATATTCGCATGGGTAAACCGTCTGCGTCAAACGAAGATGTTGAAAATATTGCACGAAAAAGTGGCTGTTATGATTTTATCATGGACTTAGAGAATGGTTTTGATACAATTGTCGGAGGCAGTGGGGCTCATCTTAGCGGAGGAGAACGACAACGTATTTCTATTGCTAGAGCAATGCTAAAGAATGCACCAATTTTAATTCTTGATGAAGCAACAGCTTACACTGACCCTGAGAACGAAGCTATTATTCAGAGGTCTGTTTCGGAACTATCTAAAGAAAAGACACTTATTGTGATAGCGCATAGACTTTCTACGATAACCAATGCCGACCAGATTGTTGTGATAAAGGATGGTAATATTGAGGCAAAAGGAACCCATACTGAGCTTCTTAATTCCAGTAATCTTTACAAAAATATGTGGGAGGCTCATATTTATGCGAAAGACGTATATGAATCGGAAGGGGGTGCGTTCGCATGATTACCACACTCAAAAAGTTCTTTAATTTCTGTGCAAAAGAAAATCGACGCCTGTTTTATTATACGCTTGTAATTGGAGTTTTAATTGCTATTTGCGAAGCAAGTAAATTTCCAGCAATTTATCTTGTTATGGATGGACTTCTTTCAAATAGTATATCTGGATATAGGATTCTTGGGGGATTTAGCATATTGCTCATTTCTGTAATTCTTGAATCATTTCTGAGGGGCATATCCACCATGCTGCAATGTAAGGCGGGGTATAGGGAGTGTGCCGACAAAAGGATTGAAATAGCTGAGCATTTGAGATATTTACCAATGGGGTACTTTAATGAAAATAGTCTAGGTCAAATAACTACCATTACCACTAATGTAATGGAACAACTAGGCGATGTTGCTACACGCGTAGTAATGCTTACAACTCAAGGAATTCTTAATACAGCAATTATCGCTTTGATGATTCTCGCATTTGATTGGAGAATAGGAATAATTTGTCTTGTAGGGGTTTTAATATTTTCTTTAATAAACCGTGCAATGCGAAAAGCAAATGTAGACACTGCTATAAAAAAGATATCAGTTGACACAGAAGTGATATCAGGGGTACTAGAATATATTCAAGGTATGCCAGAAGTAAAAGCTTACAATATGGTTTCATCATGGAGAAGCAAACTGAACGATACAATCCGTACGGCCGGTGATACGACTACTAAGTTTGAGATGATTTGTAACAGGTATATTCCATTTCAAAACATTGTGATGAAACTCACAGGAGTTGTTATTTTGATTTCCTCAATTGGCTTTTATCTTAATGGCTCTATGGAACTACTTACAGCGATTATAATGATGATTATGTCGTTTATAGTATTTTCAGGTCTTGAAACGATGGGAGCATATTCAGCTCTTCTACGAGTGGTAGATATGTGTGTAGAACGAGCAAAAGAAACCTTGAGTATTGAGCCAATGGATATATCTGGCGAAGAATATATCACAAAAACAGACAACATCGAAATATCTAGTGTTGATTTTGCTTATGACAAGAAGAAAATTATTGATAATGTTTCTTTGATAATACCTGAAAAAACTACAGTAGCTTTCGTGGGACCATCTGGTGGAGGTAAGACTACACTTTGCCATTTGATTGCTCGATTTTGGGATGTTGATAAAGGCATGATATCTCTCGACGAAAAGAATGTTAAAGAATATTCGATGGACGCTTTAATGCAAAATTTTAGTTTTGTATTCCAAAATGTATATCTATTCCATGATACAATCGCAAATAACATTCGCTTTGGACAGCCAAATACACAGGTGGATGATGTAATTATGGCTGCGAAGAAAGCTTGTTGCCATGATTTTATTATGGCTTTGCCAGATGGATATAATACGGTTATTGGAGAAAATGGTGCTTCGCTGTCAGGAGGCGAAAAGCAGCGAATCTCTATTGCCAGAGCAATTATGAAGGATGCACCTATTATCATACTCGACGAAGCGACTGCTAATGTAGATCCAGAAAATGAAAGGGATCTTATGGAAGCCATTCAAGAACTGACAAAAGAAAAGACCGTTTTAATGATTGCGCATCGCTTGAAAACAGTGAGGAAAGTAGATCAAATATTTGTTATAAATAAAGGGAAAATAGAACAGCATGGAACCCATGATGAACTAATTATGCAGGACGGAATCTATCGTAGATTCGTTGACTCAAGAAGAGAGGCAATCGGATGGAAGATTGGATAAAAAATATATTTCGTTTATGCAACTGTAAATAAAACAGAAACATTTATATTAGATAGGCTTGCCAAATAGGATATTCGTCTATATGACAAGTCTATCTTAGTTGTTTCAAAATAGCAGAACTTGCAAGTATAGGTAATTTACTTACATAAATACCATATCAAATATTATTTTTCAACCTCCAAACTGCTATAGCAGAGTAGAGTTCGTGACAGAATGGCCAGCTAGATATATCTTGATCAAGTAAGATATTTGCCTTTTTTATTCGGTAAAGAATTGTATTTCTATGAACGTACATTATCTCAGCTGCACGCTTTACCTCAAAATCAGCATCTAACATAAATGTTGCAAGCGTTTCTATGATTTCATTGTGACTATCTGACATGAGAGGTTCTAGAATGCTTGTTATAGGTATTTTGTTATGAAATAAATCTTTGCACTGTAGAGAAAACCTTAAATGTGATGGTAATATCAATTTCTTTTGAGGAAAAATTGTGAAGAGATCGCTTTTCACTTTGGACATAAGTCTATAGTCGTGACCATAATCTTCAATATCAGTAATATTGTCAAATAAAAAAATTACAATATCAACAACCGCTTCAAAAATCTTATATATAATTTTTATGTGTTCATTCAGCCATGATTTATCAATAGAATCATTAACAGTATTATTTTTTTCACAGCTGAATTTTGTGTGCCGTAACATTACAACTATATTTCCGTCTTTGACATCTGCAATATGAGAAATTCCAACTTTGTTTAAATATTTTTTTACTATTGCACATTGCTCTAATGTAAAAACAGAAGAGTTGTGTTTAGTGGATATAATCAGCATAGAATTAAATTCACTTGCAGATAGTGCTATTTTCTTTGCAAATTCATCTTTTTCATCGAATCCATTATCAAGAACATAGGTAATTATATTTTTTTCCCAAGAGTACCCATCTTTAAATTTGATCTCTAAATCTTTTCCTAGTTGTCTATCAGTTATAATTGCTTCCATTATATCTGCAATTACATCACTATAAACAAGGCCCATATCGTTACCCTTGAGAACGATTATAGGAAAGTTGTTTTCATCGGCTGTTTGTATGAGTTTGTTATCAATCCCTTTCAAAATTACATCTGAATAAAATAAGATTAAAGCTACATCGCCATTATTTTTGCAATGACGTATTATCTTACACTGTTCATCTACATTATTTTTAGCACAGTAAAATGATGTAATAATTATTTCATTAGGTATGTAGAAGTTGTCTTCGTAATCATCAAATTCAAGAACAGAAACACTTGTTACTATACTGTCAAGCCCTCTTTCACCTGCAACGACCTTTCCTGAACTTAGAGAGGGAAGAGAAAGACAATCTCTTACGGTTATACTCATGTTGAAATCCACCTCGTTTCCCTATCTTAATATGGTATTTTAAACTTATGATATTAATTCTACTATATGCATAATGTAATGGCAAGACAATTGTGCAGGTGCACAATTTACAATACTTTTTTTTAGAGAGATGCCCAAAGCTTTTGTAATAATACTCTGATAATATTATAGGTACCGGGTCATATATATCATTGGGTATATTAAAACATTCGTATTAGGAATTAACTGACATGGAGGTATTTTATGAGCAGGAATCAAGTAGAATCGAATGCACTGACTGCAAAGACAAAGGATCAACGTCAAAGTTGGTTATCTCTAGCTTTTGTTCAAGCAGGTATTTGTGTATGTATCCCTTCTTTCCTTGAAGGCGCAATTCTCGCAGGCAAAATGCCATTCTGGGAGGCAATCGCTTCAGGAACAGTCGGATATGTTATAGTCGTCGTTATAATGTCAATTTTAGGATTTATGGGAAGTGATTTAGGTCTAGCATCATGTTCACTTGCGGAATCTACTTTTGGGAAAAAAGGTGCTAGATATATTATAAGCGTAATATATGCAATTAATTTAGTAGGCTGGTTTGGTATCAATAATCAAGAATGTGCACAATCATTTTCGAATTTCATAAAGTCTTCTTTTGATATAAATATACCTGTAGTAGTATCAGCTGTTGGATGGGGACTTATAATGCTAATTACCGCGGTATTTGGTATGGCTGCAATAGAAAAACTTAATGTAATTTCAATACCTTTATTACTTGCTGTTATGTTTGCAGGTACCGTAATGGCTATTAAACAGTACGGAATAGGATCTCTTGACAAGGAAGTTACACGCAGCATGAGTTTTATGGGAGGCGTAGCTTTATCATTTGATTTTTATGCTGTAGGCACAATAACCGCCGCAGATGTAACAAGATTTCAAAAGTCACGTAAAGACACTGTGAAATCAACTGTTTTAGGTGTTTTTCCAATGGGAGTTATAACATTGATATTGGGTGCTATGCTCACAAAAATGACAGATGACTTTGATATTAGCTCGGTCTTGATAACAATAGGATTACCATTATTAGGAGTAATATCGCTGATATTATCTGCATGGACAACAAATGTAGCAAATGCCTATAGCGCAGGACTTAATTTTGTCATGGCCTTTAATACCCCAGATAATAGGCGAAGAGAAGTTACAGTAATAGCCGGAACAATAGGAATAATATTAGGACTCTGTGGTATTTTAACAAGGGTTGAGGATGTATTGAGTATGCTAGCATATTTAGTATGCCCTGTTGGTGGAATCATGTTCGTAGATTATTTCATTATTGGAAAAGGAAAGCCACAAAATTGGCATTCTGTAGATGGATGGAATTTCGTAGGTGTAATTGCATGGATAATATCCGTTATAATTTCTTTCGTATTACAAATAGATTACTTAGGAATTGTAGCATCAGCTATTATTTATGCATTAATTGAGCATTTTGTACCTTCTCTATCTAGAGAAAATAAATTTAAGGAGGCAAAAAATGAATGAGCTTACAAAACAACAGATTAGTGATTTATTACATGGATGTGCTATATTAGGTACAGGCGGTGGTGGAAGCCTAGAAAAGGGATTAGAACTTGTAAATAAGGATATAGAAAATGGTAAATTGTTTAGAATGATTTCCCTAGCTGAACTCTCGGATGAGGAGTTTATAGCAACACCTTATGGCTGCGGAGCACCTAAAGAAAACAAAGAAGAGGTTGATGTTGGTTCTAATTTTAAATATTTACCAAAGCTAGAAGACTCATCTGCTGCATTAGCATTTAAGCAACTTGAAAAATATATGGGGAAAAAATTCTGTGCCGTATCTTCTACAGAGCTTGGTGGTGAAAATACAGCGGAGGCATTACACATCGCAGCGATACTTAATCTACCTATAGTCGACGCTGACCCGGCAGGTAGGGCAGTACCGGAACTTCAACACTCAACATACTTTATAGAGAATATGCCGATATACCCTGTTTCAGTAGCAACAAAATTTGGCGAATCAATTATATTTGAAAAAGTATGCAATGATTTTAGGGCAGAAGAAATGATAAGGGCAATTGCAGTAGTGAGTGATAATGAGGTTGGTGTTACTGATCATCCAATGACAGGTAAACAATATAAAAAATCAACAATACCTGGAATGCTAAGCTATGCACTTAAAGTAGGACAAACATTAAGATTATCAGATGGAAATGGAGGCATTGCAGCACAAAATATTGCAGAAAAATATGATGGAAAGGTTCTTTTTCATGGAGAAGTCACTGATATGCCATGGAAAACAGAAGGTGGTTTCAATATTGGGGAAATTAACCTTAAAGGAATTGGAGAATATGAGTCTGAAACATATCGTATTCTAATAAAAAATGAAAATATGGTAGGATACAAAAATGATAAAGTGAATATCATGATTCCTGACCTTATATGTATGATTGGAGAAGATAGCGGAGTTATAACAACACCTAATTTTGGGATTGGAAAAAAGATGTATATTGTTGGACTGCCATCACCAGAAATTTGGACTACTGTAAAAGGACTGGATGTATTTGGACCGAAGCCATTGGGTTTTGATATGGAGTATGTATCGTTTAAGCAGCTATAATCAAAATATATTAGATAGGCTTGCCAGATAGGATATTCGTCTATATGACAAGTCTATCTTAGTTGTTTCAAAATAGCAGAACTTGCAAGTATCTCCATTTCTTGCGAGTTTTTTTTAAGTATAGTATAATATTAATTGACTTTTTATAAGTAAATTTAACATATTGCACATTTAATATAGAAAGAGGTACATCATGGAAAAGAAGGTAGAAGCAGCACTTGCTCAGATCAGACCAATTTTACAGAGAGATGGTGGAGACATAGAGCTTGCAGGAATTACTGAGGACAATGTAGTACAGGTTAGACTTAAGGGTCACTGTGCAGGATGCCCTGGTGCAAGAATGACACTTTCCAATATAGTGCAGCAGGTTTTGATGAGCAGCATTCCTGAGGTTAAGGGAGTAGAGGCTGTTGAATAGAGCGCAGATAAACTAGCGCAGGATGTGCGATTAGCACACCAATTTGATTAGGAGAAGAAAATGCAGGATTATATCAAGATAATTGAAGATGATATGCCTGAACAGATCCAGTTTTTACAGGATTTGATCAGAATAAATAGCGAAGGTAGCGATGCAGTAACAGCAGCCGACGGAAGCGTATATCCTTTTGGACAGGGAGTTCAAGATGCTCTTGAGCTAGTGCTTAAGGCATGCGAGGATATGGGCTTTAAGACTCATAACGCTGACAACTACGGTGCTCATGCTGATTTTGGTAATGAAGGTAAGATAATGGGTATCCTAGGGCATCTTGACGTTGTACCAGCAGGCGATGGATGGAGCTTTGCTCCTTACAGCGGTGATGTTGCGGATGGATATATATACGGCAGAGGAACTACCGATGACAAGGGACCTGTTGTTGCAGCACTGTTTGCAATGAGAGCACTTAAGAAGGCTGGGTACGAGCCTGGTGCGAGAATTAGACTTATTCTAGGTCTAGATGAGGAGACCAATTGGATAGGGATGGACAAATATCTAGAGAAGGTTGGCCCTGCTGACTACGGATTTACTCCTGATGGAGACTTCCCAGTTGTTCACGCTGAGAAGGGAATATTGACATTTGACCTTGTAAAAAAGTTTGCTGAGCGCAATGCTAAGGGACTTCAGCTAAGAAGCCTAGAGGGTGGAGCAGCATCCAATATGGTTGCAGAAAAAGCTCGTGCAGTAATCAATTCACAGGATGCAGCTGTTTACGATGCAATTAAGGACAAGGTAGCAAAATATAGAGATGCTCACAAGGAGATAAATGGAATCCCAGTTAAGATTAACTGCAAGGGCGTAGGTAAGAGCCTTGAGATAAGTGTAGAGGGTAAGTCTGCCCACGGCGCTTCACCATCTAAGGGACTAAATGCTATTTCCATTTTGATGGATTTCCTTGGAGGACTTAACTTTGCTGATGAGCAGGTTAATGATATCATCGGATTCTATAACGACCACATAGGTTTTGACCTAGGTGGAGAGAGAATGAGATGTGAGATGAGTGATGATGTATCGGGAGCTCTCACGTTCAATGTCGGAGTTTTAAGCTTTGATAGAAAGGCTTTGAGTCTCACAATAAATGTAAGATATCCAGTTAAGTGCACAGAGGATGCTGTTTACAAGGGTATTACTGAGACTATAGAAAAGTATGATATCGGACTTGTGAAGAAGAGTGCACAGGATCCTATCTTCTTTGATGTGGATACTCCAATGATCAAGACCTTTATGGAGGTATATCAGGAGTTTACTGGGGATATGGACACTCCACCTATGACCATAGGCGGGGGTACATATGCGCGCTCGATGAAGAATCATGTAGCCTTTGGAGCTTTGTTCCCAGGAGACCCAGATGTAATGCATCAGAGGGATGAGAGGCTTGCTCTTGATAGATTCGAGACAATGACTAAGATTTATGCAAAAGCTATATATAAGCTTTCACAGAAGGATTTTTCGATTTGATGGAATATGTAATTCGTGGTGAAAAGGAAACTGAGGAGTTTGGACGCACCCTAGCTGAAAAGCTAGAGGCTGGCGATGTTCTTGCTCTTATCGGTGACCTTGGCACAGGAAAGACAACTTTAACGAAATCAATAGCAAAGGGGCTTGGCATCGGGGAGATGATTACAAGCCCTACTTTTACTATTGTGAGCGAGTATTTTAGTGGAAGACTTCCTCTATTTCATTTTGATGTGTATAGGTTAAGTGGAGAGGATGAGGCTTTTGAAGCTGGGCTTGAGGAGTACTTTGATAGAGGTGGCATCTGCGTTATAGAATGGGCTGACATCATAGAGGGGCTCTTACCAGAGAACACAAAGTACATATTTTTAGAGTATGGTAAAGCCGAAGAAGAAAGGGTTTACAAATGTTCATTTTAGGCATAGAGACAACGGGAAAAGTCGGTTCAGTCGCTATCATTGATTCGAGCGGAAAGACTGTTAGCAGAGTGACTACAGATAGCATGAGTCATCTGCGCGAGCTTGTTCCTATGATTAAGGAGCTAGTTGATGAGCTTGGAATTTCTCTCAACGAGCTTGATGCGATTGCAGTATCGGTTGGACCTGGTTCCTTTACTGGAATCAGAATAGGGCTAGCCACTGCGAAAACTCTTGCACAGACGCTAGGCAAAAAGTGTATCTCAGTTAACTCACTGGAGATTTTCAGGGAGAAGACAGATGGCGATAACAAGGTTGCAGTAATATACAATGCTAGACGAGGTCAAGTCTATGGTGCAGTTTACGGAAATGACGGAAGTGAAATTCTACCGCCAGGGCCATACATGCTTGACGAGGTGCTAGAAGCAGCAGAGGCATATGATGATATCAAATGGTATGGAGATGGAGTCATAGCTTATGCGGATAGACTTAGTAGCATGAATATCGCAGATGTAGATGAGATAAACCAAAGTGCTGATATGGTCTGCAGGTGCGCATGTCTAAAGCTAAAAGCAGGAGAGCTTTTAGATTTTGATAAGCTTGAGCCAGAGTACATGAGGCTTCCTGAGGCTGAACAAAAGCTAAAGGATGGAAGACTTGCCGAAGAAATGGCAAGAAAGATGGAGCGATATAAGAGTTGATTATCAGAACAGCAGAGCAAAGGGATATAGATGATATCGCAAGAATAGAGAATTCTTGCTTTAGCGTGCCCTGGAGCCTTGATGCCATAGAGCAAGAGATTTGCGAAAATAAGCTGGCAAAATTTTTTATCGCTTGTGACGGAGAAGATAATATAGTCGGATTTATAGGAATCTGGACTCTGTTAGATGAATGCCAGATAAATAAGGTTGCTGTTTTGCCTGAGAAGAGGAAGCTAGGTATTGGAAAGGCTATTCTAAACCATGTTCTTAAGCTTACGAGAGAGCAGGGTATCAAAAGCTGGTATCTAGAGGTCAGGGAGAGCAATATAGCAGCGCAAGCACTTTATAAGAGTGCAGGGTTTTCTAGCGTAGGAATCAGAAAGAAATACTATATTGAGCCTGTAGAGGATGCGGTGCTTATGAATTTGGAGGAAGTAGATGCCTAGGGATATTAGCTGCAAGGGCGATAAATTTTTGACATTATCCATAGAATCAAGTTGTGATGAGACAGCTGCGGCGGTGCTTGCAAACGGCAGGGAACTTTTATCAAATGTAATCAGCACTCAGATAGAGACTCATAAGCTCTACGGTGGTGTTGTCCCAGAGATTGCATCACGGCAGCATTTGATGAATATAAATAGTGTTATTGCAAAGGCGCTTGATGATGCAGGCGTTACGATTTCTGATATAGATTTGATAGCTGTAACCTATGGTCCTGGACTTATAGGAGCGCTAGTTATAGGCGTTGCAGCAGCTAAGGCGCTTGCGCTTGCTAACGATATTCCACTCGTTGGAGTTAATCACATGCATGGGCATATTAGTAGTAACTATATAAGTTATCCAAAGCTTGAGCCTCCTTTTGTTAGTCTTGTTATCTCAGGTGGACATACTAACTTGATAAATGTAAAGGATTACACAAGCTTTGAGGTTATAGGTAGTACGAGAGATGATGCTGTTGGAGAAGCCTATGATAAGGTTGCAAGAGTAATTGGACTAGGTTATCCTGGAGGTCCTAAAATCGATAATTTAGCTAAGGAAGGGGATCCTGAGGCAATCCACTTTAAAAGGGTATACCTAGATAAAGATAGTCTTGATTTTAGCTTCAGTGGCATCAAAACTGCTGTGCTAAACTATGTAAATACAGAAAGACAAGCAAATAGAGAACTAGATATAGGCAATATCGCAGCAGGCTTTCAGGAAGCTATCGTAGATGTGCTCGTTGATAAGAGCATGCAGGCGGTTAGGCAGTACGGTGATGGGAGACTTGTGCTTGCAGGTGGTGTTGCAGCAAACAGTAGAATAAGGGAGGCTGTTGCAAAGCGCTGCGAGGACGAAGGAATTGAGCTTTTCCTTCCAGAAAAGAAGCTTTGTACAGATAATGCAGCTATGATAGCATGTGCAGGCTACTATAAGTATCTAAAGTGCGGAGCAGATTCGCTTCGATTAGATGCTACAGCAAACCTGCCTTTCTAAAAATTTGGAGGAAAGATGATAATATTATCGGCTTCTGATATTTGTAAGAGTTACGGAACAGAAGTAATATTAGAGAACATTTCATTTCATATAAATGCAGGAGATAGGGTCGGAATTGTTGGTGCAAATGGTGCCGGAAAGTCGACTCTGCTTAACATAATTTCAGGCCAGATGAAGGCTGATTCAGGAAACTGCTTTGTCGGAAAAGATACTACTATTGGCTATCTCAGGCAGAGAGATAACTTTGATGATGACCTAACAGTTATAGAGGAAGTAAATAATATCTTCACCGATATGGTTGCTATGGAAGAAGAAATTCTACGCCTGAACGAAGAGATTGCTAAGGAAACAAATCCCGATGCAGCAAAGCCTCTTTGGAACAGGCTTAACGCGCTTCAGCACGAGTTTGAAATCAAAGGTGGCTACACATATAAGAGCGAAATCTCAGGTGTACTTACGAGCATGGCTTTTGGTGAAGAGTATTATAATCAAAGTACAGGCTCGCTTTCTGGTGGTGAGAGAACAAGGCTTGCGCTCGCGTGCCTTTTGCTTAGAAAACCAGATATACTATTTCTTGATGAACCGACAAACCACTTAGACATTGGAACTCTAAAGTGGCTAGAGCAGTATTTAAAGGCATATAAGGGAACTATAGTTGTCATATCCCACGATAGATACTTCCTAGATCAGACGGTAAATCATATATTTGAGATTCACAATCATCATATAGATTGCTACAGCGGTAATTACTCTGAGTACATAGTCAAAAAGCATGCGGCAAGAGATGCTCAGCTCAAGGCTTATGAAAATCAGCAGACAAAGATAAAACGCGAAGAGGATCTGATTAGAAGATTTAAGGAGCGCGGTACAGAGAAATTAGCAAAGAGAGCTGCTTCAAGAGAAAAAAGACTCGCTCATCTTGATTTAGTTGATAGACCTGAGAATGAAAAGAAGCCAATTAAAGTTGATTTCAATCAAAACCTGAAGAGTGGTAACGATGTTCTCTTTGCAGAGAATTTAGCCGCAGGATATGATAATAGAAGGCTTTTTGAGCATGTTGACTTTGATGTGAAGCGCGGCGAAAAAATTTGCGTGGTTGGAGCTAATGGTGTCGGTAAATCAACACTTCTAAAAATAATAATGGAAGAGCTTACACCAAAAGATGGATTCCTTAAGATAGGTCATAATGTGGAGATAGGCTATTACGATCAGGGACAGCAGCTTCTTGACGATAGCCTTACAGTGATGGATGAAATTCACAATACATTCAGGGGATATACGGACGGTGAGGTCAGAGGGCTTCTGGGAAGATTCCTATTTACCGATGATATGGTTTTTAGAAATGTAGGCTCGCTTTCTGGTGGTGAAAAGGCAAGATTAGCACTGCTAAAACTCATGCTTTCAGGATCAAATCTTCTGCTCCTTGACGAACCGACAAACCATCTTGATATAGAGTCCAAGGAGGCCTTTGAGGAGGCTTTGATGGACTATCCTGGAACGGTTATTACGGTAACTCATGACAGATATTTTCTGAATAGAATTCCTGATAGAATTTTTGAGCTAGAACCAAATGGTATCAAAAACTATCTTGGTAAGTATGACTACTATATGGAGAAAAAGGCTGAGATTGACTCATCAAAGGCGTATCTCAGAAACATCCTTAACAGCGACGAAGAGAGAGTTGCAAAGGCAGGCACTTTGAGCTCTGCGCAGGAACGCGAGCTAAAGAAGAAGAAAGAAGCCGAAGATAGACGCAGGGCTAGGGAAAAGGAAAGATTAGAAAATCTTATTGAGACTCTAGAAGCACGTATTTCTGATATGGAAGCTAAAATGTGCGAGCCTGAATACCTAAGTGATCATGTAAAGCTAGCTGAGATGAGCAGGGAACTTAGTGACATGAAGACAGAGCTTGACGATACATATGACAAGTGGGCAGAGCTTTAAAATATCGAAAATTCAAGGTTTAAGTAAAAAGCTACATATAATAGAAATATAAAAAAATAAAAATGTGTTGCATTGGGATAGAGTGCAAGCTATAATAAATTTTGTGATTTGGCAAAGCGGAAATTTTATATTATAATTATATCAATCGGAGGGTAACAATGGTTTTTGACAAGGTAAGAGACATAATCGTAGATCAGCTTAGTGTAGATGAATCAATGGTAGCAATGGATACAAATTTGATGAAGGACCTTGAGGCTGATTCTCTCGATGCAGTAGAAATTATAATGGCTATCGAGGAAGAATACGGAATCGAAATTCCTGACGAAGAGGCGGAGAAGTTCCAGGTAGTCGGCGATCTAGTAAGATACGTAGAAGAACAGACAGAATAATTTTACCCGCCGTTTATGGCGGGTTTTTTTGGCTAAGCAAGGCTAGGCTTTTAAGTTATGTAGAAAGGATTGACCATGAAGAACGCAAAGATTTCAAATGCAGTTATCAACAGATTACCGCGATATAGAAGATATCTTATCGAACTGGAGAAGAAGGGTGTAGAGAAAATCTCATCCAAGGAATTCAGTAATCTCATCGGCTATACTGCCTCACAGATAAGGCAGGATTTGAACAATTTTGGCGGTTTTGGTCAGCAAGGCTACGGATATAGCATAGAGGTGCTAAGAAGCGAAATAGATGCCATTTTGGGACTTGATAAGGAGTACCGCATGGTTATCATAGGTGCTGGTAACCTCGGTAATGCCATCACTAAATATACTCATACGTTTAAGCGTGGCTTCAAGCTTTGCGGTGTTTTTGAGATACGCAAAGATTTGATAGGAAGCGATCTTGATGGAACAGAAATCTACGACTTCGAAAACATAGTTGAATTTGTCGAAAAGGAAAGTATAGATATAGGAATTATCTGCGTAAACCGTGAGAATGCTCAGGAGGTTGCAGATAAGCTTACTTTTGCTGGTGTTAGCGGAATTTGGAATTTTGCGCGCATCGATATTGAGGTGCCAAGACACGTTGCAGTAGAGAACGTGCAGCTTTCAGACAGCCTTCATTCTCTAGCATACCATATGAACGATATCAAGAAGAAGGAAGCAAAGGAAGCTAGCAAGAATAATAAGTAAAAAAATAGAGGTTGTCGTAAGACAACCTCATTTTGGATTGCGTGTAACTACTCAGCAGCTGGAGCGTCTACAGGGCAAACCTCAGCGCATGTTCCGCAATCGATGCACTTATCTCCATCGATTTCGTACTGGCTGCTGCCTTCTGTGATAGCTTCTACTGGGCAATCTGCTGCACAAGCACCACAGCTGATGCAAGCATCTGAAATTTTGTAAGCCATTATTAAATCCTCCTTAAATATCTCTACAATTCATAAGTATTATAACAGAAGGACATAAATAAGTAAAGATGAAAGTTTACTCTTTGACAGGAAAAAGTGGAACAGGGAAATCCTATCAGGCACAGGCTCTGTGTATGGAAAAGGGAATCTCTGCAATAATAGATGACGGGCTATTCATTTACAAAGATAGCGTTGTTTGTGGTGTGTCAGCAAAGCGCCAGAGTACAAGGGTTGGTGCCATTAAGACTGCTCTTTTTAAGAACGATGAAATAGCTGAGGAAACAAAGAAAAAGATAAGAAAAATCTCTCCTAAGAATATTTTGATACTAGGAACCTCAGACAATATGGTAGATAAGATTGTAGCAAGGCTTGAGCTTTCAGAAGTCAGCGAGAGAATATACATAGAGGATATTACGACAGCGGATGAGAGAAAGACTGCAAAGAAGCAGAGACTTGTCGAAGGAAAGCATGTAATTCCTGTACCTACACTTCAGCTCAAGAGAGACTTTGCAGGCTACTTCCTAGATCCTATGAAGCTTTGGAGAAGTGCAAGAGGCGTAACAGAAAAATTCGTAGAAGGAAATCGCATGGGCGAGGGAAGGCTGGTAAATAAGTCAGTAGTAAGACCTACCTTCAGTTATCTAGGCGAGTTCTTTATATCAGATAAGGTGCTAACAGATATCGCAGAGTGCGTGGGATTAGCTACGGACGGAGTTGCATCGGTTGACTGGGTGTTTGAAAATACTGAGCCTGATAACCTGAGCCTCAGTGCTTCAATCAAGGTACAGAGCGGAATGTCTGCTTTTGATATAGCGCAAAGATACCAAAAAAATCTCGTAAAAGAGGTGGAAGCAATGACAGCTTTTAATGTAGTCAGAGCAGATGTAAAGGTAAATGAAATAGTTTAGGAGATATATATGAAAAGCTTTGACATAAAGGTACGAGATTTTGATCTGGACCACATATTTGACTGTGGGCAGTGCTTCAGATGGAGAAAACAGGCGGATGGCTCGTACACAGGCACAGCGCATGATCGCATAGTTAATATGAGCTTTGAGGAAGGTTCATCAAAATTTGATGGAAGACTGACAATAACAAATCTCGGCAAGCACGCAGATGATGACCTAGAAAAAATCTGGATTCCTTATCTTGACCTAGAGAGGGACTACGGAGAAATAAAATCTACGTTATCAAAGAATGACAAGGTCATTCGCGATGCAATAAGCTATGGAGCAGGAATTCGCATTTTAAAGCAAGAGCTTTGGGAGACTATAGTTTCCTTTATAATTTCACAGAATAACAATATTCCAAGAATCAAAGGATGCATAGAAAATCTTTCAAGAGAGTTCGGAGAAAGAATAGAGGTTGATGAAACACCTTGGCTAAATGACGATACTGAAAGAGTAGCAAAGCTAGAAAACTACGCGATTCCAGGTCCTGAAAGGCTTGCTTCATTGACTCAAGATGATCTTGCTAGCATAAAGCTAGGGTATAGATCAAGATATTTGATTGAGAGTGCAAAGACCGTATGCGAAAAAGGACTGCCTAGTAACTTTGAGCAGCTCAGCGAGCTATGTGGCGTTGGACCCAAGGTTGCAAACTGCATTAGGCTTTTTGGAATGAATGAAACTGACAGCTTCCCTATAGATGTATGGGTTAAGAGAGTTATGGCAAGGCTTTATGGCTTTGATGAAAACAATATCAAAGGGATGGAAAGCTTTGCAGGAGAAAAGTTCGGAAAGCTATCTGGTTTTGCACAGCAATACCTGTTTTATTACATCAGAAATCTCGACGCAAAGGAGCAGTAGAGGTTATCAATTTCAGGTATAATTTTAAATGTAGTGCAATTACGTATTTAAGCCTAAAATACCAAAAAATTATTGACATTATATGGGGAAAGTCATACAATAAACTACAGTTAGCACTCTGACACTTCAAGTGCTAAACCATGGATAAACGTTAGATTTTAAATAAATACAGGAGGTAAGTGATGAGTGTAGGAATTAAGCCACTAGGCACAAGAGTTTTGATTAAGAAGCTCGAGGCAGAGGAGAAGACTTCAGGTGGAATCATTTTGACAAGCTCAGCTAAGGAGCAGCCACAGATGGCTGAGGTTTTAGAGGTAGGTCCTGGAACTAAGGATGAGCCAATGGAACTCAAGGCTGGAGATAAAGTTATCTTTGCGAAGTATGCAGGTACAGATGTTAAGTTTGATGGTCAAGAGTACACTCTTATGAACCAGTCAGACATTTTGGCAATCGTTAAATAATAGATAAGAATTGGAGTAGAATATGGCAAAGGATATTTTTTATGGTGAAGAGGTCAGAAGAAAACTTCAGGCTGGCGTTGATAAATTAGCAAACACAGTTAAGATTACACTAGGACCTAAGGGCAGAAACGTTCTTATTAACAAGTCCTTTGGTTCACCGCTTATTACAAACGATGGTGTAACAATTGCTAGAGATATTGATCTAGAAGATGGCACAGAGAACATGGGTGCTCAGCTAGTTAAGGAAGTCGCTACTAAGACGAACGATATTGCTGGTGATGGAACAACTACAGCTACTCTTCTAGCACAGATTATTATCAGAGAAGGATTCAAGAATGTAGCAGCAGGTGCAAACCCAATGGTCCTAAGAAAGGGAATTGAGGGTGCAGTTGCAAAGGCTGTTGAGAATATCGAGGCTAATGCAAAGAAGGTTGAGACTAAGGAGAGCATAGCTCAGGTAGCTTCAGTTTCAGCTGCTGATGAGAAAATCGGCGACCTTATCGCAGAAGCTATGGAGAAGGTTGGTAAGGACGGTGTTATCACAGTTGAGGAGTCAAGATCACTTGGAACTAGCCTTGACGTTGTAGAGGGCATGCAGTTTGATAGAGGCTATCTATCAGCTTACATGGTTACAGATTCAGACAAGATGGAGGCTGTAATCGAAAACCCTTACATCCTTCTTACAGATAAGAAGATTTCAAACATCCAGGAGCTACTTCCACTACTAGAGCAGGTAGTTAAGCAGGGAAGAAAGCTTATGATCATAGCTGAGGACGTTGAGGGTGAAGCTCTTGCAACACTAGTTATCAACAAGCTCAAGGGAATCATCGATGTGCTTGCAGTTAAGGCTCCAGGCTTCGGTGACAGAAGAAAGGCTATGATGGAGGATATCGCTATCCTAACAGGAGGTACAGTTGTAAGTGAAGAGGTTGGATATGACCTTAAGGAGGCTACACTTGACCTTCTTGGAACAGCGACAACTGTTAAGGTTGATAAGGATAAGACGGTTATCGTTGGTGGTAATGGCGATAAGGAAGAAATCGCAGCTCGTATAGCATCAATCAAGAAGCTTATTGAGGAGAGCGATTCGGAATTTGATAAGGAGAAGCTACAGGAGAGACTTGCTAAGCTTTCAGGTGGTGTTGCAGTTGTTAAGGTTGGTGCAGCTACAGAGACAGAGCTAAAGGAAAGAAAGCTCAGAATTGAAGATGCGCTTAACGCAACTAAGGCTGCTGTTGAAGAAGGCATCGTGGCTGGTGGTGGTACTGCGCTTGCAGATACAATTCCAGCAGTTCGTGAATATGCTGAGACACTAGAGGGCGACGAGAGAACAGGTGCGAGAATCATAGTAAGAGCTCTTGAGGAGCCTGTTAGACAGATTGCTGAGAACGCTGGCTTTGAGGGTAGCGTAGTTATTGCGGCAGTAATGGCTGAGAATGTAGGCGTAGGATTTAACGCAGCTACTGAGAAGTATGTAGATATGATTGCAGATGGAATCGTTGACCCAGCTAAGGTAACAAGATCTGCACTTCAGAACGCAGCTTCAGCTTCAGCAATGCTTCTTACAACAGAGGCTGGTATTGTAGATATCAAGGATGATAATGATCCAGCAGCTATGGCAGCAGGTATGGGTGGCATGGGCATGATGTAATGCCGGGCTATTTAACCTAGATAGCAAAGTAAATTATAAGAGCCAAATTTCGAACTTGTCGGAGTTTGGCTCTATTTGTTTTTTGAACTTTTTTTCTAATTTTATGAAGTGTATTTTTGTTTTAGAATCCTTGTTTTTATAGTTTTTTGATGATACGATATAGCTATGAGTAGGGAAGCTTTTAAGACAATTTTACTGCGCACATTGCCGATAATGACAGGCTATGTGGTATTGGGAATAGGCTTTGGAATTATGCTCAATCAAGCTGGTTATGGCGTTGGATGGGCTATTTTGATGTGCCTTGTTGTATTTTCTGGGACCATGCAGTATGTAGGCGTGGGCCTAATGGCTAGCGGTGCTTCTATTTTTACTACTCTAATCATGTCGCTTGCTATCAATGCAAGATATTTGTTTTATGGGCTTTCTTTGATTGAAAAATACCGCGGAAGCGGATGGAAGAAGCCGTATCTTATTTTTTCTATAACGGATGAAACCTTTGCGATTCTCTGTTCTAGCACAGTTCCACATGGGATGAAGCCTCATAATTACTATTTTTCGGTATCGCTTTTAAATCACATTTATTGGATATTTGGATGTGCTGTAGGCACCATGATAAACACTGGATTTAAGCTTGAGCTTAAGGGCGTTGATTTTGCTTTGACTGCTTTGATTATATCTATTTTTGTTGATCAGTGGAGAAGCTGCAAAAAGCATCTTCCTGCGATTTTAGGTGTTACGATTACAATTGTCTGTCTATGCGTATTCGGGAGGGAGAACTTCCTTCTTCCGGCATTACTTATTTCAGTTGCAGCTTTGCTAGCGGGAAGGCGGTGGATAGATGAACATTGATCTTTATTCACTGGCACTTGTATCCGTTATGGCCTTTGCACTTTTATTTCTAAGAGTATTTCCGTTTTTGGTTTTCAGGGGCAAGGACACACCTGTGCTCGTTGAATATCTTGGTAAGTATCTGCCATATGCGATAATGGGAATGATGGTGGTCTACTGTCTTAAGGAGACGAAAATCATGGGACCCTTCCATGGAATTCCTGAGCTAATAGCTATAATCGTAACCGTGGCGATGCAGCTTTGGAAGAAGAATAGCTTGCTAGCGATAGTGTTTGGAACAGGGACTTACGTGATACTTGTAAACTATGTATTTGTTTAAGTTAACTTTTATATTTATTGGGTAATTAGATTCAAGGGGAGGATATCATGAAGAAACAAGAAAAGACTAATGTGATGAGAATTCTCGACCAAAAGAAGATAGATTATATCAGTCACAGCTATGAGGGAACTGGAGCCGTAAGCGGAGTTGAAGTCGCTGAGGCATTAGGGCAGAACCCTGATTTTGTTTTCAAGACTCTTGTAACTGAAGGAAAAAGCAAGGAACATTATGTTTTTGTTATACCTGTAGCTTCAGAGCTAGACCTTAAGAAGGCAGCCCATGCAGTAAATGAAAAGAGCGTCTCCATGATTAAATCAAAGGAATTGCTTCCACTCACAGGATATATTCACGGAGGCTGTTCGCCTATAGGAATGAAGAAATTTTTCAAAACTGTCATAGATGAAAGTGCACTTGGATGTGAGAAGATAGTTTTCAGTGCTGGTAAAATTGGGTATCAAGTAGAAATGAGCCTAGATGAGCTTTCAAAAGTGATTGACTTTAGCACGGCGGATATAAAGGAAATTTAGAATGAATAAGCATAAGAATTTGATTATAAGTACGCTTCTTGTGTGTTGCTCACTTGCTATGATATACGCAGGTGTGATGCGCGACGAGCATCTTTCGGTTTTACAAAAGGCAGGGCAGATATGTCTTGAATGCATAGGTATTGGATAATGAGACTTTTTAACAGGGTAAATTACTTTTCAAAAGGCAGAGTGGGAAGGTCTGAAACCAAAAGAACTCTGCTTCAATTTGTTTTTGCCGCCATGGCAAATCCGCATTTTAAGGGATTTTTAGATGGAAGAATATATAATGGAAGCAGTAAGGCTGTTTGTGTTCCAGGGTTAAACTGCTACTCTTGTCCTGGTGCTGCAGGTGCCTGTCCTATAGGCTCTCTTCAGGCTATCATAGGTTCACCAAAGTATACGATTTCACTTTACGTTATGGGTCTTCTGATGCTATTCGGCACGCTTCTGGGCAGACTAGTATGTGGTTTTCTCTGCGTATTTGGACTTGTGCAGGATCTACTTTTTAAGATTCCAACACCTAAGTTCAAGCTGAGCAAGGCAGTTGATTCAAAGCTTAGATACCTTAAATATGTGGTTTTGATTGTAATGGTAATCGCACTTCCGATGTTTTTGACAAATAGAATCGGAATAGCACCACCATATTTCTGCAAGTATCTATGTCCTGCGGGAACAATAGAGGCAGCATTCCCACTTCTTGCAAAGAATCCATTTTTGAGAGAAACCATAGGTCATATTTTCTTTATAAAGCTATCTATTTTGATAGTTGTAGTTCTATCATCAATATTTGTTTATCGTCCGTTTTGCAAGTATCTTTGTCCGCTTGGAGCGATATATGGCCTGTTTAACAAGCTAGGCATATTCAGACTTGAGTTTGAGCAGTCAAAATGTGTAGACTGTGGCCTCTGTGAAAAGAGCTGTAAGATGGATATAGATGTGAGAAATAAGCTCAATTCGGCAGAGTGTATAAGGTGTGGTGCCTGTATTAAGGCATGCAATTACGGAGCGCTTGATTCACTTATAGGGCTAAAGACAAAGGGAAGTTTTGTAAATAAAAGTGAGAAAAGCTCATAATGTGGGTAAAGGTAATAAAAAGAGGAAAGGGAGCAGCAGATGCTGCGCTAAGGTATATTGATGAATAAGAAGAAGGTTTTAGTGCTTTTAGCTACACTAGTAATCTCGACGGCTTTGGCAGCCTGTGGAAACAGCGATAGTGGCTACACTACAGGAGATAATAGCAAGGATGGCAGAAGTCAGGTATCACAGGGTGAGCTACAGAGCATTCCTGATTTCTCAGCTGAAGATATAGAGGGAAACAAAATTGATAACAGCATTTTTAAGGAGAATAAAGTAACTCTTGTAAATGTTTGGGCAACATGGTGTGGACCTTGTGTAAATGAGCTTCCAGAGATTCAGAAGGTTTATTCGGAACTTAAGGATAAGGGAATAGGAGTTGTTGGTATAGTTGCTGATGGTAATGATGCTAAGGATACAGCAAAGGAACTTATTGAACTTGAGAGCCTAAAATACAAGATGATTATTCCTGATTCTAATCTTGAGAAAAATTTGATATCAACACTTAGAGGATTCCCAACAAGTTATGTAGTTGATAGCGAAGGCAAAATATTAGGCATGAAGCTTGGAGGAATGAACGCAGAAGGTTTTAAGGCGTTTATAGAGCAGTACGCAAAATAAAAAACAGAGCTATATTTGTGAATATAGCTCTTTTAAAATTTTTGGTGTTTAAAGCTCTTTGACTCCGCCAAGCTTTTCGCCGTAGATATCCTTGAACTCGTTCATATCAACCTTTTCTCCTAAGTTTCTCTTCTCAAGAGCATTGCAAATTCTGTTATACGAGCTTTTGTTTATCGGATGTCTTAGGAATACTAGGCTTACCGCTATGAATATGAGACCTGGAATAATGGTTGAGCAGTAGCCAATCCAGCGAACGGTTAGTTCGCTTTGTACTGTAAGCTCATCCTCAAAATTTGCAAACTGAAGTATAAGGCCAAGGAACTGGGTTCCTATAGCGCTTGCAAGTGACTCTGAGAGAGCCTGAGTTGAGATAACCTGACCGGAATGATGACTTCCTGAAGCAAGTGCTTCTGCCTCACAAACATCGTAGAGCATGGAAGGCATGAGCTGCCAGTAGCAGATGTTTGCAATAGTGTAGAAAACGCACATGATACAGCATGCAGCAAAGATCCTTATATCTAGGATTCCCATGATGATAAGAAGCGTGCCGGAGGTGAATATCCCTATCCTGAAAACTCTAGTCTTATCACTTTTGGCAGATAGCTTTGATATCAAAGGTGCAATAAGTGCACCAGAAATTGCAATCACAACTAGCGCAAGTGATGATTTAGTAGCGCTTAAACCAAGCCTATAGTTAAAGTTATAGACAATTGCAGAGCAGAAGAAAATATCAGCAATAAGATACAGCATGCTTGCTGAAACTATGAATTTAGCAGGCTTTAGCTTGATTATCTCAAGGTATTCCTTAAACATAGCCGTAATCTTATTTGCAGTAAAAATCTTCTCGCGATGAGGGTTTTTCTTGAAGTTAGGATTATCGCTTATTTTGATACTAAATGCGCAGTAGAGCAGAGCTATGCAGCAGAGTACACCTATCAAAGTGCCTACGGCTGACCAAGCCTGAGTTTTACTAAGCCCCAAATCCATGAAAGCTGAAACGAGAAATACCGGCATTATCATACCGATGACCATACCAAACTGATTTCCGACATATGCGTAGGAACGAAGTTCGGTTCTCTCGTCGTAATCGTCGGTAAGTTCAGAACCCCAAGCAATATATGGAACGAAAAACATGGAAAAAGCCTGCCAGCAGAGCAGTGTCATTATCATGTAATATATAAACTTCGCATGTGTATTAAAATCAAATGCAGTAAATAACAGGGAAACTGTAACAGCAAGTGGAATTGCTGCTATAATAAGAAAAGGTTTGCGTTTTCCGTACTTAGTCTCTATGTTATCGGACACAAATCCTGTAATAGGACCGCAAAAGGCCTCCCAAATTGGACCAGCAGCCGCGATGGTACCAGCAAAGGCTGGCTCTATGCCTGCTACCGATGTCAAGAAAAATAATAGATAGGTGCCTATCAAAGTATATATAGCATGGTCTGCGGCACCGCCGATTCCATAGGAAAATTTGGTATGGAATCCAAGTTTCATTCTAACACCTCCTAAAGCCTTATGATAGAATTATAACATCATATCGAAGCTTTATCAAAGAGCAAGAAAGCCTAAAGCAAAGCCATAAAAGGTTCTCAGATGCAAGCAAAGGAAATCAAAGATGCAAGATAAACAAAAAATGGACAAGTTCATAGATGCTAGGGCAAAGCTATCAAAGAAGGTCACCTTAGCTATGGAAAAGCTTGAGGATGCTGGCTTTGAGGCATATTTAGTCGGCGGTGGCCTACGGGACATTCTAATGGGCAGGGAAGTCCATGATTTTGATATAACAAGCTCAGCAAAGCCTGAGGAGGTAATGGAGGTATTTTCAGATTTCAAGGTGATTCCAACTGGACTTAAGCATGGGACAGTAACCGTTTTGGTAGAAGATGAACCGTTAGAGATAACAACATTTCGCAGTGAATCAGGATACTCAGACGGAAGACACCCTGACAGTGTGAGCTTTGCTAAAAGTGTGGAAGATGATCTGGGGCGCAGGGATTTTACAATGAATGCTATGGCCTGCAGGATAAACGGAGAGCTTTTCGATTTATTTGGCGGTCAGAAAGATATTGCAGATAAGCTGGTTCGAACGGTTGGCAACGCTAAGGAGCGGTTTTCCGAAGATGGGCTTAGAATTCTCAGGGCAATAAGATTTGCTGCTGTACTGGGTTTTGAAGTTGAAGCTGGCACAAAAAATGCCATACACCAGATGGGCTATATGATAGAAAAGGTGAGTGAGGAACGCATAGTATCAGAGTTTAATAAGATTATGCTTTCGGAAAAGCCGAGCACATATCTTAGGGAATACAAGGACATTATTTGTATTTTCATACCTGAACTTGAGGCTTGTATAGGCTTTGATCAGAAAAACCACCATCATGTTTACGATGTGTTTGAACATACGCTTAGGGTAGTGGATAATATGCCACCAAAGCTAAGTCTTAGACTTGCTGCTTTGTTTCACGATATCTCAAAACCCTTTTGCTTTGAGATTGGAAGTGATGGTGAAGGACACTTTTACGGACATGCGAGCAAGAGTTCTGAGATGGCAGAGAATATATTGAGGCGACTAAAATACGATAATGTAACAATCACAGATGTTTATCAGCTAGTAAAATATCATGACCATCAGATAGAAAATAGCGATAAGATAATCAAAAGGATGCTTAGAAGAATGGGTGAGAAAGGCTTCTTTGACATACTGGATTTGAAGAGGGCGGATAATCTTGGACAGTCAGAGGAGTTTAGATACAGGCAGGATATCTTGCAGGAGCTCGAAAACAGTGCAAGGAGAATACTTGACGAAAAGGCCTGTTTTTCAATAAAAGATATGGCTATCAATGGAAGTGATTTGATTAAACTAGGTATGGTGCAGGGACCAGAGATTGGCGAGGTGCTTGAGATGCTTTTGGATAGGGTGATTTCGGGAGAGATTAAAAATGATAGACAGGAACTTATTGCTTGCTTAAAAGACTCAGGTGCGATAGAATAGAAGCCTTACAAGGCTTTGCAAGAAAAGCCAGTAGCCTAAGCTACATCAAAAACGTAAGATGCCACATAACAGGTATGTGGCACTTTGTATGACTTATATTATTTATTAAGGAGTGTACTTGTCACTTAGACTTGAAACATTCTATAAATATTATACAAAATTATGAGCATTAGTAAAACGCAAGGTTATTATATTTTTGATGAGTAAAACTAATTATGGATTCACATAGGAGGAAAAATGATAACAGGAAAGCAGAGAAGCAAGCTAAAGTCCATAGCGAATGGACTTAATGCAACAGCTAGCATAGGTAAGAGCGGAGTTACCGATAATGTAATCAAGGCGATAGATGACTACCTAGCTGCAAACGAGATAATAAAGGTTTCTATTCAGGAGGGGGCAGAGCTAGACCCTAAGGCAGTATGCAATGATTTGGCTGAGAAACTTAACGCTGAATTCGTTCAGGCTATAGGAAGAAAATTCGTCCTGTATAGAAGAGCAAAGGCTAAAGATAAGAGAAAAATTGTACTTTAGGTTAAAAATCTTACGATATTTTTAACATAGTTTTAACATAATTTTAAACATCACCCTAGACCCCTTTTAAGGGGTTTTTATGTGATATACTAGATACAAGCTAATATGGAAAATAGTTTTGAGATATTGGAGACGATATGCTGATTTTAGATAAAATACGCAGACATGTTAATAACACGCCAGATGCACTTGTAATGATTTCCGCAGGGCAGAGCATGACCTATGCTGAGCTTTGGGAAAAGTCGGGTAGGCTTGCGGCAGAGATAGAGAAGATACAAGGAAGTGACAAGGCACCAGTTATGGTCTTTGGGCACAAGGATCCTTTGATGCTAATCTCATTCATTGCATGTGTAAGATCAGGAAGAGCATACTGTCCAGTTGATATCTCAACGCCAGTGCAGAGGGTTTCGGATATAGCTGAGACTATTGATAAACCACTGGTGCTTGCAGTAGAGCAGGGACACTGCCTAGAAGGTAAGGCAAAGATAATAGAAAGAGATGAGATCAATCAGCTAATATGCGATGCAAGCTTAGAAATTGCAGAAGAGCTAGAAGTCTCAGATGAAGATACATACTACATAATATTTACATCAGGAAGTACCGGAAAGCCTAAGGGCGTTGAGATTTCATGTGGAGCACTTAGCAGGTTCACAGATTGGTCAGCAGGCCTTGGCGGAAGTGAAGAGGATAAGCAGGGAGCTAGATTCCTAAACCAAGCACCGTTCTCATTTGACCTTTCGGTTATGGATGTATATACAGCACTTGCTACGGGCGGATGTATTTTCTGCTTAGATAAGAAATTGCAGCTATCAATGGCTGATATGCTAGCTGAGCTAGGCAAGAGCAAGGTCAAATACTGGATATCAACACCGTCATTTGCCGACATGTGTCTTGCAGATAGAAGCTTTGATGAAAATCTAATCCCTGAGCTAGAAAACTTTCTGTTCTGTGGAGAAAAGCTTACAAATAGAACTGCCGAAAAGCTGATGGAGAGATTCCCAAAAGCGAAGGTAATAAATACCTACGGTCCTACAGAGTCTACTGTAGCGGTAACGGATGTCGAGATTACTAAAGAGATGGCTATGGCTGAGAAGGACCTTCCAATTGGAAGATGCAAGCCTGGTACTGAGATTATTATAGATGAGGCTAACGGAGAAATAATAATCAAAGGCAATACGGTAAGCAAGGGTTACTATAGAGATGCTGAGAAGACGGCTAAGGCCTTCTTTGTTGCAGAGGATGGGGAGCGTTGCTACAGGACTGGAGATGCAGGACATTTTGAGGGGGATATGCTCTATTACGGAGGACGAATAGACCTTCAGGTTAAGCTCCATGGCTACAGAATTGAGCTTGGAGACATAGAGAGTAATCTAGTCAAAATGGAAGAAATAGAATCTGCTGTAGTTGTTCCAAAGATGCAGGACGGTAAGGTAAAATACCTGCAGGGCTATGTTGTGAGCCACTTTGATGACAAGTCAAATGCGCAGGTTAAGAACATAAAGGCTTTTCTAAAGCAGTTCCTACCAGAATACATGGTGCCTAAGAGAATTATATTTATTGACAATATGCCTCTTACTGCAAACGGAAAGGCTGACCGCAAGAAACTAACTGAGCTTATGGAGGGAAGAAGCTAATGACATTATTTGGAGGATCGTACTTCTTCTACATAACTATAATGCTGGCGATACCGACAATCGTACTCGGATGCCTAGGAAAGAACCAGAAATACTACGGATTCCTAGTCAGCCTCCTGATGGTCTACATGACCATGAAGGACTCACCGGTTGCAATAGCATACATGGCTACCTACTGCGTATTAGAGCTGCTGATAGTAAAGGGCTACCAAATGATATGCGCACGTGGGATCAAGAGCAATAAATTATATTATCTGTTTGTAACGCTTTCTTTGATGCCGCTGGTAATATGGAAGATTACATCGTTTACGGGTGTAGGCAAGGGCATATTTGCCTTTATCGGTATATCGTATATGAGCTTCAAGTCCATACAGATGATAATCGAGATTCACGACGGACTTATCAAAGAAGTAAGCGCATTCGAGTTCCTATACTTTTTGATATTCTTCCCGAGCTTGCTATCGGGTCCTATAGAAAGAAGTAGGGACTTCCACAGAGATCTCACTGAGATTCCAGGAAGGGAAGCATACATTGAGATGGTTGGTGACGGACTTATGAAGGTCTGTCTAGGAATGGTATATAAGTTCGTGCTAGCAGCTGGACTATATCAGGCACTTATATGGCTAGGCAGAGGAGATAGAATACCTAATCTAATCGTTTACATGTACTCATACGGTGGATATCTATTCTTCGACTTTGCGGGCTACAGCTTGATGGCTGTCGGCATAGGATATATCTTCGGAGTAAAGCTACCAGACAACTTCCGCAAGCCGTTCATAGCAACGGATATGAAGGACTTCTGGGATAGATGGCACATAAGCCTTTCATACTGGTTTAGAGACTTCCTCTTCTCCAGATTCATGATGAAGGCTATCAAGGGCAAGTGGTTTAAGAGCAGGCTCACAGGGGCATCGGTTGGCTTTATAATCAACATGGGAATAATGGGTGTCTGGCACGGACTAGATTCACAGTACATAATATACGGTCTGTACCACGGCATTCTTCTATCGATTACTGAGGTATACCAGAAGAAATCCAAGTTCCATAAGAAGCATAAGAAAAACAAGTTATATAAGTTCGTAAGCTGGTTTATAACACTGAACCTAGTAATGTTCGGATTCCTGATCTTCTCAGGAAGACTTAATCAGCTATTTATGAATCCGCAATAGTTATAAATTTGATTTATAGAGAGGTACAAAAAATGGAAGAGAAAGTTTTAGATTTACTAGTTGATCTTTGTGGAGATGAAATCGTAAGAGAAAATCCAGATATCAATCTACTTGATGAGGAGCTTATCGACTCACTCGATTACACAGAGCTTTTAGTTAACATTGAGGAAGCATTTGGCATTGTAATGTCACCGTCTGAGTTCACAAGAGAGCAGATGGATACACCAGCAAAGATCATTGAGCAGGTTAGAGCGAGACTTAAATAATGAAAAAAATTAAAGCATTTTTCATTGCACTGGCAAGCTTTGCCGTAGTAGTACTGATACTGCACTTCACTCTCGCAAGAAGTTTAAGTAACAATAAGGGTTTCGGTACTTGGGTAAACTTGTATAAGGATTTATCATACAGTGCAATTTCGGACAACATAGGTGAGGACACCGTTATGATGATGGGATCCTCTGAATTCCAACACGGAAGAAATAGCAAATACCATCCGACTAAACTTTTTAGAAAGATGGGTGTAGATGTAATGTGTATAGGCGCTGCCTACAACCAGAGTCTATCTCATGCTATTACGCTTGGCTCCGTATCGGAAAAGATGAAGGGTCACAAGGTTGTTCTGCTTCTGTCACCAGCATGGTTTGATAATCAGGGTGTTAAGAAGGATGCATTCTCCGTTAGATTTTCAGAGACGCAGTTTATCGCTTTGATGCAGAATCCTAAGCTATCCAAGGATCTTAAGAGGAAGATTGCTAACAGAACGATAGAGCTTCTAGAAAACGATAAGGGCACTCGTGCAAATGTTGAGAGGTACGCAAGCTATTATATTGACGGCAAGCTAGGCCCAGTAAATAGAGCTTATATCAAAATGAGAGAGGCGGTTCTTAACGAGAGAGAACGTATAAATATCAACAGCACGTGGAGGCTCAAAGGCCAAAAGGAATACGAGCAGTTCATGAAAAATGTTGACGGTAAGGCTCCAAACTGGGAAGAGTACAAGGAGCAGGCTGATGCGCAGTACTTTAAGAAGGCAACAAATAACCCTTACGGAATAATCAACAGTACTTATAATAAGAAGTTTGCTCATGTCGACAAAAGTGGCAAGAACAAAATGAAGGAAAGGCAGTTCCGCAAGGACTCGCCTGAATACAAGGATCTTGAGCTTTTCCTCGAGGTCTGCAAGGAGTCGGACATAGATGTAATGCTTGTTCTTCTTCCAATCAACGGCAAATGGTATGACCACATGGGCTTTAGCAAAGAAGCTAGAAGCGTACTCCCAGGTCAAATCAAAGAAGTTGCTGACAAATATAATGTAAAATGGTATAGTTTTTATAACGAGGATTATACAGCAGGATTCTTACAGGACGTGTTCCACCCTGCTGGGAAAGGATGGACTGAGATAAATGAAAGGGCTTACAAATTTTTTACAGAAAAAAGCAGTAGCGATCAAAAATAGGGCATCGAAGAACTATCTGGTGTATGCAGGAATATTCTTCGGAATCATGGTAGGGCTTTACCTGTACATGATATTTGCAGGCATGGCTAAGGCCCCTAATTTCACATACTCTGAGTTCTAATAGAATTGCTTTTAAACCGACATCGCTTGATGCCGGTTTTTTCAAAATATGATGTTAAGGGAGAAGGAAAATGAAATCTAAGTATGCAAAGCGCTTGGTAGTCCTAGTGACTTTAGTGTTTGTTTTGCTCGTATGTATATTTGCTTTATCAAAGGCACATAATGATGCGAGTAAGCAAAAGACAGAAGAACCCAAGCAGAGCGCTTCAACATCAAATACAATTGAAAGCAGCGATTTCAAGTTAAGCGAAAAGGAACTTTTAAAGAAGTATCCTGAGTCTGCTAACCTTTTGATAGGTCTAAAGGGAAGCGAAGTCACACTTGTCAAAGAGGGAGAGGAATATATCGAGCCAGGTGCGTATGCTTTAGATGATAGAGTGGGCGCTGTAACTAATATTAAAATCAAGGGAAAGGTCGATACCTCAAAGCCAGGCGAATACAAGCTAGAGTACATTGCTAAGTACGACAAAGCGGCAAGTAAAGCTACACGTACGGTTAAGGTCGTTAAGGCAGATAAATTTGATGCAAATAGTAGCGGGATTCCTGTTTTGATGTACCACTATGTTTTTTCTGAGGATGACGCACCAAGCAAGCTGGATTCAAACTTTATCCTTGATTCGGATCTAGAAAAGCAGCTTAAATGGTTAAAAGATAATGATTACTATTACCCAAGCTTTGCAGAGCTTTCAGCATATATCGATGGCAAGCATTCACTGCCAAAGAAAAGTGTGATTTTGACCTTTGATGATGGACAGGTTGGCTTTTTAAACTACGGTATTCCGCTACTTAACAAGTACAAGGTCCCAGCGACAGGCTTCCTTATTGGAACCAGATATGGTCCTGATATTGTCAAAGCTGACCGCAGCAAATACGTGTGCTACCAGTCGCATTCCTACGACATGCACAGAGCTGGTGGAAATATCGGACACGGCGGAAGAATAAGCGCGATGACTCTTGAGGAAATAGAGGAAGATCTAAATATGGCAATCGCCATGGTAGGAAACAAAGATGCATTTGCATATCCTTACGGTGATGTTACAGAGGATGGGAAAAAGGCTATAGAAAACTGTGGCATTGACTGTGCATTTACAACCCAGTACGGCAAGGTCGAAAAGGGTGACGATAAGACAGAACTTCCTAGAATAAGAGTTTTGGGTCAGGCTGGTCTAGAGGGCTTTATTTCATCTATCAAATAGAATCAGGATTTTGATGCACAAAAAGTGATAGCAGGGGCTTTTTCAGGAAAGGATTTGTTTAATATTACTAAATTATTTGGTGCACTTTGTTGTTTGTAAACACATAAATAGAAGCGTGAAAAAATAATGAAAAAAACGCCCAAATTTGAGTAAAAAGTCATTGTAAGAGCAAGCAAAAAGGTATAAAATAGTCTGCAAAAGTAAAATTATGTTAGCATTAAGCAAGAGTGTTTTATATACAAATAGAGAGGAGATTCAAGCATGGCGCAGTTTATCGATGAACCATCAAGGACGTTTAATGAGTACCTTTTGATCCCTGGCTTTACAAGCAAGGATTGTACTCCAGAAAATGTTGATTTATCAACACCAGTAGTTAAGTATAAGATAGGGGAACAGCCATCGATACGTGCAAATATTCCGCTAGTTTCAGCGGTAATGCAGGCTGTATCAAATGACACTATGGCAGTTGCGCTTGCTAAGGAAGGTGGAATCTCTTTCATATTCGGTTCACAGTCCATCGAGAGCCAGGCCGAGATGATTCGCAAGGTTAAGTCATACAAGGCTGGATTTGTAAGAAGCGATAGCAACCTTCGTCCAGATCAGACTCTTGCAGATGTTCTTGCTCTTAAGCAGGAGAGAGGTCACTCAACAATCGCCATCACGGAGGATGGAACTCCTTCAGGTAAGATTGTTGGTCTTGTTACAAGCCGTGACTACAGAGTTAGCAGACTTGACAAGAGCACTAAGATTAGCGAATTCATGACTCCATTTGAGAAACTGATTTTCGCTAAGGACGGAGTGACTCTATCAGAGGCTAATGATATTCTATGGGAGAACAAGCTTAACGCTCTTCCAATTATAGACGAAAATCAGAGACTTACACACTTCGTATTCAGAAAAGACTACGATAGCCATAAGTCAAATCCTAACGAGCTTTTGGATGACCATAAGCGTTACATAGTAGGTGCTGGTATCAACAGCCGTGACTATGCAGAGCGTGTTCCTAAGCTTGTAGAGGCTGGTGTAGATATTCTCTGCATCGATTCATCAGAAGGATATTCAGAGTATCAAAAGGATACTATCGGCTGGATTCGTGAGAACTATGGAGATACAGTTAAGGTAGGTGCCGGAAACGTTGTCGATGCAGAAGGTTTCAGATATCTAGCAGATGCTGGTGCTGACTTTGTTAAGATTGGTATCGGTGGCGGATCAATCTGTATCACAAGAGAGCAAAAGGGTATCGGCAGAGGTCAGGCTTCAGCGGTAATCGAGGTTGCTAGAGCTCGTGACGAGTATATGAAGGAGACAGGAATATACATCCCAATTTGTTCAGATGGCGGAATCGTTTACGATTACCACATGACACTTGCACTTGCAATGGGAGCTGACTTCATCATGCTCGGTAGATATTTTGCAAGATTTGATGAATCACCAACAAGCGTACTCAACATCAACGGAAACTATGTTAAAGAGTACTGGGGTGAGGGCTCAAACCGTGCAAGAAACTGGCAGAGATATGACCTAGGTAGTGATAACACCGACAATAAGATGAAGTTTGAGGAAGGCGTTGATTCATACGTTCCATATGCTGGATCACTTCACGACAATGTAATGCTTTCGCTAAACAAGGTGAAATCTACAATGTGCAACTGCGGTTCGCTCAGCATACATGAGCTGCAGTCAAAGGCAAAGATTACACTCGTTTCTGCGACATCCATCGTCGAGGGTGGTGCACACGACGTAATTTTGAGAGATTCAAGTCAGAACGTCTTGAGATAGATTGCAAGGTCGGCGGGCAGATATGCACTGCCGACTTTTATTTTATAAATTAATGGAGAAATAGATGAAACAAGAAATGATAATTGTCCTCGACTTCGGAGGTCAGTACAATCAGCTTATAGCGCGTAGAGTAAGAGAGTGCGGAGTATACTGTGAGGTTCTATCATATCAAACTCCGATAGAGGAGCTCATCGCCAAGGAGCCTAAGGGTATCATTCTAACAGGTGGTCCTAACAGCGTTTATGATGAGACCTCACCACACTATGAGAAGGCTTTGTTTGAAGCAGGTATTCCAATTCTAGGTATATGCTACGGAGCTCAGCTTATGGCATATTCAACAGGCGGAAAGGTTGAGACTGCAACAACTAGCGAATATGGAAAGACTGACGTACATGTTAGTTTTGAGAATAGCCTTTTGTTTGACGGTGTCGAAAACGAGACTGTGGTTTGGATGAGCCACACAGATATGATTACAGAGGTTGGGGAAGGCTTTGCTATTACAGCTCACACTGACAAGTGCCCAGTTGCTGCCATGGAAAATGCAGAGAAGAAGCTCTATGCAGTTCAGTATCACCCAGAGGTTACTCACAGCGTTAAGGGACAGCAGATGCTATCAAATTTCGTTTACGAAGTTTGCGGCTGTAAGGGCGATTGGAAGATGGCTGAGTTTACCAAAAACACCATAGAGGAGATTAAGGAAAGGGTAGGAGATGGCAAGGTTTTATGTGCTCTTTCTGGGGGCGTTGACTCATCAGTTGCAGCTGTCCTTCTATCAAAGGCAGTAGGAAAGAATCTAACCTGCGTATTCGTTGACCACGGACTCCTCCGCAAAAATGAAGCTGAGGAGGTAGAAAGAATCTTTGGTGAAGAGGGCGAGTACGACCTTAACTTTGTGCATGTAAAAGCAAGTGAAAGATTCTACAAAAAGCTTGCAGGTGTATCAGAACCAGAAGCAAAACGCAAGATCATAGGTGAAGAATTCATCAGGGTTTTTGAGGAAGAGGCCAAGAAGATAGGTGCAGTCGACTACCTAGTTCAGGGAACAATCTATCCAGATGTAATCGAGAGCGGACTAGGAAAATCAGCGGTAATAAAAAGCCATCACAATGTAGGTGGACTTCCCGACTATGTTGATTTTAAGGAAATAATCGAGCCGCTTCGCATGCTATTTAAGGATGAGGTGAGAGCGGTAGGCCTTGAGCTTGGACTTCCAGAGCACCTGGTATATAGACAGCCATTCCCAGGGCCAGGACTAGGCGTGAGAATCATAGGAGAAGTAAGTGCAGAGAAGGTAAAAATTGTTCAGGATGCAGATGCTATCATGAGAGAGGAATTTGCCAAGGCAGGCCTTGATAAGAATGTAAATCAGTACTTCGCAGCGCTCACAAACATGCGCTCAGTCGGAGTAATGGGAGACTTCAGAACCTATGACTATGCAATTGCACTTCGTGCAGTAACAACATCAGACTTTATGACAGCAGAAGCAGCAGAAATCCCATGGGAAACACTGCAGCTGATAATGAATAGAATCGTAAACGAAGTAGAACACGTAAACCGCGTATTCTATGATCTAACGAGCAAACCACCAGGAACAATTGAGATGGAGTGAGCTACCCAGTTCAGACAAGTACTTGCGAAGTCTGAACTGTAGGTAGCTCCTCCGCAACGATTACGAGACGAGAACGAGCGCTGGAGGCGCGAAGGTCAAGTCCGTAAGAGACTGCGAATTTGATAAGCTTGACCCCAGCGCTAATGCGCTGGGGTTTTGTTGGTAGTTACTCCGCAACGATCACGAGACGAGAACGAGCGCATAAAGCGCGAAGGTCGAGTCCGTGAGAGACTGCGCATCTGATAAGTCAAGAGATAAGCACAAAGTGCTCGGCTTATTTGTAGGTAGCTCCTCCGCAACAATCACGAGAGAGCACTACCCAGTGAAGACAAGCATTGCGAAGTCTGAACTGTAGGTAGTACCTCCGCAACAGTCAGGAGATGAAAGCGAGAGAGCACGAAGCTTGAGTCCCTGAGTGACTGCGCACTTGATAAGCTTGGAACCGAGCCATTTGTGTTAGGCTCTAATTGCATCAGAATCGATTTAACTGCATCATTTTATAAATCTTTATGTAGTAAGTTTTGACAATGAGTACAGTGGTATTTCAAAAATTGTAAATAGAATATCAAACTCTAAGGCCTTAGGTATTTCTGTTCAAATACCTAAGATTTTTTATTGTTTCAAAAAATTCGCTTGACTATATTGAAACTGGGTATCTCGAAAATATAAAGTTTTTTATCGAGAGAAAAGGAAGAATACAGAGGGTGAAAAGATTAATATTGATATCTATATTTATTTGTATGATATGCACTATATTTGTAATAACAGCTTGTGGTAAGAACGTGGAGGAAAATATGGAAGATAAGCAAAAGAGCAAGGCGGTTTTGCCTGAGAATAAAAGGACTATTTATTTAGCAGGAGGATGTTTCTGGGGTGTGGAAGGATACTTCCAAAGAATTAATGGAGTAGTTAATACAGAAACTGGATATGCAAATGGAAAGACAAATGATACAGATTACGAGCATATCGGTATTACAGACCATGCAGAGACAGTAAAAGTGGAATATGATCGTTCTAAGATTTCCTTGGAGGAAATTTTACTTCACTATTTCCGCATAATAGATCCGACTTCAGTCAATAAACAGGGCAATGATATAGGACGTCAGTACCGCACTGGAATTTACTACGAAAAGGATGAAGACGAAGAGATTATCAAAAAAGTCATGGATTTTGAAAGCAAGAAATATGGAAAACTAGCTGTAGAAAATCAGAAATTGAAAAATTTCGTGTTAGCTGAGGAATACCATCAGGATTATTTAGATAAAAATCCAAATGGCTATTGCCATATAAATTTAAACCTAGCAAAACAACCTTTGATAGAGGAAGATTTGAATTTCATAAAAAAGAAGCCAATTGAGGACTTGGACGAACTCTCTAGATCGGTCATGTTTGACTCAGCAACCGAGCGTCCTTTTAGCAGCCCGTTAAATGATGAATATCGCAAAGGTATTTATGTAGATAAACTCACTGGAGAGCCCTTATTCGCATCTAAGGATAAATTCGATTCCGGTTGCGGATGGCCAAGCTTTTCAAAACCAATTCTAAATGACAAGCTTAAGGAAAAAATTGATAAAAGTCACGGCATGGTTAGAAATGAGGTTCGAAGCAAGAATTCGGATATTCATTTGGGACATGTATTCACAGACGGACCAAAAGACAAGGGCGGACTTAGATACTGTATTAACGGCGCTAGCCTAGAATTCATTCCATATGAAGATATGGATGCCAAGGGATACGGAGAATATAAAGTGTTTTGTGAGTAATATCAGTGGATTTAACTTTGCAAAGAAAATAAGGGGTCTGTTGCAGAATAGAATCACCTATTCTGCAACAGACCCCTTTATAAAGACTTATAAATTTTGATAATAGATTTCTTCCGAAGGAGTAAGCCCTAATATAAATTCTTCAAAGCTGTCTGCTAGTACAATTATCTCATGGTCGTATTCTGCTGAGCAGAGCGATACTTTTGGTTCTCCATTCTTGCCGCAATCTCTATAGTCCAGGTATATCATTTCATGACCACCTGATATTGTGTCAGCTATGATAATACCAACATCCCTAGGATATTCCCATTCTTCGTACCAAAACTCATTGCCATAGGTTCCAAATAGGGAATCCTTTTTTTCTTCTGATATGCTGAAGATTTCTTCTACATCAACACGATATCGATTTTTTTCATCAAACCAAACAGTTTTTAGTGGCTTGCCACCGTTTCGCGTTTTCATTAGTGCTATATATGATTCAGGAAGCTTGTATCCAAGTCTTTCCTCTGCTTCGCGCACCATTTCATCCGTTAGAGCTTCACCAGTGCAAACTTCATTTATGTAGTCGCTTTCTTTCCAAAAATTATTAAAGTCGATACTATCAAACATACCTAATTCCTCCATTACGCCTCCGGCTTTGTACATTATGCCTCCAGCTTATAATACCATTTTTGGATGGTATGTTATATAATAATATTATAAAACTGAAACAGGTATGATTCGGAGAGAAATGGATAACAAAGATTTAATTTATTTTAAAAATAGAATTGATTCGATAGACTGGAATACAGATTTTGAAAAGGCAGACAAGGAAAACCATGAGATTTTAGATAGGCTTTGTGAATGCATAAAGAATGAGCTTATAAAAAATCAAAAATCAAAGATATTACCAGAAGCATTTCTACTTCTTGCAGATAATGTAGGTTGTGCAGAGGATTTTGAGCGATATGAAGAAAATTTTGTAAACCGACTTGAGGAAGAAGGCTTGCTAACTAAAGAACTATCAGAGTTATTCCGCCAAAACACAAACCGAAGACAAGGATAGCACATTTCAAAAACTATGATGATAAGGTATGGATATCAAAATGGAAACTATAAAAGAATTTTTAAATAGCGAAATATATCTAGATACCCTAAAAGAGTTAGATCTTAATAATTTCAACAAGGAAATACAAAGCGTAGAGATAGACTTGCTGAGAAACAGACTAAAACAAAGACAATTTTTGATAGAAGGATTTAATTGCAAGCTACATTCAGAAAAAGAATCAGTGGAGTTCTTCAGGCAAATGATAGAAGAAAATCGAAAAGATATAATAATTTGGAGTAAGAAATTCTGGCAATACTGCGATGATATGTCTGAGGAATGTCCGGATGGTGAATTTCCTGATGGCGAAGAAATCGCAGAAGATGACAAATCGACTTTGATAGATGAAGGCAAATATTCTCTAACAAGTGTTGCTATGTATATAATTGAACTTGATATTTTGATGAACCATCAAAAGATTTCGGCTGACTATTACAAGAGAGTCGATATTCCTGGTGCGGTAAAATATGCAAGAGAGATGAAAAGTTTATATAAGGAAGTCTTTGGTTAAATTAAGGTAATCCATTTACTGATAGACTTATAGTGTATTCATAAGGAGAAGAAAAATGTATATTGAAAAATACTGGGGCGAATATATTGGTGGTTCCGATGACAGTCTAAATCTGGTTGCATTTTTAGAAGATCAGAAGAAAGAAGAAATCTCTCTTAACGAAATATTTGATAAGATAGGTTTAGATAAGCTGAACTGGAACTTCAGGCAGACTGTAGAATATCCTGGCTTTACTCACTCTAATGGTGTGGAAATGGATTTTCATTTTGCCATAGATGTCATAGTAGATATCGCTGCGATTTTGCTTGAGTGCAAGATGAACGGTGCTGTAGACCTTCATGAACTTGACGAGTATGATGCAGAATCCCGCAAGATACATATTATTGCAAGATCGGAGGAGCTTGATGCTATGAATAAGGCCTTGTTTGATTTTACTCAACATCCACTCGAATATGATCTAGCTGAGATGATAGGTGAAGATGATATCAAAGATATGGCAGCGCAAGTAGAGGAAATGCGTAAGGAATTGATCTCATAAAATAATAGATGCTTGATTGGTTAATATTCAGCTAGTACACAGCTTGTTACTAGATGCATAAGTATGGAGGACACCTACAATGAAAAATAAGCAACTTATACCAGTGATTTCAATAACAATAATCGTACTTGTTTTATTAGTATTAGCTTTCCTATTGATACATAAATCTGTTTCATCAAAGCAGGAGTTCGTTTCATCACCTTATGCCATAGAAGTGTACATAAATGAGGAAAATCGTGATGTAATAGTTGAGCCATCAAATGATGACAAAGTTCACATAACATACTACGGAAATGGAAAGAGCGATGCACCTAGAGATGAACTAGGTCAAGTAGTTTATAAGAGCAAGCACAAAAGCTCAATCTTTGGCTTTATCTTTAATACATCATCAAAGAAGACTGTCGTGAAGGTACCCAAAAACATATTAGTACTTAATGTTTTAAACGAAAATGGCGATAGCACAATCAAATCAATAAATAATGAAGATTTAGCGATAACAGTGAATAGCGAAAATGGTGATGTATCTATTGAAGATGTCAAAGTATATTACACTGAAACAAATCTAGATAATGGAGATGCTTCGATTAAGGCGGATTTACGCAGTCTAATAGCTAAATCAAAAAACGGAGACATATATGCTAAGCTAAAAGGTGAGGAGTCGGATTATTCTAGGGAATTTAAGGAAGACAAAAGATACTACAATGTAAGAACTGAAAATGGAGATGCAAAAGTGGATTTCTATAAATAGATAAAATAGGAGATATGCCATGACAATCAAGGAGTTTGCTCAAGAAAAAAACGTTTTAGATAGCACCGTCAGAGCATGGTGCGATAAGCACTTAATTAGAGGGGCAAAGCTGGACGAAAAGACGGGGCAGTATGATATACCTTCAAGCGCTAAGGTTCCGTATACACAAAATAGAGCATATAAGGGAGATAAAATTTATATAAGTATTGTGCGAGCAATAATGAATGAATTTGATGTATGCGCAAAGCTTTATAAGATTCACGAGGACGAATTCGAAGGATATATTGACGATTTAGTAGAGGCGGGCATAATTGCAAAGTACATCGCAAAGGATACAGGAATAGAGTATTATAGACAGACGCTTAAGAGCAGTGAATTCTCCAAGCTTCCGATAAACAAAATTAAAGCTTTCTTGATAGAGGCAAAGAAAATCGTAAGCGTTAATCTAAGTAAATAGGTGTTGCAAACTATAAAATGTAATAATTCAAGTAGAATCATCCAAGGCCAGCCCTTGGGTGTTTTTTTGCATAAAATATTGACATTTTCAGATTGAAAATATAAAATTTTTATAGACAAAAAGTTAATATTTGCAATTGATAATTGTAGGCCAATTAAGAGGGGAAACCGGTGAAATTTCGGTACGGTCCCGCCACTGTGATGCCAAGGCGTTTCAGTCATTCCGAGAATTACTAGATACTAACTACTTATGATTGACCAAGGCTAAGTCAGATACCTCTTTGCGTGAGTAGCTTTGGCGTGGTATTGAAGCTATTAGTAGAATGGATAATAGTAATTAAAACGGGTTGCTGATGTAATCCGTTATTTTTTGGTTAATATGCAGAAATTTTGTCTATTAATACTATGTAGGTAACTATGATGCCCGCATATAATAGTGGTAATAATATTTACATATTCACACATAAATTAAGTTATTACAATTCGTTAAAGCTAAAGAAAGGAAGAATGAAATGACAAAGATGTCAGAAAAGAACTGGGCTAAGAGAATCAGTGTATTTTTGCTAGCTTTCGCAATGCTATTTACCGTAATAGTTCCATCCAGCATGGACAAGGTATATGCAGAGGGAGGCGCAAATGCACCGGTTACTGTTAACCTAACAATTGCCAATAAAACGGCACTAAAGGATCTCAAAAACGACTATGGTACTGATAACGCTATACCTAACGGAGCAAAGAATGAGATTCTAAGCAAGCAGATCACTGTAAATGATGGTGAAAGCGTTCTAGATGCAATCAAGAGAGAACTTGGTGCATCAAATATCGCATATCAGCTAAATGGAACTAAGGGTTTCGTAAGCATTGCAGGATTAAAGGAAAAGTTAGGTATCCTATCCGATGTAACAAAGGGTGGAAGAAAATCAACTGATGATTTCTCAGGATGGTATAATTTCTTAAATGGTGCAAGCACAAATGTAGGATTAGGCCAGATGAAGAACAAGTCTAATCTAGCAGCTGGTGAAGTTGCTATCAACAATGGAGATAGCATAGCTATCAAGTATTCTGTTGATGGTGTTGAGTTTGATAATGAGTATAATCAGAACTTCACTATCGATAGTTCAATCAAGAACCTAGAGCTTACAGTAGGTGATACATATACTGTGCCGCTAGAAAAACTAAAGTATAGTCCAGAGAATTGGTCATCAGCAAAGAGCTTCAGTGTATTTTTCTTTATGGTTGCTAAGGACAAGGTGTTGAAAGTTGACAATACAGATCGTAGTGTTAAATTCACCGCTAAGTCAGCAGGTACAACAACAATCAGAATCGAGACACCAAACGAGCTTTCAGACACAATGACTGTTACTGTAAAGGCTAAGTCAGAAGAAAAGCCTGAACCAAGACTTGTTATAGATGGAACAAATTGGGATATGACAAAGGTCTTTGAAACAGAAAAGCAGGGACCACACTCACTCAAGGTACAGGTTAAGAAGAATGGTCAGTATGTAGATGTAGATAAGAACAAGGTTAAGTGGAACATCAGCAATGGTGCAACAAGCCGTGTATTCAATGGTGCATTCTGGATTACCGTTGACCATGAAGCTACATTCACAGCAACTCTAGAAGAGTTCCCTAACGAAAAGGTATCATTCAGAGCAAAGATTAAGCCTGTCCCAATGACTGACTTTGATGTAAAACTCCCAACAACATATAAAATTAGCGCATGGAACAACCTTGCAGGAAGCTGGTCAAGCAAGACAAGCGGAAGCTACTATGTTGGTATCATCGAAGGTGAAGGAACAGACAACTACAAGATTCTTCCTAAGCCAGCAAATGCTTCAAATACAGAAGTTCAATGGGAAGCCCTAACACCTGAAATTGCTACATATATGGAGTTATTCAAGAATGGTATCATTCCTGTAAAGGCTGGTACAGCAAAGTTTAAGGTGTCAAGCAAGGCAAATCCAAGCGTATCAAAGATTATCGAAGTTAAGCTTGAATATAAGGTTCCAATGACTGAAGCAACACCTGCAGAAGAAGAGGTTGTTCTAAAGGTTGGCGAAACAAAGAATGTAAACTTCAACTTCAATCCAGCTAAGCCTTCAGAGCAGAGATTCAACTGGACATTTGATCAGCCAGGCATCGTTGATAACGAAGAAGTTGTAGAGTCATCAGGAGTTACCGGTGCACTTCCAACATTCCTACACAAGATAACAGGTCTTCAGAAGGGAACTGTTACAGCTACTGCAACACCTTGGGATACAACAGGTGGAGCAAAGCCGGTTAAGGTTAAGATCCATGTTCTTGGAACTATGACAATCAAACCAAATAGAGAACTCAACAAGGACAATAATGTTGAGATTGAAGATGGTAAGCTAACATATACCAAGAATGTTTCAGATAAGGCGACTTACTACATCAGCAACTCAATCCTAAGCAGACTTCTTAATGTTAAGGTTGATGGTGCAGTTATCGATAGCTCAAATTATGAGACTGAAGAGGGAAGCATTGTCCTAAGTCTTAAGAAGGATTACTTAAACACACTAGCTCCAGGAAATCACACTCTTGAGGTTGAAACAAGAGATGGTAGAGTTGAGACTGCGTTCACAGTAAATGCAGCTCCAGTGACATATAAGGCAACTCATGAGTATAAGTCAATAACACCAGGTATGGAACTACCTTACGATGTTACAAGATTCCTTCCACACACCATTTATGATCTTCCAGATCAGAGAATTGTTATCTTAGGAAACCGTTACAGAGAAATCGAGGTTGCAGGTGGTAAGTGGATATTCAGAGGCTGGAACCCTGAATCAGCAACTGTAAATGGTGCAGATTTACACTTTGTTGGAAGCTGGGAGTTTGTAGCAAATCCAGTACAGCCTGTAGCTCCACCTGCAGCAGCTTCATCAAACAAAGGCGCAGCTAACGGAAGTGCAATTACAAATAATAAAGTTGTAAACACAGGAGACGCTTCTGGACTAGTACATATGATTATGCTTTTAGCATTCGCATCAACAATGATGACAGTACTAGTGATCAGAAAAAGAGTTAAGTAAGCGATATAAGCTTTTAATTCAATAAAATAATTCGAGGGGATGGCGTGGCTGTCTCCTCGTTTTAATTGAGGAACTTTCAAAAAACTGCCATCTTTGATATAATCAAAATACAATCTAATTATTTTAGGAGATATACAATGGCAAAGAAGAGGGTTTCCTTAACGGATAATTTTGAAGAGGTTCTTAAGAAGAGGGATTTTGAGGCATTCAAAGCCATCTACGAAAAATGTGAACTAAATGCCTACTATGATGGTCGCTTTGGGCTTAGAACAGCACTTCACCACAGAGATATAAATGAAGAGTTTGCAAGATGGCTGATTGAGCAAGGGCTTGATGTAAATGTCTTAGACTACTACGAAAACACGCCTTTATGTGCACATGCTACATACGGAGATGACATGGTGAAAGTCTACTATGAGCTTGGAGGCGATATTAATAAAGCGAGTAAATACGGGACAACACCTCTCCATGAGGCAGCAAACCGACATCATGTAGATACGGTAAGGTTCTTAGTAGATAATGGAGCAGATGTTTTCGCTAAGGACGATATGGGAAGAGATGCACTTCACGATTCTTTGATGAACAGCGGAGGAATATATATTATTCCTATGCTTGAAATTGCAGAGATTCTGCTTAATGCTGGAGTTGAAATCACACCTGAAATGCAAGGCAGCGTAAGAAATATGGGTGAGGACTTTGAATTTCACAGAGACAGTTTCAAAGAAGAAAATATCGAAGAAATCGATAAAGCCCTTCAGAAGATGTACAAGCTTTTTGCAGTAGAGCCTGTAGAAAGAAGGGTAGTCCACGATGGAGTTTCACCAATAATTCCTTGCGAAGGGTCGTGGAAAAAGAAGTTTAACTACCTTTGGGATTACCTCGTTCCATCATCTGGAGCAGCAAAAACTGTGCAGGGCGAGATTATACGTATCGGCGGGCGAATAGCTGATGAGCTATACAGAAATGGTGGAATCAACTGGGATAGGGAATATAGAAAGATGGCTGATGCACTTCCGGGTTACTTCTCACTAGGAACAGCGCTTTCGGATGATGAACTTGCAGAGCTAAACACACTAGTATCAAAAATCAAAGCTAAAGGAACTTCAGATGCTGTCTTAGATAGAATTTGCGAGCTTGCAGTTGTATGGGTGTCTAAAAATCCTGAGCCTATAGCACTAGCAAAGCCTAGCTATAATAGATAAATTTAATATCTGTTCAAAATATCAAAGAGGGGGAAATAAACCCCTCTTTTTTGTACGATTCTTTTGTCCGATTTCTAAAAATTATCGCAGAATTACGTGTATATTTTTTGCATAAAAATAGATTGCATATAAAAGAAGTGTTTTATATTATATTGGTGGGGTATATTAAATTGAGTACAATTTTTTGTGCATACCCATGCACATTTTTTATGCAAGTAATTAGTTAGTGTATATGTAGAAAAGGGAAGGGACATGAACAAGAAACGATTAGTAAGTATTCTATTAACAATGCTTATGCTCAGCAGTTTGACTTTCAACTTTGCTTCGGTATGGGCAGAGGGCGAAGCCACGAGCGAAAGCGAGCAGGTAGCAGAGAATACAAGCAATGAGCAAGAAGCTAGCACGCAGGCTGAAGCAGAAAACGGAGAAAATAACGATGCTTCAGAGAGTGCAAGCAGTAATTCGCAAGAGCTGAATAAAGCTGCGGTAGCAAGCCAGGAGTCAGCTCCAGCAAGGACTAGATCAAAGAGAGCTGTATCTCAGCCACTGGATTATACATTTGATGTAAAATGGGCAAACGGTGTGTCCTCAGGTGTTGTGGATTATCACTACGATGATGCAGCAGATCCTGATCACAAGAACCTCATCATGACACCAGTAAATCGTGAACTAAAGGTAGCTACACTGGCATATTCACTAGCTATAAATAATGATGCCACAACAGTTCTCCCTGCCGGAGCCATAAAGATTACTATGCCTAACTATCTTTTTGAGGCATGGACTGATAAGTACAAGGTTAACAGAATCACTGATCATACTGTTGACAACACTGTAAAATGGCAGCTTCCTAAGGCACCAGCTACATCTTCAGTCAGTGACTTTAACTATGTAGATAATGGCGATGGCACATATACGGTTACTAACTTTAAGCCTGTAGCAGGTGGAGCTAAGCTTCACTTTGAACAGGCCTTCCAATTTAGACCGCTATACATACAGGTTGATGGAGATGGTGTTCAGAAGAAGAATCTAAGCTTTAAGCTAGAGATTGATACCGACGGTGATGGAACACCTGATGCTACAACTACACGCGATCTTTCAGCTGAGATACATAATAAGACAGAGAAAATCACTATAGATTTAAAGAAGGACCACCTATCAAAAGAGGGTGGAGTATACTTTAGTTGGCAGGATGTTTGGGGTCCAAAGCCTAGCGATGCGAAGGATTACTTCTATGTAGTTTGGTATGCAGATGTAAAGCGTGGTCCAACAGATACAATTCCAAATAACTATGAGATTGTGCAGGATAACAGCGATGGCGAGCTAATCGGAGCAAAGAAGAAGGATGGCGCATATAACGTGCCTTACGGATTCTCACACAAAAACAGCCTTGATAGAAATACTGATACAAGTTACAGCGGAATAGCTGAGAGCGGATGGCAGGATAATCTAAATCAGGTCAGCTTGTATAAGGAGTATACAGGCCCATGGGCAGCCCATAGTATGAAAGGCCTTGCATTTGCAGAATGGGATCATGCACGCATGCTGCTTCTTAAGCGTTATCCAGTTTCTATCCTCAAAGATGCCAAGAACAACGGTGTTGACCTTGAGAATGTAGGTGTAGCTATTACAAATAAGGTAACTGTTAAGACTAAGCTAGCAAACGGTGTAGAGTATACTGATACTGATTCCGAAACCCAAAATATTCGCGTAAAGGAATATTCTGGTGTAAACAACATCTGGAAGTACGATGCAGCAGACAGAATTAATGGCAGAACTTCAATACCTGGAGCTCTTGATTTCACATTAGGTGGAGATGACAGAGAGCTTAGGTTTAGACCTAACCTAAGGACATTTGAGACTGAGCTAGAGGGTAATCCACTGACAGAACCTACTTTTGATGATGATGCAGATGATTACAAGGCAAAGCCATATACTGCAGAAATTGAAGAAGGAGCCTTATACAATTCAACTACCAGGGATGCATCGGGTAATAGGCTTAAGAGCTTCAGAGAAAATGAAGCTAGCCTAAATAAACTTAGCGATGAGGATGCCACATATAAGAGCGTAGCAATTACGCTTTCATCACATAATGGCGTTAAGTCATCTGTTGGTGGATGGACTATAGATACAAATCCAGATAACTCACAGTCTCGTTCTAAGCCAGTTGAAATTTGGACAAGAAAGGCTGGAGAAAGCGGATTCACAAAGTATGGAGAAATCACTTTTGATGCAAATGGAAAGTATACATTTAACTCAGCTGATGGATCTGTAACTGTAGATGATGCTAAGGGTAAGGAAATTCCACTGCCAGCAAACACAGCAGGTCTTAAGTACAAGTACACAAGCGCGTATTTCCACTATAAGTTCAATGCACAGACTGTAGTAGAGCTTCACCCTACAAATCATATAAAGGCTCTTCTTGCTGCAGATAAGAATCAGCATAGCTATTCTGCAATCTCAACATATGCAAAGGTGAGCTTTGATGAGAATGGAGCAAAGAAGCAGAGCACTGACACTAAGGGATATCCTCTATATGTAGCGACAGTACTTATGACAACTATTTACCCTAACTTCAGTGATAATCTGGAATATTCTATGGGAGAGCTAGTTGATGATCCTGTTAGAGGTGTACAGACTAATACAATAAAGAATAGATTCAGGCAGTACTCATCTCTTTATGATAGTGGAGTACCTGACCGTGAGTACCTAAATAACTATGTGTATAATAAGGGAACTTTATATACTTTGCTTCCGATAGGAACTAGTGTTCAGAAGTCAAGTGTATCTGTTAGTGGAGGACCGTACTGGCAACAGTCAGTGCTCACACAGGGTGCAGATTATCAGATAGAGATGATAGAAGACTGGGAGGGAAGTGGTCAGACCATGATGAAGATTGACTATTCATTCCCACCAGAAAAAGCAAATGTAAAGACATATAGCAACCACGACTTTGTATTAAATCTAATTTATAAGCTTGATAATCCGTATAGCAACATCATCGATAGAGGAAACAGTGTAACAACTACAACCATGCTTAACTTCAATCCAGATGGAAAGGATGTTGTGCGTAAGCCTCTTGAAACTGTGCAGAACGAGTACAATAGGCTAGTTGAGAAATCAAAATTTGATAATCTAACAAACGGAGATTTAAAAAACTGGCGTATGCTGAGTAAACCAATTCAATATAACCCAGTAACTGTTACGCAGTCAGGACTTACTAAGGAAGTTGCTAACAATATAGATAACTCATTCTCAGGTAGCTCAGACACATATATCGGAAACGGATATAGCTATAGAATTGCTTATACAGCATCTAACTATACACGCTCAGATAAGCTCGTATTCTACGATGTTTTGGATAACGGAAGTGAGGATGCAGCAACAGAGTGGAAGGGTACATTTGAGAGAATTGATGTTCGCTCAATCGATACAAAGTTAGCATATGGAATACCAGGTGAAACAGCAAAGCCGGTAGTATACTACGCAACAACAGTCCCATCAGAGCTAAATGTCGATGACAGTTCAGTTTGGTCAACAACTATGCCAGCTGATAAGTCAAGCATCAAAGCGATAGCGGTGGATGTTAGAAAAACAGATGGCGGACATGACTTTATTCTAGACCACGGAAACAGCTTGAGTTTCTACATATATATGAAGGCTCCTAAGGACAAGAGTCTTGATAAGAAGAAGGCTGTAAATGAAGTTGTATCAAATGCGAGAAACTTCACAGGTGAGCAGGCAGGTGCTGGAGACTCAGTTCTAAAGTACAAGGCTCACTCAGAGATTACTCTACATGTTCCTGACCTACAGCTAAACAAGGAGTCGACACCTGCATCAGGTACAGAAGAGGCGCCAGCAGTTATAGCAAACGAAAAGGATACAGAGCTAACATATAGACTTAAGATAAAGAACAACGACACAGTGCTAGCGGCAAGAGACATAAATGTTGAAGATGTAATTCCAGAAGGCCTTGAAGTAAACAAGGATGATATCAGAATCACATCTGCAGCGCTTAAGCTAAATAATGTTCCTCTAAGCAGTGCAACGGGAGTAGGTCTAACTCAGGACGGACAGAAGCTAAGCTTTAGTGTAACGCTTCCTAAGGATGCTGAGATGACAATATCAATTCCTACTAAGCTTAAGGATAAGACAATAAAGACAACTGTGCTTAAGAACACAGCAAAGATAACAAAGGCTGAGGATATTGACCTTAATGTAAAGAGCAATACAACATACCATAAGACAATAAGAACTTATGAGTTAAATTATGTTGTAAATCCAGATCCTAACTATGGAGCTCCAGCAGATAGCACTACTCCAGCAGCTGTAACAGAGATAGAGTATGATACAAATCAGAACCTGGTTCCTGCTCTAACGACTACTAAGAAAGTAAATGATGATGGGATTCAGGGAATTTGGAGCTTTGATGGATGGAAGAAGGCGGTTACAGATAACTCAACTGTAAACTCTGTAAATATCCGTGGAAATACTACGGTTTACGGAACATGGAAGTTTACTCCAACTCGTGACCTCTCAGTAACAAAGAAGTGGGTTAACTATAAGGGTGAAAACGATCCTGCTCCAGTAAACAAGGTCAAGATTGAACTGCTTCAGAACGGAGTGGTTAAGGAGACAAAGGAAGTTAATGCTACAGATAACTGGACATATACTTTTAAGGATCTAGAAAAGTTCAATCCTGCAACAGGAATTCTTTACACATATACAGTTCGCGAGCACGGACTAAATGCACAGAATAAGATAGATTATGGTGCTTCAAGGTACACTGCAAGCACAGATGGTACTATGGATCAGGGCTATACTATTACAAATAAGAAGTCCATGCCATGGGTTCCAATGATTCCTGCAACAACTAGTCTAACGGTTACAAAGCAGTGGGAAGGTCTATCACAGGCAAACATCGACGCTCAGTCGGTGAAGGTTGTGCTTTATAAGAACGGTGTGGCAACTACAAGAAATACAACGCTTGATAAGAACAATAACTTTAAGGCGACATTTGCTGGACTTCTAGATGCAGATACAGTTGGTGCAGCAAAGAATGTTTACAGCGTCAGGGAGCTTGATGCAAACGACAGTGTACTTGAAGAAGGAAGTACAGTAACTATAAACAATAGAACCTTCAAGGTTCACTACGATGGCAAGAAGGTCGTAAATACTCTGGTAAATACAAAGACGGAAGTTTCTGGCAAGAAGGTTTGGGATGACGCAAACGACCAGGATGGAAAGAGACCTGACGAAGTAACAGTGCATCTACATGCAAACGGAGCTGACACAGGAAAGACTGCAAAGGCAACTAAGGCTAGTGACTGGGAATATAGCTTTAAGAATCTAAATGTATATGATGAAAACGGTGACGCAATCACATATACTGTTACAGAAGACCAGGTTGAAGGCTATGAAGCTCCAGTTATAAATGGTACAACAATCACAAATAAGCGCGTTCCAGATACACTTGACATACCAGTTGAAAAGATTTGGGATGATAACGAAAATGAAAGCCAGATGAGACCTGACAAGATACACGTTTATCTCTATGCTGATGAGGTTCTTATCAAAGAGCAGGAGCTAAGCGAGGCAAATGCATGGAAGCATGTATTTGAAGACCTACCTAAGTACAGCGGCGGTAAGGAGATAAAGTATATAGTTGACGAGGCGTCAGTGAAAAACTACACTCCTAAGATCACTGGAGATGCGCAGGCAGGCTTTAAGGTAACAAATACATATTACGTATTTGCAACTACTGATAAGGTTGCTGTTAAGAAAATAGTGGACGGAAATCCTTTGATGAATGCAAACTTCAGCTTTAGATTAGAGGCTGATAATGCTAATAACCCAATGCCAGAGGGAAGCGATAATACATCAAAGCTAGTACAGCTAAACGGTGCTGGCGAAGCAGATTTTGGCGAAATTGAGTTCACAGAAAAGGGAATTTACAAGTACTATGTTACTGAGATAAACAGCGGTGAAAAGTACTACACTTACGATCAAGCTCGCTATACAGTTACATTTGATGTTCGTGATGAGCAGGGTCAGCTTGTAGCACATAAGAAAATTGAAAAGGAAGATGGCACAGAGGTGGAAGCAATAAGCTTTACAAATGTTTACAAGCTTCCAGAGGGTCCGAAAGCTGATAAGCCTTCAGTACCTAACACATTTGATGACAGCAATGCTATGAGATACATAGTTCTTCTAGCTGCAAGCATGCTTCTTATCGTTTTTATCGAATACAGAAAGAGAAGCGTATTAGCTGATACAAAATAGTAGATCTTAGCGGGATACCTCTTTAGGGAAATATTATAAAAATTTAAGGCCACTGGTTTCTTAGGAGACTAGTGGCTTTTTCCTTTTGATGTAGAAATATACTAGAATATGATTTATAATAAAACGAGTCTAGCGCTAGCGCACTAGTCTAATAGCCAGTTTTGATGGCTGATGAATAGGTAAGTTTATACTAGATGGATAAAGGAGGCAAAATGGATAGAGACGATAGAGAATTTGATAAATACAATAACGGAAGGTCTAACGATGACAGTAACCAGCAAAGGCAGTCAAATGGTGGATTTGTTCCTTGGTCTGCGCAGCAGCAAAACGGCCAGAACCAGCAGTATCAGCAGAGAAGGTACGAGTACTATGGTTCAGGACCGGGTTTCAACATGGCTCCACAGCCAGTTAGAAGAAATAGCGGGCTTAAGGTTGGCTTAATCATTGCTCTTGTAGTAATAGGGTTTATATTTATAGCTGGTGTAGGCTGTAATGCCTTTGTATCGGGAATATTTTCTGGGATTGATGATAAAAATATACAGTATGAATTTGGTCATGACTATGTTGGAGTTTTATCTCTTTCCGGAACTATAACGGACGGAGAGAGTAGAGATGGCTACAGTCAGGACTGGATTTTAGATAGAATCGACCAGATGAAGAAAGATAGCAAAAACAGAGGTATTCTTCTTAGCGTGAATACACCAGGTGGAAGCGCGTATGCGACTGCTGAGCTCTACAATGCTTTGCTTGACTACAAGAAGGTGACTGGAAACAAAATCTACGTTTACTTCGGATCACAGGCTACATCAGGTGGTTACTATGCAGCTATGGCTAGTGATAAGATTTATGCTAATCAGGAATGCTGGACGGGTTCAATTGGTGTTATCGTAGGACCTATGTACAACCTTTCTGGGCTATATGAGAAGTTTGGTATTCAGCCATACAGCTTCAAGTCTGGTGCAAACAAGGATATCGGAGCAAACTATAAGGACATGACTGATGAGCAGAGAAGCATCATGCAGAGTCTAGTTGACGATTCATATAACAGATTTGTAAAGGCTGTTATGGATGGTCGTAAGATGGATGAGGCGACTGTTAGAACTCTTGGTGATGGAAGAATCTATTCAGCTAATCAGGCTATGGAGAACGGTCTTATAGATAAGGTCGGATCGCTTGATGATGCGATAGATGCAATGAGAAATGACTGTGGACTAGATACTGTGGATTTTGAGAGCATGGTATATGAGCAGAAGACAAGCTTTAGAGATCTCTTTGGATTTAGCTCAGAGAAGAAGGAAGATAGCCTAGATAAGCTACTCAATATACTAGAGAGCAGTAACAAAGCTAGCATCCAGTACATTGCGCCAGTTCAGAAGCAGTAGTAGCTATTAAAATCAAAAAAATGAATGGTGTTAAGTTAATTTACTTGACACCATTTTTTACTTGTGATATATTATCTATGTTAAGCTAAAATACTTGACGGCAGAGGAAGAATAAATGGAAGATTTTGCAAAGACAAGTATGCTCTTCGATATATATGGAGGCTTGCTTACAGACAAGAAGAAACGCGTGATGGAGATGTATCACGAGGACGATATGTCGCTTTCTGAGATTGCAGAGGAGCTTGAGGTTTCTAGGGCAGCTGTGCACGACTCACTGAGGAGTGCTGAGAGGCTGCTTTGCTCCTATGAGGATAAGCTAGGAATACTAGATGATTATCTTCGAAAGGAGAAACTAGCAGATGAGCTCAGAACTTACATATCTGAAGCTAGAGATTTATTAGCGAAGGATATGGTAGAGCGTAAGAGCAAGGATGAGCTTGACAGATGTTTAGCAAAAGCGGCAGAACTGATAGATGAACTTGATTAGTTAATGGAGGATAATTATGGCATTTGAGAGCCTTTCAGATAAACTACAAAATGCCTTTTCCAAATTAAAGGGCAAGGGCGTTATCACAGAGTCTGATATCAATGCGGCAATGAGAGAGGTTAAGCTGGCCTTACTAGAAGCCGATGTAAACTTCAAGGTAGTTAAGGAATTTGTTGCGATAGTCAAGGAGAAATGCTTGGGAGCAGAGGTGCTCCAGAGTCTTACACCTGCGCAGCAGATTATAAAGATAGTAAATAGTGAGCTCATCGATTTGATGGGCGGATCCGGAAGTAAGCTAACATATTCGCCTTCAGGATTTACCGTTTTGATGATGGTGGGTCTTCAGGGTACAGGTAAGACTACAACCTGTGGTAAGCTAGCTTCATTCCTAAAGCAAAGCGGTAAGAAGCCTATGCTAGTAGCCTGCGATATTTACAGGCCTGCAGCTATTGACCAGCTCGAGGTTGTCGGTAAGTCGGTTAACACACCGGTTTTCACGATGAGAGAGAGCAAAGATCCAGTGCAGATTGCTTTGGCAGCAAAGGAAGACGCAGAGCGTAAGGGCTTTGATGTTTTGATTATAGATACGGCAGGACGACTTCAGATAGATGAGAATCTGATGGAGGAACTTGCAAGCATGAAGTCTGCGGTAAGACCTCATGAGATACTCCTCGTAGTCGATGCTCTTACAGGACAGGATGCGGTAAACGCTGCTGATGGATTTAACCAGAAGCTTGGAATCGATGGAATCATCATGACCAAGATGGATGGTGACTCAAGAGGTGGTGCGGCGCTTTCAGCTAAGAAGGTAACTGGCAAGCCTATTAAGTTCCTTGGAACTGGTGAAAAGTCAGATGCACTTGAGCCATTCCATCCTGACCGTCTTGCAAGCAGAATCCTCGGAATGGGCGATATGCTCTCACTGATAGAGAGAGCTGAGCAGGCCTATGATGAGGAGCAAGCCGAAAAGCTAGAGCGTAAGATTCGTAAGAACCAGTTCACACTTGAGGACTTCCTTGAGCAGATGGGACAGGTTCGCAAGATGGGTGGACTTGCTAAGATTATGGATATGCTCCCAGGAATGGGTGGCGGTAAGATTAGCGAGGCCGATATAGCTAAGGGGGAGAAGGAATTCAGAACCATGGAGGCTATCATCCGATCTATGACTGTAGCTGAGCGTAAGAATCCAGGATTGCTAAATGCTTCAAGACGTAAGAGAATTGCAGCTGGATCTGGACAAACTGTAAACAGTGTAAACAATGTGATTAGCAAGTATGAGGAATCAAGGAAGCTGATGAAGCAGTTTGCGAGTCCTAATGCTATGAAGAAGGGTAGCAAGCTCTTCAAGGGCCTTTTCTAAAGGGCTTGATACATCAGGGCTAAATACTTTTGATAGACAAAGATAAACAGACCATTAGCCGGAAATCCGGAAAAATATAAGGTAAATAAAGAGATTTAAATAAGGAGGAAATAGTTATGGTAAAGATTAGATTGAAGAGATTAGGTGCTCACAAGAAGCCTTTCTACAGAGTAGTAGTTGCAGATTCACGTAACGCAAGAAACGGAAGATTTATCGAGGAAATCGGATACTATGATCCACTAAAGGAGCCAGCAGTAATCAAGATCGATGCTGAGAAGGCTAACAAGTGGCTAGGAAATGGTGCGCAGCCAACAGATACAGTAAGAATGCTACTTAAGAAGTCCGGTGTCATCGAATAAGAAAGCGGTGCTAAAATGACTAATCTGGTAGAAATGATTGCCAAGGCACTAGTCGATAAGCCTCAGGATGTGCAGGTTAGCGAATCGACAGGTGATATGGGCATGCTGATAACCCTGCAGGTGTCAAAGGATGACATGGGCAAGGTGATTGGTAAACAGGGAAGAATTGCCAGAGCTCTTCGCACGGTGGTCAAAGCTGCCGCTATTAAAAGCAACACTAAAGTTACGGTTGATATCGTTTCAGAGCCGCAGGGCGAAGTTGCTGAGACAGTAACGGAAGAACAAGGCGAAACCCTATAACTTAATAAGAACTTTATTTTGAGCATATGATCTAGGCCCGCGAAACGCCTGCTTTCATGTGCTTAAATTTTTAGGAGAAATATGAAAGAAATCGAAATTGGCAAGATAGTTACTGCTGTCGGAATTAAAGGTGAGGTGAAGTTTTATAGCTTTTCCGATGATCCGATGAAGCTTGCAGAGCTTGAGTACATTTATATCGGCAAGAATAAGACAAGGTATGATGTTGAGAAAGTTAGGTCACCAAAAGGAAACACTGCAGCTCTTAAGTTAATTGGTATTGACACACGTAATGAAGCTGAGCTACTCAAGGACAAGCTTTGCTATATAGACGAGAGCATGTTAGCAGATCTAGATGAGGGCGAATACTACATCAAGGATTTGATTGGTCTTGAAGTTTTTGATGCAAAAGATAACTCGCTTGTCGGTGTGCTTGAAGATGTAATTCAGAATACAGCTCAGGATATCTATTTTGTAAAAACTAAAGAAGGATCTGAGGTCCTTGTTCCAGCTGTTAAGGAATTCATCAAAGATATAGATATTGCGGCAGGAAGAATTTGCATAAATTTCATAGAGGGAATGAGATAATGAAGATTAACATTTTAACTCTTTTTCCAGAGATGTTTGCTCCGCTAACAAGTAGCATGCTTGGACGTGCAGCTGATAAGGGGATCCTAGAATTTAATATTGTGAATATAAGGGATTTCAGTAAGGACAAGCACTGCAAGGCTGACGACTATCCTTTCGGCGGTGGACACGGCATGGTTTTGATGGCTGATCCAGCTTTTCGTGCACTTGAAAGCGTAGGTGCAGAGAGCACTAGAAATATCTACATGTCGCCTCGTGGCAAGATTTTAGATATGAAGCTTTCTGAGGAATTTGCTAGCGAGAAGGAAATCACTGTTTTCTGTGGTCACTATGAGGGTATAGACCAGCGAATAATCGATGCTTGGGATATGCAGGAGGTATCGATAGGAGACTATATTTTAACCGGCGGAGAGCTTGCAGCTATGGTTTTGATAGATGCGGTTTCGAGAATGGTGCCAGATGTACTTCCTAAGGAGGCATCTGCTTTTGATGAATCAATATACTCAGGGCTTTTGGAATATCCGCAGTACACCCAGCCTCGTTCATATAGAGGGATGGATGTGCCTGAGGTTCTGGTTTCGGGAAACCATAAACTCATTGCTTTATGGAAGTTTGAGCAGTCTTTAGCCCTTACAAAAGAACGCAGACCAGAGATTTTTGAACAATATGTGAACAATCGTGGTGAATTGTCAAAAGATGAGCTCAAAGTATTGGAAAAATTTCTGAAATGATGTAATATATACGTATGGTTAGATTGAAAAATAAGGGAATTTTCATATTCGCTATTTTGTGCATTCTGCTGATGATTATCATCTATGTAGTACCAGGTGTAGGCAACATGATGAAGGTGAGCTATGTGGCTGAGTACGGTGAACTATCAATATACGATGACACCACTGGATACATGGTTCGCAATGAGTCTGTTTATGAGGCTACAGCTAATGGTAAGCTAAATCGACTTTCCAAGAATGGAGAGCTTATCCGAAAGGGTACTGCAGCTGTTGAGGTGAGCGATGGTAAGGAACCCGAGGAATCAGACGAGTTTACCGAAGTTAAGAATAAGCTTAAGGGCAAGATGATAAGCGTTGCTGATTACAAGGTAACAGAAGGAGGGCTTGTTTCTTACTATGTGGATGGTATGGAGAGCAAGCTCACTTTGAAATATGCAAAGTCAGCTGATGAGAAGTTTTTTTCATCGCTAGATAATCTTGAGGCTATCAAGCTTCCAGAGAGTACGGCACATAAGGGATATCCTTTGTTTAAGATAGTAGACGGCACCAAATGGTACATTGTGGCTTTTGTGAGAAATGGCTCAGCAAAGAAGTATGAGAAGGGCGCTGTTATAGATGTGATGTTTAATCCTGAGAAGGACAGAGATATTGCACAGAAGGACTCAGATCTAATCCAAATGAGAGTCGTTGAGCTAAGCAAGTCAGGTGGGAAAACTAAGCTTCTTCTTGAGTCGAACAGATACTTTGATGGTATAGGTTCGATGAGAAGCGTACCTGTAAGATTGACGACGTTTAATGCTAGAGGTCTTATACTAGAGAAGAGCAGCATTACCAAGCTCGATGGGAAGACTGGTGTTTACGTAAAAGACAAAAAAGGCAAACAAAAATTTGTGCCAGTTAATGTAATCGGAGAAGATGGCGATAAGGTTGTAGTTTCCGATTCATATTATACTGACAAGGACCAGAATAAGGTGAGGACTCTTGACCCGTTTTCCGATGTAATCAAGCGTCCATAAGGGAAGTGATTTGATGTCAATTAAGAACAATATTTTAGAAATAGAAGCACAGATTGAGAACGCATGCACAAGAGTAGGCAGAAGCAAGGATGAGGTTCAGCTCATCGCTGTGACTAAGCTTCACACGCCTGCCGAAATTAATGAGGCTCTCGATGCAGGTATAACTGACATAGCTGAGAACAAGGTTCAGGAGATACTCAACAAGTACGAGGCTGTCGGTGAGGCGAGATGGCATTTAATAGGTCATCTTCAGACTAATAAGGTAAAGTACATAGTCGACAAGGTCGCTATGATTCACTCCGTTGATTCACTCAAGCTAGCGAAGGAGATAGATAAGCGCTCTTCAGCTATCGGAAGAACGATGGATATTCTGATACAGGTTAATTCAGCTGAAGAAGAATCTAAGTTCGGTATCAAATCAACAGAGGTAGATTCTTTGATAGATGATATAGTAAATGAGTGTAAGTCTGTAAGGATTAAGGGACTCATGTGCATTGCTCCTTTTGAGGAGGATGTAAACGACTGCAGACCTTATTTTGCAGAGGTTAAGGAAATCTTTGATAGATATAAGGATGATGAGAGAGAAGCGGTAGATTTTGAATTTTTATCCATGGGTATGAGCGGTGACTTTGAGGTTGCGATAGAAGAAGGCTCTAACATGGTCAGAGTTGGGACAGCAATCTTCGGCGTAAGAAATTATCGCCAAGAGGAAAAATAAATAGGTAAATTAGTCTAATTCAATTGATAAGTTAATTAAGGAGAAACAAATGGGATTCAAAGATTCATTGATGAAAGTTATAGGCATGGAAGAAATCGAAGACGATGAAATTGTCACAGAGCAGGAGCTAGAGGAGGCAAAGAGAAAAATCGTACGCGAGACAGAAAAAGAGACAAAGATTATGCCTTCTTTTAAGAAACCTGAATCTATTAATACAAGTGAAAGAATGTCAAGTTCCAGCTCATATAGAGGAACAGAAAAGAGGTTTTCAGTGACAAATACAAGTTCATTAAAGCTCATTTTGATTGAGCCAAAGGGATACGAGGATTGCACCAAGCTAGTTGACTGCCTAAAGGCACGTAAGCCAGTTATCATTAACCTTGAGAAACTAGAGACAGAGTCAGCTCGTAAGATTTTTGACTTCCTAAGCGGTGCTACATATGCGCTAAGTGGAAACGTACAGAAAATCGCTAACAATATCTTCATTTTCGCTCCAGAAAATGTTGCAGTTTCAGCACAGCAGCCTAGCATAAGCAATGTTGCTGATGTGGATGACAAGAACCCTTGGAGGTAAGACATGCCTAGCATCCTGGCTTATGCAGTTGGCAAGTTCGGAAACCTATTAGTATGGCTACTTGTCGCTAGGGCAATACTCAGCTGGTTTGCAGCAGATCCATATTCATCTGCAAGAAAAATTTATGATGTGGTTGTCATGCTTACAGAGCCAATCGTGGCTCCATGCAGAAGCCTCTTATCAAAGTATTTAAACACAGGAATGTTTGATTTTTCGTTGCTAGCTGCAGTGATATTAGTTCAGCTCGTGACGAGATTGGTTCTTTTAGCGATATATAATTTTATGATGTAAGGAGTTTTTATGATTACACCATTAGAGATAGAAAACAAAGAGTTTTCCAAGCAGATACGCGGATATAATGCTGACGAGGTCGATGAATTTCTAGATCTTATCATAGAGGATATTGAGACAATGCAGCAGGAGCTTCTTGCGCTCAGAAACGAAAATGCTGAGCTAAAGGAGCAAAACGAAGACTACAAGCGTTCTCAGGTCAATGTTATGAACACTATCGATACAGCAAAGAAGCTTATGAAGGATATTTCAGAAAGCGCTGAGAAGAGAGCTGAGATAATCATTAAGAATGCTAAGCTAGATGCTGAGATGATAGTTAGAGATGCTAAGGATTCTGCATCACACTACGGAAACGAAAGTGCTCAGCTAAGAGATAAGATTTTGCAGTTCAGAGCGAGGTATAAGAAGCTCTTGAGAGATGAAATCGATCATATAGATGATAAGGGAAGCGACCTTCTATCAGATCTTGAGAAGGAGCTATTCGTTTCTCCTGTTGATAAATCAAAGCTTCCAAGCAGTGTACTTCGTACAGAGGAACTTACTAAGGAGGATGCTAGCAGCGATATTCTCAAGGAGCTTGAGAGAAGTGTAGCTGGTGCTACTAATAAGACTGAGAGCTTTGATGAAACTAAGATAATCGAGACTGTTCCTGAGCATATGGAGACTAAAATTGGTGTTCCAAAGGAAACAGTTGCCCTTAACAGCAAGGATATCGAGGAATTGATACAGAAGGCTGAGAACAAGGTCAAGGGCAATGTCGAAGATTTAGACGAAATCTAAACTAAGGATGGAGGCGGGGCAATTTTGCCCCGTAATTTATTATGTGGGGAATTTTACTTGTAATTGTGATTGTAGCTTGCGACCAGCTTAGCAAGTATGCGATTAGAAGTCTTTTTAATGTGAATGAGTCGGTGAGTGTATTCGGCAACTTTTTTGAACTCAGGTACATTCAGAACGATGGCGCTGCATTCAGTTCATTTGCGGGAAAGCAGGCGTTCCTAATTGCCGTATCCATTATAGCAATTATCGGAGCTGCATTTTTTTTACGTAAAATGAAATCTGAGGGAGCGATGTTTAAAGTTGCTTTGCTTTGTATTATAGCTGGAGGAATAGGAAACTTGATAGATAGACTCCTTCTTGGTTATGTAACTGACATGCTTAGCTTTTCAATATTTCCACCAGTTTTCAATATAGCGGATATTGCTGTTTGTCTTGGCTGCGGAATTTTGATTGTCTATGTTCTTTTCTTTATGAAAGATGATAAGCCGGAGAAAGAGGTAGCATAGATGAGTGAAGCAAATGTAACAAAGTATAGCTTTTCTATTGAGTCATCCGATGCTGGGAAAAGAATAGATGCCTATCTTGGAAACAAGATAGAAGAGCTTTCAAGAAGCCAAATCCAAAAGCTCTTTAGCAAGGAAGAAGTTCTCGTAAATTCAGCTATCTGTGAGGAGAAAAAATATAAGCTAAAGACAGGTGATAGCATTGAAGTGACAATATCTGTAGAGGGTGAGTATATTCCACAGGCAGAGAAAATAGAGCTTGATATAGTTTATGAGGATGAGGATATCATAGTAATAGATAAGCCTAGAGGGATGGTTGTACATCCTGGTGCAGGCAACTATAGTGGGACCTTAGTAAATGCACTTTTGTATCATGTAGGTGAAAATCTAAGGGCGCTTGGAGAAGCTGACAGGCCAGGCATAGTTCATAGAATAGACAAGGATACCAGCGGAATACTAGTTGTAGCAAAATCAAAGCTTGCTTTTGATTCACTCAAAGATCAGTTCAGTGAGCATAGCATCAAAAGATGGTATTACGCCCTAGTGTATAATAATTTCGGCGATGATAGCGGTGAGATAGATAGACCTATAGGAAGAGACAGCAAAAACAGGTTGAGACGTGCAATAGATGGGGAAAACCCAAAGAGGGCACTGACTAGATATGAGGTGATGGAGCGCTTTGGAAATATAGTTCTGATAAAGGCTATACTAGAGACTGGCAGAACTCACCAGATAAGAGTTCATCTCACAAGCATAGGTCATCCGCTTGTCGGAGATACGCTCTACGGGTCAAAGAAGGATAGATTCGGTGCAGACGGACAAATCCTCCATGCCGCACATCTAGAATTCATTCATCCAAGAACTGGTAAAACCATAAGCTTTGATAGCGAGCCACCAGAATACTTCGCAAAGGCTGTAGAAAAAGCTAAGAGACTTGCTGGGTTAAAATAGTGGGGAGAATATCTCCCCATGGCTTAACCTAGGTGAATTCGATTTAATTAAGATTGTCTAATTTAGTAGTTATAAAGTAATGGAAGCAGCTAGATACTATCAGCTTCGGATTTAATATAGCTCAAACAGTCTTCGCAGATATAACCGCCCCTAAAGGTTATGTTGTGAAAGATGTTTCCGCATAATGAGCACTGAAAGTTCATAAAATACCCCCTTTTATTTTTCGGTTTAGCCTAATGGCAAGTATAGTTTGGGGAAGAAATTATAGCAAGGAAAATTTGGTAAAATATATTTAGGATATTTTGATGTCAAAATGGATTAGAAAGGAAGCTAGCCATGTACGATAATATGGTGTTGAAAAATACTAAGACAAAGACTGTTGCATACACGTGGGATGTTGAAAATCCAAGTAAAGTGATGTGCATAATTCACGGAATAGGTGAATATGTTGGGAGATATGACAGGATGGCAAAGGTCCTAAATGATGCGGGCATTGCTGTAATCGGTGTCGACCTTCCAGGGCATGGACTATCTGAAGGAAAGCGTGGGCATGCAGCACCTAGAGCCTATGTGCTTGATGTTGTTACAGCTATGCTCGATTTCGCATCTGAGAGGTATCCAGGTGTTGATATAGTTCTCTATGGACACAGCATGGGCGGAAATATCTGTCTAGACTATAGAAATAGGGGAGCTAAGAATGACCTCCCTTGCAAATACATTATTTCAGCACCTTGGGTTAAGCTTGTTAAGCCAATTCCAAAGCCGTTATATGTAGCTGTCAAAGTTGGAGCAAAAATCATGCCTAAGAAGGCAATTTCATCGGGCTGTAGTGCAAGTGATTTAGGAAATATAGAGATTGTTAAGTCTTATGACACAGATCCCCTAGTACATCCATTTATCACAATGCAGTGTGCAGTCGATGGATTTGATATAGGAAATGCTCTCTTTGATGGAACTCATGAGTCAAATGGAAGAGCTGATGATAAACCTACTCTTTTGATGCATGGAAGTGCAGACAAGATATGCTCAGTCGAAGGTGCAAGAGAAATAGCTAGGCAAAACGAAAATGCTACTAACTTCACATATATAGAGTGGGAAGGCTATTATCATGAAATCCATAACGGCGGTCCTGAGGCAGATGGATCAAAGGTCATTGAGACAATCAGAGATTTTGTTCTTGAATAGCTATGCATGGAAGAAGCTATGCAAGATAGAACAATCTATTGCATCAAAATACAATCTTTGTAATGCATAATGTAATGCATAATTTAAACTTTACCAAAAAAGTATAATATCAATTCAAAAATCATTGCACATTTGCATGTAATACTGTACAATAATCAAGAGTTAGTTTGTAGTAACTAACTCTTTTATAATGCCTCTACATTATATAAAAAATATAAAAACTTTTAAAACACACATACCAAGGAACAGGAGGAATAATGAATAAAAAGGGTATTAAGGGAGCTATCGCTTTCATTGTGGCTGTAGCTGTAACGGTAGTTATGGTGTATTCAACCGTACAGACTGTCGAGAAGCGTAACTCCATTGCTAAACAACAGGCAAAGGAACAGGCCAAGGAACAAGCTGCAGGCTCAGAAGTCTCAACAGACAATCTTAGGGATGGAGAATACGAAGGTACTGCAACCGGTTATGGCGGACCTCTTACTGTCCGTATTACCATCAAGGATGGAAAGCTGACAGATATCAAAGTTATATCTCAAACGGAAACGCCTGAATATTTCAACAGAGCAAAAGCCGTCATAGATAATATTCTAAGCAGTGGCAGTGTAGATGTTGACTCTGTTTCAGGAGCGACTATATCGTCGAATGCAATAAAGAAAGCTGTTGCTGATGCGCTTCGTAAAGCGGGCTCTAAGCAAAAAGCAAAAATATCAATTGCAAAGAATGATGCAAGCAAAGCAAATAGCAGAAGAGCTAATGCAAGAGGAACATTTTCCATTGCAAATACGGACTTAAAGGATGGAGTTTATACTGGAACCGGTCAGGGTTTCAATGGACCTATTAGTGTTCGTGTAACTGTATCAGGCGGAAACATCGTTAATGTTGAAATACTTTCAAATAGTGATGATGCACCTTACTTCAACCGTGCTAAATCTGTAATCAGCAAAATGATAGGTAAGCAGGGAAGTAGCGTAGATACTGTATCTGGTGCCACTTATTCAAGTCGCGGTATTATTGATGCTGTAAGAGATGCTCTATCAAAAGCTGGTATTTCTGATAAAAATATTGCCAACAAACCGGATAATAGTGGAAACGGCAATATACCTGAAAATGGCAATGGTACGAATCCATCCATAAACCCTGAAACAGGGGAGCCATCATATGTAGACGAGGCTCTTAGTAGGCACTATCCTAAAGGAAAGCTGAAAGACGGGGAATACACCGGCATCGGTATCGGATACAATAATCCGGGAGGAATCAAGACTTATATAACCATCAAGGATGGTGAGATTATCGATTTAAGTGTCGGAACGGGCACTGACTACCGTGACGATATGGGACCGTTTAGGCGTAAGGCAGAGAGATTGCTTCCATTCCTGAAAGGCAAGGATGGACGTTGGAATATCGCTAAGATGGGACTTTACCGTGAGTATTTTGAAACTATTAGAAATAGTAGCAACCCAAAGGCTAAAGTAAAGGAGCTTTTTGGTAACAAGTATGCAGATATGCTCAGCGGATTCTCAGGGAATAATACAGAATCTGATATATCTATTATGTCACGTACTGTAAAAGCATACATGAGCGACCGCTATGACGGAAAGAAAATGTTTGACAGCGTGACTGGAGCTACCGTGAGTGCGAGCGGAATTTCGGCGGCGACAAAGGAAGCTGCTAATAAGTCAGCTAATGATTACAAAACCAACTCTGATGTAAAAGAAATTTCAATCCTTGAGCCAAAGGCCAAGACGGTAGAAGTTAATAAGGGCGACTCCGTTGACTTCTCGGAACTTAAGGTTAAGCTTGTTAAGAAGGACGGCTCTGTTAAGGAAGTGGAGTGGAAAGATTTTGCAGCTAGTGGACTCAGCATAACAGATGAGGACGGCAAAGATATCAAAAATGGAAGTGATCTGAAATCATACGTTGATAAGAAGATAATCAAAGCAAAGGTAGTTCACAAGGAATCACTCTCATATGATACCTTTAGGATTTTGGTTGGAAATTATAGCAAGGATTATATTGTCGGACTGGAATATAGTGCTGACGGTTCAAAGTGGTACAGGGTGAAAAATATTAAGGAAGACCCTGCTGATATCCGTAAAATTGATAACCAACAGATTGTTGATGCTCCTTTATCGTTCGAGTTTGAAACAGTTAAGATTCGCGTTGTTTCAAAGAGCGGACATCGCTATGAGTATACAGCTGATAAAAAACCTGTAAATAAGAAGGTAAAATATACTCTTAATAAAGAGGAAAATCCTAATGCCCCTAAGATAATCTATGTAGAATTCGAGCTTTCAGGTACAGAAGCTGATAAAGAGCTTGTCACTGATAAAGACATTATCGATGATAAAGGAAACAGCGGCAATGGTGGCGCAGAGCCAGCACTGCCTGAGGTAGAAGTCAACAGCAAGGTAATTGAGACAGATCTTGATGAACCTGGAAGACCAAAGTGGACTGAACGCATGCCTATAAAACCAGCAACAGTTAGGAGCTTAGATAAAGATGCGAAGCTGGAGACCACGATTGAAGGACTTCCAAAGGGCCTAAGCTTTGATGGAACTAATATTACGGGAACGCCAGTTGTAGAAGATGGTAACTGGGATGGCGATGGCGGCATGTTCAAGACAGTAACTCTAAAGTTCAAGGCAAAGAAGAACGGAAAGATGCTGGTTAGAACATACAAGTACTGGATTTACATAGATAAAGACCATGACGGAATAGCAGATGATGATGAAGATGGTGGAATAGCATTTACACCACAAAGAAGAAGTAGTAAACCACTAGTTGTAGATGGTAAAGAGCCAACACTTGATGATTACAAAGCTCTGTTCAGCAATATACCGTCAGATGGTTCAGTAAATGTAAGCATAAAGCAGAAGCCTGACCTCAGTAAGAAGGGTCTGACGAAAGCAGTTCTTGAGTTTTCTGTAAATGGAATAGATAAGAACGGCAAAGCAATCGTTATGATTGATGTTAAGAATCCTGTTAAGGATGATACAAAACCGAGCAATGTTTCAAGTGAGAATCATACGCGTGCAGCTGCAGCCGTACCGAATTTAGATACACCTACAGCTGAAAAAGAAAGGATGGGACAGTGACTTTAATTATCGGAATAGTGCTGACTGCTGTATTTTATATGGTTTCAGCCAATGCTATAAAGAAACATCCGGGGGTGTTCTACACAGGAATTTATGTGTGGTGCGGTATGGTCGTTTTCTATTTCAATATGGGATATGACAAGAACTTTCCGGAATGGTTCAATGAATACTTTATGAATATATTTGCCAGGGGAATTTTCTCCACCGCTACATTCATGGTTGTTATGTTTCTTGGGACTATTACTAAACACAACAAACTGTCAAGAAAGCTTATGAGCGTGCGTGGGGAAATATCAATAATTGGTAGTTTGATTACTCTAAGCCATAACGTGATATTTGGTGTAACATATTTTACGATGCTATTCACAAATCCAAAGGCTATGACTACAAGACAAATAATAGCGGCAATTATCACACTGTGCCTTCTGGCAATGCTGGTTCCTCTCTTTATCACATCGTTCAAATTTGTTAGACGCAAAATGAAAGGTAAGACGTGGAAAAATGTACAACGCCTAGCATATCCATTCTTTATTGGAATATATGTGCATATAATGGTGCTGTACTCGGCAGATGTGAAAGCACATCTATCAGGTATAATTATATACACGCTTATATACGGAAGCTATATAGTTTTACGTCTAAGAAAGGCGATACTAAAGGGACGCAAGTCACGCATTACAACAGAGCAGGCTGTGTAGCTAGAATTGACCGAATATGTGGTGAGCCGATTGATAAATCGTGCTATGAGATAAACAAAGAGAAAGACATACCCCTTTTGCTAAATGAATCAGCAAAAGGGGTATGTTTTATATAGAGCTTATTACTGACATACAGGTGATTTTTATGTATAATAATGGTGTGATAGGTATAGGTAAGTAAATGAAAGATAAAAAATTCCGTTTAGGAAATTTAAAGAAAATACTGCTCATTTTATGTTTAGTTTTTTTTGTCGCAGCAGCTGCCTACGGTATCGAAAGCGCGATTATATATAACAGGGAGCCACAGGCAAAGTATGTACAGTCGACACGTCCTACTTTGTTCTTTCATGGATTTGGTTCAAGCAGTCTGGCCGAAAAACATATGGCAAGAGCTGCTGTGAAAAGTGGTGTAACTAATACTGTAATAGAAGCAAAGGTCGATGAATCTGGTAGAGTTACACTTAAGGGCAAGATAGAAAAGGGCGCGATAAATCCAATTGTCCTTGTATGCTATGAGGACAACAAGAATCCTAATTATCATCAGGATGGAAGATATGCTTTAGCAGTTGTAAGGAAGCTGCAAAGTGAATATGGCTTTACAGAGATGAATATGGTAGGCCACTCAATGGGAAATATGTCTATTATGTACTATTTACTGGAAAACAGTGGATATAAAACCCTTCCTAAGCTGGTTAAGCAGGTTAATATAGCTGGGCATTTTGATGGAATTTTAGGCTATGACTTTGATGAGAACACAGTGCTTGACAAAGAGAATGGAAAGCCGAACATAATGACGCAAAGCTATGAAGAACTTACCGAAATCAGAGAGCTTTATCCCGAAAACCAGATAGATGTGCTCAATATTTTTGGAGATAGAGGAGATGGAGGAGATGGCTCTGTCAGCATAATCTCATCCAAAAGCCTGAGATATCTAGTCGAAGAGCGGGCAAAATCCTATAGGGAGGAGCTTATCAAAGGCAAGGGCGGAAGACACAGCAGTCTTCACGAAAACGGGGAAGTTGACAAGTTACTAATTGATTTTATATGGGGGAAATAGCAATGAGAACAAAAGCAGAGACAAGGCAAGGACTCATAACTAAATATCTACCAAAGGATCCAGACGAAGCCAAGGAATTTATGGACGAGCTGGATATTCTCCTTATGAGATATGAGTCTGCGATAAGAGAAGTGCGAACAAAGCTAGAGATTCTCAACGACGAGCTATCGCTACTTGGACACCAAAACCCTATAAACAGCATACTCTCAAGGCGTAAGAAGACTTTAAGTATATTCGAAAAGCTAGAGCGTCAGGGCGACGAACTTACATTGAGCTCAATACAGGAAAATCTAAACGACGTAGCTGGAATCAGAGTAATCTGTGGCTTCATTGATGACATTTACAAGGTGGCAAAGATGCTAGCAAGACAGGACGATGTAAGGCTGATTCAGGTCAAGGACTACATCAAAAATCCTAAGCCAAATGGATATAGAAGCTACCATATGATAATTGAAATTCCAGTTTTCTTCTCAGATGAGAAACTGCCTATACGTGTAGAGGTTCAGATAAGAACGGTAGCTATGAACTATTGGGCGAGCCTTGAGCATAAGATGAAGTATAAGCAAGATATTGAAAATGCTGGTGAAATCATGGATATGCTAAAGGAGTGTGCAGATACCATAGCAGAGACTGATAAGAAAATGCTCACAATCAGAGAGATGATACCAATCAAAAGCTAGATGCGAAATATAAACTAAACCAGAATGAATTAAATGACCTCTAGGGATGTAAACTAGAGGTCGTTTTGATTTAATCAATTACTTTTGGTAGTGCTGGATTTATATATACCGTATGGTTATTTGTAAATATAACCATGCCAGGCTTTGCACCAGATGGTTTTTTGACATATTTTACTGGTACATAGTCGACTGCTACATTTGCAGATTCCTTACCCTTGCTGTGCCAAGCTGCAATTGCTGCTGCACAGTAGATATCATCAGCACTAGCTTCCTCACCGTCTGTCTTTAAAATTACGTGTGAACCAGGGATGTCCTTGGTGTGGAGCCAGATATCGCTCTTTGATGCAGTCTTAAAGGTCAATATGTCGTTTTCCTTGTTATTTCTGCCGACGAGAATATCAAAACCAGAAGGTGATTTATATTTGTGAGGGCTAGGTTTAAACTTAGGAAGCTTGCCCTTGAGTTTTCTCGGTCTCAGGTATCCACCCTCTACAAGCTCTGTTCTGACTGCCTCTATATCCTCTGGGCTTTCGAGCTCATCTAGAAAGCTTAGAACAGAGTCGAGATAGTCAATGTCCACTTGCGTTTCTTCTAGCTGGGAAGTCTTTTCCTTTATAGCCGTCTTTGATTTTCCGTACTTCTTAAAATATATTTGTGCATTCTTTGATGCTGAAAATCTTGTGTCTAGTGGAATTTCTATCTCGCTTCCATCATAGTAGTTTAGAAGTTTAACTTTGCTTGCTCCAGCTTTGACAGCGTGAATATTAGCAGTAAGAATTTCGCCATAGAGTCTTAAATGCTCTGAGTCCTGAGCAGAACTTAAATCCTCGGAAAGCTTCTGCTTCTTGAGTAGAGCCTTATCATGCATGGACTGTACCTTTTTATAAAGGTCATGAGAGCGCTGCTTTACTAGACCTGAGTTTATCTTGCCAGAGAAGAAGCTATCTATACAAAAGCTCATGCTATCAAAGTGCTTTGGATATGCAGAATTCTCGAGTTCTTCAAGTGGCATCACATGGTAGTCAAGAGGCTTTGTGCATTCCTCGTCCTCAAAATATATGACGGGTTCAATTTGTATCTTAGAAGCGAAAGCTCCTGCATCTTCAGAAGGCTCTCCGATTTCTGAGGCTGCTCTGATGAAGTCATAAGCCTCTTCCTTTGATATCTCTGCTTTGTTAGCTAGTTCTCTAGAAATAGCTGGCGAAATACCGCCTATGGCATTTAGGTAAATCTTAGCTGATGGTTCAAAGCTTGCAAACTGCTCGAATGTTAGCTTATCAAAGGCTATTTTGTCTTGGGCAGGCGGATACTCGTATCTCATTCCGGGAAGAACCTGTCTTGCACGGCTTGTGTCGATTGAAACTCTTTTGATTGCATCGACAATGTTTCCGTTTTCGGTATCAACTAAAATAACATTGCTGTGCTTTCCCATGACTTCGAAGATGAGCTTTTTGCCTAGGGTAAATCCAAGCTCGTTTAGGGTCTCAAATGAAAACTCTATGATTCGCTCGCAGTCCTTTTGCTCTATAGCAACTATTCTTCCACCGGACAGATGCTTTCTAAGAAGCATGCAAAACGCAAAAGGCGTCGCAGGATTTGCGGTGTTATAGTCAATAAAATGAAGCCTTGGCGCATTGCTAGATGCAGATGCGAAAAGCCTCTTATTTCCATTTTTGGTGTGTATATTTATAACCAGCTCATCGCGTACGGGCTGGTATATTTTGTCTATTTTTCCTAGCAAGGCCTGCTCTTTTAGCTCCTTGACCATTGCTCTTGTCACTATTGCATCAAATGCCATGAGGACATCCTCCTTAAATATATGTATTTAATTTTAATTTGACTATGCTTGTTTGTCAATCAATTGCAAATGTGGTATGATTGTGTATGGATATGCATACAGAAACGAGGATGAATACATGATTAAAAGTATGACAGGCTTCGGTAGAGCCGAGGTAACAGACGAGAAGAGAACTGTAGTCGTAGAGATAAGATCAGTAAATCACAGGTATTGCGATATAAATGTAAAAATGGCAAGGCGCTATGCCTTTGCTGAAGAGAAGATAAAATCTACAATCAAAGAGGTAATAAAGCGTGGTAAGCTCGATGTTTCAGTTATGGTCGAAAACCTTACGGAAAGCGATGTAACCATCAAGCTAAATGACCTTGTTGCAAAGCAGTATGTAGAGAACTTCAAGATTCTAAAGGAAAGCTATGGCCTTAGCGGTGAGCTTAGTCTTGATTTACTTGCTCAGCAGCCAGATGTTATGAGAATAGTGCCTGATGTCGAAGATCAGGATGAGGTTTTAACGGCAATCCTAGAGCCAGTTAGACTAGCTGCCATAAATCTTGATGAGATGAGAGTAGCAGAGGGCAAGAAGCTCGAAAAGGATATGCTAGAAAGAGGTGAAGTAATCAAGGGCTTTGTTGCTGAAATAAGCGAGCGTGCTCCAGCAGTTCCAAAGGAATATGCAGAGAGACTAAAGCAGAGAATTGCAACGCTTCTTGAGGATGCGACTGTTGCATCTGAGGAGAGGATAGCTGTCGAAGCAGCTATATTTGCTGACAAGTGCAATATAGATGAGGAAATAACAAGGCTTAACAGCCATATGGAGCAGATGAAGAAGATTATTGACGAGCAGGGTCAGCCTGACGGAAAGCGTCTTGACTTCCTAGTTCAGGAGATGAACAGAGAGGCTAACACAATCGGCTCCAAGGCTAACGACCTTAGCATAACCGAGAGAATGCTCAAGATAAAGGCAGAGGTTGAGAAGATAAGAGAGCAGGTTCAAAACATAGAGTAAGCTGCTAATTTCTATCAAAATGCCCTTGCGGGCAGAAAATATGTAATTTATGTGGGAAATAGCATTTAAGCCTTGAGAATGAAGCCGCAAAATGCTATAATTCTATTTTGATAAGATTAGGTTAGGAGTACTGTTTTGCAAGGCATGGAAGGTTTCGGAAAAAAAGGCAAGCTTTTTGTACTATCGGGTCCGTCGGGAGTCGGAAAGGGTACAATCTGCAAGAAGCTACTTGAGAACATCGATTTAGAGATATCGGTATCTGCAACAACTAGAAAACCACGTGAGGGAGAAATTGAAGGAGTAAGCTACTTCTTTGTTAATCATGACAGGTTTGAGGATATGATACAGAAGGGTGAGTTTTTGGAGCATGCAGAGGTGTTCGGAAACTACTATGGAACGCCTAAGCAGAAGGTGTTAGACAAGCTCGCCTGGGGTAAGGATGTACTGCTTGAGATAGATGTTCAGGGTGCTATGCAGGTAAAGGAAAATTATCCACAGAGCATTACGATTTTCGTATGTCCACCATCGCTGGCAACTCTCAAGCATCGCCTAGCAGGTAGAGGAACGGAGAGTGAGGAAAGCCTAAATCAGAGGATAGCAAAGGCTCTTACAGAGATAGAGATGCTTAAGAACTACGATTACTACATCGTAAACGATGAGCTTGATGACGCTGTTAAGAATGTAAAGAGCATAATTTACGCAGAGCATCACAAAATAGATGAAATAGCAGGTGAGATTATTGCAAAGTATAGGGAGGAAGAATAATGTTATACCCATCGATAAATGAGATTAGAAAGAAAGTAGATAGCAGATACACTCTAGTTGTTCTTGCAGCAAAGAGAGCAAGAGATATTATTGACGGATATCCACTTCTGACAGATGAGTGTCCTAACGACAGAGCCGTTTCGCAGGCCGCATACGAAATTAGCGATGATCTCGTAAGCTATAACAGAGAAACTCTCGATAAGTAAATCAGTGAAAAATGATGATAAAAACCAACTTAAGCCAAGGCGATTAAGTTGGTTTTTTTATATTGATATGATATAATTATTGTGTTGTGATTACATATAAGTTATCGCTTTTTTATATTTTGGAGGTATAAATGAGTTACAAAAGTAACGTAAAACAGAGATTACTAACCGTACTTTTGACTGTTGCTATGATACTTGCGATGCTTCCTGCAATGAACGCATTTGCAGATGAACTTCCGACGCCAGAAGCAACAGCTAGTTTCAGCAATTCTACTACAACAGTAGATGGAATCTACGATGATATTAAACTTGATTTTGAGCAGAAGAGAGTTGCAGTATCAGTATCTCAGGTTAATATAGTTAACGGAAAGTCTTATGCGGTTGTGACTTTTGCATCAAAGGGAATTCTCGCATACAGCGTCAATGTAGATGGTGTTCAGCAGACTATTAGAACAGAAACTCAGGAGCCATCAGCAAACTTTGATAAGGGAAAAGCCACTGCAGAGATGCCTATTCCAATCGGTCAGCAGTTTGAGTTCTCTGCTTACTCGGCAAACATGAAAAAGTGGATTAAGTATAGTATGAAGGTTTCACTTGAGAGAACATACTATGTTTTCATAATTAGAGCTGAAAAGGTAGATAACAATGGCCTAAGTGAAGAAGTTAGTGCACAGGCTAACATTAAGGTCACAGATGCCCAGGATGGCACAGTAATAGAACCATATTCTAAGAACAGAAATGAATATACTTATCGTCTAACAAAGGAAGCTGTTTTTAGCATGTCTCTCGGAGACGAATATGAGCAAGCTGGAAGAATTGATAACAAATACTATACAAAAGGAAATTCAGTTATCACAGATAGAATTTCAGCTAAGAATGACCACAATGTCTATGTTGGTTACTTCATGAAGAAGGAAAATGCACCAGCACCAAAAACGCTCGAAAAAGGTATCTATAATGTTACTGGAGATCAAAAGAAAACTGATGATGCAGGCATTGCAAATACTCACGGAAGCAAGATGTTTAGAGTAGTTAAGGCTACTGTAACAGTCGGCGATAACGGCAAGCCAGTCTTTGCAGATATATACCTAAGCGGAGTTGGTTACGATGCTCTTTATGTTGGTAAGATGGTTAAGGATGCTCCAGCAGGCGCTATCGCAGCCGGAAATCCTGACAAGCTATATACATCTGCTCAGCTTCCTAAGTCACAGGCGTTTGTAGGTAAGGAAGATGCAGGAAAGATGCACTTCGTAATACCTGTAAGCGAATTTGACGAGGTATTTGACCTTCTAGCTAGATCAACTAAATTTGATCAGTGGTCACACAAGAAGCTTTCATTTGCTAAGGATAAGCTAGTTAAGATTTCTGGTCTAGATCCAGAGTACAATGTTTTAGAGGGTAAGGAACTAGACCTAAAGCAGGGAGATATAGCAAATATAAGAGTTGATGCTGAATATAGCGACTTCCACGAGGTTCTAATAGATGGAGAGGTTTTAGATAGCACAAAGTACACATCAAAGAGTGGATCGACTATCGTTTCAATAAATACATCAGGTCTAGCTGTAGGAAGACATACAGTTACGATGACATTCGCAAACGGTCGTTATGCTACATCAACAATAAACCTAGCTCAGGGACCTGCTGTGAATCCAGCAAACCCAGCTAATCCAGCAAACCCTGGACAGCCTGCTGTTAATCCGGCGCAGCCAGCTAACCCGGCGCAGCCAGGTTCAAACCCAGCAGTAGCAGGATCACAGGCACAGGGTCAAGCAGCTAGCAGAAAAGCTACACCAAACACAGGTGATACTTCAGATATGCAGCTTATGACTCTAATTCTTTTCGCCTCATTAGCATCGGCAGCAGCTATTTATAGAAAGAAGAGCACAAGATAGTTCGGAACTTAATTTTTAAGGAAAATGTATCAAAATTCCCTAGAATTTGTTTAAGAAATTCCTTGCAGAAATAAGTAAATTTATATATAATATATGGTGGTTCGCTGTGAACCACCATATTTTTTATAATTCACACCCGGTGTGCGGCATCTTGGTGCTATAGATACTATAGTTATATGCTCGCGGAATCCGAGTGGAAGGAAAACCAGGAGGACGATATGTCAGTAATTTCAATGAAACAGCTTTTAGAAGCAGGTGTACACTTTGGTCACCAGACAAGAAGATGGAACCCTAAGATGGCTCCATACATCTTCACAGAGAGAAACGGAATCTATATCATAGATTTACAGCAGACTGTAACTATGTTCGACGAGGCTTATGAGTTCGTTAAGAGTGTAGCTGCAGAGGGTAAGCCTGTTCTTTTCGTAGGAACAAAGAAGCAGGCTCAGAATGCAATCAAGGACGAGGCTGAGAGATGCGGAGAGTACTTCGTAAGCGAGAGATGGCTTGGTGGAATGCTTACAAACCACAAGACAATCGGCACAAGAATTAAGCGTCTCAACGAGATCAACGAGATGGAAGAGAACGGAACATTTGATAAGCTATCCAAGAAGGAAGTTACTAAACTTACAGCAGAGCGCGATAAGCTAGAGAAGAACCTTGGTGGTATCAAGGAAATGAAGGGACTTCCAGGAGTTATGTTCGTAGTTGACCCTAAGAAGGAGAAGATTGCGATTAAGGAAGCTAAGATTTTGGGAATTCCTGTAGTAGGAATTGCAGATACAAACTGCGATCCAGATGATCTAGATTACATCATCCCAGGTAATGATGATGCTATCAGAGCAATCAAGCTATTTGCAGGAAAGCTTGCAGATGCAGTTATCGAAGCTCACCAGGGTGAGAGCTTTGACGAGGGCGTAAGCGCTGAAGAGCAGATGGCTCAGGCTGCAGCAAGCGAAGCAAAGGATATCGAAGAAGTCGCTGCTGAATAATAAGCGACCGACAGAATGAACTTTATTTGGCTTGGCTTTTGCTGAGCCAAAATGTATTTGAGGAGGATAAAATGGCTATTAGTGCATCAATGGTTAAAGAACTTCGTGAGATGACAGGCGCTGGCATGATGGATTGCAAGAATGCTCTTGTTGAGACAGACGGAGATATGGATAAGGCTGTAGAGTTTCTAAGAGAAAAGGGACTAGCTAAGGCAGCTAAGAAGGCTGGAAGAATTGCAGCTGAAGGGCTTGTAAGACTAGCATTTTCAGCTGATCATAGAGAGGCAGTAGTTGTAGAGGTTAACTCTGAGACTGACTTCGTATCAAAGAACCCTGAGTTCGTTCAGTTCGTTGAGGATGTTGCAGCAAAGGCTCTTGAGCAGAAGAACAACGATATCGAAGAATTCATGAACGTTGATTTTGACGGAGAAGGAACACTTCAGAATGCTCTTTCATCAAAGATTGCTAAAATCGGCGAGAACATGAACATCAGACGTTTCTTCAAGTGCGCTACACCAGGAGTTGTTTACACAGGATACATCCACGGTGGCGGAAGAATCGGTGTACTTGTAGGTATCGAGACAGAGGCTACATTTGAAGAAATCGAGTATGTTGGTAAGGACGTAGCTATGCAGGTTGCATCAATGAATCCTAAGTTTGTAACAGAGGATGAGGTTGATAAGGGCTGGCTAGAATCAGAGACAGAAATTGCTAAGCACCAGCTTCTTAACGAAGGTAAGAAGGAAGAGCTTCTTGATAGAATCATCCCAGGAAAGATCAAGGCTCTACTTAAGGAGGTTTGCCTAGTTGATCAGAAGTTCGTTAAGAACGGAGACATCACAGTAGCTCAGTACGTTGACGAAGAGAGCAAGAAGATTGGCAAGTCAATGAAGGTTGTTGAGATGGTAAGATTTGAGGTTGGCGAAGGAATCGAAAAGAAGGAAGAGGATTTCGCAGCTGAGGTTGCAGCACAGCAGGCAGCAGCAAGCAAGTAAGCTAGGATACAATTACAATCTACGCAATAACGATTATAGAGGCATCACATTGACGGATAACCGCCGATGCGGTGCCTTTTTTCTGTATGGAGGAGAAATGTTTGATCACAGCATAGGTCCATTTTTCGATGAAAAATCAAAGATACTTATTCTAGGAAGCTTCCCATCGGTCAAATCAAGAGAGGAAAACTTCTACTATGCAAATAAACAAAACAGGTTTTGGAAAGTGCTTGCACAGATATTTGAAGACGAAGTTCCAGAGAGTGAGCAAGAAAAGAAGAAATTTTTGACGGACCACAGGATTGCGCTTTGGGATGTAATCGCATCCTGCGAAATCATTGGTTCATCTGATGCTAGTATAAAGAACGTTACTCCTAGCGATATTTCTTTGACACTTGAGAAGGCGCCTATTGATAAGCTCGTGCTAAACGGCAAAAAGGCGGCGCAGCTTTTTTATAGAAACCAAGGAAGGGAGCTTCCGATAAGAAACTACAAGGGGCAAGTTGTAGATATTTATGAGCTTCCATCTACTAGTCCTGCAAATGCAGCATTTAGCCTAGATAAATTATTTGCACACTGGAGTATTATATCAAAATAATCTAAATTTTATCGATGACAAAACTCTAGAAAAGGAGTATATTAATAGTATATAATTAAAGCGGAGGTGCTTTATGGAAGGTATGAATACTAGAATTGATTTGAGTCTTGACGAATACATGAGATTTGCCTTTACTGTGCAGAGACAGGATAGAAGATATATCAGGGCTAAGCTCATTATGATGCTTGGACTTTTTATATTAGCTATAGTGAACTTTAGGGGCGGTAACAAACAGCTGGGAACTATTATGATCGTTGCGGTTGTAGCGCTGCCTATGTTTCTTGATATAATGATGAAGAAGCAGGTGACTAAGGCGTATAGTGATAATACAAATACTCAAGGTATAAACACAAGCCTTACTTTCTATGACAATTACTACGAGGGACATAGCGAGATAGGGGATAATAAATATCTTTATGAGGAGCTATATAAGATAATAGAGACGCCGACGAATTTCTATTTGATGCTATCGCCTCAGCACGGATCTATAGTCATTAAGGAAAATTGCAGTGATGAACTTCTGATGTTCCTAGATCAGCTCAAGACGAGAATGGATAAGGAATACGGAAAAAAATAGAAGGCCCATACTTGAGCCTCCTAATAATATGCGTATAAGGTGCGTAAGAGCCTCTCTTACGCATTTTTTATTGTTATTAAGGTATTTATTAGTTTCGAAGTCTTGCCTTCCTTAGAGCGAGTATGCGGTTCATTTCGTTATTTACAATCATGAAACCTTCGTCTACACCCATACCTGGCTTTGCCAGAATCTGGTCTGGCTGTGTTGCCATAGCGCAGCTTACACAAACCTGAGCGCTTCTGTCTGTCTCATTACAGGTTCCGCCTTGGTAAGCACCGATGCCTTTGCTCTTGCAGTAGAGCACTGCTTCGATTGTGTTGTTGATTCCACCAAGGTCTGGAGTTTTTATCTGAACCATGTGGCCAGCTTTGTTGTCTGCAAATAGCTTGATGTCCTCAAGGGTATTACACCACTCATCAGCTACAAGCTCGACATCGCAGCCTCTGCTATCGAGTTCCTTTGTCAGAGCAGAGAGCGCTTCAATTTGATCTTCTCTGTTGCTATCACAGTCCATAGGACCTTCGATTCTAAGATGGAAAGGCTTTGCTGTAGCACCTAAATCCTCGATATAGTCAGCCATCTCCTTATAATTATTGTTGCCGAAGGCTGTTCCTATAGTTCCGTAAACATCGATATGTATAACAGGGGAGTAGCTTTCATCAGCTCTGCAGTTTAGAATTCTATCCCTTAGCCAAGCAACATAGTCCTTGAGCTTTTCTCCATGCTTACCTAGCTTTTCCTCAACATTATTTATCAAAGCGTGAGGAAGTACATCTGCGCCTTTTAGGATCATCTTATCTGAGTTATTATATCTATCATCACCTGACTGAGTGAAAATAGGAATTGGCTTATCGCTTACTTCACATCCGTACTCGTCTGCAACAACCTCGCACATGAGTCTTCCTGATGCTTTAGCAACTGCATCTAAAAGTGCCTGGGATAGTCCATATCTTATTGCTGTGTGAAGTCTATTGCCGTCAACCTTAATTGCTTCCATATCTTCGCAAAGCTTACGGAAATTGTCGGCGTCTTTGCCAATAAGCTTTGGTCTGATATATTTGTCAATTACTGGTATGAAGTCCTCTGCAAGAAATAGTGGGTCTCTTCCACCAGCGCCTGAATACTGAACGGCAGCACAGTCTCCTGTGGCAATTTGGCCATCTTCGAGCAGAATCATTACTGAGATTGATTCTCCAGCTTGACGAACTGATTTGAAACCTTCGGTTACAGGTTCACCTGTATAGAATAGGCCATCGTGACCAGCGCCTCTTTTGATCGCTCTTTGGTCATCAAAGTAAAATCCTGTGCGTCCTGGTGAACAAATTACATCTACGATTTTCATATCTTTAACTCCAATCTGAATTCATCTAGATATATTGAAAGCTGTTTAGCGCTTTGGTCTTCCAACAAGTCTACCTTTGCCGATAGCGTATACGTCATCTATAACCATCTGGAAGGATGCATCGCGAGCTTCTGCTTTTGCTCTTTCTTCAATCTTTTCCTTGTGAAAATCCTTTAGCTCCTGTGTGAATGGCAGGTTTCCTGTGTTTAGGATTCTCACTGCACCGTTGTTGTCACGGCATGGAAGCATGAGTCCTGCATTATATCTGCATGGAGCAAATGGTATATCGATAACGCCGGCCTCTGTAGCTCTGCATGTTCCGACTGCGATGTCACCATCTCCAAGTTCAAAGCACTTATCTACGATACAGCGAGTCTCGGCCTTGATAATTTCCTTTTCGTCTTTGAGAGCAGCCTCAGAGAAATTCTGGTCCTTAAGCATGTTAACAACCTGCTTGGTGCATCTAAGTCCCTGGCCGTTAGCTTCCATTGTAGGGATTCCTATCGCCTCATGAGGGCTCTTTACGATAACCTTGGTTGCCTTTGATAGACCTGCGATAAGGCTTCCGGAGGAAATAACTCCAAATGCCTTTGCTTCGTCAGCAGGAAATCCACCCATCCACTGGTGAAGTACAGTTGTGACAACTACATCATCGTAACCGTACTTATGTAGATATTCTTCAGTCAGCTCTTCAAGAGTTCTGATTGCTGCTATGTCCTGAATTATATTGCCGCACTGGCCATAGCCGACAGTGATGTTCTTTACGCCCTGCTCAGCAGCAAGGAGAGCTTCGATAATTGCAACAGAGTGTGATACGCAAGGAGGTACAAGCGTTCCCGTCAAAGGTCCATAAGGTTCACGGTTTATGGAAACTCCCATCTCCTCGTAGAGACCAGTAAGTCTATCGACATATTGCCAATCTCTTATTGTGCGCTCCATTGGAACATCCTTGCAGTAGGGCAGATTATATGATATTCCGCCACCTTCATAGCTTGTGAATCCGCCTGCATAGGTAATTTCTGTCAAAAGTCTAGCGTCTGGTGTACCGTGCCTTACCTGAACAGGTGTATGCACGCTTTCGATGACTTTACGGCAACCGCTAACACCGTGATTTACAGGTGGAAAACCGTTCATCATAGCACGTCCAAGTCTGATGGATTCCTCGATACCGTTTTCGGCTTCCTCGTAGCGGTTAAGTCTTGTGTAGCTATCTACAGTTGTAGGTAGCAGGTCTGCTTCACCAACATCCTCTAGGTAGTTGAGGAGTTTGATATGCTCTTCTATTACTGGTACGCCTGCTCTTGGTTGAACTAGGGTATCTCCACTTTCTTTAGCCTTGATGAGCTTCTCTGAGAAAATCTTCTCTTTCGGCATAGCCTTGTGATATGCCACTGCCTCCTCGAGATTGACATCCTTACCAGTAGGCCACTGGGTTAAAACCTCTTCACGGAGTGCTAAAAACTCAGCTTCTGGTATCTTCTTATTTTTCAAATCCATCTTTTTCTAATTCCTTTTTCATTATCTTAAGTGCGATTTTTGGATAGTGTGCTGAAAGCAAGCCCATCGCTGCTAATATATATTTGCGGTCTACTCGTATCTCTGCTGTCTTTGGTCTAAGTGACATTGGATTTGCTACATCAAAGAGGGCGTGAGATGCGATTTGACCTGTTCTACTCGTGTGAATTAGGCTACCGCCTGTTACAATTATCTGCTTTACATCGCGCAGGTCCTTGCCTGTCTGAACATAAGTGAGTCCGCATACGGTATAGGTTTCTTCCATGGAGCCAGCGTGTCTTGTTACAGCTGTTTCTATAGCCATAGAAGCCAGTGCGTAGTCTAGGCGCTCAAGTTCATCATTGCCACTTGGAACTACATCTGTATGAGTGCCAAGATAACTTATCAACTCGCTAGCGCGTTCTTCACTTAGACCAGATAGCTCACATATGCGGTCAAGTCCTGCAGCATCTACAATACCGTTTATGCTGTACCTCATTCCGATATCGCCTTCAACGGTTCTCTTGGAATACGGTTCTGGTAACCCTTTATATACAGTGCCTGAATGTGCTGGTTTTCCGTTTGCTACAGAGTAAATATCGGTAGTAGCACCTCCGACATCAACTGCGATTAGCTCTCCAAGACCTTCTTCTCCATCACATCCATCTGCTAAAAGGTTTATAGCCTGTAGAACAGCGGATGGGGTAGGCATCAAAATGTCTGTAAGTATTGATGAAGCTTTGCTTAGTCCCTTGGCCTTAATGATGCGACGTAGAAAAATCTCCCTAATCTTATCTTGCGTCTCTGCTATATTTATTGTGCCAAACTTAGGCATAACATTTGGGCACACATAGGTCTCGTGACCTTCTAAAATTCTTTCGCATTCCCTTGAGGCATTGCGGTTTCCTGCTATTATAATAGGAAAATTGGGCGGGAGAGTAGCGAGCATCTTGGCATTATGTACTATGCATTCGGTATTTCCGCCATCGGTTCCCCCAACAAGTAGGAATATATCCGGCTTGCTCTTTGATATTTCTTCTATATCATCTTCTGTAAGCTCAAAGGAAAATAGATTAACTATCTTGGCTCCAGCTCCGAGTGTAGCCATCTTTGCTGCTTCTGATGTCAGTTCTGGAACTAGTCCCGATGCTATCATGCGAAGGCCACCAGCTGCAGAAGAGCAGGCAAGTGTTTTTTCGTACTCGATATCGCCAATCTTGTCTTTTAAAATTGAAAGGCCTTTATTAAGACCTTCGTTTATATCGCTTTCTACAGTGGTATAGGAAGCTGCTGTTCCGAGGATTTTAGCATTTTCTATATCAACTGCTGTAAGCTTGGTATATGTGCTGCCGAAGTCAATCAGCAGGATAGCTCTCATAAATGGCTTTCCTCTGTGCATTCAGCGGAGCTCTCATGATCTGCCTCGGATTGAACTCCAGTATCAGCGTCTTTATCCTTAAAAATTTGGTGTAGGGCATCTATAGTTGTTTCAGGTGCAGTTCCTGGAGGGAAGGCGTAGTTGAAACCCATCTCCTTGAAACGCTTCTCGACATCCTCAAACTTCTGCTTGCCTATAACTATATTGCCTCCCACGAGCAATGGTATATCCTTAAGTCCTGCCTCGTCACATTTCTCACGCATTCCACGGCAATCTAGTTCACCTTGTCCGTATAGTGAGGATATGAGGATAGCATCTGCGCTTGACTCTATAGCTGCATTTATGAATTCTTCCTGTGAAACCATAACCCCAAGGTCTACAACTTCATAGCCTGCTGCCATAAAAGCATGGTGCAGAATCTTTATTCCTACAGCGTGAACATCAGAGCCTATTACTCCGATTATCAAAACTCTCTTTTTTCTGTCTGAAAGCATTTGATTGACCTCAATTTCTATTGAAAATAATAATACAAATATCTATATTGATATATAACACAATACTACAGTGAACTATATCAAAAGTCAACGCATATATACATAGGAAAACAAAGTTTTTATATTAAAATAATTGATTATATTTGAAACTGATATTATAAAGCTGAAAAGATGATATAATAGCGATAAGAGGTGATGTAAATGAAGATATTTAAATCAAAGTCATGGCAGTTTGAGGTTCATGGTCAAGATGGATATGTAATTTTATTTGGAAAAAATATATTTGACTATAAATGGGAGAGCACAGGCAAAAGTGTTACGGTAAAAGATCCTTTATATCATCAAGATCACAGATTCAGAGTGTACACAGTGAATATTGATGGAAAAGTTCATACTTTTGCCGCGGGAGAATTCAGTAACTGCATATGGGGTTTCTACACATATAAATATTAGATTGAATATCAAAGCTTAATAGAGAAATTAAAAGTGGAGCAGTATTTAAAAAAATTGCTCCACTTTGTGCTTTAAAGTATTTTACTGTCAATCAGCTTTTCTATTTTATCCCTAACGTACATGAAGGAACCAGCGTCTATCTGATATGAGCATTCAATTAGTCTATGCTTTGACGCAAATCGATTTATTTGGCCCAAAACCTTGTCGCTACAGTACTTCTGGTAGTTTTCTGGTACGAGGATGACATCCTTCTTTGAGAGATACTTTGTGATTTCGCTGTCACTTGATATCATAAGAGGCTTTGTAATCTTAGCATTTTCTGTATATGTTTCAGAGAGTTCATAGAGCATATTACCGAATTTTTCACTATTACAGATGATGCCGACCTTTTCGCCAGGAGCAATTTTGATTATTCCAGCGACACTCTTTGGCATCATAGTAAGCGCGGTTTTGATAATTTTGTCGCTTTGCGGAATTATACCATTTAGTTCATCTGCATGTGCAGCTGTTGTGATGATTAAATCCATGTCCTCGCTTATCTTGTAAGGATACTCGCGAAGATCGCCAAGAAGGTAGGAGAATAGGTCAATTTGCTCTATTTCTCTAAGCTGCTCTGCAAGTTGATAAAGTGTCTCTGGATTGCACTCGACAATTCCAATCTTAACCTTATCCTGGTGTGAAGCGCGGTCCCTTAGCCTTAGATTGATAAAAATATTTATCTCAGACATGGAAAACTGCATGTTTTCTAGCTCATCAAACATATTGTCAATTGCTGCCATAGCACGCTCTTTACGGCTTTCACTGTCGCTAGGTCTATAGCTTACAAAGGTACCACGACCACGTATCTTCTCTATAATACCAAGGTGTTCTAGTTCATCATAGGAACGCTTTATTGTTCCGCGAGCAATTCCTAGTTCGTCTGATAAGTCCCTTACAGTAGGGAGCTTTGTCATTGGGGGAATTTTGCCATTTTTGATATTAGCCTTGATTACATCAACAAGCTGTCTATAAATTGGAATATCCAGTTTTGGATCGATGTGAAATAGCTCTGACATGTCTTCCTCTTTCTTTGAAATAGTTTATTACTTCGTCTTATTTTGTGTTTGCAGGTAAGAAGCTCTGCCGTCTTCGTAGAGATTATTACCTTCTGAATCTATTACGACAACAACAGGTAAATCCTCTACATAAAGCTTTCTGATGGCCTCTGCACCAAGGTCTTCGTATGCTATTACTTCTGCACTTTTGATACACTTGCTGAGAAGAGCTCCGCAGCCGCCAATAGCACCAAAATAAACCGCTCCATGTTTTTTCATTGCTTCTATAACTTCAAGACTGCGTTTGCCTTTGCCAATCATACCTGTTTCTCCCTGTTCAACCAGGGCAGGACTGTAAGCGTCCATTCTGTAGGCTGTCGTTGGACCGGCTGAACCTATGGCAGAGCCTGGTTTTGCAGGGGTAGGGCCAACATAGTAGATTACGGAGTCCTTTACATCAAAGGGAAGCTCTTTTCCTTCTTTGATGAGTTCACAGAGCCTTTTGTGTGCTGCGTCTCTAGCAGTATATATGGTGCCTGTTATAAGGCAGTTATCACCACTTTTTAGCTTTCTTGCTTCCTCTCTAGAAAGAGGGACGTTTATCTTCTTTGCCATTATATTTCCTCCGTCATATGTCTAGTAACGTGGCAGTTGATATTGACTGCCACTGGGAGTCCAGCGATATGAGTTGGGAATTTTTCTATGTTTACTGCAAGGGCAGTTGTTCTTCCACCAAAACCCTGAGGCCCAATACCTAGCGCATTTATCTTCTCAAGAAGTTCATTTTCCAGATCTGCGTAGAAAGACTCGCTATTTCGCTGATCAACTGGTCTCATCAAAGCCTTTTTTGCTAGATAGGCAGCCTTATCAAAGGTTCCGCCTATGCCAACTCCAACAACTATTGGAGGACATGGGTTTGGACCGGCATCTTCAACTACCTTGATAACAAAGTCCTTTACTCCTTCAATTCCATCAGACGGCTTTAGCATCTTGATTTGGCTCATATTCTCGCTTCCAAAACCCTTAGGAGCGACCGTAATCTTAAGCTTATCACCGGGACAGATATCATAGTAAATCATGGCGGGAGTATTGTCGCCTGTATTTACGCGGTTTAATGGATCAGATACAACTGATTTGCGAAGGTATCCTTCGGAATATCCTTTTCTTACGCCTTCATTTACGGCATCCTCTAGATTGCCATTGATGTGAAGGTCTTGGCCTATGCTTAGAAATACGCAGGCAAGTCCGGTGTCTTGGCATATGGGCTGGAGATTTTCATCTGCGATATTAAAGTTTTCTATAATTTGGTCTAGTATTATCGATGCGGTTTCCCAGCTTTCTTCCTTTGATGAAGAGATTATCTGCTTCTTCATATCTGGCGGAAGATGGTAGTTAGCATCTATGCAAAGCCTAGCAACGACTTCTGTTATAAGTGCTGAATCGATCTCTCTCATTTCATTTGGCCTCTCTATTTTTGCGGTACATTGTAAATGTTGTCTAAAAGTCCGCCATCGCGTGATATTACCTTTGCAACTACCTTATCGCCCTTTGCTGCCTTGTTTGGAAGGCCAGTGTAGCTTTCTGCTTTTCTCTTAAGGTCATGAATGTCTACCAAAGGAAGACCGGCATTACGCATGCGTTCAGCTAGCTCTTGATTTCTTGGATTTACTGCGATACCACCTTGTGTAACTAGAACGTCTATATCCTTGCCAGGAGTTGATATACATGAAACCCTATCGGTTATCATAGGGAGTCTACCTCTGAACATTGGAGCGATAATCATTGCAAGCTTTGCGCCTGCAGCAGTATCGCTGTGTCCGCCAGAGCCGCCCATAATGTATCCGTTAGAATCAGTATGAACATTTACATTGAAATTAGTATCTATTTCTGTTGCACCAAGAATTACCACATCTAGGCTGTCGACAACTGCACTCATGGAGCTTGGTGAAGCATAGTGAAGTGCAGAAATTTCCTGATGCTGAGGATTTGTCCTGATTGACTCTACAGCCTTAAGATCAAAGCACTGTACATCTAGCAGTGACTCAAAGCAACCAGCGTTTAGCATATCAACCATGTAGCCTGTAATTCCGCCAAGACCGAAGCTGCCTTTAATGCCTTCTCTGACCATTATGTCCTTGAGAAACTTTGCTGCTGCAAGCGAAGCGCCGCCTGCGCCTGTCTGAAATGAAAAGCCGTCCTTAAGAAGTCCAGAGGCTTTGATTACCTTTGTTGCTTGATCAGCCATGATTAGGCCAACTGGATCTCTTGTTATCTGGGTTGTTCCTGAAACTATGCCCTGAGGATTTCCTATGGCAGGAACTTCAACAACATAATCGACGTTGATTTCGGAAATTGACCACTGAATCAAAGGGTAGGGAACTAGATTATCTGTGATTATTATCACGTGCTTAGCGTTCTGTGCATCTGGAATCGCATATCCAAGGCTTCCGCAGGCAGATTTTCCAATCTTGCCACTGCAGTTTCCCATAGGGTCAGATGCAGGTGCTGCTATAAAAGCTATATCGATTGGAGTTCTACCACTTTCTATATCTGATGGTCTTCCTCCGTGAGTTCTAAATTCGACAGGAGTATCCATGATGCCCTCTGAAATACTGCGTCCTAGACCAGATGACATGTAATCTGTGCATATCTTTGTGACAACACCGCTCTCTATATGTTCAAGAAGTTCAGAGTGAGTATCAAAGAGAGAACTTGCATTTACAGTGAGATCCTTAAATCCCATGTCAGCGATTTCCTGCATGACCATGTTGAGAACAAAGTCACCATTCCGCAAATGATGGTGAAAGGAGATGTTCATAGAATCCTTGAGATCGCAGAGTGAAATTGCCTCGCGAAGTGAGGATACAATTTTACTGTTATTCATCAATCTGCTCCTTTCTTATTCCGATAGCTTCAGCCATCTCTATGGTATTCTTTGCTCTAGCAACTATAGGTGCATCTATCATTTTGCCACGTAGAGCGATAGCTCCTCGACCTTGAGCAGCAGCAAGCTCTATGGCATCCATTACCTCGTAGGCATATTTGATATCAGCTATGGAAGGACTAAATACTGTATTTATTGTATCTAGGTGCCTTGGAGAAATTGAAGCCTTTCCTGTGAAGCCTAGCGACTTAGCGTATTCAGAATCTGTGATTATTCCATCGTCATCATTTACATCTGTAAAAGGTGTATCATAGACATCTACGCCCGCGGCTCTTGCAGCCATGACCATTCTTGACCTAGCGTAGTCAATCTCATGTCCTTCTTTGGTTCTCTTGCATCTAAGATCTGCAGTTAGATCCTCGGCGCCTAGGAAGATAGCACAGACACTCTTGTCTGACGAAGCGATGTTATATGCATTTTCGATTCCAAGTGCTGTCTCTATAAGTGGCATAATCTTAAAGTGGTTTAACTCAAGATCGAGTTTTTCTTCAAAATCTCTAAGGTAAGCACTCAAAACAGCAACATCATTAGCAGAAGATGTCTTAGGTAGCATGATAATATTTGGTCCAGAAGGAAGTATTTGATTTAGGTCTTCCTTCCAAAAGCTTGTATCCAAAGAGTTTATTCTGACGACTATCTCAATGCCTGAGAAGTTCATATATTTTATAGCATTTCGAACTAGAAGCCTTGCTGAATCCTTTTCCGCAGGTGCAACAGCATCCTCCAAATCAAAGATAATCGCATCAGCTCCCATGCAATTGCTATTTATGATCAGATTTGGGGTATTGCCCGGAACAAAGAGCATAGATCTACGCATCATGTGCCTCCATTCCCCTGCTAAGCGCAGTTTCAACACGTGCGCGAATTACACAGTCGAGCGCACCGCGGTCAACAACCTTTATTTTGACGTCTGAGATGTTCATCTCGTTTAAGACATCGAGCACGGCGCTTCTAATGGCTTCACCGAATTGCTCAATTACTGCTGATTCTAGATTAAGCTCTATACCTGAAACGCTAGGTTCAAGCTCGACATAAACGTCGCTTGATTCTAGTGTTCCAGCGCAGGCCTTGCGATTTATCATAGGCATGTCGATATCCTCCAGTAGACATTGTTACATAATTGTATTATATCAATTAACGATATTATATAATACAATGTATCATTTTTCAATTTGCAAATATCTTTTTTTAGGATATACTAAGGTTTATAAATAGAACATCAAAGGTAAAATCGCTTGGAGCAGCTATGGATATAGAAATCATAAAAGGCACTAAAGAAGGCCAAAGTAAACTTAATAAAGTGAAAAACTTTCTAGCATCTTCGGGCCTTGATTTAGACGATGATATTGATACGACCGTCTGCATAATGGAAGATGGAAATTTAGTTGCGACTGGTTCAAGAGCTAAATATCTACTAAAGTGTATAGCTGTCAGCGAGGAGGCTAGAGGAAGCGGGTATATGAGCGCGCTTATGGGAGCCCTATGGCAGGATGCTTTCCAAGATGGAGTGAAGGAACTGCTAGTTTATACCAAGCCTGAGAATACTGCTCTGTTTGAGTCGTTATTCTTTCATAGACTTGCAAAAACTAAGGATGTAGTGCTCTTAGAAAGGGAAAAGGGCGAGGCTAAGCGCTTTGCTATTAAGCATATAGAAAAGGCCTATGCCGAAAAGGGAAGAGCATTTGATAAATTCTCAGCTGCTGAAATAAGAGGAGCTGCAGTCATGAACTGCAATCCTTTTACACTAGGGCACAGATACCTCATAGAAGAAGCGGCGAAACAGTGTGATGTCCTATATGTATTTGTCGTATCAGAGGAGGCTAGCGAGTTTAGCTTTGATGAGCGGTTTGAACTTGTAAAAAAGGGCTGCGCAGACTTAGATAATGTATTTGTTGCACAAACAGGACCATACCTTGTATCAAAGGCAAGCTTTCCGCAGTACTTCATCAAAGATAAGACGGAGGTTTCACGCATCAAATGCGAGCTAGATCTTGAAATCTTCAGCGGGATATTCGCTAAAGAGCTTGGTATATCAAAGCGCTTCTTTGGAAGCGAGCCCCTGTCTGAAACGACAAGAAAATATAATGAGTCGATGAAGATTTACTTGCCGAAAAAGGGTATAGAAGCTATAGAAGTCGAAAGAGCAGAGGTACTAGGCGAGCCGATTAGCGCAAGCAGGGTAAGAATGCTATTTGATGAACTAAAAGATGCTAAGGCAGATGCCAAGGACGTAAGCCAAAAGCTTAGGGCACTTTTGCCGGAAACAAGCTTTGAATTTTTAATGAAAAAGAGCGAGAGATAATTTTGATAGACGGATGCGATTTGCTAAATCGCAGGAGATTATAGAGAAAAGGAGATAATATGGAACATAGCGATAAATTAAGGAGTCACCTGTTTACTACATACTACGCACCTAGAGGAAGGTCGAGAATTTACGGACTTGGCATTCAGCTAGCGCAGCAGTACCTTTCACCATTTGATAAGCTCATTGGTGTTATTGGTGAGGCTGGCTCAGGAAAGAGTGCACTCATAAAAGGAATGTTCCCAGGTCTTGAGCTTACAAACGACGATGATGGGGTGAATGTTAGACCGCTTCCAATTCTTCAGCAGGACTATGAGCAAGGCTTCTTCACGCCTCATACTTATCATCTTGATATTCGCTTTGAGATGGGATTTCACCAGCTTTCAGTTTTGGCAGGAGCGATTCTTCAGGCTATCAAAAGGGGAAAGCGTGTAATCGTTGAGCACTTTGACATAGTATATCCTATGCTTAATATGAACGCTGACCTTCTAATTGGTGTGGGTGAGGAAATTGTTTTGACAAGGCCTAGAATTTTTGGTCCATTTCCGGATGAAATCTACGAGATGGTCTACACATCTCTTCCGTATAGACTCATGGCGCATACTGCAGAGGACATCTGTGAGTACTTCATGCCTAAGGATGAAATTTCAAGATGTACACACGATGATATCAGGCACGGTTTCATAGTGGCATTTCCAGATTATCAGCCTAACTTTGATCTTGTAGATTTAGAAAATAAGGTTAACGATGTCATAAAAAGAGAAATACCAGTTTCATACTACGATGATAACCATATTAAAATTGGAGACCTTATCCATCCTTGTACGGGACCGCGTACTCATGTTTCAAACACCAATATGATTAAGGAGTTTCACCTTCTTCACCACTTCATCTATGACGTTATTAACAAGCGCTACTTAATGGTGGGCTGCGTTGGTGAAAATTCTCTAGAAAAGCTAAAGTCATTAGACAGCGTAAACGAGCCTATGTCAGTTATGATAAAATAGGACTTTTAAAGCATGTACGAAATAAGGAAGGTAGAGCTTGCAGAGCTTCTTAAGTCAAGAGACGAGAAGGCGCTTCTTAAGTCAGAGTTCATAGACAGATATAAAATGCCGGTCGTAACCATTTCCATGAACATCGCTGGGGAAATCAAGAGAAGTCCTTTAGTAGATTTAGCCTTTGAATACGGATATTCTAGACTCATTAAGGAGCTAGGCGAACCGATAAAAAGCCTTGTGAAGCGTGACTTCACAGGGTGTTTTGCTTTACTTGTATTTGATTTAGAAGAAGAGCTAATCAAGTCAAAGTGTCTTGCAATAGAGGAGGAGCTTCCAGTTGGAAGGCTTCTCGACTTAGATGTTACAGATGCTATAGGAATGCTTATTAGAAGGCCTGATGCAAAAGGTCGAAAATGCCTTGTATGCGGAGGACCTGTATTTGAATGCAGCAGAGCGAGGGCTCACGGCCTTGGTGACGTGGTCTTTAAGACGCAGAATATACTTTTAGATTTTGCATCAGATAAGATATCAAAGCTAGCTGTGAGTGCACTAAAGGAAGAGCTTGAGCTAACACCAAAGCCTGGTCTTGTAGATCAAAGAAACTGCGGTGCTCACAGCGATATGGACTTTGATATGATGCTTAGAAGTGCGATGTCTTTAGAAGGCTATTTTGAAGACTCTCTTCGTTTAGGTTTTGATATGAATTTGTCAAATCATTGTGAATTCATAAAGCTTAGAAATCTAGGAATAGCAGCAGAAAAAAAGATGATGCGCCTCACTTCTGGCGTAAATACTCACAGGGGTGCAATATACGGAATGGGTATCTTGCTTTCCGCCTTAGGAAACTATCTAAAGCATGGAGGAAGTCTAAGAGATAAAGCGCGAAAAATCGCGAAAGGCCTTTTTGAGCTGAAGAAATGCCCTAGCGATTTAGAATGTAATAAGCGTGTAGAAACCACAAAAATATTGCTGGTAAAATCAAATGGAGAACTAGCTAGAGAGACTTTCGGCAGATGCGGTGCAGAGGATGAAGCCGTGAAAGGGTTTCCTACAGCCTTTGCTGGTGCTTGCTATCTTGAGGATTTGGTTAATAAATACGGCATGCCTACTTTGACTGCCAAGCTGAGAAGCTTTTTATTTATTTTGGAAAAAGCTGATGACAGCAATTTGATACATAGAGGTGGCAGGAAGGGGCTAGAACTTGCTAAGACCGAGGCGAGAAGGATTAGAAAACTAGATGATGATATGCTTGTAAAGGCCTTAGAGGAGCTTGACGATGTTTTTATCGAGATGAATTTAAGTCCTGGTGGAACAGCTGATATCTATGCACAAAGTCTTCTTCTTCAAAAAATAAAAAATCACCTAGGGTCTGAGCTTTGGTAGACTAGATGAATTAAAAACTCATATGAGTATGCAAGCACTGATTTTTAGGGAAGTTCAATAGCTAGACAGCTTTGAATTTTATCTATTGATTTGTTAAAGCAAAAGAATTATAATTTGGGATATACAATTAGTAAAGCACTGTTTTATTATCAAAATAATTAGCTTAACTAATTTAATTTAGAATTTAGCGTATATTTGGAGGTTTTAATGAGTATTTCGCAATATCAGGCTTTCTTGAAGACAATTGAACTCGGAAATCTTACTCGTGCAGCTGAGGATTTGGGATATACTCAGTCAGGAATAACGCATCTACTCAATTCACTTGAGTCAGACTGCAACCTTAAGCTTCTTGTAAGAGAGAAGAGCGGTGCATATGCAACTGCTGATGGTGAGGAGTTAATGCCTTATTTTGAGGAGATATGCCAGTCATATGACAATCTATATCGCAAGCTCAACGACATACATAGACTTGAGTCAGGGCTAATTAGAATTTCAACTTTTACAAGCGTATCTGTTCAGTGGCTTCCTAGCATAATTGCTAAGTTTGAGAAGGATTATCCGCTAGTTCGCTTTGAGCTTCTTCATGGCTCCGATGTAGAGAGCGAGGACTGGGTTCGCAGTGGCAGAGTTGACTGTGCATTTATGAGCCTTTCAGAGGAAACTCCGTTTGTTACATATCCGCTACACAAGGACCCTATGGTTGCTGTAGTTCCAGCAGACCATCCACTTGCTGCAGAGGAGAAAATTGCTATTGATGATCTAGTTAAGTATGATTACATCAAGCTTAATGACAGTTCCTTCAGCGATGTTAGCGAGATTGCAGAGGTGTTTAACAAACATAAGGTTAAGCCAAATGTAAGGTTTGCTGAGATGAACGACTACGCTGTTGTTGCAATGGTTGAGAAGGGACTTGGCGTTACGCTGCTTCCACAGATGATAGTTGAGAAGACATCAAGAAACATTGCGATTAGACCTCTTGCTTCTGGAGAGCAGAGAACTCTCGGAATTGCAGTTAAGAACCAAAATCATCTTACAGCTTCAACCAAAGAGTTTATCAAGTACACTCAGGAGTGGATTTCTGAGAAGTATCCAAAGGAAGAAATATAGAAAGAAATATAGAATATGTTTAATACGGACCAATTTGCTTTGCATATTGGTCTTTTTATTTTTATCACATTAGAGATTCATGATTTTACCTGAGAAAAAGGGGAAATCAAGCCCGTCGTTGACTTGAACTTATATAAAAAGTATAATGAACAAAATATTAATGGCTAATCGGAGAGCAAAATGGAACAGATAAAACGCCTTATTAACCTTGGTGACGGAATATTAGACACAGTCAACTCAGCGGTACAGAGTGAAAACTATAGGACGCTGAGCAGGGATATAAAGAATCAAATCGATTTATTCTTTGGTAAGGAAACAACATATACAAACTATAGTAGAAGCTATAGTGATTTTGATAGGTCTAATACGACATATTTCAGTATGAAGAAACCAAATTCAGGACTCGTGACCATAGCAATAGCAGTTTCTATTGTGCTTACAGTACTTTCATCAATTTCTTGTATCGCGATAGGTCTTACAGGTTTTCTTCTAGGTATAAGGATGCTAGTTGGACTTTCAATGCTTCTAATAGTTGTAGCAGTAGCTTGCCTCTATTTCTTCGCAGTCGGAATGAAGAAGTTAAAGCTCATAGAGACCTTTGATAAGTATGCCAAAATAATAGGCCCAGAGGAGTATTACGGAGTAAATGAACTGGCTGAGTATGCGGGCGAAAGATACGAGGAGACCTTGCTTAATCTGCACAATATGATAGATGATGGAATGCTTCCTTATGCAAGGTTTGATGATGACTTTAAAACTCTGATTTTGACGGATAGAATGTACAGCAGATACTCATATATCAAAAGGTATAGGAATAGCTCTAATGTATCAGTTGATGTCAAAGATGAAAAGCTACAGGCTCAGATGGCAGTAGCTATAAGAGAGGACGGAGAGATATTTCTAAAGGATGTAGATATATGTAAAAATCTTGATGGCGATGAATTTGATATTAAAACTGAGTGCTTCAATAGGATAATAGAAAAGATTTTCAATTACCTTGATGAAGTTCCATCTAGTGCAAATGAGTTATATGTTTTGATGAACTCATATATCAAAGCTATTAGAAAGCTTCTGTTTGCATATACGAATTTAGACAAGGATGATGCTTCAAATATATGGAGCATAAAGCTTGAAATTTCAGAGTCAATAGATGAAATTAACGATGCCTTTGAAACAAATATAGATAAACTTTATAAATAAATAGTGAATTTTAATATTGACATATGTCGAAAAATGGTGTATTATAGACATATGTCAATAATTATTTTGGGAGAAAATCATGGCAAGACCAAGAAGAAGTAGAAAGATAGGCGTCATTCCAGAGTATAGGTGCTTTGCGCCAGAGGATGTTAGAAATGATGATAGTGTTGATATCACTCTTGATGAATACGAAGCTATGCGATTAATTGACAGCTGTGGACTAAACCAGGAGGAAGCTGCGAGACAAATGGATGTTTCTAGGACTACGGTAACAGCTATCTATGAATCTGTGCGTAAGAAGATTGCAGACTCTATAGTCTATGGAAAGACTCTTTATATAGTTTCAGACGATTCCTGCTGCAGTAAGGATGCTCGCTACTTAAACGAGGACGCGCACAGGGGAATTGCTCTTGCACATGAGAATTTTGATAAGAAAGGTGAAAATACAATGAGAATAGCAGTAACATTTGAGGACGGTAAGATTTTTAGACACTTTGGACACAGCAAAGCTTTTAAGATTTACGATGTAAACGAGGGAAAGGTTCAGGAGTCAAAGCTAGTTGAAGTAGCTGAGGGCGGACATGGTGCAATTGCTGGACTACTAAAGGAGTCAGAAGTAGATGCAGTTATCTGTAGCGGAATCGGAGAGGGCGCACAGATTGCTCTTGCAGAAGTAGGAATTGAGCTATATGCAGGTGTAAGTGGTGACTGTGATGAAGCTGTAGAAAAGCTCCTAGCTGGAACACTAGAGTATGGCAAAAGCGCAAACTGCAGCCACCATGGCGGTGAACATAAGTGCGGACACCACAAGAGTGAGTACAAATGTGGACATCATAAGGGAGAACACGGTGGCGAGCATAAATGCGGACATCACAAGCATGAGCACAGTGGCGAGCATAAGTGCAAGCACCACAAATAAAATTTTAAATAGCACTTTACAAACCAAAAATAAAGTATTATGATTTAAAAAAAGATATCTTCAGGGCAGGGTGTAATTCCCTACCGGCGGTAAAGCCCGCGAGCCGAAAGGCATGATCCGGTTAGATTCCGGAGCCGACAGTATAGTCTGGATGGAAGAAGATGATGGTACAATTATTTTTGTGATAATGATGTAGTATCTTTGCTCTGAGATGGGATTCCATTTCAGAGCTTTTATTTTACTCATTTATCGCGATATATGAGCGTTTGTTTATATATGCAAGATTGCACACGCATTTGATTTAACCCCTGTAGATATTCTGCAGGGGTTTTTGTATGTCCCTAGATTCCATGGAGAAAGAAGGAATAGATTTGAGTGATCAAAAGTATATGGAGCGTGCGATTGAGTTAGCGAGAAAAGGAGAGGGCTTCACAAATCCAAATCCTATGGTAGGTGCAGTCATAGTAAAGGATGGTAAAATCATAGGAGAAGGATATCACGAAAGATGTGGAATGCTTCATGCTGAGCGAAATGCGATTGCTTCACTTACGGAATCTGCTGATGGTGCGACTATGTATGTTACGCTTGAACCTTGCTGTCACCACGGCAAGACTCCGCCATGCACAGAGGCTATCATAGAGCAGAAAATTGCAAGAGTGGTTATAGGTTCACGTGACCCAAATCCAAAGGTTGCAGGGAAAGGTGTAGAGATATTAAGAGAGGCAGGAATCACTGTAGTCGAGGACTATATGAGGGATGAATGCGACAAGCTAAATCCAATATTCTTCCACTATATCAAAACCAAAAAGCCATATGTGGTCATGAAATATGCAATGACTCTTGATGGAAAGATTGCAACAAAGACAGGTGCATCAAAGTGGATTACTGGAGAAGAGGCGAGAAGAGAAGTTCAATATATGAGGCATAGATATATGGGCATAATGGTCGGGATTGGAACTGTGCTTGCCGATGATCCGATGCTAAGTACTAGAGTGGAAAATCTGAAAAGCCCAGTCAGAATAATATGCGATAGCAAGTTAAGAATTCCTCTTGATAGCCAGATTGTAAAGAGTGCAAAGGAGCAGCAAACAATAATTGCATATGCAGATAGTGCGTATTCAGAAGAGAAAGTGAAGAGGCTTCAGGATGCGGGTATAGAGACGGTTTGCTGCCTGGGTGATGATAAGCGAATAGACCTTAATAAGCTAATGTCATTCATTGGAAATAAAGGAATAGATAGCATACTCCTTGAGGGAGGAGGAACCCTGAATGACAGTGCTCTAAGGGCAGGCATAGTAAATGAAGTTCAAAGCTTTATTGCACCAAAGATATTTGGTGGAGCAAGTAGCAAGAGTCCAGTTGAAGGCATAGGAGTAGAAGTGCCAAGAGATGCAGTTAAGCTAAGATGCTTAGAAGTTCAACAGATAGGCGAAGATATCAAAATAAGATATAAGGTATGCATGAAAGAGGAGGAGCAATGTTTACAGGGATTGTAGAAGAAAAAGGAAAAGTCTCTCAAATGCAGCTTGGTGGTGAATCGGGAGTCATAGCAGTAAAAGCTAGGAAGGTTTTGGAAGGAACAAAAATCGGAGATAGCATTGCAGTAAATGGAGTGTGTCTAACGGTTACATCTCTTCAGCCAGATGGATTTACTGCGGATGTAATGGCAGAGACTATTAGAAGAAGCAGTCTAGGAAGCTGCAAGGCAGGAAGTCAGGTAAACCTAGAGCGTGCAATGGCTGCAGATGGAAGGTTTGGAGGACATATAGTAAGCGGACATATAGATGGAACTGGGGTTATTAAATCCATGATTCGCGAAGAAAATGCTATATGGGTAAGGATTGAAACCTCAAAGGATATTCTGCATTTGATAGTGGAAAAGGGCTCGATTTGCATAGATGGAATAAGCCTTACGGTTGCAAAGGTAGATGAATCTAGCTTTGCTGTATCAGTCATACCACACACAGGAGAAGAAACGACGCTGCTTGGAAAAAATGCGGGGGATCTAGTTAACCTAGAAAACGACGTTATAGGCAAGTATGTAGAGCGCTTACTAGGCATCAAAACGAGTAACCCCCAAAAACAGGAATCAAAAATTACTATGGAATTTCTTGAGACATTTGGATTTTAGAACAGGAGGATATGTCTTATGTCAAAAAAATATAATTACAACACAATAGAAGAAGCACTTCAGGATTTGAGAGAGGGAAAGGTAATCTTAGTTACCGATGACCCAGATAGAGAAAATGAAGGAGACTTCATATGTGCGGCAGAGTTTGCAACGCAGGAGAACATTAACTTCATGGCTGTACATGGAAAGGGTCTTATCTGCACTCCTATGAGCGAGGAACTTGCGGCAAGATTAAATTTTCCTCCGATGGTAGCAGAAAACACAGATAACCATAGCACTGCATTTACAGTTGCTGTAGACCATGTCGACACAACTACTGGAATATCGGCAGCTGAGCGCTCTCATACCATAATGAAATGCGTCGATGAAACATCAAAGCCAGAGGATTTTAGAAGACCAGGACATGTATTTCCACTGGTTGCAAGAAGAGGTGGAGTTTTAGTTCGCAACGGTCATACAGAGGCAACGATAGACCTAATGAGGCTTGCAGGGCTAAAAGAATGTGGAGTTTGCTGTGAAATCATGAAGGAAGATGGAAGCATGATGCGTATGCCTCAGCTTTGGGAACTCGCAAAGGAACATAAGCTTTGTTTCATAACAATAAGCGACTTACAGGACTATGTGAGAATTCACGAAAGACATGTGAGAGAGGAAGCAGTTGCAGACCTTCCAACACAGTATGGTGATTTCAAGGTACATGGATATATCAACGATATTACAGGAGAGCACCACCTAGCTTTGGTTAAAGGGGATATCGGAGATGGAGAGAATGTGCTTTGCAGAGTTCACTCAGAGTGCCTCACAGGTGATGCCTTTGGCTCGCTAAGATGTGACTGCGGTCTTCAGCTTCAGACAGCAATGCGCCAAGTTGATGAAGAGGGCAGGGGAATAATCCTATATATGAGACAGGAAGGAAGAGGAATAGGGCTAATCAACAAAATCAAAGCTTATGCGCTTCAGCAGCAGGGCTATGACACAGTAGAAGCCAATGTAAAGCTTGGATTTGCGCCAGACCTTAGAGAGTACTGGGTAGGAGCACAGATACTGTCTGATTTAGGTGTGAAGTCACTTAGACTTCTTACAAATAACCCTGAGAAGGTTTATGGACTAGGTGGTTTTGGACTGAAGATCAAAGAAAGAGTTCCGCTAGAAATTCAGCCACAGAAATATGATTTTCTATATATGAAGACAAAGCAGGATAAGATGGGCCATATTTTTAAAGAAATTAATTTATAAAAGAAAATAATCAAAATAGGAGGATGAAAATGAAGCAGATTAATTTGGTAGAAGGAAAAGTTATAGCACCTGAGGGAATGAGAGTTGGTATAGTTGCGGCAAGATTCAATGAGATTATTGTAAATAAACTATCTGGTGGGGCAATAGATGGTCTAGTTAGACATGGTGTAGAAGAGGATAATATCACAGTTGTTTGGGTACCTGGAGCATTTGAAATTCCGCTTACAGCTCAGAAGATGGCTAAGTCAGGAAACTATGATGCAGTAATCTGCGTTGGGGCAGTTATACGCGGAGATACTTCTCACTACGATCTAGTTTGCAACGAGTCAGCGAAGGGAATTGCACAGGTTGAACTAGCTACAGGAATCCCAGTACTATTTGGAATCATTACAACCGAAAACATTGAGCAGGCTATTGCAAGAGCCGGAAGCAAGGCAGGAAATAAGGGTTATGATTGCGCGCTGTCAGCGATTGAGATGGTAAACCTTCTAAAGCAGCTATAATGCATGTTTTGATAGATTAAAAGGTAATAAGATGATAAAGACAATCATATTTGATTATGATGGAACCATACATGATACACTGAGAATATATGAACCGGCATTTCGCAAGACATATAAGTGGCTTGTAGATCAAAATCTTGCAGAAGAGAGAATCATAGAATCATCTGAAATTGCAAGTTGGCTAGGTCTAAATAGCAAGGAGATGTGGGATATGTTTTTGCCTGAGCTTACTCAAATTTATAAGGATGAGGCAAGTGCTATGATTGGAGCCATGATGGTTAAGCAAATCGAAAGGCATGAGGCTCTTTGGTATGAAGGTGCAAGGGATGTACTAACAAAGCTAAAACAAGCTGGATATAAACTTTTAATCCTCAGCAATTGCAAGATATCTTACCGAAAAGCACACTGGAAAGAGTTTGAAATGCAGCGCTGGTTTGATCGTTTTTATGACTGTGAATCATATGGATTTAGACCTAAGACTGAGATAGTAAAACAGATTGCAAAGGAGTTTGAAGGGCCTTATCTTGTAGTCGGTGATAGATATCATGATTTTGAGTGTGCAAAATCATGCGGAGGCAGCTTTGCTGCTTGTCTTTATGGCTACGGACAAATGGCGGAATTTGAGGGCGCAGACTACCTTGTAAAGGACATAAGAGATATTCTTGAAATAGTCAAGTGATTAAAAACCGGGGAAACTCGGTTTTTTATTGGATAATTTCATATTTGTACCTTCTTTAAATTTGCTTTTAGCTTTATTAAAAGCTTCAAAAATGGTAAAATATATAGGATATTATTTTGAAAAATTAAGAATGAAAAGAAAGAACAGCTTAGGAGGATTCAATGCGTGATTTGATTATATATGTCATTCTTGCAGCCATAGGATATTTTATAGGCAGCAAGCTTAGACATAAGAAGGATAAGCTTGCGTGGACGGGCAAGTTTCAGACGGTAGCCATAGTTCTACTTGTTTTAACCATGGGCTCAAGAATGGGTGCTAATGATGAGGTTATCGAAAATCTCGGTAGCATAGGCGTGTATTCGCTTGTAGTAACAGTGGTCATACTCATATTTTCAATTATTGCTGTCTTCTTTGCTAGGAAGGCTCTAAGAATAGATAGGCGTGGTCTTCTTATTTCAGCAGACAAATCAAATGATGCTGTGAGCCATAAGAAGAATTCTAATGCAGAGGGCGGAAAGATTGACAGGATGACTCTTGTTATCATAGCTTCAGTCGTACTTGGTCTAATCTGTGGATTTGCTTTTGTAGATAAGATATTTGATAGTTATGAGACATTTAATACAATAGCAGGACACGCTATTCAGATAGGACTTTGCATACTGCTTTCACTAGTTGGACTAGATCTTGGTCTTGATGGTACGGTCATAGATAATTTCCGTAAGGTAGGACTTCGCGTTTTGATCTTCCCGTTTGCAATTGCATTAGGAAGCCTTTCAGGAGCCTTCATATGCGGATTAATACTTCCTCTTTCAGTGAAAGAAATGCTCGCTGTCGGCGCTGGATTTGGCTGGTATTCACTAGCTCCAGGAATAATCCTAGAGGCAGGGCTTGCCCAAGCAAGTGCAGTTTCCTTCATGCACAATGTTATGAGAGAAATACTTGGAATCATATTTATACCTCTTGTTTCTAAGAAAATTGGATATGTTGAGACCATCGCACTACCTGGCGCTGCTGCCATGGATGTATGTCTCCCAATCGTAGAAAAATCAACTAGTGGAAACATAGCTGTATACTCGTTTATATCAGGCCTTGTGCTTTCAGCATTAGTGCCGATATTTGTTCCACTAATTCTTGCACTTTAAATGCGTAAAATAGCTTTAACAGGCTGCCACATTTGACGCAAAAGCACAATTGAAATATAATTTAATAGATATTTGTGATGTTCGGAAAACACCCTTACATAGACGAAAATGAAGGCTTAACTATCTAGTCACATTTTCAAAATTAAGGGGATAAAGGAAAATCATGCGTATAGAAAAGTCGACCAAAAATATCAAGATAGCATGGATTTTACAACTGGTACACATCTTGTGCCAGTTTTTTTCCCGTACAGCGATTATCTATATGCTATCAAATGAGTATGTCGGACTTTCGGGGCTTTTCAGCAACGTATTAATGATTCTTTCGCTGGCTGAACTAGGTATAGGTGAAGCTATAGTGTATAGCCTTTATTCACCGATTGCCAAAAACGAAATAAGTAAGATCAAGTCAATAATGAGGTTCTACAAGAGGATTTACATTGGAGTAGGAGGGTTTGTCCTAGCCGCTGGCCTTTTGATGACACCTTTTATTGACTTTTTTATAAAGGAAAAACCAGATATTCCAAATCTGCATTTGATATATATTCTATACGTTGTTAATACTGCAGTTTCGTATTTCTTCTCGTATAAGTCTGCCTATGTTTCGGCAAGGCAGAATAGCTATATAGTTGCACTAAACAACGGAATTTGCGAGATTCTCATGGTTATCGTGCAGGTGCTTATCCTAGTGATGAGCAGAAACTACATAGGCTTTATGCTGGTGGGGATATTATTCGTTTTGATACAGAACATATCAATCACGCGCATTGCAGATAAACGCTATCCTTACCTAAAGGAAAAGGATGTAATTGATCTTCCTAGAGATATCTTTGCTGAGATTAAGAAAAATACTCTAGCCATGGTATTTCACAAGATTGGAACCATCATAGTATTTGCAACAGACTACCTGATTATATCAAAGTTCATCGGACTTGTTATTTCAGGAATATACGCTAACTACACGATGATAGTTAACGCGGTTACTGTATTTATCAGCAAGTTCTTCACAGCGATTTCTGCAAGCGTTGGAAATCTTGCTGCTCTAGAGGATGTTGAAACTCAGGAGAAGGCACTTAAGAGAGTTTTCTTCATAAACTTCTGGCTATATAGCTTTGCATGCTGCTGCCTGTTTAACCTGCTAAATCCATTTATCAACGATATCTGGGTCAAAAAGGATACAGTCTTTGGAACGGGTGTAGTTCTTCTCATAGTTATGAAGACATATTTTACTGGGATGCGTAGCAGTGCTCAAACCTTCAAAAATGCAAAGGGGCTATATTGGTATAACAAGTATATGCCAATATATGAGTCGCTCATAAATCTAGGTGTTTCACTTGTGCTAGTTAAGCCACTTGGGGTATCTGGAGTTTTGCTTGGAACCATAGTTAGTACGGTGACAACATGTGCTTGGATAGAGCCTTATGTGCTTTATAAGTACGGCTTTCATAAGAGCGTTATGCCTTATTATCAAAACTACCTAAAGCTCAGCCTGGTTTTCATTGCAATACTTGGAGTATGCTACGGAGCAGTGAGCCTAGTGCCAGGGCATAGCTTTATTGCATTTTTGATAAAGCTAGTTATTAGCGTGATACTACCTAATATCTTGCTATATATCATTTTCAGAAAGAGTGACGAGTTTGCCTTCCTGAAGAGGACAATCAAAGAGAGGTTTTTACGTAGATGAGTATGCGAAAGATTAGAAAAGCCTTAGCGCTGACATATTTTTATATATATAATCGCATAGCTCCTGCTTTTTTAAAACTAGATGATAAGGGCGTAGTGTTTCTAACTGACGCACATGAAAGCCTAGATGGAAACCTAAAGGCAATCAAGGACTATATAGAGGCGGAAAAAATTGACCTAAGGATACAGAGCTTCTGCAGAGGAGATAGGCGAAAGGCTATTAGCTTTGCTGAGTTTAGGGCTATTTGCAGGGCTATGACTAGCTGTAAATATATAATTCTTGATGATTTCTATGGTCTTACAAGTTCAATAAAGCTAAGAAAAAATCAAAAGCTAGTTCAGCTCTGGCATGGAAGCGGAGCCTTTAAGAAGTTCGGATACAGCAGGCTAGAAGGAGATATGAGCCCAAGAGTCGTTCACAGTGGATACCGCAAGTATACTGGAGCCTTAGTGAGTGCTGAGGGAGTTCGCGAGTGTTTTGCTGAGGCGTTTGGAATTTCAGTAGATAAGGTTAGGGCGCTTGGAAGCCCTCGAAGCGATATGCTATTTGATGATGAATTTAAGACCGAATCAAAATTAAAGCTGATAAGTGCATTTCCTGAGCTAGAGGGAAAAAAGATAATTCTCTTTGCGCCTACATATAGGGGGGAGCGCGTTGAAGCAGCAAATTATGATTTTGATAAGCTTTCTCCTAAGCAGTTTATGAGTGAAATCGGAGACGGGTACAGAGTCCTACTGAGATGGCACCCTGCTTTACTTGCGAATGTAAAAGCGAAAAGAGTTAATTTCGAACTTCCCGAGGGGATGATAGACGTATCTGAATACCCAGATGTAAACGAGCTAATAGCAGCTTCTGATATTTTGATAACCGATTATTCATCGATAATCTTTGATTGGTACATAACGGAAAGACCAGTGATTTTCTACATGTATGATCTTGAGGAATATGAGGGTGGAAGAGGCCTTTATTTTGAACTAGATGAATATCTCTACGGAAGGCTTGCGAGGAACAAGGACGAGCTTGTGACTGCAGTGCGTGAAGAAGACATGTGCGAAGATAAACGAGCTGATTTTGGAGAGAAGTTTATGTCGGCTTGCGATGGTCATTCGAGAGAAAAGGTAAGCAAGTGGATCTTTGACGAAGATGATGAGAGGAGATAAGATGGAAAATGTAAAGCTTACATCACCATGTAAAGATAAGAGATTTTCAAGTATTGTAATTAGTGCTCTTGTTACTATATACTCCCTGCTTTTTATTCTGTTTAACACACTTGCAGCAAAGCCTTTTATTAATTGGTTTGAACGACTTGAGGTTGTAGTAGGAGGTCTGCTTTTAATTGCAGCAGTGTATAAGTTCTTTGCCTGCAAGGAGGAGAGAGCATATCTTAAGCCAAGACCTTTTATCATAATTGGGATATACCTTGTTTCAAGGCTTATAGGCTGGTGGAGCGTTGGCTTTGATTACAGCACGATAAGAACTGTTTTCTTTGAGGTAGTATATCTGATTGCAATTAATGAGATGATTATATCAAAGAGCTATCTAAGACGCGTTCTGGCTCCTGTGATTATTTTGATAAACCTAGCGCTCAACCTGCTAGAAGCATTTTGCCATATTGTTTATAAGCTCTCGCCAGAAAGTGGAATTGCTGATCTTTTGATGAGACATAGTTATAATGACGGCAAGATGAACTTTACATATCTATACATAAATCCAAATACCATGGGAATTATGACGGCACTTTCTCTAGTTCTACTTTTGATAATACTAACTAAGCCTTTGAACAAGGCTAAGCTTGCCATGCTAAGTCTTTACAGCATCTTTTCCCTTGTTGTTGTATTTAAGTCAGAGTGCAGAAGCGCCCAGCTTGCTTTGATTGTAATATTAATTTCGTGTAGTATCGTAAGACTAATAAAGCCTATAACGGGCAAAAGATTGACCTTGCTTGCCCTTTTAGCATCGCTATTTGCAACATGTGCAGTATATGGCCTTATGTATTCACACCAAAGCACGGGTGTTGCCTTTGAATGGGAAAATAACTACGGAAGCATAGAGTATAAGATAAATCGCGCAAGCAGCGCAAGATATAACATATGGAAGACTGCCATGCTTGCACATGCTGATAAGAAGGCTTTTGGAACAGGAAGTCTAAAGAATGAGATGGCAGGTAGAAATGAGTATATCAAAGGCTTCTGGGAACAGAGATATCAGGGAAGCTATCGCTTTAAGCCTACTATTTTAGGACCGCATAGCGGATACTTTGCTATGATATACACGACCGGATTTATAGGCTTCTTCATATATATATCACTTTTGTTTTATATGATAAGAAGAGCAGATCTAATGCAAAGGGGAAACTGGTACCTAGCGATAATATTTACTCTTGTAGTCAGCCATTTAGAAAGTGTATTCATAGTCAGCAGATTCTTCCTCTGTCTTGTGATGATGATGATTTTGTCAGCACATGATGATGAGGATGAAGTCTGTGCTTAGACTCTAACTTTGATATTCAAGAATACCTTGGTAGATAGGAGATGGAATCACTTATGAATTTGCTAACAGTAGATGAGATAATTTCTTCAATACTTGAAGAAACAAATGGGCTTGATGAGGAAATAACTGACGGAATGATTCTTAGAAAAATAGAGCTTCCTGCGGTTGAGGTTGATAAACTGAAATCCAAGCTCAAAATAGAGCGTTTAAATGCTGTATTTACAGAGGATATTCTTAGTTATAACTTTGGAAATCTAGGCTTTCTTAGCTATCAGTTCGGATACGGAGATGAGATGAGCCTTGACTGGCTAGTTAGCCGTAATCTGGATTACTGGGATTATCAGCTACTACACGAAAAGGGTTTAATAATTATTGCAAACGGAGATCCATATACAATTTTATTAGAATGCAGGGCCGGAAAAATATACGCATTTACAAGTGATATGAGCTACGATGACATAATACCTATTGCATCGGATTTTAGAAAATTTGTAAGAGCGATGGGCACAGCCCAATATGCTGTATGGAAAAACGCAGAAAAAGAATTCGTGGAATTGATGAGTAAGGAGCTCACTGGTAGAAGCCTTGAGTTTTGGAAAGTGTTGGTATTAGAATTTAGCTGATAAAAATTCAGGATACGCAGCATCTGAATAATTATAACCAAAATTATAAAGAAAGGAATAATTGATAATTAGCTTGCTAATTGTCATACAGGAGTGAAATGGAATCTATGAATGTTTATGGAGTAATTTTAGCTGGTGGCGTAGGAAGTCGCATGGGCGATGCAAAGCTACCTAAGCAGTATATGAACATAGGCGGAAAGCCGATTATTATTCACACAATAGAAAAGTTTTGCCTATATGATAGCTTTGAGGAAATAGTAATAGCCTGCCCTAAACAGTGGCTACAGCATACTAAAGACCTTATCGCTAAATACATAGATGATAATGAAAAGATTACGGTTATTGAGGGTGGCAAGGTCAGAAATGAAACCATTGTAAACTCAATTGACTTTATAGATAAAAAATATGGAATAGATGAAAACACCATTGTAGTAACTCACGATGCGGTTAGACCTTTCGTAACATATAGGATGATAAGGGATAATATAGAGATGGCAAAACGCTTTGGTGCATGCGATACAGTGATTCCTGCTACAGATACCATAGTCGTAAGCGAGGATGGCGAGATAATCAGTGCTATTCCTGATAGAACAAAGGTATATCAGGGTCAAACACCACAGAGCTTTAAAGCTAAAAGCTTCATGGAGCTATATGAGGGACTTGACGAGGACGCAAAGAAAATACTTACAGATGCCGCCAAGGTATTCTTGCTAAATGGTGAGGAGGTTCATCTAGTAAAGGGTGAGAACTACAACATCAAGATAACCTATCCATACGATATTGCAGTTGCAGAAGCTCTATTAAAGGGAGAAGTAGAATGCTAAATACGGTTTATCGATTGACAGGGCCACGCAAAATTGAGGTTCAGTTCAGCGATATAAATCTTGCGGATAATAAAATAATTGTAAGACCTGAGGCTCTCAGTATCTGCCATGCAGATCAAAGGTATTATCAGGGCCTTAGACCCTCTGAGATAATGGAAAAGAAACTTCCTATGGCTCTTGTACATGAGTCATGCGGAAGAGTTGTATTCTCAAATTCAAAGAATGTCCCAAAGGGAAGCAGGGTCGTTATGATTCCTAACACACCTTTTGAAAAGGATGAGTTCATAGGGGAAAACTATCTCAGAAGCAGTATGTTCAGAGCGAGCGGAAGCGATGGCTTCATGCAGGACCTTATCGCGCTTGATGAGGATAGGGTTGTAGTTGCGCCAGAAGATATCGATCTTGACGTGCTTGCATTCACAGAATTTGTTAGCATATCATATCATACGATTCAAAGATTCGAGAGGTTCAGCCACGGAAGAAGAAATGCGCTAGGCATATGGGGAGACGGAAATCTCGCATACTGCACGGCCCTACTACTTAGATATGTTTATCCAGATTCAAAGATATATGTGTTTGGCACTCATGAAGGCAAGCTTTCAAGGTTTAGCTTTGCTGATGAGACTTACAAAATTCGCCACATTCCTGAAACCCTTAAGCTCGACCACGCCTTTGAGTGCGTCGGTGGAGAAAACTCTGGAGATGCTATAAATCAAATCATCGATTACATAAACCCTGAAGGCGCAATTGCTTTGATGGGTGTAAGCGAAAGAAATGTCCCTATAAACACTAGAATGGTGCTTGAGAAAGGACTTAGAATATTTGGTAACAGCAGAAGTGGAAGAGAGGATTTTCTTGGCGTTCTTGAGATGTACGCAAAGCACCCTGAGATTCCACGCTACCTTGATACAATCATAGGAAATGTAGTCGAGATTTCAAGCCTCGATGACATGGCAGAGGCCTTTGATGTAGATGCAAAGAGCAGATGTGGTAAGACTATAATGCATTGGAACATTTAATTTTGATAGGAGTTAGCTATGGCACCTAAGGTTTCGGTAATCGTGCCAATTTATAATGTAAAACAGTATCTAAAAGCAATGCTCGACTCTGTCTCAGAACAGAAGTTTGAGGAGCTTGAGGTACTTCTTATAGATGATGGCAGCAGCGACGGATCAGCTGAAATAGCAAAGGCTTATGCTGCAAAGGACAAAAGATACAGATATATAAGACAGGAAAATGCAGGTGTTTCGGCGGCAAGAAATCGCGGAATCGAAGAGGCAAAAGGAGACTATCTGGCTTTTTATGATGCAGACGATATAGTTCCAGAAAAGGCGCTTTTGTCAATGCACAAGGCGGGAGAAACTCGAAGTGCAGACATTGTAATAGGCATTATGGAAGAGAAGAGCCTTGGAGAATCACTGCTTTATATGCATTCTGTAAAGCTTTCTTCTCAAAGAAATATCAGCCCGCTGGACAAGAATCTATTCGGAGCTTGGTCGATTTGCAATAAGCTGTTTAGACGTGAATTTATAATAAAAAATAACTTAAGGCTCGAGCCTCTCAAAAATGCAGAGGACGGGGTATTCACTTTTTGTGCTTTGCAGAAGGCGAAGAAAATATGTGGATGCAGGGTCATAGCCTATAACTACATAAAAAGACCTTTCTGGGAGAGCACATCTGCGACACAGACCATAAGTAGGAACTATATGGAAAGTCTCCTAAAGTCACATGAGAGGATTCTCGCAGAGGCAAATAAGCTTGCCGAAAGCAACCTTAAGAGTAATAGATCAAAGATAAACATCTATCTTAGACCTCTATACATCAGGTTTATCGAAGGCGAGCTGCTAAATGGCTATTATAGAGGCATTTGGCGTGCTGACGAGGATTTAACGCCTAGGATTAACGAAAAGCTCGCTGAGTATAAGAAGCATATACAGGTTTTGGACTGGAAGGCACTTTGCAAGAGACATAGAGATCTGAATTTAGAGGATGGCCTAATCCCGCTAGATGAACTTGCGGGCAGCCCGTTGGTGTCGATTATTTTGACATCGGAGTCATCTCCAAAGTACCTGAATTTGCAGGTGGCAAGCCTTTACAATCAGCTGTTTCCGCGCTTTGAGATAATTGTATCAAAGCGAATCAAGGATGACATCTCAGATGATTATGCGAGTAAAGCTAATATCAAAATCTGCGATGATGAGGGCTTAGGAAAAGAAGAGTTTATTAAGAAAGCCTTTGACATGTCGCTAGGTGAATATGTAATATTCGCAGACGAAAGACTTCTTTTCACAAAGAATACCATAAGAAATATGTGGAACATTCTAGAGACTAAGAAGACGGGCTGTGCATCGGTGATGGTGAAGAGCTTTGATGGAGAGAACTATTCATACATAGACAGAATAAATTCGGCATATGGATATGGCGTTTTTAGAAATATGTTCATTGGAAAAGACTATTTTGTATCTAACAAGATGATAAGAAAGTCCGTTTTGATGGCCGATACAAAGTTTCCAATCGTATGCGACGAAAAGAGCGGGGCAGTTAAGCTGTTTGAGAGAAGTATTTCGTGCTCAGGAACACGTAAATCTGCGATGATTGCACCACTAGATGAGGCTCATATAAAGAGTCTAATCGAGGAAAATCAGGCAGGGGCCTTTGACCGTTTCAGAGCACGTGTTAATGCGATGTTAGATAAGTTTATGAATCATCTTAAGAAATATTTGACTAAGGACGATGTCAAAAAGATAAGAAAAAGGTTTAAAAAATAGTATGACTTTTGTAATCGCGATATTTCGCGGGTTCCTTAACTTAATATACGCCTTCTTTAAGCTTTTACCGGTCAAAGACAAGGTGACCTTGATAAGCCGGCAATCTGACTTTCCAAGCGAGGATTTTTTGATGCTAAAGGCGGAGATAGAAGGTCAAAGCAAAGACACTGAGGTAAGGATTATTTGTAAGAAGCTAAGAAAAAGTCCAGCTGCTTTGATAGCTTATATGGGCCATATATTTGTGCAGATGTATCACATCGCTACAAGCAAAGCAGTCGTGTTAGATTCATACTGCATACCAGTGAGCGTGCTGAAGCAGAGAAAAAGCCTTAGAGTTATACAAATTTGGCATGCAATGGGCGCCCTAAAGAGATTTGGCCTTAGCATCTTAGGTGAAGAAGAAGGTAGTAATCCTAAGCTGGCAAAGGCTATGAGAATGCACAGAAACTACACTCATGTATTAGCGAGTGGAAGGGCATGTGTAAAGCCGTTTACAGAGGCTTTCGGATGTGACGAGAAAAGCATTGTAATCGGTTCACTTCCAAGGGTTGACAGGCTTTTATCGAATGAGATTAGGACGTGCACAATAAAAAAAATACTTGATAAATATCCAGATATAAAGGCGGCAAGAGATTGCAATAAAAAAATTATTGTATATGCACCTACTTTCAGAAAGCATAGAGATATTTCACTAGAAATCAAAGAGCTAATAGATAAAATAAAGTCAGATGAGCGCGTTATAGTTATAAAAAAACATCCGCTGATGAAGCTTTGCATTGAAGATAGACCAGGTGTAATTATTGATGATACCTTTTCTACTGAAGAGATGCTCTATATTGCAGATTGTGTTATAGCTGACTATTCAGCTATAGTGTTTGAGGCAGCGCTTCTTAATAAGCCTATGTGCTTTTATGCATTTGACCTTGATGAGTATATGGCGAGCAGGAGTTTTTATCTTGATTATGAGAAAGATATGCCTGGGGCTATTTGCAAGGATGTCGATGAAGTTGAGATGGTGCTAAAAGATTTTCACTTCGACCTTGAGGCAGTAAGAAATTTTGCACATAACTATGTCGAGAAGACTGAAGGCGTGACGAAGGAACTTGCTAATCTTGTTTTGATGGATAATTAATTATAGTTTAATTTAGATTTAACAAAATCTAACAGGGTATACATAAAACTAATAAATTAGAAGATATGTAGTAAGGAGGACAATATGTACGATATTATCATAGTAGGAGCAGGTCCTGCGGGACTGACTTCAGCAATTTACGGAGTACGTGGCGGAAAAAGCGTTTTGATGATAGAAAAGCTCAGCTACGGCGGTCAGATTATAAATACACCAGAGATTGAAAACTATCCTGGAACAGGAGTCGTTTCAGGTTTTCAGCTTGCGAGCGATATGTATGAGCAGGCAACAAAGCTAGGTGCTGAGATGGCATTTGGTGAGGTTGTTTCTCTCGAAAAGAATGCAGAAGGAATCTTCAAGCTTGCTACAGATGGTGGCGAGGAATTTGAGGCTAAGAGCGTTATACTTGCGACTGGTGTTAAGAGCAGACCTCTTGGAATAGATAGAGAGGAAGAACTCAAAGGCATGGGTGTTTCATACTGTTCAACCTGCGACGGAGCTTTCTATAGAGGAAAAGATGTTGCAATAATGGGTGGCGGAAACACTGCACTTGAGGAGGCTGAATATATGTCAACTATTGCTAATAAGGTTTACATTGTTCACAGAAGAGATAAATTTAGAGGTGATCAAGTTACTGTTGACAGACTAAGCAAGAAGGAGAATGTTGAGTTCATTTTAAACAGTGTACCTAAGGAACTTAAGGGTAGTCCTAAGCTAGAGACTCTAGTAATCGAAAACACAGAAAATGGAGAGCTAAGAGAGCTTGAAGTTCAGGGAATATTCGTTGCTTATGGACACATAGCTCAGAATGCTGCTTTTGATAAGATAACAGAGTTAGATAAGGCTGGATTCTTCGCATCAGCTGAGGACTGCATGACAAAGACAGAGGGAATTTTTGTTGCTGGTGACTGCAGAGCAAAGATGCGCAGACAGCTTGTTACCGCTGCATCTGACGGCGCAACAGCTGCCATGAATGCAATAGACTATTTAAACGCTCATGAATAGTTTTTCAGAGTAAAAATCAATTCCAATAGACCGCGTGATATGTTATAATAGCTGTAATAAAATTTAATAAGGAGCTATATATGGAACCAATTTATAAGCGCGTACTTCTCAAGATTAGCGGAGAAGCACTTGCCGGTGACCAAAAGTTTGGAATATCTGACGAGACTACTAATACTGTTGCAAAACAAATTAAAGAACTTTGTGACCTAGGTGTGGAGACTGCAATTGTAGTTGGCGGCGGAAACTTTTGGAGAGGCCGTAGCAGTGAGAATATGGACCGTGCGACAGCAGACTATATGGGAATGCTTGCAACGGTAATGAATGCTTTAGCTTTGGAATCCGCACTTAACATACATGGGGTAAAGGCGAGAGTGCAGACTGCCATAGAGATGAGAGAAATAGCTGAGCCTTATGCGAGAATGAAGGCTATCAGCAGGCTTGAACGCAAGGAGGTAGTAATCTTCGGAGCAGGAACAGGTAATCCTTTCTTCTCAACAGATACTACTGCAGCTCTCAGGGCAGCTGAGATGGATGCAGAGGTAATACTTCTAGCAAAGAATGTCGATGCAGTTTACTCTGATGATCCAGAGACAAACCCAAATGCTGAGAGATATGATTCACTCACATTCAAGGAAGTCGTTGATCAGGATCTTAAGGTTATGGACCTTACAGCAGCAACTCTTTGCAGAGATAACGGCATAGCTATTCATGTATTTGGTGTTGCTGGAGAAGGCAATATCATGAAGGCAGTATGTGGCGAAAAAATTGGAACGATAATTAAATAGTCATTTTAGGAGGAAGAGATGAGCCATCTAAGTTTACAAGAAAGAATTGAGAAGAGTAAGCAGGTTTTGAAGTCAGATTTGAATACAGTAAGAGCAGGAAGAGCTAACGCTTCACTACTCGACAAGGTTTTGGTTGATTACTATGGAACACCATCACCACTAAAGAACCTTTCAAACATATCAACACCTGATCCTAGAACTCTTTTGATTGCACCATTTGACCCTTCTTCACTTCCTGAGATAGAGAAGGCAATCAATAAGTCAGAGCTAGGCATCACACCGTCAAACGATGGTAAGTGCATCAGACTGGTAGTTCCTCAGCTGACAGAGGAGCGCAGAAAAGAGCTCACCAAGATTATCAAGAAGATGGGTGAGGATTGCAAGATTGCAGTAAGAAACATGAGACGTGACGAGAACGATCACCTAAAGAAGCAGCAGAAGGGCGGAGAGCTATCTGAGGACGAACTAGCAAAGGAACTCGATAGCGTACAGAAGACTATCGAAGCTGCAATTAAGGAAATTGACCAGATCATAGCGGAAAAAGACAAGGAACTTATGGAAGTTTAAGGCTTTCGTAGATTGCAAACTATAGAAATTTATTACGGGCTGTTTCGCTTTGCGGGATAGCCCTATGTTATGAGGAAAACATGGGTGAAATTAAACTGCCAAGGCATGTTGCCATAATAATGGACGGAAACGGAAGATGGGCGAAAAAGAGGCTTCTTCCAAGAGTTGCAGGCCACAATGCCGGAATGAAAAGCATGCAGGAGATAGTTAGACGGGCTTCTGACATGGGGATAGAGCACCTTACTGTATATGCTTTCTCCACCGAAAACTGGAAGAGAACTAGCGAGGAGGTAAGCGGTATATTTGGTCTTTTAGTCAAATATGTTGCTTCTGAGCTTGCTGAAATCTGCGAAAAGAACGTAAAGATATGTGTTTTAGGTGACTACGAGGCTCTACCTGAAGCGGCAAGAAACAGCATGCAGAAGGCACTTGACGATACAAAAAATAACACGGGGATGCAGTTTAACATAGCTCTGAATTACGGAAGCAGAGCTGAGATTTTGAGGGCTGCAAATAGAATAGTTAAGGAACATGGTTCTGAGGTAGAATTTACCGAGGAGCTGCTTTCTAAATATCTATATACTGGAGATGAGAACGGAAATATTCCAGATCCCGATTTGATTATAAGAACAAGCGGTGAGGAGAGACTCTCGAACTTTCTTCTATGGCAGTGTGCTTATAGTGAATTCGCATTTACTGATACTCTATGGCCGGACTTTTCACCGGAGGAGTTTCAGCAGATAGTAGAGTCATTTGGGACCCGCGAGAGAAGATTTGGCGGAAGACTCAAATAAGAGGAGGAACGGTAAATGAAGGTAAGAGTAATTTCAGGAATAGCAATGCTGCCATTAGTAGCACTAATAGTAGTTGGAGGATATCCTCTACTTGCAGCGTGTTTTTTGATAGGTCTAGTGGGTGTAAAAGAACTGTTTAACGGATTTAAGGTAATGGACATAAATCCTAACTACGGCGTTGCAGTTGCTTCTCTTGTGGCACTTTACACACTTCACTTAATATTTCCATTTAAGGATGAATACCTTCTAGCATGGCTAGTTGCATCGGTTATGGCCTCATGTATATCGATATTTAGAATAGATAAGCACAAGGTTGAGGATGCACTTGCAACAATACTTGGAATTGTTTATGTAGAATTCTTTTCCTTCCATGTAGCCATGGTTGATGGAATTGCTAATCATAGAATACTTATATATTTGATATTTATATCAGCCTTTGGAAGCGATGTATGCGCATATTTTACGGGCTTTGCTATTGGTAAGCACAAGCTTTGTCCGCATCTAAGCCCAAAGAAAACTGTAGAGGGTGCAGTAGGAGGCGTAGTCGGAGCAGCTCTTCTTTGCCTTCTATTCTCGGTTATTTTCGCACCAGAGTACATGCTTCACAGCTTTATTATAGGTGTAATAGGAGCAATACTTTCTCAGTGTGGAGATCTAACCGCATCAGCATTTAAGAGAAAGATGGGTATAAAGGACTATGGAAATCTAATTCCAGGGCACGGCGGTATCATGGATAGATTTGATAGCATTTTGTTTACAGCACCTGTCGTATACCACTATATAACACTTGTTCTAATGTAATTTACTTTGATTTGGAGACTTTGAGATGAAGGAAATCAGCATCTTAGGAAGTACAGGATCTATAGGAACTCAGGCACTTGATGTCATAAGGGAAAATCGCGATAAATTTGCAGTTAAGGCATTGAGTTGTGGCAGAAATATAGAGCTTATGAAGGAGCAAATTTCAGAATTTGAGCCAGAACTTGTTGTGACTGAAACAGCTGGTGATGCAAAGCTTCTTAGAGCGTACTTTCAGGACAAGACTAGGAATATAGAATTTGCATATGGAGAAGAAGGCCTTCTTGAACTAGCTAGATACGATGCAGATTTACTCCTAAATTCGCTAAGCGGAATGAGGGGAATGCTTCCAACATACGAGGCAATCAAAGCAGTAAGAAATATAGCCCTTGCAAATAAGGAAAGCCTTGTTGTAGGCGGTGATGTAATTATGAGTTCGGCTGCCGAAAAGGGAGTGAAAATTCTTCCAGTAGACAGCGAGCACAGTGCAATATTTCAGTGCATGCAAGGAAACCTAAACCGTGAGATAAAGAAGATTTATCTTACTGCTTCAGGGGGACCTTTTAGGGGCTATAGCAGGGATGAACTTGAAGGGGTTAGTGTAGAACAGGCCCTCAATCATCCTAAGTGGAGCATGGGAAAAAAGATAACCATAGACTCCGCGACACTGATGAACAAAGGTTTAGAGCTGATAGAAGCAAAGTGGCTTTTCAATATGAATGTTGACGATATAGAAGTTCTTGTTCACCCTCAGAGCATAGTGCATTCTGGAGTAGAATTTAAGGATACAGCGGTGATCGCGCAGCTAGGAGTTCCAGATATGAGGATTCCTATAGCAGTTGCTTTTTCATATCCTGATAGACTTGAGATGGACGTGCCAGCGCTAAACTTCTTTGATGAGGGTGCGAAGCTTACATTTGAAAAACCTGATTTAGAGAGCTTCAAATGCCTAAAGCTTGCGATAGAGGCAGCAAAGCTTGGCAAGCTTTATCCTGCTGCCATGAACGGCGCAAATGAGGTTCTTGTTGAGAGCTTCCTAAATGGTGAGATTGGATTCAATCAGATAGGAGACTTCATAGAGGAAATCCTAAATAAAGGTGACTTTTCTAAGAAGCCTGAGCTAGATTCGATATTAGAAACTGATAAAATTGCCAGAAGTATGGCATACGATTTGATAAAAGGAAATAAATAGATGACGATTTTTCTAGTAATACTACTTTTTGTAATACTTATTTTTCCACACGAACTTGGACATTTTGTCGCAGCAAAACTATGTGGAGTACAGGTTAATGAGTTCGCTTTTGGTATGGGTCCAGTTATCCTAAAGAAGCAGGGCAAGGAGACCTTGTATTCTGTAAGAGCATTTCCTGTTGGCGGCTTTTGTGCGATGGAAGGGGAAGATACCGAAGAGGCAACGGAAAACCCTAGAGCTTTTAATAACAAGAGCTGGTGGAAGAAAATCATAATTCTAGTTGCAGGAGCTGCTATGAACATATTAATCGCGTTTCTCGTGATGATATTCGCAGCGATTTATGCTGGAACACCTACTACGACGATAAATAATGTCACAGATGGTAGCGCAGCATCATTGTCTGGCATCCAGGCAGGAGATAAGATTGTTAGGGTTTCTGACAGCAGAGTAGATAGCTGGGAAGAGTTTTCTAGCGGTTTGCAGAAAGAAATCAAAGCTGATAAGCCTATATCCATAACTATCGAAAGAAACGGCAAGGAGAAGACTTTTAACCTTAGTCCGCAAAAGCAAAAGGATGGAAGGTATGCAATAGGCGTAGTATCAAAGAAAAGCCATAATGTATTTACTGGGATTAAGAACGGAAGCATATCAACTGTCAAGATGACTAAAGCTTTATTCGAATCCTTCAAAATGCTATTTACATCAAAAGGGGCGATCAAACAGGTTTCCGGTCCGGTTGGAATGGTAAAGATAGTTAGCGATGCTGCTGGACTTGGCATATTCTACTATTTATATCTTGTAGCGCTGATAAGCCTTAACCTTGCGATTTTCAATCTTTTGCCGCTTCCGGCGCTAGATGGAGGAAGAATAATCTTTGTAATAATAAGGATGTTTACTGGTAAGGCGATAAGCGATAAGGTAGAAGCAAGAGTTCACATGATAGGCATGGCTCTTTTGCTGACGCTTACGGTATTTGTGACCTGGAATGACATTATGAGGTTGATAAGACGATGAGTTTAAAATCAGTAATGATAAGAAATATCAAAGTAGGAGGCGGTGCGCCGGTAAGCATTCAGTCTATGACTAATGTAGATGCACATGACGAGAGTCTTTTGCTAAGTCAAATCTCAGAGCTAGAAAATGCTGGCTGCGAGATTGTAAGGCTTGCTATTCCGGATATGGATGCAGCAGGTACGCTAAAGAAGCTCAGAAATAAGACAAATATGCCTATAGTTGCAGATATTCACTTTGATTATAAGCTCGCTCTTGCAGCAATAGATGCTGGGGCAGATAAGATTAGAATTAACCCAGGAAATATAGGTAGCATAGAGAGGGTAAGAGCTGTCGTTAACGAGGCAAAGATGGCTCATATACCTATTAGAGTTGGTGTAAACTCAGGATCTCTAGAAAAGGATATCCTTGAGAAATACGGTAAGGTCACAGCAAGAGGACTTTGCGATAGCGCGCTTAGAAATGTTGCTATCATTGAGGACATGGGTTTTGATGATATAGTAGTATCGCTAAAATCATCTGATGTGAGGATGAATTATGATGCACACAGACTAATTGCGCAAGAGACAGATCATCCTATACACATTGGAATTACTGAGGCTGGTACAGTCAAAAGAGGAAAGCTTAAGTCTGCAATAGGTATTGGAAGCCTGCTTCTTGACGGTGTGGGCGACACTATGAGAGTATCTTTGACGGCGAATCCAGTAGAAGAGGTTTTGTTTGCGAGAGGAATTTTAGAGACCATTGGACTTAGAGAAGCTAACTATGATTTAGTATCATGCCCTACATGTGGAAGAACATCTGTTAATCTCGAGGAGCTTGCCGAAAAAATCGACAGAAGGCTTGCTGATGAGAATATCAGAGAAGGAATAAAGGTAGCGGTCATGGGCTGTGTTGTAAATGGACCAGGAGAAGCAAAGGGTGCTGATTATGGCGTTGCTGGTGGAATGCACAAGGGCGTTATTTTCGAAAAAGGAGAGGTCGTAAAGACAGTAAAGGAAGAGGACATCATAGATGAGCTCTTCAATCTAATTTATGAGCGCGAGGGGAAAACTATTCGATGAAGGAGTTGTTTTACAACTATATAGATTGGGATAATGTTGGCGAAGAATATAGGGACAGAGCTGTTGCACAGGTTGACGACGCTGTTATTTTGAGTGCGAAAAATGTACTAAAGCTCTCTGTAAGGCTAAACTATGTTGTTCCAGCAAAAGATGAGGATAAGATAAAAGGTATCATCTTTAATTCGGTAGGTGGCCTTAAGGATGTTGAATTTGAATATACATATGCAAATCTAATTCTTTCAGATGATGATGCTCTTAGACTAATACTTCCTAAGGTTTTGAGAAAGCTTAACGAGAAGAACCATTATGTTGCGGGAAGTATAGACATTTCTTCGCTAAAGATAGAGGACAAAAGAGCAATGATAAGCACAGTTGGTGAGCTGGCTTGTAAAAACCTAAACGATAAGGCATCAAGCCAGATCGCTTTGATGATAAAAAATGAAATAGGTCTTGAATATGAAATTGTCTTCGAAAACGACGACAAGCTTTACGCAGAGGCTCATGAATCCTTGCAGAAGAGAAGCGACGACGAGATAAAAGAGCTAAACGAGAGGACAAAGGAAGCCGTAAAGGCAGCAGCATCAAAGCCTAAGGCTGAGGAACAGAAGTTCCAAGGCAGTGGAAATGGCGGATTTAGACGTAAGAAAAATACCAAGGATCTTCCAGCAAAGGGGAATATCATAATGGGTGAAAAGCCCGTAACGCTTGAAATCACTCCGCTGGCAGATCTTTCACCGGAGCAGAAGCAGGTTGCGGTTGCAGGAATACTCTTTGACAAGGATGCGAGAACCGTAAGACACGAGAATGTTTTGATGTCTCTTTCAATTACTGACAGAAAAACTAGCACCTGTTTAAAAACCTTTGTTAGCAAGCAGAAGTGGGATGAAATCAATAGCCTCCTAAAAGAAGGAACATATATCAAAGCAATAGGTGCACCTGAATGGGATACCTATGAAAATGCCATAACTGTGAGAATTGATGGCATAGAGAAGAGCAGTATGCAGCTTCGTGAGGATAACTACGACGGCCAAAAGAGAGTCGAGCTTCATTGTCACACAAAGATGAGCGCTATGGACGGACTAAACGATGTCGAAACCATAGTTAAGACTGCAGCAAGGTGGGGGCATCCAGCTGTTGCAATTACAGACCACGGCGTAGTACAGAGCTTTCCAGATGCAGCGAGTGCTGCGGCTAAGCTAGCTAAGGACGATATAAATATCAAAATCATTTACGGCATGGAAGGCTATGTCTTTGATGATAGCGACTGCATAAACGAGGACGGAAGCATAGACTACAAGAAGAAGGGAACTAACCACATAATTCTTCTTGCAGCAACTCAGGAGGGACTTAAGAATATCTATAAGATGGTTTCTATGTCTCATATAGAGTATTTTTACAGAAAGCCTAGACTTCCTAAATCTATAATAAGCAAGTATAGGGATGGTGTAATTATTGGCTCAGCCTGCGAGGCTGGTGAGGTATATAGAGCGGTCTCAAATAATTTAAGCGATGCAAAGCTAGATGAAATCGCAAGCTTCTATGACTATCTAGAAATTCAACCTTTGATTAACAATCAATTCATGATAGAAAAGCGTATGGTTGAGTCAAGAGAAGATCTTAGAAACTTTAACCGAAGAGTTTTGGAATGCGGAAGAAGACTAGGCAAGATGGTGGTTGCAACAACCGATGCGCACTATGATGAGCCAGAGTCAGCTATCTTTAGAAATATTATCATGGCTGGCATGGGATATAAGGATGCCGAAAATGGTCAGGGCCTATATATGAGAACGACTGAGGAGATGCTCGAGGAGTTTTCATATCTTGGTGATGATACAGCTTACGAAATAGTTGTTGAAAACCCTAACAAGATTGCTGACATGATTTCTCCAGACATTCTGCCAGTTCCTAAGGGCAAGTATCCTCCTAAGATTGAGGGGGCTGAGGAGACTCTTCGTAAGACATGTATGGATAAGGTCCATGAGATGTATGGAGAGAATATTCCGCCAGAAATAGAAGAAAGACTCAATAAGGAGCTTGACTCCATCATAGGAAATGGCTATGCGGTCATGTATGTATCTGCACAGATGCTAGTTAACAAGTCGCTGGAGGATGGTTACCTTGTAGGATCGCGAGGTTCGGTAGGGTCTTCACTTGCTGCGACAATGGCTGGAATCACAGAGGTTAATCCACTTGAGCCACACTATGTCTGCCCTAAGTGCAAGCATCTAGAGTGGGGAGATATGAATCTCTACGACTGTGGAATAGATATGCCTGTAAAGGCGTGCCCAAAGTGCGGTACTGAGATGAAGAGGGATGGATTTACTATTCCGTTTGCAACCTTCCTTGGATTTAATGGAGATAAGGAGCCTGATATAGATCTTAACTTTGCTGGAGAATACCAGGCGAGGGCACACAGCTATGTCGGTGAAATTTTCGGTGAGAAAAATGTATATAAGGCTGGTACTGTAAGTACTGTTGCTGACAAGACTGCTTATGGATATGTACTCAAGTTTGCAGAGGAAAAGAACTTTCCGATAAACAAATTTGATACTTTAAGGCTTGCGAAGGGATGCACAGGCGTTAAGAAGACGACGGGACAGCACCCAGGCGGAATTGTAATAGTTCCAGAAGACCACGAAATCTATGAGTTTTGCCCTGTGCAAAGACCAGCAAATGATGCTAAGTCAGATGTTGTGACAACGCACTTTGATTATCACAAGATAGATCAGAACCTGCTAAAACTCGATATCTTAGGACATAACGTACCTTCGATGATAAGGCAGCTTCAGGACATGACGGGAGTCGACCCTCTACAAATAGACTTGACAGATAGAAAGGTACTCAGCATTTTCAACGGCACAGAAGCACTCGATATAAAGGACGAAAACTATAAGTTCACGCATGGAAGCTATGCGATACCTGAGTTTGGTACATCCTTTGTACGCCAGATGCTCGATGATACTAAGCCTGATAAGTTCGCTGATTTAGTCAGAATATCAGGATTTTCACACGGTACAGATGTTTGGCTAAACAATGCGCAGGACTACATCAAAGATGGAACAGCAACTATGAGAGAGGTAATCTCTACTCGAGACGACATCATGAACTACCTCATTCTCAAGGGTATAGAAAACAAGACATCATTTGATATCATGGAGAAGGTACGAAAAAATAAGCCGCTTAGCGACGAACTTCTAGGAATCATGAAGGATCATGGAGTACCTGATTGGTACATTGATTCATGTATCAAAATTCAGTACATGTTCCCTAGAGCCCACGCTGTTGCTTATACAATGATGTCATTTAGAATGGCATGGTATAAGGTTTATTATCCGCAGGAGTTTTATGCAACGCACTTCACTTCAGTAGCTGCTGACTTCAATGCCTCAGTAATCCTTCAGGGGCCATCAGCCTGCCTAAACAAGATAGAGGAAACCATAACCAAGGGGAAGAATGCTACACCTAAGGAAATGGCAGAAATCCTTGTCTACGAGGTTGCCTATGAAATGTATGCCAGAGGATTTAAGTTCCGCATGCCTAAACTCGGACACTCTAAGGCCCTTAAGTTCTGGGTCGAGGATGGTGAGGTTTTGCTTCCATTTGTAGTAATAGATGGAATGGGAGGTTCTGCTGCAACATCATTTGTTGAGGCATATGAGGAGAAGCCTTTTGATACAGTAGAGGATGCTGTGATAAGATCAAAGGTAAATCGTACGGCTCTAGAGTCACTTAGAGCATACGGAATCTTTGATGGACTTCCAGAGACAGATCAGCTAAGCTTCTTCTAAGACTGTTTAAATATACGCATAAAGGAAGTTATTGCTGTATAAATTCTAAATTTCACGTATAAACGACATAAAAAAATGTATAAATGTATGAAATCCTGTCAAAATGACGGGATTTCATACATTTTGTCTAAATTTACGTCAAAATGACGGATTTTTAGACAAAATGATGGAAAAACATACATATCTTATACTCAAAATCAATATATAATCTCTTTAAGGATGTTATGTATTAGGAGAGAACGTTATGGAAGGTAGATATATCGTTTACAAGACGAATAAGGTTGTAAGGCGTGTTAGCTTTGATGAGATACTCTATGTAGAGAGTGAGGGAAGGCAGATTAGGCTTGAGACAGAATGCGGAACATTATTGTATTATGAGAAAATCTCAGCGATTGCACCTAGCTTTGATGATAGCTTTTGCAGGGCTATGTCATATTGCTATATCAACTTATCAAAAGTGAGACTCATGTCAGGCGGAATAGTTAACTTCGGCTGTGGAAAGGCGCTGGTTTTGTGTAGAGATAGTTTTTTGAGAGCTAAGAGGGAATACTACAATTACCTACGTAGGAGTATACAATCCTAAAAATAATATTGCATTTTTAAAATTTTTGTTAATATAAACACAATCAGGGTATACTTATATAGACAATTTAATTTTGTAATATGATTTTGTAAGGTATTTTGGGGAATTGAAAGGAGAACTTAATGAAGAGCTTTATTAAGGAATTTAAGGAGTTTATCAGCAACGGTAACGTTATGAGCATGGCAATTGGTATCATCATCGGTGGTGCATTTACTGCTATCGTTAACTCGCTTGTAGCAGATATCATCACACCGCTAATCGGAATGATCCTAGGAGGAATCAACTTCTCAGGTATTTCCATAACAGTTGGAAGCGCTCAGCTAATGGTTGGTAAATTCATCCAGGCTGTAATTATGTTCATACTAACTGCACTTGTAATCTTCGTAATGATGAAGGGACTAAACAAGCTAGCAGCTAAGAAGAAAGCTGCAGATGATGCAGAGGAAGCTGCAGCTGCACCAGCTGAGCCATCAGATGAGGTTAAGCTTCTTATGGAAATCAGAGACGCACTAAATAAGTAGTAGCGACATGTGAGTAAAGTGTCGATTATTTGACATTGTATAAAATTTATGATACTATAATCGTAATCGATAATTCTTTTGTTAAAGAGTGGGGCCTTCCCACTCTTTAAATTTTGTGTAGGGTGAAAATGGCAAAGAAAAAGATTACAGAAGTGACAGAATCGCTAATTAAGGATTTTCTTGATGAGAGGAAGCTTAGCCTCTGGGCATGTGAATTCGTCAAAGAAGGACCTGATTACTTTCTTAGAGTATACATTGACAAAGAGGAAGGATATGTAGGAACTCAGGAGTGCGAGGAGGTCAGCAGATTTCTTTCAGATAAGCTTGATGAGCAGGATTTGATAGAAAGGGAATACTACCTTGAGGTTAGCTCACCAGGAATGGACAGGGAGCTTATTACTCAGGAGCATTTTGACAGATATGTCGGCAGTGAAATAGAAATCAAGCTTTACAAGGCTATTGATAAGAAAAAGCAGATAGTTGGAACGCTGGTTTCTCTAAATGATGGTATTGTAAAGATTACAGTAGATGGTAAGGATATGGAACTACCTAGAGATCAGATTGCTAAGGCTAATCTAGCAGTTATCTTCTAGGGACTAAATATAAATAGGAGGGTCAGAAATGAACAGAGAGTTTATAGACGCGCTCGAACAGCTTGAGGAAGAAAAACATATAGAAAAAGGAGTTCTTCTAGAGGCAATTGAGTCAGCATTGTTAGCTGCATATAGGCGCAACTATAGCACCACAGGTAATATCAATGTCGATAATGTAAGAGTTGACATCGATTCAGAGACGGGAGATATTTCCGTTTTATCAAGGCTTGAGGTTGTCGAAGAAGTTATGGACGAAAACCGTGAGATAAGCCTAGCTGATGCTCGTGAGATTGATGCAAGATACGAAATCGGCGATGCGATAGAGTTTGCGGTTACACCAGAGGACTTTGGCAGAATCGCGGCACAGACAGCAAAGCAGGTAGTAGTGCAGAGAATCAGAGAAGCTGAGCGCTCAAAGGTATATGACGATTTCAAGAATCGCCTATATGAAATTGTGACAGGTGTTGTGCACAGAAAGAGCGGAGCAACACTCTTTGTTGACCTAGGACATACAGAGGCAATACTTCCACCTAGGGAGCAGGTGCCGGGAGAACGTTTTGAGGTAAATGATAGACTAAAGGCTTATATCATGGATGTTAAGCACAGCCTAAAGGGACCTCAGATATATCTTTCAAGATCACATCCAGGACTTGTAAAGAAGCTATTTGAGCTAGAGGTTCCAGAACTTACAGATGGAACGGTTGAGATTAAGGCTATCGCAAGAGAAGCTGGTTCAAGAACAAAGATGACAGTTTATACTGAGTTTGAGAACGTTGACCCAGTAGGTTCATGCGTTGGTAACCGTGGAGCAAGAGTTCAGTCTGTAGTAAATGAGCTTGATGGAGAGAAGATTGACGTAATTCCATGGAGTGAAGAACCGGAAGAACTTATCGCTAACGTGCTTAGCCCAGCTAAGGTTGAGGATGTCTTCATCGTTTCCGATAACGATGAAGAAAAGGCTGCACTTGTAGTAGTACCTGATTACCAGCTTTCACTAGCAATAGGTAAGGAAGGTCAGAACGTAAGACTAGCAGCAAAGGTTAGCGGCTGGAAGATAGATATCAAGAGCCATAGCCAGTACTATCAGGATGAAGATGCTGATGGAGTTTATGATGAGGATATGAACTATGAAGATTCAGCTGATGCGGAGGTCGTAGAAGTTGAGTAAAGAAAAACCAATGCGCAGATGCATAGGTTGCATGGAATCAAAGTCTCAGGATGAGCTGTTTAGACTTGTAGATGAAGGTGGTAACATCAGCTTCGACTTTACGCGAAGGAAGGATGGCAGGGGTGCCTATTTGTGCAAGAGCATTGAATGCTTTGAAAATGCATACAAGAAGAGGGCGTTTGCAAGAGTCTTCAGACGCAAGATTGATCAAGAGAATATAGATAAGCTAAGAGGAGAATTTGATGGAAAAATCCAAGTTTAGAAGCTATATGGGTTTTGCCGCAAGATCAAAAAATATCCAGGTTGGGTATAACACCGCACTTATGCTAATCGCAAAGAGGCGCGTAAAACTTTTGATAATAGCTACGGATGTTGGAGACAATACAAAGAGAAAATTGACGCAGAAATGTGTCACTAACAATATAAAATACAGGGTTTTCGGAGAAGCTAGTGAGCTTTCACACATGACCGGGAATGTGGATAAGGGTGTATTCGCAATCGTGGACAAGGGCTTTGCCGAGAGCATATGTAGGGAGATTGACCTGATTCAATCAGAAAGGGAGGTGTCTAATGGCAGTGAAAGTATTTGAACTTGCCCGTGAACTAGAAGTTCAAAGCAAGGAGCTACTCGAAAAGGCTTCAGGACTGGGTATAGAGCTAAAGAGTCATATGAGCACATTATCCGAGGGTGATATTGCAAAGCTTAAGTCGGTATACGACAAGAGTGTGGCCAAGAGCAATGCTAGTGAAACAGCAAAGCCAGCAGCTGGTAGAAAGCGTTTGCCTATTGGAAGACCGATAGTTGACGATTCTTACTTTGCAAATAGAAATAAAGCAGAGGAAAGCGATAAGAAAGCAAAACCTGAAGTTAAGAAAGAAAAAGAAGAGAAAACAGTAGTGGCAAGCAGCAAAGACGTGACATCAAAGAAAAACTCCAAGACTGAAGAGGCATCAAAGGCTAGTGAGATGCCAAAGGAAGAGGCTAAGAAGCCTGTTAAGAAGGAAGAGAAGAAGGCTGAACCAGCAAAGCAGGAAGCTCAGGCTGATCAGAGTGCTTCAGGCAGAAGACCTATCGGTGTAAAGATTATCAAGACCGCTGATGAGGTTAAGGCTGAGGAAAAGAAGCGCGTAGCAAGAGCAGCTAAGCCAGCTTCATCTGATGCAAAGAGATCTGATGATAGAAGAAATACAAGATCAAGCAGAGATGCAAAGCCAGGCGAGGCTAGAGGAGAAAGACGCGATAGAAACGACAGAAATAACAGAAACGATCGTAACGATAGAAACGACAGAAACGACAGAAATAACTCTAGAAGCGGCCGTGACTCCGAGAACAAGTTTAACAAGGATGATCGCAGGCAGGGTGGAAACTCAAGATATCAGGACAAGGACAATAAGAGAACAGCTTCTACTGGTAGAGTCGAGGGCAAGTCTGACTCAGCAAAGAGAGAAGATAAGAAGAAGTCATTCGATAAGAAGGAGAAGCACAGCAAGTTCGACAAGTTCGAGAGAAAGTCGCTTGAGAAGCAGGTTAGAAACAAGCACACCAAGTACAAGAACAACAACGCAGATCTAGAGCCACAGATTGAAGAAGAAGTGTTACCAGAAGGTACAATAGTTCTTACAGTACCTATCACAGTTGCAGGCTTCTGTGAGCAGACAGAGGTTTCAACATCAAAGGTTATCATGTCTTTGATGAAGTTAGGTATAATGGCAAATATCAACCAAAACATCGATGAGGATACAGTTATGATTCTTGCTGAGGAAATCGGAATCAGCGTTCACATCGGTAAGGTTGAGGAAGAAAATGAAGAAACAGGAATCGAAGTATTCGAGGACGATGAGAAGGATCTACAGCCAAGACCACCTATTATCACTGTAATGGGTCACGTTGACCACGGTAAGACATCGCTACTTGATGCAATTAGAAAGACTAACGTTACTTCAAGCGAGTCAGGTGGAATTACTCAGCACATCGGTGCATCTGAGGTTAAGGTTAACGGACAGAAAATCGTATTCCTAGATACACCAGGACACGAAGCATTTACCGCTATGAGAGCAAGAGGTGCTCATGTTACGGATATAGCAGTCTTAGTTGTTGCTGCAGACGATGGTGTAATGCCACAGACGATAGAGTCAATCAGTCATGCTAAGGCAGCTGGTGTTCCTATCATAGTTGCAATCAACAAGATGGACAAACCTTCAGCTAACCCTGATAGAGTAAAGCAGGAGCTTTCAGAGCACAATGTACTAGTTGAAGACTGGGGTGGAGATGTAATCACAGTTCCAGTTTCAGCAAAGTCAGGCGACGGAATCATGAACTTGCTTGAGATGATTTTGCTTCAGGCAGAGGTTCTTGAGCTCAAGGCTAACCCAAATAGACTAGCTATGGGTTCTGTAATCGAGGCTAGACTTGATAAAGCAAAGGGTCCTGTAGCTACACTTCTAGTTACAAATGGTACCCTTGAGAGCGGACAGAGTATTGTTGCAGGTACATCTGCAGGTAGAATCCGTCTGATGACAGACTTCAGAGGAAAGACTATAAAGAAGGCTGGTCCAGCTACTGCTGTTGAGATTCTTGGACTTACAGATGTTCCTCAGGCAGGTGATGAGTTCAATGCAGTCAAGGAAGATAAGATTGCAAGAGACATCGCTGAGAAGCGTAAAGAGAAGCTAAGAGAAGAAGTTCTTGCAAAAAATTCAAGTACAACACTAGAGAAGCTATTTAGCCAAATTCAGGAGGGCGACGTTAAGGAACTCAACCTAATCATCAAGGGAGACGTTCAGGGTTCAATCGGTGCCCTAGTCGCTTCACTAGAAAAGCTAAATAATGACGAGGTTAAGGTTAATATCATCCACACAGGTGTAGGTACAGTTACTGAATCAGATATCATGCTTGCAGGTACATCAGGTGCCGTAATCATCGGATTTAATGTAAGACCAAGCACAGCTGTGCAGACTCTAGCAGACAGAGAGAGCATAGAAATCAGAACATATAGAGTAATCTACGACGTAATTGACGATGTAGAAAACGCTATGAAGGGTATGCTTGATCCAGAGTACAAGGAAGAAATCCTTGGTAAGGTTGAAATCAGAAATACCTTCAAGGTACCAAATGTTGGAATCATCGGTGGTGCTTATGTTACTGAGGGTAAGGTTCAGCGTAACGCAGAGGTTAGACTTGTAAGAGATGGAATTGTTATTCACGAAGGAAAAATTTCATCACTTAAGAGATTTAAGGATGATGCAAAGGAAGTTGCTCAGGGATATGAGTGTGGTATCGGAATCGAAAATTATAACGATATCAAAGATGGCGATTTGATCGAGTGCTTCCACATGGTAGAGATAGAGCGAAAGTAATATAAAAGACTTAAGTCGCCTATGGCGGCTTAAGTGCTATCTGGAGAAAGTATGGGAAAAGGATATAGAACAAAGAGACTCGGTGAAGAAATCAAAAGAATAATAAGCCAGCTTTTACTTACCGAGATTAAAGACCCACGTCTAGCCGGAAAGTTTATCAGCATCACAGATGTTGAAGTTACTTCAGACGGCAGCTATGCAACCTGCTATGTGACAGTTATGTCATGTACTCAGGGAGATAGAAATATAGATATAGACGATGAGCAGAAAAGCAAAGACGAAAAAACTGAAGTTATAGACGGTCTAAAGCGTGCAGCTGGACTTATGCGAACTGAGATTAGTAAGAAGCTTAGCATAAGACACGTGCCAGAGCTTATTTTCAAGATTGATAGCTCGATGGAATATGGAAATCACATAGAAAAGGTGATAAGAGAGCTTGGAGAAAAGAATGGTAAATAATAGCTTTAGGGAAATCGCAGAAGCAATCAAAGCAAATCAAAGCTTTGCACTCTACCCACACACCAATATGGATGGAGATGCGATAGGCTCAAGTGCAGCTATTTGCCTAGCGCTTAGACAGCTTGGTAAGGATGCGTGGATAATCATAGACGAAGAAGTTCCAGACAACCTAATGTTTCTAGCTGATGGACTAGTATCAGGCGATGCAAATTTTGCACGCTCGGTCGATATGGCGTTTTGCGTGGATTCAGGAGCCCTAGATAGAATAGGTGAAAGAGCATCTTTATTTCAGGCTGCAAAGCTAAGCGTATGCATAGACCACCACTCGACGAGTACGCATTTCTGTGACTATAACTATATAGATCCTAAATCTGCAGCTACGGGACAGCTTGCCTTTCTTTTAATAAAGGAACTAGAAATACTCCCTGATAAGAGAATTGCAAACTCGATCTTTGCAGCGATTACAACGGATACGGGAAACTTTCAGTATTCCAACACTCAGAAAATTACACATGAGATAGTTGCCGAGCTATATGATTGGGGAGTTTCTGCAAATGAAGTTAGCATAGAGATATACGAAAGCGATAGATTCGAAAGACTCAAAGTTGAAGCACTTGCGATTGCAAGGATGAGAAGTGAGTTTGACGGCAAGCTTTTGATAACTTATGTTAGTCAGGACATGCTAAAAGAGAGCGGTGCCTTCATGTATGAGACAGATAGAATCGTAAACCTTATGAGAGCGATAAAGGGAACCGAGGTTTCTATTCTCGTTAAGGAGTACGAAAAAGATGTAATCAAGCTCAGCATGAGGTCAAAACAGTATTTTGATGTAGCAAAGCTATGTGCTAGTCTAGGCGGAGGCGGACATGCAAGAGCAGCTGGCGCCACACTTAGATGTAGTCTAGATGAAGCTATTGAAAGAGTAATTGAAGCCTTTGGCAGAGAAATGTAGTATGGATGGAATAATCAATATAAACAAGCCTAAGGACATGACTTCTTTTGATGTTGTAGCCATAGTAAGACGTGCCTGCGGCACTAAGCGAGTTGGACATCTAGGAACGCTTGATCCAATGGCAGAGGGTGTACTTCCTGTAACCATTGGAAGAGCAGGAAGAGTCATGGATTATTTAGATACGGATATCAAAGTTTACAGAGGTAGCGCAAGGCTTGGTCTTGAGACAGATACACTTGATATTTGGGGAAATACTGTAAAAATCTGTGAAGATTTTAGCATAGATAGAAAGATGCTTGAGAAGGCTGTAGAAGATTTTAGAGGTGTGATTGATCAGGTTCCGCCTATGTATTCTGCGCTTAAGGTGGGTGGCAAAAAGCTATATGAATATGCGCGTGAGGGCAAGACTATAGATATAAAGAGCCGTAAGGCTTATATAGAAAAGGCTGATATTATATCTTTTGATGGATGTGAATTTCAGTTCGAAATTGCATGCTCAAAGGGTACATACATAAGAAGTATATGCGCAGATATAGGAAGGATGCTCGGATGCGGTGCTGCGATGAGCAGTCTTACTAGGATTAAATCTGGATACTTTGATATAGCTGATGCAATAGACATAGAAAAGATAAGGAATATGAGCCCAGAGGAAATAGGGAAACTGCTTACACCTGTTGATAAACCACTAGGGCATTTTGGAATGGCTAAGCTAGATGACTGGGGGAAACACCTTTTTATTAACGGTGTTGAACTTAGGAATGAACAATGGACTTTAGATCAAAAGCCTAGATTTTCAGAAGAAAAATTTCCACTCCCTATAAGGGAAGAGTTTGCAAGGCTATATAGAGTTTACGATAAAGCCGGTGATTTTTTGGGAACGGCTAGAGAAAATAATGGATTAATAAAAGCAGACAAGGTATTTTATAATGCAAATATTTGATAGTTTAAATGAAATAAAGAGCATAGAGGAGACTTCAATTGCGCTAGGCAACTTTGATGGTGTCCACCTAGGTCACCAGAAGCTTATCAAGGAGACAATTGAGATTGCGAAGGAGCGCGGACTCAAATCGGCCGTGTTTACTTTTTCAAATCACCCTAGAGACCTTCTTCCAAATTCGACTAAGGTAAAGAACATTCTCTACAAGCACGAGAAGGAAGAACTTATGGAGGCCTTGGGAGTCGATTACCTGATAAATATTCCTTTTACAAAAGAAATCATGGAGATGTCGCCAGAAGAATATGTAAAGAAGATTATCGTAGATAAGCTTCGCGCAAAATCTGTTGTCTGTGGATTCAACCATAACTTTGGATACAAGGCAAGCGGAAATGTTGACACTCTTTACGAGCTGAGCCTTGAGCTTGGCTTCAGCCTTAAGGTAATAGATGCTTTTGTTATAAATGGGCAGGTAGTAAGCTCGACTTTGATAAGAAACCTAATTGCTACGGGTAAGGTCGATGAGTGTGAAACATATATGGGACGTCCTTATGCTATATCAGGTGAAGTCGTTGTCGGTAATAGGCTTGGCAGAAAACTAGGATTTCCAACATCAAATCTTGTTATAGACAATGACATGGTTACACCACCAAACGGCGTTTATGTGACATTTTGTGTCTATAACGGAAAGAGATATCCGAGTGTAACAAATGTCGGGGTTAAGCCTACTATAGGTAACTACGGAAAGAATGTCGAAACGCATATCTTTGACTTTGACAAAATCCTTTATGGAAAGGGCATTACAGTAGAGTTTCTGGATATGCTTAGGGATGAAATAAAGTTTGATAATGTTGAAGAATTATCTGAGCAGATAATTAGCGACTGCGCTACAGCGAAAGAATTTCATAAAAAGAATGGATTTTTATAAATCGCATTTAAATGAATGAAAAATCAGAGCACTTTTGGCTAGGCAAGCCAAGGGTGCTTTTTTGATTGTACAATGTCTATAAATGGCTAAAAATAGCCATTTTTGACGGCGATAGTGAAGAGCAAAAAGCTTGAAAAATACAGTTAATTGTGATAAAATGTACCACGATTAATTAATTTGCAATATCTTTATAAGTGTATAATCTTTTTTAATTACTAAATTTTATACAGTATGCAAATTTGTTCATGTGAACAAACAAATTAATCTATGGGGGGCGAACTGGGATAAATCTAAAATCAAAAAGGGGGAAAAGATACAATAAATCGATTTAATTAAGAACAAATTTCTTTACCTAGGGCGCAATCATGTTTTGGTTTGTTCAAATATATTTATTTAACGTATTAACAAGGGGGTTAAAATGCGAAACTTAATTAACAAACAGAAGAACTGCCTAGTGGCAGTACTAATGCTCGTAGTTATGTCTGTTTCTCTAGTAATGCCAGCTAAGGTATTCGCTGCAGAAAACTACACACTTACACTCAAGAATGACGGTAAGACAGAGCACGAATTCGAAGTATATCAGATTTTTAAGGGAGAGCTTTCAGGAAGCACTCTTTCTAACATCCAGTGGGGTGACGGAATAAAGGCTTCATCAAAGGCAGGCCTAGGAGATGCAAATGCAAAGGCTAAGACTCTAACTGACACAGATAAGGCTCAGGCTTTTGCCAACAGTCTTCAGGCACACCTAGATCCAGCAAAGAAAAAGACAAAGACAGTAGCTGCTGGTACAACGGGTACTCTAGGAAATCTAGAGCCAGGTTACTACCTAATCAAGGATAAAGCAGATTCACAGACTGGTAATAACTCAGCATACACACTTTACATGCTAAAGATTGTTAAGGACACAGAAGCAAGGACAAAGCTTGATGTTCCAACAGTTGTAAAGAAGGTGCAGGAAAACAGCGACGGCGAATGGCAGGATGCTGCAGACTATGGAATTGGAGATACAATCCCATACAAGCTAACAGGTACACTTCCAGCAAACTATGACAAGTATGAGAAGTACACATACAAGTTCCACGATGAAATGTCAGCTGGCCTAACACTAAAGGCTGATTCAATCAAGGTTAAGATTGACGGAGTTCTAATTCCAGCTAGCAGATACGCTGTAACAACAAATGCAGCAACTAACGGATTTACAGTTGCTTTTGATGACCTAAAGACAATTACAGAAACACCTGTAACTAAGGACAGCAAGATTGTTGTAGAGTATTCATGCACACTTAACAATAACGCAGTTATAGGTTCAGGTGGTAACCCAAATACAGTTTACCTTGAGTACTCAAACAACCCAAACAAGGGTGGCGAAGGTGACCACGGAACAACTCCTAAGGATAAGAACATCGTATTCACATACAAGGTTGTTGTAAACAAGAAGGACGATGCAAACAATCCACTTCAGGGAGCTGAGTTCGAACTTTACAAGAAGGTTGGAACTAACGAAGTTAAGATGGCAACATTCACACTAGATGGTACTAAGACAGTATTTACATTCAAGGGACTAGATGCTGGTTCATATGTACTTAAGGAGACAAAGACTCCAAGTGGATATAACACAATCAAGCCAATCGAATTCACAATCACTGCAACATATGACAAGGAATCAGATGATCCTAAGCTAACTAAGCTAGAAGGTACAACTGACCTTGGAACTATCACATTTACTGCAGATAAAACTGCTGGTTCAGTTGCAACAGATGTAATAAATAACAAGGGATTCGTTCTACCAGAGACAGGTGGTATGGGTAGAATACTCATCTACGGTCTAGGTTCAATCTTTGTATTAGGTGCTTTAGGATATTTAGGTTATAAGAAGCGCGAAGCTGCTAAATAATGAAAAAAGCAAAAAAAATCATACCAAATATATTGGTGGCTTTAATACTGATAACGGGAATAGGATTTTTAGCCTACCCAACAATCAGTGATTTACTTAACGAAATGCACTCTTCAAAAGCAATAGCAAGCTATGTGGAAAGATCCAAGGACATGTCCAAGGAGGAGAAGGAGAGGCTCTTAACAGAAGCAAAGGAATACAATCAGAGCTTGGTTCACAGAAACAACAGGTATTCATTGAGCAAGGATGAGTTAAGCAGATACGAACAGATTATGGACGTGACAGACACCGGCATAATGGGATACATAGAGATTCCAAAGATAAATGTGTATATGCCTATTTATCACGATGTCGATGAGGGCACATTGCAAATTGCAGTAGGTCATATACCGGGATCATCGGTTCCAGTAGGTGGCGAGAGCACTCACAGTCTTTTGTCAGGTCATACAGGTTTGCCATCTGCAAAGCTCTTTACAAACATAGATCAGCTAAAGGTCGGAGATATGTTTTTCATACATGTATTTGACGAAGTGCTGGCCTATAGAGTCGACCAGATCAACACAGTTCTACCTGATGAGGTAGAAAAGCTAGATATAGAAGAAGGCAAGGACTATGTGACATTGATTACATGTACGCCTTATGGGGTTAATTCCCATAGACTTCTAATTCGCGGAGAGCGCACGCAGTATAGCAAGCCAACAAAGAATATAGAAGAAGTAATAAACCACACATGGCTAAAATTCGTAGCAATTATAGCTGCTGCTGTGGGACTAATTCTAATCATAATATTGGTATACCTAATAAAGCGAAGAAAAAAGAAGGGAATTCAATGAAAAGTAATAGAATGAGTTTAGTTCTAGTTTTATGCTTTAGCTTTGTATTTTTCATTCTACCTTCCAATTTCGTATATGCAGACGAAAGCCCAAGCTTAGACATAATTTTCACTGACAATAATAAAGGCATAAGCGGCTCAGAGTTTTCAATTTATCAGGTTGCTGAGCTAAAAGCTGATAGGACAGGCTATACAGTAAAATCACCATTCCAGTGGAGCGGAGATTTGCTGACTATAAGGTCTTCCGAGGATCAGCTAAAACTAGCGCAGAATCTGGAAAGACAGAGCCTTGGTGCAAATCCAGTGATGACACAGACAACAGGAGCAGATGGAGTGGTACACTTCACAGGCCTAAATAACGGCATATATCTTGTTGTTCAAACTAAGCAGACAGGTGTAGCTGCAGAATATTCGACAATGCAACCATTTTTGGTTATGGTTCCACAGTGGCAAAACGGAGTTTGGAGAAGCCACGTGAGCGCAAAACCAAAGCCAGTGGTACGTAAACCTATCGTCCCACCGCACACACCACCAGATACTAGAGATAGTAATAATGCTTACTGGTGGAGCGGTCTTTGGATGATAAGCACAGGGATGCTAGTACTTCTTGTGATCAATAGAAAAAATAAGATAGGAGAGGTGGTTAGATGACAAAGAAAAAACTATCAGTCAAACTTTTAACCTTGCTTATGCTCCTGTCTATGATGATGCAGGTAATACCTGCTTACGCCTATGCGCAGGAAGACGAAGGCAAGGTTCAAAAGCTTTCCGACTTTAAGACGGATAAAGAAATCCTAGAAGCAAAGCTAAACGAAGACCAATCTACAGAAGAAAAGACGGTAATAGATATATCAAGTAAAAATGATGTAAAGGAATTCATCGTCGTATATCAGAAGACTCTAGCCCTAAATGAAAAGAGCCTAAAGTCAGCTGAAATAGAAGTAGATAAGGAATATCGTGATAGCGGGGCATACGGAGTTAGCTACACTTCGGCACGCCTAAAGCTAAAGGATGCAAAGGAATCAGCACCTGAAAATAGCAACAAGGTGTTAGTAGAAAACAGTAACTCAAGCGATAGCAAAGATGCTAAGCTTAATAAGATTTCTATAACATTTGATGTAAAGGCTAAGCCTAAAAATGGCGAGCTATTTGCAACTATCCTTGGTGAATATGTATCAGTGCTTGAGGTTGCAAAGAAAGATGAAAGTACTAACAAAAAAACTGCGAAAACTGAGAAAATCAATAATATAGCAGAGGACGTACTGAAAGAACCTGAAAATCAGCCGCGCACTAGAAGAACTAGAGCGCTTGCGATAACCTATGCTAAGTTCAAATTTGTAGCAAATACAGGAAGTCCTATAAATGGAGCAATTGGGTACAAGCTAGTAGAAGTAGATGGATCAAGAGAGACTATCTTTAAGCAAGGTACACTAAATACATCAAACAAAGAAGTAGAATTCACAGGCATGAAGCTCGGACCTAGATATAAGCTTTATATAACAAGTGTTCCGGGTGGATATGACAGATTGGTAACTCCAATTGCAGAGTTTTACTTTGATGCAGCTGGAATCCATTATGTTCAAGGTGGAGGTGTGGTCTATATCACACAGAATACTTTGACAGGCCTAAACTTCTTTGTGGAGGACTCCTCGGGAAGGGCAGTAAACCGTAGTGAGGTTAAGTTTGCACTCAAGAGAGTCGTGCCTGGCGGAGAGGTAGAGATAAACATAACTCAGAAGGCACACGAATACCTAACAAATGCTATAGATATAGGGATGAACAGGCGAGATGTACATCTTGGCGATACTTATAGACTGTATATAACGCAGGCTCCTAATGGTTTTGTTAAGCCTAATAAACCAGTATCTGAGTTTAAATTCTCATATGAGGATGGCAAACTATTTATGAGGTTTGATAAGGGTGGTACAGTAACTACGCTTTTAAGAAATGGCGAAGCAGAAAGACCGCTTAACGAAAACGAGTACTATGGTTTCATAGGAGTTGACGGTAAGCTGAGAGTATCTAAGGATGTGGACAATTCAAAAGGTGCAGAGGCTTTTTGCTTTAGTGAACGAGATACATTTCCAAACTTTGGTGACAGAGCTGTTTATACAAAGCTTGAGTCAAATGCTGATGTTCTATACAGTAAAGCTAAGAATCCAAGAGTAGGAAAGAAAGAACTCTATGATGCAGTAAGAAAGGTTTACTTCTATTGCGAAACTCACAAGGAGGAGCTTCTTAGAGACTATGGTCTCGATAACCAGACCTTTTGGATGAATACACAAGGTAATGATCAGGATCACGGTTACTATGCAGCGCTTCAGCAAGCATTTTGGTACTATTCAGATACTCTAAACTATATGAAGCAGTATCAGGGTACTCCAGTAGAAGGGGTTCTAAGGAATGCAGTTGACCACATAATTTCGGAGAGTGCAAAAGTTTCCGAAAAGGACATGGAATCTGTAAAGCTTAATATCTATAATCCACCAAGGAGCCCATATTCAAGACCATACCAGGTGCTTATAAGCCTTGAACTAAAGCGCAGGACAGAGATCAATATAATTAAACTAGATGAGACCAATTCCTACTTGAACGGGGCTGTATTTAAGCTAGAAAAGCTAAACGATGCAGCATTTACACCTGTAACAATAGGCAGAGGAAAAAATATATCACAGTTTAAATTCACTGATCTAGAGGCAGGAGAGTATCGTTTAACCGAGGTTGAGGCTCCGAAGAACCATGTAGGGCTAACAGCTCCTATAGACTTCAAAATTGAGGATAAATCCGGTAAATTTACCGTGACGATGACTTCAAGTAACCCATTAGTAACGCTAGATGGCTCAAGTTTGACTTTTACGGTTAAGAACAAGAGACCTAAGACTAACATCAAGGTAACCAAGAAGTGGTTTGATGATAATGGGCAGGAAGTACAGGTTCAAAGTGGCTCAATAACCTATGATCTAATGCAGGTTGCTATAACCGATAACGGTAGAACTTCAGAGAAGACCTACCTAGCAGGTGAAAGGCTGACAAAGGCAGATAACTGGACAAGAAGCTATAACGACTTACCTTTGACAGGTAAGAATCAAAATGGCGAAGAAGTTACATTTAGTTACTATGTAGTGGAAAATCCGGTTTCAGACTATAAGATCAGCTACAGCAATAACAATGGTACGGAATCAAAGACGGCTTCAGGTGTTGCGGTTTCAAAAGGTACACTTATAATTAAAAATACGAAAATAGCGAGATACACACTGCCAGAAACTGGTGGTACAGGCACAAATGCTTTGTATTTCGCGGGAATGGCAATGATAGCAATTTCGATATCTACATTGATGATTAGAAGAGCTAAGAAATCAAAGTAAGTATTAAGCTAGAAAGCTAATTTAAAACGGCCAAAGGAAAGTAAGCATGCTTACAAACCTAGGCCGTTTTGTTTTGATATAAAATCCTAAAAATATTGGTATTTTAACAAATTATTGTTGACACGAGCTTGACATGATGGTAAAGTATATGGGTATCAAGAAGAAGTTGTCCGCTTCTCACCTAATGAATTTCGTTTCTATGGGTTAATAAAGACTATGTTTTTTTATGACATATTTTGATGCGGGCTCTTCAGGTGTCCGTTTTTTATTTATATTTGGAGGTACTGACATCAAAGAGAACAGAATAAACGAGGAAATACGCGAAGAACAACTTAGAGTTATAGACGAGGATGGCAACATGCTTGGAGTCATGAGCAGAGAGGATGCTCTTAAGCTTGCTGACGAGCACAAGCTAGATTTGGTGAACATCTCACCTAATGCTGTGCCACCGGTTTGTAAGATTTTGGACTACGGTAAGTTCCGCTACGAAGCGCAGAAGCGCGAGAAGGAAGCGAAGAAGAAACAGAAGACCACACAGGTTAAGGAAATCAGATTGAGCACTTTCATTGAGGCTCACGATATACAGGTTAAGGCAAGCACAGCATCTAAGTTCCTTAAGGCTGGAGACAAGGTTAAGGTAAGCCTTCGTTTCAGAGGAAGAGAACTTGGACATACTTCACTAGGTAGAGAGGTTATGGACAAATTTGCTGAGCTTTGCGAGGATGTAGCAGTGGTTGATAAGCGCCCTGTTATGGAAGGTCGCAGCTTGGTGATGTTCTTAGCACCAAAAAATTAGTATTCAATTTGATTGACATGTAAATTCAACACGAGTAGGGCACGCAGGGTGCTATTCATAATAAGGAGGTTCCAGCAATGGCAAAGAATAAGATGAAGTCTCACAGAGGAGCATGCAAGAGACTTAAACTTACAGGAAGCGGCAAGATAAAGAGAAATAAGGCATTTAAGGCGCACAAGCTTACAAAGAAGACAGCTAAGAGAAAGAGAGGCCTTCGTAAGGCTACTTTGGCATCAAGCGCTGATCTTAAGAGAATGCTAAGATCAATGGCTAAATAATCAGGATCGGGAGGAAGTAAAATGGCAAGAGTAAAAAAGGGTGTAACTGCACACCGCAGACATAAAAAAATCTTAAAGTTAGCTAAGGGATATTACGGTTCCAAGAGCAAGACATTTAGAGCAGCCAATCCTGCTGTAATGAGAGCTCTTAGATCTGCATATGTTGGTAGAAAGCTAAAGAAGAGACAGTATCGTCAGATGTGGATTGCAAGAATTAATGCAGCTGCTAGACAGAACGATCTTTCATACAGCCGTTTGATGGATGGTCTCAAGAAGAGCGGAATCGAAATCAATCGTAAGATGCTATCAGAGATGGCTATTTATGATGCAGCAGCATTCACACAGCTATGTGAAACAGCAAAGAAAGCTTGCGCAAAATAAATTTTTAATATCCAGATCCGGTGAGAATTCTCCCGGGTCTTTTTTGCAATTATCGAGGTAATTTTATGGCAAATATAATTGCGGTAGTGTGGGACTTTGACAAGACGCTCCTAAATGGATACATGCAGGAGCCAATATTTAAGTACTACGGAATAGACGAAAAGAGCTTCTGGGGAGAAGTTGGATTGCTTCCAGCAAAGTATATGAACGAGCAGGGAGTAAGGGTAAATCCTGAAACAATCTACCTCAATCAGTTTATCAGAGATGCTAGAGATGGCCGTATGCAGGGACTTAACAACGAAAAGCTAAAAAGCTTCGGCAAGGAACTGAAGTTTTATCCAGGCATACCTGAGCTATTTACAAAGACTAAGGATTTTGTTGACCAGAATGAGGATTATCGAGAGTGCGGTATTAAGCTAGAGCACTATATAGTAAGCACGGGAATGGCAGCTATAATACAGGGTAGTGAAATTGCTGAATATGTTGACGGTATTTGGGGCTGCGAGTTCATAGAAGATGAGCAAAATGGAGTAAGAAGAATCGCAGAAATAGGCTACACTGTTGATAATACGACAAAGACGAGAGCAATCTTTGAGATAAACAAGGGTGTTAACAAGCACCCAGAGATAGATGTAAATATCGCCATGCCAGAGGATGCTAGAAGGGTCAAACTTAAGAATATGATCTATATTGCAGATGGACCAAGTGATATCCCTGCATTTTCTGTTGTAAGAGGGAACGGTGGATCGACATATGCAATCTACCCTAAGGGCGATATAAATGCTTTTAAGCAGGTAGATATCCTGCATAAGAACGATAGAATAGACGGCTACTCAGAAGCCGACTATAGCGAAGGTTCACAGACCTATCTTTGGATAATGAATAGAATTGGAAGCATTGCTGATAAGATATGTAAGGATGAGAAATCAAAGTATAGCTTTGACAAAAACTCTGTACCAAAGCATCTTAATGAATAAGATTTAGGAGCAAAAATGTTTGAGAATAAGTCGATAATTATAGGAGTAAGCGGTGGAATCGCAGCGTATAAAACTGCATATCTAGTAAGTGCCTTGTCAAAGACAGAAGCAGATGTGAACGTAATAATGACTGAGAATGCTTGCGAGTTTATTAGCCCGCTCGTCTTTGAGACGCTGACGGAGAACAAATGCTATGTGGATACCTTTGATAGGAATTTCAAATTTGATGTAGAGCATATATCGCTTGCGAAAAAGGCTGACATCTTCATGATAGCACCTGCAACGGCAAATGTAATCGCTAAGGTTGCAAACGGAATAGCAGATGATATGTTGACAACAACTTTCCTAGCATCAAAGTGCAAGAAGATAGTTTCGCCTGCCATGAACACTGCTATGTTCGAAAACCAGATAACGCAGGACAATATATCTAAACTTAAGAAGTACGGAATTGGCGTCGTAGAGCCACAAAATGGGCTTTTGGCATGTGGAGATACGGGCGCCGGAAAAATGCCCGAGCCGGATTTTCTCTTTGATGTAATTGAAAGAGAAATAGCAAGGGAAAAGGACATGCTAGGCAAAAAGGTTCTCGTTACAGCAGGTGCTACGATGGAGTCACTAGACCCAGTTAGGTTCCTAACAAATCACAGCAGTGGCAAGATGGGTTTTGCTATCGCTAAGGAAGCAATGCTAAGAGGAGCTGAGGTTACAGTTGTTAAGGCTAATACGACTGCAGAAATTCCAAACTTTGTAAACGTTGTTGAGGTTTCATCAGCTAGCGATATGTTTGATGAGGTAACTAAGAGGGCGGATCAGCAGGACATAATTGTAAAGGCTGCGGCTGTGGCTGATTACACGCCAGAAAGCTATGTGAACAGCAAGATTAAGAAAAAGGACGGAGATCTATCTATACCTCTCAAGAGAACAAAGGATATTCTTAAGTATCTTGGAGAGAACAAAAGAGAAGGTCAGTTTCTATGTGGCTTTTCAATGGAAACCGATAATATGCTAGAAAACTCCAAGGCGAAGCTCAGCAAGAAGAACGCTGATATGATAGTGGCTAACAACCTAAAGGATGCTGGAAGTGGCTTTAAGACAGATACTAACGCAGTTACTTTGATTACAAGGGATGGCCATAGATCATTAGAATTGAAATCAAAGGCTGAGGTTGCTAAGGAAATATTTGACGAGATTCTAGGTCTTATTTAGAAATCTATATGAAATTCTTCAAGGCGTGGTGTAAAAGCTGATATTTGTGGTAGAATGTATATATAATTACATTTGATGGACCTTATGAGGAGATGATTGTATGGAATACTTTATGAGTCACTTATTATATATAGCAGTTGCATCTGTTGCTATTGCAGCACTCTGTTTTATAGCTGTCATCGTAGCTAGCAAGAATGCTGAAGATAGAAGCGATGATGAGCTTTCTAAGAGAAAGGAAGCGTGTTCTTCATGTGCCATGGCTTCAATGTGCATGAACATGGGGAAGAAAGAGAAGACAGAGGATACTTTGCAATAAGGTAGTTTTTGGACAAGTGTGATTTATTTTAGAGATGAGCCGTAAAGAGTTCATCTCTTTTTTGTGAAAGTATGTGGGATTGTGTATTTTCAGTGAATTATACGGCTTTTTAATTGAAAAAGATTGTACAAAATGGTAGAATCTGAGGGTAAGACTTTTATAATAATTAATTATATAAATTCAAGAGGAAGGTATGATATGAACAAGAAATTGCTTATAGGATCAGGCGTTGTTGTTGCAATCGTTGCTGTTATCGCTATTATACTAGTATTTGTTAACAATAAGCAGCCCAAAGAATACAACTACGATCTAAGCAAATACGTCAAGGTTGGCAATTATAAAGGACTAGAGTACACTAGCCAGAAGGCCAGCGTTACTGATGAAGAGGTTGATGTAGAAATTCAGAGAAGACTTCAGAAGGCTGCAAAGACTGAGAACTCCAAGACAGGTAAGGTTGAAAATGGAGATACAATTAACATCTCATTTGTTGGCAAAATAGACGGCAAGGAGTTTGAGGGTGGTAGCAGTGAATCAACTGACATAACAGTTGGTACAACTCAGATGATAGACGGTTTTGTCGAGGGTCTGATTGGTAAGAATGTGGGAGATTCTGTGACTCTAAACCTAAAATTCCCTGATGACTATGGTAAGACTGACCTTCAGGGTAAAGCTGTAGAATTCAAAGTAACAATTAACAGCAAGAAGAAGATTTCAGTTCCTAAACTAAATAAAGAATTTGTAAAGAAGAATTCCAAGTATACAACAGTCAAGGAATACAAAGAGGGTGTTAAGAAGGAGCTTCTTAATCAGAAGCAGAAGAGCATAGACTCCACAGTTAAGCAGGAGCTTTGGAGCAGAATAATAGACAAGTCTAAGGCTAAGAAGTATCCTGAGAAGGAACTTAATGAAGCTATGTCACAGGCTAATAAGCTAGAGGAATCATACAAGGCTCAGGCTCAGAACTATGGAATGCAGTGGGAAACATATCTCAAGACAGTAATGAGAACTGACAAGAAGGGTTTTGAGAAGCTAAAGCAAGAATATGCTAAGAACATAGTATTTAATAGAATGGTTATGTATAGCATAGCTCGCTCAGAGAATATTTCGCTCAGCAACAGAGAATACAAGAAGGAAATTCTAAAGATCCTTGAGGATAACGGATATGATGAGGAGAGCTTCAAGAAGGCTTTCGGTAAGGATATCGAAACATATGCTGACGAGCAGAATTGGCGTCAGAAGATCCTCTTTGATAAGGTTCTTGACAAGGTAATGAAGGACGGTAAGAAGGTATCACAGAAGGAATACCAGAAGATCGTAGCTGAGGAGCAGGCTAAGAAGGCAAAGACATCAGAAAATAGCAGCTCTAAATAATTGAAAGTACATTGGCACAGCCTATAGTGATATGGGCTGTGTTTTTCTTTGGGCTTTAATAGCAGCAGTGTATTTTGATGTAGAAAAAGAAGGACATATAGTGTAAAATAAAAGTAATATTAACATAGTAAATAACAGTATTGAAGATATATACGGAGATAAACAAATGAGATGTCCATTTTGTGATAATGAAGATACAAAGGTAATTGATTCTAGACCGATTGACGACGGTAAGGCGATAAGACGTAGAAGGGAATGCGAGAAGTGCGTAAAGCGTTTTACGACCTATGAGAAGGTCGAGACGACCATAATAATGATTATTAAGAAAGATGGTAGTCGCCAGGCCTTTGATAGAGATAAGCTAATGAACGGTATAATAAAGGCATGTGAGAAGAGACCAGTTGCGCTAGCTGATATAGAGCGCGTTGTCGACAGTATAGAGCGTGGCCTTAACAACATGATGGAAAAAGAAGTTAAGAGTACCTTCCTTGGCGAGCTTGTCATGGAACAGCTTAAGGACCTTGATGAGGTTGCATATGTAAGATTTGCATCAGTATATAGATCTTTCAAGGATGTGAACACCTTTATCAAAGAGATAGAGGCCCTGGTAGGAAAGAAGAACAAATAGTTGGTTTTAATGTACAGAATGGAGCAAAAATGCTGAAGAGGATAGCTATAGATGGTCCTGGTGGCGCTGGCAAAAGTACACTAGCGAAGATTTTAGCAAGTGAATATGGGATTGATTATGTAGATACTGGCGCTATGTATAGAGCGGTTGGATATAAGATGATTAGAAGTGGTTTAGGCTGTGATGATGAAGCTAGGCTTAATGAGATGCTTGATGATACCAGTATTGACTTTAGAAACTCAAATGTATATCTAGATGGGGAAGATGTTAGTGGCTTTATCAGAACTCCTGAGGTTTCAATGATGGCATCTGACTGCTCCAAGATTGGCAGTGTAAGAAGCAAACTCGTCGCGATCCAAAAGGAGATGGGCAGAAGCAAGAGCCTTGTAATGGATGGTAGAGATATATGTACTAATGTTATGCCAGATGCTGAGTTCAAGTTTTTTATAACTGCATCTGCAGAGGAAAGAGCAAATCGTAGATACAAGGAACTTATAGAAAAGGGCGAGGAAGTGAGCTTTGATAAAGTCTTAAGCGATATAAATCAAAGGGATTACAACGATACCCACAGGGAACTTAATCCCCTAAGAGCTGCCGAAGATGCGCTTGTATTAGATACTACAGGAATGAACATAGATGAGGTTATTGCTCGCCTTAAGTCCCACATAGATGGCAAAGAGAACATGTGATGTTCACATTTTGTATGTGAAACTTTAACAATAAACATAGCAAGAGCAATACATTAATGGTATAATATAGGGTGAATTTGAATTTAATTAAAGATTGTCGGTAAGAGAGGATTCATTGAAAATCAAATATTTACCACAATCGGAAAGACCCATGGAAAGGGCTTTTTCATATGGAGTTGGTTCTTTATCCAATACTGAGCTTATCGCTTTGATAATTAGAACCGGAACGAAGGAAAATTCAGCTCTTGAGCTTGCTGGTAAAATCATTAATGAGTTTGAGTCTGGTATTTATGGCATATCTTCTGCAAGTCCAAAGGAGCTTGTTAGCTTTTATGGGATAGGCAAGAGTAAGGCTTGTGCAATCGCTGCAGCAGCGGAGATAGGCAGAAGACTTACCCAGAAGAAGAGCAGTATGGCTACGATAAACTCAGCAGATGATGTAGCAAGTTTTATGATGCCTGAGCTGAGACATCTTAAGAAGGAATGCTTTGTCAGCCTGCTTATGGATGTTAAGGGTAAGGTGTTTCACATCGATAGGGTATCTGTCGGTGAACTAAGCGGAGCTCCAGCACACCCTAGAGAGGTTTTTACTCTAGCTGTGAGGATGAGCGCTGCATCAGTAATCTTTGTTCATAACCACCCAAGTGGTGATTCAAGTCCGAGCAAAGAAGATGTAGTGACAACTAAGAGGCTCTGTGAATCGGGCAAAATACTTGGAATAAAGGTGCTCGATCATGTAATAATAGGTGATGGAGAGTACACTAGCATGGCAGACATGGGACTGATATAGAAGGTCATGCGGTTTACATTTGATATACTACGGAGGTAAAGTAATGTTGAATTTTTTATCAGCAAAGGACATGGGTATTGATCTAGGTACTGCAAATACGCTGATTTACATTAAGGATAATGGAATTGTCTTAAACGAACCATCTGTAATTGCGCTAGACAAGAGACGCAATGTAACTTTAGCTGTCGGCGACGATGCTAAGGAGATGATTGGTAAGGCACCAGCAAACATAATGGTTGTAAGACCTCTTCAGGACGGAGTGATTTCTGATTTTGACAGAACTGGAGATATGCTTAGAGCATTTATCGACAAGGCTGTCGGAAATAAGATTAAGAACTTCAGAGTAGTTGTTGGCGTTCCAAGTGGAGTTACCGAAGTAGAAAAAAGAGCTGTTGAAGGTGTTGTGAGACAGATGGGTGCATCCGAGGTTTACATTCTAGAAGAGCCTATGGCTGCAGCAATAGGTGCTGGTCTTGATGTTGATAGTTCAACTGCCTGCATGATATGTGATATAGGCGGAGGAACAACTGATATTGCTATTATAGCGCTTGGTGGTATCGTAGCTAGCACATCTATAAGACATGCGGGAGACAAGTTCAACGAAGCTATAATTCAGTATGTGCGTAAGAGATATGCTCTTATGATAGGTGAGAAGACAGCTGAGATGCTTAAGATAGAGGCTGGTGCAGCTTGCCTAGATATTGACGAAAATGGCGACGAAATCATAAAGACTGTTCAGGCTAGCGGTCGTGACATCATATCAGGATTGCCAAAGAGCATAGAGGTAACAAACAGAGACATTATGCTTGGCTTACAGGAGTCTATAGATATAGTCATAGATGGAGTAAAAGCAACAATAGAAAAAGCACCACCTGAAATCGCAGCAGATATCGCTTCAAGTGGTATGGTTCTCTCAGGAGGCGGCGGAAGAATTTATAATCTAGACAAGCTTATAGAGAAGAGAACAAGCATCAAGGCGACAGTTGCCGAAAATACATTTGAGGCAGTTGCCCTTGGAACTGGAATGAGTCTAAACAATATAGAAACCCTTAAGATTCATGCTTCCAGTGTAAAACGTAGATAGGTAGGAAGTGAGAAACGCAAATGAAATTTATAAAGGGACATAAACTGATTAGCGTGTTGCTTTCATTATTATTTGCGGCGATCATAATTTTAGCACTTACCTTTTCAATCGGAAGTTCAGGTAGCGGTGTTTTTAATCGCTTATATATGGCTATAGAAAAACCTATGACATCCTTGGGCAGTACGCTCAGGGATAATTTAGGTGGAGCCTTCTCATATAGACAGTTAATGAAGGAAAACGAAAAGCTAAAAGAAGAGAACAGTAAGCTCAAGCAGCAGGTTAACCAGATGACATTGACTGCAAATGAGCTTCAGAAGCTCAAGGCTCTTGAGAAGGCGCTCAACTACGATTTTATCAAAGGAGAGTCAGATATTGTAACAGCAAAGATTACATCATTTGACGGAACAAACTGGACAAATTCCTTTGTTATCGATAGAGGTAGTGAGAGCAAAATCCAAAAAGGAAATATAGTAATTTACGGACAAGGCCTTGTGGGCAGGGTTATTGCCACAGGCAAGGGCTGGTCTAAGATTTTGCCTATAATAGATGAGTCTAGCAAAATAAGCTTCTGCACCCAGGATAACAAGAAGTCTTTGGGAATTCTTGAGGCTTCAAGCAATGGAGCACTAACTGGTTACATGCTAGATGGCAAATCAGATGTGGGTGAGGGAGATATTATAATAACATCAGGCATGGGTGAATACCCGGCTGGCATAATTATCGGTAAGGTATCTAAAACGAGATATGATAGCGATAAGCAGCTTCTCAAGGTTGAGATAAAGCCAGAGACGGATTTCGCATCCATGGATAGAGTGAGCGTGATTCTATGAAGCTAAAGACATATATTATTGTGTGCTCGATAGTCTTTGTACTTCAGGCCTTTATCACAAGTTTACTGCCAGTGTTTAGAGGAGTGGATCCAATGCTATGTCTAATGCTTGCAGTAGTATTTATATATCAGGAAGAGGATTTACTGAAGCCAATAGTGGTTACAGCTTTCTTTATGCTAGCTAAGGATTTGTTCTTCAATCAATATATTGGAGTTAGCCTGATTAGCCTTGTTGTTATGGTAAGCTTTGTGCTTTTGATAAGAAGATCGATCAACACAGAGAGCCTTGTTACGGATGCAGGAATTAGCGCTTTAGCTATATTGATACATAGTAGTTGCTACTGGTTAATGTATAAGCTACTAGGCTCGCCATATACATATTTTTATATGCTCAAAAAAATACCGCTTGTCCTAGCAATAGAAGTTGTTATAACAGAAGCTATTTTATACTTCTTTATAAACAAAGCTGTTCAGGCGCGTAGAGACGGATATTTTAAATGAATGATCATAACAGAAAAATCAATCTGAGATACAAGTACATAATAAGCCTGATTCTTTTGCTCATGCTCGCTTTGGTAGTGCGTCTTTTTGTTATAACCATTATTGAGCATAAGACATGGAATGAAGCTGCAACAAAGCAGTCAACGAAGACCATCTATACATCTGCACCTAGAGGAAATATATACGATAGAAATGGTAATTTACTTGCCGGAAACAAACAGATTTTTACTGCAGTATTTAACGCTAGTGGACTTGACAGTGCTGAGATAAACAAATCTGCACTTAGACTTTTGAATAAGCTAGAAGAAAACGGTGACGAGTACACAGATGATTTTCCTATTCTGATGAGTGAAGATGGAAAATTTAGCTATAAGTTTGATGCAGACTTAAGTGTATGGCTAGAGCAAAATGGATACGCAAAGGGTACAAGTGCACAGCAGGTATTTGATGCAGTTAGAACTGAGTACGGAATAGATAAAAAGCTAGATAGATATGAAGCCTCAAAGGTGCTTGAAAATAAGCACAATGTGAGTCTGCCGATAAATGTTAGAAGCATGAAGTTCATCTATACTCTTCAGAAGGAAAACTTTCTTAGCAGATTCGGATTTACTGATGAGGATATAGAGAAGGGGATAAGTGCTTCAGAATGTTTTAAGGGCATGAGAAAGTACTTCGGAATAGAAAACTCGCTAAGCGATGCTCAGGCAAGAAAAATATTCATTGTCAGAAACAAGATTGTAGACAGTGGTAGCCAAAAATATATGCCTGTCACAGTTGCTAAAAATATAAGCCAAAAGAGTGTAATTTTCTTTGAGGAAAAGGGCATAAAGGGAGTGTCTGTTTCATCAGAAACCCAAAGATATTATCCTAATGGAAGCCTCGGTGCTCATATCATAGGATATATGGGCTCAATATCAGAAGATAGTGCAGAAGCTTATTCTAAGAAAGGATATTTGAACACAGACCTTATAGGTCAGGATGGAATAGAGTCAGCTCTAGAGGACAAACTCCACGGCAAGGCGGGGATAAAGACTGTTGTTGTTGACAGCTCGGGTAACTATGTATCGACAATCAGTGAGACAAGCAGCCAAAAAGGTATGGATGCTTACCTAACTATTGATAGGGATCTTCAAGCGGCTGTAGAGGCTAGCCTTGAGAAAACAGTTAGAGGAATACCTACATGTAACAGTGGTGCGGCGATAGTTCTAGATGTAAAGACGGGTGATGTGCTTGCTATGGCGAGTTATCCTACCTTTGATCTAAACTCATTTGCTGATGGTATTAGCGCAAGTGAATGGGAATCTGTGCAGGCAGATAATCCTAGAGATCCTTTTTCAGCAGCACCTCTATATAACAATGCAACAAAGGCATCAGCTGCGCCTGGTTCTACATTTAAGCCTATAACGGGTCTTGTAGCCCTAGAGTGCGGACTGAACCCAAATTTAAAGATATGGGATAAGGGTCATATAGATATAGGTGGAAGATCCTTCGGATGCTATACGTGGAACGAATATAAGAGAACCGATGGATATGAGGACCTAGAATGGGGAATAGGCAACTCTTGTAACTATTATTTTGCATGCATTGCAACAGGAAAAAACTGGGGCAACGGTGCGAGCCTTGGATATAACAAGGATATAACTATAGATGCTATACTTCAGAGAGCTAAGGATTTAGGTCTAGGAGAGAAGACGGGAATAGAGATAGGAGAAACGGTTAGAGAGCCAGTTTCTAAGGAGGGCAAGATGAAGAGCTACAAGGTAGCTGTTTGGAATGCCATCTATAATAAAGCTCATGTGTATTTTCCTAAGAGTGTCTATGATAATGAGAAGAAACTATACAAAAATATAGATACAATCACATCATGGATAGAAGAAAATCCATCATATGCAGATATTCAAAAGCGAATTGAGGAGCAGACTGATGTGAAAAAAGATCAGGTTGAGGACTGTGCTCAGATGGTTAAATTTGACTACTTTAACCAGGCTAGTTGGGGAACCTACGACGTATTCAACCTATCAATTGGACAGGGAGATAATAACTATACACCTATACAGCTAGCAAACTACACCGCAACGCTTGCAAATCATGGAAAGCGAAATAAAGTTAGTATAGTATATGGCGTTGAAGGTGAAGGAAGAACGGTAAAACCTGCTGCAAAAGATATCAACATAAGTGAAGAAAATCGCAAGGCCGTAATCAAGGGAATGAGAAGAGTTTGTCTTTCAGGTACACTTGCATCAGCGCTTAAGAATTATCCCGTAGAAGTTGCAGGAAAGACAGGTACAGCTCAGTACCAGGCTATTAAACAGCCAAAGGATGAGGGCGAATATGTAAGAGAGCATTTAGATAGTATAAATCAGCTTGCAGGTACAAACCTTACATATGAGCAGGTTCAGGCAAAAGCTAATGAACTTATGAAGACGGATGCCAAGAAGTATCCGACGGACTATGCGGCCATAGACGGAGCTTTGATAGAGCTAAGTGATCATAAGATCAACTATGGAATAATAAATAAATTTAAGGGAACATATGAGGATTTTGCGTGGTTTATAGCCATGGCACCTGCAGATGACCCTAAGATAGCGGTTGTTGTAATGCTTCCTGAGGGAGGACTTGCATCAAATGCAGGCGACGGAATCAAGGATATTTTAGACGCTTACTTTAAAACTAATGATGAGTCGAGCTTGCCTTATTCAAACACAGACAATATAGGAAAAAATATCATTAGGTAAGTCTGATGTAATTATATTTGGAGGAAGAAATGGGAAAGGTGTATGTCGTTTCATCAGGTAAGGGTGGAACAGGAAAGACAATGTTTGCGGTCAACTTTGGCTCAATACTCGCAAAGAGGGGCAAGAGCGTTGTTTTGATTGACCTTGATATGGGACTTAGGAACCTTGATTTATACTTCGGTCTAGAAAACAATGTCGTTTACGACGTTCATGACGTTCTGACTGGAATGTGCAGAATCAAGCAGGCACTTATCAGGGATAAGAGATTTGACGATTTATATATCATGGCATCATCACCTGAGAGAGACGACGGCTATCTTACACCTCTTCATATGAAAGTGCTATGCGAAAAGCTAAAGAATATCTACGACTATGTGATAATAGATGCTCCATCAGGAATAGATGATGGACTTGTAATAGCAAGTGCTGGTGCAGACGAAGCAATAATTATTTCAAGCCCAGATTACTCTGCTATAAGGGATGCAGATAACCTAGATAGACAGCTAGTTGGAATGGGAATAGATAAGAGACATCTTGTTATAAACAATGTCGAAGCCGAGCTAATGGCATCTGGTTATTCACCTAAGCTTAGGGAGATTACAGCGATGCTAAAGCCAAGACTTGCTGGAGTAATTCAGTCTGATGCAAATATCAGAATATCAACAAACCTAGGCATTCCTATCGTGCTTAAGGAAGGCACATACATTGAGGAAAACTTCAATAATATATGCGATCGCATACTAGATATTGAAGATGTTTCAGAAGAGATAAGACCTTTGATTTAACTAGAATATTAAGCTGATATTAAGGAACAAAATGGGGCAAGCGGAATTATCGCCTGCCCCGTATTAATTTGTATTGATCTAGCTATGCTAGAAGTTTATCTTCTTACTACGCACTGCGATATTTAGTACAAGTGCAATGGCTAGCATATTGGATACTATGGATGATCCGCCATAGCTTAAAAACGGTAGTGTTATACCAGTTACAGGCATGAGCCCCATAGTCATTGCAATATTCTCGAAAATTTGGAATACGAACATACCGATTATTCCTGAGATTATCAAAGCACCGTAGAAATCGACTGCGTTTTTTAGAATGCTCATCATACGTAGAAGGAGTACAAGGTAGAGTGCAATAATAAAGAATCCTCCGAGCAGTCCAAGCTCTTCACCAAGTACGGCAAAGAAGAAGTCGCTTGTTTGAACAGGTATGAAATCTAAACTTTTCTGAGTTCCACCGAATAGCCCCTTGCCAAAGAATCCACCTGAACCAATAGCAACCTTGGATTGCCATACCTGGTAGTTTCCTGGAAGTGAAAGATTGTCAGGATGAAGGAAGGCTTCAATTCTATCTTTTTGGTACTGCGCCATGGATATATAGCCGAGAGGAACTAGAGCAAATATCAAAGCGAAGAACTTGCCTAGTGCCTTAAGCTCAATGCCAGAAAAGAACATCATGAAGAGCCAAATGGATGCAAATACTAGTGCACTTCCGAGGTCCTCTTTAAGTACAATGAGGATAATAGGTGAGGCGATAAGCACAGCTTTGACCAGGCCTTTGAAGTTATATAGTTCATCCTTATGCTCATCTAGATATGATGCCATTATTAGTATAAATAGAATCTTAACTAGTTCTGATGGCTGAAGCGTTATAACTCTTAGGTTTATCCATGAGCGTGCTGAATTTATCTCCGTTCCTAGGCCAGGTATATAAACGGTTAGTAGCATGAGTATGGCTATAGGATAGAGAATTTTTCTCAAATTCTTAAATATAGTGTAGTTATACCTCAGGGTGAATAATATCAAAAAAATGCCGATTAAATATGCAGCAAACTGTACTATTACACTCCTTGAAAAGAAGTTAGTATCTACAGTGGTACTACCTATTATGAGAATGCTGATAAGAGCAAAAATAGCAACTATCGTGCATATAATTTTATCAATATTTTTGTAAATATATGAAAAATAGTTCATTCAATACACCTCAAGTTTCTTGACATACTGTCGTATCAAACATTATAATATAGTTTGTGTGAGAATATCAAGGCATATTCTTTTTTTGAGCATGCCGTTCGTACATAATAAAATATGAATAAAGGAGGTGCTTCAATGACTCCGATAGCCGTGATTTTAATTATTGTAGTTAGTGCGGTTACCCTTATTGCGGGACTGTTAATCGGATATATTTACAGAAAAAGCGTTGGTGAAAAGATTATTGGAAACGCAGAACAGGTTGCACAGAATTTGATTCTGGATGCAGAGAAAAAATCCGAAACAATTGAGAAGGAAATTACGTTAGAAGCCAAAGAGGAAGCGCATCGTGTAAGAAACGATGTAGAAAAGGAAGTAAGAGAAAGAAGAAATGAGCTTACACGTTCAGAAAGACGAATAGCTCAGAAGGAAGAGACGGTAGATCGCAAGCTTAGCAGCATAGAGAAGAAAGAAGAAGACCTAGCGAAAAAGCAAATCGAGATATCGAAGCAAAAGGAGGAGCTAGACTCATTCCTTGAGAAGAAAATCATTGAACTTGAGAAGATTTCAGGTTTGACAGCCGAAGAGGCAAAACAGCTATTGCTAACCGAGATAGAAAAGGACGTAAGACATGATGCATCTTTGATGATTAAAGACATCGAGATGAAGGCTAAGGAAGAAGCTGACATTAAGGCTAAAGATATCATAGTCGGCGCTATTCAGAGATGTGCAGCTGATCAGGTTGCAGAATCTACAGTATCTGTTGTCCAGCTACCTAACGATGAGATGAAGGGTAGAATTATCGGTAGAGAAGGAAGAAACATCAGAGCGATAGAAACACAGACAGGTGTTGATCTAATCATTGATGATACACCAGAGGCAGTAATCGTTTCATGTTTTGACCCAGTGAGAAGAGAGATTGCAAGACTTGCGCTTGAGAAGCTAATCACTGATGGAAGAATCCATCCAGCTCGCATAGAGGAGATGGTAAACAAGGCAACTAAGGAAGTAAACAGCATAATTAAGTCTGAAGGTGAGAGAGCTACTTTTGAGGTAGGTATACACAACCTTCATCCAGAGCTTGTAAAGCTTCTAGGACGTTTGAGATACAGAACATCATACGGACAGAATGTACTAAACCATTCAATTCAGGTTGCACACCTTGCAGGACTTATGGCTGGTGAGCTAGGACTAAATGTTAAGCTTGCAAGAAGAGCTGGTCTGCTTCACGACATAGGTAAGGCTTTAGACCATGAGTTTGAGGGTACACACGTAGATATCGGTATAACTGTACTTAAGAAGTACAAGGAGACCGATGCCGTTATCAACGGTATGGCTGCTCACCATGGTGATTATGAGCCACAGTCAGCAGAAGCAGTTTTGATAGCTGCAGCTGATGCTCTTTCAGCAGCAAGACCTGGTGCTCGTAGAGAAACTCTAGATGTATATATCAAGAGACTTGAGACGCTTGAGAATATAGCAAATACAACTCCTGGAGTTGAGAAGTCATTTGCAATTCAGGCAGGAAGAGAAATTCGTATCATTGCAAATCCTAATGAGATAGGTGATGACAGCATCGCACTACTCGCAAGAGAAATCTCTAAGAAGATAGAATCTGAACTAGAATATCCAGGACAGATTAAGGTAAACGTTGTGAGAGAGACTCGTGCAATCGATTACGCAAAATAAGAATTGATATTGCTTAGGCTCCCCATAAAGGGGAGTCTTTTGTTCTAAATTAATTAGAAGGTTGTTTTAGGGTGTTAATATTCAACATAACTTAGATGGTAAATAAGATGAATACACTATTAGAAGGCGAAAATAAAAGCTTTTTTTACAGAAGAATATTGACAGTGACCATACCGGTTGTTATACAGAACATGCTTAACATTGGGCTAAACCTTGCTGACACTATCATGATAGGGAGGCTAGGTGAACTTGAGCTTGCAGCAACAGGAGCAGCGAATCAGTTATTTGGAATCTTTATATCCGTGTGCTTTGGATTCTACAGTGGAACAGCTGTATTTGTAGCACAGTACTATGGTGTAAAGGATATCAAAAGCATTAGGAAGCTCATTGGATTTGATATAGCACTTGGCGCATTAATTGGGCTTGCTTTCTTAAGCATAGCGCAACTTAAAGCAGAGAGCATAATCCATATATTTGCTAAGGATGAAATGGTTATAGCATACGGAAGCAAATATCTAAGAATAGTTTCGCTTTCATATATTTTGATGGCTATTTCCTTTGCAATAAGTTATAATTCGCGAGTTGTTGCTAGAATGAAGGTGCCGACTATAATAAACGCAAGCGCGATGGTGATAAATATAGTTTTGAACTATCTATTAATTTATGGTGTAGGTGCTTTTCCACGTCTTGGTGTAGCAGGAGCAGCATTAGCAACTTTGATAGCGAGGGGACTTGAGCTCGCAGCACTAGTTATGTACATTGTTAGTGATAAAACTCATCCGTTTCATGCGGCATTTAAGGAATTATTCGTCAAGGATTTTGGTCTATATAATAGAGTTGTCAAAACAGGACTGCCTGTGGTATTTAGCGAAAGCGGCTGGTCAATAGGGCTTACGCTTGTATTTGCGACATATGGAATTATAGGTCCTTCAGCACTTGCAGTAATCCAGGTTGCAAGCCTCACGAGCATGATTTTTCAAAGCGTAATATTTGGCTTTGGTAATGGTGCATCAGTGGCTATAGGTGAGACTCTTGGAATAGGAAAGTTTGAGCTTGCTAAGCTTTACGCAAACAAGACAATAAAGATAGCTTTAGTTATGATAGCTTGCATGGTAGCAGGAATTATACTTATGATAAAGCCTATATCAGCAATATATAACTTCAGTCCGGAGACGACAGAGCTTCTTGGAAAGGTTTTGATAGTATTTGCATTTACATTAATTCCAAGAATGCTATCGTATATTTTCCAGTGCGGGATACTGCGAGCAGGTGGGGACACGCTGTTTTGTATGGTGATTGAGCTTACGAGTAATCTAGTCATAGAACTTGCCATGGCATATACAGCTGTAGTATTCTTGAAGTGGCCACTTCAAATGTGCATTGCGCTAGCGTCGCTTGGAAATATTTTCAAGATGTCGGCATTCATATTTAGATATAAGAGTGGCAAGTGGCAAAAGAAAGTGATTTGATTTTGAGGATAAATTAATGCAGGTATATTTGGATAACAGTGCGACTACAAAGGTATGCAAGGAGGCTGCGGACAAGGCCTATGAGGTAATGACTGAGGGATACGGAAACCCTTCTTCGCTTCATAGCCTAGGCAATAATGCGTCCAAGGAACTCAAAAGCGCGAGAAACACAATTTTAGATAGGTTTGGCGGTGGAAATAAGTCTCAGCTCATATTCACATCAAGTGGTACCGAAAGCGATAATATGGCGATAATAGGCACGTTTAACAGGCTTAAGCGCAGGGCTGATGAGATTATTACAACTCAGGTTGAACATCCAGCTGTACTAGAGGCATGCAAGTATTTAGAGAAGCAGGGTGCCAAGGTTAAATATTTAAGAGTCGATTCAGAGTGTAAGATAAATCTAGACGAGCTCAGGTCTGAAATTAGTGAAAAGACCGCTTTGATCTCTGTTATGACTGTTAATAATGAGACTGGATCAATCATGCCTATATCAAAGATTGCAGAACTTAAGAGTAACACGATTTTGCATACTGATGCCGTGCAGGCATTTGGAAAGCTTAGAATGGATAAGCTCAATGCAGATTTGATTAGCATAAGTTCTCATAAGATAAATGGTCCTAAGGGTACCGGAGCTCTGTATGCTAAAAGTGTAGAACTCCTTTCACCTATTATCCACGGTGGTGGACAGGAAAAGGGATATAGGTCTGGTACGGAAAACCTTCCAGGAATAGCAGCCTTTGGAGTTGCAACAGCGAAGGCATATGAAAACCTAGATGAAAGAACAAAGAAATTAGAAGAGTTGAATAGCTATTTCAGAAAGGGAATAGAAGAGGAACTAGAAGATATTAGATTCAATAGCCCAGCAGATGCTTGCCCATCAGTTCTTAATGTATCAATACTTGGAACTAGAGCTGAGGTTATACTTCATAGGCTTGAGCAGGATGGAATAATGGTTTCGACTGGTTCTGCTTGTTCATCAGGGAAGAAGGGCGATAGCCACGTGCTAAAAGCTATGGGTCTAAGCCACAAAGATATAGAAGGTGCAATCAGATTTAGCTTTGGTGCAGATAACACAATAGAGGAGCTAGACTATGTGCTAAGCAAATTGAAGGATGCAGTTACCGGATTTAGAAAGCTAGGTAGCTTTAGATAGAGTTTCTGAAAGGAAGTATAAATGAACGAAGAAAAGATTTTGATAGTGCGATGCGGTGAGGTTGCTCTTAAGGGAATGAACAAGCCGTATTTTGAAAGGATGCTTGCGGAGAGAATTCACAAAAGACTTAAGGCGGCTGGATATGGCAAGGCAAGCGTAAAAAGACACGAGGGCCTAATCTTTGTAAGATTTGATAGAGAATGGGATACATTGCAGCTTGCTGGCGAGATATCAAAGGTATTTGGCGTTGCGTCGATAAGCCCTGCGGTAGAATCTGAGTCAAATATGGATGCTATCGGTGTAGAGGCTGTAAGCTTTATGGAAAAGCTTTGTGAGGAGAGATGCGTAAGAACTTTCAAAGTTGAAGCAAAGAGAGCTGACAAGCAGTTCCCTATCAAATCTCCTGATATTGCAAGACAGATAGGTGGATATGTGCTAAAAGGACTTAAGGTCCTAAAGGTAGATGTTCATAACCCAGATGTTAGACTGTTTGTTGATGTAAGACACGATAAATCTTATATATACGCAGATAAGATTGCAGGATTTGGTGGGCTTCCTCTTGGAACTAATGGAAAGGGGCTTGTTCTTCTTTCAGGCGGAATAGATTCACCGGTTGCAGCTTGGATGATGGCAAAGCGTGGAATGATGATTGAAGCTGTTCACTTCCATTCATATCCGTACACATCGCCTAGGGCACAGGAGAAGGTAGAGGATCTAGCAAAGATAGTCGCGTCATACTGTGGAAGCTTTAATATGCATGTTATAAATATTCTACCAATACAGGAGCAGATAGTTAAAAACTGTCCAGAAGCTGAGACTACAATACATGTAAGACGATTCATGATGAGAATTGCAGAGAAGATTGCAGAGAAAAATTCCGCAATGATGCTTATCACAGGTGAGAATCTTGGTCAGGTTGCAAGCCAGACTGCAGAGGCTCTAGTAGTTACAGATAACTGCGTTAAAATGCCGGTTATGAGACCTTTGATAGCCATGGATAAGATAGATATAATCGCTAAGGCTCAGGAGATTGGAACCTTTGAGACATCAATAGAACCATACGAGGATTGTTGTACAGTATTTTTGCCAAAGCATCCTACAACAAAACCACAGCTAGATAAAATAGAAATATCAGACTCAAAGCTTGATATTGACGCGCTTGTTGAAAGTGCAATAGCTGAAGAGGAGATAATCTACATAAGAGCATAACCCAAAAGTGAACCCTAAACTGTTCACTTATCAAAAGCACTGAGATATTGACAAATTCTTATCACATAATGTCCAAAAGGACTTGCAAAAAAGATGAAAAGGTGCTTTACTATATTTGTATGCTGTTATTTTTATAACAAGGTATACAGCTTTAATATGTATTGGCTTTTCTTCTAAAATGTCAAGAAGAATCGTTATAATTTTTTAAGGAGGCAATTACATGAACTTTCAACTGACGAAGGAACAGGAATTCGTACAGAAAATGGTGAGAGAATTCGCTAAAACAGAAGTTGAACCTTTAGCTGCTGAAATCGATCAGGAGCACCGTTTTCCGGTAGAAACTGTAGAGAAGATGGCTAAGTATGGTTTGCTTGGCATTCCTTTCCCAACAAAGTACGGCGGAATGGGTGGAGACGAGGTGTCCTACTCAATTACAGTATCTGAGCTAGCAAAGGTTTGCGCATCAACCTCAGTTATCGTATCTGCACACACATCACTATGCTGCTGGCCAATTTACAAGTATGGTACAGAGGATCAGAAGATGAAGTATCTTCCAGAGCTACTATCTGGTAAGAAGCTAGGAGCTTTCGGTCTTACAGAGCCAAACGCTGGTACAGACGCATCAGGACAGCAGACAAGAGCTGAGCTTGACGGTGACGAGTGGGTACTAAACGGAGCTAAGTGCTTCATCACAAATGGTGGATACGCAGAGGTATTCGTAGTTATGGCTATGACAGATAAGTCAAAGGGTAACCACGGAATCAGTGCATTCATCGTAGAGAAGAACGATCCAGGATTCTCAATTGGTAAGACTGAGGACAAGATGGGTATCTGTGCTTCTTCAACAACAGAGCTTATTTTCCAGAACTGCCGCATTCCTAAGGACAGACTCCTTGGTGGACTTGGCAAGGGATTCAAGGTTGCTATGCAGACTCTTGATGGTGGACGTATCGGTATTGCTTCACAGGCTCTCGGAATTGCAGAGGGTGCTCTAGAAGTAACGATTGAATACATGAAGCAGAGAAAGCAGTTCGGCAAGAAGCTTGCTCAGATGCAGGCGCTTCAGTTCGTAGTAGCTGATCTTGCTACAAAGGTAGAAGCTGCAAAGCTATTAGTTTTGAAATCAGCATTCTGTGAGGATGCAGGCCTACCTTACGGTGTTCCAGCTGCAATGGCTAAGCTATTTGCTGCAGAAACAGCTATGGAAGTAACTACAAAGTGCGTACAGCTACACGGCGGTTACGGATACACCAAGGATTACCCAGTAGAGAGAATGATGCGTGACGCTAAGATCACTGAGATCTATGAAGGAACTTCAGAAGTTCAGAGAATGGTTGTTGCAGCATCGCTTCTACGCTAATAGGATAAGGAGGATATGAAGTAATGGCATTTAAAATTGTTGTTTGCGCAAAACAAGTTCCAGATACAAACGAAATCAAGATTAATCCTGAAACAGGATCATTGATCAGAGATGGTGTACCTAGCATCCTAAATCCAGACGATGCTAACGCACTAGAAGAAGCGCTAAGAATTAAAGATACAGACCCAGAAAACATCAAGGTTACAGTTGTAAGCATGGGACCTCCACAGGCTCAGGAAATGCTTTTCGAGTGTATCGCTATGGGTGCTGACGATGCAGTTCTACTATCAGATAGAGCAGTTGGTGGTTCAGATACATGGGCTACATCAAACGCTATCACAGCTGCAATCGAGAAGATTGGCGAATTCGACATGATCATCGGTGGAAGACAGGCTATCGACGGAGATACAGCTCAGGTTGGACCTCAGATCGCTGAGAAGCTAAACCTTCCACAGGTAACATATGTTCAGAAATGCGAAATGAGTGCTGACAGAACAAAGGTTACAGTACAGAGACAGCTAGAAGACGGTTACGAAGTAATCGAAGTTCCAATTCCATGCATGCTAACATGCACAAAGGAGCTAAATACTCCAAGATACATGAACATTGCAGGAATCTTCAAGCCAGAGAAGGACATCAAGGTTTGGAGTGCAGCTGACGTAGAAGTTGACCTATCAACAGTAGGTCTAAAGGCTTCCCCAACAAACGTTTTCCGTTCATTCACACCTAAGCCAAAGGGAAAAGGAACAATGCTTGAGGGAGATTCCGAGAAGGAAGTTGCTCAGAAGCTAATCGTTGCTTTGAAGAAGAAGCACATCATTTAAGGAGGATATGAACATGTCAGAAGTAAATTTTGCTGAATACAAAAATGTATGGGTATTCGCTGAACAGCGTGACGGCAAGCTCATGAACGTTGCCCTCGAGTTGATTGGTGAAGGACACAGACTATCAAGAGATATCAGCGCTGATTCAAAGGTAGCTGCTCTATTGGTAGGTGACAAGGTTGAGCATCTTGCTCAGGAATGCTTCGAATATGGCGCAGACCTTGTATACATCATCGAAGACCCACTACTAAAGAACTACACAACAGATGCTTACACAAAGGTAATCACTGCTGCTCTTCGTGAATATAAGCCAGAGATCATCATGTACGGTGCTACACACATCGGACGTGACCTAGCTCCTCGTGTAGCTGGTCGTGCAAACGTTGGTCTAACAGCTGACTGTACTCACCTTGATATCAGAGTTGATAAGTACATCGACTTCACATCAAAGAACACAACACTTAACACATCATCACTAGATCCTAATGATCCAGATACAAAGCTAAAGATGACTCGTCCTGCTTTTGGTGGTAACCTAATGGCTACTATTGTCAGCCCTACATCAAGACCTCAGATGTCAACTGTAAGACCTGGCGTTATGTCAAAGCTAGAGAGAAAACCTGGAGCTACAGGCGAAATCATCAAGTGCAATGTTGAGCTTGATGCTTCAGATATCAGAACAAAGATTATCGATATCGTTAAGTCAGCTAAGGAAATGGTATCACTAACAGATGCTGATATCATCTGCTCAGGCGGAAGAGGACTTGGCGATGCTAAGGGATTTGAGCTTATCCAGAAGCTAGCTGATAAGGTTGGTGGTGTTGTAGGTTCATCACGTGCTGCTGTAGATTCAGGTTGGATTGATCACAGCCACCAGGTTGGACAAACAGGTACAACAGTTAAGCCACAGATCTACTTCGCTTGCGGTATCTCAGGTGCTATCCAGCATCTAGCAGGTATGCAGGATTCAGACATCATCATCGCTATCAATAAGGATGCTGATGCTCCTATCTTCGAAGTTGCAGACTACGGAATCGTTGGAGACCTATATCAGGTAATTCCACAGATTATCGAAGAGTGGGACAACGCTGAAGCTCTTGCAGACGCAATTGCTGAATAATCTACGGATTATAAATAAGTCTTATTCAGAAGTCGCTACGTTTGTAGCGACTTCTGTTGTTTTTTGATGTCTGATTATGATACTATATCAGTTATAGTGGAGGAATAAATGGATATTATTGAGACAAGAAGAATATATTTTCATAAGGTACTGATGATTGGAATCCCAGTAGTACTCCAAAATCTGATTAGTATAAGTCTTAATCTGCTTGATACAATTATGATTGGCAGACTCGGAGAAAACGAGGTCGCAGCAGTCGGAGCAGCAAATCAAGTTTATTTTGTTTTCACAGTGACTATGTTTGGCCTTTTTAGTGGTGCTGCTGTTTTTACTGCGCAATATTGGGGCGCTAAGAATCTAGATGGCGTGCATAAGATGGTTGGAATTGACTACTTTGTTGGAGCCTTGCTTGCTGTGCTTGTAAGCCTTGCAAGCTATATTTTCGCGCCACATATAATAAGAGTGTTTTCATCTAGTCCCGAGGTAATAGAGATAGGAGCTAGATATCTTAGAATAGTATGCATTTCGTACTTATTTGGGACCATATCAATGGCCATTTCATATAACTGCAGAGCTGTCCAAAACCTCAAGTTTCCAACCTATATAAGCCTTATTGCATTTTTCATGAACGCAAGTCTTAACTATATTTTGATATTTGGTAAGCTTGGTATGCCTGCTTTAGGAGCTCAGGGTGCAGCTATTGCAACACTTATAGCAAGGGTATTTGAGTGCGCTATACTTTTGATATATTTGATATTTGATAAGGAACATCCTTTACATGCGAGCATAGGAAATTTATTTTCTTTCGATAGAAAATTATTTTTAAGAGTTATGAGAACTGCACTTCCCGTTGTTGCAACTGAGGGAAGCTGGGCAATGTCTTTTGCGCTGATTTTAGCGGCATATGGTAAGCTGGGAACATCTGCACTAGCTGTAGCGCAGGTAGCTAATGTAATTGCAAGCGTTCTACAATCTCTTTACTTTGGACTTGGAAATTCGACCGCTGTGATAATAGGAGAGGGACTAGGTCAAAGAAATAAGGAGAAGGCTCAGTACTTTGGAAAACTTTCGCTAATCACGACTATCGTATTTAACATTGTGGTTACAAGCTTTCTGATTTTGATAAGCAGTCGCATAGCTAGCATATATGCATTTAATGCTGAGACAATGGAGCTATTGATCAAGACTATTATAGTTGAGGCAATCTTGATTACTCCAAAGATGACGGCATACATGTTCATAGTGGGTATTTTGAGGGCCGGTGGAGATACTGTATTTTGCATGAAGATAGAGATATTCTGTAATCTCCTAATAAGCCTTCCACTAGCTTATATAAGTGTAATGGTATTGCATGTTAGCTTGCCGATTGCACTTATTATCGTAGATATAGGTGATGTAATTCGAATACTAGTTTGTTATCCAAGGTATAAGAGCCGTAAGTGGATAAATATTTTGACATAGGATATAACATGGTTTTTATACATAACTATGGTTAACGGAGGTGATTGGTTGAGATACATACTTTTACTTCGAGGTGTAAATGTTGGGGGAAAGAATAAGGTTTCCATGGGTGAACTGAAAAGCCTATTGCTTGCAGCAGGTTTTGAAGATATTGATTCATATATCAACAGCGGAAATCTGTTTTTTACGAGTTTAAAGAAGCCTGAAAGCTGCATATTAAAGATAAGACAAGTGTTAGGTAATAATTATAATTTTTCTATTCCTTTTGCTTTAATGACTAAGGATGAGTATTTAGAAGAGAGGGCGAGCTTGCCTGATTGGTGGTATGAAGATCTAGCTAGAAGGGATGTTTTGTTCTTTTCGTGTGGATTAGATCCATCAAATATTATTGACTTTCTAAATAAAGAAAATTTCTATAATGAAATAACATATGTAGGTAAGAACGCGATATTTTGGGGAAAATACGATGAGTCAGAATATCTAAAAACTACCTACCATAAAAAACTAATCAAACAGGATTTTTACAAGGAAATCACGATTCGAAATGGGAAAACATTTGAAAAGATAGCAGAATTTATCTAAAATCTATGCATAGTTATATATTAGGTTTGTAATAAAACAAGGAGATTTAAATGAACTTAAAGAGCAATAATTATCCAGATATTGAGTACGAGAAAGGTGAGGAAATTTTTTTGGCACCAGAGGAATTTGGAGGTTCATTTTACTTTGATGTAGAGGAAGAGTTGACTTTAGATGAAGAGGCTATGAACAAGGTAGCCAAGGCCCTAGATGAAGTTGATACATTTGTAATATCAGCAAAAGACTTTTTAAAAAAGATTCTCGCGGGCGAGGAAAATGAGGATTACGGCACGGTATCATATTTCATGGAATATCACAGAGATGAAATGGATAAAGATACTTTATCAGATATGTTTCCGTCAATTGATATAGACACAATGACCTTTACAGAGATGGTGGATTCTTTAGAAGCTGTTCGTTTTGGGAGTATAATTGACAATAAAACACAGCAGCAGGCTTTTATTATGGATTTAAGTTTTGATCCTGAATTAACAGATGAACTTATGGTTATTCACTTTAATTTAGATAAACAACCATATTATGTAGCTCATGAAAGTTAATTCCATTATAATTAAACATACAGCATTTAAAAGACAGTAGATCTAGAAGATTTTCTGTCTTTTCTTTATTAAAATAAAATGAAGGGATCGTTCAATTTATAATTGTCTTTTATACTATTTTCAAGTTCAAAGTATGCTTTCATGTCACTTGGCTGCTCCGGGATTCCTTTTTCCCAATACATGTTTCCGTAATAAAGCTTCATTGCCCAATAGTAAGGATATTCATGGCTTAGTAATACGGCTTCTATTGCATTTGAAACAGGTTTTGCAAGATGAGATTGAGATACAGTTTCAGATGCGATTTCGTATGAGATACCTACATAATGAGACAACAGGTGTTTAATCAATTCACAGAAGCTGTACTGATTAACGACTATTTTATTATCACCATCTTTAAAGACAATGCCATCTTTTAGCATAAGTTAATACCTCCAAAATTGATGAGATGTTTGACGAGCTTTTGAGTTGGAAGACCGACGATGTTTTCGTAGCTTCCGCTTATAGATTCTATATACTGTCCAAAAGCACCCTGAATAGCGTATGAACCTGCTTTATCGTATGGTTCGTCACTTTGTATATATTCTTCAATTTGCACCGCAGAAAGGCGTTTTACGGTCACATCCGACCTGTCGTAAAATACATCAAAGCGCTCTGAACTTACATCGCAGATGGCAACTCCAGTGTAGACGCTGTGAGTTCTTCCGGAGATTGATTCTATCATCTTGCGTGCGTCATCCTTGCTCTCAGGTTTTCCTAGAACCTTATCACAATATACGACAGTATCTGCACTGATAATAAGGCTGTTTTTGTCCATATCATTATGCTCAAGGCAGTACTGGCATTTCTTTAGGGCAAGAAACATTACCAGATCCTTTGCAGAGGTGATTCCGTTCGTATTTTCATCTGCATTAGTAGGAAGTATATCAAAGCGTGGAACTAGCTTTGATAGAAGCTCGACTCTTCGAGGGGAAGCAGAGGCAAGTATGACTCTTTTATTGGTTTGCTCTTGATTTTTCATTTGTTCTCCATATAAAAGGAATTTATCTGTGTATTATCATATTATATATCATAGCTAGCGTTTGGGGAATGATTTACATCATTTTGCATTTATGATATAATGACTTATCGCTTTGGAGGAGTTAAATATGAGCAGAATGGACAAGAAAAGACGACAGAAAGAAGCTGCTGCAGTAACAGATATTGCAGGCAAGGTTAAGAAAAAAGGTCGTCTCAAGCTTTACCATAAGATAATAATAGTAATTTTGATAATCGCTATGATCGTAGTCGGAGTAGGTTACGGTTATATATATAGCAAGCTGAACAAGATTAAGAGAGATAAGGTCGAGAACTATACAGATAAGGAGCTATCGTGTGTTGATGTTGATGGATATGTAAATATCCTTCTCATTGGTATAGATTCAAGAGACATATCTGATTATAAGGATGCGAGAGCTGATGCTATAATCATCGCAAGTATAGAGGAGAAGACAGGTAAGGTTTACCTTACATCTATCTACAGAGATACTTATTTGAAGCTAGGTGATGAAAACTATTATGATAAAATAAATCACGCTTTTGCAAATGGTGGTCCTAAGGAGATGATGAAGACCGTCAATCAGGCGCTAGATTTGAATATCAAGAAGTATGTATTGTTCAATTTTAAGGCAGTTTCAGATGTTGTCGAGGAAGTCGATGGTATAAATATCGATGTTAAGGACTATGAGATAGATGAGCTGAATAAGTATACGTATGAGACTGCACTAATTATCGGAACTGAGAATTACAACATGGTTAGCGAGGCAGGACCTCAGAAGCTGACAGGACCTCAGGCTGTTGCCTACGGAAGAATCCGTAAGGGTGTAGGCGACGACTTTAAGAGAACTGAGCGAATGAGAACTGTTATCAAGAAACTTTTGACTAAGGTTAAGAAGCAGAGCTTCCTCAAGATAGATAACCTCATCGATGCAACCATGCCACAGATTAGAACAAACCTAAGCAACTCAGATATTCTAACCTTTGGATATAAGTTAAAGGACTTTAACATTAAGGGTAGCAAGGGATTCCCATATACAATAACCACGGGATATCTAAATGGCGCCGCATATGTATTCCCGGCAGACCTTGAGAATGATGTAATAGAGCTGCATAAGAAGGTGTTTAAGAACAAGAACTATAAGCCAAGCAAGAGCGTTCTTGAGATAAGCGCGCAGATTGCATATGATGCCGGATTATCGTCAGGACAGTCTGTTGTTGACCCGGATGCTGTTATAGAAAATCCGACAAATAATAAGGATCTTCTTGAACCTGAATCCAATAATTCACAGCAGCCACAGAACAATTATTCACAAAATAGTGGAGAAAACCAAAGTGGAAATCAGAGCGGAAACGAGCAGAACACGCAGCCACAGCAGCCAGATCCAAATCAAGGACAGACTCAGCCAGTGCAGCCAGTTCAGCCGGTACAGCCAACTAATCCATAAAGGCATGATAAAAGAGATTAGGATAACCCCTAATCTCTTTTTTATAAGCTTGTATAGATTACTGTCTTGATTTGTATTCTTCTAGGATCTTGACACTACTGCTAGCGCCTAGTCTATCTGCACCGGCATCTATTAGAGCAAGAGCAAAGTCTAGGTCTCTAATTCCACCAGAAGCTTTGATCTTTAGCTTCTTACCTGAACGCATGATGGTTTCCTTGATTATCTCTATGTCATGTATATTTGCACCTCTTGTAGAAAAGCCAGTTGATGTCTTTATAAAGTCTGCGTCATTTTCACAGCAGATTTCGCTGACTTTGATAATTTCATCTTCTGAAAGTAGGGCAGTTTCAATGATAACCTTGAGTATAGCAGATCTTTCGTGGCATGCTTTTGCAAGCGTGTAAATTTCTTTACTTACATAATCGTAGTTGCTAGCCTTTAGCTCGCCGACGTTTATGACCATATCGATTTCAGAGGCGCCATTTTCTATTGCTTCTATACATTCTGCAAGCTTATTGCTACTAGTGGTCATTCCTAAAGGAAAGCCTACTACTGTAGCAATCTTTACATTGCTGCCTTCAAGCGACTGCTTTGCTAGACTTACATAGCAAGGATTTACACATACGCAGTAGAAATCATATTTCTTAGCTTGATTGCACAATTCACTGACTTTTATGCTTGTTGCATCTGCAGAAAGGATGGTGTGATCGATATATTCGTTTAAATTCATATTTAACTCCTAAACAATTCCTCGTTTTGATTTATTATAACATGTTTAGGGTATCCACTGATATAAGTAATTTGACACATGATGTATGTGCTAGATGTAGATTTGGAGTGACTACTATGGAAATAGAATTGAAATATAGACTTAACGATGCATCAGATGCTGAAGCCATATTTAACGATGCAAGGATCTTTGCTATAACAGATCCTGGATCAGAAAAGAATATCAAAATGCATGCTGCTTATTTTGATACCGAAGATGCTAGCCTTAGTTCAAAAGGTATGGTATTTAGGGTCAGAGAAGAAGGTGATAAGCTAATGGCTACACTTAAGTGGGACGGAGTGAGTATAGATGGATTTCACGCACGTGAGGAGATAAATGTACCACTGAGTGATATAGGGCATTTTGATAATCCGAATATCTGTGTATTCTCAGGAAGTGATATTTATGAGAAACTTGAGTCTGTTGTCCGAGGAAAGGAACTTGTTTTGATGATGGAGATGAGTTTTGTGAGAAGGGCAGTGAGACTGGATACGGGTACCGGAATTTTTGAGCTATCTGTAGATGATGGAAATATAAGCTGTGAGGGTAAAACTAAGCAAATTAATGAATTAGAAATAGAACTTTTTTCGGGTTCAAACGATGAACTTAAGGAATTAGGGGAATATATATCAAATAAATTCAAAATTTCACCAGAAAATCATAGTAAATTCAAGCAAGGCTTGGATTTAGTTGACAAAAATAGGGTATAATTGAGTGAAATAGCTTATAAACCTTTACTTTATGGCGCATAAATGATAAAATAAAATGCTAAATTAGTTAAATATTATAAGATAATAATGATGGTAATATTGGAGGACGCACTTAAATGAAAGCAACATTAATTTCAAAGGAAAACAACAGAGCAAAATTCACTATGGACTTCACAGCAGAGGAATTTGAAGCGGCTGTTGTAAAAGCATATCAGGATAGCAAGGATAAGTTCAATATCGATGGATTTAGAAAGGGTAAGGCTCCACGTAGCATTATCGAAAAGCACTTCGGAGAGGGAGTATTCTTTGAGGATGCAATCAACAACCTATTCCAGACAGCTTATCCAGAAGCACTTAACGAGCTTGATCTAGAGGTAATTGATTCACCACAGGCTGATTTCAGCGAGATTGGTAAGGGAAAGCCACTAACAGTTACAATCGATGTTGCTGTTTATCCAGTAGTTGAGGTTAAGGACTACAAGGGAATCGAAGTAGAGCAGGTTGACCCTGAGGTTACAGAAGAGGATGTTGACAGAGATATCGAAGCTATGCGTAAGAGAAACTCACGCATGGTTGTAGCAGATAGACCTGTTGAGAATGGAGATACAGTAATTCTTGACTACGCTGGATTCGTTGGTGATGAGCAGTTCCAGGGTGGAACAGCTGAGAACCAGGAGCTAAAGATTGGATCAGGAATGTTTATTCCAGGATTTGAAGAGCAGCTAATCGGTGTTAAGGCTGGAGAATCTAAGGATGTAGTTGTTACATTCCCAGAAGAGTACCAGGCTAAGGAGCTTGCTGGTAAAGAAGCAGTATTCAAGTGCAAAGTTCACGAGGTTAAGTTTGAGGAGCTTCCAGAGCTTGACGATGAGTTTGCTAAGGACGTAAGCGAGTTTGATACACTTGCTGAGCTTAGAGATGATGCAAGAGCAAGAATCCTAGAGTCAGTTAAGCTACAGTGCGAGAACGAAGCTAAGGACAAGGTAATTGCTCAGGTATATGAGAACAACAAGATTGAGGCTCCTGCAACAATGGTAGCTGACGAGATGGATAGAATGATTCAGGAACTTGAGCAGCAGATGAGATACCAGGGACTAAACATCCAGCAGTACCTACAGTTCACAGGTTCAACTTTAGATGATTTCCGTAATGAGATTAAGCCAGAGGCTGAGAAGCGTGTTGCTACAAGAATCGTTCTAAGATCTATCGGAGAAGTTGAGAATGTAGAAGTTACAGACGAGGATCTAGATAAAGAGCTACAGAGAATGTCTGAAGCATACAACACAGATCCAGAGAACATCAAGAAGATGCTTGGAGAAGAAAACCTAGCATTCTTCCGTAAGGACATCGCTTTGACAAAGGTTATGGACATGCTTTACAACGAAGCTAAGATTACTTTGGTTAAGGCTAAAGACCTCGAGGCAAAGAAGGCTGAAGAGGAGTCTGAAGAAGGAAAGGATAAATAAGAATGGCAATGATACCTTATGTTATTGAACAGACAAGTAGAGGCGAGAGAAGCTACGATATATACTCAAGAATGCTAAAGGACAGAATCATCTTTCTAGGAGATGAGATAGATGATCATGTTGCAAACCTTGTAGTAGCGCAGTTGCTCTTTCTCGATGCTGAAGATAGCGAAAAGGATATCAACCTTTATATTAACTCGCCAGGTGGTTCAGTCACAGCAGGACTAGCTATACTCGATACCATGAACTATATTAAAGCAGACGTTTCAACAATTTGTGTTGGACTAGCTGCAAGTATGGGAGCTGTACTTCTTTCTTCAGGAGCAAAGGGAAAGCGTTTTGCTCTTCCAAATGCAGAGGTTATGATACACCAGCCTCTTGGAGGAGCCAGAGGCCAGGCAAGCGATATCAGAATCCATGCGGATTGGATAACTAAGACCAAGACTAAGCTAAACAATATTCTTAGCGAAAACACAGGTCAGAGCTTTGAGAAAGTTGAAGAAGATACAGATAGGGATAATTTTATGACCGCTGATGAGGCAAAGGAATACGGCCTTGTTGATGAGGTTATAAGGAGATAGTAAGGAATAAAGATGACAGAGAAAAACGAACAGAATGGCGAATTGCATTGCTCGTTCTGTGGGAAGCCACAGAGTGAAGTAAGGCGCTTAGTAGCAGGACCAGGAGTATACATTTGTGATGAGTGTATACAAATGTGTTCGGAATTAATAGATGAAATGCCAATGGAAGATGTCTTCGGTGGGGATTCAAATGTATCTTTTGATGAGCTTCCAAAGCCAAAGGAGATTTTTGAGTATCTATCTGATTACGTAGTTGGTCAGGATAGAGCAAAGAAGACACTTTCCGTTGCAGTTTATAATCACTATAAGAGAATCAATGCGCTTGGAAAAGCTGATGATTCAGAGGTAGAGCTACAGAAGAGCAACATAGTTATGATTGGCCCAACGGGTTCAGGTAAGACTTTGATTGCTCAGTCTCTTGCAAAGGTACTAGATGTTCCATTTGCAATTGCAGACGCTACGGCTCTAACAGAGGCCGGCTATGTAGGAGAAGACGTAGAGAATATTCTGCTAAGACTCCTTCAGGCAGCTGACTACGATACAAAGAAAGCCGAAAGAGGCATTATATATATAGATGAGATTGATAAAATCGCCAGAAAATCGGACAATCCATCTATTACAAGGGATGTAAGCGGAGAAGGAGTGCAGCAGGCACTTTTAAAGATTTTAGAAGGAACAGTTGCAAATATTCCTCCACAGGGAGGACGTAAGCATCCACACCAAGAGTTTATACAGCTCGATACAATAAATATACTGTTTATATGTGGCGGAGCCTTTGATGGACTTAATGCAATGATCCAGAGAAGACTTGGAGAGAAAGTTATAGGTTTTAATTCTGGAGAAAAGGGAGTTGAGGTAGAAACCGAAAAGGCACTTGTACATCTTGAGCCAGAGGATTTACTGAAGTTTGGTCTAATTCCAGAATTCATTGGTAGACTTCCTGTTATAGTTACTCTTGATGAGCTTGATGTAGATGCTCTCAAGATGATTATGACAGAGCCTAAGAATGCACTTGTTAAACAGTACGAGAAGCTATTTGAGCTCGATGGCGTCGAGTTAGAGATGACGGATGATGCAATAGACGCTATTGCATATAAGGCGATAGAGAGAAAGACAGGAGCGCGTGGCCTTAGAAGTATCTTTGAGAAGATAATGAATGAGGTTATGTATGAGATTCCGTCACGCGAAAATGTATCAAAATGTATAGTTACAGAGGAAACTGTCAATAATGGTAATGAGCCTAAGCTGATAGAAATGATTGACTAAAATCTCGTAAAATTCCAGGCGACTTCTTGGTCGCCTGATTTATTAGAAAGGAGAATTTTATGGAAGACAAGAAAAATACTGCAGCAGAGACCTTTGCTGAAAATATAGATACATATGAAAACGATAATGACGTGATAATGGATTTGGAGGAGGATGAAGTTGAGAAGGTATATCCTTGCATTCCTCTAAGAGGAGTTTCAATATTCCCAAACACAGTTATTCACTTTGATATAGGTAGAGAAAAATCAATAAGAGCATTAGAAAAGGCGATGGCGGGAGACAGGATGATGTTCGTATCTTCTCAGAAGGACGACAATGTTTTGATTCCTACTTTTTCTGATATTTACAATATGGGCTGTATCGTTAAGGTTAAGCAGATGCTCAAGATCAACGGAGATGCTGTTAGAGTGCTCGTTAGTGGAGTTTGCAGAGCAAAGGTAAGTAGGGTGGTTAGTGAGGATGTTTTGATGTCCTGCACAGTATTTGAGCTTCCTGAGGAGGTTGATCCTGATGTACTCAATGTTGAGGAAAAGGCACACCTCAGAATCCTAACTGAGAAGTTCATCGAGTATGCTGCTCTGTCAGAGAGACTTAACGAGGAAGCCATTGATAAAGTGCTTTCCGAAACAAATCCATCAGCACTTGTTGATAATATAGCTAATGAGCTAGTTCTTCCTATTGCTAAGAAACAGCGTATACTTGAGGCTACACCTTTTGTACACCGCCTTGAGGTTTTACTTGCTATCGTAAGTGAGGAAATAGAGATTGCTGCTGTTGAAAAAGAGCTTGCTCGTAAAGTTAAGGAAAACGTCGACAAGAATCAGAAGGACTACTTCCTTAAGGAAAGAATGAAGGTCATTCAGGAAGAGCTTGGCGAAGAAGAAAACGCAATGGAAGAGGCTGATGAATGGCTAAAGAAGCTAGATGAGCTCAAGCTAGATGAGAAGATAGATGCTAAGGTTCGCAAGGAAATCAAACGATTTACGAGGATGGCACCATCATCTGCTGAGAGTGCAGTTATCAGAAACTATGTTGAGACAATTATTGAACTTCCTTGGGATAAGGCATCTAAGGTTAACATTAACATAGCAAAGGCCGAAAAGACACTTGAGCAGGATCACTACGGACTGAAGTCTGTTAAGGAGAGGGTGCTAGAGTATCTAGCAGTAATTCATTTATCAAAAGGAATCAAGGGCCCTATCCTTTGCCTAGTAGGTCCTCCAGGAACAGGAAAGACCTCAGTTGCAAGATCAATTGCTAAGGCTACAGGAAGAGAGTTTATTCGTATGTCACTTGGTGGAGTTAGAGACGAAGCTGAGATTCGCGGACATAGACGTACGTATATTGGCGCAATTCCAGGAAGAATTATAACAAGTATTAAAGATAGTGGTGTAAATAATCCCTTATTCCTCTTTGATGAAATCGATAAGCTAGGTGCAGATTATAAGGGAGATCCATCGTCAGCTCTTCTAGAGGTTCTTGACCCAGAGCAGAACAAGACATTTACAGACCACTTCCTAGACATACCTTTTGATCTATCAAAGGTGCTATTCGTAACTACAGCTAATTCGCTAGATACAATTCCAAGACCTCTACTAGACCGTATGGAGGTTATTCAGGTAAGTGGGTATACTGAGGAAGAGAAGTTAAAAATCTCTGAGAAATACCTAATTCCTAAGCAGGAAAAGGAGCATGGACTACGTAGAAATAGCTTAAACATTTCAGAGAAGGCTATCAGAGATATAATAAACTACTACACTAGAGAGTCCGGTGTAAGAAACTTAGAGAGAAGAATTGCAGATGTTTGCCGTAAGGCTGCTATGCAGACAGTAACTCGCGGAAAGAAGACATACTCAGTAACTCCAAGAAACCTTGATAAGTATCTTGGACAGAGAAAGTTCAGATACGATATAATCGAAGGAGCTGGAGAAATTGGTGTAGTTAACGGTATGGCATGGACAGCTGTAGGTGGTGAGACGCTATCGATAGAGACTTTGATTCTCGATGGAACAGGTAAGATTTCTTTGACTGGTAAGCTTGGAGATGTAATGCAGGAGTCTGCAAAAACGGGTCTTAGCTACATCAGGTCAATCGCAAAGGAATTTAATATCGATGATGAGTTCTATAAGAACAAAGACATTCATATTCACGTTCCAGAGGGCGCTGTGCCAAAGGATGGACCATCAGCAGGTGTTACTATGTTCACATCAGTTGTGTCTGCTTTGACAAAGGTACCTGTACGTAAGGATGTTGCTATGACAGGTGAAATAACACTGACAGGAAAGGTTCTTCCTGTTGGCGGAATCAAAGAGAAGGTTCTAGCTGCTTATAGAGCTGGAATAAGAACTATTTTGCTTCCTAAGGACAATGTAAAGGATCTTGAGGAAATACCACAGTCAGTGAGAAAAAACCTCAAGGTTGTAGGACTAGAATATGCTAAGGAAGCCTTACCGGAGGCGTTAGAAAAGTAATGAGAATTATCAGGTCAGAATTGGAAGCGGTCGCAGTAAGACCAAATCAGTATCCAGATGCAAGTCTTGATGAAATAGCCTTTGTTGGACGTTCAAATGTAGGAAAATCCTCGCTACTCAACCTGTTAACAAACAGGAAGAGTCTGGCGAGGGTCAGCGGAAACCCAGGAAAAACAAGGACGATTAACTTCTATTTGATAAATGATGCATTTCGCTTTGTCGACCTGCCTGGATATGGCTATGCTAAGGTATCAAAGAGCATCACAGCTGACTGGGATAGAATGATGGATGATTTCTTTAAACAGAGAAAAAATCTTAAGAGGGTAGTTCAGCTTGTCGATATTAGACACGAGCCATCAAAGCTAGATGTTCAGATGTATGAATACCTAAGAAGCTATGGACTTGATGGACTTGTTTGCGCAACAAAGGCAGATAAAATATCCGGAAATCAGAAGCAGAAAAATCTATCGATAATCAGAAAGAGCCTAAGCCTTGGGAAGGAAGATAAGATTGTTCCAGTTTCTGCGCTCAAGAAGACTGGTCATGATGTGCTACTTGACTATATTGCTGAGGAACTTGGTATAGAATAGTTAGTGACATATCGAGTCATTTAGTATAAAATTATATGTAGACGTAGATGTTATTTAAATATATATAATGAGGAAGCTATGAAAGCAAAACAGGATGCAATCGGAACAGTTCTCTTTACACAGAAAGAGATAACAAAGAGAGCCAAGGAAATAGGCGAACAGATAAACAAAGATTATAAGGGCGAGGAGGTTGTCCTAATCGGTACGCTAAAGGGCGCTATCATGTGGATGGCCGATATCATGAAGGAAATCAAGCTAGACACCAAGATCGACTTTGTTGCAGCAAGCAGCTATGGTTCGGCTACAACAAGTAGCGGTGTCGTTAAGATTACTAAGGATATTGGAATGAACCTCTTTGATAAGAACATCATCATAGTTGAGGACATTGTAGATACTGGAACAACGCTCAAGTATCTCAAGGAGTACATATCCGCAAGAAATCCAAAGACAATTAAGATTTGCACATTGCTAGATAAGCCAGCAAGAAGAAAGGCTGATGTAAAAGCTGATTATGTTGGTTTTGAGGTTGAGGATTTGTTTGTGGTTGGTTATGGGCTCGACTATGACCAAAAGTATAGAAATCTTCCATATATTAGTTACTTAGAAGGTTAGGGAATGGAGGTCAGGGTAATTCCTGTCCTCTGTTTTTTAGTTTACAAATGGAGAACATATTGAAACGACTTAATTATATTTTATATGTTATTCTTGCCGTAAGTATTTCGTTTTTTATCGTGATCTTTAGCTATAATGCTATTCTTAGAGTGCCTGAAACCTATACCTACCATTTCAATGATTCTCAGGTTACATATAACCTAAACACAAAAACATCGGGTACAGAGTTTTCTAGTGAGATTTGTTCATATCTTAACTCACCGTTAAAAAGCGAATTCCAAGTATACGAAAAGAACGGCAAGTTTAATGATCCACTCTTTGAGAAAAAAGAAGTGGAGGTAATGAGAAAAGCAAAGAAAATACTGACTGTAAGCGCGGTTGCAGGCTTGTTCTTTGGAGTTTCGTCTATCTTTAGCTATGCTTACTTGCTAAAGAACGGTAGCAGAAGTAAGCTGAGAAGAGCAAACAATTTTGCTATTGCACTGGCGGTAATTATGCAGATTGTGATGGCAATTAGTCTAAATGTAGATGTGATAAGAAAAGTCATATATAAGCTATTCATTGGGGTAAGCCCTGGCAAGGAGTCACTTTTGATTGAGCTTATAGGAACGCCTTTTGAGGCGGTCGTATCAGTCTTTGCAACGATAATAATGGCAATTTTGATAGGTATATTTGTTTATATAAACAAGATGCTAATCAAGGATGAGCGTATTTTTTATTAAGGAGAAATCATGACATATATTTTTTTGGCGAATGGATTTGAAGAGATAGAGGCACTAACAACTGTCGATATGTTAAGACGCGCCGGAATACAGATAAAGATGGTATCGATAATGAGAGAAAAGATGGTGTATGGATCACATGGGATTGGAGTTGAGGCCGACATCATCTTTGAGGAATGTAACTTCGAAAACTGCCAGATGCTCATAGTTCCAGGAGGCTATGAGGGTGTGGAGAATATCTGTAATCACTTTGATTGTAAAGCCGCAATAAGAAAGTTCGCTGAGAGTGGAAGATATGTAGCAGCAATATGTGCAGGACCTATGGCTCTTGCTAAGGCAAGGGTTCTAGGCGGTCATGAAGCTACAATCTACGATGGCATGGAGAGTGAGCTTATAGATGCAGAGTATGTAAAGAAAAATGTAGTTGTATCTAGCAATATCATTACAGGTCGCGGACCAGCATATGCTAGCGATTTTGCAAGCGAGCTTATCAAAATTTTAAAGAATGATGACGTAGCAAGTCAAGTAAGGGGAGATATGCTCTTCGAAGCATAGAGCTTTGATTAAAAGCAATAGAGACTAAATTCAGTGCCTAGGAGTTTCTAGGAGAAAGGAACAAATCCAAGCTTTGTATTTCTTGGATTGCGAGAGATTTTATGAATAGAATCAGGTATTTTGTTGCACTTTGCGTAGCAAAGCTCGCTATAATTGCCCTAAAGGTATTTGGATATAAGGGAACTGACTTTCCAGGAATAGTTGCATTTAGGATATGCCCTGGTTTCTTGAGATATGCAAAAAAGCCGAAGACTATTATAGGAGTTACGGGTACTAACGGTAAGACAACGGCAACAAACCTTATTTCAGATATGTTAGCAACTCTAGGCACAGAAGTTATAACAAATAGAGATGGATCAAATACACATACAGGGATCGCAACTTCTTTGATAAAGTCTACAGGCATCTTTGGAAAGTGCAAATATGAGCTTGCTGTATTTGAGATGGACGAGCGTTCAATGAGGTTTATCGGCTCACAGATGGATATTGATAAGCTTGTAGTTTGCAACTTATCTAGAGATTCAATAATGAGAACTGGTCATCCTGAATTTGTAAGAAATGTTCTAAGCACATTCATACCCAAAACCACAGAACTGATTTGCAATGCAGATGATTACAATGCTTATTCTGTATCTCCTAAGAACAAGAGAATATATTTCGGCATCAAAAAGATGGAAGGGGACAGGATAGATAGCAATAACATCATAAATGATGTACAAATTTGCCCTGTATGTGGAGAGAAAATTAAGTTCAAGTATTACAGATATAGTAATATAGGAAAAATCTATTGCGATACCTGTGGATATAAATCGCCTGAATATGATTATTATCTAGATGAGGTTGATTTTGATAATAATGAAATGCTCTTTGTGGCAAAAGGAGAAAGTCAGAAAGTAGTAATTTTAAACGATAGTGTATTCAATATCTACAATCAGCTTTCAGCTATGACGTTACTTCATGAGATGGGATATTCACTAGCAGAGATTGCAAAATGTCTAAAGACTATGGGGCTTGCGAAGACTAGGTATAACTCGCAGGATGCTGGAGACATGAAGGTTATCACGATGCTATCAAAGTGTCTGAACGGATATGCCACATCAAGAGTAATGGAGTATATTGCAAAGCAAAAGAAGCAGAAGCAGATTCTGTTTATGGTAAATTCAATAGATGCAGAAATTCACTGGTCAGAAGATATTTGCTGGATTTACGACACTGATTTTGAGTTCATAGCGGATGATTATTTGCACAGCATTATCGTTTACGGGACAAGAGCTTTGGACTATAAGGTGAGACTACTTCTTGCAGGAGTTCCAGAGGAAAAAATCAAAGTTGTTGAAAAGGCAGAAGATGCAATTGAGCTATTTGAGTATATTGATGACAGCTTGATTTATGTTTTATATGACCTTGATGTAATAGATAAGGGCCTAAAGATAGCAGATTCCATTAGGGACAGATTTGCAGCTGGCAAAGTACAGTAGTAGGGAGATAAGATTTATGAAGATAGAATATTTATTTCCAGAGATCACAGGTATTTTTGGAGACCATGCAAATATAGATATTTTAAAAAGATCGGTTCCAAATGCTGAAGTTATCAGTACCTCTCTTAATAGTGAACCACGCTTTATAAGCGAGGAGATAGACCTTGTTTACATGGGTTCTATGACTGAGTTAAGCCAGAAAATTGTAATCGAAAGATTAAATAAATATAAAAATAAAATAATCGAAAAGATAGAAGCAGGTCAGAACTTCCTTATTACCGGAAACGCTCTAGAGATTTTCGGTAATGGAATAAAAGATGTTGGTAAATTTGTATTTGAGGAAAATGGAGGACCTTTCCTAGAGGGACTTGGAATATTTAACTTTGATACAGAAAGAGACATGATTAACAAGTACAATTCTCTATGGCTAGGAGAGTACGAAGGTGAAAAGCTTACAGGGCTTAGAAGCCAGTTTACACGTAGCTTTTATAGAGATGAGATATCGCCTTTATTTAAGGTTTTAAGAGGACCTGGATTAAACGAGGACATTTCTATAGAGGGTATAAAATACAAGGGTTTTAGGGGCACATATACGCTTGGACCACTATTTATAATGAACCCTAATTACCTGGAGAAGGTTCTAGGAGAACTAGGCGTAGAAGAATACAACATTCCGTTTAGAGATTCAATATTCCTAGCACATGATGAACGTGTCAAGGAATATAGCAATCCAGATACAGGATATTTATATTAGCAAGGTGAAATAATGGAATTTAAAACTGATTACCATATACATTCGTTTTATTCAGATGGAGTTCTCTCTCCGACAGAAATAGTAAAGAGGTTTAGAGCACTAGATTACGACATAATTGCCATAACCGATCACGATGGCTTTGAAGGCCTCAGAGAGGCGCAAGATGCAGTCAAAGACCTTGAGATGGAGGTCGTTCCTGGCATCGAGTTTTCAACACTTTATGATTTTGATGGAAAATCTATAGAACTTCATATACTAGGATATAACTTTGATACCGAAGATCCTAATATGATAGCTACATGTGAGGAACTTAAGGAAAATCGCAAACAAAGAAATACAAAGCTTATAGAGAGGCTGATAGCAGATGGCATTAATATATCTGAAGCTGATCTACCAAAGAAGCCAGGGGGATATATTGGAAAGCCTGATATAGCAAGAGTCTTGATAAGTAAAGGATATGGAAACTTAGACCTTTATAAACTTCTGTCAGGAATACCAAAGAAAATGCTAAGCACGCAAGAGGCAATAGAGCTTTTAAGGGGAGCAAAGGGAACTGCAGTTCTTGCACACCCACTAGAAATTGAAGAATTTATCTCAGAGGATAAGTACGATTTTGATAAGCTGGTTGAACTGCTCAAAGAGCTTAAAAAGATTGGACTAAGGGGGCTAGAGTGCTTCCATCCGTCTGCAAGCGAGGATGATTCAGTAAAACTTATAGAGATAGCAGCAAAGTACCATTTGCACATAACAAGTGGGTCTGATTTTCATCACGAATAAACCGCGATTTGTTTTGATTATAATCTAAAAGGAGATAGTTCGTATGGTAGAAGATATTTTGAACAAGAAGATAGCCGCTGCGATAAGGACAGAAAAGGATTTTAGCAAGGCACTAAAATCACGCGTTGATGTAGTATTTTTGCTTCACTCAAATATAATCACGGTAAACCAAAGCGTAAAGGAAATTCATGGAGCTGGAAAGAAGGCCTTTGTTCACCTAGATTTCGCTGAGGGAATAGGCAAGGATAGGGCAGGGATAGAGTTTCTGGCAAAGAATGGAGTCGATGGTATTTTGACGACGAGAACAAATATCGTAAGGATTGCCAAGGAGTACAACTTGACGACTGTGCAGAGGTTCTTCATTGTTGATTCGCACTCGCTAAATACATCGATGGAGTCTATCAAAATTTCAAAGCCCGACATAATAGAGATAATGCCGGGAATTGTCACAAAGAAGATCAAAGAATTCAGAGAGGAAATCACAACGCCGATTATAGCAGGAGGAATAATCGAAACGGAGCAGGAGGTTATTGCTGCGCTAGAAGCTGGAGCTGATATAGTTTCAACTGGTGAAGTGGAACTTTGGAATTTGAACATATAGCCTAGTTTTTTAAGGAGATGAATATGAAGATTAAGTTTTGTGGAGCATCAACAGGTGTAACAGGATCTTGTCATCTGCTGACCAGTGGAGAACATAAGATTTTGCTTGATTGCGGTCAATTTCAAGGGGGAAAAGCTCAGGACGCACTCAATTACGAGAAGTTTCCGTTTGAGCCATCAGAGATAGAATGTGTGGTTTTATCTCATGCTCATATAGACCACTGTGGAAGATTACCGCTTTTGACAAAGAGGGGATTTGAGGGAAAAATCTACTGTACAGATGCTACAGCAGATTTACTTTCTGTAATGCTAAAGGACAGCGCCTACATTCACGAAAAAGAGACTGAGTGGAAGAACCGTAAGGCTGAGAGGGCAGGAAGAGAGCAAGTCGAACCTCTTTACACTATAGAAGATGCAGAGAAAACTTTATCTTTGGTAAGTCCAATTCTTTATGATCAGCAGATAGAAATTAATCCGGACATGAAAATTGTGTTTAATGATGCTGGACATATTCTTGGATCTGCAATCACAGAGCTCTGGGTGACTGAGGACGATAAGGAATCAAAAATTGTATTCTCAGGAGACCTTGGTATGGAGGGAAGACCTATTTTACGCGACCCAACATATATCAAAAAAGCTGATTATGTAATTATGGAGACTACATATGGAAATAGAATCCATAAGGAGTTAGGATCTGGTGTCGAAAAACTCATAGAGATAATCATAAATACGACAAGACGTGGAGGAAACGTTGTTATTCCATCATTTGCTGTCGGAAGGACTCAGGAGTTAATATATGAGTTAAACCGTTTCTATGACTCAAATAATGAGTATAGAAAAGAGCTAGATAAGATATTTGTCTATGTAGACAGTCCAATGGCAACAACTGCAACTGAAATATTCAGGAGAAATGCTCAGGTATTTGACGAAGAAACTAGAGAATACATACTCAAGGGTGATAATCCGCTTGAATTTAAGAATCTTAAGTTTACACGAAGCAGCAAGGAGTCTCAGGACCTAAATTTCAACAAGGAGCCTAAGATAATAATATCTGCTAGCGGTATGTGCGAGGCTGGAAGAATTAGGCATCATCTAAAGCATAATCTTTGGAATCCCAAGAACAGTATAGTCTTCGTAGGGTATCAGGGTCAGGGCACACTTGGAAGAAGCCTAGTTGAGGGTGTCAAGATGGTAACGCTATTTGGAGAAGAGATACAGGTCAATGCAGAAATTCACAATCTAGAAGGCTTTTCTGGACATGCAGACCAAAACGGTTTATTTGCATGGCTTGCTCATTTTGAGCAGAGACCTAAGCAAATCTTCCTAGTTCATGGTGAAGAAGAGTCAAAGAAGGACTTTGCAAAGCTCGTAAACGAAAAGCTTTCATATGAGCCTATAGTAGTAATGGGTAACTCTGAATTTGAGCTTGATATGAACAAGTCTGAGATTGTAAATATGGATAGTGCAAGAGAGCAGGCAGCAGAAGCTGATCAAATTCAAAAGGTTAGAGATAAACTTTCAAGCATACATCTTGATTTGGAGCAAATTCTCTATAGTGCTAACCTTGCTGTAGAAGAAAACATATCTGACAAGAAGATTACCCTGATAAATAATATTATACAGGAGCTCGAAAAATCGACTATAAATCTTGCGACAGCTGTCAATGAAGACGATGGACTTCGCGAAGAAAAATAATCAAAATTAGATAAAATCTCTAGGCGATAATTTAGTTTATTGCCTAGAGATTTTTATTTTTTTGATGTAAATAGGGAATTGTGAGGAACGCTTAAAACAAAAAAAATACGGTTTTATGACATAAAAAGTCGAATTTATGACATAAATATGGGAAATTTTGTAAATGCCTTGACAGTAATTTGGGGAATTGATTAAAATCTGTTCAAACAAACAAAAGGGGGAAATATAAGATGGCAAGAGAGTGGCAACAGACAAAATTGAGAGAGTATTTGATGCCTAACGCGGTATATTATCAGAGCCTATGGGCGGTTAGAGATATCCAGAGGATGGAGATGCGCATCAATGAACTCTCAGCTGAAAAGGATGCTGTTGGAGATGGGCGTAAGATGTGTGAGACAGGAAAATCCTACAGCGTAAGCAAGCCGGTTGAGGCAAAAGCAATGGAAATTTTACTTCTTCAGGAGAGGGTTAATGCGATTAAAAGAGCGCTAGCTACAGTACCAAAGGAATATAGGAGATATATTCTCAGCAATATAATTATGCAAAACCCAGGTACAACATTTCCAAACAACATGTGGAGGCAGTGGAAGCAGAGGTTTCTCTTTGATGTAGCAAAGAACCTTTCCCTGATGTAGATGAGCAGGGGTAGGAGGATAACAGGCCTTGTTATAATAATCTGCGCTTTGATTATGCTAGTAATATGGGAGAAGTGGGCTAAGCCTGCACTGGTGCATGATAGAATTCCAGTACTTAAGATTGACCTTCAGAGGGGAGATGAGCTAAAAGATGACATGATAGCTTATGTGGAGTCAAACTGTGGAGAAAAATATATTAGCAAGGCGGAAATCAGTAAATACATAGGGACTAGGGCGAAGCATTTCATACACAAGGGTACACCACTGTTCAGCGAGTATCTTGGAAAGCCAGAAAGTTTAGTTGATATATCTAGGGATAGACTTGCTGTGGTCTTACCAAAGTCTGCAATACATAACTTTTCTAGTCAGATTAAAAGGGAGGATATAGTTTTGATTTATGATGAGGCTGATTTAATTATTAGAGCAAAGGTATCTAGTGTAATGGATGACACACATGGGTTTGAAGTGATAACAAGTCAAAGCGAAGCAGCAAAGCTTAGTGAAGCGATATCAAAGGGCAGAAAATTATTGATTGTGAGGGGAAGCTAGATGACTAGTGTCGGATTCTTTGCAGGGTCTGCATCATCTGGATCTACTATGTTAGCAGTGTCTACATCTAAACTTCTAGCTGATATGGGAAAGAGAGTACTTCATATTTTTTCAGGAATAAGTAGTTTGTATTCATATGTTGAAAAGAATAATGCGGGAAGCCTAGACGATATCAAGTCATCACTTGTTGGTAGGAGCCTGACGGAAGAGGAGATAAAAGCTACAGCAAAGACCGTAGGAGGAATAGAACTGATAGCATCCAATAAAAGCTTTATTATGGCAAATACATTTCCTGTGGACAGCTTTGAACAGATATTAAATTCATCTAGATGCTTTGATTACGTTGTCGTAGATGCGGGATCTGATTTTAGGACAGCCCTAACTGTTTCTGCACTATGTTATTGCAATAAGAGAATAGTGTCAATTACTCAAGAACCAAATTCAATATCAAATTTTAAAGAATTAGATAATGATATATTAAGCAGCTTTGGAGATTTTGAACTTGTTATAAATAAATATCTAAGAGATAAATCTTTATATAGCAAGGATGATATTGCTTATCTTTTGAAGAGGGATATTTCATGCGTAATTCCATACTCTAATTTTGGAAGCTATGCGCAGATAGAGAGAAAAACTCTTATAGGTGAAAAGCGATATAGACGAGCTGTAGAAAGCTTAATCAAAGAATGCTTGGGGGAAGAAAATGGCAATTAGAAATGTTTTTTCGCTTGAGAGCTTTATGGATGAGTACTCAAATGAACCTCTAAAAGCTAGGCAGGAGACGGACGCACATTTGAGCTTTGAAGCCATTTGCAGCCTTGTTGAGAAGAAGCTAGATATAGACTGGAACGATGCAGACGATGTCAGTAAACAGCTTAAGCTTGAGAGGGAAAAGAGTGCAATCATAGGATATGAGAAGGATGTTCTTTTCTACAAAGATAAAATAAGGGAAATCCTAAGACAGAACAAACTAGAAGATGCCTGCTTTCCTAGCTATTATCAAGATATCATAGAAGCCATATTCGCTGAGCTATATGGGCTTGCAGGAATTTCACCTTGGGCATATGACACAGATGATAAATACAAAACTTCATCGTCAGCAAAAATCATAGGAGAAAGGATTTATTTTCTCATAGATGGCAAATCAAAGCTAATGCCACAAAGAATAAGTAAGGAGCGTTTGCTTAAGCTAAAGAGGGCTCTTCTGCTTGCAACGCCAAGCGAACGCCTAAGTGATGCATACCATGAGGTATATCTTAGAAATGGGATAAGAATAAGTATATATTCTGGTGATGTTGTAAAGCCAAATCAAGATGCAATAGTCTTTCGTAAATATGTTATGCAAAAGCTGTGTTTTGAGGCACTAAGTGAGCGCGAGACATTTCCTAAGGAAGCAATAAGGATATTTGAGCTTATGCGTGAGGTTGGTTTTAATGTAATATTCACAGGACAGGTTAGATCAGGCAAGACGACATTTCTACAGACATGGCAGAGTGGAGAAAATCCAAATCTTGAGGGATTAGCTATTTCAACTGACCCTGAGACGCCTTGGCAAGATATTATGCCAAATACAGCTTTGATGCAGATAGTGACTGATGGTAGGGGATTAGAAACGCTAAGTAAGTCGCTTCTTAGAGCAGATAATGACTATGTTTTGATGGAGGAAATGAGGGATGCATCTGCATATAAACTTATTTTAGATATAATTACGTCTGGAACAAGTAGGTGTAAGGCTACTGTACACGATGGAAGTGCGCTTGACCTACCATACAGGATGGCAAGTGAGGTGGTTAATAAGTATGGTGGAAGCCTGCTATACACGATAAAAAGAATATACACAGGTTTTGATTATGTATTTGAGATGACACAGGATAGTAATGACCATGACCATAAGATACTTAAGGCTATTGTAGAATACAGTTTTGATATTGAAAGAGAATGTTGTATAGCAAAATATCTATGTAAGTATGATTTTAGTAGAAAAGAATGGATATGGAATTCTGACTGCATAATGAGTAAGTTAGAAAAATATCCACAAGGGTCTAAGGAAATCATAGAAATAAAAGGGCTTGTCGAGAGACTCTCGTGCAAAAATGTATTTGATGATTGGAGGTTTGAGCCCAACTACAGGGATTAAGGATAAATGCTAGATAGAATAATATATTTGATAATTGTGATTGGCATACTAGTAATGGAATCAGATGTTATAGTTCAAATATACAAAGGTATGAAAAACAGTTTCTCCATAAAGAGAGACTTAAGACTAGTATCAAAACAGATCAATAAAAGGGAAGGTGGCAAGGTATACACACATCTTATGCGTCTTATCTCTGCATCTGATATGGAGCATGTATTCATTTCACCAGAGCATTTTATATATCTAAGCGTATTCATATTTTGCTTCATGTTTATAGGATTTATGATCTTTCTTGATTTTCACAATGCCATTATATTTGCTATTTGCTTTGCAGCTATTCCTTATGCAGTTTTAACTTTCAAGCTTAGTGGAAAGAGAGCAAAGGGAAGCCGCGAAGCGATAGTTCTAGTACAGGAGCTAACTAATAATTATAAGATTAATTCATGCAATATGAGGGAAGCAATCGAGGCTACAGCTATTTCGATAGAGGCTTCGGCAACAGTTAAGAGGGTAATGATAAATCTAGCAAAGAACTTGAACAATGCATCCTCATCAAAGGAGATAGGGGAAGCTGTAGAAAACTTTAGATATGCATTTGGAACAGCATGGGCAGACATTCTATCCGCGAATATTTTTATAGCAGTGTACAGAGGGGTGAGGGTAGAAAATAGTCTTAGGGATCTAGGGAGAAGCATTGCAAATAGTAAGAAAATCGTTGAACATTCAAGACGTCAGGGATATGAAGCGAAAATTATGATTAGATATATGATGCCAATATGTATGCTGATGACTATTATAAGCGCAAGAATGTTCTTTGACATGAGTATAGGTGAATATATGCTAAATCAGTTTTCCAACAAGAGTAGTTTGTACTGGCTACTTACTTCAATAGTTCTTTACTTAGTAGCTTGTCTTACAGACATGTTTTTTGCAAGCAGAAAGATGGATTTATAGATTTGAAGATAAGTAGATTATGGCGCAAGAAGTTAAGCGTAATCAGCATTAAGAAAAATCCGCTAGATAATATTGAAAATATATTGAAATCGATTAAGGCAAAATTTATATCTATACTGAATTCAGATGGGATTGAACAGGAGTTACTGAATAGCTGCTTAATGGGGAAAAACCTTGCTATAATATATGCCGGAAAACCGATGTCAGCGGATTACATAATAGAGGAACTCATGAGAAGTAGCAAGCTACTTAAACCAGTTTATGCAGAAATACTCTCAGAGTATAGGAAGGGAAGAGATAAGGAGGCTTTTGACATACTTTATAAAAGAGTGCCTGTGAAAGCTGCAAAAAGTTTTTCAATGATTTTATCTAAGATAGATATGATAAATCCGGTGGAGCTTAGTGAATATATGGACTCATTTGAGGAAACGCTTGCAGATCAAAGGCTGACAAAAGGAATTCAAAGTGCAGAAAAACAAAGTCTTATAGTTAATATAACAGTGACCCTATCTATATTTGCTCTTTTAATGAATTTTACTATAACTGTTATATTCTCAAAGGCACAGGTATTGCTTTCGGATATATTTTAGGAGGGGTAATGAAGAATTTAATTATAATAATTGGAACTATGATACTGGGAGTTATAATAGTAAACACACTAGTTCTTGGGGATGGTAACTCTATGAAAGGTGCAGCACAAAACATACTTGATAGAGGAATCCACACAATAGATAATATGAAAATTGGTGATACGAATTGAAGGAGGTTATCGTAATAGTAGGGACTATAATACTAGGATGCATTATATTTGATATGATGGTTGGTGGGGGAAATAGCCTAAAAACTAGTAGTGATAGCTATTTCTCAAATCTTCTTAGACAGATATAATCATGAAGCAGATAATCACAGCGACAGCATCCTTGATTCTTATTTTAAGCGTGTTTAGTAATATACTTTGTATCCAGGAAATAAAGATGAAGCAGACTGAGCTCAAAGTAAGCTCGTTAAGATATATTGATAGAGTCATGAAGGCTTCAGAACTAGACGATATAGTTCAAGATACATGGAGAGAAAAGGCTGCAAAGATATTTGAATGCGATAAGTCAGATATAGAAATTATCTCTACAGATCACAACTTTAATGGTAAAAAATACATAGAAGTTGAGTTGTGTTTAAATATAGAAAAGCTAAAATATAGATTTGGCATATTAAAAGGACAGAAAGAGATCAAAGTGCATTTTGATATAAGGTGTGATGGCTAGGCATGAAAAATTTGATAATAACGCTAGCAATAATTATATTTGTAAGTTCATTGGCGCTCAACTTACTTAGCCTTGAGGATGCATACTTGAAGGCGATTTTATCAATGTTTAAATAAGTTTTTAAAAAGGTTTTCACAAATAATAAAAGCCCCTTGACATAGACTTGCAACTAATGAAGTCTATGCAAGGGGTTTTTCAATTACTTAAATGCTTCTATACATTGAAGAGGAAGTTCATTACATCTCCATCCTTAACGACGTATTCCTTACCCTCAGCGCGTATAAAGCCCTTCTCGCGGGCTGCAGATAGGCTACCATTACATTCCATAAGTTTATCATATGAAATAGTCTCAGCTCTAATAAAGCCTCTTTCAAAGTCTGTGTGAATCTTTCCGGCAGCCTGAGGAGCCTTTGTTCCTCTTTTGATAGTCCAGGCTCTAACTTCATCTTCACCTGCGGTTAGGAATGAAATTAGGTTAAGCAGTTTGTATGATGCCTTAATAAGTTTATCAAGACCTGATTCATCGATACCTAGCTCTGTAAGGAACATTTCTTTTTCTTCCTTATCTAGCTCAGAAATTTCTTCTTCTATACGTGCACAGATGCAGACTACCTCAGCGTCTTCAGTGCTTGCAAATTCCTTGATCTGTTTAACTCGCTCATTTTCATCTGTGTCATTTATCTCATCCTCTGAAAGGTTAACTACATAGATGATAGGCTTATATGATAATAAATCAAGCGACTTTACATATTCGGCTTCATCATCAGATAATTCCATAGCTCGAGCGGATTTGCCTTCTTCTAGAAATGCGATAACTTTGTTCAGGAGCTCTAGTTCCTTAGCAAGACTCTTATCTCCCTTTAGGTTCTTCTGAGTCTTAGCAGCTCTCTTTTCTAGGACTTCAAGGTCTGAGAGAATGAGTTCCATATTGATTGTTTCAATATCAGAGAGGGGATCGATTTGTCCTGATACATGGACGATATTATCGTCATCAAAGCCACGAACAACATGAATTATAGCAGCAACTTCCCTGATGTGACCAAGGAACTTGTTTCCGAGACCTTCGCCCTTGGATGCTCCTTTAACAAGACCTGCGATATCGCAAAACTCAATGGATGTGTAGATGGTCTTCTTTGAGTTATATACCTCGTGAAGCGTATCTATTCTGTGGTCAGGGACTGTAACTACGCCGACATTTGGCTCAATGGTGCAGAAAGGGTAGTTTGCTGCCTCTGCGCCCGCCTTTGTAATTGCGTTAAAAAGTGTGCTTTTGCCTACATTTGGAAGGCCAACTATACCTAGTTTCATTGTATTCTCCTCATAAAATGATTATTGTTTCTTATATTTTTTCATTTGATAGATGTAAGTAGCAAGTGCTATAACAAAGACAACAAGACTCAAAACCTGCGCCTGTCTAAAATGACCAATCATAAGGCTATCGGTTCTTAGTCCTTCAACCCAAAATCTCTCAAATGAGTAAAGCATAGCGTAGAGCAGAGCAATCTGTCCATCAAACTTTCTCTTATTTGAAATGGATACAAGGAAGATGAATATCAAAAGGCACCATATCGATTCGTAAAGGAAGGTCGGATGTACCTTTTCTCCGTAAACTGTAATTGCCCAAGGAAGGTCGGTTGGGCCACCATGCGCCTCTGAGTTAAAAAAGTTTCCCCATCTGCCTATTGCCTGAGCTAGTGCTACCTGCGGCATAATCAAATCTGCTAAATTGGAGAACTTTATTTTCTTATGTTTAGCTACTAAATATGAGACTATGACTCCTGCGATTATTCCGCCGTGGATTGCGAGTCCTCCAGCACGAATATTAAGCATCTGTATAAAGTCGCCACGATAGTTATCATAGCTAAATATGACATAATATGCTCTTGCTCCTATGATGGAGAAGGGGATTAGAAATATCGTTAGATCCAAGATGTCGTCTTGTATGATATCAAAGCGAGGTGCCCTGCGATAGCTTATATATATCGCTAGCAGAAAGGCAATGCCGATTAAAATACCGTACCATCTTACATCAATACCTGCGATTGTAAATGCAATCGGATTTGGTGCTTGCATAAAAACTCCTTTCATATATCTTTACTATTATATTAGAAATGTGCATTTAATTCAATTCATAGCTTGTTTTTATTTGATATATTTACATCAAAGCGAAATGGCCTAGCTAAAAATTATAGAAAGATGAGCCGTTTTAATCATAAAATATATAATAAAAAGATATTGACATTTATGATGGTGTTTGATAATATATTCCTTGCAGTGATTTTGCACAATATGGCGGTGTAGCTTAGTTGGCTAGAGCGTCCGGTTCATACCCGGAAGGTCGGTGGTTCGACTCCACTCGCCGCTACCATTGTGGGCGTTTAGCTCAGCTGGGAGAGCACCTGCCTTACAAGCAGGGGGTCATAGGTTCGAGCCCTATAACGCCCACCATTATTGCGGCCTGGTAGTTCAGTTGGTTAGAATGCCAGCCTGTCACGCTGGAGGTCGACGGTTCGAGCCCGTTCCAGGTCGCCATTTTTATATTTATAAGCCAATATGGTGGGTATCGTCAAGTGGTTAAGACCCAGGGTTGTGGCTCCTGTATGCGTGGGTTCGAATCCCACTATCCACCCCATATAATTCGGCGACATAGCCAAGTGGTAAGGCAGAGGTCTGCAAAACCTTTATTCCCCAGTTCAAATCTGGGTGTCGCCTCCAATCGTTGGGGTATCGCCAAGCGGTAAGGCAACGGATTCTGATTCCGTCATGCGCAGGTTCGAATCCTGCTACCCTAGCCAAATAAAAAACCGTTGATTTCAACGGTTTTTTTATATGCAAAAAACTCCCTGATGTAAAGCAGGGAGTTTGTCTCGTTTTGATTTAAGAACCTTTCTTAAACGTCGCCGTTCAAAACTTCTTCGAGGACCATGTCAAGGTCTTCACGGCAGCCACCGCATACATTACCGATGTCACCGACTTCACATAGCTCCTTAAGAGTCTTGATGTTCTTTTCTTTAATTAGATCTTCTACGTAGCCTCTGTTACGTTTTTTGCAAAGGCAAATTTCGTAGTCGCGACTTGATTTATCTAGTGTGTCCATAATTTCCCTCATTTCATTTACTATATTATATATCTACCCATAAAATACAAATAGTAGCACATATTATAGCATAAAGCTGATTATTTATGTAAGAAAAAGTTAAGCAAGATATAATGAAACTGCTATGGGATAGAGTTTGAAAAAGATGCACATTGGTCATATAATAGGTATATATAATGTGATTAAGTGAAAGGTGTGTAAAATGAGAAAAACAAAGATTGTATGTACACTCGGACCTTCTTCAAACAATGAAGAAACCATAAAGAAAATGTTGCTATCAGGCATGAATGTCGCAAGGGTGAACTTTTCACATGGCACGCACGAGCAGCACCACAAGACGATAGAAACTTTCAGGAAGGTTAGAGATAAACTAGATATGCCGGCAGCTGTTATGCTCGATACAAAGGGACCGGAAATCAGACTCAAAGATTTCGTTAACGGAAAAGAGTTTTTAGAAGACGGTCAGGAATTCACACTCACATCAAGAGATGTCGAAGGTACAAGTTCAATAGTTGCAACAACATACGAAAGACTTCCTAACATGGTTAGAGAGGGTGACAAGATTTTGATTGATGATGGAATGATTGTACTCTCTGTTATATCAAAGACGGAAACTGATATCTTAACTAGAGTGGTTCACGGTGGAAACGTAAGCAACCACAAGGGTGTAAATATTCCAAATGTTGACCTTGGAATGGAGTATATAGGAGAGCAGGACAGAAGCGACATTCTTTTTGGAATTGAGGAGGATGTCGACTATATTGCGGCTTCTTTTGTTAGAATGCAGGAGGATGTTGAGGAACTTAGAAAGCTTCTTAACGATAATGGCGGTAAGGATATCAAGATAATAGCAAAGATAGAGAGCGCTCAGGGTGTTGATAACTTTGAGCACATTCTTCCTAAGGTAGATGGAATAATGATAGCAAGAGGTGATATGGGTGTAGAACTTGCTTTTGAGCGCCTTCCAGGAATCCAAAAGAGGATAATAAAGAGATGCCTAGAGAGCGGTAAAATAGCCATAACAGCTACACAGATGCTAGAGTCCATGGTCGAAAATCCAGTGCCAACACGTGCTGAGATTACTGATGTTGCAAATGCAGTTTACGACGGAACCTCAGCTGTGATGCTTTCAGGAGAAACAGCAGCTGGTAAATATCCAGTTGAAGCTGTAGAGGTTATGGCAAAGGTAGCGGAGCAGGCTGAAGCTGATAACGAAACAAACTATCATGAAGATAGAGTTTGGCACGAAATGAATAAAAGAGATGTAACAAATGCTGTAGCGCATGCTGCCTGCACTTTAGCTGAAGATATAAATGCAGCAGGAATAATGGCTGCAACAAACTCAGGATATACGGCATCAAGAATGTCGAAGTTTAGACCAGCAAAGATGATAATAGGTGCAACGCCTTACATAAAGGCATATCATCAAATGGCGATGATGTGGGGAGTCGTTCCAATCAAAGCAAATTATAGTGCAGAAGTTGAAGAGCTGTTTGATTGGTTTGCTTCAGAAGCTGTAAGAAGTGGTCTAGTAGAAGAGGGCAGTAAGCTAGTTGTGACTGCTGGACTTCCAGTAGAAAAGGGTAGTAAGTCTAATATGGTTAGGGTAATTGCTGCGCATCAGGACTACAAATAAAAAGCAAAAAGAAAACGACCATTTGAGTAAACTCATTTGGTCGTTTTTTTCATCACCCCTTTTGATGACACGTCTGAAATGAAGGATTTAAATGACGTGAAACACTCTTAAGAGGACCTTTTCCATTCGTTTAAGTAATGTGTTATGCTATGCCTAATACTCAGTTGTCATGCCTTCGCCTTCTGGTAATTTGTCATATGCCTCAAAGATTGCATCTTTAATTCTATTACGAACGTCTGAAGCAAGAGGATGAGCTATGTCTCTGAAGTCTCCATCTCCCATCTTTCTACTTGGCATAGCAACGAATAACCCATTCTGTCCGTCAATGACTTTGATGTCGTGTACTACGAACTCATTGTCAAATGTTACGGATGCTACGGCTCTCATTTTGCCTTCTACATTGATCTTTCGAATGCGTACATCTGTAATTTGCATGTTACCACCTTCCTCAAATGACCCAAAAAGTATATATACTTATTATACTTCAAAGAATTCAGAAAGGCAATATCTTTTCTAAAACATCAGATAATTCGGCTCAACCCTTACAATTTGAGCGTCTTGAGATACTTCACCCAGGTATACAATTGAGGAAAAATCTTCAATTCTCTTCTTTTTTGGTTCGAGTGAGGCAATAGCGATTCCGGTTCCGCAAACACTAACATCAAATTCAGAAAGTATATCGCGAATACCCTGGCTGCTTCCACCGCCACGCATGAAATCGTCGATTACAAGAGCTTTTGAACCTGGAGTAACAGCTCGCTTTGATAGAGACATCTTCTGGACTCTATCATATGATCCAGAAAAATAGTTAATACTTACAGTTGATCCTTCTGAAACCTTTGCTTCGCGTCGAATTACAACAAGTGGTATATTGAGCTTTCTTGCTGTGCTTGCAGCTAGGGGGATACCCTTGGTCTCTACAGTTGCTACATAATCAGCACCAGAGTCCTTGAATTTTCGAACAAAAATGGATGCAAGCCTATCCGTGAATGCTGCATCAAAGAATATATCTGATGTGTAAAGAAAGTCACCTGCTAGAATTCTGCTGTGGTCACGGAGTTTATCACAAAGCTCGTTCTGAAGCTTAATTAATTCCTCATCGCTTATATCTGGAACAAAGCGAGCGCCGCCTTTTGCTCCTGCTATCGTTTCTATATATCCTGTACCTGTACTCATCACTGATGAAGAGGCGATAGATATGTCTTCGCTAACACTAGATTTTGCTGTATTAAATAAATCGCAAAAGAATTGCAAGGGGAAAACCTTACAAGGTGAATCGGTTAATATTTTAATCATTGCACCGACACGTTCTGTTCTTTTCATACGCACCTCCAAACTTTCTATATATAATATTTGTTTTTATATTTTTTGTCAATTAGGGCACATTTCAAACATAAATATGGTATAATACACTTACCTAAATAGGGAGGTCTTTTTGATGATCGATTTAAGCAAATATAGAAAAATCCATTGTATCGGAATCGGGGGAATAGGGCTTTCTGCTATAGCAGAAATTCTGCTGTCAAGAGGATACAGTGTATCGGGTTCAGACATGAAGGAATCCGACATTACAGATAGATTAAGACAAACTGGAGCGGTAATATATTTAGAGCACATGGCAGAGAATGTTGAGGGCGCTGATTTAGTAGTTTATTCCGCAGCAATTGCAGAGGAAAACCCGGAGATGGTTAGAGCCAAGGAGTTAGGTATTCCAACGGCATCAAGAGCCGAAATTCTGGGATTTCTTATGGATGAATATCCAAACAGCATAGCGATAAGTGGAACTCATGGCAAGACTACTACCACCTCAATGGTTTCTGTTATATTAGAGAAGAATAAGCTGGAACCTACAATCCTTGTCGGAGGATACCTTAGTGAGATTGACGGAAACTATAAGGTAGGCGATGGCTCTTTTTTTGTGACGGAGGCTTGTGAGTATAGAGACAGCTTTTTGAGTCTGAGGCCTTATATCGAGGTTATTCTAAATATAGATTCTGACCATCTAGATTATTTTAAGGATATTGAACATATCGTCAGATCATTTGATAGCTTTGCCAAGAATATTAAGCCAGGCGGAAACATCATAGCCTACGATGCCAATCCTTTTATAAACAGAATAATCAAGGATATAGAAGGGACTATAACATACGGATATAACCCAAGCTGTACATATGCTATTTCAGATGTTAAGTTTGACACAAACGGAATGCCATCATTTAACATCAGCTATAGAGGCAAGCCGCAAGGAACTATGGAGCTTAGTGTCCCAGGAGAGCATAATATCCTAAATGCTACAGCTGCATTTGCATGCTGTCATCAGCTAGGAGTTGCATCTGTGGATATTATAAGAGAGCTCAAGCTTTACACAGGAACTAAGAGACGCTTTGATATAATCGGAAAAGCTAAGGACAATATTACAGTAGTAGATGATTATGCACATCATCCAACTGAGATTAAGGCGACTCTATCAGCTGCTCAGAATTTGATGCACAATAGAATTTGGTGTCTATTCCAACCGCATACATATACGCGTACACTGGCACTATTTGATGATTTTATAGATTCATTCAAGGGTGCGGATATACTCGTTTTGACTGACATATATGCTGCTAGAGAAAAAGATATATATAACATATCTTCAGATAAGCTCGCAGAGAGAATCAAACTAGCACATCCAGAGATTGAGGTGGTTTATATTAAGGACTTTGATGAGATCGCATCCAAGGTTCTTGCAGAGGCTGAGTGCGATGACCTAGTCATCACCATGGGTGCTGGAGACATATACAAGGTTGGACAGATTATTTTAGAAAAAGGACAGGCTTGATATGAATATGAATGAGTATAAGCAGAGAAAAGATAAATGGCGCAAGATAGCCGAAAAGCATATCGAGGCAGGTGTAGATATATTTGATATCGATAATGTCTACATAGACGAGGATGTCAGAATTGGCGAAGGTACTGTGATTGGACCATGTGTAAGACTTGAGGGAAGCACAGTTATCGGTAAGAACTGCAAGATAGAGCAGAATAGCAGAATTGTAAATGCCACAATCGGAGATGATGTAAGTATAGACAATTCAGTTATCCTAGATAGCTCAGTTGGAAGCAATACTAGTGTAGGCCCGTTTGCATATATCAGACCAGGCAGCACTATAGGTGAGGCTTGTAAGGTCGGAGACTTCGTAGAGGTCAAGAATGCAAGCATGGGTAATGGTAGCAAGTCTGCTCATCTAACATACATAGGTGATGCTGATATCGGTGAGAATGTAAACCTGGGTTGCGGTGTAGTATTTGTTAACTACGATGGTAAGAATAAGCATAGGTCTACAGTTGGGGATGGATGCTTTATAGGATGTAATGTAAATCTAGTTTCGCCAGTGGATGTAGGAGATGGAGCGTACATTGCTGCAGGAAGCACAGTGACCAAGGACGTACCAAAGGATGCACTAAGTGTCGGCAGAGCTCGTCAGAAAAACATAGAGAATTGGGCGACCCAAAGAGGATTATACAGAAAGTAATTCATATAGATAGATCAAAATAAAGCATAGAAAGAATAGGAGAATACCAATGAGAAACGGCGCATTTTTAGATTTTAAGATTTTCACTTGTAACTCACACAACGAGCTTGCTGAAGAGATAGCTTCACTGATGGGTAAGCCACTAGGAAAAGCAGATGTTAAAAAATTCAGCGATGGTGAAATTTCAGTAAATATCGGAGAGACAGTAAGAGGTGTTGACGTTTATATCGTACAGTCAACATGTGCGCCAGTTAATGATAATCTGATGGAACTTCTAATCATGATAGATGCTATGAAGCGTGCTTCAGCTGGTAGAATTAATGCAGTTATTCCATACTATGGATATGCAAGACAGGATAGAAAGGCTAAGGCGAGAGATCCAATCACAGCAAAGCTAGTTGCTGATTTAATCGTGGCTGCAGGTGCTGACAGAGTGCTTACAATGGATCTTCATGCAAACCAGATTCAGGGATACTTCAATATACCAGTAGATCATCTCCTTGGACTGCCTATTCTTGCAAAGTACTTTGGAGATAAGAATATGGAAGATGTGTGCGTTGTTTCTCCAGATCACGGAAGTGTTACAAGAGCTAGAAACCTCGCTGAATATTTGAACTGTCCAATAGCTATTATTGATAAGAGAAGGCCTAGCCCAAATAAGAGCGAAATAATGAACATTGTCGGAGACATAAATGATAAGAACTGTATCATTATCGACGATATGATAGATACAGCTGGAACTCTGACAAATGCAGCTAATGCAATCAAGAACATGGGTGCAAAGTCTGTTTATGCATGCGCAACTCATCCAGTATTGTCAGGACCGGCGATAGAGAGACTAGAGGAATCTGCAATAACAGAGCTTGTTCTTCTAAATACAATTCCTATGCCAAAGGAGAAGCGCCTAGATAAGATGCGTTTCCTTTCAGTAGGAAATCTGTTTGCAGAGGCTATGATGAGAGTTCACAATAACGGATCGATAAGCGAACTCTTTGATAAGGAAAGAAAATTAAAGTAAGAGGATAGAGGAAAATATGTTTTTAATAGCAGGGCTTGGGAATCCCGGAAAGAAATATGAAAAGACAAGACATAATCTGGGGTTTATGGTTATAGATGAGCTAGCAAGAAGAAACAGTGTTTCCGTAGATAAATCTAAGTTTAGGTCAATTATCGGTGAGTTCAATCTAGGTGGCGAGAAGGTAATTCTTATGAAGCCGCAAACCTACATGAACCTCAGTGGTGATGCACTTAGAGAGGCGGTCAATTTTTACAAAATTGATCTGAAGAATGTTTTAGTTATTTATGATGATTTGGATATTCCTATAGGTGCGCTTCGTATACGCACCTCAGGAAGTCCAGGTACGCATAACGGGATGAAGTCTGTTATAGCACAGCTTGGTAGTCGTGATTTTCCTAGAGTTAGAATAGGGATAGGAAGCAATAAGGATGATAATCTTATTGATTTCGTTATTGGCAAACCGAGTAAATCCGAGGAAGGGGTCCTAGCTGATACGGTTTCCGAAGCGGCTCTTGCGGTAGAGTGCTACATAAAGGATGGAATTGATAAGGCGATGAATAGATTCAATTCAGGAAAAGTCGCTAAATAGAATAGGAGCTTATGCTGAATAGAAAAATTTGTTTAACAGGTGTATCAGACAGCCGTTCTGCAAAGGTAATTTCAGAGAGTATTGAAAAAGGGAAACAATGCTTGATTATCGTATCGGGTCATCGCAGAGCCGAAAAGCTTGCAATGGATTTCTCTTTTTTTAGTGAGCGAAAAGTTTATATTTTACCTGAGGATGGTCATATATTCCTAGACTACAATGCACGAAATAGAGATCAGGACTTCGCAAGATTGAAGGTTATAAAGGCGCTTGCAACAGAGGATGAAGCTGTTGTAATTGCGCCTGCTTCTGCTGCAATTAAGAAGATGCCACCACATCGATCTTATCAGAATTTAAACTTTAGCCTAAAGCTTGGTCAGGAAATAGAAGTAGATGAACTAAAAAGAAAGCTAGCAGAATTAGGCTACGAGAGAAATGACATTGTGGCAACTCAGGGACAGTTTTCTATCAGAGGTGGAATAGTTGATTTTTATCCGCCTGATGCTGATGAACCTGTAAGAATTGAATTCTTTGGGTCAGAAATTGATTCTATAAGAAGTTTTGATATAGAAACCCAAAGAAGCATTGATAATCTAAAAAATATAGATATCTACCCATCGAAGCAACTAACTCCAAGTGATGAGCTAATTGCAAAGGCGACTGAGATGGTTGAATCACTCTTTGATAAGCAGATTGCAAAGCTATCAAAGGATGAAGAAAAAGAAGATGCGGCAAAATGTCTTACTGAAAAGAAGAATGAGCTAATTGAATATATATCTGAATTTGATAATGATAGCGTGCTAGAAAACTATGTACACTATTTCTATCCTGAGACAGAGTATATCTGGGATTACATGGGCGATGGCATGATTGTCTATGAAGATTTTCCACGCATAGAAGAGCACCTTGAACTTAGATCAGAAGAGCTCAAAAATGATCTTTTTACTATGCTAGAAAGAGGTAAGGCAATACCTGAAGACAGTCAGCTTATCACGGGTATGGATGATCTCCAAAAGTCATTTGGAATAATGCCAGAAATTTTCATGTTTCCATTTGGACTTACGGGCAAAGTAAAAATAGATTTTGATGAGATAAGAAATATCGAGTGCAGGCAGATGACAAGCTATGCAGGGCATCTTGATGTACTCGAAAATGACCTTAAGCGCATAGCAGATGGGAAAAATAGAGTTGTTATTTCGGCATCATCTGACGAAAGACAACAGACGATAGATGACTTTGTAGCAAATATTGGACTGACTGATAAAATTCAGGTTGTGCAGGGAAGCCTTAGCATGGGAATGGTATTCCCAGAAGAAAAGCTTTATATTATCAGTGATAAAGATATTTTTAACTCAACAAGGATAGGAAAGAAACGTCATAAAACAAATCGCAGTCAGAAGATGCAGTCCTTCTCGGATTTCAAAACAGGAGACTATGTTGTTCATGAAAACCATGGAATAGGAAAGTTCCTAGGAATTCAAGCGCTAGAAGTCCAGGGAGAACAAAAGGATTATCTAAAGATCAAGTATTCGGGCACAGATCTTCTTTATGTTCCAGTTGAGCAGATGGATATAGTCCAAAAATATATAGGATCAGAAGGAATTGCACCTAAAGTAAGCAAGCTTTCAGGAGATGAGTGGAAGGTCGCAAAGACAAGAGCAAAGCTTGCAATTGCTGAGATGACCGAGGAACTCATAAAGCTTTATGCTGACAGAAAGGCTAGCAAGGGTTATGCGTTCTCAAAGGATACTGTTTGGCAAAAAGAATTCGAAGCATATTTTAGCTACCAGGAGACGGATGATCAGCTCACATCCATAGAAGAGATAAAGAAGGATATGGAGAGCAATCTACCTATGGACAGGCTTCTTTGTGGAGATGTAGGATATGGAAAGACTGAAGTTGCAGCGCGAGCAATTTTTAAGTGTATTTCCGAAGGGAAACAGGCTGCTATGCTAGTTCCAACCACCATACTTGCAAATCAGCATTACAATTCTTTGAAGGATAGGTTTTCAAACTTTCCATTTAATATCGACATGCTTTCAAGATTTAGAACTGATAAGCAGCAAGAAAAAATAATTGATGGAATAAAGAAGGGAAGCGTCGACTTTGTTATAGGAACGCACAGGCTCTTATCTGATGATATCAAATATAAGGACCTAGGGCTTTTAGTTATAGATGAAGAGCAACGCTTTGGTGTAGCACATAAGGAAAAGTTAAAGCAGCTTAAGTCGAATATTGACGTTTTGACACTTTCAGCAACACCGATACCAAGAACGCTAAATATGTCGCTTACCGGCATAAAGGACATGAGCCTAATAACAGAACCACCAAGCGATAGATATCCGGTACAGACTTATGTTCTAGAACAAGATGATATCGTAATGCGAGAGATAATAGCAAGAGAACTAGATAGAGACGGTCAGGTCTATATTGTATTTAACAGAGTTAAGGGTATAAACAGGCTCGCAGAAAAGGTACAGTCTCTTGTTCCAGATGCAAAAATAGTTGTTGGTCATGGACAGATGAATGAAAAAAGTCTAGAATCTGTTATGCAGACCTTTATTTCAGGGGAAGCAGACATTTTGGTTGCTACAACTATCATAGAATCAGGAATAGATATTCCAAATGCAAATACAATGATTGTTATAGATGCTGATAAATGTGGGCTTGCTCAGCTATACCAATTAAGAGGACGAGTAGGAAGAACAGACAAGATAGCATACGCATATCTAATGTACCAAAAAAACAAGGTTCTAACTGAAGTTGCCGAAAAACGTCTTAAGGCAATCAAAGAGTTTACAGAATTTGGTTCGGGCTTTAAAGTTGCTATGAGGGACCTTGAGATAAGAGGAGCCGGAAATGTTCTAGGTGCTGAACAAAGCGGTCACATGATGAATATAGGATATGAACTCTATTGCAAACTAGTGGATGATGCCGTGAGAAAGGCAAAGGGTGAAAGCGTCCCAGAACAGGTAGACGAGATTAATATCGAACTAGATGTCGCTGCTAACATCCCTAATTGGTACATAGATAACGAAACTCTTAAGCTACAGATGTACAAAAAGATTGCAACTGTATCTACTAGGGAAGACAGCGAGGAAATCATAGATGAACTTCTAGATAGATTTGGAGACCTACCTAAGGAAACGCTTAACCTCATAGCCATATCAATGATAAGAGCACTATCAGCTAATGTTGGTGTTTGCAACATATACGAGCAGGCAGGAAAGGTTGTTATCTACTTTGCGAAGGACAATGCGCTCAAGGCATACGCACTTATGAAGGCAAGTGAGAAATTCGGAAGCAAGATATTCTTCCACGGAGGAAACGAGCCATTTATCAGACTTTCTGTAGCCAGAAAAGAAAGGCTTGATTCCATTATTGATTTACTTGAAATAATAAGTAATAATAAGGATATAGATAATAGCGGATCAAAGACCGTTAGTTAATAAGATATCATTTAGTAACAAGGAATATAGAGAAAATGATAGTATTTAAGAATATAGATATTTTAGATGAGAATTTTGAACTCAAACAAAATGTATCTGTAAGAGTAGAGGGTAGCCTTATAAAGGAAATCTCAAATGAGGAGGTTGAGCTAAAGGAGGCTGATAGAGTTATAGATGGGAAAAATCGTGTTTTGATTCCCGGCTTCGTCAATGCTCATGCTCATTCACCCATGTCACTCATGAGAGGATATGGAGAGAATATGAGTCTTCAGGACTGGCTCTTCAAAAGAATATTTCCTTTTGAGGATAAACTAAACTCAGATGCTGTGTACTACGGAACTTTGCTTACTATGGCAGAGTCATTCAAATATGGAATAGTTTCGACTAGCGATATGTACTACTTTGTAGATGACATGGTCAGAGCGGTTGAGGAAAGTGGAGCAAAGGCAAACATTTCTAGATCAATAACCAATCCAGCAGGAGCAACTTTTGATAGTCTTGTATCTGTGAAGGAAGCAGTTGAAGTAGCATCAAAGTATCACATGTTTGCAGATGGAAGAATAAGAATAGACCACAGTCTTCACGCTGAATATACATCAAATGAAGAAACAGCAACAAAGCTTGCAGAAATTGCAAAGCAAGCAGGCCTAAATATGCATGTACATGTGTCAGAAACTAAGAGCGAGCACGAAGAATGTAAGCTAAGACATGGTGGACGTACTCCGGTAAGATACCTCGCAGACTGCGGACTCTTTGATGTAAGAGCAACCGCTGCACACTGCGTTTGGATAGAAGGCGAAGATTTTGATATATTGAAAGAAAAAGGAGTTACAGTAGCAACAAACCCAGTAAGTAATCTAAAGCTTGCAAGCGGAATATGTGATGTAACGAGCATACTAAACCATGGAATAAATGTTGCAATTGGAACAGATAGTTCTGCAAGCAATAACAACCTTAATATGTTAGAAGAAATCAAGACCATGACAATCCTTGCAAAGGTTAAGCAGAGTGATCCTACAGTGATTTCACCATCTCAAGCACTTAAGATGGCAAGTCTTAATGGAGCAATTGCGCAGGGAAGGCAAGATTGTGGCTGCATAAAGGAAGGAAATCGTGCAGATCTAGTTATGATAAGAACGGATAGTCCTAATATGTTTCCAAGGCATAACATACTAAACAACCTTGTATTTTCAGCAACAGATAGCGATATAGCTATGACCATGGTGGATGGCAAGGTAGTATTTGAAAATGGCGAGTTCAAAACTATAGATATAGAGAAGACCGCTTTTGAGGTAGAAAAGAATGTGGCAAAAATAATGTCACAGCTGTAACAAATTGGAGTACTTATATGAATAGTAAAGTAATAAAGGGCGCTGCGATAATAGGTGTTGCAGGTGTAATAGTTAAGATTCTAGGTGCCTTCTTCCGAATTCCACTGACAAACTGGCTCGGGGCAGATGGTATGGCATACTATGGATATGCCTACACTATTTACGGAGCACTAGTAGTTCTTGCAACGGCAGGGCTTCCAGTAGCAATATCAAGGCTTGTTTCCGAAAATATTGCGGTAAAGCAGTACAGAAATGCTCATAAGGTATTTCACGTTTCGATGATAATGATGTTTTTGCTAGGAGCAGGACTGTTTTTAATATGCTTCCTTGGAGCAAAACCGCTCACAACGCTTTTGGGAAATGCGGATGCTGCACCTGCGGTTAGAGCTATAGCACCGGCGCTTCTATTTGTTCCGCTGCTCTCTGCTCTTAGAGGATATTTCCAGGGTCGACAAAACATGAACCCTACAGCAATATCAGAAATAACAGAGCAGCTAGTAAGAATTATAAGCGGATTATTGTTAGCGTATATACTACTGCCTAAGGGGCTTGTAAAAGCGTCTGCTGGAGCTGCATTTGGTGCAAGTATAGGATCATTAGCAGGACTACTTCTGGTTGTTTTGATATATTTAATTAATAAACCAGTAATTCAACATAAGATCCAAAGATATGACCAATCTGTTGAAGAGACTAGAGCAATAGTTAAAAGCATAGTAGTTATAGCGATACCTATTATAATAGGTTCTGAAATAATGCCAATCATGAACATGGTTGATACTGGAGTTATCATGAGAAGACTTCAGGCAACAGGCTTCGGTTTTGATGAATCAAAGCATCTTTACGGACTTATAAGCAGTTACTGCAGTACACTTATAGGTTTTCCGCAGATATTCACACAGGCTGTAGCCATAAGTTTAGTTCCAGCTATTGCAAGATATTTTACTCTTGAAGATAAAGAAGAGGTTCATAAGCACATATCACTCGGATATAGACTCACAATGCTTTTAGCATTCCCATGTGCAGTTGGTCTCTTTGTTCTAGCAAAGCCTGTGTTACTACTTTTATATCCGGCAAAGCCTAATGAGGTAGATGAAGCAACAGTAACAATGATGATAATGGCTTTAGGAATAGTTGGACTTGCATTAAGCCAGACATCTACGGGAGTTCTTCAGGCTATAGGAAAGCAGATTATTCCTGTAAAGCATATCGCAATAGGAATGGTTGTAAAAATAATCCTTACATATATATTAGTAGGCATAAACGTGCTAAATATAAATGGAGCGGCAATATCAACTATAGTTGCATATGTAATCTCATTCACATTAAACAATATGGCCGTGAAGCGTTATAGTGGAACAAAAATTGACCATGTTCAAACATATGTAAAGCCATTCATTGCTTCGGCGGTTATGGGCGTAGGAGTATTCCTAATGTACAAGCTCATGAGAATGGTAGTAGGAAATAGCATATCAACACTAGTAGCAATAATGATAGGCGTTTTAATCTACGGTGTGCTTATTATATTCTTAAAGGTTGTTACTCCAGAGGAACTAGAAACATTACCTATGGGATCAAAGCTTAATAGATTGATTCGTAAGTTCATAAGATGGGAGTAGGTTATGAACGTAGATAAGTTGTCAGTATATGAGCCATTATTTCATAGCGCCGAAAGTGAAGCGAATGCTATTGAAAGACTCGCTAATATAGTTCGTATTTTGAGACGAGAATGTCCATGGGATAAAGTGCAGACTCATGAGAGTCTTAAGCGATGTATGATTGAAGAAGCATATGAAGCAGTAGATGCAATAGATAATAATGACTTTATCAACCTTAGAGAGGAACTTGGTGATGTACTTCTCCAAGTAGTATTTCATACTGATTTAGCTTGTGAAGAGTCACATTTTGACCTAAAGGATGTCATAAATGATGAATGCGAGAAGATGATAAGGCGACATCCGCACATTTTTTCAGAAGAAACGGCGAAAACAGTTGACAAAGTCGTTGAGAAATGGGAGAATGTAAAAAGTAAAGAGCACGGAAATACAACGCATACCCAACGGTTGAAAGATGTTCCAAAGGCACTTCCGGCTTTGCTAAGATCCGACAAGGTTCTCAAGCGAGCAGCTGATGCAAATGTCGAACAATCAGATTTTGATACTTCACTAAAGTATGCAGCTGAGACGATAGATAAGATTCGTAATGCTGGTCAAGAAGTAGGGCAGAGTGAGTTATCCGATAGGATAGGCGATTTGTTACTATCTATAGTGAATGCTTCGAGGATAGCAGGAGTTAATTCAGAAGAATCGCTGAATTATGCAACTAAGAAGTTTATCAATAGGTTTGAATTGCAAGAACAGATGGCAAGTGTTAAGGATGCGGAATAAGAGTCTGTATTTCTAAATACATCAGCTATCTAAAAGAGATTATTAAAAGTCGTGCTTGGTATTGAAGGAGGATATACGATGAATAAGGCAGAACTAGTAGCTGCAGTAGCAGCAAAAACAAATTTCACTAAGAAGGATGCAGAAGTTGCAATTAACGCACTTCTACAGAGCGTACAGGAAGCTCTAGAAAAGGGTGAGAAAGTACAGCTAATCGGATTTGGTACATTTGAGACAAGAAACAGAAAAGCTAGAGAGGGTAGAAACCCAAGAAAGCCAGAAGAGACAATCAAGATTGCTGCTTCAAAGGCTCCTGTATTCAAGGCAGGTAAGGCTCTTAAGGATGCTGTAAACAAATAAGATTTATAAACGAAGGGCAGCTCGCATAGGTGAGCTGCTTTTTTCATACATCACAAGGGAGATATAATGAGGATAGATAAGTTTCTAAAAAACTCGCGTATAATAAAGAGGCGTTCAGTGGCTAAGGAAGCGTGCGACAGTCAAAGGGTCATGATAAACGGCAAGGTAGCGAAGGCTGGTTCAGAAGTTGCAGTAGGAGATAGAATAGATATTGAATTTGGCAATAACAGTATAAGTGTAATAGTAGATGCACTTTTGGACTCAGCAAAGAAAGACGATGCAGTAAATATGTATCACGCAATAAACTAGTTAAGATAATAATAGAAATCAAATGTCATTTTTGTTAAAAATATATTTATATATGAGTACGAAAAAAACTCAAAAAAGCAATTGACAATGTATTTAAAGCTGTGGTAATATAATCAAGCTGTCACGAAAGTGGCAGATAAAAACCATTTAGAAAAGTTAAAAAAAGAATGAAAAACTTCTTGACAGAACCTAGTAGAAATGGTAATATGATTAAGCTGTCAAATGCGACAGCAAGAACCTAGAAAACCTCATAGCATAGAAATAGTCAAATAAAATTTGACCATGTAACATGGTAAGAACTAATTATGGTTCTGCAATCTTAAATGATTGCATGTATCGAAAGATACAACGACAATTTCTCAAACAAAACAATGATTCTGAATAGAATATTGCAAGCGCAATAGCGTTCTTGGAGAAATAGGATAGATATTCAAGCGAAAGCTTAATATACAAACTAATTGAGAGTTTGATCCTGGCTCAGGATGAACGCTGGCGGCGTGCCTAACACATGCAAG
>CALIYX010000023.1 GCA_938049335.1 uncultured Clostridia bacterium | reverse complement strand
AAAGTGCCATTTTACTTCTTGAATCGAGTACATCCCAAACGGTTCGTCTTTCGTTATCTACTAATATACAAAGGTAACTTGAGTTACGCCTTGATAACTCATGACTGTGTAATTCATCTATCCCAAGGCACTCAGGAAGAGGTCTTGGAGCTATGGTGATATATGAATCAATATACTTGCTGAGCTGTGTTGTAGATATACCCAATTCATCTGATATCATGGTGAGATTGTAGTTGAGATTGCCGATAAGTCTAAATGCATTCTACATAAGGAAGAAAGAAGAATTAAAACCATTGAAAGCAAAAGGATTTATTTCTAAGATAGTTTTCGTGCACTCTTTGCAAATATACTTATTTGCATAATACCTGATAATGCCCTTATGATTCCTAAATGCGAGATGTTTGATTAGCCTTAATTTATGACCGTGTCCAATCATATTTGCACCACAGTAAAGACATAGCATAGGCTTTCGGACCAGTTTGATATCATAGAAAATGGTATCATCGATAGATGTAATGTCCGATTTTTCAATGTCAGAATTAGTGACATTAAGCATAAGTGCGGTAAAATCAATATTTGGAATGATAAATTCCTCCCTTCATAGTGATATATTAAGACTGCAAATCAATCATATCCTATGGAGGGATTTTTTGCACCCACACGATAATTTAGAGTTCACCCACACCCACACGATAATTTAGAGTGCCGTTATAATCATATAATGGTTATGATAACCTTTTTTTTGTTTAATATTTTAAAGCCATGTCACAGATATAAAATCTTTAAATTAAAAAGTTTGTCTTTTCGAAAAAGTTCTAGTGATAAATGTTTCTGAATGATATAATAATTGTTGCACAAGTTTTTATATAATATCAAAATAAACAAAGAAAGGCATAAGAAATGTCAATTGAAACAATAGAGAACAGAAGAGTTTGGGGAATACACACTTTAGATGATAGCTTATTTCTAAAAAAGAACATTATTGCCATAGGATGGCAAGACATGGGGGATCTTAGTAAAATTCCAGCTAATAGAGAGGCTTTTAAAGATAGCTATGCAAAAGTGTATAGTGATGCAAAGAAAGGTAGTATTGCTACAGGTGCGGGCATGCTATATAGATTTTGTCATGAGGTGCAAATTGGTGATTATATAGTTTTCCCATCAAAAATTAATCGTGAGATTAACATTGGAATTATTGAAGGTGATTATGAATATGATCAATCACAAGTTGAATATCAGCAAATAAGAAAGGTAAAATGGGTAAAAAATTTCCCACGAACTAGATTTTCTCAGGGGGCACTTTATGAGGTCGGCTCAGCACTAACATTTTTTTCTGTTAAAAATTATAAAGATGAATTCTTAAACGCTTTATCTGATAAACCAAATCTACCACCAGTCTTGATAGATCCTACAATAAAAGTGACAGCAGAAGAAATACTTGAAAACACAAAGGACTTTATATTGAAGGAGCTAAGCAGACAGCTAAAAGGATATGATTTAGAGAATTTTGTCGCTGATCTTTTTAGAGTTATGGGATATAGAACTATTGTATCACCGCAAGGAGGCGATAGTGGAATTGATATAACAGCATATAAGGATGAGCTACCACCACGTATACTAGTTCAGGTTAAAAGCCAAGATAGTGACATAAAGGAAGCAACAATACAATCTTTAAAAGGCGCAATGAGAGAGGGTGACTATGGTGTATTTGTAACACTCTCAAACTACACTAAGAATGCACAGAAATATTTAGATAACACACCAATTATTAGGGGAATAAACGGCATAGAATTAGTAGATCTAATACTAAAATATTATGCTGATTTAAGTCCTAAATATAAGAAAATAATACCACTTAAAATGGTTTATATACCTATTCCTAGTGAAGAATAAAGAGTCAAGGGAGATTTTATGCAAGAACTACTTATTTTTGAACTAGCATGCAAATGTATAACAGAGCTAATGTCTGATTTTAGAGATTTAATAGTATCAAAATACTCAGAGCTTCAGAATGCCGAATGGACATTTGATAAGGGTTCAACAAAAGTTTGTAAGGCTGATGAAAACGGCAAGAAGGAACGCTGTAAGGTAGGAATAAATTATACATCAAAAGTAGTGTTAACAGGTAATATTGCAGTGGATATTTGGAATTTGTTTGAAAATCATTTTAAAGATAGCTATTTGCCTAATATAGAACGAATTACTGGAAATGAGGAAATGGGCAGATATGCATTTTCTGCAAAGAATGAACTACGCGATGAAGTGTTGTGTGTAATTCAAACACCAGGAGAGTGGAATATTCCATTAATTAGTATAACTGGGTTTATTTCTGCAAGATATAGAGAAACGGATTTACAATAATCGAAAGGAATAAATAAGATGGAAAATATTGATGAAAAATCAAAGAAAGAAAGCAAGTTAAAAGGATTTATTGAAAGACAAAAGAAGGGGTTGTTAAACGCATTGATGTAAATGATGATGGAACTTTTGATAAAAATGATGTAAGTCATGCTTTTGGAAAAATAGTTGATGGAACAAAAAGTAAAGTAGAAGCAGTAAAAGCTGATATAGAAAAGCGAAAAGATGTTAATGATTTAAACACATTGAATCCGATATTCAGTTCTGATTTAAAGGATATAAAACGAAATTTACCAAAACTTATATGTATAACAGAAAAGGATAAAAAACATAAAGAGAGTAGAACTTGTGATGGTTCTATAGGACATATTGATGTAGTTGATGGATTTAAAGTCTTAAATATATATAGAGAGAGTCTCAATTTGTTCAATGTTAATCTTTTTCCAAGGAAGGATTCAGAACTATATTATATGGATCCAATCGACAATAAATGTTATATAGATTTAGATCTTTATTTTGAACAGCTAAAACAAGCACGAGTATGTGAATTAGAAAGAATAGCGTACGATTTAGGAGCAGTACACTTTAAGGTTACATATAAAGAAGAGAGTACTGAATCAAGTAAAAAAAATGTTTCTGAGAAGTTTAATGCAAAACTTTCTAAATTAGGAAAGATGAATGCCGATGTAAATATAAAAAATTCGAGTGATAAATTCAAATCTGTAGAAATTGCAGCTGAATCTACATTTATTGGACATGAGCCAACTAGACCTAATCTAAAATATTTACAACATGAACCAGACATCCTAAATTTAATTGAACTTAGAATGGGAGATAGACCTATAACACATAAAAAAATGGAGATAAGTCTAATTGAGTCTTCTGGAATAAAGATGTCTGATGCAGTTAAAATAGATGCTGCAATAAAGTTCGTAAAGGCAAATTCAAATACTAATATTTCAAGTGAAGTTAAACGAGAATCTAAAAAAACATTTGTATACGAAATTGAATTTTAACCTATACTATGACCAGCTTAGCTGGTCTTTTTTATTGGCATGAAACAATGAGGCTATATTAAATATCAATGTTTTGGTATATAACAAACTTTGATACATATATAAATATTTTGCAAAGTATACTTGACAACAAATGCAAAGCGAACTATACTAAAAATGCAAAGTAAACTTTGCTATTTATATCTTTGATCAAAGGATAATAGAGGATACTAATGAAAAATAGAATTAAGGAGCTGCGTAAGGAGCATAGACTCTCCCAGATGGACCTTGCTGATATCGTTGGAACAACAAGACAAACTATAACATCAATAGAGGTGGGAAAGTACACTGCATCACTACCGCTAGCATATAAGATAGCTAGGCATTTTGGACTAAAGATAGAAGATGTATTTGATTTTACAGATATAGACGAGGAGGTCTAAATCATGGATAAAAGACTTGAAAAAGCAAAGAAAGAAATACAAAGACAAAATTTAATGACGTCACCTATTAGTATAGCTTCGTTACTAAGTCTTATAAATTTGGATAGACTGACAAGGGGATATGAAAATGATTATCTCCATAGCTTTATGACGTTTTTTACCTTGGACTTGTAATGATAATTAATATGGTAATTGCATTTTACCTAGGGAGAAATCTAATATATGCGAAAGATGAAAAGGCTCTACTTCGTATTTATAATGAGATGCATGATGAGAGAACAGCCAAGATAGGAGGAATAGTAGCCAAAAAAACATTAACAATATCAATCATACCTATGGTAGCAGTTTCGGTTATGCTCAGCTATATTAACGTATATATGTTTTTGGGCTCGGTAATTATGGTTATCCTTTTATCTTTGATATTTTTAACCTGCAAAATTTATTATGATAAAAACTATACGGATGAAGCTTAGAGTCATATTGAGTGTATTAAACCATTATGGATATTAACCCTCTTTACTTAAGAATTAGTAAAGAGGGTATTTATATGGAATTTTTCAGTCTGTTGAAACAAAATATGCATGGAAACAATATCAGTATGGGAAGCGATGAAGTGTTTAAAATATAATTAAATGAAATAAATGGATTAGATAGAAAATTTTACTGAATTAAGAAAAAAAAGAGGTTGACATTATTTTGAATATTGTAATATTCTAATGTAGTACCGCTATAATTTTATAGCGTACAGGGTGTATTGCGTTTTGATATATAAAGAGATTAAACCACTTATAAAGACTATATTTAAACCTTAATGCGATGGATGCGACCAATGTATTGGCATTTGTATATTAGTATAGGAGGTAAAAATCGAATTTTATTATTGGAGCGTATTTTAATTTAATAAGGAGGACTTTAATAACTATAATTAAACTTTAATTTTGACTTGCTATAAACTTGAATGGAATTGACGGGGACTTGAAAGCAATTGCTTCGTTAACTACACGTGAAGCGGTTGCGGTAGAAATCAAAGCTATCTGTTTTGTTTTCTATGGGTTCTCTATTTTTTTGTAGAAAGTTCTCTATATAAATGACAAGAATATGGGCTTATATGATAACTCTTGGTGTGTCTAAACTAGTATTGCTGTTTCTGAATTTGCTCATTTTGTTGTTATATATTTTTGTATCGCTTGAAAGGTTTTTGGAAAAAGAAATATAGTAGGAAGAGTATTAGGATTTAAGACGCCAAATTAAAGGCAAAGAGTGTTAGGGAGATTCAGCTTATCTTTAGACTAAAATAATATTACTTGTTTATTAAAGAAAGGTAGTTAAAAGTATGAAAGTACTCAAAAACACTGTCAAAAAACTTTTCGTTTTGTTACTGACGTTTGTGATAGTAGCGGGTTACTGTATGCCGTCAATCACATCTTATGCCGATTCAACAGGTACTCCAGAAGAGTTCTTTGACTTTGATCCAAACACAAAGACTATTACTGGCTATTCTCAAAGTCCAGATGCACCTAAGAATGTTGTAATTCCTAGCGAAATTAATGGTGTATCAGTAGAAAAAATAGGCAGTCGAGCGTTTGCAGGTTGCCAGATAACTAGTGTAGTAATTCCTTCATCAGTCAGAACAATTGGAAGTTCAGCATTTTCTGGATCAAGCAATCTAGAAACTGTTAGCTTCGGTGCTGGTAGCCAGCTGGAAAGTGCTGCTACTGATGCATTCAGTGGAACAAAAGTTGAAAATCTTAAACTTCCAAATTCGGTCAATGAGGAAAACAAAGGAACAGAATCTACAAGTGAAACTGAGTCCAATCAAAGCGAACCACCAATTGCAATGAATGAGGCTCCTGCAAATACTCCAGAGGAATTCTTTGACTTCAATGCAGAGTCAAGGACGATAGTTGGATATTCACAGAGATCAGATGCTCCAAAAGATGTAGTAATACCAAGCGAATTTAATGGCGTTCCTGTAGAGAAAATAGGTGACAGAGCATTTGCGGGATATCAACTCACAAGTGTAGTTATCCCACCTAGTGTTAAAGAAATTGGTAAAGAGGGATTTCGTAACAATCCTTTGCTTTCGAGTGTAAAACTTAATGAAGGTTTAGAAATCATCGGTGAACAAGGATTTAGTAATATCGGTATCAATTCTATACATATACCTTCTACGGTCAAAGAAATGGGAAAGGGTATTTTTTCAAATTCAGAAAAATTAAAAACTGTTACATTTGCAAATAATAGCAATTTGAAATCAATTCCTGAGAATTGTTTTGATAATACATCTTTAGAATTTATAGATATACCTAACTCAGTAGAGAGTATAGGTAACTCTGCTTTTTCTTCTACAAAACTGAGAACGATTACAATCCCAGATTCAGTAAATAATATAGACACCTCTGCTTTTTCAGCGATTGAGTTACTCAAAGAAATACACATACCTAGTAAATTAAAAGGGCAAATAGATGGTGAGCCATGGGGTGATAACAATACAATAGTATATTGGAAGGATGTAATAAAAATAGGGCAATTTGTTTTTGATATTCCAGATAGAAAAATAATAAGATATCTAGGCACTGAAGCAAATGCAAATGTTAACATTCCAAATGAATTTGAAATAGATGGGAAAAAGTACCCAGTAGAAGGGATAGGAAAGAATACATTTAGTGATTCTAATATATCATCAATAAACATTCCTGAGAGTATTAAAAGTATAGATGGATATGCATTCGCAGGAATGAAGAAGGATGTGGATATCACCTTTTCTCCGAATAGTAAAATTACGGAATTAGGTGAATCTGCGTTTATAGATGCAAAAATAAAATCAATATCATTACCAAATGGACTAACTATTATTGGTAGTAATTGTTTTTATGGATCATCATTAAAATCAATAGTTATCCCTGATTCTGTAAAAAATATAGAAAACAGTGCATTTGCATTATCATCTCTTAACAGTATAACTTTCGGAAATAATTCCCAACTAAAAAGCATTGGTAGCAGTGTTTTCGACAGAACACCACTGACTAACATTACAATACCAAATTCTGTAAATAAAATAGACAATAGAGCTTTCTTTAATACCGAGCCACTTCGTGAAATTCATATTCCAACTAAATTAAGAGGTGAAATTACTGGCGAACCTTGGAGCAATAAGTCTGGCGTAGTTTACTGGAAAGGTATTTATAAAATTGATAACTACATTTATGACTCAACAATTAAAAGCATTTTAAAATATGTGGGAACAGAGCCTAATGCAAGAATAGATATTCCCAGTGAACTTGTAAAGAATGGAAATAAATTTCCTGTTGAATGTATTTCAGCTTCTGCATTTTTAAATGCAGATGTATCATCGATAAGTGTGCCAAGTACAATAAAAAAGATTGAACCATATACATTTAGTGAAATACATAAACCCGTCGATATTACTTTCTCTTCAGATAGTAAGCTTAAGGAAATCCCAGAACATGCATTTGACAACACAAAATTAAAGTCAGTTGTTTTACCTAATAGTATAGAGGTAATCGATAAGTATGCTTTTGCAAAAACAACTTTAGAGAATATAGATATACCATCTTCAGTATCTAGCATTAATGAGCATGCTTTTTTTGAATCTAATTTAAAAAATATAACTTTTGGCAATGGCTGCAGGTTATCAAAAATTAGAGAGTATGCTTTTAGCAAGACGAATCTTAAATCAATAACTATACCCAAATCAGTGGAAATCTTAGAGGATGGAGTATTTTATAGCTCAGGTCTTGAAAATATAAATTTTGATAAAGACAGTAAGCTACAAGAAATTGGCAAATCTGCATTTGCTAGTACTAATTTAAGTGTTCTTGTATTACCAGAAGGAGTAAAAAAAATCTATGATTCTTTTATTTCTCACACAAAGATAGAAAGTTTCACTATGCCCAAATCACTCGAATATCATAATTCTAGTTTATTTATAGATACACCAAATTTAAAAGAAATACATATTCCTAATAGAATAAGAACTAAACTTAGTGGAGAACCATGGGGTGGTAATAATCCGATAGTGTATTGGAAGGGTGTAACAAGAATAGATGATTATATATATGATACAATAAATAAAGAACTAATCAGATATGTTGGTACAAATGAAGTCGCAAATATTCCTAGTGAGTTAGAGAAGAATGATTTAAAATATCCTATTAATTTTATACCAGGATATACATTTATAAATTCAAATGTTTCATATATAAACATACCAAATAGTGTTGAAAGTTTGGATTTCAACGCATTTGTAGGCACTACAAAGCCGTTGAATATAACATTCTCACCTAAATCTAAGATAAAAAATATTCCGTTTAGAGCGTTTAGAAATTGTACAATAAATTCTATAAAATTACCTGATAACTTAGAGAGCATTGGTGTAGAAGCTTTTTCAAATGCAAATATAAGTTATATTGAAATACCTGATTCAGTTAAGGTGATTGGAGGAGCTGCGTTTATAAATACTAATATAAAAGAAGTGAAGATAGGTAGAAACAGTAAATTAGAAAGTATAGGTAATTATGCGTTCAAGGGTACGGAAATTGAAACACTGAAAATACCTAAATCAATAACTGAATTAGGAGATGGTTACAATGCTGATATAATAGACAGTCCAAATTTAAAAAAAATCTTTGTATATACATCTAGACAAAGATTTCCATTTAAATCTGCACAGCCTTGGGGAGGACCACCTACTACAAAAGTATATTATGAAGGTGAGTTTGTTGATTTTTCACATACTGTAGATAAGGTGCCAGGTAAATACGAAAGAAACATAAATATAAATGCGTTTATACCGAATAATAGCACTGCGATTATTCAAAATATCGTGCTTCCAGATGGAACAGAAATCAATCTAGCAGACAAAAAATGGCCTACAGACATGAGTGATTATATATACAAAGTTAATAAAAATGGTAACTATACATTTAAAGCAACTCATAGCTCGGGATCAGTAATGGATTATGATGTTAAGATAGATGATATAGGAGTTCCTGTAATTGAAGCAAGAGATGCAGAAATAGAAGTAAGTAAGGCTCCTAATTATAAATATGAAGATATAATTAAATTAGTACAAGCAAAATCGACTGATGAAATCGGAGCGAATTTAGCAGACCATATCAATATTAAGAATTGGGAAGAAGTGAATAAACTTAGTAAGTCAGGGGATTTTGCAGACATCACAGTAGCAGTAAGTCATCCTCAGTCAGGAAAAACAGCAACCAAAACTGTAAGAATTACAGCTATCAAAGATCTTGATCCTATAATACCAGACCATACACTAGAAACAGATGATGATAAGCCTTCAGATGATTACGTATCAGTACTTTTCAAAAAAGGTGAAAATGGAAACCTTGTGGGTACGCAAAAATACTATGTGCGCAACACAGGTGAGTATAAAATAGCTGACCTAACTAAGCCTGAAATAACAGCAGATATGGGATGGCATATAGCAAATCCAAGCTGGCTTGATGACGAAAACCTTGCTTTAGATGATGAAACAATAATAAACAAGGACCTAAGCTATACAGCAAAGTATGACAAGGATATGATTACAATTCCAACGTCAAGTACGCATACAAACATAACCGCAAGCGGAAATATAGATTCAGGTCGTAAGATTAGTATTGCAAATAGCAACACTATCAGAAGCAATACAAATATTCCTAATACGGGGGATGTGGGTTTTGAACTTGATAAAGCTATAACTTTGTTTATGGCTTTATTAGGACTAATCTTAGCAATATTTTATCGCAGGAGAATCTGCATGAAAGCTTAAAATTGACCATGTCAAAAGAATGGGAAGGTAAGCAATTTACCTTCCTGTTTTAATATAATAAAATTGCGCTTATAACAAAACCAATATACTAAAGTCATAAAAATCAGCTCAAATTTTGTAATCTTTGATTTTTCATATAAATAAGAAAAATGGTATTGGAAAGGATAAGACTCTTTGATATAATGTAGGCGTAAAATTAGATTTTGCGATGTTAAGGAGGATTAGGATGTTTAAGTCGAAGCGCAAGACTAAAGCATTATCGCTTTTGGTATTGTTTCTAATGGTCTTTTGTCAAATGTTTTCTAGCTTTGCTGTAAATGCAGAAAGTCAGGCAGATGACTACAATCTAGAGTTCACTTTATCTCGTCCATCGATGTCAAGCTATGAGAACGAGAGTGCAACTTATTCAAACCACTGGGCTGGTCAGCCAGCTAATGCGGTCTTTGATACAGCTGCATGGGAGCTTAAGGACTTTTCAATAGAGTATGAGCTTCATGTAGAGGGACAGACAGAATCAGTTAAGAAAACGATGTCATATACAGCGGCAGCGTATAGTTTTGATGAAACTGCGGTATTTAATAATATCAAAATTCCGTATGAAAATGTTGAGATTGAATACTATAATTCACCAGGAGGAGCTTTGGTAGAACCACATCTTTTACACTATGATATTTACCTAAAGAAATCAAATGGAAAGATGATTTTAAGCCTTCCAAGACTAGCTCCAAGCGATGCATATACAGGTGTAGCTGGTGATGCAAAGCTTCTTGGAATAGAAAATCTAAGAGTCACAGAGATTAATGCAGCAGATAAAAACATATATTTGAATGGTCGCACGGGAAACGATGCACTTGATGGTAAGAGTGAAGCTAATGCAGTCAAGACTTTTGAGAAGGCTAAGCAGCTGGCTACAGCTAACCAGAACATTAAGAGGATAATTGTAATTGGAACAACTGATATAGAAGGTGATGTTTCACTAGCAGGAACGAATACAAAGATTCTAAGAGGAGATAGCTTTAAGGATTTTGTTTTTTCAGTTCCAGCAAATAAGACAGCGACACTCACAGATATTACAATCGACGGTAACTCAAACAATAATTCAATAATAGAAAAATCGCTTGTAAATGTAAATAATGGGGCTATTTTAAATGTCTCACAGGGTGCAGTTTTAAAAAACAATAGAATCAAAGATTACCCAAACGACGCAACAAGAGGTGGAGCAATCTATGTTGTAAAAGGAACGCTAAATATGAATGGCGGAAGTGTAGAGGCAAATCAGGCAACCTATGGTGGTGGAATTTACCTATACAAGTCAACAATGAATTTTACGGGTGGTATCGTAAAGGGTAACGAATCAAAGCTTGTTACAGATAGATCTGTAAGCCCAACGCAGTACTATTCAGCCGGTGGCGGAATTCTTGCTGATGAAGGTGCAACAATCAATATGTCCGGAAACGCAGAGGTTAGAAACAACTCGGCTAAGGAAATCGGCGGAGGTATAAGCTTAGGAAGCAACCAGTGGGGAGAGACCAATATTCTGAACATGGATGGCGGTATTATCGATGGAAATACTGCAGGCTCAGCAGGTGGAGGAATCTTTGTACAGGCAAAAGCTTTCTCAGGAGGTATATCAAAGGCGTATATAAACAGTGGTGAGATAACAAATAACCGTATGGATGGAAGCGGAGTTACCGAAAAGATGTTCGGTGGTGGCGGTATTTATGTAAATGGTGCAAACTCTAGAGATGCAAATGGTATACTTTATCTAAAGAATGTTGTGATTACAGATAATAGCGCTGATAACGATGGCGCTGGATATGCGTCATGCCCAATTTCCCAGACCAAGATATTTGTAACAAATGGTGCAGCTATCTATGGTAACCACTCAAATACAAATGTTAACGAAATATATCTGCTTTGTAATCATAACCTTGGACCTCATTCAGGAAATCCAAAATATAATATATCAAAGAGAATGCTAGGCGGAGTTCCATATAATTGGAAGACTGAGACGAATGCACCACTTCCAGATGACAAGCATATTGGTACTTTGAATGTAGATAACTCCTTCCTAAAACTAAACACAGATTCGGTAGGTAATGAATTAACAGAAAAGCTAACAAAGGTAATTATCAAAGGCAACACATCAGCTACTCGTGGCGGTGGTATTGGAAGTAACGGAACAGTAATCGTAGGTGAAGATGAATCTATAGATATAGCAGTAAAGAAGGTTTGGGATGATAATGGAGTAGCTGGAGCAGTTCATCCAGCAGAGATTACAGTAAATCTTATTGCAACTGTTGATGGCACAGAATATGTAATTGAAACAAAGAAGATAACTGCGGCTGATGGTTGGACGACAAGCTTTAAAAACCTGCCTACAAAGATTGGAAACGATAGAATCCAATACTCAGTAACTGAAGAGGCAGTAGATGGCTACACTGCTGTTGTGACTGGAAATACTGATGATGGTTTCACAATTACAAATACTAAAGCACCAGAGAAGACAGAAGTAAAGGTTAAAAAGAACTGGGACGATAGCAATAACAAGGATGGCAAAAGACCGGCTAACATCACAGTTAAGCTTTATGCTGATGGCGTAGAGCTAAATGGGAAAACCTTGACATTGTCTCAGTCAAATAACTGGATGGGAAGCTTTGCAAACCTAGACAAGTACAAGAATGGACAGAAAATCATGTACACAATCAAGGAAGATGCAGTAGGAAACGGCTACACTACCAAGATTACAGGTTCTGCAGATGATGGATATGTAATCACCAATACTAGAAAACCTAATGTCCCACCTAAGACACCAAATACTGGTGACAGATCAAATCAAGCTTGGTATCTAACAATGCTAGGAATCTCAGGAGCACTGCTAGTAATGGCAGGTCTGAGGAAGAAAGCTAGATAGAAAAATAAAATAGAACAGCTATTTATGACCTCTGCAGCTAGTTAAGGCTGGTAGCAGAGGTTTTTATGTGGATAAAGGACCTTATTCATAATATAATAATTGTATAGTAAATTTTTAGGAGTAAAAAATGACAAAAATCCTATTCATCTGTCACGGCAATATTTGTCGCTCGCCAATGGCAGAGTTCATATTTAAGAAAATGATTGCTGAAGCTGGATTTGAAAATGAATATATAGTAGATTCTGCAGCAACTAGCACAGAAGAAATCTGGAATGGCATAGGTAATCCAGTCTATCCGCCAGCACGAGAAAAATTAAAGGAACATGGAATATCATGCGATGGTAAGAGAGCTTGCCAGATAACAAAGGAAGATGCATCAAAGTATGATCTTCTAATAGCGATGGACACGCGTAATCTAAAGAATATGGAGAAAGTGTTTGGAAATGAGGCTAAGCACAAGACACATCTCTTGCTAGAATATACGGGGGATGCAAGAAGTATTTCAGATCCTTGGTATAGCAATGATTTTGATACAGCATATAATGAGATAGAGAAAGGTTGTAAGGCACTACTTGAGTCGTTAGAAAGATAGCGTAATCTATTAGGGTGAGGAATTTAAAAGCATGAACGAATATCTAAAGGAATACATAGATCTTAAGAAAAAATTTGCTGAGCAAGATGAAGATAAGGATAGCGTACTAGCTCTTTATCAGTTTGCCGATAGGCTAGCTTTGATAGACGAGAAGGATGCAAAGGAAGTGCTTGTTGATGTATATCAGCAGCTTTATTTGATGGAAAGTGCATTTAAGCTTTTCGTAAATATCTGCGATAAGAATGATAGAAAGCAGATTAAGAAGCTAGCAAATCTACAGAACCTATCACAAAGTCATGGAGATAGATTTGCATTGCCAAGACCTTTGACGGATGCTGAGAGGAGTGCGAGAAGGGAGCGCCTTAAGGATCTTCCGTTTTTTAAGTACCATCCAGATCCACTTGAGACTGGTTCGTTTGAAGAGGGAGAGGAAAAGATTTGTCCTTGTTGTGGAAATAAAAGTAAGGTCTACTATTCATCATTTCCGTATTGCTCTGAGGATGTGGAGTATATCTGTCCAACATGCATATCAAATGGAGAAGCAGCAAGGAAGTTTGATGCAGAATTTGTACAAAATGCTGAGTGGCATGGCGAAAATGATGAGGAAAAGGACGATGAGCTTTTCCATCGTACGCCTGGTTACATGAGCTGGCAGGGTGAGTACTGGCTTTCATGCTGTGATGACTACTGCGCATATATGGGAACAGTTGGAACTCGTGAGCTCAAAGCTATGGATATAGCTGATGAGGTAATTGAAGAGTATGTTCAGAGGGGAGCGTTTGAGGATATAGGGGAATACCTTGTCAAAGATGGACCTATGTGTGGCTACCTGTTTAAGTGCCTTCATTGCGGTAAATATCACCTTTGGGTTGATGGAGACTAGATAGGCTAAGATATTTTTAAAGATACATAATCCAATATATAAGAATAAAATCCTGCCAATTCTGGCAGGATTTTTGATGTGCATGCTTCGTTTTGATATATCAAAATACATCGTAATCAGGTCTTTTCTTTAGAAAATACAGAACAAATGCTCCAGTCTGGCATGTGCTCATGATGCTAGTAATCAAAATGACTGCATTATGATTGTCAGAAAGTAAAAGACTTAAAGTTAGTCCGCTAAGGAAAAGCAGTATCTGTATTGCGTAATAGCATTTAGGGAATTTGAAATCATCCATATTGTAGCGGCTATTTGCAAGAGTTACTCCTTGAAAGATAGCAATTCCAGAGTATAAGAAGGCCGTAATAAATAGATTATCTGCTTCAGGGGAAACAATAAAACCCATAGATACAGTGATGATAATTAGTCCCACTATTATTGGAATATGGCTGTATATTAGGAATGCAATATTTAAGTTTGTCGCCTCATCTATTGCATGGTCAAATTCACCAAAATAGAATAGGAAAAGCGATGCCATAATGATAAAGAGAAGAACTGAGTTAATTGAGAAGCTATCTGGTGTAAAGAATTTAGCTAGACCCATTATCATCTCGCCAAATGTAATAATAATTAGTAGCGACAGCCTTTCAATCAAATGAGGTATATTAGATACGAAATCTTCTCCTATAATTGCCATAAATACTGGCATAGCAAAAGTGGATAGAAAACCTGCCAAGAAAACGGGAACACCAAACTTAAGAGGCAGAAAAGATGCGGTATAGACAGCGATTGCTCTAAGACCTATTAACCACAGCAATCCGCGTATTGTTCTTAATGACCCACATGAAGTGCATTTTTTCATATATTCGATCAAATATTGGACGAATAGAGTTAGGGTCAGTGTGCCTAGTGCTAAACAGAACTTTTTGAAGACAAGCTCCCACTCCTGTGTAATCAGATTAGAGATGAAAAGTAGGATTCCCATATTTAAAAAGCTCACAAACATATTAAGAAGAGAATTCTTTCCGTGACGATTTGTAAATGCAGTTTGAATCGTCCAATTGCTAACAAGGATAATAATCGCAAAAATAAAAACAAACATTTGATCAAGATGTATTACACCATCATTCAAATGATGGATAATAGATGTTGTCTTAGAAATTGCATATACAAAAACTAGATCATAAAAAAGCTCTGTAAACTCAACGCGTTTATGTGTAATTGAAGACATGATTTTCTCCTAAAATATATATTGTACGAATGTAATAAGTGTATTGTAGTTAAAAATAAAAGTCAAGAAGAGAGCTTTTTTGTAGTGAATTTAATAAATTATAATAGGAAAACGGTGTATCAGAGAATCATTTATTTATTGGATAAATCTTGCAAACTTTTGAAATAGTTATATAATTGTATTATCAAAATTAAATATCGTTTATGTCTTAAGAGAGGTGTATTATGTTAATATTAAAAGTAATCGCTATTTCGCTAGGATTGACATTTACATTGTTTGGCTATTTGATTCACTTTAAGAAGAGGTATGGTCTAGTCAATGGATTTGAGGCAGATTTTAGGGCGGGACGTAAGACCGAGAGCTATGCTAGTCAAATTGGACTAATTGAATTTGTAATAGGGGTAGTAATTTCGATTGCAGCGATAGCATTAATTATATTTGAATAATTATATTTTATGGAGGTAGACTTTGAAAGCGAAAGAATCAAATGAGATAAATAACAAGGAGCTAAAGGAAAACATTGCAAATACTGCATTAAGCCTACTTGAAGAAGGAAGTGACTATGTAGATTTAGCATACACAACAGTTCAGTTTGGTTATCTATTTGATATAGAGGATCATGGCTTAGAGGCATTGCTTAAGGTTGTCACAGACAAGGCTACAGCATATTTTGCAGTTCAAGGCACAAGTATGATGAGACTTAATTTCTCTGAGGAGTTATTTGAAACTGCAGTTGCTGGATTCTTAGATTTACATAGTTAATTTGGGAGAATTCACATGGGATTAAATATGGGCTTTTGGATATTTATGTTTATAATGACATTGCTAATACCACTATCTTTAATTATGATTTGGTATATTTGTCCTAGAATTAAATCGCGTAATAGCTGGATGGGTTATAGAACCTCGCGTTCTATGAGAAATCAGAAAACTTGGGAATTTGCTCAAAGAGCTTGCTCAAGTATTTCTTTAAAGATGTTTTTTCCTACAGCAATTTTAGCGATTGTAATCATGCCACTATGTATAACAAAGGATATTAATGTAATAGGGTGGGTAGGTCTTGGAATTACGGTAGCGCAACTTATAAGCTATTTTATAATTATTTACTTAACAGAAAGAGCACTAAAAAATGAATTTAAATAATAACCATGTAAAAACTATCGGTATAGTCAGCTTATCCAGTGGAATTATAGGCGAAGATTCTGTTCAACATGAAGTCAAAATAGGAATTGAACGTCTAAAAAAGTTTGGACTTAATGTAAAGTTTATGGAACATTCACGTAAGGGACTATCATATATTAGCGAGCATCCTGAAAAAAGAGCTGAGGATTTGATAAATGCATTTAAAGATGATTCAATAGATATGATTTTGTGTGCAATTGGCGGAGATGATACCTATAAACTATTACCATATTTATTTGATAATGATGAATTAAAAGATGCAGTTAAGCAAAAGATTTTTTTGGGATTCTCAGATACTACAATGAATCACTTGATGCTTCATAAACTAGGTATAAATACATTTTATGGACAGTCGTTCTTTGCAGACTTATGCGAGCTTGACACAGATATGCTACCGTACACGAAAAAATATTTTTTAGAGCTGATAAGCACAGGTAAGATAGAAAAAATAGAGCCAAGTGACGTATGGTATGAAGAGCGTAAAGATTATAGTGTAGATGCTATAGGAACAAAAAGAGTCATGCATAATGATAATGGATTTGTACTTCTACAGGGGAAATCAGTTTTTAGTGGCAAGATATTGGGAGGTTGTATAGAAAGCATATATGATATCTTTGATTCAAGTTATCACAATGATTCAGTAGAGATTTGTCAAAAGTACCAGTTGTTTCCAAAACTTGATGATTGGAAAGATAAGATACTTCTTATTGAGACAGCTGAAGGGGCATCAGCTCCAGATGAATATAGAAAGATGGTTAAAGCACTCAAAAAAAGTGAAATATTTGATGTGCTCAGTGGCGTTATTGTAGGTAAACCTATAGACAATCTATATGCTGAGGAATATAAACAGATTCTTATTGAGGTAATTGATAATCCGAATCTGCCAATCGTATTCAATATCAATATAGGGCATGCGACACCAAGAGCAATCATTCCTTTCGGAGTCAAAGCAACTGTAGATACTGACAGACAAGTAATTGAATTTGATGTATAAGAAAACACCGTTATATAACGGTGTTTTCTACTTGTGTTTTACTTTTACGATGTATATATACAAATATTGCAATCATTGGCCCTATGCATAGGTATGAAATTCCTAAGATTAGCGAATAGCTAAAGTCAGTATCCCATGCTGGAGGCAAGGTGCTTAGGAAGTTGTTAATTATGTGTACCATTATTACCAGGAATAGCGACCTTGTCTTCTTGTAGTAGTAGGCGAGTATCATTCCTAGAATTGCGGTGTAAACTCCTTGAATGAAACTACCATGCCATGCACCGAACATCACGCCTGATATCACGATTGGAATCCAAGGTTTGTCAATTGCTTTTTCTAAACTTCTATATATAAGTCCTCTAAACATTATCTCTTCAACAATAGGTCCTACAATTGCAATTGCTAGAAGTGTCCATATATAAGGGCCTTGCTCCATATCGTCGTAAAGTGTAGAGAAGTCATCAACTTGTTCACTCAGAGTTTGAAAATGAGTTGATATATATTGAAATAGCTCAAGCCAAATTGTTGAAACTCCACCAACACCAAATGAAATAATAATGGTGAATAAGGTCGATTGTGGTTTTGATAGCCGTACCTCTGGTTCAAGCTTTTCTCTAAACATAAGTTTGTAGAGTATTAGATAAACTATAATTAGTGATATTGAAATACTAGCATCAATAAAGCTTGCGCTTCTATTTATAAAGTCTTCACTAAGTGGAAGGTATGTTAATAGCATTTTAGGAATTATATACAATATATTAGTTAGATACTCATTTGCTATCCAGAGTGCGATTGGAAAAAGCAAAAAGAGAATTTTTTTCTTGTCAAATGGTTTTCTTTCCAATTAAATCTCCTTTATTAAAACAGTTATATAAAATATTTTATTATTATAGCACAAAATTTTGATGTTCAAACACCGACTTACTTTATATAAATATAAGTATTTCCTTTATAAATCTTCCTTATTTGATATAATACTACTATGGAAAGAATATATATTGCAGGTGGATGCCTTTGGGGCGTACAGCATTTTTTTAAAAGTATACCGGGTGTTTTGAACACAGAGGCCGGAAGAGCAAATGGTAGCAATAAATCTCTTGATGGTGAATATGATGGATATGCTGAGTGCGTAAGAGTGGATTTTGATGAGGAGGTTTGCAGCGTACACTCTTTGATGGAATATCTATTTGAAATTATTAACCCGTATAGCATTAATAAGCAGGGCATAGATGAGGGACCTAAATACAGGACGGGTATTTATAGTGAGCTAGAAAAGCATCTTGATGAGGCTAGGGAATTTATTGATTCTAGGGATGACAGAGATAAGATCGCTGTTGAGGTCAAGTCACTAGTCAACTATGTAAGAAGTTCTGATGAGCATCAGGATAGATTGGAACGCTGTCCAGAGGATTATAGCTACTGCCACATACCACTTGAGGTGATGAATAAATATCGATCAAAGTGAGATGGATAAATATAAGGGGATAAAAATGAAACATGTACTTAATACATCATCAAAATATGAGAGCACGGTTAGTGAAATCCTTTCTCCGCTTCTAGAATTGCTTCAAAAATTAACCTTACTTGAAGAAGAAATATTCGAAAGAGATGAGGCGCTTGAAGAGGAAAAGAAAGTGCTTAATATTTCTGAACATCAGGTTCATCCTAAATGGGAAGCTTTGATGGACGAATACCATGATAGATACACTGAATTAATTGAGGGAAGGGTAAGTGATAAACTTATTTCAAAGGGTTATGCTAATTCTTGTGGGTTTCCAAGCAATTATTCATATGCTAAAGGCGATGATTTTGAAGTAGCGCTCACAATGAAAAGCGAAAAACTCGCAACTGTAATCATAGATTATGTTGATGTAACTGAGATGAGGCATAAATTTGTGCTTAGGTTAAGCGATAATAATTGGATTATTGACGAGAAATATTATGGCTTCGGTGGCGAAGACAAGTGGTATTCAGATAGAATTTAATTTAGAGGGTCATCCTAGGAATCGTAAATTACGATTTTTAAGGATGACTTTTTTAATACTTATTTGATGTAACTGATTAGGTTACATCTATTAGGGTATAACAAAATAAGAGAAAGGAAAATATATGCAAATATCTAGTAAATTTACAGTGGCATTACATATTTTTACATGTGTGGATGCATTTAAAGATGAATATAAGGTGACCAGCGATTTTCTTGCAAGCAGTATAAACACTAATCCGGTTATCGTTCGTAGGCTTTTGACAAAGCTCAAAAAAGCCGGCCTGATTAAAGTGGCAAGGGGACCGGGCGGAATTGAAGTTACAAGACCGCTAAGTGAGATAAGCTTTCTTGATGTGTACGAAGCTATTGAGACGGAAAATAAGACTGATATATTTAGATTTCATGAGTCACCAAATCCTAAGTGTCCGGTAGGTAGAAACATACATAATCTGCTTGATGGAAAGCTTACAGCAATACAGACAGCAATGAAAAATGAAATGAGAAAATATACGATTGCAGATTTAAGCTCTGAGTTACATGAGCTTTTGAAAGAGCAGGGGTAATTACATACAATATTGCATTTGAATTAATGATGGGAGTGCAGATATGAGTGAACTCAACAAACAAAATGAGAGGCTAAATTTTCTTCTAGAGGGATTTAGAGCTGATTCAAAGAATTATAAAGATATAAAGATTCCAAACGATGGGCAAGAGAAAGTGCGTATTTTGCGCTCTTTGATGAATATTCGCATGCCAGGGAAAATGTCTGATGCAATAATTAAGATTCAAGATGAGTATTTGCAAGAATGCGCTAATGAAAAGGGAATCGTCGAACTTTCTGATATAGCTATAGCTAAGGATAATATATCAATTTGGCAAGACGATATTACAAGGCTAAAGCTTGATGCTATAGTTAATGCAGCAAACTCACAGATGCTGGGATGTTTTATTCCTATGCATACGTGCATAGATAATGCGACACCAGTATAAATCACACAGAGATTTTGTATAAGAATGAACGGCTTCTAATACAGATAAATACAGCAATGTCAGGGATAGAGGAACTTAGTGAGCCAGGGCAGAGATTACGGTATGAGAGAGTAATTAGAAATTTTACGGCTAATCAGTTAGGAACAATGGCAAGGCAGAGTGAAGGATATATCATAAACCTTGAAAAAGGCTTTAATCCTATTTACTATGAAGATGCAGTTGTGTTAGGTAATATACTTAAAATTGAACCTGAAATTCTTCTTGATGAATATACATTATTTTGTAAACCCGGTTATGGAGACAGAATAAGAAAAATAAGAAATGCCCTTGGATTGTCTCAAACTGCGTTTGCAAATATTCTTGGTACTTGTCGCTCTACAATAAGTGTATGGGAAATAGAATATAATAATCATCATCCTAGCAGGAAGATATATGATAAGCTGATGGAACTTGCAGAAAATAAGGGGGTTAATATTTATGACTCATGAAGAAAAGAGATTGTGGCTGATTAAACAGTTACAGAAAGATGATTCACAGCTAAGCAATTATAAAATACCTGATAATGAACAGGGGCAAAAGGATTTGCTCCGAGGACTTATGAATATATGGATGCCAAAGGAACTTGATGAAGTGTTCTTGAAGATTCAGGATGAATACCTTATAGAAGAAAATAGAGGAAGCGGTATTGTTGATATTGAAGATTTGAAACCGTTATCTTGTGATGACAGACTTTATCTGTGGCAGGGAGATATGACTACCCTTCATGTGGATGCCATTACAAATCCTGCTAACAGTGCTCTTTTAGGGTGTTTTATTCCTCTTCATAATTGTGCAGATAACTGTATACACTCAAAGGCGGGGCTGTCTCTAAGATATAGCTGTAACACTATTATGAAGGCTCAGGGGCATGAGGAACCTACCGGACAGGCAAAGATTACACCAGCATATAATCTTCCCTGCAAATATGTTCTTCATACAGTAGGGCCTATAGTACAGGGGAAATTACAGAAGAAGCATGAGGAGCTTTTGGCATCCTGCTATCGTTCCTGCCTTAAGCTTGCTGAGGAAAATGGAGTTAAGAGCCTTGCATTTTGCTGTATTTCTACAGGAGTTTTTATGTTCCCAAATGAGAGAGCTGCTGAGATAGCTGTGGAAACTGTTTACAAATATTATGAGGAAACAGGAAGTCAGATGAAAGTTATCTTTAATGTATATAAAGATGAGGATTTAGATATTTACAGCAGAATCTTAGGGGTATACGGAAAAAACTAATAAAATTTAGTAAAAAAGTAGTAAAAAACTAATAAATATATAATTGTGGGGCTTTGAAAAGTGTGATATCATTATTATGGGAATTGGGATGTGGTTGAGAAATTTAGTTTTTGAACAATATGTTATTAGGAAAGGTAGGTGACAAAAAATGCCAATGGGCGGAAACACACATGAGCTGGAGTCAAGGGAAATAAAGAGTATTAATAATATATTTGGAAATTTTCTTGTAAATGAAGGTTTGTATAATGAAATAGAAATTACAAAAGATAATATTTATGAATTAGCTGATTTAGTAGGAGGACATGTACGAATAAATGTTTATTGTCCTAAATGTCAAGAATATAGAGTATTTTCTTGTAGGAAAATTCCTTATTATCGGAATAATGAACAGAGTGGAAATATAAATATTGCTTCACTAGAGAAAGAAATCGTATATTGGCAAGAAATACAAAATAGGAGGGGAATTCACCCTGTAGACTATTCAGATAGTGTTTGGAGTTGGAGAACTAGCTCATTTGAGGATGCTGCACGGATAATGACATTAAAGTTTATTTGCGCAATGGATAATACACATACATTAGACTATGTTGTCCTTACAGATGAGGATAAAATGATGAAAATTGGACAGTATCCGTCTTTTGCTGATTTATCATTTTCAGAACTAAAAGAATATAGAAAAGTTTTGACTACAGAAAATGACAAGGAACTTAAAAGAGCTATTGGATTATTTGCTTCTGGAATTGGAGTAGGTTCTTTTGTATATCTTAGAAGAATTTTTGAACGCATTATTGAAGTCTCAGGGCAAAGGGCGATAGAAAAGGGAAGCGTTGAAGAAGGAGAATTTAGAAAGGCGCATATTGATAAAAAAATAAAAATGCTTGGAGAATACCTTCCTAAGTTGTTAGTGAATAATACAGCATTTTATGGGATTGTTAGTAAGGGAATTCATGAATTAACTGAAGAAGAATGCTTGTTGTATTTTCCGGTAATGCAGAGATTTATAATAATGATTTTACGGCAATGGGAAAAAATACGCAGGGATAAGGAAGAAGAAAAGATACTGGAAGATTCTCTTAAAAATATTGTATCAAAAGTAAAATAATATTTATAATTCAGTTATTATCTGAGTGGATGAAAGCTACAGCGGAGATGCTGTGGTTTTTTTATGGAATTATCTAATAAATATTTATGAGGATATGTTACTTATAATCCGTTGGCTTATAAGTAACTAAGATTTATAATCTTATGCAGAGGAGGATTGCAATGATTACAGATAAAATTGGATTAAGAGTAAAGGAGCTAAGGACTGAACTTGGACTAAGCCAGGAGAAGTTAGCCCTAAAAGCAGAAATTGATAGGACATATTTAGCAGGAGTTGAACAAGGGAAAAGGAATCCTTCTGTTAAAAGTTTAGAAAAAATAATTTATGCTCTTGGTGTAAGATTTAGTGAGTTTTTTAAAGATATGTAATATTGACTATAAGTAACAATCGATGTATTATGGAGGTTGTAGAATGCCAAGCAAAAATTATGGTTTATTAGAAGAACATATTATTAATACTTTTGAAAATGACAGATTGTTCCAGTATCATGAGAAACTATGTGAAGTAATATATGCTGGAAAACCAAGACCAAAGGGTGGTGGGGAGTGTAAAACAGATGTTTTTGTTAAAGCAAGAGACAAAAATACTGGTGAAGAGTTTGAAATAAAAATTTCTGTAAAAAATGAGAATAAGGAGTTTATGGGAAATAAGCTGAAAAAAGAGGATGTTGAAGCTTATTTGGGTCCAGACTGGGAGAATATTCTTATTAATGCAAGCACTTCACTAAGAAGTTCTTTTGAGACAAGAGTACTTATGTATGCATCGGGACATTATCCAATAAAGCAAAACTCAGTTACAGTTGGGTGGAAGTTGGAAATTGCAGACAGACCAAGAGCCTTATCTGTACCGATTCCGTTGAGTGATAGAGAAATTAGAGACTATGTTTATAAAGGAACTAATTTAACCAAGGATAAGAAGGATTCAATAGTGAATGGACAGGAAGTCTCAAATTCAGGTGTAGCAGACTACTTACTGGTTACTTGTATTGAAAAAATTCATGCTTCAAATGATGTGATTAACCAAATGGAATTAATTGATAATGCAAATATAGGTGATACATATTTTATTTTTACAGCTAATAACTATAGAACGGATGAAGAAAGTGCAGATGGACAAAGAGCTTTAGCGGTTAGGATTGAATGGGAAGTGATTGATGGAAAAATGACTCCATCTTTTCATTATGATAATCCGTTAAAGTATACTGGAGAAAAAGATATGGCACCACTTGTTAGAAGAGCATTAGCTTATCTTGGAAAAAGAAATATATCTGATATAAGACCAGGAATTGATGTTGATGAAGATTTATTAAAAGAATAAATTTAGGAGATTATTGATATATGAATGTTATTAGTTTGTTTTCCGGATGTGGTGGGCTTGATCTTGGATTTGAGCGTGCTGAATTTAACATACCGGTAGCTAATGAGTATGATAAAACTATATGGGAAACATTTAAGGTAAATCACCCTAAAACCCATCTTATAGAAGGAGATGTAAGACAAATTACAAAGGAAGATATTTTACCATATTTGTCAGAAGATGTGGATGGAATCATTGGAGGACCTCCTTGTCAATCTTGGTCAGAAGCAGGAGCTTTGAAAGGGATTGAGGATGCGAGAGGACAATTATTCTTTGATTATATTCGTGTTCTTAAGGAATTTCAGCCTAAGTTTTTTTTAGCAGAAAATGTAAGCGGAATGCTTGCAAACAGGCATTCAGAAGCTGTTAAAAATATATTAAAGATGTTTGAAGAGGCTGGTTATGATGTGTCCTTGACATTAGTTAATGCCAAAGACTATGGTGTAGCAGAAGAAAGAAAACGAGTTTTTTACATTGGATTTAGGAAAGATTTGAAAATAAATTTTAGATTTCCTGCTGGTTCAACAAAAGATGATGATAAAAAAATCACTTTAAGGGATATTATATGGGATTTGCAAGAAACGGCAGTACCTTCTGCAAAAAAAAATCGTCGCAATCCTAAAGCAATAAATAACAATGAATATTTTACAGGAGCTTATTCTCCAATATTTATGAGTAGAAACAGAGTAAAAGGATGGGATGAACAAGCTTTTACTGTACAAGCATCAGGCAGACAATGCCAGCTTCATCCTCAAGCGCCTAAAATGGTTAAGCACGGACTTAATGACTGTAGATTTGTTGAGGGAAAAGAAGATCTTTATAGGCGAATGACAATTAGAGAGGTGGCAAGAGTTCAAGGATTTCCGGATGATTTCAAATTTATATATGAAGATACAAATAATGCTTACAAGATGATTGGAAATGCAGTTCCGGTCAATCTTGCATATGAGATTGCAACAGCTATTAAGCTTTATCTTAATGGTGAAGGGGATAAAGTTGTTGCAATTGATGATATGAATGTAACGAGGAATAGAAAAATAGCAGTTCAAGACTAACACAAAACTAACCATATGCTAACCAAGATATAATTGAAGGGCTTTGAAAAGTGCTATATCATTATGGTGGGAAAAGAATAAAAAAGCAAGGCTGGTCTTTGATGATGTTGTTAAGGACATAATGAAAGATTCTAGCGTAGAAAGTGTAGATTGATGAAATGGATATAGCTTATTATATAAAGGATTGATTTGCTAGGAGTTGTTTATGCCTATAAATTAGAATTTTGTATACCTTAAAAGCATACTATTTATTAAGGAAGGCGGTAATATACTAATGGATAAAATAGAAAAGGATAAGCTCACGATACCGATTTATCTTAATACCAAAATTGTGTTTGATATGTTGGCAACAATTGAGGATGGTTTTACGGAGGTTAAGAATGTTCAAACATCAAAAAACAAAAATCGTGAAGACGATATAGAGGCAAATGTCGGTACTAATAATCTGTTTGCCTTTTTGAATGTAGGAATTCGAGGAAATCATAAAGGTAATTCAAGTAATGGAGAGACTGTTGTTGAAGAAAGAACACATACTCCGGTTTCTTTGTTTCAGCAGTTAAAGGGGCAACTGGACAATGAGAAGCTAATTAATCGCGATATTACAAAATTGTGTATTGGTGATTTTGTTGAAGTGCAAGGAATTCTAAAAAATAATCCAGTTATTGAGATGTTGTCTGGCTTGAAGGAATTTATTGCTTTGGCGAACTTATTTACAGACAACAAGCCTAAGAGCAATCAGGTTAAAAAAGACAAGTTTATGGCAGATAACAGATTCAATTCACAAGTGGATGCTTTGATTAAAGGTCTGCAAGCAGATGGAAAGAAAGATATAATTTGCGAAGCGGATAAGATGAGTATTGTTCTTCCGACAGATGAGAATTATTTTCTAAATAACAATATGAGTGAAGTTACTGATGGAAACTATAAGATATTAGGTAAAGTTATTCAAATTTCTATGGAAGATGGTGAGATAAGTCTGCTTAGAAATACTGTTTTCTCTAAGCTTCAATTAGATAAAATGAAAGAATTTAAGGATTTATTTTCGGATCCATCGTTAAACCAGTTTTTTGGTGATGGTGGAATTAAGACCGTCATAAGTGCGCCGGTTATTATGATTATCCCAATTGCTATTTATATTTAACTTAACCATATTACTAAGAGCATAAGTGGTTGAGATACTGCTTAATAAATCATAATTTGAAAAGTGATAAACACAGAGCTTGTATAAAGCTCTGTAGGTAAAGGCTTAATCAAGTTTAAGGGCAAGCTCTTAGCAGGTCAAGGGCGTAGCCATTGCCCAGTTAGTGGCGTTTCGCCACTAAGTACTGGGTATTACTTGGCGAGAACACAAGCTATTTGCTCCGCAGAATCGAGAATAATCAGCTTTATGAAATATAAAAATTAAATAGTCTTAACTTAAAGGAATCGAGAAATCGGTTCCTTTTTTAATGCAAAAAATAAGGAAAAGGAGAATTAGATGGGATTAAAGGCAACAAGACATAATGGAAGGTCGGGAACGCATGGAACTTATAATCCAAAACACAATGACAGAGCATTTGACTTAAAACATTCAGCACATATTGATGCCCAAAAGGCAAAAGGAAATTTATACTGGGATTGCTATCAGGGATATTTTCATCAGGCAATGGGCGTAGAAAGGAAGTATAATTTTTCAGAAATTGAGAGAATATATTACTATGAGAATTACAACGACTATGTAGAAGCTCAGAACGAAAGGAATATTGCAAATAGGCATAAAGATAGGAATCGAACCATAGATGATGTTCTGAAAAATAATAAGACCTGTCCGGAAGAAACAATTTTACAATTGGGCAATATTGACGGTACAGTTGAATCTGAACTCTTAGCGGTAATTGCAGCAGAATATTTTGAAGAATTTGAGAGGAGATTTGGTTCACATGTTCATATTTTGGATTGGGCATTGCACTTAGATGAAGCCACTCCACATATTCATGAACGGCATGTATTTGATGCCTTAAATAAATATGGAGAACTCTGCCCACAGCAGGATAAGGCTCTGGAGAATTTGGAATTTGAGCTGCCAAATCCTGAAAAGCCAAAAGGAAAATATAATAATAGAAAAATGAGCTTTGATTCTGAATGCAGAAATATTTTCTTAAATATTTGTAAAAATCATGGACTTTCCATTGATATGATACCGGAATATGGGGGAGCAAGCTATTTGGAAAAAGTAGACTACATTGTACAAAAATTAAAGACCGAGAACGAAAGACTTACATTAGAGAATGAAAAACTTCAGCTAAAGCATGATGAGTTAGTAATCAAGATAGATGATGTAGATGCTCTGTTAAATGAAGTCGCTGAAACAGCTTATGACAAGGCTTGTGAGGAACTTACAAAAGAAATATCCGATAAAGTAAGAACGGAAGATATTGCAGAAATAGAAAAGGCAAAGACTGCATTATCTTCTAATGAGATAAAAGTTCCTAAGGAGATAAGAGCTTTTGCACTTAAACAGCTTGCCAAGGTGCAAAGCAAGATAGAGAGTATGGCAAATAGAGTCATAAATGCGGTTAAGTCTATGTTAATGAGTCCTGAAAAGAAAGAAGCTATTAAAACCAATATTACTAAAGAGGTTAAACCAAGTATTATGGATAAACTTCTTGAAAAAAGAAAGCAGGTGTCAATAAGTTCTGCTAACAGGAATAAAGCTAAAACAAAGACCTCAGAAAGAGGTGAGATGTAATGAATATGTTTGAGGCTGTAAGAGAAAATGTAGATACAAAGAGTGTTGCCCGTCACTATGGAATTAAAATAAATCGAAGTGGAATGGCTTGTTGCTCCTTTCATAATGATAAATCTCCAAGTATGAAAATTGGTGACAGATATTTTTGCTTTGGCTGTGGAGAAAAGGGAGATGCGGTAGATTTTGTATCAAAATATTTTGGACTTTCTGTTAAGGATGCTGCAATTAAGATATGTGAAGATTTTGGACTTACATATGATAAGGTTAAAAATTATCGACATCCGTCTATAAAAAAGAAACTGATAAAGCCAAAGAAAACGAATGAGCAGATATTTAGAGAAACTTGTAACCATTGTTACAGAGTTTTATGTGAATATCTAAACCTATTGAAACGGTGGAAAACTGAATATGTGCCGGTAAATGAGGATTTGGAGTGGCATCCTTATTTTGTGGAAGCTCTGCAGAATATAGACCATATAGAATATCTTCTTGATATTTTATGGGATGGTAATATTTCTGACAGAGTTTATTTTTTGAAATATTATGGAAAGAAGGTAATAGAAATTGAACAAAGAACAAATGAATTTTACAGAGGAGCAGATAAAGATAATAAACGAAGCTCACAAACAGATAGAAAAAAACAAAAATCACATACCAGATGAACTTAACTGGTGGGATGGTAAACAAATTGATGAGATAGCGTTTTGTGAATGGTTTCTATCTAAACATACTATGATATATGTAGGTTCATCATTTTATGATATTGACGGGCATATTTTAGAAGAAAAAGTTTCTAAGGAAATATTGAAAGAGCTTGAGCCTTATGTAAAGACTAATATATCAGCAAAAATCAGAAAAATATTAGATGTGCTTAAGCTGAAATGTATGCAGGATAAGCTGCCGATATCAGAAGAACAGATACATTTTGCTAATGGTACCTTCTATATTGATGGTATTTTTGATAAAGAAAAGCTGTTTTGTGCTAATAGGTTGCCGATTAGATATAATCCGGATGCATCATATCCAAGTAAATGGATAGAATTTCTAAACGAACTTTTACATCCGGAAGACATTATAACTTTGCAGGAATTCCTAGGGTATTGCCTTATACCTACTACAAAGGCACAATCAATGCTTATGCTTATAGGAAAGGGAGGAGAGGGCAAATCCAGAATAGGACTGGTTATGCGTTATATATTAGGGGATAACATGAATATATGCTCCATAGCTTCATTATCTAAGGATAAATTTTGCAGGGCAAATCAGGAAGGAATGCTTCTTATGGTGGATGATGATATGCAAATGGAAGCATTGAGCGATACTAATATACTTAAAGCAGTTATTACAATGGAAGATAAGATGGACTTGGAGAAAAAGGGAAAACAGGCTTATCAGGGATATCTCTATGTACGGATAATGGGATTTGGAAACGGAACATTAACCTCATTATATGACAAATCTGATGGCTTTTATCGCAGACAGATTGTGATTGTAGTAAAAGAAAGAAACCCCAACAGAACAGATGATAAAGATTTGGCTAAAAAGCTGAAAGAAGAAATTGAAGGAATTATTATGTGGTGCTTGGAAGGATTAAAGCATTTAGCAAAGAATAATTTTCATTTTACTATCAGTGACAGGACAAAGCAGACTTTAGAAAATACCAAGCGTGAAAATGATAATCTTATAGATTTCTTTGAATCAGACGGCTATTTGCTATATCAGGAAGATGTGGAGAGTACATTCAAAGACTTGTACGACGTTTATCTGGACTGGTGTGATAATAATTTAGAAAGACCTTATTCTAAAAATACATTTTCAAAGTATCTGAGGGATAATGCTTTGAAAATGGGGCTTAGTTACAAAAAGAACATTCCTATGAATGATGGGAAATATGCTAGAGGATATAAAGGAATATCTCGCTGTCCGGGGATGAATCCTTTTACTAAGGACAAAATGTAACAAGAAAATTTGACTATCGATAAGGCATCATAGGCAGTAGATTTCAAGTTTATCAGAAAAAATTAAAACTGAATAAGATATTTTATAAATTAGGATTTAGGTGTCTATGTGCCTAAGTCCTTTATTTATGCGGATTTCTTGATTTTAACCTGTCTATAGAGTGCCTAATTTTATAAAACAGTATTTGTGAAGGAGCGTATAATTGATTAATAGATATGAGAATATGAGATGTGTTATCCATTATGGAGATAATTTGGAAAAAGCTATGCGTAAGTTTCAGGATAAAAGAGTTAGCTGGATTATAAACAGGCTATCGGCTTATTCTGTGGAATTCTTAAAGTATATAAGAGTAATGATGGAAATAGATAATATCTGATTTTTGTGATGAAAAATATAAAATACACATTGAGTTCTCTTCAATCCAACGATATAATAGCATTAAATGTGTGTATATGAAAAGGAGGTGGTTGAAATTAAGAAATTAGATAAAGAAGATAATCGTCTGGTTGTAATATATGCAAGAAAATCCAAAATAACACACAAAGGAGATTCCATTGCAAACCAAGAAGAATACTGTAAGGAATATGCAAGGCTACATCTGAAATTGCCTGAGAGCTATGAATTTGGAATTTATGAAGATGAAGGCAAGAGTGGATTCTATTCAGACAGACCGGATTTTCAGAGAATGATAAGGGATGTGGAAAGGAAAAAGATAAGGGCTATAGTCTGTTATAAACTTGACCGTATTAGCAGAAAAATGTCAGACTTGATGAATCTGATTGATTACCTGAATAAATACAATGTAGCATTGCTAATTAGCTCTAATAACTTGAATACAACTGATGCCAATTCTAAAATGATGATTCAGATGCTTGGAGTTGTTGCAGAATTTGAGAGGGATATAATAACCGAACGCTTGCAGGATAACTTAATGGAACTTGCTAAAGATGGGCGTTGGATGGGTGGGATTACTCCGACTGGCTATACTGCTGAGCGTTCAAAATATGGCAGTGGCAAAAAGAAGAATGCTTTTACTTATCTTGTGCCTGTGCCAGAAGAAAAAGCTTTAGTTCAGCACATATTTACAACATTCTTATCGCTGCGTGGACTTCATCCTACTGCGATGCAGCTAAATCAGGAAGGTTATAGAACAAAGAATGGTGCTGAATTTACTCTGCTTGCAGTAAAAGACATTATAAGAAATCCGGTATACTGCATAGCGGATGAAGAAGCTTATAAATATTTTATTGATGCAGATGCTAATGTATACGGAGAACTAAATGATTTTGATGGTGTACATGGGATTTCGGTTTACAATAGAACCAAGCAGACAAAAGAGGAATCAGAAGATTCAACATTTGTCCATCCTGAATTTACAAAAATGACAAAACAGAAAGATACATCTGACTGGATAGTGGCAGTTGGAAAGCATGAGGGATTTGTTACTGCAAAAGACTGGATTGCAGCACAAAGCCTAAAAGAGGATATTGCTGATAAATATAACCGTCCTCACAGAGCGACCAATGCTTTACTTTCAGGGATTATATTTTGTCCTAAATGCAATAGGAGGCTGAATGTAATTACAGAGAGCGGTCGCTATACACATGGGAAACCAAGATTCAAATATGCATGTCCGAATGCGGTAAGAAATGGGAAATGTGGTTACATAGCTGTTCATGGAGTGGAAATGGATGAATATGTAGTAGATAAGATATCAGATTTAACTAAAGATGAGCAAAACTATTACATATCAAGTATTCAACAGAAGATTGATGTTTTGTTGGAAAATGACCAAAGAGAAAAGGATATAAAATCTTACCAAAAAGAAATCGAACAGCTTGAAAAAGAGATGGCCATAGTTGTAAAATCATTAAGAACAGCAACTTCTGCTGCAAGACCTTATATAGAGCGTGACCTTGAGTCCATAGCGGGTGAGATTAGTGTTAAAAAGACGGCTTTAGAAAAGCTTGTAACTACTTCTGAAGATAGTAAAACGCAGATAAATGATTTTGAACAGATTAAGAGCCTGATTTTATCATTTAAGAAGCAAGCTGATAAGGCTATCCCTTCAGAGCTGATTTCTATGATTCAGACACTTGTAGAAAGGATTTATGTGACTAGAAATGGAAAAGAAGAAATTTGCCATTTCTTTATAAAAGGCTGTAAATCTGAGGATTATGATGATTTTTTTGTAAGTAAAGATTCACCCCAAGAAGATGTCACTAAACTGTGTGATTCAGTGAAGTATTGCGAATCAGATACATACTTTTGCTGGCATACAGCTAAGAGAAGAGTGTAATAACAAGATGAATGATCTCAGAAAGCTATACGGGAATAATTATGAGCAGCCTACTGCAATCCCAATGCTGACAGATGCATATAATCTTCCAGCAAAGAATGTAATACATATAGTCGGACCTATAGTCGAATCAAAGCTTACTGCAAAAAAAGAAAATGAACTTGCTTTGTGTTATGAAAATGTGCTGGATATGTGTTTGGAAAACGGACTTAGAAGCGTAGCATTTTGTTGCATCTCAACAGGAGTATTCCGATTTCCAAACAGAAGAGCAGCTCAGATTGCGACATCTACTGTTGAAAAGTGGTGCACAAAGAATCACGATGCGATGGATAGAATCGTATTCAATGTATTTAAGGATGAGGATAGGGAGTATTATGAGGAGTTTCTACAATAGAAAAGATGGATATAGAGATACGATTCGAAGAGGACTTAATTTATCAAGAAGTCTGGGGAACAATATTTCTTTTTCAGACAAGACAAATGATGAGGAAATAAATCGTCTAAGGGAAGCTATAAATAATACGGACTCTATTGTAATAGGTGCTGGAGCAGGACTGTCGACTTCAGCAGGCTTTACATATAGTGGCGAAAGATTTGAAAAGTACTTCTTTGATTTTGCTGAGAAGTTCAATATTAGCGATATGTATTCAGGCGGATTTTTTCCATATCCAAACGAGGAAACTAAATGGGCTTGGTGGGCGAGGCATATATATTTTAATCGCTATGTAGAAGCACCTAAGTCTGTATACAAAGATCTACTTACTTTGATAGAGGATAAGGATTATTTTGTTGTTACAACAAATGTTGATCATCAATTTCAGAGAGCAGGCTTTGATAAAAATAGATTATTCTATACCCAAGGAGATTATGGACTCTTCCAAAGTTTAAACCCGAGAAATCAAAACACCTATGATAACGAAGAATGGGTAATGAAAGCTATGGAGGCTCAGGGATTTGTTAAGAACGAGAATGGAGAGTTTGATATACCTCAAGATAGAAAGATTTCTATGAGAATACCAAGTGGTCTAATTCCTAGATGTGTAGATGATAATTCAGATGTGACGATGAACCTACGTGCTGATAATAGCTTTGTTGAAGATGAGGGCTGGCATGCTGCATCAGAGAGATACTATGATTTTCTCAAGGAGCGTAAACACAGTAAGGCTTTATACCTTGAACTAGGTGTTGGAGCAAACACGCCAGTTATCATAAAATATCCATTTTGGCAGATGGTCAAAGATAACATGAATGCAACATATGCATGCATTAATTATGGGGAGGCATATTGTCCTGAACAAATCAAAGACAGAAGTATTTGTATAAATGAAGATATAGGAGACGTCATCAAAAAAATTTGATGTAGCAGTATATTTATAATCAAAATCTAGAGATCACGCTAAAACAGAAGATTATATAAAGGCACTTGATTTTGACTATACGTTTCTAAGAGATAATTTTTACCAAGAGTTCTTCATTGAAATATCGCTTGAATATGGGGAGGTAAGAGGACCAGCAGGAAATGGTAAAGTTTCCACACTTGCCCGCAAGGATGTTTCTGAAGTAGCTGCAAAAATTCTACAAGAACCTGAAAAATGGAAGAATCAAATACTAAATTTGACAGGACCAGAGGAACTTTCCATTGAAGAAATCGTTAAAATTATAGGCGCTGCTTCTGGTCGCGAACTGAAATATGTTGATGAAACAGTTGAAGAAGCATATGAGTCACGAAAAAAATGGAAGGCAGAGCAGTGGGAATATGATGCATGGGTTAGCACATATACTGCTATTGCAGTAGGAGAACAGTCTGGAGTATCGGACGATATTGAGCGAGTTTTAGGAAGAAAAGCAACTGCATTAAAGGACAATATTTAGGATATTGATACTTATAAAACGCGGCTTCGATTGAGGTAATTTATGATTGAATATAGGCATGTAGCCCTGCGCTATGGAGAAAAAGAGGTTCTTAAGGACGTAAATCTAAGCATAGATGATGGTGAATTCATGGTTCTAGTTGGACCTTCGGGTTCTGGTAAGACAACTATGTTAAAGATGTTAAACCGCTTGCTAGAGCCAACCGACGGAAATATATACATGGATGATAAACGCATTAAAGATTACAATCAGAGAGAGCTTCGTCTATCAACGGGTTATGTACTGCAGCAAATTGCACTTTTTCCAAATCTTACTGTTGCAGAAAACATAGCTATAATCCCTGAAATGAAGGGTTGGGACAAGGATATAATAAAGAAAAAGACGATTGAGCTTTTAGAGAAGGTTGGACTTTCCGCGGATGAATATTTAAACCGTCTTCCTAGCATGCTTTCGGGCGGTGAGCAACAAAGGGTAGGAATAGTAAGAGCTATAATAGGAGAGCCTAGAATTTTGCTTATGGATGAGCCTTTTTCTGCACTGGATGCGATTTCTCGCAAGCAACTTCAGACTTTGATCAAGAGGCTACATGAGGAGTTTGGCATTACAATTATATTCGTTACTCATGATACGGATGAGGCTTTACTTTTAGCAAATCGAATAGCTGTACTGAATAATGGGCAGATTTGCCAAATTGATAAGCCAAATGCGATTTTAGAAAACCCAAGCAATGACTTTGTTGCAAATCTATTTGGAGGCGTAAAACATGAATAATTTGTTTTTTACATTTCAAGATAGATTTGGGGAATGGCTCAAGGCACTTGGACAGCATCTTCAGTTATCGCTTTTAACACTGCTTATCGCTATACTTTTGACAATTCCTCTAGCGATTTATCTTAACACGCATAAGCGGGCATCAAAATGGGTACTTCAGGTAGCTGGAATATTTCAAACAGTACCATCAATGGCACTTCTTGGTCTCTTCATTCCACTTATGGGAATTGGTACAAGGCCGGCTCTTGCGGCTCTTGTTATATATGCCATATTTCCGATATTGGAAAACACGATTACTGCGCTTAATGGTATTGATCCAAGTCTAGAAGAGGCAGGCGTAGCATTCGGCATGAACAAGTGGGAGAGACTTAAGACTTTTGAAATACCGCTTGCTATGCCAGTCATTGTATCCGGTATTAGAACAGCAACGGTTATGATAATCGGTACGGCAACCTTAGCTGCACTAGTGGGAGCAGGGGGACTAGGTTCATTCATTTTGCTAGGTATAGACAGGAGAAATGCTAGTTTGATTTTAATAGGTGCCATATCTTCAGCAGTGCTCGCTATAGTATTTAATATAGTGCTTAAATGGATGGAAAAAGCAAAGCTACGCGTTGTATTTCTTGCATTTTCTTTGATGTTCCTAGGAGTGGGTGCATCTTATGTTCCAAGGCTCATTCCAAAGCAAGAGAAAGCTCATATTGTCATTGCAGGAAAGCTAGGACCAGAGCCTGAGATTTTGATGAATATGTATAAGATACTTATCGAGGAAAACAGCGATATATCTGTAGATATTAAACCTAACTTCGGTAAGACGGATTTTCTCTATCAGGCGCTCAAAAAAGGAGATATAGACATATATCCTGAGTTTACTGGTACTATTACTGGAAGCTTATTAAAGCCTGCTCCAGAGCTCAGTAATGACTCTAAAAAGGTATTTGAAGCTGCAAGAGACGGAATAAAAAAGCAGGATAATCTAGTTTTACTTAAGCCGATGGCTTACCAAAACACATATGCTATCGCTGTTCCTGAAAATATTGCAAAGGAATATGGTCTTGAAACAATATCGGATCTTAAGAAAGTCGAGGATAAGCTCAAGGCTGGATTCACTTTAGAATTTAATGATAGAGATGATGGAAACAGAGGACTGAAGTCAGTGTATGGACTAAGGCTTAATATAGCGACTATGGAGCCAGCACTCCGTTACAGTGCAATACAATCAGGCGATATACAGATTATAGAAGTCTATTCAACTGACCCTGAGATAAGTAAATATAAACTTAAGCTTTTGAAGGATGATAAGCATCTATTTCCACCATACCAAGGAGCGCCACTCATGAAGGCTGAGCTACTTAACAAGTACCCTGAGTTAGAAAATATACTAAATAAACTTTCGGGAAATATTACAGAAGAACAGATGAGCATGATGAACTACGAAGTCGGTATCGAAGGAAAATCTGCAGAAGTCGTTGCTCGTGATTTTCTAAAAAAACATGGTTTTATAAGTAAATAAAGTTATAAAATGGGGGAGTTAGCATAGTGCTTTTCTCCCCATTTTGTTGGGTAAAAGTATTGAACTTTATATAGCCTAGTGTTACTATGTTAGTGTAAACTAACATAAAATTAATAGTAGATGTGGAGAGAAAATGAAGGCTCTAGATTTAAACTCAGAAAATAAAAAAACAGTTTTACTGATCCATCCGATGCTATCTTCAGCAGATGGGATGAAGATAAATATAGCTGACAATTTGGGTGATGATCTGAGGTATATAATTCCCGATTTATCTGCGCATGGAGAATCTATTGATAAAACGTATCACTCATCAAAAGAAGAAGCACATGCGATATATAATCATCTCAAGGCCTTAAATATTTCAAAGCTTGATTTAGCTTACGGTGCATCGCTTGGAGGAGTTGTCTTGCTACAGCTTCTTGAATATAAAGATATACAGATTAACAAAGCAATTTTTGAGGGCTGCAGTCTCTGGCAGAACTCGTGGATTCAAGAATTTTTCATGAAAAAAATTTTTATCAAGAAACACAGAAAGGCTATCAAAGATAGAGAGCTTGCAGTCAAAAGAATGACGAGGATATATGGAGAAAAAGCATCGGTCATGGCGGATACATTCATAGCTATGAGTGAGGAAAGCATAATAAATATCATTCACGATTGCAGTTTTGTAAATCTCCCAAGGCTTTCAGAGGATGAACAGAGAAAATGCCTCTTCACATATGGATCAAAGGAATTTGACCTAAGGAGTGCAAAAAAATACCTACCGAAAAACTATCCATATGCAAGCTTAAGGCTTTGGAATGGATATGGTCACTGTACTAGAATCACTAAGGATACCGAAAATTACTGCATGGAAATAAGGGAGGAATTCTAGTGAGTGCAATTTATTTTTTTGATAAGTATGCAAAAAAACATTTTATGAAGGGAACAAGAGCAGTTAATCCCTCAAATACAGGGATTTTTTCTGGTGGAGTTTCATGCATTAGAGAAGAGGATGTAAATCTTTGGTTTTACACTAAAGAAGGAAATACCATTGCTTTTGACTCAGGACACAGAAATTTTCCTGGTACAGAAAGAGAATTCGAAAAGATAGGGATTGATTCTAAGGATATACATCAAGTATTCTTAACTCACGCAGATGTCGATCATGCTGGCGGAATTGACAAAAATGGACATAATATATTTCCTAATGCAAAAATATACCTCGGTAAAGATGAAGAACAGTATATAACGGGAAAAATGCATAGAATGACAAAGCTAGGTTTTATAAAGTTAAATGTAGGTGTAAGCTTAAAGCCCGGCTACACTTTGCTATCTGACGGACAAACAGTAGATGCAGGTGGAATAAAAGTAGAAGCAATTCATGTGCCTGGGCATACGCTTGGTCATATGTGCTATCTGATTGACGATAGCATTCTGATTAGTGGAGATTGCCTAGCAATAAATCAAAACGGTGGATATCCGTTCTTTGATTTTTTCACACAGTTTCCTGATATGAATAAGAAGTCTTTGATTAAGCTAAGAGAAAGGCTTAATGGAAGGCCGGTCAGTGTTGTTTGTACGGGACATAGCGGTTATAGGAAGTATGACTTTAGAACATTTGCACATATAAATGAGACCGCTGTTTTTGATAAAAGAATACATTTTGATGATTCAGCTCCTGATGACTATACAAAATAAGAAGGACAGAATATGAGCAATAATAGTATTGAAGTTAAAAGAAAAAGAGAGCAGAATATGGTCAATCAGATGATTAAGCTTTACTGTAAGAAAAATCATAATGACCAAAATGCAGATGGACTATGTGATGAATGTATGAATTTGCTTGAGTATTCACAGAAACGAAGTGAAAAGTGCCCATTTATGGAGACAAAGACCTTCTGTAATAACTGCAGCGTTCACTGTTATTCATCAGAAATGCGAGAAAAGATTCGAAATGTAATGAGATTTAGTGGACCACGCATGTTAATTTACCATCCTATTACCTGTATTTGGCATGGTATTACCGGACTAAAGAATAGATAGAATTAAGTTTATCAAAATCATAAATATTTATAGATTAATTTAAACCCGTAATTCGAGGAGAGGCAATTCATACATTTGCTAGTCTCCTCGTTTTATTTTTGCATGATATATGCAAAATTATAAGTAAAATCATTATCAGAAATAAATTGAACGGAATATACACAATTAACCAAAAATATTGCAATTCTAACGAAAATATGATTTAATTAATTATATTGGTATACAAGACATTGTGTCAAAAAACAAGGGGGAACGAATATGCAAAGGAGACATGCAAAACGTATGACTAGCTTGATGCTGCTCATCGTTTTCATTGCAATTCTAATTATTGGTCAGAGCGCTAAATCAACTTATGCTGAAACAGCGACATCATCTAATATTGAAATTCCAGTAGAGGTAGATTGGAAGGGAAGCTACAAAGTCCCTGTGACTGTAAACCTCGAGGCGGATGGTGAGATTAAACAAACTATTACTGTAACATACGATACGGATTGGAAATCTAAGTTTATAAATGTACCTAAATATAATTCAGTCGGTACAGAAATCAATTATACAATTACATATGAAGCAGCAGATTATGGTGTAAAATACAAATATAGCCTAAGTGGAAATGCTACAAATGGCTTTGTAATTAAGATTGTAGCACTTCGAGACATCTATGTAGGTAAGGTGTGGAACGTAATGCCTAACATAGTTATTCCAGGGCATCCTGACCCTGCGTGTCCTCCTACAATGGGCGGCATGGAAACTACAAGCTTAGATCCGGGGAATCCTGAACCTGCATGCTCGCATACAATTACTGGCATGATAGCTACAAACCTAGATTCTGTAATACCTGCTACGGCTCCAGAGTCTACATCTGAAGTTCCGGTAGCACAGGCTAGGGAAGCAACAATAACGGAAGAAGTTATAGAAGAGGATGATCCAAATTTTGATGCTTTGATATCAGCGCCAGAAGAAGTATCGAGCGTACCTATTCCAGATGCTATCACAGTACATCTACTTGCAGATGGGGTAGTTGTTGGAACAATGCAGCTAACAAAGGATGATAACTGGGAAGGTAGATTTGTTGATTATCCTAGATATGACGAAAATGATGGACACGAAATTAAATATACGACTAAAGAAGACCCGTTAGCTGGATATGAAACTAGCTATTTTAATGGAAACATTATTTTAAACAGATCTTTAATCGATGTATCTGTTGAAAAGAAATGGATAGGCGATAGTCAATCAAAAGCTGAACTCACATTACACAGAGCATGTGACTATATGAAATTTGACCATACATTGAATAAGCATGTGAGGGTTAAAGTGGATGAAGAAGTAGCTACAGTCGAGCTTAATGCTGCAAATAACTGGAAGCATACATTTTCTAGCTTGTATGAATTCTACACTCCAAAAGGAGAAGATGGTGTTAAGTATAAGTACTATGTAACAGAGAAAAGTATCCCAGGTTATGATACACAAATAACTGGTAATCAGGACAGCGGTTTTGTTGTTACAAATAAGGAAATCAATCCAAAAACTCCTGCTCCCAAGAACCCACCACAGCCTAAGACACCTAACACTGGTGATGGTAGTAATTTCAACATATACGCTTTGTTACTCTTAAGCACATCGGCACTTATACCTGTGATGATTTACAGGCGTAAGAAAATATAATTTTGATTTATAACTCCTTGTTTAATATAGCGAGGAGTTTTGCTTTAATAAGAATGAAACTTGGTATGGATTTTTACATAAATTATTTTAAAAAGTGTTTTATATTCAGACTTTTTGGGTTAAAATATAATAAATATATTGGGGAATAGAGAATATTATTAGGGGAATACAATGAAAGAAAGACAAAATAAACGAAGGGCCAGCTTATTTTTGCTAGTTATATTAACGATAGTTCTAGTATGTGGGCAGGCGATACAATCTACTTATGCGGATTCAGAGATGCATTCTGATACAGAGGATAAACATTTACTATCTGAGAATATATCAAAGATGGATGAAACCAAGGCTAGTAATACTAATGCTGATGAATCCAAGTCTGAAAACGAAGATGTGGTAAAGCAAAAGGATGCTAAGCTAGAACTTTCTAATTCAAGAGTTACAACAGATAGCTCGGACCTTAACTTGAGCAGTTTTCCAAAGAGAAGAGTAGCAAGAGCGGTTTCTGCCACAGAGAAAATTGATATAAGTGTAAGAGTAGAGTGGAATGCTACCTATTATCCACCAACAACAGTTAACCTCATGGCAAACGGAGAAATGAAAGATACTGTAACTCTTAGGCGTGCAGAAATACAGCAAGATCAATCAGAATGGAGACATGTTTTCAGGAATCTTCCAAAGTATGATGATAATGGCAAGGAAATTGAGTATTCAATAACATATCATATATATGACAACTGGTTAAAATACAATACAGTGGTTTCTGGAAATGCACAAGAAGGTTTTGTAATAAAATCTGTCACGTCTAGAGATATTAACGTAAATAAAGCATGGAACATGATTATCGTAAGAATTTCCCCAGGAAATCCAAGCCCAGTTTCACTAGATTTTCTTGGACTTGCACTAGATGTGATGGACGATGCTGATACAGGTAATGATAACGAAAATGCTATCGGAAACGTTGATGCAGACGATGAATCTATGAAATCCAAAAGAGAAATACCTGACTCAATAACAGTTTATCTTTATGCAGATGGAGTAAAAATAGACTCTAAAAAAATCTTCAAGGCTGATGGCTGGCAGGGAAAGTTCGAAAACGTCCCTCAGTATGCTGATGACGGACATACAATAGATTATACCGTTAAGGAGGAGCCAATTCCAGGATATATTGCAGAGTATCGTGACGATGGAATAATCATCAATAGATCGGTAATAGATATACCCGTAAAGAAGAAGTGGGTTGGCAAGAGAAAGGATAGCGTTGACATTACCTTATGTAGAACCTGCGAGACCGAATCTTGGGATGACTATGGAAATCTCGTCAAAGAGACTATAAATGAAGAAGTAGCAACAGCAGAATTAAATGCTGCAAATAATTGGAATCATACTTTTAAGGATGTCTATGAGTTTTACCTCTCAGAGAATGGTCAGCCATCTAAATACAAGTACTACGTAAAAGAGACTGAGATAGCAGGCTATGATTCAGTAATAACAGGAAATCAGGATGATGGATTTGTAATTACAAACGAAAATACTGTAGATAAAATCTTGATTCCAGTTGAGAAGAAGTGGAATGGAGATGCTTTAGACAGTGTTACTGTAAAGCTTCTTGCAAATGGTGAAGAAGTTCAGGAAATCGAACTAAACCAGGCAAATAGCTGGAAGCATGTGTTTGCAAATTTACATAAGTATGATAGCGACAATAATGAAATAAAATACACAGTGAAGGAAGTCGGCGAAGATAACGGTTTCCTAGAGTTTGGAGACAAGCGCTTTATGGTTTCGTATGATGGCAGTGAAGATAATGGATTCACAATATCCAATGAGAAGTTTATTCCACCAGCCCCTACACCAAATATACCGCCTGATCCAAAGACCGATAAGCCGCCAGTACCAAAGCCTAACACAGGTGATGAAAGCAATCTATACCTGTACCTAGGGCTAATAATCAGTACAGGAGCATTGATTACAAGCATAAAGTATAGATGCAAAAAAGTTAAATAGACTTTGATATATAACTCCTTACCGTATGGTAGGGAGTTTTTTATATTCAGTGTTATATTTTTAATTAATGGACGAAATGTAAAATCATATATTATTATTGCGAAATGTAAGAATTTATGATTTAATTTACATGAAAGGGTTATTTAGATTAAACTAAAATTAGGGGAGAACTTATGAAGATTGGTAGAAAAAAACGCATACTTGGGCTGACATTTTTTGTTGTATTAATTTCAGTATTTCTCATAGGCCAAAGCTTGTCATTTGCAGAAGATCCAGCAAACAACATGAATATATCTGTAGAAACTAAGTGGATTGGGTTTATAAGCAGTAACATGGAAGTTGATCTTGTCGCGGATGGACAAGTAAAGGAAACAGTTAGAATAAGAAGCTATGAAAAGGGGCACGTATTTACTAATCAGCCTAAACTTGATTCTGCAGGAAGAAATATAAACTATACTATAGCATTTAGATTAAATGATGATGGAATAAAATATAAAAGTAAGCTTTCTGGAAATCCTGTAGATGGGTATGTAATTAAAAGCCTTGCTTTACGTGATATATATGTTGGAAAAGTATGGAATGTAATTCCAGTTACTCCATCACCTGCATCTTTAGCGTTTACACCAGTTCAGCTAAATTCATCTTCTCAGCCAGGGGAAGAAGTAGGAAAGCCATCAAGACCTCTTCCAAACTTTATCAGTGTGGAACTCTTACAAGACGGTAATGTTGTAGATACGATTCAGATTTCAAAGGCAACAAACTGGACTGGCGTGTTTGAAAATTATCCAATTTTTGATGAGAGTGATGGCCATCAATATGTTTACAAAGTTAGAGAAGTACCTGTAGAGGGGTTTGTCCCTGAATATACAGTAGGTTTTGCAAACGGTATATTTGGCGATATAATAGTAAATAAATCTTTGATAGATGTGCCAGTAGAGAAAAAATGGATAGGCAAGAAGAAGGATAGTGTAGAAGTTACTATTTACAGGACATGTGATATTGAATATTACGATGCCAATACAGGTACACTTAGACAAAGGCGTATTGATGAATCTGTTGGAAATGTAATATTGAACAAGAATAATAATTGGAAATACATATTTAAAAATCTTCAAGAGTATTACGTAGCAGAATTCAGTGACCCTGTAAAGTATGAGTACTATGTAAAAGAGACAGCACTAGAGGGTTATGAAACTAGAATTACTGGCAATCAGAACGAAGGTTTTGTGATTACAAATATAACAGATGAACCCGAGCCTGATCCGAAACCACAGAATCCACCAAATCCAGATCCAAAACCAAAGAAGCCTAACCCAAATACAGGGGATGAAAATGATTTTATGATGTTGATAGCATTAATGTTCAGTTCTGCAGCTCTCAGGCTAAGTATAAAGTATAGATATAAAAATAAATAGTTAAGACTTAACTCCTTGTCATATAGTGGCAGGGAGTTTTTTATACATAATTTTTTCATCTGAGCAAATTACAAAGCGTAATTGTGAATTTTGTTATATTTTCCAATAGTTTCTGTAAAAAAAATATATTGAAAACGATATGGCAAGGTGATATCCTTTAGTTAGTTTCTTCTAACCAAAAAATTAACAAATATAACATTTATAGTCGAGGCGCTGTTTAATAATGTATTTAAGACAAAATAAAGGAGTTAAATTCATATGTTAATTGAGTTTGATAAAGTTTCAAAAATATACAAAATGGGAAGCGATGAAATTCGTGCTCTTGATAAGGTAGATCTTGCCATAGGAGAAGCAGAGTTCACTGTAATATTAGGACCATCAGGTTCGGGAAAATCTACCTTGCTAAATTTACTTGGAGGAATGGATAGACCTACTGAAGGAAATATCATATTCAATGGTCAAAATGTAGCAGGTTTCAGTGAGAAGAAGCTTGAGTTATACAGAAGGGAATCGATAGGCTTTGTGTTTCAGTTTTATAACCTGATACCTTCATTGTCAGCTAGGGAGAATGTTGCCATAGCTGCAAAGCTAAGCAAAAATCCCCTAGATGTTGATGAGGTAATTGAGGCTGTAGGTTTAACTAAGAGAAAGTCACTTTTTCCATCAAATCTTTCAGGGGGAGAACTACAGAGGCTCTCAATTGCAAGGGCACTTGTAAAAAATCCTAAGATTTTACTGTGCGATGAACCGACAGGAGCATTAGATAGTGCGACTGGAACTAAAGTTCTATCCCTTCTAAAGAATACAGCCAAGGAAAATAAGATAGCTCTTATCATAGTTACTCATAATTCCAAACTTGAGGAAATATCAGATAACCTAGTAAGGCTTAAGGATGGCAAGATTCTAAGTGTAGAAAAAAATGAGCATCCAAAGAGCATAATGGAGGTTGAGTGGTAATGGGATATCTGATAATAAAAATGTTTAGAGATATAAAGAAGTACTGGATGCAGTTCATTTCGGTTTTCTTTATGGCACTTATATCAATAATGATATTCTCTGGCATGGCTTCAGTTTGGAATGGGGCGAGTATATCGGCAAAGAATTATTCAAATAGAACAAATTTAGCAGATCAATGGATTTACACAAAAGGCTTTAATGAAAATATTAAAGATGAACTTAAAGATATTAAGGGTGTGAGAAAAGTAACTTTAGCTTCATCATTGCAAACAACGCTTTCTGGAACGGAAAATAATGTGAAATTAAATGCAATGGATAATACTGATTGCCTAAAACCTGAGCTTATTGAAGGAGAAAAGTATGATGTGAACTCAGATGGAATATGGCTTGATAGCAAGTTTGCAAAGAAAAATAATATAAAAATAGGAGATGAGATAAGTCTAGAATTTAAGATGAAGCAGCAAAGCTTCAAAGTTAAGGGCTTTGTGCTTAACTCAGAGTATATTTATTATACAGGCTCTTTTTCTGAAACCATACCTAATCATAAGAAATATGGTTATGCATTTGTTAGTAAGGACAATTTTAATAAATTAAGTCCGTATCCATTTTATACAGAAATAAGGCTAAAAACTGATGCTAAGATAAGTGAAAGCAAATTAAAGAATGTAGTAGGTGAAAGCTATATAAAGACATCGACAAGAGAGAATTTAGATTCATATAACACACTTAAGAAAGAAACAGATCAGATGAAGAAAATGTCAGTTTTGTTTTCAATGATATTCATATTACTCTCTCTACTTACAATGTACACATCCATGGTAAGGCTGATTGGAAAGCAGAAAATTATTATAGGAACCATGAAGGCTATAGGTATAAATAAATCTACGATAAGACTTCACTATGCGTTCTATGGTTTCTTCATTTCGGCTCTAGGATCTGTAGTTGGACTAATCCTTGGACGAAAGGTGACATCACCATCGCTTCTGAAAGTTAAGCAGACTGTTTTGACGATGCCACACTGGGATTTAATTCAAGCACATGCTAGCTATCTACTTATTGCACTCATAATTTTAATTTGCATGTCTGCAGCCTTATTTGCTACAAACAAAGCCCTTAAAGGAATGCCAGCTGAAACTATGAGAAATGCAAACAACATGGACATAGTAGCAAAGCAACCTTTGATAGAAAAATCGAATTTTATTTGGTTAAAAATCTCATATTACTGGAGATGGGTTCTAAGAGATATTTCCAGAAATAAGATTCGTTTTATCATGGGAATAGTTGGTGTTATGGGTGGTATGGTTCTACTAGTAGCAGGACTTGGAATAAAGCAATCAATAGATTATTCTAATGACTATGTGTTTGAAAAGCAGTATAACTACGAAGTTAGAGCAGTTATAGTTGACTCTCGGAGCATATCTAAGGTGAATACAGAAAAACAGCTTAACTATGAGACAGAAATGGATTTGAAGTTCGGTGGTCAAACAAAAAAGGAAATTTTTATTGCATCAGAAAATAAGAATCTCATTAGATATGAGGATATGTCTGGAAAGTTAATAAACCTTGACAATGAATCTGCAGTAATAACTCATAAGCTTGCAACAAAGCTTAATATTAAAAAGGGTGATTACGTAAAGATAAGGCTATTAGGGGAGAATGACTGGGTTAATGTAAAAATCAGCAATATTACAAAGACTCTTAGTCCTCAGGGAATAGCAGTTTCAAAGAAATACTACGAAGAGAATTTTGGAGAATTTAATCCTAATGTCATTCTAGCTAACAATATTTCAGAAGGTGAATTAAAGGATATCGGAGGCTTTAACTCAATAATTACTAAAGCTAGACAGAGAAGTAATCTTGATGAGCTAGTTGAGAGTGTGAACTCAATCGTTAGACTTTTGATAATGGCATCATTCCTTTTAACTATAATAATACTATACAACTTAGGTACACTTAACTTTATAGAAAAGACTAGAGAGTATGCGACACTTAAAGTCTTGGGCTTTATGCAAAAAGAAATAAGGGGAATAGTTATAAAAGATTGCATTCTTGTAATTGCAATTGGATGGATTATAGGAATCTTTGTATCAACAGCTTTCTTAAAGGTCTATGTCAAAATAGTTTGCTTTGACAATTTTGAATGGATTGCATTTATTAACTTCAAATTGCTTGCAATATGTTCTCTAACTGTAATTGCAACATCCTTGATAATTAATTTAATAATGAGTGCAAAGGTTAGAAAAATTGATATGGTAGAATCGTTAAAATCCGTTGAATAATCATGTTTTGCTTGTAGGAGGACCTATGAATATACTTAATTTTATGGATCGGATAAAGCAATCGACAATAATATATACATCAGGTACTACATCACTTCCAAAACCTGTATAGCTTTCTTGTGACAGTATTTTTCTGATATTGCTATCCTTGATCTGAATGAAATATTAATCATGTATAGGCATATTTAAACCTTTTAGTAGCTGCTTTAATTGGTGTTTCAGGCCATATTCCTTTTCTATATAGCTCAATACACTCTAACTTATACTCATGACTGTAACGCATAAAAATACCCTCCTTACTGGGTGTCCAGTAAAGAGGGTATATATCATTTCGCTTAGGCTTTTTTTTATAAGCTTTGATATAATAAGCAGGTTTAATTTTTAATGATTAGGAAAATGTGATAAAATATAGTACATATATAAAGCAAAATTGCAAACAAATTTGCTGAAGTGAGTAGCTAAGGAGGAAGAGATGTTTAGAGAGCTTAGAAGAAAGAAAAATGCAGTCACTGATGAAACTGCAAAGGAACTTCTAAAAGAGTCTAGAAGAGGTGTTTTAGCGGTTATTGGTGATGAAGGTTATCCATATGCTGTGCCTGTCAACTACCTATACGATGAAGAAAATAATAAGATATACTTTCATGGAGCAAGAAGTGGACATAAGTATGATTCAATCAAAGCTAATGATAAGGTGTGCTTTACAGTTTACGGTAATGAAATAGTAAAGGATGAGGAATGGGCACCTTACTTACAGAGTGTAGTTGTATTTGGAAGATGTCATTTGCTTAATCACGATGATGAATCGATTGAAATACTAAAAATGCTTGCAAGAAAATATTACCCAAGAGAGGATATCATTACCGATGCTATAGCATCTTCCGGAAGAGCTGTGCAGATGTTCGAAATTGAAATAGAGCATATTTGTGGTAAAGAAGTACAGGAAAAGTAGATTATACAAATTCTTAAATTAACGTAACAAGAGGGAAATAATGGGTTTAAAATATTTGTTAACTGGCTTTAACGATATATTTCAAGTTGGATTTATTAGGAATATTACCATAGTATTAGCGCTCATATCTTTGATTATCATATATAGAAGACTTTCAATAAGCAAGAAAAGCGGAGGAAAGTTTTCCTCATCATATAATATCAAAGATGGATATCTTTACATACATAGCGGTTTAATGCCAGGCAAGAGGAAATTTCTCATAAAAAACATTGAAAGTGTTACTATTAATTTGGTACGAGCACCAAGATGTAACGGAGATAGATATTTTATTTCGATATCTATGCGTGTTGGACGAGACACAGCCTTTTTTGTAGGCAAATCAAAGGGTAAAGAATTAGAGATTACAGAGCTAAGGAAAAAACTAAAAAAGAATTGTGTAAGGGTGTATTATTACGATTAAAGACAAATGAGCATGAAGTTAAAAATAATTAAAAGTTTTAAATTTGAAGGAACTAAGTTAATTGATAAATCATTTAAGTACAGTCCAGCTGCAGCAAAAAACATGATAGCACACGGGGAAAATGAAATCGTGTTTTTTTCATCAGAGATAGAAGACATTGGTTGTGGTTTAGTATGGATAAAAGAAGATACATTTAGATATATATCAAGTCCGGAAGCGAAGGATGAGAGAGATATCTGGAAGGAACCTGTGATTTTATCGTGTAACGAAGGAGTTATGCTTTTATGCCCTGCAACAAAGAATTTATGGATGTTGACTGATATAAATGCGGAGTGGAAAGAAATAAAAGTTGAAGATTGGCCAGTAAATGTAATACCTATGAAAATAGCTGTATGTGGTGAAAATGGTAGATTTCCAATCGTGTGTAGGTGTGGAAATTCGCTAGAAGCTACAAATAGCTTTGCTATTTTAAGTGTTGATTTTGCAAGTAAAAAGGCTCAGTGGTTAGCTGGTGCAACCTGTGTATATGCTAATGAAAGTATAAGACAAAAACATCTAGATGCAATAGAGCGTGCAGATGGTAAGTTTGATAAGGTAGATTTTAACTATCAGCCCCCAATGATAGGATCGATAATGGAAAAAGAGGGGAAAATATATGGTTTTCTTGAAGGAAACATTATTAATCCTGCAGGAATGGGAGTTATAGGATATTACTGGTTCCTTGAGATTTCTAAAACAGGAATATTTATAGAAAAGATATGGGGAAGAGATAATTTGAGTAGGCTCAAGGGAAAACACGGTGTAAGAGGAAAGATATCAGGCGATAGAAAATGGCTGATAATATCACCTATATTTAAAACAGATGAATGGAAAGGAAAACAGAAACTTATCAAGATTGAAGATAATGAGGTTATAGATTTTACTATGCCACGAGGATGTTCTTCATACAGGCTAATTGATATATGGGGAAATCATGCGTTCATATGCGATGGGAATGAAGGTTTAGCAATATGCAACTTAGAATCATAACAAAGAAAGGTGATTTATGTATAAAGATGAACTACTAACTTTGTTTAATGGCATAAACTGGGAAGAAACCTCAGGAGGCATATATTTTACTACCCACATGCTTTCAAAAAAAATACAATTTAGCTTTACAGGTTACAATGAAGATAGCTTAAGTAATATCAAAGAAAGCCTAATGACAAAACTATCTACTGAGCTTGAGACTCTTGATAATTTTGCTCTTCAAACCATAAAAGAAAAGCTTAATGATAAAGCAAAAGAACTTGAACTTACAGATGTAATGTTTGATATTAGTGGGTGTTATGGCGCCTTTGCTTTAGGATACTATGCAGGTGAATCTCACGCAGGAGAGTTATATTTGCTAGTTAAATTTGATGATGAACTTAATGCTGATAAAGACTTGATATACGAGGTTTATTAGGATTAATTTGGTGATTTGGATGATTAAAGAAAAAACACTTGTTACGATAAAGGAAGATATACAAATTGAATATCCTTTTTCCGATGATTTACCTATGATTTTCTTAGGTGAAATCACTAATATGCCTGAGCATGGAATATTTATCGGAAAATCCGGAAAAAGCTATTTCGGATATCATGTAGATAACTTTAGAGAGCTTGGAGAAGAAGAAATATGAATCCTTTGATAGCATATCCCTTGACTTGGGACGACATTGAAATACGAGCAAATAATACTATAGGAATATATAAGATAAAGAATAAAATCGCAGTGCTTAGCTGTGTATCTTATACTGCTCAGGTAGATGATACAAAAGACTATATGCATGGATTTATACTTACAAATTTTTCTACTGATTTTACGAATCATGGACAGATCCGTCTTATGGATCTAGACGATATCTCGGCTCTGGATTGCGAGCTTTATGAGAAAGATGGGAGATTCATAATTAATACAAAGAAATATAAGGGGTATAGAAAGTCATTAGAGAAATTGATAGAGGTGACTGATACACAGCTCAAAGTTATAGGAGATGCACCCGAACCTTTAGATAATTTATACAGTGACAGTAAGGTGTATAAATTTGGAAATCTAGAGGTTTATATGCATTCAGCTTTTATAATGGCATGTAGAGAGGCTGATTCAGGAAAAGTTATTTGGAAGACTAATCTAGGTGCATATCTTTATACAGATGTTGATGAGAAAGACGGCGTATTGTATTTTGGAACGGATGGAAAAGGCGGAAAGTTCTTTGCCCTGAACCTGGCTGATGGAAGTATAAAATATAGCTATAATACCAAGGGAACATCTAACTTTCTATATTACAAGGATTATGTGCTTTTGTCAGATGAGAAAAATAAACCGATTTTAATTGATCGTAAAGATGGAAGCCTATACAAAAGACTCGAATTTGACAAATTCGAAATGTCAGTATATCAACAAATGTTGATTGATGGTAATAAGCTTTATGCTATTGCAGGAAAGGAAAATATCCCATATGCAGTTTGCACAGATATAGAGTAAATTAAGGAGAAAATTTGCATATGCTTAAGATTAATATTAATATGAAACGTCACATTAGCATTATTGGAATTCTAGTTATGATTTTGATTTCTTTTGCTGTAGTTCCTACATTCGCAGAGGGTGAATCAACAGAAGAGCTAAAAAACATCATTTACCAATATCCAAATAGCGAATATGCTGTTGATGAATTTATCACTCAGGGAGCAACGACTAGATATTTTAATGTTGAAATCAAGGTCAACAAGGATTATAGCTATGAGGTTACGGAGACTATTGATACTTTGTTTAATTGGGGTAAGCATGGAATTATAAGGTATATACCTATCTCGGGAAACTATAAGATTGATAATATAAGTGTCGAAGGTGACGAATACGAAGTAAGAAAAAAAGAAGGTAACTACGTAATCAAAATCGGAAATGCAGATAGAGAAGTCAAAGGCGAAAAAAGCTACAGAATCAAGTATACCATTCATAACTACCTTCAATCGAATGCAAAAAATCATGTATATATTGACGTAATCCCAACAAACTGGGAAATGATTATCATGAGCGCGAATGTCAAAGTACAGCTGCCAGATGACTTTAAATACACCGATATGAAGAGCTATACTGGAGGCTACGGAAGCACAAGTGACTTCGGAAGATGGGTATACGATGAGAAAAATAATACACTTTATTTTTCTGCGAACATGATCCCATCAAAATACGGCATTACCTTACTAGCGTATGCTCCAGAAGGCTATTGGCAAGGCGCACCAAGCAAAGGCTGGACAAATCCACTAAATGTTGGAATCATCATTACCTGTTTAGCGGCTATAATTGTCATCAAACTTAGAAGTAAAAAGGATAAGGAAATTGTTGTTCCGGTAATGTTTAATCCACCTGAGGGCATTACGCCTGCAGAACTTGGATATCTAGTAGATGAGCATGTTGATAGAGAAGATATAGTTTCACTTTATCTTTATCTTGCATCAAAGGAATACATAAAGATAATAGAGGGAGATAGCAGGAAGGATACTATCATAAGGGCTCTAAACACACCTTTGAATGAGCCAGAATATGTTAATGAATTTTATGAAGCACTATTTGGATCAACTAAACATAATACAATTGGCAAAGAAGTAGATATAGAGACGGCTGGTGAAAATATAGGTGAATCATATAAACAGATAAAAAGCCAGATTGAATGGAAATTTGAAGGGGAAAAGAGTATATATTCTAAGAAGAGTAAAAAACTCGAATTTACGTCAATAATAATTGGATATATTGGATTTGTTACAACACTATTATTTACCATATACAAGTCACATTTAGTTTTTTACGATAATCTAGTAACAGGAATATCGCTAATAGTGATGAGTATACTAATTGCTACCATGTGGGGTTCACTACTTGAAAGCTTGAGAATGAAAATATTCTATAGAAAGTCAAATAAAGCATCGAAGAGTATGTTTGGTGTGCTATTTTCTGCTATTGCATATGTATTATTCATAATAGGACTAAATGTATTAATCTTATTTTTAAGCAAAAGTGATACACCTATTTATGTAAATATAGCAATCACAGTATATTCGCTAGTTTTGCCATTCTTTATAATAGGAATAAAGAGTAGAAGTGCATATAATCGTAAAATCTATGGAGAGATCATCGGATTTAGAAACTTCATTGAACTAGCCGAGGTAGACAAGATAAATGAGCTTGTGGAGCAAAATCCATCGTATTTCTATGATGTACTGCCATATGCATACGTATTTAAACTAACCAAAAAATGGGTCAAAAAGTTCGAGAATATAAAGGTGCCAAATAACAGAGGCTATGCAGGACATGGTACAAATGCTTTTGACTACATGAATGTATACTGGATGATGCATGGCATTGAAAGAACTACCTTTGATGGAATCTCTGTATCAAATCCAGATGCCGGTGGTGGTATCTTCTCCGGTGGAGGATTCTCAGGCGGCGGTGCCGGCGGTGGCGGTGGCGGTGCTTGGTAAACTGTAAACTACCTGCACGTGTTGTGAAGTGATTCAATTATTTTAAACAGTGATATTAAAGGAGGTATGTATGTGCATAATATAAATAAGAAACGGCATGTAAAGATAGTTATAGCATTACTTATGTTACTTATAGCTTTGAGCATCGTACCGGCATTTGCAGAAGAAGCAGAAGAAAGCGATATTTGGAACAGTGAATACTATGATTATAATAAATTATATTACGATGAAACCAATGAAATCAATGAAATATTTGATAAAACACCAAACAGCGAAGCTGCAAGAAATGAGTTCGAGACTTATGGAGCAACGACAAACTATTTTAATGTTGAAATCACGGTAAATAAGGACTATAGCTATAATGTTAAAGAGGAAATCGGTGTAATTTTAGAACGAAATAAACATGGTATTATAAGGTCTATTCCACTTACGGGCAATTACAAAATAAATGATATACAAGTCCCATGTGAGACTTACAATGTGAATATTGTGAAAGGTAATAAGGTAATTACAATCGGAAGTCCCGATAGAACTGTATTTGGAAGAAAAAGATATGAAATTGAATACAAAATAGAAAATTACGTTACAACAAATGCAGATAAGCAGATAAATATCAATGTAATACCAACAAACTGGGAAATGATCATCATGAATGCAAATGTCACGGTTAAGTTACCTGATGACTTTCCGTATTCAAAGATGAAAAGCTATGTAGGCAAATTTGGAAGTACTAAGCAAACTACTAAGTGGAAATACGATAAGAAAAGCAATACGCTGAATTACAAGGCAACTATGCTTCCGGCAAATTACGGAGTGACACTTCAAGTAGATACACCTAAAAACTACTGGGTTGATGTTCCAAGTAATAGATGGAATATCAATTTTAACATGGCTTTACTTTTAATAATTATAATTATTATTGCAGTATTTAAGTATGCAAACCACAAAAATAAAGATCTTATAATACCTGTGATGTTTAATCCGCCGGATGGAATTACATCGGCAGAGCTCGGATATCTGGCAGACGAAGTAATCGATAATGAAGATATTGTTTCACTTTACTTATATTTAGCATCAAAAGGATACATAAAAATAGAGGATAACAAAGATAAACACAAGATTATGATTACATCTTTAAAGACTCCTGAGAATGAAGAAAATTATGTAAATGATTTCTACGTAGCTTTATTTGATTCGACATATGAAAGAAGCGTAGGCATACAGATTAGCATAGACGATGCCGGTAAAAAATTAGGAAAATCTATTGATAAAATTTGCACAAGTATTATAGAAAAATTTGAAGGAGATAAATCATTCTACTCTGAGAAATCTAAGGAACGTGAACTGACTGCTAAGATATTAGGAGGTGTCGGAATTGTATCAACCTTGCTATTTTACTTATATAGATTGCACACCGAAATTTGGGATATTCCTCCACGTGGAATTATTCTAATTACAGCTATCTGCATTTTATCGATTGGTTATATAGTAAAGAAAATATCATACAGAAAAATGAGTAATGCATCAAAAAATATACGTAATATAATATTGTTTGGTATACTTTATGGAATATGTGCAATTGCACTAAATGTTTATTTTTTTTCAATCTCCAGATACCTAACACCAATATATCTGTATTTAGCTTTTATAATATATTTGATACTTCTTCCTTTTTTAATAAACGGGATAAAAGTCAGAAGCGATTATAACCGAAATATATTTGGTCAAATTGTCGGATTTAAGAACTTTATAGAAACTGTAGAGCTCGATAGGCTCAATGAGCTTGTAGATGAAAATCCATCGTATTTCTATGATGTTTTACCTTATGCATATGTGTTTAAGTTAACAGATAAATGGATTTCAAAGTTTAATAATATATCGGTGCCTAACCATTGCTCTTACACTTCATTTGGACAAAATGCTTTAAACCCTATGATAGTTAATACGATGATAAGTAATATTGAACTAAGAACAGAAATTGAAGTGTCAAAGACATACCCTGGAAGATTTATGGGTCGCAGTAGAGGCAGCGGATTCACCGGTGGCGGTGGAGGATTCAGAGGTGGCGGCGGATTCTCAGGCGGCGGTGTCGGCGGTGGCGGTGGCGGCGCTTGGTAAGCTGAAAGTAGCCAAACAAAAGCCCAATATGTTTGTATAAGTACCAATATGGTGCTATGATATATTAAAGATAGCAATAAGTTATTACATTATATTAATAAAAAAACGAGGTGTTGATATGTTACTTTATGTAATTATAGGAATAGTTGTATTGCTACTACTATGGTTAATTGTAAGTTACAATGGTTTTATTAAGTTATCTACAAACTGTGAAGAAGGTTTTGCAACCATGGATGTATATCTAAAGAAAAGATATGACCTGATTCCAAACCTTGTTGAAACAGTTAAGGGTTATGCTGCTCATGAATCAAAGACTCTAGAAGCTGTAGTAGCTGCAAGAACTGCCGTAGCAAGCTCATCAACAACAGAAGAAAAACTTAACAATGAAAATATTCTTACTGGAACCTTAAGAAGCCTATTTGCAGTAGCTGAGGCTTACCCTGAGTTAAAGGCAAATGAAAACTTCAAGGATCTTATGAACCAACTAAATCATGTTGAAGAAGATATTGCAAACTCACGTAAGTACTACAATGCTGTTGTTAAGAGATTTAATATCAAATGTAGAAGCTTCCCATCTGTAATCGTAGCTAAGATATTTAATTTCTCTGCTAAGCCAATGTATGAGGTACAAAACCTAGCTGAGCGTGAAAATGTAAAGGTAAGTTTCTAGTTAGAGAATAGCAAGGATTAAAAGATATACTATGATAGAAATAAAAGACATAGGTAGTTATGATAGCATACCAGAGCTTGCTAGTTATGTTATAGATGAGAATATTAATATGCTTGATAAAGAACTATCAAAGGGTTTAGACCTAGATGAAGAAATCAAGCTTTCCAAATATACAAGTCTTTCGCCACTTGCTCTTGCTTTGATTATGAACAAGGCTAAGTCAGTTGAATGGCTTGTGGAAAAAGGAGCAAATCTAAATGATGAGGATAATCCTTCATTTCTTCTAGCTGTACGCTATTGTGATGAGCCTATGATAAGATATTTGGTTTCAAAGGGCGCGAAAACCGATGTTTTTAACATGGTCGATACAGATGCCTTTGAGCAGGCTTTATATGGAGGCAAAATCGAAAATCTGGCTTTGATAGACGAACTAGGGCATAGTGTAAAAAAGTATGGCGGACCGGCTTTTAGGAAAGCCGTAAGTGAAGCTAATTATGAGGCCGTTGATTTCTTTATTGATAGAGGTGTAGATATCAACTACAATCGTTCCGATGATGTTTACCCTTTTTGCCCTACGCCGCTATGCGTGTCTGCTAGATATGTTGACTTAAAGATGTGTAAATATCTAGTAAATCGTGGAGCAGATGTTACAATAACCGAAAAGGATGGAATGAGGCCTTACAGCATTGCCGTAGAAAAGGGCGATATGGAGATGGCTGATTACTTTAAGGCACTTGAGCCTGAGGATTTTCATAATATCAAAAACAAGCTAGACGAGCTTAAGGTATATAAGCTTCCAAAACCATTGCTTGAGTTTTTACAAGGGGATAAGCTTCGCTTTGAACTTGAGGATTGTGATTTTGATTATATTGAGTTTTTCCCTTTGATAGAAACTATTCCGATGAAAATTGGAAGAAGCAAGCTTCTTAGAATTTCAAAGTCAACTGGTGATTATGATCACTTTTATATAGTTTGGAATCCTAAGAGCAAAAAGATTTCTGCATATGACCTTGAGCATGAGGAACTTTATGATCTTTGTAGCTTCAAGGATTTCATGGAAGATATATCAGGATACCTTCAAAAAGTTATAGATGGAGACATATAAGGAGATAAGCGAAATGGGAATGATTGAAAACATAAAGCTAATTGAGAAGTATATCTGCGAGAACTTTGATGAATGGGATTTAGATGATCCTATTGAGGAAGAATATTATGATGAGTATCTTGAGATAGAAGGAGCTTCAGACGAAGAACTGAGCAAGTTTGAAGAAGGCTTTGGTATAAGCCTACCAGATGGATTCAAGGAGCTGTATAAGTACAAAAATGGAAGCAAGTACATGGGCATTTTGCCTTGTGAGATTGACGAACGCTATATGTGCTTTAATCTAATGAGCCTTTCAGAAATTGAAAACTGCAAGAGCTATTTTCAAAATAAGAATGCTTTGCTAACAGATTATCCTGAATATTTTTCTGATGAAGATATTGAGGAGATGCGCGATACGAGAATAAAGCCATATCTTTTCAACGAGAAGTGGATTCCGTTTGCGCAGTACTGTGATAGCTGTTATTTAATGCTAGACTTTGATCCTGACGAGGATGGCGACATGGCGCAAGTAATCTGTTATATCCATGATCCAGATGAAATTCTCTATGCCTCAAAGGATATTACTGAGCTTGTAGAAAACATAGTAGGGAGCTTATAGAACAGAATGGCGATTGATGGAGTAAAGATTATAGATAGCGACGATGGCTATGACATCTATAATTCTATAGTCGAAAGATATAAGGACGGTGAAAATGTAGATAATATAATTGCTGATATCTTAGATGAGGAGAGCAATTATTGCACAGATGATTTTTACGCAGAAATTTATTGGACTGCGCTTGCTTATTCGCTTTGGAAGATAGGCCATCTTCCTGAAGATATAAGAAATAAAGCACTTAGGTTAATTGAGAAGGGTGCCGATGACTTTTGGCTTGAAATTGACAGCAAGTCGAAGTCACAAAGGCAAAGGGTCCTTGATAAATTAGCTATACAGCTTCAAAGCGAAAATCCCAGACCTATCAAGGTGCCTAAGTCGAGAGTAAAGCGCGAGCCCTATTTTAAGCAGGGAGATGTGCTTAGTGTTGATTTTGAGGACAAATACGGTTTGCTATTTGTATCCGAAATAAATCAAACGCCGAGAAAAATCGAGTATCACTTAGCATGTACTCGTTTATTGCAAAAAGATAAGCCGAGCATGGATGACTTTTTAAATAGTGAGATTGCATGTTCGCATTTATCTAAAAATGTCGGGGTAAATTTAGATGATAATTTCAGTCTTGATGATATTTTTGATATCAAAATTTCACATAACTCCGATGGTAAGGAGTTTGCTGTAGATACGGACTGTTGGTTTAACCATAAGGATTTAGGTCTAATACTCGATAAATTAGAAAAAATAGCTGAAATCGAGCTTAATCCATATTCTCTTTGGACTCTAGCACCGGCCAAAACGCTCAATGATATATGTGAAGAGATAACGAGGGATAAAGAGGCTTTTCATCTTAAGTTTATGGAAACATATAAACTGGTTAAGGATATAATCTGGGAAAAAAATAAATAGCAATCAAAATATGGGAGTGGCTATAAGCTCACTCCCATATTTCATATTGCGCTCCAACGCTGTAATTATCTAGTTTTCCATCGGCATAGAACTTTGCTTCAATCCTATATCTCTTCCAAAGAGAATATTCTTCAGTTTGTATAACTAGAGTGTAATCATTATCTAGGCGAATCTCTTCTGAATTTATAGGGTCTAGAGAATAGATATTATTTAAATCCTTGCTTTTAAAATCATCAAGATTTAGTTTTGATATATCAACATTGTTTATCTTGATCTCAGACAGTTGACTATTATCACCAGCTATGCGGTAGTGGGTAATGACACAGTCTTTTAGCTTGTCTGTATCATTCCACTTTGGAGTTAAGTAAACATAGCCATATGATTTTCCTGCGCGAATTAGCTGAACGCGCTCGCCGTAAAAGAAATGATCATTACGTGAGTTTGTAATATCACTATCTGGTGTCTTTCCTTCAAAGCTAAAGCCATTTGCTAAAAGCTCAGAGGCTTGCGTGCTTCCAATGGTCACATTAACATTTGATATCTGCACATTAACAGGTTTTTCTGGATACCCTGAAAGACCTAGGCAAAGCATGATGACAAAGGCTGTTATGAAGAATCCGCCGAGTATTGCATTTACTGGAGAATATAGGTGGATGTTCTTGTTAGATGACAGCTTTACATAAATTAATTTAATTATAAACATAACAATGCGGTGTACCAATACAATAAAGAACTGTAATTTTAGACATTTAAATATTGCAAAATCCAGACTACCTGAGCTTTGATAAAAAAAATATCCTAATACAAGGTTTGTCAGTATCAAAGTAATGATAGCAAAACTTGCTTCGACAAGAGCACCTAGATCAGTCACATTATCATATTTGATTGGCATTCGTCCCTGTAAAGCTTGTCCAAGTTTGTAAATCCATCTTGGAACTTCTTTATGTCTTATAACGGAAAATACTAATCTAAAATACATGAAAAGCGTAACTGAAAGTGTCACAATGCCTATAAAATAAAAAAGTAAAACAAATACGAATGAAGCCATTAAAACCCTCTCAACAAATAAAATTGATTCAATATCTAAATACCATTATAACACTTTATTTATTTAGATGTACGTTTAAAATTCATTAGTATAAATGTATTGGTAAAAAAGCTGAACTATGTTATATTGTAATTAGAAAATTTTATGAAAAATGAATAATAGTTATTTATTGACTGATAAAAATACAATTCCGTGATTTAGATACTATAATCATTTTTTGCTAGAGTTTTGATTTAAGGGGGAACAAATATGAGAAAGACAAACTCAGGGCTTATTTTTGATTTAGCAAAACTTAGGATTTTGATAGCAATAATAAGCTCTATTTTAGTTGTTACGCTTGGGTTTAGTACATTTAATGCTTATGCAGGCGAGGGCGTGAATAATAGGCTAGTTACAGGAAGGCTTTCACTTGCTGCTTTGCCAACATCTGCTACGGAAATCTATCTTAATGGTGATACAGGTGATGATACAAAGGATGCTAGCACGCCAGCAAATGCAGTTAAAACCTTTGAGAAGGCGAAGGAAATTGCTACAGCAAATCCTGGAGTTAAGACAATCTGGGTTACGGGTACAGTTTTTGTCAGCGGAGATGTTTCACTAAGTGAAACTAATGCAATTCTTAAAAGAGACTCATCTTTCAGAGGGGATGTTCTCAGAATTGATAACGATGCTACTCTTCATGATATAACTGTTGACGGAAATAAGGCTGCTATGCAAGGCAGTAATTCTAACGTAGGGAATCTTGTATATATTAGAGGCGCCAATGTAGATATCAAAGATGGCACTGTTTTACAAAATAACATCGTAAAAGACAACAACATAGCTGTTGGAGGAGCTGTTTACATAGATCTATCCACAGTTAATATGACGGGCGGAACCATCAAAAATAATCAGGCCACATGGGGTGGAGGAGTATACCTAAGTGGAAGTGCAACCTTCAACATGTCAGGCGGAGTTATTGAAAATAATAGTGCTTTGTCAAGTCCAGGTACATTTGCATCTGGAGGCGGTATTGCTACATGGTCTGGTCGTACGACGTTCAACAATCTGAATATAAGTGGCAATGCGGTTATTAGCAATAACTATTCAGAAGAAGTAGGTGGTGGAATTTCTGTAGGAACTTACACTAAGTCAAACGCACCAGAGAACATGACGATGACAGGTGGAACCATAAGTGGTAATAAATCTGGAGCATCAGGTGGTGGTATTTTTATACAGGCTGGCATTGGAGATGCGCATGGTACAGCAACGATCTCAGGTGGTTCAATTATAAATAACGAAATGCTAGGATCAGGACTAGGAAGCAGTGCTTTTGGAGGCGGCGGAATATACGTAAATGGCTTTGCAGAGAGTACTGGCTTTAATAATGGTGTTCTAAAGATAAAAAATGCCCTTATAACTGAAAATACCGCGCAGCTCGAAGGAGGAGGCTATGCATCTTGCCCAAGCTCAGATACGCATATTTACGTTAAAAGCGGTGTAGCCCTGTATAATAACAATGCTGCATCTGCAAATGAAGTGTACATTCTAGCAAGTACTGCCTTTGGTACACACAGCGGTGATCCAGCATATGAAATTTCACCATTTATGATGGGTGGAACAGCATATCTATGGAAGGACGAAAACGGAAATCCCGTGCCGCTGAATAAGCTATCCGGACGTCTGATGGCAATAAATAATGATTATGTTTCGCTAACTACAGATGTTAAGGATGACGCAAATGCAAAAGCGCTTGCAAGAGTCAAAATCTCAGGAAACAAGTCTGCAACAAGAGGCGCAGGTATAGGATCAAATGGTACTGTTATCATGGGAGATAGTGATTTAACCTCAGTTGATGTTACGAAGAGATGGCAGGTATCATCAGCTACTGCTATTCCTACAAGCATTGAAGTAGAGCTTTATCGTGCAACTGAAGATAATAGAGATAATCCTTTATACATTGGTTACGAGACAATGACACCTGATACAGCGGGTGAATGGAAGCTTACATTTAGCAATCTTCCTAAATATGATGAGAACGGTAAGCTTTATATTTATACTATAAAAGAAAGATTAACTGGAGATTTTATCGTGCAGATAACAGGCGATCAGGATAGTGGCTACGTTATTACAAACAAGGATAAACCGAAACTACCACCTCCACCAAATACTCCACCTAAACCTAAGACACCGCCTAAGACAGGTGACAGTTCAAATGCTTTTCTGTATATGATGATTATAATTTTATCAGGCTCAACGATTGCTACAGTAGGAGTTATAAAGAGAAGAAGATAGTTTTTGACCAACCCAAAATAATATTTAAAGATTTGACCCTTGGATTTAGTTTAATCTATTTTCCAAGGGTTATTTTTGATGCATATAATTATAAATTTATATTGAAAATATAATCAAAATAGCCGATAATTTACTTATATCTTAAATGCTCTAAATGCATTAAATTAGCTTATTTATTATGGGGGTCTGATACATGGATAATATGATTTTGATTGAAGGTAACAAGTTTACGCTGCAAGAGGATGGTATCTATAGCGGTGCATATCTTGGGAGAATGAATATATGGGGTAGAGAAACTGATGTTATCTTCGAAAATGTGGATAAAAGCGAAGAAGCAATAGAAAAGTTCATAGAAAAGGTTTCATGGTTAAATGATAATAAGCTAGATGTAATCGATACGTTCATGGAGGAAAACTATGAATGCATAGAATTTGCAAGTGAAGAATTCGATACCGAAATTACTGAAGATGATTTTAGAGATGCTATATTTGTAAATAACATATATATTTTTATAAATGGAAGGAACAGTGAATTTTCATTTGATCTAGATGCAGAACCTGATTATCTGTGCGGACATCTTGCAAATATGATAGTAAGCAGTAACTATGAGATAGAATGCGATGGACTTAATGGGTAAGTTTGTCTAAGCAAAGGAGTATATATGGAAAAGCTACAGCCATCAAAGGAATGGAATGCAAAATATGAAGAAATTAAGGAACTTCTTACTTCGCCGGTAAATTATGCAGAATGCTTTGAGATGAAAGAAATTCATGGTAAGGAATTGTTTGTATTAGATATGGGTGAAATAAAATTTCCTACGGGAGAAATCATTGTAAGAGACCCTTTAGTGTGGCTAAGTAGAAATGAGAAGCCGTATTTAACATCTGTACCAAAGGGAACTTTTCGCATTGAGACTTTGGTTGCAAAGATAAGCGAGGATAACTATAGGTATGTTCTCAGTAGAGTGAAATTCTCAGATAATACTCCTATCAAATATTATGAGGCCCTAAAGGGTGATGAAAATCTTGATGATGTTGATGAAGATAGTATTTTCGGATTCAATGTAGATGCAGGACTTGCAACCATTGTTGATGTTGATACAAGAAATGCGTACTGTGATTTTGAAGAAAAGTGGAATGCAGCAAATCCAGGAAAGAATATATATGACGATTTCTTTGCAGAAATCTTTGCTAAGAGCGCTAAAGAACATCCACTGTACCAAAGAGATGGTGGTGACTGGATTAACTTTAAGATTCCAAATTCTGAACTGTCAATTCCAATGATACAATCAGGCTTTGGGGATGGAAGGTATCCTGTTTATTTTGGTTATGATGCAAATGGCGGACTATGTGACATAGTTTGCGAGTATATTTATTTAGGATAGTGAGGTATATATGTCTATTGAAAAAGTTTATGATTATTTTAGAAACTATGACCGTGATACATATCAGATATTCGCATGTGGAGACAATTCACCATCAGAAGAAGATGTAAAGGCATATGAGGATGAGTTCAAGGTAAAGTTACCTGAAGACTTTAAGGAATTCACTATGTCTCCTCTAGGCGGTCTATATATGGAGGTTAGAGAAGAAATCTGGCCAATGGCAAAAGAGTACGAAGTTGCTCCGTTTTGGGAGTTTTGCCGTGGAATCATGGTTTATGGTATATCTGACAACGTACCTGATTGGCTGGACATTCGTGTAAAGACCAAAGAACTTCATGATGAAGGCTTTACGGACTACATTCCTTTCTTTTCGGTAATAGGAGATGGAGATCAAATTTTTTGCTTTGATAGAGAAGGAAAGATAGTTATCTTCAATTGGTATGAAACCATAGATGTTGAAGGTGACTTTGAGAGCTTTCTCCTAAATCAAATCTCAGAGCTAGAAGAACGCAAGAATGATAAAGTAGAAATGCTAAGGGAAAGAAATAACAAAGATAAGTAGAAATAGGAGACTTGCAAATGGGTTTTGATATAACATATCATCCAGTTAGAATTGATGAGATGAACAGCTGGTTCTTTGAGCCAGTAAAGGCAATGAAAGATGGAGATGAAAGTATACTAAAGAGTGTAATTGAAGCTCAGGGAGAGGGTTTCTTTGATGAAAAATATGAATTTATTATCAAAGATATCGCATCAAGATACACAGAGTTTCCTAGTGAAAAAGGCATTCTCTACGCGATGGCAGCATGTATCGGGCTGTTTCGCAAGTATCAATATGTGAGAGGAGCAGCTTTTTCTTTTGTAATTGAAAAATTTCCTGAAATGGACAAATACCGCACGCCGTGGGCAGAGGTGATTCCAAGCTGGGTACCAGTACCTGGAAGCGATACAATTACTGAGAATTATTCATCAGGTGTTTTTATCGGTCCTGATAAGGTTAAGGAACTCCTAGCTGATATTGAGAATGATGAAAATGTTCATAGCGCTATTTTAGATGCCTTTGGTGAAGCAAATCTTGGGGTATTTATTAAGGCTCTTCAAGATGCTGCTGGCACAGACAGTGGAGTCATGGAAGCTACTGAAATTATGGAGGTTAATCCATTTGATCTAAACAATTCAAGTTGTAATTCAGATATTATGAATTGTGATCCTGAGGGTGCGCTCATATATCAAGAAGTAGCTATGGAACAGGTGAAAGAAGCCACAGGAATGAATGAAAACGAAATTGCTGAGAATGTAGTTTATCAGAAGACAAATACTGAATTGCCAAGTGGTAATTCAAATGATGAAAATGTAGATAAACCTAAGAAAGGACTTTTGTCACGTTTGCTTAAGCGTAAATAACTATAATTGAGAGGACTTTATATGGGAATTTTTAGTAAGAAAAATAAAGAAAATAACAAAGTAAGTGAAGAAAAAAAGCTTGTTCTTTCCATGCCGCTTTTTAGGGGTGAGGAAGGCTACTCATTAGATGCTATAGTTGATGATCTTAAAAATTACTGGAAGCTTGATGTTAAAGATGTGGATGGAAACGATGAGGTAGCTACCTTCAGTATAGATGGTGAGCTTGTTGCACTCGCATTTATGCCTGCACCCGTTCCATCTGAAGAGCTTGAGAGTCTTTGCCAGTTCTCATATATGTGGGATAACGCTGAGACAGAAGTTATGGAACATACTCATCATGCAATTTTATCTGTTATGAGCGGTAATGCGTCTACAGTAGACAAGTATTCTTTGCTTACAAAAATTAATGCTTCATTACTTAGAACTTGTGATACTGCAATAGGCATATACCAGGGATCTGCAACACTTTTAGTACCAAAGTCAGTTTACATTGACTTTGCTGATATGTTGAATGAAGATATGCTCCCTATACAGCTTTGGATATACATTGGTCTAGTTCAAGAAGATGGTAAAACTAGCATGTACTCCTATGGACTTGAAGAATTTGGAAAACTTGAAATGGAAATCATAAATAGTGATATGGATGTCAATTATTTGTTTGATTTTCTAAGCAATATCCTTTATTATATTATAGATCAAGACGTTACACTTCTTGATGGAGAAACTATAGGAATGTCTGAAGAACAGAAGCTTACAATTAGAGAGTCTAAGGCAGTCTATTTAGAAGGCGATTCTCTTAAGATAGAGATATAGTTGGTACTTATAAATACAAAATATCGGGGATTAGGATATAAGTTGAACAAGAAATTTATGCCAATAGCTACGCTTGTTTTATTTGAGATAATTGCATTTAGCTTATGGTTAACAAAAGACAATCTATTTTACTTAATGAATTTCAGCTATATAGGCCTGTCCATTAGTATAGGACAAGCCTTATTTATTGCTAAGTATAAACATGCTCGGCGTGTAGTACAGCTTTTAGTAGGTATATACATGCTTGTATATCTGGGGATTATTAATCAGGAAAACATGCAGATAGAGGGCTTCTGGTACTATCTATTTATAGGTGTGTTTGAGGCTGCAACTATTCACTATGCGGTAGCAAAGATATTTGGACCTTTGCTATTTGGTAGAGGATGGTGTGGATACGCATGCTGGACCGCCATGATTTTAGATTTTCTACCATACAAGGTGCCACAAAATCATGAAAGAAGTAAGATAGGCTGGATTCGATACATAATGTTTCTATTGTCTTTAAGCTTCGTCATAACGCTATTCCTCGCACACATAGCAAATATAGAAAGAATAATGTTCATATCTTTTATAGTGGGGAACATAATTTACTATATAGTTGGAATTGCCTTGGCATTCATATTCAAAGATAATCGTGCATTTTGTAAATACTTATGTCCAATCACAGTGTTTTTAAAACCAGCAAGCTATTTTTCAGTAGTAAGAATTAAGTGTGATACATCAAAGTGTATATCATGTGGAAAATGTAAGCGTGTATGTCCTATGGATGTAGATGTAACAGATAATTCAAGAGGACGAAAGAATGGTACTGAATGCATACTATGCATGGAATGTGTAAAAAGTTGTCCGGTAGATGCACTTTAAACACAAATAATCAATAATTGTAAAATATTCACAGTGTCAATTTAGTGATTAATGTGTATAATAGTAGAGCAATATTTAATTGTACAAGATTAATACACGAATGTTTTGTCAGTTTACTCACATGTATATATTGCAGTATGTGATTTTAAAGATATTTTATTAGGAGGGTTAAATGGATCGTTTTGAGATTTTTAGACAGTTAATTGAAGACAAGAAACGAAAAGGCGAAGAGAAGAAGCCACGCTATGGAACGAGAAAACTATCAGTTGGACTAGTATCATGTGTACTAGGCTTTATGATGTTTTTGACACCAATTACAGCAAGTGCTGAGGGTGGCCAGCCAAGATCAATCGTTAATGAGACCAACTACACTATCAGCGGTGAAACTGATGGTGTCTTGGATTATGCTAGAACAGATTACACAAAAGAAGATAGTGACGGAATACATCTAACTATAACAAAGTGGGCTAAGCTTCCAGGATCTTGGGGTGGTACAGATAAAGGCCCATACAACGGAAGATACATACTTAACTTCTTTGATGACGAATTCTACACACAGATAGAATCAATCACTGTTAATGGCACGCAGTTTGAAAAAGAAGCTAATGGAGCGCTTTGGAAGGTTCCAATTAACAACCATACTGTACAGTCAGGTCTAATTGGCGTTATTACAAACACGGATGTTGTAATTAAGCTTAAGAATGGAAAGACTCTTGATAGCCTAGGAATGGCATCAAAGAGAATTGACTTTACAACTCTTTGGGTTAGATCAGATGGTAAAGCCGATAAGGCGGGATATGATAATGGTTTTATCCTAAAGAACAATGATAATGTGCCTACACTTCCAAGTAATCCTAGCGATGGAAACGAGTACTACCTAGGAAAAGGAGTAAATTGGTTTGGTACTGATGGAACTAAATCTAAGGATGGTAATTTCTCAGGTGGACACACAGGTAAAGCAGTAAGCTATGATGCTAAGAACAAAGTTATTAAGTCTACTGTTTCATTTAAGCCTGACCAGAACTTCCTTCAGGCAAACAGTGGATGGGTTCTATATATAAACGAAGTTATACCTAAAGAACTTCTAAAATATATTGACACTAATAATGTTAGACTTGGTGTATCAACACCTACAGGAAATATAACTGCATCAAATCCAATTAATCTTGTAGTTGATCCTAATGGTAATGGTGTTATTTCAACTAAGGATACTCCAGCGCTAAGTATAGAGGGTGGAGACTGGAATAAAGTTGATCAGGTAAGAAAAACACTAGATTCACAGGTTTTCTATGGAGCACTAGGCCAGAGAAGATCTTATACTATTGAATATAAACTTAAGAGTAATGTTTCTAATCAGGAATTTGCAAAGGCTCTTAACGAATATATTACTAACAATAATCAGCAGCTCAACTTTGAGTCATGGCTCACAGCTGACTTTGTAGACTCATCAAGTGCTTTCCCTAATATCAGAAAGCCAGACGGAGGAAAGCCTAACAAGATTGTTCAGAACACCTATTCAAATGCATTCCTAGAGGTATTAGATACAGACAAGGATGGTCTTTATGATTTCCTAGAGGATGAGATTGATTCAGATAAGTTCAATGTTGATACTGATGGTGACGGTGTGCCTGATGCACAGGAATATCTAATAGATCATACAAAAATACTTGATCCTAAGTCATATCTAGTTGTTAAGCCAAATGTAACAACAACAGATATTGAGTCTAACAAGGCTGAAATAATCGAAGGAACTGTACCTAAGACAATTTATGATAATCCTGCAGATACTACGAAGAAGCTAGAAGCAACAAATCCAGATGCAGGTAACGTAATCGTAAAGGCATACAAATATGTAGCTGACGACACAGACTATACAACTCAGCCAGTTAAGGCAGAGACAACCATACCTTTTGCAGACTTAAAGGAAGGTAAGTTTAAGGTTAATATTCCTGCTGGAACATTCCAGGACGGTGACAAGGTTATCCTAGTTGCATACTCTCCAGATGGAAAGAATCCAATGGTTTCAGACACAAAGGTTAACGTTGGTGCAATTAAGGTTACTTTTGATACTAATGGCGGTAAGTGGGCTGACGGAACAAACACTGATAAGGTCGTTAACGCAGTAGGTGGTACAGCAACGCAGCCAGAAGAACCAACAAGAGATGGATACCAGTTCATGGGATGGGCTGCAACTGCAAGTGCAACAGAAGCTGACGCTAATATCCTCACAAATATTACATCTGCAAAAGAAGTTTATGCTGTTTGGAAGGATGTTAAGGCACCAGAAATCAATGCAATAGGTGATCAGACAGTAGTTGAGGGTAATGCAATTTCTGAAATTACTGTAACAACAGATGATCCAACAGCTACAGTAACGGTTTCAGGTCTTCCAAATGGAGTTACATATACAGGTGGCAAGATCAGTGGAACACCAGCTGTAAATAACTGGGGTCCAAATGAAGAAACAAGAGAGATTACAGTAACAGTTGAGGCTAAGGATCCTACAGGTAATACAACAACCAAGACATTTAAGATTACTGTTCAGAGAGATACTGATAGAGATGGAACACCAGATGTAACAGATACAGATGATGATGGCGACGGATACACAGATGCAGACGAGAGAACTAAAGGATCAGATCCTAAGAACTCTGGTTCAGTTCCTGCAGCTGTGATTGGACATGTTGATCCTCTTGATATCTATAATCAGAGTCAGACTGTTGTAGAGGGAAATCCTATATCCCAAATCATGATTTCACCAGGAAACCTAGACTCAGAACTAACTGTTGGCACAAGTTATATTCCACTTGGGGTAAGCTATAATGCTGGAGCTTATACAATGGATGGAACTCCAAGTATAAGCAGCTGGGGTGCTAATGAGGAATCTAGAAAGTTTGAAATTCCAGTTAAGGCTAAGAATCCTAATGGATCAATAGTCAATAAAACTATTGAAATCATTGTTCTTAGGGATACAGATAGAGATGGAACACCTGATGTAACAGATACAGATGATGATGGCGATGGATACACAGATGCAGAGGAAACTGCAAAGGGTTCAGATCCTAAGGATGCTAACTCAATTCCTTCTATAGGAATTAATCCTATCGCAGATCAGACTGTGGTAGAGGGCAATCCTATTACTGAAATTGCAGTAACAACAGATACACCTAATGCAACTGTAACAGTTAAGGATCTTCCGACAGGTGTAACTTACAGCAATGGAAAGATTAATGGAACACCAGCTGTAAATGATTGGGGTTCAAATGAGGAAACAAGAGAGTTTACAGTAACTGTTGAAGCTAAGGATGCTACTGGAAGAACTACAACAAAGACATTTAAGATTACTGTTCAGAGAGATACTGATAGAGATGGAACACCTGATGTAACAGATACAGATGATGATGGAGATGGATATACAGATGTAGAAGAAGCAGCTAAGGGTTCAGATCCTAAGAATGCTAACTCAAGACCAGCAGCTGTAATCACACCAGTTACTCCAACAACAATTTCAAACCCAACACAGACAGTTGTTGAAGGAAATCCAATCTCAAACGTAGTAGTGACACCAGGAAACAGCAATGCTACAGTAACAGTTGATACATCTAAGCTACCAAATGGAGTTACATTTGACCCAGCTACAAAGACTATTAGCGGAACACCAGCAGTAACTAACTGGGGTCCAAACGAAGAGACTAAAACATTTGAAGTACCAGTAGTAGTAACAAACCCAGATGGATCAAAGGTAACAAAGACTATCGAAATCACAGTACAAAGAGATACAGATAGAGATGGAACACCTGATGTGACAGATACAGATGATGATGGAGATGGATACACAGATGCTGAAGAAATTGCAAAGGGTTCAGATCCTAAGAATGCTAACTCAAGACCAGCAGCTGTAATCACACCAGTTACTCCAACAACAATTTCAAACCCAACACAGACAGTTGTTGAAGGAAATCCAATCTCAAACGTAGTAGTGACACCAGGAAACAGCAATGCTACAGTAACAGTTGATACATCTAAGCTACCAAATGGAGTTACATTTGACCCAGCTACAAAGACTATTAGCGGAACACCAGCTGTAACTAACTGGGGTCCAAACGAAGAAACTAAAACATTTGAAGTACCAGTAGTAGTAACAAATCCAGATGGATCAAAGGTAACAAAGACAGTTGAAATTACTCTTCAGAGAGATACTGATAGAGATGGAACACCTGATGTAACTGATCCAGATGATGATAACGATGGAGTTACAGATGTTGAAGAGAATGCAAAGGGTTCAAATCCTAAGGATGCTAACTCAAAACCTGCAGTTGCTCCTCCAGCAAATAACGGTGGTGCAAACGGCTCAAGAAGAAGAGGACCTAACACAGGTGACGATTCAAACGTTCTTGGATATGCAGGATTTACAGCAATGTCTGGAGCAGCTCTAACACTTCTAGCTCTTAAGAAGAAAAAAGAAGAGGAAGAGGAATAAGCTCTAGCTAATAGCAAATATCTAAAACTAAATTGTATCAAGAGAAGACCTTTGCAAACGCAAGGGTCTTCTTTATTCTGGATGAAAAAAAATAATCTTTTGATTCAATAATTTTCATCAAAATAAATTGAATAAAATATCGATTTAATTATAAAAATAGGGTATAATCATTGTGTAAAATTAAATGAGACATACAAGAGGGTTAGGAGATAAAATGGAAAAGAAAGATTTCACAGAAATTGAACAAAACAAAATAGAGAAGGGTCTATCATATGCTATTATAAGTGATAAAGAAGCAGCAAAGAAAATTCTAGCACTTGTACCAGAGGCATGGATGAAAAAAATACCATTCTTTGTTAGAAGACACGCAGCAACTAAAACAATAGAGTTTATGTCTAAAGAGTATCCTGAGCTTTTTGCAGTTGCCAAGAGAGAAGGAGAGATTCCAGAAAAGGAAAAAGAAGAACTTCGCAAGATTATTAATGACATCTACGAAGATAGGATGAAGAAACATAATATTAAATAAATCAAAGTAGTTGATTTTATCTACAATTTGATACATAATGCAAATAGTAAATTATTTGTATGACAATAAGTCAAACAAATTTTTATAATGATCTGTGGAGGTAGAAATATGACAGAGAAAATGAAAGAAATAATGGGTTATTTACAGGAGTGCAACAATTTTTTCCTTGCGACAGTAGAAGACGGTAAGCCTTTTGTTCGTCCTATCAGTGTGCTTTGCGAACATGATAACAAGATTTACTTCATTTCATGCAATCACAAGCTTGTATATGACCAGATTAAGCAGAATGGTAATGTTGAAATCTGTGGACTAAATACACATGGATCATGGATTAGAATAAATGGTAAGGTAGCTGAAGATGAAAGCCGTGAGGCAAGAATTGCTATCATGGATTCTGATATCGATGTTATTAGCTCAGTTTACTCAAAGGAAGATGATGTAATGCCAGCATTCTATTTTGAGACTGGCACAGTAATGCTTTGCTCAGCAAAGGGAGAAAATAAGCTTATAGAGCTATAATCAAATATAACATTTACACCTCACTATTTACTTGGTGAGGTCTTTTATTTATAGCCATAGGAGGTGGCATTATGTCGATAAAGGATATTGTAAAGCAAATTGAACGAGACAAAAGAAATGCAGAGTACACGAATAGGGGAATACCACCAATCATTCAAGCAGATAAAGCAGCTAAGATTTTAATTATAGGGCAGGCACCTGGAAAAAAGGTTGAGGAATCACTCGTTCCATTCAATGATAAATCCGGAGAAACTCTTATTTCTTGGATGGGTATAGATAAAGACATGTTTTATTCTAATAAAATTGCGATAGTGCCAATGGACTTTTATTATCCAGGAAAAGCAAAATCCGGAGATTTACCACCAAGAAAATTCATTGCAAAGGAATATCATGAATCTATACTAAGAGAACTAAATAATATTGAACTTACAATTCTCATAGGTAAGTACTCTATGGATTATTATCTTAAGGGTAAAACGAAGAAGAATCTTACAGAGACAGTTAGATGCTTTGATGAATACCTTCCTGAGTATTTTCCAATTGTCCATCCAAGTCCGTTAAATTTCAGATGGCAAGCAAAGAATCCTTGGTATATCGAAGATGTTGTCCCAGTGCTTAAGAAAACTATAAGAAAAATATTAAAATAGAACAAAAGACCTTACATAATATAATGAAATCTAAATAAATTATATAAAATTATGTAGGAAGATTACGCCAATTAATTTTATGTGGTATAATTAATCTGTCAATATAAAAATACAAATTGATATTCTGACGAATTTTATACAATATAATATGTTTATATTTTTTAACAAAGTGTATAAATATATTGGCTCGATTTTAGAAGTAAAATGAGTCGCTATATCGTTTAAATGAGCCGGAAATACATTTTGCTACACTGTTTAATATAGATATATGTAGCATTTTTTTATGGATGAAGATAATACTAAAAAATTAAATGGAGGATTAGTATGAGAACAGAAACGCATGGTAAAAAACTCTTTGTGCTTGCAATTGCATTTGTTATGATTGTAAGCCAGTTATTAACTGCTATACCAGCTAGTGCCGCAACAGTACTACCTATAGCTCAGTATGTAAAATCAGAAGGAACGGTAGAAAATGTTGCTGCTAACACAGCAAAATACAACGGAAAGCTTACTATAAATGTACCTATGACTAGAGTGCTAGGGGCAGTTGAAAGCGAGATGCAAACTGCTGCTAATTCTGGACTTTATCCTCATAGTAAGGATGGAAAGAATCAGATTGCATATATAGAGTATAATGTGACTTTCCCTGAGAATGTCGATATCGGTACTATCACAAAAACAAACACTGCTTCAATGATAGACGGAAATCGTATTGATTCAACTGTTAATGGAAGAACAGTTAACTTTAAGATACATCTAAAGGACGTTAACTGGGCAGGAATCTTAAATTTCTACAATGCGGATAAGGCTGCCCCAGATGCTCATACAGTAAAACTTGAGATACCATATTCAATTACTGCAAATAGTAAGGCAGAAGCTGAAAAATTTGAAAGTGAGAAAATCACAGCAAAAGGAGATTTTTCAACATATCCAAATGGATTTGCAGCTATGCTTAAGTTTGGTCTTCAGACATTTGCAACAGACATTGCAAATGTGCCATTTACAGGTGGTCTTCCTGATTCACCAAGTTTTCCTGAAGATCACGGTACAAATAGTCTTTTAGAGGGTGACCTTACTATAGGTAGCGATACAGAGCATGATAATGTAAACGAGATGTCTAAGGATTCGGTATTTGATATGACAGGTGTGCTTAATGTTAAGCCTGTTAAGGATGAGATGAGACGTCTTGAGAATACTTTCCATGCAGCATATGCAACAGGAGTAAGAATTGAAAATCTTGATACTGCGTTTGAAGCTTCTTTAACTCTTCCAAATGGGCTAAAATTTAAGGATGCTAATCCTACAGTCGAACTCACAGGTGCTAATGGAATATTTGAGATAAAGTCTCAGAATGTAGATAACGATAAGATCAAAATAAAGCTAGGACTTAAAAACCCAGCAAGTTATACTACATATAATTTGCTTTCAACTGCTATCAATAACGTGGATGACAATTTAAATGTTACTGTTAAGGGAATTAAGTTCTCTGATTCTGCAACACCTGATACGAACTATACTATGACTGGTTATCTAGGAGGAACATTTAAAGCAAAGGCTACAAATGCTGCTAACAAGTCAATTAACTTTGATTATAAGTGGACAGCAAAACAGTCAGCAAATGGAGCTGATGCTATTGCACCAAACGATTTAGATCAGATTACATATACAGTTAAGTATTCACTTCCAGCAGAAGTTGTAATGCAGTCAGAAGAGGATTTGATGGGAGATATTCTCATTGGAAACGAAACTGAACACGATGCAGTTTATGTGAGCAAAAAGAATGCAAGACATGAATTTACAGGACTTCTTGATGTAAAGCCTATTAAGGACAAAATGGCAGCTATAGAAAATTTCTACAACAATCCTTTAGGAAATCAAGTAACGCTAAGCGATATCGATACAACATTTACATCAAGTCTTGAACTGCCTGCAGAGATGGAATTCACATCATCAACGCCTACAGCTACTCTAGAGGGAGATAATGGTGTATTCAAGATTACGAATGTCCAGAAAAACGGAAATAAGGTGACTGTAACAATCAAGCTGGCAAAGACTTATGTTAACTACGATGATCTATCACGTGATATCAAGTCAGTTGATGATAGTCTAAAAGTTAAGCTTGATGGTGCTGTATTCACTTCATCTGCAAAACCAAATACTAACTATACAGTAAAGGGCGAAGTTAGCGGAGCATTTTCTGGCAAAGCTATTATGAATTCAAATGGTAAAGCTGTAAGATTTGATTTCAAATGGAAAGGAAAACAGCTACCAGAGGGAGCAGATGCAATTGCGCCAACTGATTACAACAATATTACTTTCACACTGAAGTATGTAGATAGTGTAAAACCAAATAAGCCTAATACAGGTGATACTTCTAATCTTCCAATATACCTTATTGCAGCTGGACTTGCAGCATTCGGAATGGTAGGCGGAATGGCATACAGAAGAAAAAAACAGAAATAGCATTAAAAACGCTGACATAGGTCAGCGTTTTTTAAAATTTGATTTTATTTAGCTTTAGGGTAAAATAATATATGATAGAATACAGCTTATATTTATATTAATGTAAAGGAGAAACCATGAGACGCAAGGATAGAGAAGTTACTGATATAAAAGATATAAAGAATATAATAGATCGATGCGATATATGTCGTATAGCACTTAACAACGATGGCTATCCATATATTTTACCACTTAATTTTGGTGTTGATGTAGAAAACGAAAGCTTAACCTTATATTTTCATAGCGCATTAGAAGGATATAAGCTAGAGCTTTTTAAAAAAGACAATAGAGTATCTTTTGAGATGGATTGTAATCATAAGCTAGAGTATTTTGAGGATAGAGGATATTGTACCTATTCTTATGAAAGTGTAATAGGTAGAGGACATATAGTAATAATAGAGGATGAGCAGGAGAAGTTTAAGGCTTTAGAGATTCTTATGGATCATTACCATCCAGGCAAGAAGGCTTGGTTTAATCCTGCAGCAATTCCACGCACAACAGTTTATAAGCTAGAAGTCGAGGCTTTGAGTGCAAAGAGAAAAGAAGTAAAGAAGAGGGAAGATCATTGAATAAACAAAAAAGAGCCGATTTACTTTTTATAATAGTAACAGGATTTTGGGGCTCAACATATTATCTTACTGATTTATGCATGAAAGAAATGCCACCTATGTTTCTAAATGCATTTCGCTTTATTTCAGCGTTTTTGATTTTAGGAATTGTATTTTTCAAAAAGATAATTAAAGTTAACTTAATTACACTTAAATACAGCATTTTGATTGGTATTGCTTTAACTGGGACATATATTTTTTACGCATATGGAATATCTAGAACATCGCTTTCAAATGCAGCCTTTATTTGCGCACTTCCAGTTGCTTTTACACCTTTGCTTGAATTCATATTTAAGGGTATAAAACCATCTAAAAAGTTATTAGCATGTCTTGTTCTATGTATATTTGGACTTGCACTTCTGACACTTAGCGATACACTTAAACCTAGATCGGGTGATATAATTTCTCTTGGGGTACCCCTATGCTATGCAATAGATCTAATAATAACTGAGAAAGCTGTGAAGACTGAAGGAGTAGATGCTCTTAACATGGGCATTTTTGAGCTTGCCTTTGTTGCTGTAGTGACTTTCATTTTATCACTTTTTATTGAAGAACCACGTTTACCACAGTCAACATCGGTATGGATAGCAGCACTTTTTCTAGGACTATTTTGTACAGGAATTGCTTTTGTTGTCCAAGCTATTCAGCAGAAGTATACTACGGCTAGTCATGTGGGATTAATATTCACTCTTGAGCCTGTATTTGCCTCTATAATCGCTTTTATATTTGCAAATGAGGTGTTGAGACACCGAAGCTATGTTGGCATGATTTTGATGATTATAAGCCTTATTTTGATGGAAGTTGATATTCCATTTTTAAAATCTAAATCAAAGGATGTACAGGATTAATTTAGGAGTTATCTCTATGAAGATTTTGATTGAACTGTTTATATCGTTTATGCGAATAGGAGGTTTCACTTTTGGCGGTGGATATGCAATGCTACCGCTAATACAAAAGGAAATTGTCGAAAGACGCGGCTGGGCAAGCGAAGAAGAGGTTTTAGACTACTTTACGATTGGACAGATAACGCCTGGAGTAATAGCTGTAAATACGGCTACATTTATTGGCTACAAAAAGGCTGGTGTGCTTGGCGGTGTGGTTGCTACGCTTGGCGTCATATTTCCTTCGATAGTTATAATAAGCATAATTGCAGCTGTTTTAACCAATTTTGCAGAGCTTCCGGTAGTCATACATGCTTTTAACGGTATCAGAGCCTGCGTATGCGTTTTGATTTTGATTGCTGTGTATAATATGTGCAAGAAGTCAGTTGTAGATGTTTTTACTGCATTAATCTTCATTGCAACAGCAGTTTTAACAGTTTTGAAGGTAACATCACCAGTAGTTCTTGTAATTGTAGCTGGAGTTGTTGGAGTCCTATTTCAACTTATCAAAGCAAAAAGGCAGGTGAAGTAGATGAAACAGTTACCACTACTAATTTACTATTTCTTTACAACGGGCTTGTTTTCAATAGGTGGAGGACTTGCAACTCTACCATTTCTATATGATATAGGACATAAAACTGGATGGTATACCGCAGAGGATGTTGCTAACATGGTAGCTATTGCGCAAAGTACTCCAGGACCTACAGGAATAAACATGTCGACTTATGTAGGCTACACGCAATTTGGTATTTTAGGATCTGTTCTTGGTCCTATAGCAATAGTTGCACCTTCGTTTATTGTCATCATAATCGTATCAAAGCTATTAAACAAGTTTAAGGAATCCAAGCTAGTTCAGGATTCGATGTACGGACTAAGAGCGGCATCGACGGGGCTTATTCTTGCTGCGGCCTTTAGCGTAATTCAGATATCGATATTTAATTTGAACAACGAAGGTGCTTTGATAGATTATGTAAGATGGCCATCTCTTGCACTTGCTGGATTTGTTCTTGCCTTACATCTATGGAAGAAGCCACACCCAATATTTCTAATAATGATATCTGGGTTTATAGGAGTTATATTTGAGTTATAGGGTTTAGAGTAAAACCTTTGATTGAAAGGGGAAACTATGTACGAAGTATTAAATAAGATAAATGGTCCAGCGGATGTCAAAAAAATGGATCTCAAGGAACTAGAAGCACTTGCAGAAGATATAAGAGAAGCACTTTTCAACAGGCTAACAAAGATTGGCGGTCACTGCGGACCTAATTTCGGTATGGTAGAGGCTGAAATCGCTTTACATTATGTTTTTAATTCGCCAGTTGATAAAATTGTCTTTGATGTGTCTCATCAGTCTTATCCGCACAAAATGCTAACGGGAAGAAAAGACGGATATATCTACGACGAGCATTTTAAGGATGATTCAGGATATACAAATCCTGATGAAAGTGAGCATGATCTTTTCAATATAGGTCATACATCTACATCTATCTCACTAGCTACCGGTCTTGCAAAGGCAAGAGATATCCTAGGTAGAAAGGAAAACGTTATCGCTATAATTGGCGACGGTTCACTATCTGGTGGTGAAGCGCTAGAAGGTTTAAATGTCGCGGGAGCTGAGATAGAGTCCAATCTCATAATAGTTGTTAACGACAACCAGCAATCTATTTCTGAGACACATGGCGGGCTGTATAAGAACCTTGCAGACTTGAGGGAAACTTGCGGTAAGGCCGAAAACAATATTTTTAAGGGCTTTGGTTTAGACTATGTATATGTTGAGGAAGGTAATAACATAGCGCGCATGATTGAGGAGTTTCAAAAGCTAAAGGATATAGATCATCCCGTAGTCATGCATATAAACACTGTAAAAGGAAAGGGTTACGAATTTGCCGAAAAGGATAGAGAAACCTGGCACTGGACCATGCCTTTTGATAGAGAAACAGGAAAGCTTAAAGTTGAGTGGAGCGATGAGCCAGAATATAGCGATTTAGCTAGAGAATATGTGCTTAATAAGGCAAAGACTGACAGTTCATTTATGGTTATTACACCTAATATGCCTGGTTGTCTAGATTTATCTAAGGAAGATAGAATTGCACTAGGGGATCAGTTTGTAGATGTTGGGATTGCTGAGGAACAGTCTATTGCAATGGCAGGTGGTGCTGCAAAGGCAGGTGCTAAGCCGTTGGTATTTACTAGTGTAACATTTATGCAAAGAGCATATGACCAAATATCTCACGATATTTGTATCAATAGCTTACCTATAACAATTCTACTCACATCAGCTTCATTTGCTAGCATGAGAGATGTTACGCATCTTGGAATCTTTGGTATCGCAGAGTTTTCAAATATTCCGAATCTAGTAATAATCTCACCATCATCAAAGGAAGAGCTGCTTTCAGCTCTTGATTGGTCGGTAGAACAAAGAGAGCATCCTGTGATGATTTTGATGCCTGGAAATGAAGTCAACTCTAGGGAGCAGATATTAGGAATTGATGAGATAGATAAATTTGAGATTACTCAGAAGGGTGAAAAGCTTGCAATCATAGGTCTAGGCGGTTTCTATCAAAAGGGCGAAGGAATTGCTAAAGCTGTAGAAGAAAAATATGGATTTAGACCTACTTTGATAAATCCACGATTTGCATCAGGCGTTGATAAGGAGCTTCTAGACTCGCTAGCTGAGAAGCATGAGCTTGTAATAACAATTGAAGATGGTATTCTTGAGGGAGGTTTTGGCCAAAAGATTGCATCGCATTTAGGAGCTAGCGGGCTTAAGGTCAAGAACTATGGTCTAGATAAAAAGTTCTATGATAGATACAATGCCAAGCAACTAATGAAGGAGCTTGGTATGGATGACGAATCGATTTTGAAGGATGTAAAAGAGCTGCTGTCGCTGTAAAGCTTGCATTTTCAACACTGTAATTTTTGAGCCAAGTATTTTTACAAAAACTTGGCTTTTATTTAAAATAATAGGCGACATTTTAGCATATATAGGGTATACTATTACGGTAACAACAATATATGTTGTATTTTTATGTATTAAATAGTCAGGGAGATTTTTTTGATGAAAACCATAATTAAAAGGAGTATGGCAGAGGAACGCTATTCAGGGGATAAGATTGTTAAGGCAATGGAAAAAGCGTTTATATCTGTCGGAGTTGAGCATGATGCTGATTTAATTGCGGATTTACTTAGACAGGTTGAAGCAGAATTTGCAGATAGAGAGCAGGCTGGCGTTGAGGAAATCCAGGACGCAGTTGAGCGTGTAATGATGGCTAATGGTTGCTTTGATGCTGCTAAGAGCTATATTCTTTATAGAGAAAAGAGAGCTGAGATGCGTAAGATCAGAGAAGCTCTTGTGGCAGAGATTGGTGATGAGAAACTTCTTCCAGTTCTTGCTTCAATTCAATCAAGCTATGAGCATTACGATCTTACAAGACTTGAGGCTAAGTATATTGCTATGCAGAAGCCTGATAGCACTATAGATGCTAGACTAGAGCTTTTGACAAAGTCAGCTGCTGAGCTTACAACACAGGAGGAGCCTAATTGGGAGAAAATCGCAGGTAGACTTCTTTACTACACATTTAGCAGAGAGCTTAAGAAGACTGAGGAAAACTACGGTTTAACTTCATTCTATGAAAAGCTTCGCTATTTGACATCAGAGGGACTTTACGGAAAGTATATCCTTGAGAGCTACAGCAAGAAGGAAATAGAAGAGGCATTTGAATTCATCGATGATGAGCGCAATAACCTATATACATATGCAGGACTAGACCTACTCATAAGCAGATATTTAATTCACAATCGCTCACACGTGGTTTTGGAATCACCACAGGAGATGTACCTAGGTATAGCTCTTCACCTTGCTTTGAAGGAAGGCGAGGATAGAATGACATGGGTTAAAAAGTTCTACGATATTATGAGCCTTCAGAAGGTTACAATGGCTACACCTACACAATCGAATGCAAGAAAGCCGTATCACCAGCTTTCAAGCTGCTTTATCGATACAGTACCTGATTCACTTGACGGTATTTACAGCAGTGTATCCAAGTTCGCCGATGTTTCCAAGTTCGGCGGTGGTATGGGAATGTACTTTGGTAAGGTAAGATCAAGAGGTGGAAGCATCAGAGGCTTTGAAGGCGCAAGCGGTGGTGTTATTCGTTGGATCAGAGTTGTTAACGATACAGCTGTTGCAGTAGATCAACTAGGTATGAGACAGGGTGCTGTTGCAGTTTATCTAGATGCATGGCATAAGGATCTTCCTGAATTCTTACAGCTAAGAACAAACAACGGTGATGACAGAATGAAGGCTCACGACGTGTTCCCGGCTGTTTGCTATCCTGATCTTTTCTGGAGACTTGCTAAGGAAAACCTAAACCAGGATTGGTACCTAATGGACCCACATGACATCATGCAGATAAAGGGTTACTGCCTAGAGGATTCATTCGGTGAAGAATGGGAGAAGCGTTACTGGGATTGTGTAAATGATGTTAGAATATCAAAGAGAGTAATCGGACTTAAGGAACTTGTAAAGCTAATTCTTAAGTCAGCTGTTGAGACAGGAACTCCATTTGCTTTCTATCGTGATACAGTAAATAGAATGAATCCTAACAAGCACAAGGGAATGATTTACTGCTCAAATCTATGTACAGAGATTGCCCAAAATATGAGTGAAGCTGAGATTGTAAGTACTACAGTAGAAACTCACGAGGGCGATGAGGTAATTGTAACAAGAACAAAGCCAGGAGACTTCGTGGTGTGCAACCTTGCATCACTTTGCCTAGGTAATATCAACGTTCACGACAATAAGGAGCTAGAGGACATAACTTCAACAGTTATTAGAGCTCTTGATAATGTAATCGATTTGAACTTCTATCCTATAAACGATGCAAAGCTTACAAACCATAAATACAGAGCTATAGGTCTTGGAGTTTCTGGTTACCACCACATGCTAGCTAAGAATAGAATCAAATGGGAATCAGAGGAGCATCTCGCATTTGCAGATAAGGTATTTGAGGACATCGGATATGCTGCAGTAAAGGCAAGCAATGAGCTTGCGAAGGAGAGAGGTTCATATAGCCTATTTGAAGGTAGTGAGTGGCAGGACGGCCAGTACTTTGATCGTAGAGAATATAACTCAGAGAGATGGCAGGAGCTAAAGGCCAGCGTAGCTGAGAACGGAATCAGAAATGCTTGGATAATGGCAACTGCACCTACAAGTTCAACTTCAATTTTGATAGGTACAACTGCAGGACTTGATCCAGTTATGAATAGATTCTTCCTTGAGGAAAAGAAGGGTGCTATATTGCCAAGAGTTGCTCCTGAACTTTCAATGGCTACATACTGGTACTACAAGCAGGCTCATTACATTGACCAGACATGGTCAGTGAGAGCTGCGGGTATACGCCAGAGACATATTGACCAGGCGCAGAGCTTTAACTTCTGGATAACTAATGATTACAAGATGAGTCAGCTTCTGAACCTATATATACTAGCATGGGAAGAGGGCGTTAAGACTGTTTACTACGTAAGATCTAAAGCGCTTGATCCAGAGGATTGCGATAGCTGTTCAGCATAATATAGAGAAGTCTAAGAGAAGTCTAATTATAGAATGAGATTAGGAGAATCAAATGAGCGATATGATAATGAAAAAGCCTCTATTTAATCCAGAGGGCGATATTGATGTAAGAAATAGAAGTCTTATTAACTTTGATACAACAAATATCAATGACTTCAACAACATGAAATACGAGTGGGTTTCAGACTGGTATAGACAGGCTATGAACAACTTCTGGATTCCAGAGGAAATCAACATGCACCAGGATAAGAGCGATTATCCAAAGCTTTTGCCTGCGGAGAGAACTGCATATGATAAGATTTTAAGCTTTCTAGTTTATCTAGACTCAGTTCAGTCAGCAAATTTACCTAATATTTCACAGTATGTTACAGCAAATGAGATAAACCTATGCCTCTCAATCCAGACATTCCAGGAGTGCATACACAGCCAGAGCTATAGCTACATGCTAGATACAATCTGCAATCCTACTGAGAGAAATGATATTCTATATCAGTGGAAGACTGATGAACACTTGCTTAACAGAAACCGTTTTATCGGTGACCTATATAATGAGTTTGTTGATAACCCAAATAAGGACAGCTTCCTAAGAGTTTGCATTGCTAACTTCATTCTTGAGGGTATCTACTTCTATTCGGGATTCATGTTTTTCTATAACCTTGGAAGAAACGGCAAGATGCCAGGAAGTGTACAGGAAATCAGATACATCAATAGAGATGAGAATACACACCTATGGCTGTTCAGAAATATGCTAATGGAGCTTCGTAAAGAAGAACCAGGTCTATTCAACGATGAAAACTTAGCTGTTCTTCGTGAAATGATTATGGAAGGCGTAGACCAAGAAATCGCTTGGGGTAAGTATGTAATCGGAAACGAAATACCAGGTCTCAACGAGAAGATGGTAGAGGATTACATCAAGTATCTCGGAAACCAGAGATATTCATCACTAGGCCTTGGAACCCTATATGAGGGTTATGAAGAAGAGCCAGAAAGCATGAGATGGGTATCACAGTATGCTGATGCTAACATGGTTAAGACAGACTTCTTTGAGGCTAAGTCTACAGCTTATGCTAAGAGCAGTGCTATCGAAGACGATCTCTAAAACAATAATCCTCGCGTTTATACGCGAGGATTATTTTATCAAAAAAGGAAGCTTGTAGCTTCCTTCTTTTATTACATTTTCTCAAAGTCTGAAGCTGGATGCTTGCAAAGAGGGCAGATATAGTCTTCTGGAAGTTCTTCTCCTTCATACTTATATCCACAAACCTTACATACCCAAACTGTCTTGTCAGACTCAGCAGGCTTTTCTGGCTTAGGCTTGATGTTGCTCTGGTAATAATCATATGTAGTAGATGGAACATCTGAAAGAATCTCTGCATCTGTAACCTTTGCAATGAATAGAGTGTGGCTACCGCTATCTAGAGTTTCTTCAACCTCAGCGCTAATAAATGCGTTTGTACCCTTTGTTACATAAGCAAGACCATTTTCGCTAATCTTGTATGAATCATAATCTGCAAACTTATCAACATCTCTACCGCTCTGGAATCCAAAATGTTTGAATGTATCAAAATCTGCTTCCTGACTTAGGGCAGAAATATTGAATTTTTTGCTCTTCATAACAAGGTCATGAGTATAGTTAGCCTTGTTGATTGAAATACAGACCCTTAAAGGAGTTTCACTTATCTGCATCGCTGTATTGATGATGCATCCACTGTGCTTGTCGCCATCCTTTGATGTAAGAACGTACAAGCCGTATGAAATCTTAAATAGTGCGTTTTTATTCATTTTTAAACCTTTTACCTTCTTATCCTTATTATTTTATATAAAGAAACTTATAATATATTAATACCACGAATTTTGATTTTTAAAAATAAAAAATATTATAGCGAAAATTCAATTCCTACACATTTTGATTACAAAATTGGATTATAATATAGACAATATGAATCGAAAGGAAAGCCATGTATATAAGTGAGAACCTACAGAAAAGCTATTTGCTAAGAACGTTGCTTATGTTAATCGTAAGCCTTACCATATGCGTGCTTGTTTATAATAATTTTTCTGTTTATCAAAAGCCTATAGCAAAGGTAGAGAGCGTAAGCGAAGAAAAGGCAGATTCAAAGCAGGTTCAAAGCATAGAGCTTAAGCTTATGAACACAAGTGACAAAGGTAAAAGCCTAAGCGTCATAAATAAATACGATGTATCTCGTGTTTATGATGAGAAGTATAGCAAGGGAGATATAGTTTTTCTTAATGCCAAGCATACAGAAATTATTGGACTAAAAAGAGATTATTTCATAGCCATCACATTTATGATATTGATGAGCCTTCTTGTTATATTCGGAAATAAGAAGGGGTTTCTTGCTTCGCTATGCCTTATTGTCAATGTGATATTTTTTTATTTAATCATACTCGCTTATATGAAGGGGATGAACATACTTCTACTTACTGTTCTTGGGAGCTTTGGCTTTACAATCATTGTTTTAAGCCTTATTAATGGAATAAATAAAAATATGTTAGTTTCACTTGCAGCTACTGTAGCTGTAAGCCTTATCGTTCTTGGACTAGCATCTGCTTTGGTATATATGTCAAAGATAGATTACGATTTTCTTGACTTCATACCTGAGCCTTATACAAGAAATCAAGCCAACCAGTTTTTCCTTGCTCAGATTATCATAGGCTGTCTAGGTGCAGTTATAGATGTAGCGGTTACAATTACTGTTGCAAGTTCAGAAGTAATAAGCAAAAACCCACATATACATATAAATGAACTTATGAAGTCAGCAAAGGCTGTAGCTGATGATATAACTGGAACCATGATTAGCGTTGTATTATTTACCAATATTGCTGCTATTATACCGACATTCATAATATCTATAGCAAACGATATTGAGTATCGAACAGTTTTGCGCTTTGATGCCTACTTTGATATAGTGAGATTTCTCATGGCTGCAGTTGCAATTTTAATTGCAATTCCTGTCTCAGTTCTTGTTTCTTCAATTTTGCTAAAAAGAGGAGGTAAGAATATATGATGATATTAATTTTAGCATTGATTTTCCTTGCTTTGTCTCTTTTTACAGGTGGAGATAAAACTGCAAAATCACTAATAACAGTGTGCATGGATTTACTTGTTTTGTTTATATCTATAAAATTAATGAATGCAGGTATTTCACCGATAGGAGTATCGTTAGCTGCGGTTATTCTTATAACAGCGATAACCGTTTATTATCAAAACGAGGTAAATCTCAAGACTCACGCAGCATTTATTTCTGTTTTGCTGACTGTGCTTTTGATGTTTGGACTAATATTCCTTATAGTTAAATTAGCTCATCTTCAAGGATTTACTGCCATTGGCGGTGAGCATATAAATGAAACCAATGGATATAAAGGTAATATCGGAAGAAATATGTTTGCAGTACAGGTTGCGGTTGTGCTGTTTACTCTTGCAGGATCTATAATAGATACAGCAGTTGCTGTAAGTTCAGGTATGTATGAGGTTTATAGACATGAGCAGAAGCTTAGCGTAAGAGAGCTTTTTAATTCAGGAATTAACATAGGTAAAGAGATATTAAATTCAACTGTTAATACGCTTGTATTTATCTTCTTTGGTGAGTACATGCTTTTGATGCTCAACTATCTTATGTTTTATTCATTTTCAACTATGATAAATTCCAAGGATTTTACCCAGGGAGTGACAACAATAAGTATTTGCGTAATTGGTTGCGTTCTGATTATACCGATAATATCTGCCATTTCTGCCTATGCTTATACTGCATTTTCAAGGGAAAAGAAAATTTCGTGATTAAATACACCCAAAAAGTGAATAAGTTCTTAGAGAGATATTCGGATTAGAGAATATAGAGAGAACAAATTTACTTTTAGGAGATGTAATGGACAGAAGTATCGTTAAGAAGGTTAAAGGCTTTAGAACCGAGGATGGAGCAGGGGTTAGTCTCGTCAGAGTTTTGAGTCACAAGGATATTGAGGATTTTGATCCCATTTTGATGCTAGATTCATTTGATAGTGTGAATCCAAAGGATTATATCGCTGGATTTCCTATGCATCCGCACAGGGGAATTGAGACTATAAGCTATGTCTATAAGGGAAAAATGCAGCATAAGGACTCGATGGGAAATGAAGATACCATTGCTGATGGTGAGGTTCAGTGGATGACTGCTGGATCTGGAATTCTTCACGAGGAAGCTCTTCCTGCAAGTGAGAGAATGCTAGGCGTTCAGCTATGGCTTAACCTTCCGGCTAAGGACAAAATGTGTAAGCCTGCATATCATAGTATCAAGAGTAGCGAAATTAAGGAAATCGAAATTGAAGGTGGAAGGCTTAGACTTCTGGCAGGTCAATTTGGTGAGCATAAGGGTCATGTAGGGGATTACTTAGCTTTTGATTATTACGATATCCATATTGCTTCAGGAAAGACTGTAGAGCTGGATATAGAGGAAAATAAGTCAGCAATGATATTTACACTTTTAGGCAATGCGTCTGTAGAGGGTGAGTACATAGATGAAAAAACTGCTGTTAAGCTTTCTGAGGGTGATAAGCTTAAAATAACTGCAGAGAATGGAGATGCTCAGGTTCTATTCATGAGTTCAAATAAGCTTGAGGAACCAGTAGTTTGGGGCGGACCTATAGTTATGAATACCAGAGATGAGCTGTTAAATGCTTTTGATGAACTGGATAAGGGTGTGTTCCTAAAGGAAAAAATAGATTATTAATATTTGATTTTTTCATGGATATATAGCATAATTGTATAAAGAATATTATTTCATGAATTTTTAGGAGGAAAGATATGAAGTATCACAGATTTTTTGCATGGGCTGCTGTTGGATGTTTTGCTGCTGCAATGATTACAGGATATAAGAGAAAGTAGTAGTTATCGAGGTATTATGGCAAGGACATACGAAATCCAAAACATATCCATTGATGAGGTTATTGATGAGGGCCAAAAAGAGCAGATCAGAAAGAGCATTGTTATAAACAAAATTCAGATTGTCTGTATTGCCTTTTTCGGAATATCGTTTGCAATCGTAGCCGGAGCCTCTGTTTTTTTAAAAACAAGGGATATCAAGTTCATTGAGACTGGTGCTGGTAAGATTTGTGGATTGATTTTGGCGCTCAGCATTATCGCCTATATAATAGTTCATTTTCTTGCAGGCGCGATTCCAAAGAAAAATTGGAAATGTCCACATTGCAAGGAGAGTTTATCTTATTTTGTACCTAGCGGAACAAAGGCATCAGCAGGCAATAGGAGAGCGCAGATAATTTCAGAGAGAAAGGGACTTCGCATAGGAAGAGTTGACAAGAGCTTTCTTATGGTCCCTGAGAAATGTCCTTACTGTGATAATAAACTGCTTACAGATAAGGAATAAGTCTTTCGGCAATTTTTTTAGTCGATAATTTATCGGAATCTATGATTATATCAGCCATAGATTCATAGATTTTAACACGTTCACTAAGCATAAGGGATATCTCCTTTATGCTTTTTTTATTTTTTAAAAGAGGGCGAGAATCATCGTTATCAAGTCTTAATATTACCGTTTCTGGACTTACCTTTAGATAAATACATATACCACTTGCTTTTATAATTTCTCTATTTTCGGGATTCAAAGGAAGACCGCCACCGCAGTCTATGATTTGTTTGTCAAGCTTTGATACTTTAGAAAGAAGCTCATGTTCCTGATTTCTAAAGAAAGCTTCGCCATGTCTTTCAAATATCTCTGCTACTCTTATCTCAAATTTTTTCTCTATTATAGCATCCATGCAGATTAGAGTCTTTTTGCTAAGTTTACAAAGTTCATTAGCTAGGCTAGTCTTTCCACTTCCCATGAAACCGATGATATATAAATTATCCATTTTGTTTATACCTATTCTAAATATATTTACTTTCGATTATAATGGTAATGCAAGATAGCTTCAATAGTATGAGGATTTAAAATGAAAAATCTCGATGGAAGATCCAAGCTTTATGCACTGTTTGCTAGTCCTTGTGAGCATTCACTTTCGCCCCATATACACAACAGTGCTTTTGAAAAAATGAATATAAATGCTGCTTACATGGCCTTTGATGTCAATCTTGATAGTATAGCAGATGCAGTTTCTTCTTTGAGAACGCTGGGAATTGCAGGTGCCAATGTCTCCATGCCAAATAAAACTGCGATTATTAAATATCTAGATGAAATTTCAGAGGAAGCTTGCTTTTGCAATGCAGTAAATACTGTGGTTAACAGGGATGGAAAGCTATACGGTTACAACACGGATATCTTCGGAGCCGAAAAAGCGATAGAAAGACTGGGCATTGAAATAAAAAATAGCAAGGTATGTCTTCTTGGGCTTGGTGGTGCAGGTCAGGCTGTTTTATATGCACTTGCAAAGAATAAAGCCAAGAAGGTATGCGTCTTTGTCAGAGATTTAAGCATCGATAAAAGAAAAGTTTATGTCGACAAAATCCGCTCTAGTTTTCCTATAGATGTAGAAATTTATCCTATAGAAGATACTCAGACTCTATCAAAATGCATAAATGAATCCAATTTGCTTATAAATGCTACTAGCCTTGGAATGGGGCAAGATATAGATAAAAATCCTTTAGAAGATGAAATAAAGCTTCCTAAACATATATGTGTTTTAGATTTAATATATAATCCACTAGAAACTGAATTATTGTCAAAGGCGGCAAAAGATGGCTGCAAAGTATTTTCAAATGGAATTTCTATGCTTGCATACCAGGGAGCAAAGGCTTTTGAGTATTTTACAGAAAAACAAATAGATGTTTCGGATATTTTACGCGTGCTTGATAATGCTTTTAATTTTTGATATATTTTATGTATACAAATAATCTATAGGAGGGAAAAATGCTTAGGATAAATAATCTAACGAAGATTTACGGAGACAAGAAAGCCGTAGATAACTTGACATTACATATACAGAAAGGTGAAATCTATGGTTTCATTGGACATAACGGTGCAGGTAAGACAACTACAATTAAGTCATGCTGTGGAATATTAGAATTTGATGAGGGTGAAATCTTTATTGATGGCATTTCTGTTAAGGAAAATCCTATGAAGTGCAAGGAGATACTTGCATACATTCCTGACAATCCCGATCTTTATGAATTTCTTTCAGGAATCAAATATATTAATTTAATTGCGGATGTCTTTGGAGTACCTGAAGAGGATAGAGCAGAAAGAACTCGTAGGTTTGCTGATTTATTTGGTTTAACATCAGACTTGGCACAGCCTATAAGTTCATATTCACATGGTATGAAGCAAAAGCTTGCTTTAATTGCAGCCTTTGTTCATGCGCCAAAGCTCATAATAATGGATGAGCCTTTTGTTGGGCTAGATCCTAAGGCGGCTTTTCTTCTAAAGGAAGAGATGAGAAAGCACTGCGATAACGGCGGAGCTATATTCTTTTCAACCCACGTGCTTGAGGTTGCCGAAAAACTTTGTGATAAGATCGCTATAATTAAGCAGGGTAAACTAATAGCATCTGGAACTATGGAAGAGGTTAAGGGAAGCACATCCTTAGAGAACGTATTCCTCGATTTGGAGGGAAGAGATGCTTAAGATATTGATAAAGCTGCGTTTTCTGGAGATTCTAAACCAGATGCAGGGCGGCAAAAAAAAGAATAAGAAAACTAATATATTCGGTGTCATTGCGCTATACATAGTAGTGTTTTTATCAGTGGGATTTTTGTTTTCACAAATCTTTCATTCCATATCCGTTCCATACCACATTATGGGACTTGACTGGCTTTACTTTGCTTTTAGTGGAATCGTAGTATTTACAGTTTGTTTTATAGGAAGTATCTTTCTAACGCAAAAGCAGATATATGAAGCAAATGACAATGAGATACTTCTTGCAATGCCGATAAAGCCAATGCATATTATATTTTCACGTATAATATCATTGCTAGGTCTAAATTATTTATATGAACTGGCAATAATAGCACCTGCTTTAATTGTCTATTTCTATGATGTTGGTTTTAATTTAGGAATATTTGTCGTATCAGCTTTGATATTCCTCTTTTTACCAATCTTATCAATGACAATTTCCGTGCTATTTGGCTGGTTTGTTGCTTGGATATCTAGCAAGGTTTCAAGGCCAAAGGTACTAATTATTGCATTTTCAATGATTTTGATGCTTGGATATTTCTATCTTTGCTTTGAATGGCAGGGGCTTATGGCCGAAATGGCAAAATCAGGAGCTGCAGTAGCTGATGTATTTAAGAAGTATCTAGCTGTTTTCTATGTTTACGGAATGGCAATAGCTGAAACGGATATACTTTTCGTTTTGCTTTTCATACTAATTAGCGCTCTACCATTTGCTTTGGTTTGCTATTTTATCAGCAAGAGTTTTATCTCAATAGCAACTAGGAATAAGGGCGGAAAGAAAATTGTATATCGTGAAAAAAAGGTTAAGGCAAAGAGCATTAAAGCCGCTCTAATAAGTAAAGAATGCGCTATGTTCATAGGCTCGCCTACGTATATACTAAATGCAGGATCAGGACTATTATTTATGCCACTTATCTGCATATACCTTATGTTTGGAGGGGATAATCTAAATAACATGATTAACATGTTAGGCATGGATTTAATTGGAGTATTCGTATGCATGGGTCTAGGATTTAGTACAGGAATGATTACAATATCTAGTCCTAGTTTTTCGCTTGAAGCGAAGACTTTATGGATTTTAAAATCACTGCCAATAAAAAGCAAGGATATCATATCTGCAAAGCTAATGCCACATATAATATTCAGTGTTCCATTTATAATTTTAAGCGGTACAATCATACAGTTTGCAATAGACTTAAATCCTGTAGATAGGGTGATGGTATTTTTGATTCCGATAACAGCTACTTTATTTAATGCGATGATAGGACTGTTCCTGGGTATGTGTTTTCCAAAGTTTGACTGGACAAATGAAGCCGTTGCAATTAAACAAGCAACAGCACCATTACTCTCGTTATTTATAGGACTTGCTATTGAAGGCGGAACTGTAGCTTTACTATTTTTATTAGTAAGATTAGAGATCTTTGAGATAAATCAGCTTACAAGTGTAGTTTTAGTATTATACCTGCTGGTTTCGTTAATCATGGCACTTATAATCAAGATGAAGGGTGAATCACTTGTAAAGAATATGCAAGCATAATTAAACAAAAGGCGATACCGATCTATGGTACCGCCTTTTAAAATAGTATCTATTTAGTTTGCATCAACTATGAGTTGGCATATTGATTTGCTAAATTCAACTGGATCATCAATCTGTATTCCAGATATGAGGAGAGCCTGATCGTATAGAAGGTTTGCGTAAACTTCTAGTTTTTTACCACCAGCATCTTCACTCTTAATTTTATTTAGTGCTTCAAATACACTATGCTCAGGGTTTAGTTCAAGAACTCTTTCAGCCTTGATACCTTGATCCATAGGCATTGCACTTAGAATTTTCTCCATCTCAAGTGAAATATCTCCCTTGGTAGTTAGGCATACTGCAGATGATTTTAGACGAGGGGAGAGCTTTACTTCGCTTACCTTATCTCCAAGAGCTTTCTTAATATCTTCTAGAAGCTCCTTGTTGTCTTCTTCAAGCTTTTTCATATTTTCCTTAGCTTCTTCAGTATCATCTTCAGCAATGTCTTCAGCAGACACTGACTTGAAAGGTTTATCTTTATACTGACCAAGGATGTTGAAAACAAATTCATCCATTTCGTCGGTTAAATAAAGGATTTCATAGCCCTTTGATTTTACAAATTCAGTCTGAGGCAGAAGGTCTATCTTTTTGATGGATTCACCAGCTGCATAGTATATTGCATTTTGGTCATCCTTCATTCTCTCAAGGTATTCTGCAAAGGTTACATTTTTCTGCTCAGTAGAGGAATAGAATAGAACTAGGTCTTCAAGAACCTCTCTGTTCATGCCATATCCTTCATATAGGCCGTATTTTAGCTGTTTACCGAAGTTTTCAAAGAACTTTTCATATCCGTCTCTATCGTTCTTTAGGAAATCCTCAAGGTCTCTCTTAATCTTTTTTTCAACATTTTTAGCAATGTTCTTAAGCTGTCTATCTTGCTGCAGCATTTCTCTTGAAATATTAAGAGAAAGGTCCTGGCTATCCACAAGTCCTTTGACAAAGTTAAAGTAATCTGGCAATAGATCCTTGCATCTATCCATAATCATTACGCCACTAGAGTAGAGCTGAAGTCCTTTTTCATATTCTTTAGTGTAATAATCAAAAGGTGCATGTCCCGGAATGAACATCAAAGCTGTAAAGCTGGAAACACCTTCAACATTTGTCCTAATAACTCTTGCAGGATCCATGTAGTCCATGTACTTACTCTTATAATAATCGTTATATTCCTCAGGCTTTACTTTGCTCTTTTGGCGTTTCCAAATAGGCTCCATGGAGTTTAGAGTCTCTAGCTCGCTATACTTTTCAAATTCAGGTGCTTTTCCTTCCTCAGTTTCTCCTATAGGTCTTGATTTTTCAACCATCATACGAATAGGGTATCTGATATAGTCTGAATACTTTTTGACTAGATTTCTAATCATGTACTCCTCAAGGAAGCTAGAGTAGTTTTCACCCTCTGTATCTTCTTTGATTGTTAGTACAATTTCCGTACCATGACCATCTAGACTCGCTTCTTCGATAGTATATCCATCTGCACCGCGTGAAACCCAGCGATATGCTTCGTCACTGCCGAAGGCTTTTGATGTAACGCTTACAATATCTGAAACCATGAAAGCGGAGTAGAATCCAACACCGAACTGACCAATGATATCAATGTTCTTAGCCTTGGAATTTTCGTCTTTGATTTTTTCTTGCTCTTCCTTAAAGCCGAGGGAACCGCTCTTTGCAATAGTACCAAGGTTATTTTCTAGCTCATCTTTACTCATTCCGATACCGTTATCTCTAATTGTAAGTGTTCTAAGCTCCTTATCAGGTGTTATCTGGATATAGAAGTCATTTCTTTTGATTCCTAGCTCTCCAGATGTCAAGCTCTTGTAATATAGTTTATCTAAGGCGTCGCTTGAATTGCTGATAAGCTCACGTAAAAATATCTCCTTATTGGTGTATATAGAGTGAATCATCAAATCAAGTAATTTCTTAGATTCTGCTTTAAATTGTTTTTTAGCCATGTTTGCCCTCCATAATAATTATTAGCACTCAACACATTAGAGTGCTAAGTATAATTTAGCACTAATGACTATCTTTGTAAAGTGATAATCAAATATTTATTTTAAGTATAGGAAAAAATGGTATAATACCGTTATGAATAAGGTAGTTAAAAAGAAAAATAGAAGAAAAAATAAAATAGATAAGCAGAGGCTAATAATAGTTATGAGTGCAATTCTTCTAGTATTAGCTATCTTTATATGGGTTAAGGCATATAGATATATAAATACCTATGATGGACTAGGTGAGAGCAAGGAGTATCCGAAAATGGAATACAGTAGCGAAGGATTCTATAGGGATGAGTATAATTTCCTTAACTATAATTACAATGGTATCAAGGCCAAGAGAGGTATAGATGTATCTGTTCACCAGGGAGAAATAGATTGGGCTAGTGTAAAGAAATCTGGAGTAGAGTTCGCATATATCAGGCTTGGATTCAGCTCTTATGCAGATGGTAAAATTTATATGGATGATTACTTCGAAAAGAATATAGAAGAAGCTCAACAGAATGGAATAGATGTAGGTGTATACTTCTTTTCGCAAGCAGTAACTACAGAAGAAGCTACCAAGGAAGCAAAGTACGTGCTCTCAAATATCAAAGGAAGAAATGTATCATTGCCAATAGGATTTGATATGGAGCCAGTAACGGAAAACGACAGGATAAAAGCGTTGACAGTAGAGCAAAAAACTGAAGTTGCGGATGCCTTTGGATGTATTATGAAAAAGCACGGAAGGGAAACGCTAATCTACGGAAATCCAGATTGGATAGATAACAACATTGATTTGACTCTTTTAACTGATTACGAAATATGGCTTGCGCACTATGCTTCCATGAGCAGCTTTGTGTATGACTATGCCATGTGGCAGTATTCTTCAACAGGAAGAGTGGGTGGCATAAATACAAATGTTGATTTAAATATAATGTTCGTCAAATAGCTATATAATAAATTAAGACATCAAAAAACCCGCTATATGCGGGTTTTGTTTTAGTTATCATCATCTAGGCTTTTAATTTCCTTGTGGGTTTGGTTCTTCAAAAGTGTGATTATTGTACCTGTATATACCTCTAGTTTATCCTTGTTGATAACAACGTTGACAAGATTAACTTTGGAGTTTTTATTAGCAATAAACACTGCAGGAGTTGTCTGCACACTGTTTTTGAACTCTAGATTAGAGCGATCATATTCCTTATAAGCATCCATGACTTCCTTTTGAAATTTAGAAACATTATTCTCATCAAATTTAGTAGGCAGTGGTTGAACTCTAGATATTCTATTATATGATATTCCTGCAAGGGAACATGTAGTAGCATACTGATTATCAAGCTCTGTGAGATTTGCTTTATCAAGACTATAGCCCTGTGCTGAAATTGTAAAGGCTTCCTCACTTGTTGCAATAGTGCCTATGTTTGAAATAGTAACTATCTCGTCGTCTGCATCCCTGTAGAAAACACCATCTGAAAGTGTATAGAGGGAACTTATAAGCGTGTTCTGGCTTTCTTTAGTATAAACTGTTGCTGGAAGGCTAACTGCCTCGTACTTGTAAGTAGCCTTTGGATAGTCTTCCTTATATTTCTTGTCAAACTTTTCTATTGCTTTATCGAGCTTTGCTGTAAATTTTTCAACGTCATCTTCATTTATAACAATAGTCATCTCAGCATTCTTTGGATAGGAGCTTGAGCTATTTCCACCTGATATACTTGAAAGCTCAAATATCAAAGAGTTTGTCTTAAAAGATGCAAGCAGATCACCGAGTATTTTAACGGGATTTGGGTATGATGATATTCTTCCATCAGGTGCTCCTCCTGTTAATCCACTTATAGAAATTTTATATGCTGTGCTTAGTGTTGGAGCTTCAGTAGTCAAGCTGCCTGAAAAGATGTAGTTGCTGTTTCCGCCTGAGTTAACAGACCAAAGAGCTTTGCGCCCACCAGAGAGGCTTATAACTTTGGTATTATCTTTAAAATATTTCTTGCTCAATTTATCAAGTGCAGTGTAATTGCCATTTGATATAGGTGAGAAGATTACATTTAGCTCACCAGAATCCTCATTGTTTTTGATAATATAGAGGGCAGATGCAATAGCATCCATACTGTCAGCAAAGCTATCTGCATCGTAGCTACATACAACCGTAACTGGAGCTGCATTTATATATGCCTCAGAAGCAGCCATCGACATTATAATGTTACCGTGGTCGTCTTTTTCGTATTTCAGATTCTTTGATTTAGCCCAGTTGAGTAGATATTCCTGTATCTTATTATTATCTGTCAAAGTTTCGGCCGAATCTAGCAAGTCAGTTCTATATGCAAATGCCTTTGATTCTATTTTTTCGTTTAATGGAATCTCGGTATCTGGGGATTTTTTTCCACATGCTGTCAATGCTAAGATCAAAATTAGCATTAAAGAAATTAGCGTAATATATATCCTTTTTTTCAAATTTTCACCTCCATAAAACAATCGTGAAAAACTTTGTAAATTACCCTTTGATTTAAGATAAAAATACTTTATAATAATAGCATATCAAAGGAGATACCGCAATGGAAACGAAGAACTTGATTATTAGGGAAAGTACATTTAATGATTGCTCATATTTTGCTGATTGGGAATCCGATTTAGCAGTAACTGAGTTCTTTTCAATTGACGAAAGCAGGGACTATGAGGAGGTTGTTACTGAATTCATAGAGAATAGTAATGATGATACTAAGAGACAGTTTACCATCCTGCAGAAGCCAAGCGATATTCCTATTGGTAGAATCTATCTCTCAAGACTTGATAGCCATAGCGATTCAGTTGATGTAACAAGAATATACATAGCTGATCCAAAGCTTAGAAATCAAGGGCTAGGTAGGGAAGCTCTGCTTTCAATTCTTGAATATGCATTTATAAGTTTGCATATGGAGAGAGTGACGATTGACCACTTTGTTAAGAATGATGCAGCAGCTCATCTATATGATAAGCTTGGATTTAAGTCAGAAGGTATACTCAGAAGTGCTACCAAGAAGAATGGTAAATATTATGATTTACATCTGAAATCAATGATCAGAGCAGAATATATTGGTCTTGACCGCACGCTTGTATAAATCGCGGAATTCAAGCAAAAAAGTACTTGTATTATACTTATTGGCTATGGTATAATGCTACTTGCGGTTATTCAATCTATAGCCTGCAAACATTTTAAGAGGTAATAAACCCGATATCGGGATATACAATTTTTAGCAAGGAGGTGCGGCAAATGTCAAGAAAGTGTGAGATTTGTGGAAAAGGTCAGGTTTCCGGAAATAATGTTTCCCATTCAATGAGACATACAAGAAGAAAATGGAATGCTAACATTCAGACCGTAAGAATCAATGACAACGGTACAGTAAGAAGAGCGAATGTATGCACAAGGTGCATGAGATCAAACAAGATTGACCGCGCCCTCTAATCAACAGGGACTAACTCCGCGAAGGCTTTTGCTTTCGCGGTTTTTTTATCGGAGAATATGGATATGTCTGTACATAAATATACTAATCAAGGTAGAATAAGTTTTTCTGACAGAGTCATAGCTACAGAAATCATAGATGTCATAGCTACTAAAGAATATGATGAATTAATATGGCTATCTACATCTAAAGGTAGGTTTCTTCTAGAAGAAGATTTTATACCGTCAAGCGATAGCCTTAAGAATATAGAGATTAGCTTTGATGATAATAATTTTAGAATTAAGTATTATGCTATAGTAAGATTTGGTGAGAGTATCAAAAATCTTCTAAAAAAGCTAAATCAAGAAATTGTTCATCATTTACAGGATAGGCTTGCTGTAAGTCCTAGCGAAATTACAGTAGTAATAACAGGCGTTAAGTCTGAAAATGTCTCAGCAAGAAACATGGAGTTTAAGTTCAAATATGCAGATAAATGATAGCATAAGTGTGCTCAAAGGCGTAGGGCCTAAGAAAGTAGAAATCTTCCGTGATATGGGAATTGAAACCATAGAAGATTTAGCTCTTTACTTTCCAAGATCATATGAAGATAGACGCACTGTAACACCTATATCTGAGCTTAAAGCTGGTAGTGACTTTCTCATTCAGGCAAGGCTTGTGAACAAGAGGATGGGTGCGAATAGATTCAACAAAAAGACTCCGCTAGTGCTAAGTGTTAGCGATGATAGCGGTATGCTTGAAGTTGTCTTTTTTAATGGGTATTTTTTGAATAAACTCTTTGATCTAGGAAAAGAATATGTTTTTTACGGCAGAATAACAGAAAACCTTGATAGGCTCCAAATAGTACATCCAGAGTTTACACTTGCAGGAAGTAGTGACGATGTTAGAGAAATCATTCCTGTGTATTCCTTGAGACAGGGTATATCTCAAAAAGAAATGCGACGAATGCAAAGAGATATAAAGGATGTTTATTCAAGTATCAAAGAGTGGATACCTGAGGATATAGTTGAGAAGAATAAGCTAGCGTCACTAGACTTTGCTATTTCAAATATGCATTTTCCAAGCAATGCAAAAAAAGTTTTGCAGAGCAGATATAGGCTCGTCTTTGATGAATTGTTCACTCTTGAAACTGGTCTTATGTACATGAAGAGTGATGATAGCGGTGTTATCGGAATCTCAATAGATGCAAGTAAAGGAGACGAATTCATATCAAAGCTTCCTTTCGAGCTTACAAGTGGCCAAAGAGAGTCTTGGAATGAAATCAAAGACGACTTACAAAAGCCAAAAAAGATGAATAGACTCTTGCAGGGAGATGTTGGATCTGGTAAGACAATAATTGCTGAAGCCGCAATGCTTTCAGCTGCTGCTTCCGGATATCAAAGCGTAATAATGGCACCAACAGAGCTTCTTGCAAGACAACACTTTGATACCTTTGTTAAGGATTTACATGATCATGAAATTAGTCCTGTAATTTTGATAAGTTCTATGAAAGCCTCCGATAAGAGAATTGCAATCGAAAGCATAAGCTCTGGCAAGGCTAAGGTGATAATAGCAACGCATGCTGTTTTAGAAGATAACATTGAATTTAAAAATCTAGGTCTTGTAATTACTGATGAGCAGCATAGATTTGGTGTAAATCAAAGAAGAAAACTTTCAGGTAAAGGTGAGGGGGTTAACATACTTGTAATGACGGCTACACCTATACCAAGGACGATTGCAGCGATATTATATGGCGATTTAGATATATCTCAGATAAGAACCATGCCTAAGGGGCGTAAGGGAATACATACATATAAATGTTCTCAGGGAGAAAGAAATAGGGTTCTTAACTTTGTCGAAAAAGAGATGAAGGCAGGAAGGCAAGTATATGTTGTTGCACCTCTCATTGAGGATTCAGAAAGCATAGATGCAAAATCAGCAAATACTATATTTGATGAACTTCAAGATAGATTTGATGACTTCAATATCAAACTTGTACACGGTGCAATGAAGAGCGAAGATAAAGACAAAATAATGCAGGATTTTGCAAGTGGCAAGATTAATTTGCTTGTTTCTACTACGGTGATAGAGGTTGGAATAAATGTACCAAACGCAAGCGTTATGGTAATAGAAAATGCTGAAAGATTTGGGCTTGCCCAGCTTCATCAGCTCAGAGGTAGAGTCGGTAGAGGAAGTGATGATGCATATTGCTTTTTGATGTGTTATATAGATAGCGAGCTTGCAAATGCGAGAATGGACATTATGACAGGCTCAATGAGCGGCTTTGACATAGCAGAAGAAGATCTCAAGCTTAGAGGACCTGGTGAAATCTTTGGCACGAGGCAACATGGACTTCCGCAGCTAAAAATAAGCGACCTCTTAAGGCATAGAGATGTGCTAGAAGCAGCAATGAACTCAGCAAGGGAGCTTATTGAGCGTGATAGCAAGCTAGAAAAACCAGAAAGCATCATGGTAAAGCAAAAGGTTAAGAAGATGTTTGGCAGTGATATAAGTATTGATTTATAGGAGATAAGATGAGAATTATAACTGGAAAATACAGGGGAAGAAAGCTAGAAACACCTTTTGGTAACGAAATAAGACCAACTAGCGATAAGGTTAAGGAATCAATTTTTAACATTTTGATGTGTGATATTGAGGATGCTGTCTGCGTAGATCTATTTGCAGGGACAGGTAACCTTGGTCTAGAGGCTCTTTCCAGAGGTGCATCGAAGTGCTGGTTCTGTGACAACGAGAGAAACAGTGTTGATATTATCAAACGTAACATAAAATATTGTAAGGCAGAGAATGAATCAATTGTGCTTGCAGGAGATTATAAGAAGGCTCTTAAGCGAATTGATGAAAAAGTTGATATCGTATTTCTTGATCCACCATATCATGATGGACTCTATGAAAAAGCAATCGAACAGATAGATATGCTTGATTTATTAACAGATGCAGGTATAATAGTAGCAGAACACGAAAAAATGACGGATTTGCCTGAACATATTGGCGGGCTGAAGCTTTTTAAACATAAGAAGTATGGAAAAATATGCTTGTCTCTATACAAGAGGGCAGATTCAGAAGATTTCTTTGACGATGAGGAGAAGATAAGTGACTAAGGCTCTATATTCAGGATCTTTTGATCCTATGACCAACGGGCATCTTGATGTTATAGAACGCGCATCTAAGATGTTTGATCAGATCGTTGTAGGCGTTGTTTCCAATCCAAACAAGGTGCCACTATTTGGACTTAAGGAGAGAAAGGAACTAATTAAGACTGCAACAGCGTATCTGCCTAATGTTACAGTAGATGATTTTGATGGACTACTAGCAAATTATGTTAACCAGAATGGCTTTAATGCTGTTATAAGAGGTCTTAGAGCTACATCTGATTTTGAATACGAGATTCAGATGGCACAGATGAACGCAAGGCTATTCAATGAGGGAATTGAGTCCATATTCTTGATGACAAGCCCTAAATATTCATTTATAAGCTCAAGTATGATTAAGGAAGTTGTTTCATTAAATGGAAATATAGATGGTTTAGTACCAGAGAATATCTTAAACGAGATTAAGAAGAAATACTCATTATAGGCATAGGAGGATTAGGATGACAATCTACGAACTTTTAGAAGAATTGGAAGAAATTATTAATGTAGCACCAAAGCTACCTCTCACAGGCAAAATCATGGTTGATGCAAACGAGATTTTGGATATAGCAAAGGATATTAGACTTAGCTTCCCAGATGACGTTCAGCAGGCTGAATGGATTAGGAGAGAGAAGAATACTATATTGGATAATGCCAGAAATGAGTATGAGAAGATTATCATCGAGGCTAAGAAACAGGCTGACATGATGGTCGAAAAGGATGTAATCACTGAGAGAGCGGTAGAAGTTTCAGGTGAAATTTACAGAAGAGCTGATGAGTATTCTAAGAATATGAGACTTAGAACCTATGCATACATGGATGATGTTTTGAACAACTTCCGTGTTAAGATGGATGAGCTTAATAGCAAGTATTTTGATGCTATGTATAACGATATAAATGCTCACTTCACTGATATTTCAAAGAAGCTTGAGTCTGACATCAAGGACATCAGAAGCATTGCTGAGGAAACACAGAATACTGAGATAGAAAAGCACAGAATAGATATTCCTATTGGCGAATCCAAATCTGAGGAAGAATAGTACAGATGAAGACTATAGGAATAGTAACTGAATTCAATCCGTTTCACGATGGTCACAAGTATCTAATAGATAACGCCAGAAAAAATCTGGATGCTGATTTTGTGATTGCTATAATGAGCGGTAATTTTATGCAGCGGGGATACCCCGCTCTTTTTGATAAGTGGCAAAGGGCGGAAAGAGCTGTAGAAGGCGGAGTGAACCTAGTTTTGGAGCTTCCTCTTGTATTTTCGTGCGCTAGTGCAGGGCAGTTTGCCTATGGTGGAGTTAATATATTAGAAAATCTTGGAGTAGTTGATGTGCTTGCTTTTGGTAGCGAGTCAGGCAATATAAAGCAGCTTAAGAATGCAGTTGAATTAATAACTAAGATAGATATTGACTATTCAGATGAACTAAAGGATATTCTATCAAGGGGATATTCATATCCTGCAGCAAGAAGTATGCTTATATCATCTATGGACCCTGATTTCGATGAAAAAATTCTATCTGAGCCCAATAATATTTTAGCTTTAGAATATCTTAGACACGTTGATAGTTTAGATACTTATACGATAAAAAGGATAGGTAAGGGGCATCTAGAGACAGCTAGCGATATTCGCAGGATTTGGAAAGAGGATAATCCACTAAAATCTGCTGAGTTTGAGCAAAGATATTTTGATCTTGTTAGAAGTAAATTACTTTTAATGAGTGCAGAAGAAATAGATAAAATAGCATCTGCAGGTGAGGGACTCGGAAATAAGATTAAAGCTGAGATTAGATATGCCCAAAGTCTCGAAGATTTAGTAATGCGTGTAAAATCAAAGAGATACACATATAGTCGTATAAGTAGGCTATTTGTTCAGGCTTTGTTTGGATTAAATAACAAAATAATTAATGAAGCTAGTCTATATGCTAGGCCACTTGCTTTTGATAAAAAAGGTGCAAGCTTGTTAAGGACGATAAAGGAATTAGATGAGATACCTGTAATAGACAGTATTCCTAAGGCATTAATTGATAAGAGAATAGCAGAAACTATAAAATACGATGTTTTAGCGAGCGATATGTATAACATAATTTACGGTAATGATTTGTATAAAAATAGTGATTTTGTGCAAAAGCCAATTGCTCTTATTTAAACAATAAGGGTTTATTGCTTTGATTTAGATTTATAAAATTTTACTAAATATGGGCAATGTCTTGATTTTAAGGCATTCATATAGTATTATTTTATGGAAAAGTTTAATAAATATATGTACAGACATGGAGGAATATATGAAAGTATTAGTTATCAACTGTGGTAGTTCATCACTTAAGTATCAGGTTCTTGATATGACAGATGAAACTCTTCTTGCAAAGGGATTAGTTGAGAGAATTGGTATGGATGGTTCAGTTATTAACCATACTAAGACAGGATATGACAAGATTGTAATGGAAGTTCCTATGAAGGACCACAAGGATGCAATCGCTCAGGTTCTAGCAGCAGTTCAGGACAAGGGACATGGCGTAGTAAAGAACATGGATGAAATCGGTGCTGTTGGACACAGAGTTGTACACGCTGGAGAAATGTATGCCGAATCAGTTCTAATTACAGAGTCAGTTATTCAGGCTCTTGAGGATTGTATTGAGCTTGCTCCACTTCACAACCCGCCAAACCTACTTGGTATAGCTGCATGCAAGGAGCTTATGCCTAAGACTCCAATGGTAGCGGTATTTGATACAGCTTTCCATCAGACAATGCCACCACAGTCATACCTATATGCTCTTCCATATGAATATTACGAGAAGTATCGTGTAAGAAGATACGGATTCCACGGAACATCACATAAGTATGTTGCTCAGAAGGCTGCGCAGATGATGAGCGTTAACATTAACGACCTAAAACTTATCACATGCCACCTTGGTAACGGTGCTTCAGTTACAGCTATAAAGCACGGTAGAGTTATTAATACATCAATGGGATTCACACCACTTGAGGGTCTAGTAATGGGAACACGAAGTGGAGACATTGACCCAGCTATTGTTAACTATATTAAGGAAAAGGAAGGCCTAACAGATGCAGAGGTAAACGATATACTTAACAAGAAGTCAGGGGTATATGGTATTTCAGGCGTTTCAAGTGACTTCAGAGACCTTGAGACAGCTGTTAACGATGGTAACGAAAGAGCAGCTCTTGCGCTAAGAATCTTTGCTCAGAAAGTTAGATTCTACATCGGTGCTTATATTGCAGAGATGAACGGTGTTGATGCTATCATCTTTACAGCAGGTGTAGGTGAGAACGATATCTCAATGAGAGAAATCATTTGTACAGACCTCGGAAACCTAGGAATCAAGCTAGATCCAATCAAGAACAAGGTAAGAGGACACGAGACAAAAATCTCAACAGATGATTCTAAGGTTCAGCTTCTACTTATTCCAACAAACGAAGAGTTGATGATTGCAAGAGATACATACGGCATCGCAAGAAAAATTAGTAGATAATAGTTGACAAGATAGCTAGATATAGATATACTTTAATAGTTATTGCGTAATATTATATATTTTATATATAATTAGACTTCGAACGAGGAGGTGTAGAAATGGCAGTTCCAAAGAGGAAAACATCAAAGGCCAAAAGAGATATGAGAAGATCACCGAACATGAAGAAATCATTACCGGGAATTTCGATCTGCCCTCAATGTCATCAGCCAAAGCTTCCACACAGAGTTTGCCCAACATGTAACTATTATGATGGCAAAGAAATAGTGGCAACAGAAGAAGCTTAATAAGCGAATATATGGATTCAAAAGAGTAGTTTTTGACTACTCTTTTGTTGTCTTTATGTTTTTCTAATTGGATAAAATCAAAACGCAAGTTATTGTAATACGTGTATTTGAATTAATTTAGGAGAATGTAAAATGAATGGTAAACAACTAACCGTAAGGGGTATGGTTATCGGTGCTATAGGCTCAGTAATTATTACTTGCAGCTCTATGTTTATCGCACTGAAGCTAAGCTCGCTTCCATGGCCAATAATGTTTGTGGCTTTATTTTCAATGGTTTGCCTTAAGGCTCTAGGTAACACAAATCTCAGCGAGATAAATGTTACACATACTGCTATGTCAGCAGGTGCAATGGTTGCAGGTGGTGTGGCTTTCACCATACCGGGAATATTTATTCTTAATCCAAGTGCGGAGATATCCCTTGTGCAGCTTCTTGTAATCGCACTCGGAGGTACAGCCTTAGGCTTGATATTTACAGCTTTGATGCGTAAGTATTTCATTGAGACTCAGGAGCTCCCATATGCAATGGGACAAGCTGCTGCAGATTTATTAGAAGTAGGAGATAAGGGAGGCAAAAAATCGGTACTGCTCTTCACATCATTTGGTATAGCTGGACTATTTGCTGTGCTTAGAGATTGGTTTACTAAGATACCTCAGACCTGGTTTAGCAAGGGAATGATGAAGTATGGATCTATAGGAGGATTCTATATTTCACCTATGCTAGTCGCTATAGGATATATCGTAGGTCCTTTATTTATAGGTGTTTGGTTCTTAGGCGCTGTTGTAGGTGATTTTGGAATCCTAATCTTCGGACAAAAGTTTGGATTTTTTACTTTACAGCAGGCTACTGACATCAAACAGTCACTAGGACTTGGAATGATGGTCGGAACAGGAATAGGTATTTTAATTAAAGGAATAATTCCTAATTTGAAAAAGATATTTGGAGCTATGTTTAGCAAAGAAAACACAGGTGATTCAATTCTCCCTATGAGATGGGCACCTATATTTCTCGTGTTGCTCGTATTTGTACTTACGTATGTTTGCAATCTAGGCATAATAGCTTCAGTAATTACTATAATAGGTGTTTGGCTAACAACATCTATGTCATCACAGTGCGTAGGACAATCAGGAATTAATCCAATGGAAATCTTCGGCATATTTGTTCTACTAGTTGTTAAGACAATAAGTTCAATCGGCCAAAACGAGGCACTATTTGTAGCGGCAATTGTTGCAATTGCATGCGGTCTCACAGGTGATGTAATGAACGATTTTAAAGCCGGACACATACTTAAGACAAATGCCAAAGCTCAGTGGATTGCTGAGGTTATTGGTGGTTTTATAGGTGCAGTTGTATCTGTTTTTGTCTTCTACTTCATGCTAAAGGCATATGGAGGAAATGCATTTAATGATGGTACATTTGCTGCAGCGCAGGCTCATGCAGTTTCTGCTATGATTAAGGGTATATCAAACTATCCTGTATTTATGTTCGGACTAGTTGCGGCGGCAATTCTGTATTGTCTAAAGCTTCCAGTTATGACCTTTGGTCTTGGTGTATATCTACCGTTTTATCTATCTGCTACTGCATTCATAGGTGGAGCGCTTAGATTTATAGTAGATAAATTTCTTCCAAACTTTGAGAAGGAGAGCAAAGGTCAGATTATCGCATCCGGTGTTTTGGGAGGCGAAGGTGTAGTTGGTGTAGTAATCGCAATTATCGTTGCGGTTAAGGCTATAGCATAGCTTTGATGGTGATTGATATGTCAAATTTAGATATAAAGCAAATAGATGTATGCGATATGAAGGATTTTCATATCGGATCAGCTGAAGATTTTGACAAGCTAACTGGTGTGACTGTAATTTCATCAAGGGAAGGTGCTACAGCTTCTGTAGATGTAAGAGGTGGAGGCCCTGCAACTAGGGAAACTGATCTTTTAAATCCCGAAAACATGGTACAAGCTATTCATGCTGTTGTTCTCTCAGGAGGAAGTGCATATGGGCTTGAAGCCTCTAGCGGAGTTATGGAGTATCTTGCATCAAAGGATATTGGCTTTGATGTAGGTGTAGGAAAGGTACCTATTGTTTGCGGAGCTTCATTATTTGATCTACAGATTGGACAAAATTCATATCCTAATAAAGATATGGGATATATTGCAGCTCGCAATGCCTATGAGGGAGAAAATACAGAATTCAAGCAGGGAAACTTCGGTGCCGGAACTGGGGCTACAGTTGGTAAATATAATGGCATAGAAGGCATGATGAAGAGCGGTATCGGCTCTTCTGCTGTACAGGTAGGTGAACTTCAAGTCGGAGCAATATCAGCTGTAAATGCAATGGGTGATGTATTTGACTTTGATGGTAAAGAGATAGCAGGACTCATGTCTTCTGATGGAAAGCTCTTATCAACTTGCAAGGCAATGAAGGACAATATCTACCAGTCGAAGAATGTTTTCTCAGGTAATACAACTATAAGTTGTATTATGACAAATGCTGTTTTAACAAAGGCACAGTGTAAAAAACTTGCATCTATATGTCACGATGCGTATGCTAGGCGTATAATGCCTGTGCACACAAGCGTAGATGGTGATACAATATTTGTTATGTCATCAGGAACGCTAAAGCTTGATACTAATAGCTTTGATGCACTAGCCGTAATTGCAACCGAGGAGCTTGAGAAAGCTATAGTTTCAGGGGTAAAATCAGCGAAGGGTATGTTGGGAGTAAAATCATATTCAGATTTATAATCTTAATTGAGGATGAGAAATGATTGAAAGAAACTTTTTGACACCTAATGAGGTGGCAGGCGAACTTGTAACAATTGCAGAAAATAAGGCAAATTTAAGCCTGCTTCAAAAGATAGTTTTGGGAATAATAGCAGGTGCTTACATCGCTTTTGCTGCAGTAGCATCTAATACAGCTGCTTTTCAGCTAATGAATAATCCAAGCACACTTGGAATATCAAAGCTAATAAGTGCTTTTGTATTCTCCGGAGGCTTGATTCTGGTAGTTGTGTGTGGATCAGAGCTTTTCACAGGAAATAATCTTATGCTCATGGGCGTCTACGAAAAGAAAATAAGCTTACAGAAGCTTCTTACAAGCTGGATCATTGTTTATGTAGCTAACTTTGTTGGATCAGTAATCATAGCGTTTTTGGTAGTGAAAGCAGGGCAACTTGATTTTGCAAGTTCAATGTTAGGTGGTTCAACAATCAAAATAGCTTGCACTAAGGTTTCGCTCTCAACGCATAAAGCAATCATATTGGGCATACTTTGTAACTGGCTGGTTTGTCTTGCAGTTTGGGGATCTACGGCAGCTAGAAATATTGGCAGTAAGATAATGGCAATATTTTTTCCTATAATGATGTTTGTTGTATCTGGTTTTGAACACAGCATTGCAAATATGTACTACATTGCAGCTGGTATATTTGCAAAGGAAAATAGTCAGTATGTTGATGTAGCTATGCAGCTAGGTGTAAAGCCAGGTGATATAGCAAATCTAGACTGGGGCAGTTTATTTTTAGGAAACCTACTACCTGTAACGCTAGGAAATATAATCGGCGGAGCTGTGTTTGTTGCAACGGCTTACTGGTTAGCCTTTCTCAGAAAGAAATAATGTGTTTAACTGAGGCGCTTATGCACCTCAGTTTTTTTGTATTAAATTGATAATTATGATGCTGGTTAAATTAATTTGCTTAAGCTTAAGTAACAATTTTAAGCAATGTTACAAAGTATATAGTTAGGGTAATAATATGATATGCAAAGTACTGAAATCCTTGTATTTACAACTAAAAAATGGTAAAATATTTTATTAGCTTTAATAGATAGTTGAGGTGTAATGATATGAAAAAATTAGAAAAGAAATTAAGAGTAGGAATTCTAGGTGGAACAGGAATGGTTGGACAGAGATTTATAACTCTGTTAGATGGCCATCCATGGTTTGAGGTAACTACAATCGCAGCAAGCTCAAGAAGCGCTGGTAAAACATATGAAGAAGCTATGAATGGAAGATGGAAGCTTGATGACAAGATGCCAGAAGCCGTTAAGAATATTGTGGTTAAAGATGTAAAGGATATTGAGGATATTTCAAACTCAGTAGACTTTGTTTTCAGTGCAGTTGATATGACTAAAGAAGAAATCAAGGCTATAGAGGACGAATATGCAAAGTCAGAGACTCCAGTTGTTTCAAACAACAGTGCACATAGATGGACAGAGGATGTTCCTATGGTGGTTCCAGAAATTAATATTGATCATTTTGATATTATCGAGACTCAGAAAAAGAGACTTGGAACAAAGAGAGGTTTTGTTGCGGTTAAACCAAACTGTTCGATTCAGGGATATGTACCTGCACTTGCAGCATGGCAGGAATTTGAACCATACGAAGTATGCGTTACAACATATCAGGCTATTTCAGGTGCCGGAAAGAACTTCTCGGATTGGCCAGAAATGGTTGGAAACATCATCCCTTACATTGGTGGAGAAGAAGAAAAGAGTGAAATCGAGCCACTTAAGATTTTGGGATCGATCAAGGATGGCAAGTTTGTAAAGGCGGATAATCTACTTATCACATCACAGTGCGTAAGAGTTCCTGTACTTGAGGGACATACTGCAGCAGTATTTGTTAAGTTCCGCAAAAACCCAAGCAAGGAAGAGCTTATCGATAGACTTAGAAACTTCTCAGGTTTCCCACAAGAAAACGACCTTCCTAGTGCACCTAAGCCATTCATCAACTACCTTAGCGAAGATGATCGTCCACAGGTTGCTAAGGACGTATACTATGAGAATGGTTTTGGCGTATCAGTTGGAAGACTTCGTGAGGACACTTTGTTTGATTATAAGTTCATAGGTCTTGCACATAACACTGTAAGAGGCGCAGCAGGTGGCGCTATACTATGCGCAGAGAGCCTTGTAGAAAAGGGATACATCGCTCACAAGTAGTTTATTGAAAGGATGAGATAATTGGCAGGTAAAGCTAAGAAAAAACCAAGTAATAAGAATACTAAGGCGAAAAAATCAGCTTCTGCTGAAAGAGGAGTCATTGATAACATCTGGGGGATAGTCTATATAATTGCAGGTATATTTTTGATAGCTGCTGTATCTTTTCATGCGGCAGGTGAGTTTGGAAATATACTTGGCGATTTTCTCAAGGGTATATTCGGCCATGTTGGTGTAATATTACCAATCTACCTAATAGCATTTGGAATTGTACTTATGGCAAACAAAGCTGTTAAGGTGACTAAGCTAAGCATTTCTATGTGCTTTGTCATTTTAGTTATGCTATGCCTTTTGAACTCGGGAAGATTCATACCACAAAATGGTATGGTATTTGATGTATCCGAATTCTATAAGAATGGTGTAAGCCTAAGTGGTGGCGGCGTTATTGGAATGAGCATAGATATGTTCCTTATCAAGTATATTGGAAGAGTTGGCCTTTACGGCATTGCCATCGCAGTTATCTTAATTTGCGGAATGCTTGTCGTTAACACACCACTTTCAAGAGCATATTCTTCATACAAACAGAAGAAGCTTGATAAGCAAGCCGAAATAAAGGCAAAGCGTGCTGAGGAAATGGCTTTACACCAAATGGAGCTTGAGACTAGAGAAAAGGAAAGAGCTAAGTTCCTAAAGGAACAAGAAAAACTCCAGAAAGAACGCTTGAGATACGAAAAGGCAAAGTATAAGGAAGAGCTATATGCAACTCCTGAGCTTCTATTTGAGACCGACAAAATGAAGATAGATAGAAATCCAGTTAGTTCCACTCAAAATCCAAATGAACAGCACTTTGTATCTATGATGAAGGATGATTCAATGTTTGAGCAAAGAGAGGAGAAAGCTCCTGAACCTGCACCTATGGTTAAAACATTTGGATTAGAAGAGGAACGCAAAGCTGAGGATGGATTTGGCCTTGACGGAGGACTTAGCTATGCACAGGGTGCAACGGGGCTTCAGCACGAAGCAGAACTTGATAATCATGTTGAAACAAATAACTTTGACAATATTTTTGATAACAAAAATAATGAACCTTCCATAAAAGTTAGCACAATAAAGACAGCTCCAGCGCTGGATGACGTTCCTAAGGAGAATTATAATCTTAGCTCTGACCTAGATTCTGATTTTGATACTTATGATACATCTGTAAATACAATGGATAAAGCTGAAGAAGAGCCTATTAAAATAAGTAACAAAGAGGCAAGAGAAGCAAAGCTTGAGCTCACAGATTTTGCCAATACTCCAAAGCCAATTCAGTATAAGAAACCTAGTATTTCATTACTTAAGTCGGTCAAGAATACAACAAATCCTGCCCAGGTTAATGCTGAACTAAAGTCAAAGGCAGCACTTCTTGAAAATACGCTTCAGAACTTTAAGGTTGATGCTAAGGTTGTTGAGGTTACTCAAGGACCTGCAGTAACGCGATATGAAATTCAGCCTAATACTGGCGTTAAAGTAAACAGTATCAAAGCTCTTGCAGATGATATTGCACTTAACTTAAGAGCAAAGAGCATTAGAATTGAAGCCCCAATTCCAGGTAAGGCTGCAGTAGGTATTGAGGTAGAAAACGAAAAGATCAACATGGTTACGCTTCGCGAAATCATTGATAGCGATGAATTCAAGCAGGCCAAATCAAAGATTTCTTTTGCAGTTGGTAGAGATATCTCTGGTAAAAGCATTGTAGCTGACCTAAAGAGCATGCCTCATCTTTTAATTGCCGGTTCAACTGGTTCCGGAAAGAGCGTATGCATAAATAGTATAATTACAAGCATTTTGTATAAGGCTAATCCAGATGAGGTTAAGCTTGTTCTTATTGACCCTAAGGTTGTTGAACTTGGAAATTACAATGGTATTCCACATCTTTTGATACCTGTAGTTACTGAGCCAACAAAGGCAGCAGCTGCTCTTAACTGGGCTGTTGCTGAAATGACAGATAGATACAAGAAATTTGCAGAAACTGGTGTTAGGGATTTAGAAGGATATAACAATTACCTAAAGGCAGAGGACGAAAATGCTGAAACCATGCCTCAGGTTGTAATTATTATAGATGAGCTTGCAGATCTCATGATGGCAGCACCATCTCAGGTTGAGGATTCAATTTGCCGTCTTGCTCAGATGGCTAGAGCAGCGGGTATGCACTTGATTGTCGCTACTCAGAGACCTTCTGTAGATATCATCACAGGTGTAATCAAGGCAAATATTCCTTCACGAATTGCTTTTGCCGTTTCTTCGCAGTTCGATTCTAGAACTATACTTGATATGTCAGGTGCCGAAAAACTAGTGGGTAAGGGTGATATGCTCTTTAATCCGCTTGGAATGGGAAAACCGGTTAGAGTACAGGGTTGCTTTGTTTCAGATGCAGAAGTACATAGCATCATTGAGTTTGTTAAGTCACAGGCTGAGGATGTTGAGTACGCAGGCGAAGTAATAGAAAGCATTGAGAAGGGAAATGTTTCAACTTCAAAAGCAGACGATGTTGATGAGCTACTCGAGGAAGCTATCGAATGTGTCGTTTCTGCGGGTCAAGCTTCGGTTTCCATGCTTCAAAGACGTTTCAGAATCGGATATAATCGAGCAGCAAGAATTGTCGATGAGATGGAGGCAAGGGGTATCGTCAGTGCCCAAGACGGTGCAAGACCAAGACAGGTTCTTTTAACAGAAGAAGAACTAAATGAGATGAAAGAGAATTTAGATGAGCAATAAAAAAGTATTTATAGATACGCTAGGATGTCCAAAGAACTTTAATGACAGTGAGTTTGCTGCGGGCATTCTAGAAGAAAATGGATATGAAATTATAAATTCACCAGAGGATGCTGACATCATAATGGTCAATACCTGTGGGTTTATTAATGATGCCAAAAAAGAATCTATAGAGCATATTTTCGAAATGAGCGAAAGACGTAAGGATGGCGGAAAGCTTGTAGTATCTGGCTGTCTTTCGCAGAGATATTCTGAGGAACTCAGTAAAGAGATACCTGAGGCTGACTGCATCATAGGCGTTAACCAATATAGCAATCTTCCAGAGATACTATCAGATATCGATAATAACCACGTTGCAGCTAACAGCTGCGACCTTGACTATTTAGAAAAGACAGTAAGAAAGCTATCGGATAATCCTTATACAGCGACTCTAAAAATTGCTGAGGGCTGCAACAATACATGTACATACTGCATAATTCCTGTGATTAGAGGAAATTTCCGCAGTAAGAAGATGGAAGACATTATCGCAGAAGCTACGGAGCTTGCAAATGCAGGTTGTAAAGAGCTGATTTTGATAGCTCAAGATGTTACATATTACGGCAAGGACCTGTATGGCAAATTTGCTTTACCCGAACTTTTAAGAAAGCTATGTAAGATAGATGGCATTGAGTGGATAAGACTTATGTATTGCTATGATGAGAGAATAACTGATGAGCTTATTCAGGTTATGGCTGAGGAAGAAAAAATATGTAAATATATTGATATTCCACTTCAGCATGCATCAGATAATATTCTAAAATCCATGAGAAGGCAAACAACAAGAAAGTCTATCAAAGAAACTTTAGCTAAGCTTAAGGCAGCCATGCCTGATATTCATGTTAGGACAACTTTGATTGTTGGTTTCCCTGGCGAAACAGAAGACGACTATGATCAGCTTTTAGAACTAGTTGAAAGCGAAAGATTCTCAAGACTTGGCGTCTTTACATATTCACAGGAAGAAAATACTGTAGCTGCGGAGATGGATAATCAGATCGATGAGGATATCAAACAGATTAGATTTGACGGTGTAATGAGAAGACAGATGCTTATTTCTTCTGAATTAAATCAAGAGAAGATAGGTAAGATCTTTGATGTTATTGTTGATAGCATGGATGAGGACGGAAGCTTCATCGGAAGAACAAGATTTGATGCACCTGAGATTGATAACTCTGTTATTTTTACATCAAAGAATAAATTGCAGCCTGGCGATATAGTCAAAGTTAAAATTAACGATGCCTTTGATTACGATATTGTAGGTGAAGAGCTTTAAGCGAGGAAAGGGATATTATGGCGGATAGAATCATTATAATAGATGGAAATAGCCTTATTAACAGGGCCTATTTTGCTATGCAGCGTCCGATGATTACATCGGAGGGGATATATACGCAAGGTATATATGGCTTCTTAAATATGCTGAATAAGATACTTGATGATTATACGCCGGAATATATGGCAGTTTGTTGGGATAAGAAATCACCAACATTTAGACACCTAGAGTATAAAGATTACAAGGCTGGAAGACGAAAGATGCCGCCAGAGCTGGCTATGCAGATGCCTTTGATGAAAGAAATCTTAGAGGCAATGAATATAGCAAACTTCGAAATTGATGGATTCGAAGCCGATGATATCATCGGAACAATATCAAGACTCAGTGAAGAAAAAGGTCTAGAACCTTTGATTATTACTGGAGATAAGGATGCTCTTCAGCTAGCTTCAGATATAACAAAGGTAATTATTACCAAAAAGGGAATTACGGATTTTGAGGTATATGACAGGGCAAAGATGCTCGAAAGATATGAGCTTACCCCTGAGGAATTTATCGACCTAAAAGGTCTTATGGGAGATAAATCGGATAACATTCCTGGTATTCCAGGTGTTGGAGAAAAAACAGGAATTAAGCTTCTTAAACAGTTTGGAAGCATAGCTAATATGGTCCAAAATGTCGATGAAATAGAAAATGCGAAACTAAGGGAGAAGGTCTCTGAGAATGTTAATATGGCTCTCATGAGCAGAAAGCTTGCTGAGATAAATAGAAACGTTCCTCTAGATTTTGATTTTTCTTCAATGAAGCTAGGAAAAGCTGATGACAAAAAACTTATAGATCTTTACGTTAAGCTAGAGTTCAACTCATTCCTAAAAAAGCTCAATATAGAAAATGATGTTAAAGAAGAAGTACACTTCTTTGAGCCTGAGAATAGCTATGAGCTGTCCGATGGCTCGGATTTTAATATACTCGATAATATCGAAGAAGCTAGTGAAATCATCATTAAGGTGTTTTCAGATTTCTCGCACTTAGCAAAGCCTTACATCTCTGGAATATCAATGATTTATGGTAAGGATTACTATTTTATAAGTGGAAGCGAAGCGTCTATTGAATCATTTTGTAATAAAATCAAAGAAAAGAATTGCAAGATTATCGGTCACGACCTTATAAAGGACGTATACGCTTTGATGTATTATGGAATGTCTGATTTTGATATATCATTTGATACTGCAGTAGCTGAGTATGTAATAGATCCATCAAGGTCAAGTTATGACATAAAGACTCAGGTACTAGAAAATTTCCATATACAGATAGAAAGTGAAGAAGAGTTTGCAAAGAGAACAGCTCAGGTTGATCTTTTAGGAGATAACAAAGCTGAGGAGAGGGAGTTTGGTCTTTTACTTTGCAAATATATATTCGAGCTATATAGAATTCAGAAAGCAAAGATTGAAGAAGAGAATATCGGCAGGGTACTATATGATGTTGAACTACCTCTAATTGAGGTTCTTGCTGGTATGGAAAAAGAGGGTTTCAGGGTTGATAAATCTGTACTTTTAAGCTATGGAGAAGATCTATCTAAGGAAATTAATTCCTTGACAAACTCAATCTATGAAGCTGCTGGAATGGAATTTAATATAAATTCACCTGTTCAACTTGGAGAGGTGCTATTCACTAAGCTAGAATTGCCTTCAGGCAAGAAGACAAAGAGGGGCTATAGTACAAGTGCAGATGTATTAGAAAAGCTCAAAGACAAACATCCTATAGTTTCTGATGTTCTAAAATATAGAACCTTAACTAAGCTAAAGAGTACATATGTCGATGGACTAAGCACTTTGATTGCTTCAGACGGCAGAATCAGACCACATTTTCAGCAAACAGTTGCTGCAACAGGAAGAATATCGTGTACGGAGCCAAACCTGCAGAACATTCCAATCCGAAACGAATATGGAAGATTACTTAGAAAAGCATTTATGCCTACAGATGGAAATCTTCTTGTAGGAGCTGACTACTCTCAGATCGAGCTAAGAGTATTAGCGCATCTTTCTGGTGATGAGGCATTGCTTGAGGCATTTAATAACAATGATGACATCCACAGAGCTACTGCTTCTAGGGTGTTTGGAATAGAATATGATAAGGTTAGTGATCTTGATAGAAGTAGAGCTAAGGCTGTTAATTTTGGTGTGATTTATGGTATGAGTGGATTTGGTTTATCGGATGAGCTTCATATCAGCATTAAAGAAGCCGAAAGCTATATAGCTGATTACTTTGATAAACATCCGGCAGTTAAAGAATATATGGATAATCAGGTTGAATTTTGTAAAGCAAATGGCTACACAGAGACAATCGTCGGAAGAAGAAGGTATATCAAAGAGATAAATTCCTCGAATTTCATGACTAGAAAACTCGGTGAAAGACTTGCTATGAATAGTCCAATTCAGGGAAGTGCAGCTGATATCATTAAGCTTGCGATGATTTCTGTATATAAAGCTCTTAAAGAGAGCAATCTCAAGTCGAAGCTTATACTTCAGATTCACGACGAACTAATAATAGATACTGAAATAGGCGAAGAAAAGCAGGTTAGTGAGCTTTTGATTAACTGCATGCAAAAGGCCATGGATCTAAAAGTCAAACTACTAAGCCAGCTAAACATAGGAAGAAATTGGTACGAACTTAAATAGGTAGTGTAATGAAGGTTATCGGTATTACGGGAGGTATTGGAAGCGGTAAATCAACGGTTTCTAATATCATTAAAAAATATAAATATCCACTAATAGATTGTGATGAGATATCGCGTGAGCTAACTCAAAAGGATGAAGCTGTCTTAAAAGAGATAAGAGAATGTTTTGGAAATGACATCTTTGATGCTGATGGCAAGCTTCTTAGGCAGGAACTTGCAAATATAATTTTCTCAGATAAATCAAAGAAAAAGATACTTGAAGACATTGTTATTACAAGGATATTTGAGATAGTAGAAGATAATTTATCAAAGCATAGAAGCGCAGGAACTAGCCTCGTTTTTATAGATGCACCACTTCTCATAGAAACGGGACTGAATCGCTTATGCGATGCTTGTGTTTTAGTAACTGCAGACACCGAAACCAGACTTGATAGAGTCGAAAAGCGTGATGGAATAAGCCGAAATAGAATACTCGAAAGAATAAATAATCAAATTCCAGAGTCGGAAAAAGAATTACTAGCTGACGATATTATTGACAATAGCGGATCAATAGAAGAGTTAAACACAAGAGTTGAAAGGTTAATCAATAAGTATGTTGAACACTAAAAAGAACAAGAAAATAAGAAGGAATAGAATCATATATCTTATTCAGGAAAACTTTTTAGTTTCGGTTATAATTGCCATAGCTATTCTTGCTATGGTTATTTCTGGTATTATTGTAACTGTAAATTCAAGAGACAAAAATAAAAAGGATGAATCAAAAACAACTCTTGTAAAGGCAGATGTGATTAATCTAGCCATGTTTGAACCAAGAAAATTTAATGTTTACGAGTCATCTGATGAAGATATTTTTTATATTAATCAGCTTGTCTATAGCAGTCTTTTTAAACTAGATAAAGACCTAAACATAAGTCCTGATGTTGTTTCGGAATATAGCGTTGATACATCTAGTGGAGAAGTAAATATAACGCTTAAAGACAACGTTAAGTTTTCAGATGGATCGGAACTTGATTCATCTGATGTAAAAGCTTCAGTCGAAAGAATTATTGCAGCAGAAAGCGGATCACCGTACTTTATATACGCGAGCAAAATAAATCGTATTCGTATAAATGATAGCAGAAGCTTTACTGTCGTTTTTGATAGTGCAAGCGACGCATCTTTAGATAATTTAACATTTCCAATAACATCTGCAGGAGAATACAAGAAGGGTGAGAACTTTGCAATTGGCAGCGGTCCATATGCATATGCTGGACATGAGAGTGGCAAAACTCTAACGCTTGCTGCTAATAAATATTATTATGGTGGTGTTGCAAAGCTTCCTATCGTATTTAATATTGTTAAGGATAAATCGGTAATTCCAGGACTTATGACAATGGATGTTGTCACAGCATATCTAAATAAAACTATTGATGCAGATGCAATAGCTCAAGATAAGAAACTTAAATACAAGAAGATTGCAAGTGGCGAACTAGAATACCTAGGATTTAATCACGAAAACAAATATTGTAGCAATAGTAAGTTTAGAATTGCTATAGCAAAAGCAATCGATTCAAATAAAATAATAAAATATAACTACGCAGATGCAGGGGTTACATCTGATTCTATTTACTATCCTAATTTCTTAGGTGCAAAAAAAGATGGTACATTTAATTACGAACCTAAAAAAGCAACTCAGCTCCTAAAAGAACTAAAATTAAAGGATAGGGATGAGGATGGAATAATAGAAGATGAAAATAAAAATCCTGTTACCCTAAGAATCCTTGTTTTAAATACTAATAAACAGAGGCTCGAAGCGGCTGAGACTATTATCGAAAATTTAAAAGAAATAGGTATCAATGCAGATTTAATTAGTGCTGATGCAGACGATTATGCCAAAATGCTTGATTCGAAAGAATACGATATCTATTTTGGTGGAATAAAGTTAGACAAACAGTTTAATCTCACAGATTTATATACTACATATAACAAGATTGGATTTTCTGATTCAAAGCTTCTGGCTCAAATTTATACGCTTGAGCAATCTCTAAGTAGAGAGGATCAGGCCAAGCAGTTTGCTGCACTTAAAAAGGCGATAAACAAAGACGCAAGTTACATTCCTATATGCTATAGAGCTTACTGGTTTCTTACAGTTGAAACTCTAAAAAATACAGATAAAGTAAGCTTCTTCAGTCCGTATGAAGGAGCAGAAACTTGGGAGTGGTCAAAGCGTAAGACAGAATAAAAAATACTTGCATTTTGCCGAATTTATGATAATATATTGAAGTGTAGTCGAAAGGCTACCAATACTTGCGGCCGTGGCGGAATGGCAGACGCGCACGTTTGAGGGGCGTGTGGGCAACCGTGCTGGTTCAAGTCCAGTCGGCCGCACCATTTCAGCTTACACTTGATGTAAGCTGTTTTTTATATAGTTCCTTGACGATAAATATCGTCTATGATAAAATTAAAGCGTTGTGTATGCCGGCGTGATGGAATTGGCAGACGTGCGGGATTCAAAATCCCGTGGTGGCAACACCGTATGGGTTCGACCCCCATCGCCGGCACCATATTTTTTGAGTTAATTAGGAGGCCCAAATGAAGAATTTTCCTTTTCAGATGATTATGCTCGTAGTATTCATCGGTTTGATGTATTTCCTACTAATCAAGCCACAGAAGAAAAAAGAGAAAGAAATCAAGAGCATGAGAGATAGCATCAGCGTAGGTGATGAGATCGTTACAATAGGCGGTATCTGTGGTAAGGTTGTAAAGACCAAGGATGATACAATTGTAATCCAGGTTGGAGCAGACAAGATTAAGTTTGAGATGAAGCGTTGGTCAGTTTCAACAATCGAAAGCAAGAAGAGCGATGCTAAAGTTAAGGATGCAGATACAGAAGAAGCACCAAGAAAGCCAAAGCGCCTTGTTAAGAAGGGTGTAGATGAGGCTGATGAAGCACCTGTTTCAGTAAATGAGGCTGACGAAATAGTCAATGACGAAGAATAATAATTAACAAAAATTCACTAAAGAACTTTGCTGAGTGCAGAGTTCTTTTTTTTATCTAAAAATCGGCTATAAATCAGTGTTTATCTGTATTTTTTTATTGAAGAAATTGGCAAAAAGTAGTAAGATAGTAGGTAGAATGCCATATTTGTATACATTTATTTTTAGTTATATCTACGGAGGAAAAAATGAGCTCTAGATTAAGAAAGATTTTATCACTTTTGATCATTCTAACAGTTATTGTTGGATGGTATGTAACTATCTTTGGTATAGGTAAGATTCACTCTATCAAAGATTTAATGAAGTTTGGTTTGGACATTAACGGCGGTGTGTATGTCGTTATGGAAGCCGAGACTAAACAGGATGGGGAAGAACTTGCTAAGACTATGGATCAGACAAGGCAAGTTTTGAACAAGCGTGTTAACGAGATGGGAACATCCGAGGCTACTGTTTCACTTGAAGGTAAGAAGAGAATTCGAGTTGAGCTTCCAGGCGTCGAAGATGCTGACGAAGCTATTGAAAAGGTCGGACAGACAGCGAAACTAAGCTTTCTTCTTTCAGACGGAACTAAGGTTCTTGATGGTAAGGATGTAAAGAATGCAAGCATAGACACAGATAGCGAACACGGTGGATATAAGATTAAGCTTGAATTCACATCAGAAGGAACAAAGAAATTTACAGCAGCTACATCTAAGGCTGCATCAGGAAGCGTTAAGTCATCTAATAAGGATGTTCAGAATAATGCGATCATGATTGTTCTTGATAAAGAGGTTATCTCAGCTCCTACAGTTAATAGCACTATAAATTCAAGCTCATGTGAAATAACAAGAAGTGGTGGCTTTGATAGAGAAGAAGCATCTAATCTTGCTGCTCTTATCAGAGGTGGTGCACTACCAGTAGAACTAAAGGAAGTCACTTCATCGGTACAGACTGCTACAATAGGCGAAAATGCTCTTAAGATGAGTATCATCGCTGGTGCAATTGGACTTCTATGTGTATTCATACTGATGATACTTATGTACAATGTTCTAGGTCTTATGGCAGATATTGCTTTACTGCTATATGTACTCTTAGAACTATGGGCTATTTCAGCAATGGGAATAGTTTTAACTTTGCCAGGTATAGCTGCTATTATCTTGTCCATAGGCATGGCCGTAGACGCCAATGTAATTATCTTCTCACGAATTAAGGAGGAGATTTCAAATGGTAAGACTATAAGAGTTGCTGTTTCTGAAGGCTTTAGACATGCAGTTGTAACTGTACTAGATGCTCAAATAACAACACTAATTGCCTCTGTAGTTCTATATCAAATCGGATCAACAACAGTTAAGGGATTTGCTATCACTTTGATGCTAGGTATCATCGTAAGTATTTTCACAGCTGTAGTTATATCACAGATACTAATTGGACTTATTGCGAACAGCAGAAAGTTCGCTAAGAATAAGTACTTTGGAGTTAACGAAGATGGAACACCAAAGAACATTATCAAGAAAAGCTTTGGATTTATCAAAAATCGTAAGATATTCTACGGAATCAGCATTTGTGTGATTGTTGTAGGTCTATCTGTAGGTCTTATCAGAGGATATAACTACGGTATCGACTTTACAGGCGGAACAATGCTACAGATAGATATGGGTAAGACTGTTAATACTGCAGAGCTTGCCGATACAATCAAGGAATATAAGTTAAATCCATCGATTGTCCTAGCTGGCAAGAACCAGGATCAGGTTATCATCAAGACTATCAAGGCTCTCGATAACGAAAAGCGTGAAGAAGTAATTAAGACAATTAGCAAAAAATATAATATCACTGATAAAGATGTTTTAGCTTCTGAGCAGTTTGGACCAACAGTAGGTAAGGAGCTTAAGAGCAATGCAATTAAGTCTGTTATCATAGCTTCGATAGGAATGCTAATCTATATCATTTTCCGATTCAAATCATGGAAATATGGTATATCTTCAGTAGCAGGACTATTGCATGACGTACTGGTAATACTGGCTATATATGGACTATTTAACATTACAATTAACAACCCATTTATCGCCGGAATTCTAACGGTTGTCGGATACTCTATCAACGATACCATCGTTATCTTTGATAGAATCAGAGAAAATAGAGCTCTATATAAGAGAGAGCCACTTGGTGAAACTATCGATAAGAGTATCAACCAGACACTAAACCGTTCAGTTATGACATCTCTTACAACACTAATTTGTATGGTACCGCTTACAATCATGGTATCATCATCAATCAGAGAGTTCGTAATTCCGCTAATGGTCGGTGTACTTGTGGGTACATATTCATCGATATTCTTGTGCAGCCCAGTTCTATACGATTTGAGTAAGAACGACAATAAATCAAAATATCAGCTCAGCAAAGAGCAAAAAGAGAAAAGAAAGGCATCAAAGTAATTAACTTTGATTAGTAAATAGCTCATGGAAACTAAAGCGCAGTTTTTAGAAGATCTAAAAAAATATAATGAGAATTACGACCTAGAAATAATAGGCGCTGCTTTTGATATGGCCTATAAACTTCATGAGGGTCAACTGCGCAAAAGTGGAGAACCATACTTCATCCATCCTATTGCTGTATCTAAGATATTGGCGCAGCTTGGGATGGATGAGGCAACTATAGTTGGTGGCCTGCTTCACGATGTAGTAGAGGATACTGAATATACTCGTGAAATGCTAGTGAAAGACTTTGGAGAAGAGGTTGCTGTACTAGTTGACGGAGTGACAAAGCTTGGTTCTATTAAGTTTGATACCAAAGAAGAGGCTCAGGCCGAAAACCTAAGAAAGATGTTCTTTGCTATGTCAAAGGACATTCGTGTTTTAATCATTAAGCTAGCTGATAGGCTCCACAATATGCGTACAGCTGAATATTGGAGCGAGAGCAAGCAGAAGGAAAAGGCAAGAGAAACTTTAGATATCTATGCACCTTTAGCAAGCAGGCTCGGTATTTTTACGGTCAAATTTGAGCTTGAGGATACGGCACTTAAATACCTTCATCCTCAGGAATATGAGACACTTAAGAGTGAAGTAAGCGAGAAAAGAGAGCAGCGCGAGAAGGTAATTAACTCTGTTATAGAAAAAATAAGCGCAACTCTAGAACAATTAGATTTACACTTTGATATTGCAGGACGATCTAAGCATCTATATAGCATTTACAAGAAGATGGTTTTGCAGAACAAGCAGCTTGATGAGATTTTTGATCTTACAGCAGTTAGAGTTATTGTTGACTCCGTTAAGGATTGCTATGCCGTTCTAGGACTTGTGCATACTATGTGGAAGCCTATTCCAAGACGTTTCAAAGACTATATTGCAATGCCTAAGCCTAATATGTATCAGTCGCTACATACGACTGTTATAGGTGATAATGGCGAGCCATTTGAAATCCAAATTAGAACATTTGAAATGCATAAAGTTGCTGAATACGGTATCGCAGCTCACTGGAAATATAAGGAGGGTAAGCACGATGCTAAGCAAAACAATGAGGATCTGAAGCTTGCTTGGCTAAGGCAAACCCTAGAATGGCAACAAGAGCTAAACGATCCTAAAGAGTTCATGGAGACTCTCAAAATGGACTTGTTTTCAAGCCAGGTATTCGTATTTACCCCTAAGGGTGAGGTTATTGATCTTCCTGCAGGTTCTACGCCACTTGACTTTGCCTTTAAAATTCATACAGATGTAGGTTGTAAATGTGTGGGTGCAAAGGTTAATGGCAAGATGGTTACCATAGATCATCAGCTAAATAATGGCGATATAGTAGAAATTGTAACATCGTCTAATTCGAGCGGACCTAGTGTTGATTGGCTTAAGATTGCAAAGAGCTCAACTGCAAGAACTAAGATTAGGCAGTTCTTGCGTAAGGCAAATAAGCCTGATGACATAGCAAAAGGTAAAGAAGCACTTGATAGATACGTTAGAAAGAAGGGATATGATCCTCAAGAAGTATGCAAGTCTGCATTCCTAAATAGAGCACTCAAAGACTCAACCATTGCATCTAATTTAGATGAGATGTATATACAAATATCTAACAATCAGGTTTTAAGTAAATTTGCTAGTCTTTTGTTTAAATACTATGATGAAGAACAGAGACTTGCAGCACAAAAGGAAGAAGAAAAGTTTAAGGCTATAATAGCTGATGAGAACAAAAAAGCTAAGAATAATCAAACTAGAAGAGATAATCCTGGTGTCGTGGTCAAAGGTTCAGACAACCTAATGATAAGAATTTCAAGGTGTTGTAACCCAGTGCCTGGTGACGAAATTGTTGGATTCATAACCAAGGGAAGAGGAATATCTGTTCACCGTAAAGATTGCTCTAATATGACATCGCTACCAGAGAGTGAACATGCTAGATTTATTGATGTTGAATGGGAAGACCTTAAGGTAGGAAAGTCATATGATGCTGATATTTGCATGGTGACTGTCGATAGAAAACATATGTTTTCAGATATTTCTAGAGCATGTGAGGACATGGATGTTCATATCTCAGGTGTAAATGCAAAGAGTGGTAAAAACGAAGAAGTAAACATTGTGCTTACTCTTTCAATCTCAAGTACTCAGCAAATGCAGAAGGTGCTTCGAACGCTAAGAAATATAGAAGGCGTCCTACATGTTTACAGAGCTAAGTCATAAATACACATAAATTATTGTTTTAGATAAATAAGGATATATATTTTGAAAGTTAAACATTATTTTACAGGACCATATGAAGTTAATGCATACATCGTTTACGATGATACAAAGAGCGCTTATATCGTCGATCCAGGTGGATATAAGCCAGAATTAAACAGCTTTATCGTAGAAAACGAACTTAATCTAGAGTACATAGTATTGACACATGGACACGGTGACCATATAGGTGGCGTTGAGCAGCTTAAGGATCTTTATCCACATGCAAAGGTTGTGGCTCATAGAAACGAGAAAGAAATGCTTGAGAGCCCATATCAGAACTCTTCTATAGAAATTTATGGTAGACCCATAACCGTTACTGCTGATATCTGGGTAGAGGATGGTCAGGAACTTCAGTGTGGTGATATGACAATGAAATTCATCTATACTCCAGGCCATACAAAGGGTGGTATGTGCATACTATGTGGAAATATTCTATTCAGTGGAGATACACTATTTCAGATGTCGATTGGTAGAACAGATTTTTATGGTGGAGATTTTGATGAACTTATTAATTCCATCAAAACAAAGCTATTTGTGCTTCCAGATGATACTATAGTTTGCCCTGGACATATGGGGGAAACATCTATAATGGCCGAAAAGAGGTACAATCCATTTGTACGCGTTTAAGGCATATAACTATCCAAAACCAGAGCTTTTATATGAGCTTATAGATCAATTCATAATGCCTACTCAGTATAAGCTTTTTGAAGATGGACTCGATAATGATAAGGAGATAATTGACCTTAAGAGTGCTTTGATGGGAGAATCAAAGGACGCTATTAAAAGAGAAATATTTCATAAGCTATCTGCTTCTACCGGACTTAGACCTGAATGGGGAATACTTACAGGAATAAGACCTGTAAAGCTTTGCGGTGAACTTATTGATACCCATGGAATTAATGAAGCTAGGCGAATACTTAGAAATGAATATCTGATTGACGATGGCAAGATAGATATGATTACCAAAATGTATGACTATCAAATAGCTTCATTTGGTAAGGCAAAAGAAAACTCAGTTGGAATGTATATTGGGATTCCATTTTGTCCGACTAGATGTCTATATTGCTCATTTATATCAAGTCAAGCAGAAAATGAAAAGCTTGAGGCCTATGTCGATGCTTTGATTAGTGAAATTAAAGCTATTGGAACAAGGCTTGATGACTCAGAGTTTCATATTGAATCTCTCTATATTGGTGGCGGAACACCTACGACATTAAACGAAAGTCAGCTCAATAGACTTTTAGATGCAATAAACCTGCATTTAGATATAGCTAATACCAAAGAATACACTATAGAAGCTGGAAGACCTGATACCATTAATCTTGAAAAGCTAAAGATAATCAAAGCTCATGGATGTGAGAGAATAAGCATTAATCCTCAGTCAATGAAGCCAGAAACGCTTATCACTATAGGACGCTCGCATACGCCTTTAGAGATCGAGAAAGCTTTTGAACTAGCTCATAGCCTTGATTTTAACAGCATCAATGCTGATTTGATAGCTGGACTTCCAGGCGAAGACCTCTCTGATTTTGATGCTTCATTAGAGAAAATTATTGGGCTTGGAGCTGATAATATTACAGTTCATTCCTTAGCTGTAAAGCGTGCTTCAAGGCTTAAGGATGAGGCCCCTGATTTTCATTATAAGCAGTCAAATATAACCAACTCAATGACCGCTAAGGGCTTTGAAACTCTATGCAATAGAGGATTTAAGCCATATTATCTATATAGACAAAAACACATGGCAGGAGCAGGTGAAAATATTGGTTATTGTAAACCTGGAAAAGCTGGACTTTATAATATAAGGATTATGGATGAGCATCAGAGTATTTTGGCGCTTGGAGCAGGAGCTATAAGCAAAAGATTTTATCCCGAGGAAAATAGACTCGAGAGAATTCCAAATGTATCAAACATAGGACACTATATAAATAGATTAGATGAGATGATTGAGAGAAAGGACAAAATGTTCTTCAATCAGAAGGGAGATGACATATGCTGACAAAGGCACCGAGAGGGACCAAAGATATAATGCCTGATCAAATTTACAAGTGGCATTATATTGAGAGCAAATTTGCAGCTATATGCAGAAAATATGGCTTTGAGGAGATTAGAACTCCTATATTTGAGCACACAGAGCTCTTTCAGAGAGGTGTAGGTGATACTACAGATATCGTACAGAAAGAGATGTATACATTTGAGGATAACGGACACAGAAGCATAACTCTTAAACCAGAGGGCACTTCACCAACAGTTAGAGCCTTTCTTGAGAGCAAGCAGTATGCAGAATCTCAGCCAACTAAGTATTACTATGAAACTCAGTGTTTCAGATATGAAAAGCCGCAGTCAGGTAGACTTAGAGAGTTTCACCAGTTTGGGATCGAAGTTTTCGGAAGCAAGAGCATGCTTGCCGATGCCGAAGTGATTTCACTGGCAAACGATTTCCTCACAGAGATGGGCATAGATGAAATCGAGCTGAGAATCAATAGTGTCGGATGTCCTAAATGTAGAGAAATCTATCGCAAGGCACTTCAGGACTTCCTAAAGCCTAATTATGATAATCTCTGTGACACATGTAAGGATAGATATGAGAGAAATCCTATGAGAATTCTCGACTGTAAGAATGAAAACTGTCAGGGGATAGTCAAGGGCGCACCTATGATGCTCGATTATCTATGTGACGATTGCAAGGAATCATTTGAGCAGGTGAAAAGCTATCTAACTGCATCAGAAATAGAGTATACAATTGATCCTAAAATTGTTAGAGGACTTGATTACTATACAAAGACAGCTTTTGAGTTTGTATCAAAGAATATTGGTGCTCAAGGAACAGTTTGTGGCGGCGGAAGATATGATAATCTTATCAAAGAGATTGGTGATATAGATGTACCAGGAGTAGGATTTGGCCTAGGCATTGAGAGACTTATTCTTTTATTAGACGCGCTAGGTATTGAAATTCCAAGACCATCAGATGATAGCGTTCTAGTTGCTGTAATGGGTGATAAAGCGAAGCTGTTTGGTCTTAAACTCGTTAGCGAGCTAAGGAAAAACGGCATAAATGCACAAATGGATTTGATGGAAAGAAACATCAAAGGGCAGTTTAAATATGCTAATAAAATTAATGCAAAATACACCGTTGTCATCGGTGATAATGAACTTGAAACTGAGATGGCATCTGTTAAGAACATGGCAGATTCCAGCCAGAGACAGGTCAAATTTGACGATTTAGTACAGGAACTAAGTCACTAAGGAGGAAGAATGTCAAAGCTAATTAAAAGAACTCACTTTTGCGGAGTACTAAACAAGAATAATATTGGGGAAGAGGTTTCATTAAACGGTTGGGTCGCTAAGCAGAGAAGCCTAGGAAGTCTAATATTTGTTGACCTTAGAGATAAGACAGGCATTGTACAAATTGTCTTTGATGATTCAATTCCACAGGAAATCTTTGATGTAGCTGACAAGCTCAGAAGTGAATTTGTAATAGGCCTTACAGGTGTAGTCAGAGAGAGAAGTTCTAAAAACCCTGATCTTGCAACTGGAGAAATTGAAGTTGTAGCAAAAGATTTAGTACTTTATTCAGAATCTGAGACACCTCCAATTTATGTCAAGGATGACGATAATGTAGACTACAATCTTCGTATGAAGTATAGGTATCTTGATCTCAGAAAGAATAAAATGCAGAAAATACTCAAGATGCGTCATGACATTACAAATGTTACTAGACAATATTTCTATGGTGAAGGATTTACAGAGGTTGAGACACCAAATCTAATTAAATCGACACCTGAAGGTGCAAGAGACTATCTTGTTCCAAGTAGAGTTAACCCTGGAATGTTCTATGCGCTTCCACAGTCACCGCAGCTATTTAAGCAGCTTCTTATGGTCAGTGGATTAGATAGATATATTCAGATTGCTAGATGCTTCAGAGATGAAGATTTGAGATCAGATAGACAGCCTGAATTTACTCAGATAGACCTAGAAATGTCATTTGTAGATATGGATGATGTTCTGGCTATTCAGGAAGGGTATCTCAAGAAATTGTTCCACGATATTAAAGGCGTTGAAATCAAACTTCCACTTAGAAGAATGAGTTATCAAGATGCAATGGAAAGGTTCGGTTCTGATAAGCCAGACCTTCGCTTTGGATTTGAACTAAAGGATATAAGCGAGCTTGTAAAGGGTACAGAATTCCAAGTATTTAGCAATGCTTTATCAAGTGGCGGAAGTGTAAGAGGTATTTGCATAGACAATGCTTCTGATAAGTTCAGCCGTAAGGATATTGATATGCTTACTGAGAATGCAAAGCATTACGGAGCAAAAGGTCTTGTATGGATTCGTATTGAAGCAGATGAGATTAAGTCATCTGTTAATAAATTTTTCTCACAGGAAGAACTTGCAGAAATAGCTAAAGCTTTTGATGCAAAAGCAAATGATTTGATTCTCATAGCTGCGGACAAAAACAAAATTGTATTTGATACACTTGGCTTCCTAAGAAGACATGTAGCAGATATTTTAGGTTTACTTGATGATAGCAAGTATGAATTACTTTGGGTAACTGACTTCCCAATGTTTGAGAAAGATGAAGAGACAGGGGCGTTAAAGCCAATGCACCATCCGTTTACACATCCTAAGACAGATGAAATTCCAATGCTAGACGAGGATCCATCAAAGGTTAACGCCTATGCATACGACATCGTTATTAACGGCTATGAAGCAGGTGGTGGAAGCATCAGAATCCACGAAGCTGATCTTCAGAACAAGATGTTTAAAATCCTAGGTCTCAGCGAAGAAGATTGCCAGCAGAAGTTTGGCTTCCTAATGGATGCATTTAAATACGGTGCACCACCTCATGGCGGAATCGCATATGGCCTTGATAGATTAGTTATGCTCCTAACAGAGGATCTAGATATCCGAGATGTTGTAGCATTCCCTAAGAATCAAAAGGCACAGTGTCTACTAAGCGGGGCACCTGCTGAAGTCGATTGTGAGCAGCTAAAGGAGCTTAGCATAGCAACAGATATTGAAGAGCAGTAATGAAAAAATTAGGTATACTTGGTGGGACATTTGATCCTGTACATCTAGGGCATATAGGACTTGCACAGGCAGCGCTACATGAGCTAATGCTCGACGAAGTATTGCTAATGCCTGCCAACAAACAGCCCTTTAAGAAAAACAAACATGTAGAAGATGCATCAAAGCGCCTCAGAATGATTGAGCTTGCAACATCAAATTATGAGCGCATTGGTGTTACGGATATCGAACTACAAAGTGAGGGACTATCGTATACTTACGACACCATGATAAAGTTAATGAAAATATACCCAGATACTGAAATCTTTTTTATCATGGGAAGCGATTCACTCCTTCGAATTGAATCATGGTATAAGGGAAAGGAGCTTCTCAAGCTTTGTTCCTTTGCAGTTAGCTTAAGGCCAGGCGATGATAGAGTAATGCTAAGAGATGAAGCTGATAGATTAATGCATGATTATGGCTGTAAAATCACTCTTTTAGAGGATCTAATGAAGCCTATAAGCTCTACAGCAATTAGAGAACATGTACATAACAAGGAAAGCATTTCTGGACTGGTTGGTTCGGAGGTAGAAGAATATATATATGAACAAGGATTATATACTTAAGTTTGTAGATGAAACCTTAACAGACAAGCGTAAAATTCATACAGCAGGTGTGAGGGATATGGCGCTTAAGCTTTGTGATATATATGGTGCTGATAAGGAAAAGGTAGAAATCGCAGCTATTTGTCATGATCTATATAGAGGTAAGAGTCTAGATGAGCTTAACTCTTTGGTAAAAAAATATAATCTTGGTGATAAATATATAGATAATCCAAACCTTGCGCACGGAAAAATCGCATCAGCAGTTATGAAGGATATTTTAAAAATTGATGATGAAGACATTTTGAATGCAGTTAGCTTCCATACAACTGGAAGAGCATTTATGTCTCAGATAGAGAAGATTATTTATGTATCCGATGCGATAGAAATTAATAGAAAGCCGTATCCAAATCTAGAAAAAATAAGAGAACTCGCACTAACTGACCTTGACAAGGCTTGCGAGCTTTCTCTAAAGAATACGATTAATTTTCTTAATGAATTAAATAAAACTATAGATGAAGATACCTTAGATGCATATAGGTATTTTCAAGAAAGGTAGATAATATGAGCAGTAAAGATATTGCAATGAAACTAGCTGAACTATTAAACAGCAAGAAAGCTGAAGATATTGTCGTAATAGACATTGCCGAAAAGTCATCATTTGCAGACTTTCTTGTAGTTGCAAGTGGAACTTCAGATAGACATATCGAGTCTTTGATTGATGATGTAGAAGATTCGGCAGCACAGGACGGTGTTCCAACAAAGGGGATTGAAGGAAAGAACGGTACAGGCTGGATTTTACTTGACCTTGGTGATGTTATTGTCAACATTTTCAGTCGTGAGATGAGAATAAAATATAATATTGAAAAGGTTTGGGCCGACTGTGACATGACCCGCATGGAGGAATAGTATGCAAGAAAGATATGATTTTAAAAATATAGAAAAGAAGTGGCAGAAATACTGGGATGAGAACAAATCATTCAAGGTAGTAGAGGACAAGGATAAGGAAAAATACTATGTTCTTGAAATGTTCCCATATCCATCTGGTAAACTTCATATGGGACATGTAAGAAACTATTCCATAGGTGATGTAATCGCTAGAACAAAGAAGATGCAGGGCTTTAACGTTCTTCATCCGATAGGCTTTGACTCTTTTGGACTTCCAGCAGAAAACGCTGCGATAAAGCACGGAGTTGCACCAGATAAGTGGACATGGGAAAACATTCACGAAATGGAGGATAACCTAAAAGCTTTAGGTCTTTCATATGACTGGGATAGAGAAGTTCAGACATGTAGTCCTGAATACTATAAATGGATGCAGTGGATTTTCATTCAGTTCTACAAGAAGGGGCTAGCATATAAGAAGGATAATCCAGTTAACTGGTGCCCTAGCTGTCAGACTGTACTTGCAAATGAGCAGGTAGTTGAAGGCTGCTGTGAAAGATGCGGAACAGTTGTTGGAAAGAAGAATCTTTCGCAGTGGTATCTAAAGATAACTGAGTATGCAGATAAACTACTTGATAACCTTGATGATCTAAAGGGATGGCCAGAAAAGGTTAAGGTAATGCAGAAGAACTGGATTGGCCGTTCTGAAGGAGCTTTGATCAGCTTCCCAATCAAGGATTCGGATAAGGTTCTTGATGTATTTACCACTCGTGCAGATACAGTATTTGGCGTAACTTCAATGGTTGTTGCTCCTGAACATCCTTATTTGCTTGAGCTTGTAGAGGGAACGGAGCAGGAAGAAGCAGTTAAGGCATATATCGAAGAAGTTTCTCACAAGAACGACATTGAGAGAACTTCTACAACTAACGAGAAAACAGGAGTATTCACAGGTAGATATACAATTAATCCATTAAATGGAAAAGAAGTCCCTATCTACGTTTCAGACTACGTTCTCATCGGATATGGTACTGGTGCAATCATGGTTGTGCCAGCTCACGATCAGAGAGACTTCGAATTTGCAAAGAAATTCGGAATAGATATCATTCCTGTTGTTGAACCAGCGGATAAGGATGTAGATGTAAATAACCTTAAGGAAGCATTTGCAGCCGAAGGAAAGATGATCAACTCAGGTGAGTTTGATGGTCTAAATAATAAGGATGCAATTGCAGCTATCATAAATCATCTAGAAAGCGAGAAGAAAGGTCATAAAACTGTAAACTTCAGACTTAGAGACTGGCTAATCTCACGACAGCGCTATTGGGGCACTCCAATTCCAATGGTATATTGTGAAAGCTGCGGATGGGTTCCAGAAAACGAAGAAAACCTTCCTATCTTACTTCCTAAAGACGTTGAATTTACAGGAAAAGGTGAGTCACCACTAGCTACATCAAAGACCTTTGCTGACTGCAAGTGTCCTAAGTGCGGACAGGCAGCAAGGAGAGAGCTAGATACAATGGATACCTTCCTTGATTCTTCATGGTACTTCCTAAGATACTGTGACGCTAGAAATGATAAGGAAGCCTTCAATAAAGAAAAGACAGATTACTGGATGAATGTTGATCAGTATATCGGCGGTGTTGAGCATGCTATTCTTCACCTGATGTACGCTCGTTTCTTCCAGATGGCACTAAATGATCTAGGACTTGTTAAGAATGATGAACCATTCATGAACCTGCTAACTCAGGGAATGGTAAACAAGGACGGCTCTAAGATGAGTAAATCAAAGGGTAATGTAGTTAGCCCTGAGGAAATTATAAATAAATACGGAGCTGACACAGCTAGATTATTCATCTTGTTTGCTGCACCTCCTGAGAAGGAACTTGAATGGTCAGATCAAGGGGTAGAAGGTAGCTACAGATTCCTAAACCGTGTATATAGACTCGTAAGCGAGTTTATTGAAAAATACGGTACAGGCATTGATACATCAAAGGTAGAAGCAATTACAGACGAAGACAAGCAGCTTAACTATGCACTAAACTCAGCAATCAGCAGAGTTACTGAGGATACAAACGGTCGCTTTAACTTCAATACTGATATCAGTGCTATCATGGAACTTGTTAACGAGCTTTATAAGTACAAAGAGCTAAATAATCTTAATAAAGAGCTTTTAGCATTTGCTATAGAAAAAGCAGTAACAATTCTTTCACCATTTGCACCTCATCTTTGTGAAGAACTATGGGAGGCACTTGGACATAAGGGCTCTATAGGTGATGAGGCTTGGCCAAGCTTTGATGAGTCAGCACTTGTAAAATCAACAGTTGAAATCGTTGTTCAGGTAAACGGAAAGCTTAAGACAAAGATGGACATCCCTGGAGATTACGGTAAGGCTGAGATGGAAAAGCTTGTGTCAGAGTCAGCTGAAATCAAGGAATTTATTGCTGATAAGAATGTTGTAAAGATAATTGCTGTACCGGGAAGACTTATCAACATCGTTGTTAAGTAGAGGTTTTATATGAGAAATACAAACGTATCAAAATCTAACGGAAATACCAGGGCAAGTTCTAATACACCAAAGAAGCGCAATGTGGAGAGAAAAGAGGGTCAAAAGAAAAAGACAGCTTCAAGCTCCCAAAAGCCTAAGAGAAATAAGCAGTCATCTGTATCAGCAAAGCCAAAGAGAAATCAACAGTCATCTGCATCAGCAAAGCCAAAGAAAGCGCAGAGCATGCAGAATGCTCCTTCAAAGGCTAAGAATAGCAAAGCGCCTCAGAGTGCAAAGAAAACAAATAAATCCACAAGCACTAAAGGAAGGAAGACAAATGATGTATTAAAAATCATTCCTTTAGGTGGACTAAATGAAATTGGGAAAAACATAACTATTTTGGAGTATAGAGATCAAATTTTGATCATCGACTGTGGAATGTCATTCCCAGAAGACGATATGTACGGAATCGATGTAGTTATTCCTGATTTCAGCTACCTAGAAAAGAATGCAAACAAAATTGTCGGACTTGTTATCACTCACGGTCACGAGGACCATATCGGTGCAATTCCTTACTTCCTAAGAAAGGTGAATGTACCTATCTATGCAACCAGAATCACACTTGGACTTATAGAAAATAAGCTAAAGGAAAGAGGACTTTCAGGAAATCTAAATGTAATAACTGCTGGAGATAAATTCCGAGTAGGTGAGTTTACAGTTCAAACTATACGAACAACTCATTCAGTTGCTGATGCTATAAGCCTTAATATTTCAACACCAGCAGCTACACTGTTCCATACAGGTGACTTTAAGATAGACTATACGCCTATTGACGGAGAACCTATTGATCTTCAGAAGTTTGCAGAAATTGGAATGCAGGGCGTAGATATCATGCTTGCAGATAGTACAAATGCTACTAGAAAAGGCTTTACAAAATCCGAGAAATTTGTAGGTGAAGCTCTTGATAAAATATTTAGCAGAGCCAAAGGCCGTATCATTATTGCAACATTCTCTTCTAATGTACATCGCGTGCAGAAGATAATAGAGCTTGCAATTAAATATGGCAGAAAGTTTACTGTTTCTGGAAGAAGCATGGATAATGTCGTAAATCTTGCTCAGGAGCTAGGATACATCAAGTTCCCTAAGGGAAGCTATGTTGAGCTAAACAAGGCGAATAATATTCCTGATAATGAGATGGTTATCATAACTACAGGAAGTCAGGGCGAGCCAATGTCAGCTTTGACACGTATGGCAAATGATGAGCACAGAAATGTAAAGCTTAAGAAGGGTGATATGGTAATACTGTCATCATCACCAGTTCCAGGAAACGAAAAGAGCGTATCAAATGTTGTAAACAGACTATACGATAAGGAAGTCGATGTAATTTACAACGATATCGCAGATATACATGTATCTGGACACGCATGCCAGGAGGAATTAAAGCTTATACAGTCTTTAATAAAGCCAAAGTTCTTCATGCCTGTACACGGTGAATCTAGACACCTTAAGGAACATTCTAAACTTGCCGAAAGCCTAGGTCAAAAGCCTGAGAACATATTCATTCTATCAAATGGAGATCAGCTAAGCGTAAACAAAGAGCGCGCTACTAAGTTTGAAAACGTGGTAAGCGCAGACGACATACTAGTTGATGGACTTGGAGTTGGCGATGTAGGAAACATCGTTCTAAAAGATAGAAAACTACTTTCAGAATCAGGACTTATTATAGTAGTTGCATCTGTAGATATAAAGGCAGGAATTTTAGTTTCAGGCCCAGAGATAGTATCTAGAGGTTTCATATACGTAAAGGAAAACGAAGATATTATCAATAAAGCTAAGGAAATTGCAGAAAGAAGCATAAACGACAGCCTAAGCTATAGAAATGTAGATTGGAATGAAATGAAGACTTCTGTAATAGATGATCTAAGAAAGTTCATTTACAAGAATACACATAGAAGTCCGCTAATACTTCCAATTTTTATGGATGTATAAAAATATTGTTAAACAGGCATAAATTTGCTATAATATACGGTATCGAAATCAGTATAAGAAAGAGAGAAAAACATGATTACAGCAGGAGATTTTAGAAAAGGTATAACTTTTGAGATCAATGGTGAACCATACGTAATACTTGACTTCCAGCATGTAAAGCCAGGTAAGGGTGCTGCTTTTGTAAGAACAAAATATAAGAACATCATCACAGGAGCAACAAGAGAAGAAGCTTTCAACCCAAGTGATAAGTTTGAGAACGCTCGTATAGATACAAAGACAATGCAGTATCTATATAACGATGGAGATCTTTACTACTTCATGGACACTGAGTCATATGAGCAGATTCCTATCGGTAAGGACCAGGTAGAAGAAGCTATGAAGTACCTCAGAGAGAACGATGAAGCTACAATTAAGTTCTATAACGAAAAGCCGTTCCTTGTAGAAGCTCCAAACTTCGTTAACCTGACTGTAATTGAGACAGAGCCTGGCGTAAAGGGCGACACTGCTACAAACGTAACAAAGGCAGCTACAGTTGAAACAGGTGCTGTAATACAAGTTCCAATTTTCATAAACGAAGGCGAAAAAATTCAGATAGATACAAGAAGTGGCGAGTATCTAGGTAGAGCAAAATAATAACTATGAGAAGAGGGGGAACGCATATTGCGTTCCCCTACATATATATAAAGGATAATATGAAAAACAAATTAAAAAAACTCATTTTGTCTGTAGTAATCTTGCTAGTTATAGCTGTAGGATGCTCATTCTACTACGTGCATTCAGCTGGCAAACCATTTGATGCTAAGTCAGACAAGAGAATTAACATAGAGGTAGTTCAGGGAGCTACTGTAAAAACAATATCAGATGAGCTTGAGAAAAAGGGTGTAATAAAGTCATCCTTTGCATTTAGACTATATTGTAAGGTGCATGGACTGGATAATGGATTTCAGGCCGGAAGCTATTTGTTCTCACCATCCATGAGTGCAGAAGATATAGCAAAAGACCTTAAAACCGGAAATGTAGATAATACGACTTTCACCATTCCAGAAGGATATACTACAAAGCAAATTGCCAAAAAGTTATCCAAAGATGGTGTAGTTGATTACGATAAATTTATGAATGCTGTTGCTAACGAAAAATTTGACTATAGCTTTTTAGATGATTCTGTGCAAGGTGAAAGCAGATTAGAAGGCTTCTTGTTTCCAGATACTTATTCTGTTCCAAAGGGATCTAACGAGAAGTTTATAATAAACGAGATGCTTAAACGCTTTGATGAGATATACACACCTGACATGCGTAAAAAAGCTAAAAAGATGGGATATACAGATAGAGAGATAGTCACAGTAGCTTCTATTATCGAAAGAGAAACTGTTTTAGACGATGAGAGGGCAAAGGTTGCTAGTGTAATCTATAACAGATTAGATAAGAATATGAAGCTTCAGATGTGCTCTTGCGTTCAGTTTTTGCTTGGAAAACAGAAGCATTTCCTAGATGAAAACGATATATCAATTGAATCGCCATATAACACATATATATATGAAGGGCTTCCACCTGGACCTATAGCTTGCCCAGGAAAGGCTTCGCTTGAAGCAGCCCTAAATCCTGCAAAAACAGATTATATTTACTTTGTTGTTAGCGACAAGGGTGATGGATCAATGAAATTCTCTAAGGACTACGATGAATTCCTAAAAAACAAGGAAGATTATTATGCTTCAGTTGAGGGTAAATAAGTATGGCAAATCTTAGAGATGATATTAGAGAGTATATAAACAGCTTTTACGAGCCTATATGCGATGAGCTTATGGGGCTTAGACTGATGTCAGAAGAGGAATATATACCAGTTATCAGAAGAGATACCGAGATGTTTCTTAGAACTGTTTTAGAGAGCAAGAGACCTAAGAAAATACTAGAGATAGGAACTGCAATTGGATATTCTGCAATGTATTTTTCTAGAATATGCGAGGATGCAGAGATTTATTCTATAGAAAAGGATGAACAAATACTCGAGATAGCTAAGAAAAATGTAGCTTCATTTGATAACTCAGGTAGAATTCATTTTATGCTCGGTGATGGTCAGGAGCAGTGCGACAAGCTATTTGATATGGGAATATCAGACTTTGATTTTGTGTTAATAGATGCAGCAAAGAGTCACTACAGACGTTTCTTTGATGCAGCAGTTAGAGTCTGTGCAGAAAATGCAATCATAATATCAGATGACATTTGGCAAAGAGGTGTCACAGTTTCAGAGAAATATGATTGTAAAGCCAAACATCGCACAAACGGCAGAAGAATGAATGAGTTTTTGAGTTTTCTAACTCACTGCCCATATCTTCATACTACACTGCTTGACATAGGTGATGGATTAGCATTAAGTGTTTATAAGGGGAATACATGCAAAGAATAGAATTATTAGCACCTGCGGGTGATTTAGAAAAGCTAAAAATAGCTATTGAATACGGTGCAGATGCCGTTTATTTTGGTGGTCAGATGTTCAGTCTTAGAGCTGGAGCTGGTGGCTTTACAAAGGAAGACATGATTGAGGGACTTGAGTTTGCTCATGAGAGAGGTAAGAAGTGCTACATGACGCTTAATATCTTTGCTCATAATGAAGACATCAAGCCTTTGACAGAATATCTTCATTCAATTAAGGAGCTTCCTATAGATGCATTCTTAATTTCTGATCCAGGAATCATGGCACTCATCAAGGATATTATTCCAAATGCTGAGATACATCTTTCAACTCAGGCTAACATGACAAACTATGCAACAGCAAATTTTTGGTACAATATGGGGCTAAGAAGGCTTGTTTTGGCTAGAGAGCTATCGCTTGCAGAAATAAGCGAGCTTATGAAGAATATACCTAAAGATCTTGAAATCGAGGCATTTATACATGGTGCAATGTGTATTTCATATTCTGGAAGATGCTTGCTCAGTAACTTCATGGCTGATAGAGACTCAAATAGAGGAAGATGTGCACATCCTTGTCGCTGGAAATATGCACTTCAGGAGGAGAAAAGACCTGGAGAATATTATCCAATAGAAGAGGATGAGCGCGGTACATACATAATGAATTCCAAGGATCTATGTATGATAGAGCATATTGAAGACCTTGCTAAGTCAAATATTGCTTCAGCTAAGATAGAAGGTAGAAACAAGAGCATATTCTACCTTGCAATCGTAATTGGAGCATATAGGAGAGCTATAGACGCTTACTATGATGGTAAATACGATGATGCTGAGAAGAAGCAGTGTCTGATAGAGCTAAGCAAGGCAAGTCATAGAGAGTTCACAACTGGATTCTACTATGAAAAAGCCGATGAAGAAGCCCAAAACTATAAGTTATCATCATATGTTAGAGAATATTCTTTTGTCGGTATGATTAAGGGATATGATGAAGAAACATCTATGGCAATAGTTGAGCAGAGAAATAAGATGCTTATCGGCGATACAGTAGAAATATTTGGACCTGATTGCAGAGCATTTGAACAAACTATTACAGAGATGTATGATCTAGAAACAGGAGAAGCACTAAAGAGCGCACCTCATCCACAGCAAATGCTTAAGATTAAAGTAGATAGACCAGTTAAAGTCAACTATATGATGCGTAAGGAAACGAAATAAAGGAGATACCATGTCAAGTGACCCCATTAGTTTAAGTTTAGGAATATCGATAATAGCAGCTTTAATGTTGCTTCACGCTTTGATAATACTTTGCAACACTGCATTTAGCAATGTTAGCCTTAATAGGGTTCTAATCCCTAATTCGGCAGGCAAGGACAAAAAGGGCATCCTAGTTGAGAAGATTCTCCAAAAGCCTTTTAGATGCAGATATACAAATAGAATTGTGAACTACGCCTGCATAATCGCAGGTGCTGTTATCGTTTTGTTCATGCCTTGCAGAATCTATGTGGGAATACCTGTATACTTTGCAGCGCTACTAATTTTAGGCGAACTCTTTCCAAGAAAGCTTGCAATTCAGCATAGCGACATAATCGTATATAAATTTTCAGGCTTTCAAAATTTCATTTTGGTAGCTTTATATCCAATTGTTATAATTTCTAAGTTCCTTACCGACATTGTACTTAAGATTTTCCGTCAAAATACGAAGATAGAGATGAATAGGTTCTCTGAGGAGGATGTAATGTCCATGCTTGAAGCAGGACAGCAGAGTGGCGATATCAAAGAAGAAGGAAAAAAGATGATCAACAGCATCTTCGAATTCGATGATGAACTAGCATATGAAATTATGACACCGAGAACTGATGTTTTCCTCATTGATCTTGACGATCCAGCAGAAGAGTACATGGATCAGCTCATGGAGCTTAGATATTCAAGAATTCCAGTATGTGAAGGTGAATCTGACAATATCATAGGCATTCTTCATATCAAGGACTACCTTATTAAGGCAAGAGAGGATGGCTTTGAAAATGTAGATATTAAATCAATACTAAGAAAGCCTTATCTAGTTCCTGAGACTAAGAATATTGACTCTCTTTTCTTTGAATTACAAAGGGAGAGACAGCACATTGCCATTTTGATTGATGAATATGGTGGATTTAGTGGAATCGTTACCATGGAAGACATTATCGAAGAGGTAATGGGAGAAATTGACGATGAATACGATGAGGAGGAATTCTCACTACATAAGATTGATGATTCAACATATATTATAAATGGTAAGGCAAATCTAGATGACCTTAATGAAGAGTTAAATATAGAGCTTGAGTCGGATAACAGTGAGACATTGGGCGGATTCCTCATCGATTTACTTGGAGAAATTCCAACAGAGGATGAAACTGACCGCGTAATTAAATTTAAGAACTTTGAATTTACAATTCTATCTGTTAAGGATAGACGAATAGAAAGCATCAAAATGAGTATCTTGCCTGAGCAAGAGGAAGATATGGAAGATGAAGAGCAATAAACTCACTCTTGGCATATTAGCTTCAGCAGATGCAGGTAAAACAACACTTTCAGAGAATGTTCTATTTAACTTAGGCGTTACAAGACGCTTAGGCCATGTAGATGATGGTGACACCTTGCTAGATAGCGATATCATGGAAAGAAAACGTGGTATAACTATTTTCTCAAAGGAAGCAAGATTCAGTGCAGGTGATATGGATGTCGTGCTTATCGATACTCCAGGTCACATTGACTTTGCTGCAGAAGCCGAAAGGACATTAAATGTACTTGATGCTGCTATTTTAATTGTATCGTCTGAAGGCGTAAATAAACGTACAAGACAGATTTGGAGCAAGCTCGATAAATATGCTATTCCAAGAATTATCTTCGTTAATAAGTGTGATCTAGCTTCTTTTGATAAAGAGAAGATACGCACGCAGCTTCACAGTTTATCATCAGCTGTTTTTGATGCAGTTAAGCTGCAAAACATCGATGAAGAACTTAATGAAAAAATTGCTTTTAGCAGTGATTGTGCACTTGATATATTTGAGCAAAAAGCAGGCTTCACTGAGCAAGACATAAAGGTACTTGTAAATAAAGCTGCTCTTTTTCCATGCGTTTATGGTTCTGCACTAAGGGGAGATGGCGTAAAAGAGCTTATTAGCTTGCTTTCATATTTTGATGTGAAGCGGGAATACGATGATGCTTTCAGCTGTTTTGTATATAAGATTACAAGAGATAAAACTGGAAGCAGGCTTTCGCATGTAAAAATTACTGGCGGGAGTGTTTCACTAAAGCAAAGCATTAATGACGAGAAAATAAACGATATAAGATTTTATAACGGAGACAAGTTTATATCAAAGCAAGAAGCCTCTGCAGGTGAAATTTGCGTACTTACAGGCCTGGAAAAAACGCTTTCAGGTCAGCTTATTGACAGAAATAATATAGCCATCATGCCTAAAAGCGATGCCTCTGCAGTAAGTAGAAAATTAATATTACCAAACGGTGCAGATTTTCATAGTGCAGCTAAAGAACTGAATAAGATATTTGAAGAGCTACCTGAGATACAACTAGAAATTGAAAACTCAGAGGATATAAGAATTTCAGTCTCTGGCGAACTACAGCTTCAGACACTTTCTCAGCTTATCGAAAGAAGACTAGGATATTCAGTTGAATTTGGGGATGAATCCATAACATATTTAGAGACTATATCAGATAATGTTGAAGGCTATGGACATTTTGAGCCATTAAAGCATTATGCTGAGGTTCATGTTAGATTAATTCCTCTGCCACATGGGTCAGGAATAAAAGTAAGCACTTTGTGTAGTGAGACAGAGCTTCCGCTTGGAAAGCAAAATAAAATTCTTAATATACTTCAAAACTATGATCATAGAGGTGTTCTCATAGGTGCAAGGCTCACCGATGTTGAAATCGTATTGCTTCATGCGCGTGAACATGCAAGACATACAGAAAGTGGAGATTTTCTAGAAGCATCAAGGCGCGCGGTAAGACAAGCTCTCATGAAAGCAAACTCTTTGCTTTTAGAACCAGTTTATAGCTTTGAAATATCCGTCTCAAGTGATGACTTTGGCAAAGTAAACTCTGAACTTGCTAAATTAGGTGCTGTAATAGATTCACACGTCTTAAATGGCGATGTAATCGAGCTAAAAGGAAGTGCTCCAGTAGTTAATTTAAAACCTCATTTGGATGAAATACCAGACTTTAGTTTTGATGGATCAAGCTTTGATATAAACATTAGTGGATATCTTCCATGTAGAAATAGCGAAGAAGTCATAAGTAGTCATGGATATAATCCTGATGAAGACTTTGATAATCCATCTTCTTCAATTTTTACAAGAAACGGAAGCGGAGTATCTATTAGCTGGCAGGAGTGTGAAGAGTTCATGCATATTAAACCTTATGTGAATCGATCATCCTCTGATTTTGAAAGAAATACTGATTATCCAAGGCGAAGTCTAGATGAAATATTCGAACAGACCTATGGCAAGAGGGATGTAAGTCATGTTAAGTACAAGAAAGTCATAAGACCTGAGCCTGATGAACATAAACATCCATCAAAACCACTTCGAAACAAAGTAAGTGCAAAGCATGTGCTCCTGGTAGATGCATACAACCTCATACATGCAAATACAGAACTAAAAGAGCTAGCAAGACTTGATCTAGGAGCTGCTAGAGATAAACTATCGGAAACTGTTGCAGAATACGCAGCTATGAAGGGATTGGAACCGATAATTGTCTTTGATGCATATAAAAATAAAGATAAACTTGCAAGTAAGGAAGAGACCTTGGGTGTTACACTCATATTCACAGCAAGTAACGAAACGGCTGATAGCTATATAGAAAGATATGTATTTGAGCACATCAAAAGTGAAAACATCACAGTTGTGACATCTGATAGACTTGAACAGATGACAATATTTCAAATGGGTGCAAACCGGCAGTCGGCAAGCGATTTCTTTAAGGAATTTGATATGCTAAAAGCCCAGCTGATGCCTCGCTTATTGCACTGAATAAGTAAAAATGATATAATTTCAGTGTCTATGGAGGTAGTCTATAGTGAGTAACGAAAGCATATATGGAGTTCGCTTATCCAATGATTTCATAGCAATTTGCATAGCTTCTTGCGTAAGATCAATTGAAGGCGTAATTGATTTTGATGATAGCATTCCTCAGAATTTGAGCATAAACATGCTTAAGCGTGAAGCAAAAGCAAGCAGAGGAGTTAAACTGTACAAGAAAAATGATGCATTAGGTATAGACCTATACATCATCGTGTCATACGGCGTGCAAATACCACAGCTAGCTTGGCAGATACAGAGAACTGTAAAAAGCTATGTCAAGGATGTTATTGGAATAAATACAGAAGAGATAAATGTACATGTACAAGGTGTACGCATATTAGGAGAGAACTTATGACAAGACAGAATGCGCGTGAGATTATCATGCAAATCCTTTATCAACTCGATGTGAATAATGAATTCGATATTGATGAACAAGGAAAGTATTTAGAAAATCTCGAGATGGGGAAACAAGAGGAGTATTGCAGAAATCTACTCTCACTTGTTTGCAATAAGAAGTCAGAAATCGACGAGAAGATTTCCGCTAACTGTCGTAACTGGACTGTAAGTAGAATGCCAAAGACAGATCTTGCAGTTCTAAGACTTGCTGTATGTGAGATTCTCTTTTTAGACGAAATGCCTGATTCAGTTTCAATTAACGAGGCTGTAGAGCTCGCAAAGAAGTATGGAGAGGAAAAATCATCTTCATACATCAATGGAATCTTAGGTTCCATTTCAAGATCAAAGGAAAATTAGAACTAAATGAAGTATTCACTTGGCATAGATACAAGCAATTATAAGACTTCGATAGCGCTTACTAATATCGACGGTGATATAGTCTATGATAAGAGAATTCTGCTAAATGTGGATAAAGGAAAGCGCGGACTAAGACAGCAGGAAGCGCTTTTTCAGCATATCAATAATTTGCCGATTCTTTTTGATGATATGTTTAGAAACTTTGATGCATGTGATATAGCATGTGTATCAGTCTCTGATAAGCCAAGGAACATATCTGGATCATACATGCCAGCATTTCTAGCTGGAGTATCACAGGCAAACGTACTTGCTAGCAGTCTTAAATGCCCTTTATACAGATTTTCACACCAAGATGGACATGTACGCGCAGCTTCTAGATTTACTGGGCTTAACGAGTCAAAGCACTATGTAAGCTTACACTTTTCAGGAGGAACTACAGAGGTTCTTCTATATGAGGATGGAAAACTTAGCATTATAGGTGGAACAAAGGATATTTCATTCGGGCAGTTACTAGACCGCATAGGGACAGAGCTAGGCCTAATTTTTCCATGTGGAGAAGAGCTTGATAACATTGCTTATGACTGCTTAAACCAGTTTAATCCATCAAAGGAAATTAATCTTCCAAAGATAAAATCAAAATCAGGATACATCAATCTTTCTGGAATAGAATCTGCAGTTTTTAGATACATCAAAGGAAGAGCATTAGATAAAAATGAAATAAATCATCTTATACTAGCTGTTTTTTCTAACATTAGTTCAGCGATTTTGGATATGCTAGAAGATATATATGACAAATATAAAATTAATGATTTCTTGTTTGCAGGAGGAGTATCCTCAAGCAAGACATTGAGAAAAATGCTTGATGAAGCAGGCGTAAAGCATAATTTTGTATTTTGCGAGCCAATGCTTTCATCAGATAATGCAATAGGAATTTCTTTGCTTGGAGGTGAAAAAATATGGCGATAAAACCTGTTTCAGTTTCAATGCTAAACGAGTATATAGGCAAGGTCATTGCTACAGATCCTCTTCTTTGCAATGTAGTAGTCAAAGGAGAGATAACCTCAATTAAATATCACGGAACGGGACATGTTTATTTCAGCATTTCAGACCATAATAGTAAAATTAACTGCTTTTTAGCGAAGCAAAGAGCAATGCTACTCACCGAAATGCTAAGTGATGGTGATGAGGTAATTCTCACTGGGCAAGTAAGTGTTTACCAGAAAGGTGGATACTACTCACTTAATGTTACTAGCGTAGAGATAGAAGGCGAGGGTGCTTTAGCTGCTGAATTTGCAAAGATAAAGGCAAGACTAGAAAAAGAAGGACTCTTTGATCCAATGCACAAGAAGTCACTTCCTGCATTTCCAAAGCATATCGGAATAGTAACTTCCGAAACTGGTGCTGCAGTAAAGGATATACTAGCAATAATTCAAGCTAGAACAAGGCTTACAGATGTCAGTATTTTCCCAGTCGCAGTGCAGGGCGATAGAGCCCCATCAGAAATAAGTCAAATGATTAAATTCCTTTCCGATACAAGAAGTAATGACCTAGATCTTTTGATAGTCGGTAGAGGTGGAGGCTCCCCTGAAGACCTAATGGTTTTTAACAGTGAGGAGTTAGCAAGAAGCATATTTGACTGCAAGATACCTGTAATATCTGCAGTAGGACATGAGATTGACTTTACTATAGCCGATTTTGTTGCCGATGTAAGGGCAGAGACGCCTACGGCTGCTGCTGAACTCGCAGTACCTGACATGAAGCTTTTATATGAGAAAATCAATAAGTTGCACGAGGATATTTCCCTTAATTTGAGCAATAGACTCATGTACGATGAGATAAGGATAAAGAATATTCAGGACAGCATTTCTCACATTTTGACAAACAAAATTCAAAGCTATGAAAATACGCTCAATCAGCTCGCTATTTTGCTGAGCGAAAATAATCCTAAGGCAATACTTGAGCGAGGATATAGCATACTTTCAGACGAAAACGGCATGCCGATAGCTAGTGTAAGCAGGCTCCAAACTGAAGCAAGCTACAAGCTTAATCTATCCGATGGAAGTGCAAATTGCAGGATTTATGACATATTGGAGGACGTAAAATATGACAGATAATAAGCAGGATATCAGTTTTGAGGAAGCTCTTGCAAAACTTAATGATATAGCAACGAAACTAAAGGCAAAGGATATATCCCTAGAGGATACAATAAAGTACTTCGAAGAAGGAAATGAATGCTATAAGCTTTGTAAGGATATCTTAGATAATGCTAAGCAAAAGATTGATGTTTACCAAGGAGAGTAGGAATGAGAGAAGACTATAACGAATATAAATCGCTAGTAAATGACTATTTGCTCGACTATCTACCACGTGTAGATGCTATGAGCAACACTTTATATGAGTCCATGGTATATTCTCTTACTGCTGGAGGAAAGCGCCTCAGACCTGTTTTACTACTTGCAGCTTGTGAGTTTGCTGGTGGAAATTCTATGGAGGCTCTACCATTTGCATGTGCGATTGAATACATCCACACATATTCTTTGATACATGATGATCTACCAGCTATGGATGATGACGATCTTAGAAGGGGAAGACCAACAAACCATAAGGTTTATGGAGATGGAATGGCAACACTTGCAGGCGACGGGCTTTTAAATACTGCATTTGAAGTTATGAATAAAAATCTTCTAATGTATTTTGATAAACCAGATGAGCTAAAGAAGCGCATAAATGCAATGTACTGTATTGCAAAGGCTGCAGGTGTGGGAGGTATGATAGCAGGTCAAGCATCTGATATTGAAAACGAAAACACAGACTGTACCAATGAGATGCTAGAATATATTCACATTAATAAAACTGGTGCACTCCTTACTGCTGCTGTTAGAGCTGGACTTTACCTAGGAAACGCTGATGATGAGATGGTAAAGAACATGACAAAATATGCAGAGTGCCTTGGTCTAGCTTTCCAAATTGCCGATGATATTTTAGATGTGAAGGGTAACCCTGAAATGCTAGGTAAGAATACTGGTACAGATGCAGCTAAGGCTAAGACAACATATATTTCAGTAAATGGTCTAGAGAATTCAATTAAACGCCTTGATGAGCTTACTGATGAAGCAGTTGAGGCGATTGCACCTTACTACGACAATGCAGAATTTTTCCGTAATCTTGTCAGAAAGCTAGCATCTAGAAACGATTAATCGAGGAATAAAATGTCGAATCATATTAAAGATTACAAGCTACCAGAGGATATAAAGTCAATGGATGATAATTCCCTTGAGCTTTTAAGCACAGGGATAAGAGCATTTTTGATAGACACAATTTCAAAGACAGGAGGACATCTTGCCTCAAATCTTGGCGTTGTTGAAATTACTGTCGGATTGCATAAGATCTTTGATTTTCCTAAGGATAAGCTTATCTGGGATGTCGGACATCAATCATACATACATAAAATTTTAACAGGAAGATCTGATAGGTTTAGTACTCTTAGACAAAACGATGGAATGTCTGGATTTCCAAAGCGTTCCGAAAGCGAGTACGATGTCTATGATACAGGGCATTCGAGTACTTCTATTTCAGCTGCCATGGGACTTGCAGTAGCTAGAGATATTAACAAGAGCGATGAAGAAGTTATCGCAGTAATTGGGGACGGGGCAATGACAGGAGGACCATCTTTTGAGGCCCTCAATAACCTTGGAAGCCTCGGGTCAAAAGTTATAATCGTATTAAACGATAATGGAATGTCAATATCGGAGATAAACGGTGGGCTTTCAGAGCACCTAAGTAAACTAAGAACCTCTTCAGAGTATCAAAATACAAAGAACAACATAAAGAAAGCTATAAACAAAATTCCTGATTTAGGAAAGCCGCTAAGCAAGGGCATAGCTGGTCTCAAAAGAGCTATTAAGTACGCGATTTTCTCAGGTGGAGTTATCTTTGAGGAGCTAGGAATTACTTATCTAGGTCCCTTTGATGGCAACAATATGTCAGATGTTTTAAGAGGCTTAAATCAAGCTAAGAATGCTCCAGGACCTGTTTTAGTACACTTCATAACAAAGAAGGGCAAGGGATATAAGCAGGCTGAACAAAATCCAGATAAATTCCATGGAATAGGTGCTTTTGATAAGGAGACAGGAGCTACTCTATCAAAGTCACAGACTAGCTACTCAGAAATCTTTGGGAAAAAGATGTTTGAACTTGCTGAGAAAAACGATAAACTCGTTGCGCTTACTGCTGCAATGTGTACGGCAACCGGTCTTAACCAGATGAGAGAGAAGTATCCTAAAAGAGTATTTGATGTAGGCATAGCAGAAGCTCATGCATGCATCTTTGCCGCAGGACTTGCCCTAGGCGGTATGCACCCTGTAGTTGCAATATATTCGTCATTTTTACAAAGAGCATATGATGAGATAATTGAAGATGTCTGTCTGCAGAAGCTTCCAGTTACTTTCGCAATAGATAGAGCAGGCATAGTTGGTGCTGACGGTGAAACTCATCACGGTATCTTTGATTTATCGTATTTGCTTCCACTACCTAATATGACAGTGCTAGCACCTTGCGATGCAAATCAGTTAGAAGAAATGATCGAATATGCTGTATCAAAGGATGCCCCTGTTGCTATAAGATATCCGCGTGGAAGCGCTGATATGACAAAGCATATAGTCGGTAATGGCGAAATCAAAAACAATATTATTTCAGAAGGTAAGGATGTAAGCATCATTGCCGTTGGAAACATGCTAAATAAAGCAATTAGGGCTGCAGATATTTTAAAAGAACATGGTATATATGCGAAGGTATGCAGTGCCTCAGTGCTAAAGCCTTTTGATGATAGCATTATTTCATCTGAGGATAAGCTTATTTTTACACTTGAAGACAATTTGATTCGCGGTGGTTTTGGTGAATATATAGCTGCAAATTACACAAATAAGGTTGTTAATTTGGGCTGGCCTGACAAGTTTATCGAGCATGGAGACTGCGAATACCTATACAAAAAATATGAGCTTGATGCTGAATCGATAGCGGAAAGGATAAGGCGAGAACTTGAAGGAAAGGCTTGATGTACTTCTTGTAAAAAAGGGATTTTATCCATCAAGAGAAAAGGCAAAGACTGCTATTATGGCAGGGCTTGTCTTTGTTGACGGTCAAATTAGTGACAAGGCAGGAATGTCTATTAATGTCGATTGCGAAATCACAGTTAAGCAGGACCTATGCCCATATGTAAGCCGAGGCGGTCTTAAGCTAGAAAAAGCAATAGATTTATTTGGTATAGATCTTAAAGATAAGATTTGCATGGATATTGGTGCATCGACAGGTGGATTTACTGACTGTATGCTTATGAATGGTGCTAGCAAGGTTTATGCTATCGATGTAGGATACGGTCAACTTGCTTGGAAATTGAGAAGCGATAGCAGAGTAGTAAATATAGAAAAGTGCAATTTTAGATATTTTGAACCATCTCAGGTCGATGAAGAAATCGATTTTATGAGCATGGATGTATCATTTATTTCACTTAAACTTATCTTTCCTGTTGCAGCAAAACTACTCAAGGATGGAGGCTCAATCCTATGCCTAGTTAAGCCTCAGTTTGAGGCCGGAAGGGAACAGGTGGGAAAAAATGGTATTGTTAGAGATACAAAAGTCCACGAAGAAGTTATAGAAAAAGTAATTTCTTATGCACAAGAAAATGATTTAATTGCCAAAAACTTAACATTTTCTCCAATTACAGGTGCAAAAGGCAATATAGAGTATCTTTTACATCTTAACAAACAGAAAAATATAGGTTATAATAAGTCATATACAGACAGTTTTAATGTCTCAGAAGTAGTCCAAATCTCTCATGCAGAGTTGGTATAAATTATCTTATATTATTAAAAGGAGCTGTGAGTTATGAAATTTTCTAACAGAGTGCAGGATATGCAATTTTCACCAATAAGAAAATTCAATCCTGTTGCCGCTAAGGTAAAAGAGCAGGGCAAGAAAGTTTATCACTTCAACATCGGACAACCTGATGTTGCAACACCAGAATGCTTTATGCAGGCAATTAAGAGCTTTGATGAGGCAGTAATTAAATACGCTGAGTCTGGCGGATTGACTTCACTACAGGATTCCGTAATCGATTATTTCAAGATGTACGACATGCATTACGACAGAAAAGATATGATCGTTACAAACGGTGGTTCTGAAGCGCTAACAATGGCATTCCTAGCACTTGTTAACCCAGGTGAAGAAGTTCTTATTGCAGAACCATTCTACACAAACTATCATTCATTCTTGACAACAGCTGGTGGTAAGGTTGTACCTATCACAACAAAGGCTGAGGATGGATTCACCTACGCTACAAGAGAGCAGATTGAACCTTTGATCAACGAAAAGACAAGAGCAATTTGCTGCATCAGCCCTGGTAACCCAACAGGTAATGTTCTAACACTAGAAGAGATGAAGCTAATCGGCGAAATCGCTAAGGAGCACGACCTATTTATAATCGCAGACGAAGTATATAGAGAGTTTGCATATGATGATCGTGAAGTAACATCATTTGGTATGATTCCTGAAATCGCTGACAGAGTTATCATCATTGACTCAGTATCAAAGAGATTCTCTGCATGTGGAGCAAGAATAGGTCTACTTATCTCAAAGAACGAAGAGTTCATGAGCAACGTAATGAAGATTGCACAGGCAAGACTTTGCGTTTCAACTGTAGATCAGGTTGGTTCAGCTGAGCTATTCAAGCTACCAAAGTCATACTACGATGAAGTTAAGGCTGAGTACTGTGGAAGAAGAGATGCTGCATACGAAGAAATCATGAAGATTCCAGGAGCTGTATGCCAGGTTCCAGGCGGAGCTTTCTACATGACAGTTAAGCTTCCAATAGAAGATGTTGAGGACTTCCTAATGTTCATGCTAGAAGAGTTCGAAGATAACGGTGAGACAACAATGTTTGCACCAGCTGAAGGATTCTACGCTACACCAGGACTAGGTAAGGACGAAATTCGTATCGCTTATGTACTAAACAAGGACGATATGAGAAGAGGTGCTGAGCTAATCAGACTCGGTATCGAAGCTTACAACAAGAAGCTTGGTAAATAATGATTACAGAGGGCAGCGAATCTTAGGTTCGCTGCCTAATTTGCTTATTAGACTATTTTGAGAAAGGTAATTTATGCCGAAGAAACTATCTCCGATGATGGAGCAATATTTTCAAATAAAGGATAATTATAAGGATTGTATACTTTTTTATAGAGTTGGCGATTTTTATGAGATGTTTTACGATGACGCTCTCGAGGCTTCGAGGGTGCTCGAAATTGCACTAACAGGTAAGAACTGCGGACAAGAAGAACGTGCTCCAATGTGTGGAGTTCCTTTTCATTCTGCAGAAACTTACATTCACAAACTAGTCGATAAAGGGTATAAAGTAGGTATTTGTGAGCAGGTTGAGGACCCAGCTACAGCAAAGGGTATAGTTAAGCGCGACGTTATTAAAATTATAACGCCAGGAACTCTAACCTCACAGATGATGCTAAATGAGAACGAAAACAACTACCTAGCAGCTATATATTGCGATAAGGCTGGAATTTCAATTTCCTATTGCGATATATCAACAGGTGAGCTTAGGACAACTGAGATGACTGCAGGTAATGACATATATAACGACATGATTAATGAAATCAGTCGTATTGGATGCAAGGAAATCATAGCAAATGAAGGCTTTGAGGAGTTATTTTCTAAAGAAAAACTCGCAGATGCTAGCGGTGCATATGTTCAAATAAAATCCGATAAGTACTATTCATCAAAGGCAGCAAAAGACATACTAGAAGAACTCATAGGCAAGGGTGCATTTCTTGTTTCAGGAATTGCAGATAGGGAACTTTGCCAAAAGAACTTAGGTGCTCTTTTAAGCTATTTGATGGAAACGCAGAGGCAAGGATTAAACCAAATAACAAGCTGCGTTTATTTTGAGCTAAATGACCAAATGTCACTTGATAAAGCAAGTCTTCGAAATTTAGAAATAACGGAAACTCTCTATGATAAGAATATCAAAGGTTCATTGCTAGGTGTTTTAGATAAGACAAAGACAGCCATGGGTGCAAGACTTATCAAAAAAATGCTGAGAGAACCACTAAATGATGCTGATAAAATCAACGATAGACTTGATGCAGTAGAGGAAATATACCTGGATCCGCTTCTTGAGAATGACCTAGTAGAATCGCTTAAGAAAATCTATGACTTTGAAAGATTAGCAGCAAGAATAGCAACAGGGACTGCAAACGGCAAAGACCTAATAGCACTTAGAAATTCAATAGCAGTCCTTCCAAATATCAAAGCTGACTTATCAAGCAGTGGTTCTAATCTTCTTAAAGATATACACGACGGTATTTCAAATTTAGAAGATATAGCAGATCTAATAACTGAATCCATATCTGAAAACGCTGGCTTCACAATCAAAGAGGGTGGCCTTATTATCGATGGTTACTCTGAGGATTTGGATAATCTAAAAGCATCAATCAAAGATGCTAAAGCATGGATAGCAGGATTAGAAGCACACGAGAGAGAAAGAACAGGAATAAAAACTCTCAAAGTAGGTTATAACAAGGTATTTGGTTATTATATAGATGTCACACGTGCAAATTCAGATTTAGTTCCAGAAGACTATATTCGTAAACAAACGCTTGTTAATAACGAAAGATATATAACTCCTGAACTAAAAGAAACAGAAAATCTAGTTTTTAATGCCGAAACCAAGATAAATAAACTTGAGTACGAAATCTTTGTTTCTATACGTACGCAAATAGAGGCCAGAATTAAAGAAATACAGGACACATCAAAGGCAATCGCAATCCTAGATGTAATTTGTTCTTTCGCCGCTGTAAGCCGAAATTATGGATATACAAAGCCTATTGTAGATAACAGTAAGGAGCTTGTCATAGAAGCAGGACGCCATCCTGTCGTAGAGAGAATGGAAGGCGGTGAGCAGTTCGTATCAAATGATACCTATCTAAACGACACGGATTCTAGCTTAATGATTATCACAGGTCCTAATATGTCGGGTAAATCCACATATATGAGACAAAATGCTTTGATAGTTCTTATGGCTCAGGCCGGCTGCTTTGTTCCTTGTGAAAGGGCAAGGATAGGAGTGGTAGATAGAATATTTACTAGAATTGGAGCATCTGATAATCTCTCAGGTGGTCAGTCTACATTCTTTGTTGAAATGAGCGAGCTATCATACATTCTAAACTGCGCAAGTGATAGAAGCCTTATAATACTTGATGAGATAGGTAGGGGAACAAGCACATACGATGGACTTTCAATAGCCTGGTCTTGTGTAGAATACCTCTGCAATGATAAAACTCATATACGCACTCTCTTTGCAACACACTATCATGAGCTCACAGCACTAGAGGAGCAAATCGATGGCGTAAGGAACCTTAATGTAGATGTTTCAGAAGACGATGGTGATATCGTATTCCTACATAAGATTGTGCCTGGTGCAGCAAGCCGAAGCTACGGAATCCATGTTGCGAAGCTAGCAGGAGTTCCAAAGATTCTTCTAGATAATGCCGAAAATAAGTTAGCTGAGCTAGAAGAGTCAGGTAGCGAAATACAAATATCAACAAAAACTGCTTCAGTTAGCGAAGATCAATTATCACTATTTGTACCTGGTCCATACGATGAACTAGCTCAGAAAATAAAAGAAATTGATATCATGCATTTGACACCAGCAAAAGCCATAGAAATAATTATGAAACTCAAGGAATCAATCAGCTAATATAATTATTTGATAAATAAAGTATTAAATTCAGAGGCGAATATGATAAATATACTCACTAAAAATGTTGCCGATAAGATAGCAGCAGGCGAGGTTGTAGATAGACCCGTATCCATAATCAAAGAGCTCACCGAAAACTCTATAGATGCCGGTGCCTCTTCAATTACCGTAGAAATACGTAGTGGCGGCAAGGAATACATTAGAGTTACAGATAACGGCTCAGGAATTGAATTTGAAGATACCGAAAAAGCATTTCTCAGACATGCTACTAGTAAAATATGCACGGCCGATGATTTAAGACGCATAGAAACACTTGGATTTAGAGGTGAAGCCCTGGCTAGTATAGCAGCTGTAACAAGAACGGAAATGCTTACAAAAACAAGGGATTCCAAAATTGGAACAAAAATAGTCATACACGGTGGCGAAATAGTAACAAGAACAGCTGTGGGCTGCCCTGAAGGCACTAGCATAATTGTAACTGATTTGTTCTATAATACGCCAGCTAGAGCCAAGTTTATGAAGAGCGAATCCGCTGAGACTTCACTTGTCGTAGACCTCATATCTAGGATGGCTCTCACACGCCCAGAAATACGCTTTAGCCTTGTTAGTAATGGAAAATCGATATTCGTATCACCTGGACTAGGAGAAAGGCTCAAAACGATTATTTCCGTCTATAAGGAGAGAGATTTCAGGGATTTACTAGAACTTCACTTTGAAAGAGATGGAATTTCCGTAGAAGTATACATTTCTAAACCTTCACTATCAAAGAATAACAGAAGAAGTCAGTTTTTCTTTGTAAACGGCAGAGTTGTAAAGAGCAGCACTATAGAAAAGGGACTTAGTGCAGGCTATAAGGAAAGGCTCTTTGAAGGACGCTATCCAGTAGCATTCATCTTTGTTCAAGTTGATCCCGAGAAGCTAGATGTAAACATACATCCTAATAAAAAAGAGGTCAGATTTGACGATGAAGTAGCTGTCAGCAGTGCTGTTTGTGAAGCTGTTATTCACGCACTTGCAAGCAATCAGGCCATGAGTGAGCCAAAGGATAGCCTTGTCAAGCTAGCAGAGAAAAAAATAAATACACCAGAAGTAGAATTCAAAGCAAGTCAAAAAGCAAAGAAAAAAGAAGATGACTCAGAACAAATAAACATAAGAAATTTATTGCAAACCAAAAGAGATTTTGAGTCGAAGTTTATTATTCCAAACGAAGTTTCTAATGCAGTTATCAAAGATGGAGAAGATGAATATCAAAAGAAAGTAAGTGATGAATCAATTCTTTCAGCAGAAATAAAACCTATATCAGCCGAGCTGAAATCCTCTTCAGATAGTTCTAAGATCAGCTTTGGCACGCCAGATTTGAACTACAGTGCAAAGGCGCCTTTTGATTTTGATAATCTTAAACTTGGAGACATAATCTTTGGTACCTACATAAGTGCAAGCGATGATGACAATTTCTATTTGATTGACCAGCACGCTGCTCATGAGCGTGTAAACTACGAGAAATTTATAAACGCGTATTTCAGCAGCGAAAAAAACAGTCAAATTTTACTACTACCTTTTACCTTTGATGCGCCTAACATTTTAACTACAGATGATGAGGAATGGCTAAGTGCACTAAGTGCCATGGGCTATCTTATCGAAAGCTTTGGTGAAAACACCTACATAGTAAAGGAGATACCCGAGTTTGTAACTATTTCTGAAGCTGAAAGCTTCGTTAACGACTTCATAGATAGCTTTGCTGAAGGAGTAAAGCTTAATAACAAGATTGTAATAGATAAGCTAATTACAAAATCGTGCAAAAGCGCTATTAAAGCACATGACATGATATCGCATGAGGAGGCTGAGGAACTTCTAAGGTCACTCAAGCAATGTCGCAATCCGTTTTCATGCCCGCATGGAAGACCTACTTTTGTGAGATTCAGCATTAGAGAAATAGAACGCATGTTCAAGAGGATAGTTTAACGAGGAAATATGAACAAGATAGTTGCAATTTGTGGGCCTACAGCCGTTGGAAAAACAGCATATTCGATTGAAATCGCAAAGAAATTTGATGGCGAGATTGTTTCGTGCGACTCCATGCAGCTATATAAATATATGGACATCGGTAGTGCAAAACCTAGTTCTGATGAGCTAAATCAGGTCAAACATCATCTTATTGGTGTCGTTGAGCCTAGCGAGATGTTTAGCGTAGCAAAATATAAGGAGCTTGCAAACGACGCAATTGATGACATTATTAGCAGAGGAAAGCTTCCCATCATTGCTGGTGGAACTGGACTATACCTTGATGCCTTGCTCTATGATCTTGATTTTGCTGCTGCACCAAGTGATAGCACTCTCAGAGATGAGCTTTATAAAATTGCTGAAGAAAAGGGAAATCTTGAACTTCATGCTATTTTGCAGGAATGCGATCCTAGCTCTGCAAAGCGAATACATCCTAACAATGTGAGAAGGGTGGTAAGAGCCATAGAGAGCGCAAAATCAGGCGTACAGTTAAAAGATTTCGCTAAAGATCTTAGTTTAAACGACAAATATGAATTCATACTTATTGGCCTTAGAAGAGACAGGGAAGAGTTATATGATCGAATAAACAGGAGAGTTGACGTTCTTGTAGAAGAGGGACTATTTGAAGAGGTTAAGATGCTTCGTGAGATGGGACTTTCTGAGTCAGACATATCTATGAAGGGCATAGGCTATAAGGAAGTTTTAGCTTATTTTGATGGAGAATACGATTTAGAGACAGCAATTGACACGATCAAAAAAAATACGCGCCACTTTGCCAAAAGGCAAATCACATGGCTTAAACGCTATGATGATATGAAGTGGTTTGATTTATCCGAATCAAAAGAAGACAAAGATTTAATCAGGGAGATAATTACATGGCTGGAAAAAGGCTTATAATTAGTAACAAGAGCAATAAACCAGATAACATAGTCATGCATGAGGCCGAAATCTACAGCAAATGCGAGGAATTTGAGGCTTTGATGCCTAGGTTTATGCGCAGTTTTTTCATCTATCTAAGAGGAAATGTTCTTCCTATGACAAGACTTGCATACCTTAGAGACATTAACTTCTTCTTTGAGTATCTTATCAATCAGACCGATTTAACTAGTGCAGAAAAAGTCGCCGATATCAAAGCAAGTGAGCTTGCTGAGCTAAAGGCTATGGATATAAATCTATTCATAGACTACTGCCGCCATTATTCTATCTTTGATGAAGAAAGCGGAAATACATATGTTTATGAAAATAGCAACAAAACCTTGGCTAGAAAAAAATCTTCACTATCGGTTATGTTCAAACAGCTTTATAGAGATGAAATACTCCCAAAGAACATCACAGATGGATTCGATCCTATAAGGGTGCAAAAAGCCGGAGAAAAGGAAATTAAAGCCCTTCAGGACGATGAGGTTATGCTAATGCTAGATGCTGTGACAAATGGCACTGGTCTAACAAAGCAAGAATATAATTTTTGGAAGAAAACAAAGAAGAGAGATAAGGCAATTTTGATGCTTTTCATCACTTATGGTCTTAGACTTTCTGAGCTTTGGCAGCTGAACATCGATTCCTTTAATTTCAATAGAGGAGAGTTCATAATCTATCGTAAACGCGGTAAGGAAAGCACCATGCCGCTTAATAATTCGGTTAGCGATTGTCTCCACGATTACATAGATAATGAAAGACCTAAAGAAGACACTTTGATGCCAGAGCACAAATCCGCTCTATTTCTATCGCTTCAAGGAAAGCGTATGACGGAAAGACAGCTTAGACAGCTTGTAAAGAAATATACATCAATAGCTCTGCACACTTCAAGAGATGGGGGATATAGCCCTCATAAGCTTAGGGCAACTACAGCAACAAGCCTAATTGGAAGAGGGAATTCCATTTACGATGTAGCTGCTCTTTTAGATCACGAGCAAGTTACTACAACCCAGCTTTACGCACAACACAAAAAGAATGTTAAGAGAAACCTTGTAAACGATATGGAATGGGAAGAAGAGCGAAAAGAAGGCAGCATAGATCAAAACGAAAACGAATAAGGACAATATTGTAAGAAAATGAACACAAAAACAACAAAAGATTTTCTAATAGATAACTTTAAAATAGACGAAAATGTAATAGATTTCGTTAAAGAATGTGAGGATGAGCTCAAATATCAATTTGATGAACTTGATGAAATCACAGAATACAACCAGCTAAAGGTTCTTAATGCCTTTCAGAAAAACAGAATATCAGATAATCATTTCAATTGGAACACAGGCTACGGATACGATGATATAGGCCGTGATGCAGTTGAAAGAGTATATGCTGACATCTTCCATACAGAAAGCGCTCTTGTTAGAACCCAGATGGTCAACGGAACACATGCTCTTGCAGTTACGCTGTTTGGCATCCTAAGGCCTGGAGATGAAATGATTTACTGTACTGGCGGTCCATACGACACACTCGAAGAAGTAATCGGAATTAGAGGCTCAGGTATGGGATCTTTAATTGAATACGGAATCAAATATAAGCAGGTCGAGCTATGTGTTGACAATAAAATTGATATGGAAACTCTACGCTCTGTAATTACAGATAAAACCAAACTTGTCTGCATGCAGCGCTCAACGGGATATAGCTGGAGAAAATCTATAGAGCTAGATCAAATGAAGGAAGTCGCTGATTTAGTTCATAGCATAAACCCTGAAATTCTAGTCATGGCAGACAACTGCTATGGCGAATTTGTAAAGGATATAGAGCCTACTGATATAGGTGTTGATGTAATTGCAGGATCTTTGATAAAAAACCCTGGAGGCGGACTTGCACTTTCTGGCGGTTATGTATGCGCAAGCAAGAAAATCATCGATAGAATCGCATATAGACTCACATGCCCCGGAATTGGCTCTGAATGTGGACTTACATTTGGACAGACAAGAAGCGTGCTTCAAGGTATGTTCCTAGCTCCAAGAGTTGTAAATTCAGCTGTTAAAGCAGCTATGCTTTGCGCCAAGGTCTTTGAAAAGCTAGGCTTTGATGTATGCCCAGATTCAAGCGTTAAGAGAAATGATATCATACAAGCTATATGTCTCAGAAGCGAAGAAGGAGTAGTTGCATTCTGCCAAGGAATACAGGCTGCAGCACCTATAGATTCACACGTTGTACCACTTCCATGGGATATGCCAGGATATGAGGACAAGGTTATCATGGCAGCAGGAGCCTTTGTTCAGGGTTCTTCCATAGAGCTGAGCGCTGATGCACCTATTAGAGAGCCTTATAACGTGTATTTCCAGGGTGGACTCACATATGAGCATGCAAGGTTTGGAATCCTAAAAGCCACTGATAGCATGTACAAAAAAGGATTACTTAATTTATAATGAACAAAAAAGATAAGATAAACAAAATTATAGCCATTTTAAAGCTTATACTTCTGCTCGGTATTGTAATAGCAATTCCACTATATCTTTTTATATTTCAAAAGGATATGCTTAGAAGCTTCAAAAGTCTCAGCGATGTAACTGCATTTTTAAATGCGCATCGCTCAAAGACTGCGCTCTTTTACATTGGAATTCAAGTTGCTCAGATAGTTATTAGCGTTATCCCAGGTCAATTCTTCCAAATTGCTGCAGGATATATGTTTGGCTTTCCTAAAACTCTGCTATTTTCAGTTATAGGTTCGTTTATCGGCTCTTTTATTTCATTTTATCTAGCAAAGATACTCGGAAGGGAATCTATTAAAGTTCTATTTAAAAATCATAAAATAGAGAGCTATCTTGATCATTTAAATAGCCAAAAAGGCTATACCATTGTATTTTTAATCTATTTAATCCCAGGCTTCCCTAAAGATATAGTAGGGTATATAGCTGGAATATCAAATATGAATTTCAAACCATTTGTTCTTTTTTCATTACTTGGAAGAATTCCGGCTATGAGTATTAGCATTCTAGTAGGGACCTTATATTATTCTAAGAACTATACAGCACTTGCAATAGTAATTGCTGTAGTACTTGTAATCTCAGGGCTTTGCATTCTCAAACGAAAGATAATCTCAGGCTATATGGAGAATCTTTATAAGAAAGTATCAAAATAAAAACATATAAACATTTGTTCTTTTTATATTGACAACGAACATTCATTCTGATATTATATAGAAAACAAACAAATATTCGTTTTCTATGGAGGTATAGATGATGTTTAACAAATATAGAGTAAAGCATAAGAACAGATTCATAATTTTTACAGTCGTACTTATTTTATTAGTCATGAGTGCATTTAGTACAATCACTGGCGCAATCAATGCTAGCGGTTCATCAGCAAATGTTTATGAGACAGTTACCGTTCAGCCTGGTGATACACTTTGGAGTATCGCTGAGAAACATATTGACGATTCCAAAGATATTCGCAAATTTATCTACGAGATCAAGAAATTAAACAATGTTTCTGCTGATACTCTCACAGCCGGTCAGAAACTAATGATTCCAGCTTAAGGCTAAATAAGAGTAAAATAACGAGGTCCTAATTTGCGTTTTAAGCGATTTTAATTAATAAGGGTATATCTTTATACCTTAAGAAAAACGTCTAAAAACGACTATATTCCTTAAACTCAGCAAATAAGGGATATGCTACTATAAATACAAGATTTAAAGGTTAGCAAGATACTCAGATGAACAGTAAGCCTAAATCTATTACAGGCATTAATCAAATGAGCACAGAAACCATATGGATATATAAATATCCTGGTATTATAAAGTATAAGGCTAGCAATAATATCAATAAGGTAGAGAACCACACTTGCAAATATATTTCTTTACAAGACGAAGTGAGATACAGTAATGTATCTCATTTTGATTAATATAGATAAAAGCATAGAATATGGGCTCAGGTGATGTAAAGATGCCAAAGCAGTCCATATTTAAAAACATATCTTAATCTATTCCGTAAATTATGATTTTAGGAATAGATATATCTAGTCCCTTTTATAATTAAGCATGCTACTACGGCGTCTGAGTTTTAACAAAATAAAGAAAGCCCTATTGCTAAGGCTTTCTCTATGGTAGAAATTTATATGTTTGTGATTATATATGAATTGAATTTATTCCTTTTGATTTATAAAAATTTTATTTAAAGTATTCAACTGCTGACTCAAACATTCTCATATCGAAGTTTCCTAAAACATTCTTATAGAGATCTTTTCCGATACGCTCTGAATGAGCCATCTTTCCAAATACCCTACCATCTGGAGATGTTATACCTTCAATAGATTGATATGAGCCATTAGGATTGAACTGAATATCTGCACTAACATTTCCGTCTAAATCAACATACTGCGTCAATATCTGTCCATTTTCAGCAAGCTGCTTTATTAGTTCATTACTAGCTATAAATCTTCCTTCTCCATGTGAAATTGGAGTTGTGAATATGTCGCCAGGCTTTGTTTTTGACATCCAAGGAGACTTATTTGATGCAACTCTTGTGCGTATTAGCTTTGACTGGTGTCTAGCTATCTCATTGAATGTAAGTGTTGGAAAATCAGCATCTACATCGCATATTTTACCATATGGAACAAGTCCGAGTTTAATCAGTGCCTGAAATCCATTGCATATACCTGCCATTAAACCTTCTCTCTTGTCTAGCAGTTCAGTAACAGCATCCTTAATTTCTGGGTTTCTGAAGAATGCAGTTATAAACTTACCTGAACCATCAGGTTCATCACCGCCTGAGAATCCTCCAGGTATGAATATCATCTGTGACTTCTTTACTTTCTCAGCGAAATCTTCTACTGAACGCATTACATGTTCTGCACTTAGATTCTTGATTATAAAGATTTCAGGTTCTGCTCCTGCAGCTTCAAATGCCTTTGCTGTGTCATATTCACAGTTTGTTCCAGGAAATACCGGAATAAGAACCTTAGGTTTTGCTATTCCCATATTTTTGTGAGTTCTCTCACCTACTGAGTAGCTAAATGTCTCAAGCTTTTGTTCCTTTGGCTCGATATTACAAGGATAAATAGGCTCTAGCTTTCCTTCGTATATGCTTTCTAATTCGTCAAAAGTTAGGACTTTATCTTTCCAAGATAGCTTATTTTCTGCAGTTGTTTCACCTATCAAAACTGCATTTTCAGGGATTCCTGCGCCATTAGCAAGTTCAAGCACAAAGCTACCATATTTATATGAGAACATCTGTTCTAAATCAAATCCATCAGCATATTTGAAGCCTAGGCCATTACCTATACACATTTTGAAGATAGCTTCAGCTACGCCACCCATGCATGGAGTGTATGCACTTAGGACCTTTCCTTCTCTCATCAAGGCATTTACCTGAGAGTAGATATTCTTTAATGATTCTCCATTAGGGAGTGCGTTATATCCGCAGCATGGTGAAAGAAGTACAACCTTGTGATTTTCACCCTTAAATTCTGGGCTTACGATTTTATTTGTGTTTTCTGTTGTTACAGCAAATGAAACTAGGGTTGGAGGAACATCAAGATCCTCAAAGCTTCCACTCATTGAGTCCTTACCACCTATTGCTGCAATACCAAGATTCTTCTGAGCTGCAAATGAACCTAAAAGAGCTGCAAGTGGCTTACCCCATCTGCTACCGTCTAGTCCAAGCTTCTCAAAGTATTCTTGGAAGCTCAAATATGTGTCATCTATGCTTGCACCTGTAGCGATAAGCTTTGATACAGATTCTACAACAGCTAGGTATGCACCCTTATATGGGCTTGCTTCAGATATCTTAGGATTAAAGCCCCACGACATTAGCGAGCAAGTATTACTGAATGACTTCTCTGTAGATATAAGATTTACCATTGCCTGAATAGGTGTTCTCTGTCTCTTTCCACCGAAAGGCATGAGCACGCTTCCGGCACCTATTGTAGAATCAAAGCGCTCTGATAATCCTCTCTTTGAGCAGATATTTAAATCTCCAAGAAGTTCCTTATATGCTGTTTCAAAGTCATCTGCATGCTCGAATACTATCTTTTTCTGAGGTGGAACAGTAATATCTATGTGCTTTTCTGCACCGTTTGTATCGAGGAATTCGCGTGAGATGTTTACAATGCTCTTGCCATTCCAATTTATCTTTAGATATGGCTCTTCTGTAACTTCTGCAACTATGCTTGCTTCGAGGTTTTCCTGCTCAGCAAGATCACAGAATCTCTTTGCATCAGCCTTATCAACTACTACGGCCATTCTCTCCTGAGATTCGCTTATGGCTAGCTCAGTTCCATCAAGTCCATCGTATTTTTTAGGTACATTGTTTAGATTTATATCAAGACCATCAGCAAGCTCACCGATAGCAACTGATACACCGCCTGCACCAAAGTCATTACAGCGCTTGATAAGCTTTGATGCCTCTGCATTTCTAAATAATCTCTGAAGCTTTCTCTCCTCTGGAGCATTGCCCTTTTGTACTTCAGCACCACATGATTCAAGTGAATTTTCTGTGTGTGATTTTGATGATCCAGTAGCACCACCGCAGCCATCTCTTCCTGTTTTTCCACCAAGAAGAATTACAAGGTCACCAGGAGCTGGCCTTTCTCTTCTAACATTTTCTGCAGGAGCAGCAGCTATAACTGCACCTATTTCCATTCTCTTAGCAGCATATCCAGGGTGATAAAGCTCGTCTACCATGCCTGTTGCAAGACCAATCTGGTTTCCGTATGAACTATAACCAGCAGCTGCTGTTGTAACGATTTTACGCTGTGGAAGCTTACCCTTTATTGTCTTTTCTATAGGCTGAAGAGGATCAGCTGCACCAGTTACTCTCATTGCAGAGTAAACATAGCTTCTGCCCGAAAGCGGATCTCTTATAGCACCACCAATACAAGTTGCTGCGCCACCAAATGGCTCAATTTCTGTTGGGTGGTTATGTGTTTCGTTCTTAAAAAGAAGTAGCCATTTTTCTGTTCTTCCATCGATTTCAACGTCAATCTTAACTGTGCAAGCGTTGATTTCTTCGGATTCATCGAGCTTTGATAAAAGACCCTTTGACTTTAGGTACTTAGCAGCGATGGTGCCCATGTCCATTAATGTAATAGGCTTTGTTCTGCCGAGTTCCTTTCTTGTCTCTATATAGTCTGCATATGTCGTCTCCGCATCTCCGTCTTCGAACTTGATGCTATCAATTGTTGTGTTAAATGTTGTATGACGGCAGTGATCTGACCAGTATGTATCGATTACCTTAATCTCAGTTACAGTAGGATTTCTCTTTTCTGATTCAAAGTACTTGCGGCACATCTCAAGATCAGCAATGTCCATGGCTAGACCATTTTGACGAATGAAATCCATAAGATCATTTCTGTTCATGTCTATGAATCCATCTAGAACTTCAACCTCTGTTGGTATCTCGTATACTACCTTTAGAGTTTCAAATTCATCCATGGATGCAAGTCTTGATTCCACTGGATTTATGACGTATGACTTAATTTTATCTAGCTCTGCTTCACTTAGCTTTCCTTTGATGATATATACTTTTGCTGAGCGAACTAGAGGTCTTTCGCCCTTGCTTGTAATCTGTATGCACTCAGATGCTGAGTTTGCTCTCTGATCAAATTGTCCTGGAAGAAATTCAACAGCAAATACACTCTCGTCATTGCCATAGCATAGCTTACTTGATGCTGTATCAACCTGAGGCTCTGAGAATACTGTGTTAATTGCTCCGTCAAAAATTTCCTTGCTGCAGCCTTCAACATCATAGCGATTTACAACTCTTACCTGCTCTACTGATTTTAGCTGAAGAATATCAACTAGCTCGCTACGCAAGCTTTCTGCTTCGTGTGCGAATTCGTTTTTCTTTTCGACATATACTCTATATACCATCTTATTCCTCCAATGCTTTGAGCGCTCTCGCTCCTATATCCTTGCGATAGTATGCGTCTTTAAAATCAATATGCTTTGCTTGCTCGTATGCCTTATCAATTGCACCTTTGAGACTGTCATCAATTGCTGTGATTCCAAGCACTCTGCCTCCAGATGTAAGAAGCTTACCATCCTTTAAAGCTGCACCTGCAAAGTATAAATTGTCGATATCATCTTTTATTTCGATTTCATAGCCCTTGCTATATCTTACTGGATATCCGCCTGAAGCGATTACTAGGCAGCATGCGTTTTGATCTGAGAACTCTACCTCGCATTCCTCTAATCTTTCTTCAGTGACTGCCTGCATTATCTCAAGCAAATCCGACTTTAAAAGCGGAAGAACTACCTGTGTTTCAGGATCTCCGAATCTACAGTTATATTCGATAACCTTAGGTCCATCCGCTGTTAGCATTAGTCCAAAATACAGACAGCCTTTGAAGCTTCTTCCCTCTGAATTCATAGCTTCAATACTTGGGATAAATATTTCCTTCATGCATCTATCTGCTATTTCATCTGTGTAGTATGGATTTGGAGCAATTGTTCCCATTCCACCTGTGTTCAGCCCCAAATCACCATCTAAGGCTCTCTTATGGTCCATTGAGGAAATCATTGGCTTTACAGTCTTTCCATCCGTAAAGCTCAAAACCGACACCTCTGGACCTGTGAGAAATTCTTCAATAACAATATGATTTCCGCTGTCTCCAAAGACCTTATCTTCCATCATGGATTTTATTGCAATTTTTGCTTCATCATATGTTTCAGCAATGATTACACCCTTTCCAAGAGCAAGACCATCAGCCTTAATAACTATAGGCATTTTCTGCTTGCTAACGTACTCGAATGCCTTGTTCATATCACTGAATATCTCGTATTTTGCTGTAGGGATATTGTACTTTCTCATTAATTCCTTAGAAAAAGCCTTGCTTCCTTCGATTATTGCAGCAGCTTTATTTGGGCCAAAACATGGAATTCCAAGGTCTGAAAGCAAATCAACAAGACCTAGCACAAGAGGATCATCAGGCGCAACAACAGCATAGTCAATTTTGTTTTCTTTCGCAAATTTAACTACACCATCAAGGTCAGTAGCTGCGATATCAATGCAGGTTGCATCCTTTGCAATTCCACCGTTTCCAGGTAATGCAAATATTTCTTCTACTGCTGGATTTTCTTTTAGTTTTTTGATGATGGCATGTTCTCTGCCACCTCCACCTACAACTAACAGCTTCATTTCTATCTCCTTATTAGTGATGGAACAATCTCATTCCTGTAAATACTGTTACCATATTATATTTATTGCAAACTTCTATGACATTATCATCTCTGACAGATCCACCTGGTTCAGCAACATACTTAACGCCACTCTTTGCTGCTCTTTCGATATTGTCACCAAATGGGAAGAAGGCATCGCTTGCAAGCGAAACATCTTTGATGCTGTCTAGATATTCTCTCTGCTCTTCAAATGTAAAGGGCTCTGGTTTTTCTGTAAATATATTCTGCCATACTCCGTCAGCAAGCACATCCTCAGGATATTTTCCGAGGTAAATATCTATACTGTTATCGCGCTCAGGTCTACCTATATCTGCCTTAAATGGTAGATTTATAACCTTTGGTGACTGACGTAAATGCCAGAAATCAGCCTTTTCTCCAGCCAGTCTTGTGCAGTGAATTCTAGACTGCTGGCCAGCTCCTATACCAATTGCCTGTCCATCCTTAGCAAATGCAACTGAGTTTGACTGAGTGTATTTTAGACAAATCAAAGCGACTGTAAGATCGCGCTTTGCTTCATCACTTAGAACCTTGTTTTCGGTAACTATATTATCAAAGCATGAATCATCAACCTTATAATTATTTCTGTTCTGAACAAAGCTAATTCCGAAAACTTGCTTAGTTTCTCTTTCCTGAGGAACGTAGTTAGGATCTATTTTAATGATATTGTAGTTACCGTTCTTTTTTGTTTTTAATATTTCAAGAGCCTCTTCTGAATATGAAGGCGCAATGATTCCATCTGAAACCTCTCTCTTTAGAATGCGTGCAGTAACAGCATCACACTCGTCAGAAAGAGCAACAAAGTCTCCAAAGGAACACATTCTCTCTGTTCCCCTTGCGCGTGCGTAAGCAGTTGCAATTGGAGAATCGTCTAAGCCTTCGATGTCATCAACAAAGCAAGCCTTTTTAAGAACATCATCCATCTTTACTGCAACAGCTGCAGAGGTTGGACTTACATGCTTAAACGAAGTTGCCGCTGGAAGCCCAATTGCTTCCTTTAGCTCTTTTACAAGCTGATAGCTGTTAAAAGCATCTAGAAAGTTTATATATCCAGGTCTTCCGTTAAGTATTTCTATAGGAAGCTCGCTTCCATCTTCCATGAAAATACAAGCATCTGACTGATTTGGATTGCATCCGTATTTTAGCTGAAAAGACTTCATCGCTTACCTCCCAAACTTGTTGATTATGCGTTCTTCAACATTTCCACCATCAAAATCGGAATACCTTACATAAAGTGATATCTTATTTTCGCTATCAAGGCTTTCCCAAATTGAGCTAGCAAAAGTATCGATATCATTTTCGATTTCTATCTTTGTTGGCTCTCCCTCAAAGCTAGGAAGCGGATTGCCATCCTGCACATATGTGTGAATCAAGTGACCGATTCCGGGAACTGATGAATACTCAAAGAAGTTTCTTTGGCAAGCTTCATTATCTGCGTCTTCTCGCTTCAAAATGCTTAACTTATACTTGAAACCATCCTTTGCATGCTCAACAATACCACTGATTCTAGGAGTATAGTTTGGTGCATCTGGCTCATACTCTCTAGTTCTTAAGGCATCCTCAAAGCTCTTTCCACCAGCTAGGAAATCGAAAATAGTATCGGTCTGATCTCCATTTGTAACTATGAGATTGCTAGCATGCCTTCTTACTGGATAGTAGATAATCAAAGATGGGTCTTCTACCTTGCTCTCATCAAAAGGTTTAATCATAAGATTCTCTCCGTCTTTGACAAATACTCTGTTACGGCTATTATCAGAACGTCCCATAATAAAGTATGCACATGCACATTTCTTATCAGCTGTTGCTCCGATTATTATGCCTCTTCCACAGTAGGAGTTTCCGCTAATAGCTTGCTTTACTCCGATTATATTCATTTTATATTTCTCCATTTTTTATCATGAGCGCAACATTTTCAACTGCCTGAGGTAGTATAATATGCTCCGCCTCTGCCATAACTCTCTTTTGTAAATCTTCAGCCGTGTCGCCTTCGCAAACTCTTACTGCTCTTTGATCTATAATCTTTCCACCATCTGGGATTTCATTAACAAAGTGAACAGTAGCTCCGCTGACTTTAACTCCATATTCAAGAGCTTTTTCGTGAACCTTAAGACCATAGAAGCCCTTGCCACAAAATGATGGAATCAAAGAAGGATGAACATTTATAATTCTATTGCTATATAGCTTACAGAAGTCTTCAGTCAAAATCCTTAGATATCCTGCCAAAACAATAAAATCAATTTCTAGGCTTTTTAGCTTTTCAACAAGTCTTTGCTCATCTTCTATGATAAAAGTCTCTATATCATGCTTTTTTGCCCTCTCAAGTGCATATGCATCCTTGCTGCTAGATGCAACAAGATAAATCTCTGCGTTCTTAATGATTTCTCCGCGACTATCAAGTATTGCCTGAAGATTCGTTCCTCCTCCGGATACAAAGACTGCCACTTTGCATTTTTCGGCTAGCATATCTCTACACCTTCATCCGATTTTGATATAGTTCCAAGAACATAGGCATCTTCACCATTCTCTTTTAGGACTTTGATGGTTTTATCAATATCGTCTTTTGATACTATGATTGTCATGCCAACACCCATATTGAAAGTATTGAACATATCGCGCTCAGGAATATTTCCTTCCTTTGCAATTAAATCAAAGATAGGAAGCACTTTGATGTCCTCTCTCTTTATTACTGCACCAAGTCCCTCTGGAAGGCTTCTTGGAATATTTTCATAAAACCCACCACCTGTTATGTGTGCAATTGATTTAACCTTCACTTCCTTGAGAAGTGCGAGAACTGGCTTTACATAGATTTTCGTTGGTGTCAAAAGTACCTCGCCTATTGACTTTCCTCCAAGCTCAGTAACTGGCTTTGATATGTCTGCACTTTCTACATCAAAAACCTTTCTCACAAGAGAAAAACCGTTTGAATGAACTCCTGATGAAGGAAGTGCAATCAATACATCTCCTTCTTTAACATTATTCTTATCTAGAACATTTTTCTTATCTACAATGCCTACTGCAAATCCAGCAAGGTCATACTCATCTTCTGGATAAAAGCCTGGCATTTCAGCTGTCTCTCCTCCAACAAGAGCTGACTCAGATTGAACACATCCATCAGCCACACCCTTAACTATCATAGCTATCTTTTCAGGATTGTTCTTTCCGCAAGCTATGTAATCGAGAAAGCAAAGAGGCTTTGCACCAACGCATATAATATCGTTTACACACATAGCTACGCAGTCGATTCCAACTGTGTCGTGCTTATCTAGAAGAAAGGCCATCTTTAGCTTTGTTCCGACTCCATCGGTTCCGCTAACCAAAACAGGCTTTTCCATACCTTCCGTATCTAGCTCCATAAGTCCGCCGAAACCACCTACATCAGATGTATTACCAAATACCATGGTTTTAGCTATATGCTGCTTCATCATTTCAACTGAACGGTATCCTGCAGTTATATCTACGCCAGCTTCCTTATAGCTATTGCTGAAACTCTTTGACATATCACACACTCCTATTGTTTGACCTAAATATGTTCTTCATTATCGCTTATATGCTTTTCAAATATAAACTTTTCGTCTCCATCTGGAATATTTGTTGGATACTCTCCATTGAAACAGCTGTAGCAGTAACCAGTGTTTTTCTGACTTCCTATAAGCATGTTAAGGTGATTAACATCTAGATATCCAACGCTTTCAGCTCCAACTACTGATGCAATTTCATCTAAACTGTGCTGACATGCAATCAGGTTTTCCTTGGAACTCACATCTGTTCCATAGTAGCATGGATCTGTGAATGGGGGTGCAGAGGATCTAACATGAATTTCCTTTGCTCCTGCTTCACGTAGAAGTCCTATGATTCTAGCTATTGTAGTTCCTCTAACAATTGAGTCATCAACTAATACAACTCTCTTGCCATCAACTGTATCCTTTACAACATTTAGCTTTATTCTAACCTTATCCTCGCGGTTCTTCTGACCAGGAGCAATAAAAGTTCTTCCTATGTATTTGTTTTTGATAAAGCCTATTCCATATGGAATTCCTGACTGCTGTGCGTATCCAATAGCAGCATCTAATCCGGAATCAGGAACACCTATTACAACATCTGCCTGAACTGGATGCTCCATTGCAAGACATGCTCCTGCACGCTTACGAGCTTCGTGAACACTAACGCCTTCGATTACTGAATCTGGTCTTGCAAAGTATATGTATTCAAAAATGCATATTTTATGTGGTTCTTTGTTGCAGTGATCTTTGATGGATCTTATTCCATCCTTATCAAATACTAGGATTTCACCTGGCTCTATATCCCTGATATACTCAGCGTTTACTGTGTTTAGTGCACATGTTTCTGAAGCAACTACATATGAACCATCACTTCTCTGTCCATAACAAAGAGGTCTGAATCCGAATGGGTCACGAACTGCAATTAGCTTGCCTGCAGACATGACAATTAAGGAGTAGGCTCCCTCTAGCTTATTCATAGTTCTATCTATCGCAGTTTCTATGGAATCACAAGCGATTCTCTCCTTGGTTATTAGATATGCAATTACTTCTGTATCTGTTGTAGTGTGGAAAATAGAACCCTGTGTCTCAAGTTCCTTACGCAGATCATAAGAATTTACAAGGTTTCCGTTGTGAGCAAGAGCCATACAGCCTTTGTGATGATTTATAACTATAGGCTGAGAGTTAAGTCTCTCGTTTCCTCCTGTAGTACCATAGCGTACATGTCCAACTGCCATGTTTCCTTCGCCTAGGTCTTCTAGGATACTTTGAGTAAAGACATCGTTTACAAGACCGGTATCCTTATATGTCTTAAGAACACCTTCGTCGTTAACTACAATTCCGCAGTTTTCCTGTCCTCTGTGCTGGAGGGCAAAAAGTCCGTAATATGTGGTCTTTGCAAGGTCACTTTTCTCTGGCGAATATACACCGAAAAGCCCGCATTCTTCCCTTAATCCGCTCATTTATTTCCCTCCGAATTTAGCTTCAATTGCAGCGTTTTTCTTAAGTACCTTTTCCTTATCTTCTTCTCTCTTTTGTATGAGCATTTTGCTTAGATTGTCATCGCTAAGCGCAAGGATTTCTATTGCTAGCAAAGCGGCGTTCTTTGAACCATCAATTGCAACTGTTGCAACTGGTATTCCACTAGGCATCTGTACTGTAGAAAACAGAGCATCTATTCCATCTAAAGTGCCTGATTTAACAGGAATTCCGATTACTGGAAGCGTAGTATTTGCGGCAATGGCTCCTGCTAAGTGAGCTGCCTTTCCTGCAGCAGCGATAACTACTCCGAAATTGTTATCGATTGCATTCCTTGTAAAATCGTGAACTACCTCAGGTGTTCTGTGTGCTGACCAAACGTGAACCTCAAAAGGTACATTGAACTCGTTAAGTGTTGAAATTGCTGATTCGACTACTGGCAAATCGCTGTCAGAGCCCATGATTACTGCTACTTTTTTCATTTAAACCACCTCATGCATAAAATATCAAATTCATCTTTATAATAAAAATTTAGCACATTAAAAAAGAGGCTTCAAGATTCGTTCAGATAATATGAAGTTTTTTATTGTTTTTTTTAGCCAATTTACCCTAAATTAGGCAAATACACGAACATTGTTGTATTTTATGCTGCATTGTATTCGTTTTTGATAAAATTTATCAAAGTTAGATAAGGCTCCCTTTACTATCTAGATAGCTCTGCATAATTATCACAGCAGCCTGCTTATCTACATATTTTTTTCTGTCTTCACGCCTTACATTTCCTGCAATCAAAACGTTTTCTGCAAGTTTTGTTGTAAATCTTTCATCCTGCCATACGATTTCAACATCTGCAAGAGCGCTGCTTCTCATCTTATTTTCTAGCTTTGTTCGAAACTCTCTAACCTTTTCGGTCTGAACGCTATCAGTTCCATTTAGGTTCAGAGGAAGTCCAATTACAACAGTGTCACAGTCATATTCCTTTATTAGTTCAACAACTTTTCCTGTATCCTTCTTTATCCCTATTCTTTCTATTGTCATAAGTCCTTGGCCTGTTATTCCAAGCTCGTCGCTTAGAGCCACTCCAATTGTTTTATCACCTACATCAAGCGCAATCTTTCTTCTCATTCTTTTCTCCTAACTCTTATGTCAAAAAAATACGGCGGGACAAAACCCCGCCGAAACATTATTATTTGTTTAGATACTCTTTCAGGATTTCTTCAACCAAATCGTCTCTATCGATACGGCTTATCATCATACGAGCATTGTTGTAGCTTGTTATATATGAAGGATCACCCGAAAGAATGTAACCAACCATCTGGTCAATTCCATTATATCCTCTTTCTTCTAATGCTTCATAGACATCTTTCAAAACTTCCTTGGTAGTTTTTTCCTGTGCCTTGTTTGTATCAAACATTATAGTCTTTCTTTCCATCGTGTGCCCTCCTATACTCCAATATCGTTATATTTATTATACTACTTGAATAAATTTTCTGCAAGCACGAAAGCATCGTCAAGCTTTGATATATCCTTTGCTCCAGCCTGAGCCATATTAGCTTTACCGCCACCGCCACCGCCGCAAGCAGCAGCTACTTCCTTAACTATCTTACCAGCATGGAATCCAGACTCTACAAGGTCGTCGCTAAGTGAAACTAAAAGCGCTGCCTTTTCACCATCTACTGCAGCAAATATCATAGCCACATTATTTGATTCCTTCTTGATGTCATCTGCTAAAGTTCTAAGCTCTCCCGCATCCATAGAATCAAATTTCTTTGTGATAACTTTGATTCCATTTACATCCTTTGCTTCTGCAAGAAGTGATGTTGCTGCATTTCCAAGCTGTGCCTTCTTAAACTCCGCAAGCTCATGCCTTAGACTCTTTAGCTCTTCAGATAATGAAACTATCTTGTTCTTTAACTGATCCTTATTGCATTTTAGTTCAGCTGCACAGTCTTCTATAACCTCAGCCTGCTTATTTGCAATATCATATACTGCACAAGCACTCACAGCCTCTATTCTTCTAACACCTGATGCAACACCTGACTCTGATAGAAGCTTAAAGCATCCGATTTCTCCGGTGTTATGTACATGTGTACCCCCACAAAGCTCAACGCTGAACTTACCGCAGCTTACCATGCGAACTGTATCACCATACTTTTCACCAAAGAGTGCCATAGCGCCCTTACTCTTAGCTGTCTCTATATCCGTCTCTAGTGTTTCAACATCTTCAAATCTATTGATTTCTTCGTTTACTATTGCCTCAACTTCCTTGAGCTGTTCCTTTGTTAGGCCTTCAAAGTGAGTGAAGTCAAATCTTAGACTGTTCTCATTTACAAATGAACCTGCCTGCTGAATGTGATCTCCGACAACCATACGAAGTGCCTTATGTAGCAGGTGAGTTGCTGTATGGTTTCTTGCAACCATGTTCCTTCTCACTCTATCAACGAAGCATGATACACTATCACCTACTGAAAGCTTACCCTCAATAATCTCTACCTCATGGCAGAATGCACCGTTCTGCTTGCTAACAGCCTTTACGCATGCTTTAAAGCCATCTGCTTCAATCAGACCTGTATCATAAATCTGTCCACCGCCTTCAGCATAAAATGGTGTCTGATCTAGGTAAATTCTAACGGTCTCGCCCTGCTCAGCTGAATCAGTCATTGCTCCAGACTTAAGAATAGCTAAAACCTTTGAATCGCTCGTCAGCGAGCTATATCCTACAAACCTTGTCTCAGGAACGTCTACTGCTGTAACAGCTTCCTTCCAGCCTTCTTCGTCTTCAGACTTACGACCAGCTCTAGCCTGTTCCTTCTGCTTTTCCATGTTAGCCTTGAAACCATCCTTATCAGCTGTAAAATCATTCTCTAGGAGGATTTCCTCTGTAAGTTCTGGTGGGAATCCGTATGTGTCGTAGAGCTTAAACATCTTCTCTCCGTCAAGTACAGTCTTGCCCTGCTGCTTCATCTCATCGACATAGCCCTGAATAATATCTATACCCTGCTGGATTGTAGAAGCAAACTTTTCTTCTTCGACAGCTATAATCTTCTTAATGAACTGCTGCTTCTCAACTAATTCAGGATAAGCTTCCCCTGATACAGCGATAACTCTGTCAGCCATATCCGAAAGGAATCTACCGTTAATACCGATTAGATTACCGTGTCTTGCAGCTCTTCTTATAATTCTTCTTAGAACGTAACCGCGTCCTTCGTTTGATGGAATGATACCATCAGCAATCATAAATACCATCGAGCGAAGGTGGTCAGTAATAATTCTAACTGATATATCTGTTTTCTCAGTGCCAGCTTCTTCATATTTGATTCCCGAAAGCTCAAGAACTCCCTGAAGGATGTACTGAATAGTATCTATATCAAAGATGGATGTAACACCCTGCATAATACATGCAATTCTCTCAAGACCCATTCCTGTATCTATGTTTGGGTGCTCGAGGTTGCTGTAACTGCCATCCTCTTCCTTGGAGAACTGTGTGAACACATGGTTCCAAAACTCAACATATCTATCGCAGTCACAACCAGGCTTACAGTCTTCTCTATCGCATCCGTATTCTTCACCTCTATCAAAATAGATTTCTGAACATGGACCGCATGGACCTAGACCTATTTCCCAGAAGTTATCTTCCTTGCCTAGTCTTACGATTCTCTCAACAGGCATTCCAAGCTTTTCCCAAATTTTCTCAGCCTCTGTATCATCCTCGTATACTGTTGCCCAAATTTTATCAGTTGGGAGCTCCAAAACCTTAGTTATGAATTCCCATCCCCAGGTTAGAGACTGCTCCTTGAAATAGTCACCAAAGGAGAAGTTACCTAGCATCTCAAAAAATGTACCATGTCTTGATGTGATACCAACGTTTTCGATATCACCTGTTCTGATACACTTCTGACATGTAGTCATTCTCTTAGCCGGCGGTGTATCAAGTCCTGCAAAGTATCTCTTCAGAGGTGCCATACCTGAGTTTATAATAAGCAATGATTTATCGTTTTGGGGAACTAATGAAGCGCTCTTTGCTGCATAGTGTCCCTTACTTACATAAAAATCCCTAAAAGATTTTCTTATCTCGTTAAGTCCTTTTTTCTGCAAGGTTCATTCCTCCTATCAAATCTATCCTTAAAGTATATCACTTTTTCGCATCTTAGTACACTGTAAAACCATTTATGATCTTCTCAAATTTCTTTGCTATCTTCAAGTCATTTGGCTCTAGATACATATATAGCTTAATCTTAGGCTCTGTGCCAGAAGGTCTGATAATAAAAGTACTCTTAGATACAGTTCTCATAATCAAAACATCTGACTTTGGCATTCCTGTATCATCATTTAAAAAGTCAATTTTCTCTTCAAAGCTAGCTATCTCAGAAAGATTATTTGTCCTAAAATAGTCCATTATTTTTGAAATCTGCTTCTCGCCCTCTATACCCTCAAAAACAAAGTTTCCTATGCGTTCGATAAGCCTTCCATATCTGAAATTAATCTGGTTTAACTTCTCAAAGAGATCTATGCCCTCAGACTTATACTGAGCCGCCATACATGCAATTAAAAGAGCTGTGCTCACACCATCCTTATCACATATGAATGGCGATACAAGAAATCCATTACTCTCCTCATAACCAAAGAAATATTTACTCTCTACACCATCTTGTCTAAGTCCTGCAATAATCTCACCGATATATTTGAATCCAGTTAGAGTACGCACAACCTCTATACCATTTTCGTCAGCAATTTTATCTATCAAAGGTGAAGAAACTATGCTTCTTATGCAGATTGAATCTGCTTGTTTCTCCTTGAATCTGCAGAGGAAATCAAATAGTAAAATTCCTATCTGATTACCAGTTAGATTAACCTTCATACCATCGCTTACAAGGGCACATCCAATTCTATCGCAATCAGGATCTGTTGCAATAATTATATCCGCCTTGCACTCATCTAAGGTCTCAAATGCTTCCGTATAGGCGCTCATCTTCTCAGGATTTGGAGATTTGCAAGTAGGAAAGTTCGAATCGGGGTTTTCCTGCGATTTAACAATGCTTATATTATCAAAACCACTATCAGAAAGTGCTTTGCTTACATATTTAAGTCCTGCTCCATTTAAAGGAGTATAGACTATATGAAGATTCGATTTAGCATCCTTGTTTATTCCCTTAGGTTCAAGTGAAATAACCTTTGATAAAAAATCATTTTTAATCTCATCATCGAGCATGCTTATGTTTGAATCATCTACATCTACTTCATCAAAGTAATCAAAGCGCTCCTGCTCCTTTAGAATAGAGTCAAGTTCGCTCCCAATTATCTGATATCCATGCTTTCCGTAAACCTTATAACCATTGTAAACTGCTGGATTATGACTTGCCGTAATCATAATTCCATAGTCACATGAAAGCTTAGTAATTGCATAGACAAGTACAGGAACGGGCGTTAGCTCACTAAATAGGTATGCCTTTATTCCCATTGCTGACATCAAAGCAGCTGTCTCACGTGCAAATCTAGATGAATTTTTTCGGCTATCAAAAGAAATAACAACTGATTTACCAGCACAATTTTTATTGATATGGCTAGCTAAAGCAAGGTTACTTCTACGTAAAACATAGGTGTTTAACCGATTTGTTCCAGCACCTAAAATTCCACGCATTCCAGATGTTCCAAAATCAAGCTCCTTATAAAAACTCTCGTTAATTTCTTCAAAATTATCCTTCATCAAAGAGAGTTCTTGCTTTACCTCTTCATCTCTTGCGCAGTCAATCCATCTTTTATATTCATTTAGAATATCAACTTGAATATCCATTTTCTTACCCATACAAAATCACGGCAGTGCACCTGCACTGCCGCTAAATTATACTAAAATTTTATTATTCTTCAATCTCGTGATCGTGCTCATCTTCCTCAGCATTAGGGTCAAATCCCTCTAGTCCAGCGTATGTCTTGTTATTCTTCTGTGCATAATCATAGATAGCTGACTTAATAGCATGGTCAGCAAGAACTGAACAGTGAACCTTAACTGCTGGAAGACCACCTAGCTCATCAACTACATCCTTATTTGTAAGCTTAAGAGCTTCTTCTACTGTCTTACCAATAATCATCTGTGTAGCCATGCTTGATGAAGCGATAGCGCTTCCGCATCCAAATGTCTTGAACTTGCAATCTGTAATTACATCGTTCTCATCAACCTTAATCTGCATCTGCATCATATCTCCACATACAGGGCTTCCGTAAATACCTGTTCCAGATGGGTTTTCTATTTCTCCAACGTTCTGTGGATTCATAAAATTATTCATTACTGTATCGTTATATAGTGCCATAACTATTCTCCTTTCTTAGGGCTTAGAGGTGATAAATCTCTTAGCCATGCAACTATTTTCTTAGTGCATTCTACTGTATAATCTATATCTTCCTTAGTGGTGAAATCTCCTACTGAAAATCTTACTGTTCCGTGTATCAGCTCAACTGGTACTCCCAAAGCTGAAAGAACATGTGAAGGTTTTAGTGACTTTGATGAACATGCCGATCCAGTTGAAATGCAAATTCCACAAGCATCAAGCTGGATTAGGATTGATTCTCCCTCAATGTACTTAAATGTCACATTTAGGTTTCCTGGATGTCTGTTATCCATTGAACCATTGATGATAACATCTGGAATCTCAGCTGTGAGCTTCTCTGCAAGATAATTTCTCATCTCTGTGCTATGCTTGATATGCTCATCAAGACTGTTCATTGCAAGTTCAGCAGCCTTACCGAAGCCAACTATGCCAGCTACGTTCTCTGTTCCTGCTCTCTTGCCACTTTCCTGTCCGCCTCCGAAAATCAAAGTACCTAGCTTGGCGCCACGTCTGATATAAAGTCCACCAACGCCCTTAGGTCCATATATTTTGTGTGCTGACATTGATAGGAAGTCAACGCCCAAATCCTTAACATCGATAGGAACATTTCCTACTGCCTGAACTGCATCAGTGTGGAATAGCACACCGTGTTTCTTTGCAATAGCTGCAAGTTCCTTAATCGGATGAATTGTTCCAATCTCATTGTTAACCATCATTATGCTAACAAGAATAGTTGTATCCTTAATAGCTGCCTCAAGCTCTGCAGGATTAAGTCTACCCTGATCATCTATACCAAGATATGTTACTTCATATCCGTTCTTCTCTAAATACTCACATGTACGAAGCATAGCTGGATGCTCAGTAACTGTTGTAATGATGTGGTTTCCCTTATTCTTAAGCGAACTTGCTACTCCCTTAAGCACCCAGTTATCGGACTCAGATCCACATCCTGTGAAATAAATTTCGTTAGACTTTGCATTGATCAAAGCTGCTACCTTTTCTCTAGCCTCATCTAGTGCACGTCTTGCTACTAGGCCTGGTGTGTATAAGCTAGATGCATTTCCAAAATGTTCTGTGAGGAATGGTAGCATCTCCTTAAGAACATCTCCCTTAATAGGAGTAGTTGCGGAATTATCAAGATATACCTGTCTCATATATTTCAGCTCCTTCTGTCTGTTTTATCATTATCATTTACGATTTATTTATACCTATATCTTGTGAATTTTAAACAGCATACAATCTAATTAAAATATGATAATCGACATTAGGATTCCTTATTATTCTTATCATCTGGTTTAATCGTATCTAGATGTGAACGTAGATTAGTCTTGAATGAATCGATATACTTGCGTCTTAGCTTATGTTGTTCTTTTTTTTCATCTTCGCTTAGCCCTTCATCAGTTTTGGATTTTTTGGCTAGCTCGTTAATACGTTTAATTTCATCTTCTGTAATCATTGTAATTCTCCTAACAATTAGTTCTAATATTATACCAAAGCGCAACGATTCAATCAAGATTATATGGTCACATAAGCTTTAATTTTATCAAATTTTTTTGTGCCTATGCCTTTTACATTCATAAGTTCATCAATCGATCCAAAATAGCCATTTGATCTTCGATATTCTATTATGCGTTTTGCCATAGCTGGACCTATTCCCGCTATGCTCTCTAGCTGGTTTTGATCTGCTTGATTTATGTTTACTAATCCACTTACATTGCTAGAGATATCAGGATTATCTATAGCTTGATGTCCTTGTTCTCCTGTGATTTTACTCGGAATTACAATTTTTTGCCCATCAGAAACTATAGACGCTCTGTTAATCACATCAGCATTTGCATTTTCGCTAAGCCCCCCAGCCTGATCTATGAGTTCAAATACCCTAGTTCCTGGTCTAATCTTATATACACCTGGTTTATTAATTTCACCACTTATATCAGCGATTATAAGCTCATCTGGTTCTGCCTCCTTTGTCGACTTAGCTTTGGAATTATTCTTTGATCTTTTGCTTGATCTAGAATGTTTATCTGAAGTAGTACTATCTTCCTTCGTTTCCTTTAAGCTACTAATCGATGGTGCATGCTTGTAATTTTGCTTAGGGGATTTTTCCCCATTCAGTACAAAAAATAGCAAAGCGGCTATGATTGCAATAATCGTAACCGCTATTTGGACATATTTATTATTTTTTTTGATAAAAGTTTTAGCTGACTGCACATAGTATTCTATATTGCTTAGCCCAAGTTTTCCTCTTTGCAAAATATCCCTCCGTTTAAACTTAATTTTCGTATATCAAGTCTAAACCCATTGTTTGGGGAATACAAGAGTCAAATCTCAAAAAATCCCTGCTTACTTCTATATCATATCTTTGGATATCTAGTCCGCTGTGCTCTATAAATGTAGTAATGACAAGCTCTGGACTGAGATTTGAGGCACTTCCGCAGTCAAGATCAAGCTTTAAAACTATATTTTCGTTTACTTCTTCAGCATCTATTTTACGGATTTTTGATCTAATATCAACTTCGCCCAGCTTTTTTGTCTTCTTCATACGCTTTAGGGCTATGATAGATTCCTTAGCTAGATATGATTTTATATCATCTTTTATTTCGTCTAGCGACTTTTCTAGTGTATCAGGCAAGAAAACGCTATAAACTGCTGAACTTACTGCTGCAGCAAGCGAACCTTGTGTTCCATCAATATAACCACATGCCAAGATACTAATTCCTTCAGGGAACTGCTCGTTTAACTTTAGCAAAATATCATCCTGAGTCGTTTCTTCGTAGGTGAAAAACTCTATCAGCTCCTGCTTTGATGTATATCCTAGTGAAAGTGGCTGAGCAAAGCTCATTCTAGGATGTGGATTAAAGCCTTTGGAATAGTCTAGCGGAATTCCTGCCCTTTTGAAAGTACGCTTAAAAAGCCTCAGCATATCTAGATGTGAGATGTATTTAATGTATCCCTGTTTGCTGAACTCTAAAACAAATCTATTCATAGATACCACCTAACTTACAAACCGTTCTTTTGTTGATTCCGCAGCCTGTGCAGCCATTTCTGCAGTCTGGTGTAATCTGAGCAACATTAGCGCGTTTCCATTCTAGCTTTAGATATTCGTCGCTTACAGAGCTATCGATTATGTACCATGGCAGTACTTCATCAATATCTCTTTCTCTCTGGGTGTAGAACTCGATGTCAAGACCGCTCTTTTCAATTGCAGTCCTCCATTTTTGTTCATCAAAGCACTCAGACCAGCTATCGCGAACGCAACCTTCCTCATATGCCTTTAGAAGAAGTTCTCCTGTTCGCCTATCTCCACGAGCAAATACTGCCTCAAGCACGCTTGTAAAATCGTCATGATAGTTAAATGTTATGCCTTTGACATATAGAAGTCCTCTAAGGAAGTCATGCTTACGCCTGAATTCTTCTAGGCTGTTTTGCCCCATCCACTGAAAAGGAGTAAATGCCTTTGGAACAAAGTTAGAAACGCTGACGGTCACATTGAATCTACCGCCCCTCCCAATTTCCTTCTTTATCTGTAAAATCTTCTTTGCTATATTTGCTATACCCTCTAGATCCTCATCAGTCTCCGTCGGATGACCTATCATAAAGTAAAGCTTGATATTGTTCCAGCCAAGTTCTATGGCCTGACGAACTGCAGAAAAAATATCTTCCTCAGTAATACCTTTGTTTATTACATCCCTAAGTCTTTGCGTTCCAGCTTCTGGTGCAAAGGTTAGACCTGATTTTCTGTATTTCTGTATTTCCTGAAGCACGTTAAACGAGAAGCTATCAAGCCTTAGTGATGGAAGTGAAAGCGCAACGTTTCTATCTGCACACTTATCCATTACTGATGTAGCTAATGCCTCAAAATCAGAGTAATCACTTGTAGAAAGCGATAGAAGCGAAAGTTCATCGTGTCCAGTTGTCTCTAGCTGTCTTTCTACGATACGCTCTATGGTTTCCTTTGATCTTTCTCTAATCGGCCTATATATCATACCAGCCTGGCAGAATCTGCATCCTCTAGTACAACCCCTAAACGTTTCAACGACAGCTCTATCGTGTACTGTATCGATAAACGGAACCATTGGTTTTTCCGGAAACGGAATGTCCTCGATTTCACTTATCAAAGCTCTCTTAACACGTTTTGGAGCGTCTTCTATCAAAGGGACATACTCTTTGACCGTATTGTCCTCATTGTAAACAACATCATAAAATGATGGAATGTAAACTCCATCTGTTTTTACTATTGATTTTAGAAATTCTCTCTTACTTACGCCCTTCTCTAGGGATTTCTTGTATTCCTTTAGGAAGTAAGGCAAAAGCTCCTCTCCATCACCAATCAAAAATACATCGACGAAATCACTTAGCGGTTCAGGATTATATGCACACGGACCTCCCGCAATGATAAGCGGTTCGTCTTCTGCTCTATCCTTTGATTTAAATGTAATCCCTGCAAGACTTAACATATCAAGTACGTTCGTGTATGACATCTCATACTGAAGCGTAAAACCTAGAATATCCATATCTCTTACCCTTGTCTTTGTCTCAAGAGTAAATAGATCTAGTTTTTCCTCACGCATCAATGCAGACATATCCTGAGCAGGGGCAAAAACCCTCTCACAATAAATCTCATCTTCCTTATTTAAAATGTTATACAAAATCTGAAGTCCCATATATGACATACCGATTTCATATAAATCTGGGAAAGCAAAAGCAAACCTTAGCTTATTTTGAGGTTTTTTCTTGCAAATATTCTTCTCTGATCCTATGTATCTTGCCGGTTTTTCTACTCGCTTTAGAAGTCTATCGATCTTCTTTGCGCTATCATCATTCCTGAAGAGGCTATCAATTTTTACGCCCATTCTTATCTCTAAAGCCTTGATAAATATCTTGGTCTCTTCCCTTTTTTCTTTTAGGATTTTAGTTCTCTCAGCTGTTTTGCCTGGCTTATCTATAAGGTAATCAACACGCTCATCAATTCCAACATATTCATCTTCCTTGACAAGTCTATCAGCTAGGCAGAAAATGTCAGTTTCAGTTATATTTTCAGGCGCATTAAACTCATATCTCATATGGTTTCTCACAGCCTTTGCTTCCTGCATATAACCAAGTGACTCAAGTAAATCAGCTGCAGCCTCTCCATGATTATCAGATATTCTCATCAAATCGTGGATAAGACCTGCAGCTCTTACTAAAGACTCATCAAAATTATAGCCAGCTTTATTTAGAGCACCTGCTATTCTTGCTCCTGTCTCACCAACAGCTCTGCAGTGTTTAATTACACGCTCAGGAGTTTCATATTTAGCATAAAGCTCCTTGCAGATTTCTTCGCTGAGACGTTTTTGTTTTTTTGATTCACTACTCATCGTATTCATCATAATATTCAAGCTCAAAGTCGCCAATCTTTACAATATCGCCTTCCTCAAGCCCCATCTTTCGAAGTTTCTTGAGCGCTCCGCTCTTCTCTATATACTTATATAGATATCTCAGAGAACCCATATCATTAAAGTTTGTTGAATCAAATATCTTCTGAAGCTGCTGACCTTCCATAATGTACTGTCCGTTTTCGCAGCGAACATCAATTCTTCTGTAATCAGCATCACTAAGCTTTTCTGATTCAAAATCAAAGTACTCATATTCCTCTTCTGGTGGTGGATTTAGCTCTGCCTTTGCCAGTTCCTCAGCAGCAGCTGAAAGCAGTTCCTTAACACCAAGATTTAGAGGTGCAGAAATTGGGAACACCCTGTAGCCCTTGCCTTCTACATAAGCCTTGAACTTGAGGTAATTCTCATCATCTTCATCTATCATATCTATCTTATTAGCAGCTACAAGCATAGGCTTTTGGGTAATCTTATCGCTATATGATTCTAGCTCCTTCATTATCTTATCAAAGTCATCTATAGGATCTCTGCCCTCGCAACCTGAAACGTCTACAACATGAATCAAAACTTTGGTTCTCTCAATGTGTTTTAGGAACTTAAAACCAAGCCCAAGCCCCTGATGAGCACCCTCAATGATTCCTGCGATATCGGCCATTACATAGTCTGTATCATATAGTCTTACAACACCGAGATTAGGATCTATAGTTGTAAAGTGATAGTTTTCTATCTTAGGTCTTGCATTAGTAGCAACCGCAAGAAGACTTGACTTTCCTACATTAGGAAATCCAACAAGACCTACGTCAGCAAGCATCTTAAGCTCAAGAATTACATCTCTTTCCTTAGCCTTATCTCCTGCTTCAGCAAAGTTTGGCGCCTGTCTTATTGAGTTCTTGAAGTGGATATTACCCTTACCTCCTCTGCCGCCTTGAGCAGCAACAAAGCTATCTCCATCCTCCTTAAGATCATGCATCAAAAGACCAGACTCAGCATCAAAAACCATAGTTCCAACAGGAACCTTGATAACTAAATCCTCTCCTTTTTTGCCGTAGCACTTTTTCTTCATGCCGTTTTGACCATTCTCGGCTTCGTATTTTTTCTTGTATCTAAAGTCCATCAAAGTTCTAAGGTTTCTATCAGCGAGGAAAACTACATTTCCTCCGTTTCCACCATCCCCACCGTCTGGACCACCTTCAGGAACAAAGGGTTCTCTTCTAAATGAAACAGCACCGTTTCCACCCTTACCTGAAACTATCGTTATTCTTGCTTTATCTACAAGCATATTAACCTCTTATCAATTAAATTAACAAAAAAGAGCCTCTTATGAGGCCCTATAGTTAAGCTTCTCTTGAATAAACACTGACCTGTTTTCTGGTTTTGTCGTATCTTTCGAACTTTACATTACCATCAATCTTAGCAAACAAAGTGTCATCTCCACCGATACCTACATTGTTACCTGGGTGGAACTTAGTACCTCTCTGTCTAACTAGGATACTGCCGGCGCTTACAAACTGTCCGTCACCAATCTTGACACCAAGTCTTTTCGATTCGGATTCGCGGCCATTCTTGGAGCTTCCTACACCTTTCTTACTTGCCATGTAAAGACACCTCCTCGTCGGTTAAACTCTATTACTTAGTTGCAGCTTCGATTTTCTCGATGATAACTGCCTTAGTAGCCTTAGCGTCAACTTCAACACCCTTAGCTTCTGCATATGCAATCAATTCATCCTTTTTCATCGATGCTAGGTTTTTTACTTCTTCTTTTGCTTCAGCAGCCTTAACTACCTTAGCTGGAGCCTTGCCATCCAATGATGTAATCTTGATCATTGTGTATGGCTGTCTGTGACCCTGTTTCTTTCTGTAGTCCTTCTTAGCCTTGTACTTGAAGATGATAACCTTCTTTCCCTTGCCACTCTCAACTACTTCACCAAAGACCTTAGCGCCTTCGATGTATGGTGCGCCAACCTGAACATCACCATCTTTGCTTAGAAGCAATACTTTGTCTAGTTCAACCTGAGCTCCGTCTTCAACTGCTAGCTTTTCAACAGTTAGGACATCTCCTTCAGCAACTCTGTACTGCTTTCCGCCTGTTTCGATAATTGCGTACATGTGTTTCTACCTCCTCTATCCAGTCTCGCCTATTACAGGTAGCTTACGCTTTATAACCCGTTTCGTGCGGTCTAACCATGTAATAATAACATCAACGCATGGTAATGTCAACAATTACATACTAAAATCTTTAAAAATAGACAAAACTGGCGCATTGCACCGGCTTAAAATTTTATTTATAAATTAATCCTCTAGGATTACTCCATCTTCATCAACTCTAAAATCAGCTACATCTTCTGGCATCTCTTCAGCAGAGTTGTTTGACTGCAATGCCACGAGAAGCTTATGCTCTATCTCCTGAGATACATCGCTGTGCTCATCGAGATAAACCTTAACATTCTCACGACCCTGTCCAATCTTCTCACCATTGTAGCTATACCATGAACCAGCCTTCTCAATAATGTTCTGTTCAACAGCACTATCCAAGATATCTCCTGACTTGGAAATACCCTCACCGAACATTATGTCAAATTCAGCGCGCTTGAATGGTGGCGCAACCTTGTTCTTAACAATCTTAACCTTGGTTCTGTTACCTAGGATATCGTCACCCTTCTTGATGCTCTCGCCCTTTCGTACATCAAATCTCATTGTTGAGTAGAACTTGAGAGCGCGTCCACCTGTAGTTGTCTCAGGGCTTCCGTACATTACGCCAATCTTCTCTCTAAGCTGGTTGATGAATATAACACATGTCTTAGAACGGCTAACAGTACCAGCTAGCTTACGAAGTGCCTGTGACATCATTCTTGCCTGAAGACCTACGTGTGAATCTCCCATCTCGCCCTCAATCTCAGAGCTTGGTACAAGCGCTGCTACAGAGTCGATAACGATTACATCCAAAGCTCCACTCCTTGCAAGTGTATCGCAAATCTCAAGACCCTGCTCTCCTGTATCAGGCTGTGATACTAGTAGTGCATCCACATCTACGCCTATACTCTTAGCATAAACTGGATCAAGAGCATGCTCTGCATCGATAAATGCAGCTCTTCCTCCCTGCTTCTGAGCTTCTGCTACAATGTGAAGTGTGAGAGTTGTCTTACCTGATGATTCAGGTCCAAAAATCTCAATGATTCTTCCTCTTGGAACTCCGCCAACACCAGATGCGATATCTAAGCTTATTGAACCAGTTGATATAACAGATAGATCCTTGTTCTGTGCGTTCTCGCCGAGTCTCATGATAGACCCGTCACCAAATTTCTTATGTATATGCTTCAGAGCTTCTTCTAAAGCTCTATCCCTATCATCGGGATTAGAAGCTGCAAATTTCTTCGTTGCCATCCTTACCTCCAAAATGAACATTCGTTCTTATTTTTATTCTACATTAGCTGTTAACAAAAATCAAGCATAAGTTTTACTGTATTTTTATATTTACAGTTTTACATTTTCCCCTTATCAATGTCAACGATTTCTAGATTTTCCCCTTATAATCGATAGCCTTTTTTATTTGATTAAACATCTCAAGACAGCAGAAGTTTCTATTCCAGTTTCTATCATTGCGATGTGTCTTTACCTCATGTACATGCTCATAGTCTCCAAATACTATTCCTATATACATGGTCCCAGCATCTAGGCCATGATATGCATCAGGTCCTGCTACACCAGTTGATGAAATACAGAGCTTGCTACCAGTCTTTGCCCTTAGGCCCTTTGCCATCTCAAGAGCCACTTCTTTGCTTTCTGCCGTATACTTTTCTAAAGTTTCTTTATTTACACCTAGCTCTTCCTGCTTTGCTCGTTCAGAGTATGTAACAAGGCCCCTTTCAAAGACCTTTGATATTCCCGCAACGCTAACAAGCATCTGCGAAAATGCCCCACCCGTGCATGACTCGCATGCAGAAATGCTTATATTCCTATCTATTAGAGCATTACCTATAGTATCGCAAAATTCTTCGCCATCAAAGCTATATATGTAGTCGCCTATTATATTTTCTATTTCCTTGCAAACCTTATCAACTGCAGCTTTAGCTTCATCATAAACCTTACGCTTTGATGCTACTCTTATCATGCACTCGCCTTCCTTTGCATAGGTAGCAATAGTTGGGTCAGTTTGGACATCTATCAAAGGAAGAAGTTCTGTTTCGAGAAGTGATTCACCAATTCCAAATGTCCTAATCATCCTATATACTATACTTTCGTCCTGCTTTGATAGAAGGAATGGCTTTGCCTCATGTTCCCACACATAATGAACTTCTCTAGGTGGTCCTGGCAGACTTATGATGATTTTACCGTCTTTTTCTAGTGCAAAGGCTGGAGCTGTTCCTGCCTCATTATCCAAGACAACTGCATGCTGAGGCATCATTGCCTGTTTGTAGTTATTTTCGGTGAGCTTGCGACCACGTTTTTTTGCATATCTTTCGAGAGCCGCAAAGCTTTCCGCATGCATTACAAGCTCTTCATCAAAGACATCTGCAATTGTCTCCTTTGTGATATCATCCTCTGTCGGCCCAAGACCTCCAGTTGTGATTATAAGATCACATTTTTCGAGCGCGTATTTTAGTGTTTCGCTGAGCCTTCCATCGTTATCACCTACAACAAAATGATACATAACATCAAAGCCAAGAAGATTTAGTTCCTTTGATAGATATGCCGCATTTGTGTTTATCGTATGTCCAAATAAAAGCTCCGTACCAACTGATATAATACAACAACGCATAATTTCACTCCTAAAAAAGCCAATGTAAAGCCTGAGCAACCAAGCCTCACATATGGCTGTTTTTTTATCTTTTGCAATTATATTTTTATGTGCATCCACTTTCCATATTTAAATCTTGTATAAGAAAATACCATTCGTAGGCTCTGATCGGTTATCACCGCTATCCAAGCGCCATATAATCCCATATTAAATTTAAAACACAATACATAAGTCAAAATAGGACGGAATATCGCAATAACAAAAAGCGAATAAATCATCACATAGAAACTGTCGCCCGCCCCTTTCAATACCCCCGAACACACAAGTTGAATTGCTTGCGGAAAAGATGCAATTGCAAGGATGATAATTATATTCGAGCCCAGCTTTATGACCTCCGTGTCATCCGTATAAATATCAATCAATATATGTCTGCCGATTATACATATTGCGCAAAAGACTACCGCTATCAAAACTCCAACCTTAAGCCCGATTTTACCATACTCCTTTGCTGCATCCTCACGACCTTTTCCAAGCCATTGCCCCGTGTGTGCTGCACTTGCATAGCCAAGTCCCATAGAAAACGAATAAAAAATATCTGTCAAATTCATACAAACCTGATGTGTAGCAAGTTGAAGTACTCCAAGCTCCGCAACCATTTTAGTATAAGTGAACATACCGAATCTTTCGAATGACTGCTCGCCAAGTGCGGGCAAGCCGACCTTAAAAAAGCTATGCGCATTAGTTTTCGAAAATCTCCACGAGGAGCCGTCTAAAATATTAAGCTCGTGATTTTTATTTAGGATTACAACAAATATTATCGCCGCTGTAACGACATTCCCAATCAATGTGGCTAGTCCGGCTCCTGCTATCTCCATTCTGGGAAATAGCCAAATTCCGTGTATTAGAAAAATGTTTAATATCGTATTTATTACATTGCCTACCGCATTTGCCTTAAAAACAACCTTTGTATAACCTATACCGATCAATGCAGCGCTTACAATTTGTGTAAAAGCCGCAAAAAACAGCCCTACAACTATGTATTTTCCGTACACCGCCCCTTCGATTATCAATTCACCTTTACCGCCTGCAAACGATATTATTTCAGGCAAAAAGCAAAATGCGGCAATAAGCATTGGAATATATATCAAAAATGTCAACGCTATCGCTTGCTTAAGTATTCCGTTCATCTCGGAAATTCTTCCCTCGCCTTTTCTGCGTGCAACCATAGCCGTAACAGCTACGGATAGCGAACGTACAAGTACCAGCAATACCATTCTGGGCTGACTCATGATTCCAACAGAAGCAAGTGCATCTGCACCCAGTCCTCCTACCATTGCAAGATCTATTGCAAGCATCAAATCCAAAAGAAGCCCCTGCATTGCAGCAGGAAGCGCAACTTCCAGATATTTTTTATAAGCCGTTTTAGAATCTTCGATTTCGTGCATATTTTTACCCTTCAAAATAAGCCCGAAGCAGATTTCTTGTTCAGATTACTCGGGCTATTTACATTATATTATTAAATTTAATCGTACAAATGACATGCCACGCTATGACCTGCACTCACTTCCTTAAGTTTAGGCGCTTCTTTCAAACAAATATCCATGCATTTATTGCACCTGCTTTGAAACGGGCATCCCTTCGGTACATCAAGCGGACTTGGGACTTCATTATCCAAACTTTCAATCGGTTTTGAAAAATCCATATTTATGTCGAATATAGAAGCTACCAGTGCCTTTGTATACGGATGTAACGATTCCTTTGCAATATTTTCCGAAGGCAAAAATTCAACCACGTTACCCAAATACATAACCGCAACATAATGTGCAAAGCTCTGTATCAAAGCTATATCGTGGCAGATAAATCCAATAGTAATCCCCTTCTCTTTTTGTATTTTTACGATAAGCTCAACAATAGTCTTTTGCACCGAAACGTCAAGCGCCGAGGTTGCCTCGTCCATTATGATTATTTCAGGTTCAAGCGCAAGCGCCCTTGCTATCGCCACTCTCTGCCTTTGTCCCCCGCTCATATTGTGCGGATACCTGTCAACAAATTCCTCCGGCAGATCAACCATTTCCAAAAGTTTTTTACACGCGCTGTCTTTTTCAGACGGTTTGATTCTGCCAAAATTCATAAGCGGCTCGCAGATTATATCCCGTATTTTCATTTTAGGATTGAATGATGATGTCGGATCTTGGAATACCATTTGTATATACTGCCGATTAAGCCTTTTTTCTTCACCTTTGAGTTTTGAAATATCTTCGCCTTTGAAAAGAATCTGTCCCGATGTCGGTTCATCCAAAGATATGAGCATGCGCATAAGCGTACTTTTTCCGCAACCCGACTCTCCCACAAGTCCAAGCGTTTTTCCCTTATACATTTTGAGGTTTATATCGTTGTTTGCAATAAGGGTTCTACCTCCCGAAGCAGGAAAATGCTTCGATATGTTTTTTGTTTCCAGTATTACCTCACCGATATCATACATATCGCTCACCTCCCATAGACGGAACCGCTTTTATGAGCGTTTTAGTATATTCGCTTTCAGATTCCTTCAGTATATGATTTCTATCACCTTCATCGACTATATTTCCGTCTTTCATTACTATAATGTAATCCGACATATATGTCGCTACTCCCATATTGTGAGTTACCATTATAATACTCGTATTATACTCATCTCTAAGTTCCATCATCTGCCTCACTATCTGCGCCTGCGTCGTTACATCAAGAGCCGATGTAGGCTCATCGGCAAGTAGCAGTTTAGGACTGTATGTCATACTCATAGCAATTCCTACGCGCTGACGCATACCTCCGGAAAGCTGAAACGGATAAGATCTCATTACATTATCCGCACTTGGTAAATTCATGCGTTCAAGCATCGTTTTCGCTTTTTGCCACGCTTCTTGCTTCGAAATTTCCTCATGCGTCAAAATATACTCGGTAAATACACTTTCTATCTTTCTGGTGGGATTCATCATCGCTCCGCTATCTTGGAATATCATCGAGATCTTTGTGCCGCGCGCTTGATTCCAATTGTCGGCAGAATATGAAAGAAGTGATTCTCCTTCCCAAGTAATATCCCCCTCAGAAACCTCTCCACCTATTGGCAAAAGTCCTAAAATTGCACGAATTACCGATGTTTTCCCACTTCCGGACTCTCCTACCAAACTTATAATTTTACCTTCCTCAATAGCCATGCTGAAATTTTTAACCACGGGATTTCCCTTATATGATATTGTTATATTATCTACTTTTAACATCACACCGCTCCTTATTCAGACCTTGGATCCAAAATGTCTCTGATTGAATCTCCCAGCATATTAAATACAACAACTACTATAAAAATTGCAAGTCCCGGAAAAATCATAAGCCATGGTGCAGTTTGCATTGAAGCTCTACCTTCATTAAGCATAAATCCCCATTCCGGTGCAGGCGGTTTCGCTCCGAACCCCAAGAAAGAAAGTGCCGCAAGTTCAAGCATCATCGCGCCTATGTCCGTTGCAGCTGTAATAATCAACGTTGGTAAGGCATTTGGCAGCATATACCTAAATAGCATATATGGCGTCTTTGAGCCTGTTACTATTGCCGCCGACACATAGTCCCTGTCCCTTATTTTCAAAACAAGCGAGCGCGCAAGTCTTGCGTACTTTGTCCAGTTTACAATTACTATTGCTATTATAGCATTTCGAATACTTGCTCCCATGATTCCTGCCACTGCAAGTGCCAAAACAAGCCCCGGAAATGCAAGCATCATATCTGCAATACGCATTATCGCAGAATCCACAAAACCTCTAAAGTATCCTGCCAAAACGCCCATTATCGTACCTACCAAAAATACCAAGCCTACAACGCCGAATGTAGATGCAAGAGAAATTCTTGCTCCGTATATTACTCTGGCAAATATGTCTCTCCCCATTTTATCAGTACCGAAAATGTGTTCTTTTGAAGGTTCCAAAAGAGCGTTCGAAATATTGCCTTTGAGAGGATCCACTCCTCCCGTAACAATCGGTGCAAATATAGCTACTAGGACTATCAGACATGCCAAAAACAAGAATAAAGTAAATTGCCTGTTTGCATTTAAAAATTTTACCACTTTCATAGAGCTACTCCTTTATTCTCATACGTGGATCTATATACATATACGATGCATCTACAAGCAGATTTACCGTCATATAAATCAAACACATCCACAGCACATATCCCTGAATTAAATTGTAATCGCTAGATGTAATAGCGGAAACTGCCAGATTACCAAGTCCCGGATATGAAAATATTACTTCAACTACCGCTGTTCCCCCCAGTAAACTACCAATTGACAGTCCAAGCATGGTTACGAGAGGAAGTAATGCATTCGGAAATACATTCCCCCAAATTATCTTGCTTCTTTTGATACCTCTTGCTTCAGCTCCCGTTACATAGTCTTGGCTAAGTTCCTCCAGTACCGCTGTTCTAACCTGTCTTGTATATTTTGCCGACATTGCAATAGCAAGCGTAAGCGCAGGTAAAAACAATCCTCTGAAATCTCCTGTTGCGCTTATAACCGGAAATATTCTCAGTTTTACACAAAACAAAAGCATGAGTAAAAGTCCTACCCAAAAATTTGGCATAGAGCAGCCTAAAAACGTTATTCCCCTTATGATATAATCCGGAATTGTGTTCTTTTTCAACGCCGATGCTACACCAAGAGGCACTGAAATAGCAAGCATCATCGCAAGCGACAGCCCGGCGAGTTTAAGCGTAGGCAATATCCTTCCCGCCAGCAACTCCATTACATCCTTATTCAAAGAATAGGATTTTCCAAAATCTCCATGAAGGCAATTTGAAAGCCAGCGAAAATATTGAATGGCAAACGGGTCGTTTAGCCCAAGTTCCTCCCTTGTTTGCTCTATCATCTCTTGCGTAGGCATTACGCCCGTCGCCGTATACATATTACGCACAGGATCTCCCGGCGATAGATATGTCAAAATAAATGTTATAAAACTGATACCTATCAGTACTATAACTATTTGGAAAAGACGAATTAAAATCTGTTTCTTATTCAAATTTGTCCACTACCTTTCAATTAAATTATACCAAAAGCTCCCGTCATCGTACTCTAAATGACAGGAGCTTTAACATTTCTAGCTTGCAGGCTTTATTTCTGTAGTCAGCCAATAATAATCTGCCGTATGAATGTGTGCCTGTCCCACCTTCTTTGAATAAATCATCGAAGAGTTATAATATCCGTCTATAATAGCTACCGCATCGTCAACGAGTATTTGCTGCATTTGGAATATCAAATCAGCGCGCTTCTTAGGATTCATCTCCCCTTTTAGCTTATTATAAAGTTTGTCGTATTCCGGATTTGAATAGCTACAGTATGTACTGTCAGTAGCCCAGTTTGCCATATATGCGAACGGATCTCCTGTTCCTACAGTAGTCCAGTTGTTATTGTTAAAATCGTATTCTCCTGCAGCCAGCTTGCTCCACTGATCATCAGATGAACCGTAATCCGCTTTGCAGCCGATTCCAATTTCTGCTAGATACTGTATGTGTGCATTTGAAAAGTCGTTCAGCAACCTATTTTCATAAGATACATATCTAAGCTCGATATTCTTACCGTCAATTTCTCTGATTCCATCCCCGTTTGTGTCTACTATTCCCGCATCATCCAAGATTTTTTTGGCTTTTTCAGGATTGTATTCATACGGATTTTTTAATTTATCATAACCGTAATTAAGTGTTGACGGCAATACCGAAAATCCCGGAGTATACAATCCGCCAATTGTCTTTGACTTGCAAATTGTATCATTGTCAATACCCATGAGTATCGCTTGTCTAAGCGTCTTATTTGCAAGTACCCCTTTGAAATTCATCCATGAAAATCCGCAGCGAACACCTGATGCTATGTCAACTGTAAAGTCCTTGTTTTTTTGGAATTCTTTGATGTCCGAAACATTGGTAATATTTTCTACGAGGTCTACCTGACCGCTTTGAAGAGCCATTGTCTTTGCAGAAGCATCTCCCATGAACATGATGTTTACTTTGTCATATGGAACATCTTCTCTATAATTCGGATTTTTAACCATTGTATATCCGACACCGACACCTTTGAATTTTTCAATCATATAAGGGCCCGTTCCTATTACACCGTTATCAAAATTCTTGGTGTGCTCTACATCTATAATTGCCATAGTTGGATGTGCAAGCTGTCCTGTCAAGTTAGCATAAGGCTTTGATGTTACTATAGTGATAGTATTAGCATCATCATCCGCAGTAACCTGTGCTTCAAATTCAAGATACTTCTCAGGTTTTGCAGAGCCTGACGGACCGTTTTTCTTTAGGTAGTCAAATGTCGCCTTAACCTTTGAAGGAGTCAGCAAATCTCCATTTGAAAATTTGATACCCTTCTTCAATGTTATTACCCATTCGGTATGTTCGTCGTTTACGGTGTAGCTCTCCGCAAGCCAAGGCTCAACCTCCATTTTGTCATTAAACTTAAAAAGTGCTTCCGTGATTCCGTAACGCATGGCATTCCAGCCGCCGTTCTCATCCAATACGCTGTTTACCACGCCGTCGGTATACATCTGGCAGCCAAAATTCAGCACCTTCTCTCCGCTATTGCTATCCGATCCGCTATTTTCGCCACAACCTGCAAATAAGACTGCGACCATAGTGAGAACCAAAGCCAATGATAGAATCTTTTTCATTTTAGTATTCCTTTCTTTTTACTACGAAATTGAAATATTCTGCATTAAAAAAAGTTGAACCTCGCGTCCAACTTAAAAAACAACAGCAAAACTAGATATCTTTACAGGTTTTTCTTGTCTTTCGCAAGAATCCTACGAAAAATAAGCAGGTATCCTGACTTAAGCATTATCATTTCTTGCGCCTTCCCAAGTAAATTCCCAGTGGCAAATACAAGAAACCAGCTATCACAGTGACGGGATCGTTTCGGATTTACACCAAATTCCCTTTTAATCAAGCAATTGCTCAAACTTATTTCCTTTAGCATAATTTCAATTTATTAAATTTATGGTTTCATTCTAGCACAGATATCGAGATTTGTCAATGCTAACTGACTGATTTTTTATAATTTTTCAATTTTTCGGGCATCTGCTGCATTTTAAAAGGAGTGCGATTTATAAAATACAATGGTACCAAAAAAACCGGCAAAGCTGCCGGCGAAAATTCAAATCATCTTTGCAAGATAATATAGATTACATTGAGAATACTTTTCTGTTCTTGAGAACATATTCTATTCCTGACCATACAGTCATAATCAGTGAAGCCCATAGGAATATGTTAGCAAGTAGCTCAAAAGGTCCTAATAGCTTTTCGTTTGAAATGGTCTCAACTAGTAGAAGAAGCGGAACTGCTATCATCTGAAGAACTGTCTTAATCTTACCTGTAAGACCTGCTGCTATTACAATTCCCTCTGCTGCTGCAACCATTCTCATACCACTTATTGTAAATTCTCTTGCTAGAATTATAATCAGCATCCACGCTGGAACTGCACCTGTTGTAATCAGCAAGCAAAATGCCGAATAAACGAGAATCTTATCCGCTAGTGGGTCCATGATTTTTCCAAAGTTTGTAACCAAATTATATTTACGAGCAATTTTACCATCTAGCATATCTGTAAGAGAAGCTAGAATGAATATAACAAATGCTGTAAAAAAGTGGTTCGTCATAAATGCCAAAATGAAGAAAGGAACTGCTATCACTCTGGCAACCGTAAGTTTATTAGGTAAATTCATATATAATCTCCTTAAAATTGCCCGAAACTCCGTCAAGGTATAATTGACGCCCTATCATCTGATAGGTGGGCATTCTATCATCCATTCTGTCTTCCACTCGAGGGAGGCTTGACATAGCGAATGAGCTCAAATTCCCTTGCAATTAGTGTAGGTTCAATTATGAACACTCAACGCAAGCTTCAGGCAACTCCATTATACTATAAACATACTAGCATTTCACTTATATTAAAAATAAAGTTAAATGCTAAAGATTCTATATGAAATTATTCGTATAGATCAATTGCACAGTTTGTGTGCACCTTCTGAATATCATCGTTATCCTCAAGGACATCAATTAGCTTTCTTAGCTTTGGAATGTCATTTTCTGATGGAGTTGAATCAACTGATGGTACAAATTCTACATCAGATTCAATGAAGGTATAGCCCGCATCTGTCAAAGCCTTATGAACGTCTGGATATACTGATGGATCAGTATATACTGTGAAGGATTCCTCATCAGAAACGATATCATCTGCGCCAGCCTCAAGTGCTGCTTCCATGATGTCATCTTCGTTGATTTCGTCTGTTCTCTCGATTAGAAGAACACCCTTACGTGAGAACATATATGAAACGCATCCTGGAGTTCCTATGTTTCCGCCATGCTTATCAAAGCTCGACTTAACAAATGATGTTGTTCTGTTTGTGTTATCTGTCAAGCAGTCTACGATAAAGGCAACTCCGCCAGCACCATAGCCCTCAAATGAAAGTTCCTCGTAGGATACGCCTTCTAGCTCTCCTGTACCCTTCTTGATAGCTCTAGTGATGTTGTCGTTAGGCATACTGATAGCCTTAGCTTTTTCTATTGCTACTCTAAGTCCTGCGTTATATTCTGGATCTCCGCCGTCCTTTGCTGCAACAGTGATAGCCTTTGCATACTTTGTGAAAAGTGCAGCTCTTTTGGAGTCTTGTGCAGCCTTTCTACCGGCAATTGTACCGTGTCTTCCCATGGAGACACCTCCTTCTGATTTATATAATTTTCTGCGATAATAGTATACACCATTTAATCGCTAATTTCAATTTGACTCTTTGAAATTCTTCCTAGCAGTTGTCATCATCAGCTTTATACGATTTAGCTGATTTACATCACTTGCACCTGGATCGTAATCGATAGCTGCAATATTTGCATATGGATTCATCTCTCTTAGCGATTTCATTACACCCTTACCTGTTACATGGTTAGGTAGACACGCAAAAGGCTGTAGGCAGACGATATTAGGTGCTCCACCATGTATAAGCTCTATCATCTCTCCAGTCAAGAGCCAGCCCTCACCACACTGGTTGCCAAGCGATATGAACTTTGTTGCAGCTTCAGCTGTTTCATGGATATATCCAGGCTCTGTGAAGTGCTTGCTATCTCTTAAGGCCTTTCTCATAGGCTTTCTCATAATCTCTATGACTTTGATAGCTAGCTGGTTTAACTGCGTCTCTGTAAACTTACCGGAGAGGTATTTAAAGTTAAACTTCTTGCTGTACATACCATATAGGAAGAAGTCTAGAAGATCCAAAACTACAGCTTCTCCACCTTCATCCTCTATGATATCAACTATTCCGTTATTAGCATTAGGATGATACTTTACAAGTATTTCACCTACAACTCCAACCCTAGGCTTCTTGATATCAAGGCGCTCAAGATTATCAAACTCTTCTACAATCTTTTTGATGTTAGCCTCGTAATCCTTCTTTTTGAAGTGAAGGATGTTATCAATTATTCTATCATGCCAACTCTCAAGTAGTGCCTCAGTGCTTCCTTTCTTTGCCTCATACGGTCTTGTTGCATATAAAAGCCTCATCATAAGGTCTCCGTATATTGCACCTATGAGAAGCTTAAAGCCCATGTTAAATGTGATCTTAAATCCAGGGTTCTTCTCGAGTCCGACCATATTGAATGATACTACAGGAACCTGTGGCATATCTAAGTCGCTCAAAGCCTTTCTTAGAAGTGATACATAGTTACTTGCTCTGCATCCACCACCAGTCTGTGACATAAAGACAGCTGTTTTGTTTAAATCGTATTTACCTGATTTTAGTGCAGATATTATCTGTCCAAGCGTTACTATTGTTGGATAGCAAGCGTCGTTATTGATATATCTAAGTCCTTCATTTACAGCATTTTCGTCTACAGCAGGAAGAAGGTCGACATTATAGCCGCATGACTTCATAGCCTCGGAAAAATATGTAAAGTGAATTGGTGACATCTGAGGTACAAGAATTGTGTAGTTTTCACGCATTTCCTCAGTGAACAGTACTCTTTCGTAAGGCTCAAATTTGGCATCTGAACGAACGCCGTTTTTCTCACGCTCTTCCATTGCAGCCTTAAGAGATCTAATTCTAATTTTGATAGCACCTAGATTTGACACTTCATCTATCTTAAGAACTGTATAAATCTTATTATTGCTATTACAGATTTCTTCTATCTGGTCTGTAGTAACAGCATCAAGTCCGCATCCGAATGAGTTAAGCTGGATAAGCTCGATATCATCGTTCTTTCCAACAAAATCAGCTGCCTTATATAGACGCGAGTGGTAAACCCACTGGTCAAGTACTCTCAGAGGTCTTGGTAGCTGTCCTAGATCTGATACTGAATCCTCGGTGATAACTACAAAATCAAAGCCAGTTATCAATCTGTTTATTCCATGATTAATTTCAGGATCAAGATGATATGGTCTTCCTGCAAGACAAATTATCTTCTTACCATGCTCTCTAGCAAATGAAATCGCCCTCTGTCCTTCTGCACGCACATCCTCCTTGAACTGCTCCTGCTCCTGTCTTGCAAGGCGAAGCGCGTTTTTGATTTCTGAACGTGAAATATTGTATTCCTTGAATGTATCTACCAAGGCATTTAATAGTCTCTTATCATTATCATATGGAAGGAACGGATGCATTAGCTTTGCTCCTGCTTCCTCAAATTGCTCTGTCATGTTATTTGCAATTACCTCAGCATAGGTAGCAACTATTGGGCAGTTATAATTTGATGGAGCGTTTTTGTCTTCCTTAACCTCGTAGTTAATGCAAGGATAGAAAACAGTTTTAACATCCTGCTTTAGAAGCCATTTGATATGTCCGTGCACTATCTTTGCTGGATAACATGCTGTATCTGATGAAATAGTATCCATTCCATCTTCGTAAAGCTTCTTTCCGGACTGAGGTGATACAAGAACCCTAAAGCCCATCTCAGTTAGCAAAGTAAACCAGAACGGGAAATCCTCATACATGTTTAGAACTCTTGGAATACCAATAGTTCCTCTCCTTGCTTCCTCCTCACTCAAAGGAAGGTAGCCAAAGAGCCTCTGTGTCTTGTATTCGTAAAGGTCAGGAATCTCAGACTTTGTAACTTCGATACCCGCACCTCTTTCGCAGCGATTTCCGGTAATAAACTTTGATCCATCACCAAACTTGTTGATTGTCAAAATGCAACGGTTCTCGCAGCGGTTGCATCTACCATTAGTATGAACAACATGGAAGTTTCTTAGCTCATCAGCCTTCATGATAGCTGATACATCACCTTCCTTGAAATTGCTCTGTGATATCAAAGCACATCCATAGGCACCCATAAGTCCTGCAATATCAGGCCTTACGACATTTTTGCCCATGATAAGCTCAAGGCTTCTTAAAACAGCATCGTTAAGGAATGTACCACCCTGTACAACGATGTTTTCACCAGCCTCACTTGCATTTCTTAGCTTGATAACTTTGTAAAGTGCATTCTTTATAACAGAGTATGAAAGACCTGCAGATATATCTCCTATGCCTGCACCCTCTTTCTGGGCCTGCTTAACCTTGGAATTCATGAAAACTGTGCATCTAGTACCAAGATCAACTGGATTTTCAGCAAATAGTGCCTCCTTAGCAAACTGCTTAGTATCAAGATTTACAGACTTAGCATAGGTTTCCAAGAATGAACCGCAGCCAGATGAACACGCCTCGTTAAGCATGATATTGTAAATAGCATTGTCCTTGATCTTCATGCACTTCATATCCTGACCACCTATATCAAGAATGAAGTCTACATTTGGAAGGAAATGCTGTGTTGCACGAAAATGAGCCATGGTTTCAATTTCACCATTGTCGGCATGAAACGCAAACTTAATAAGCTGCTCACCGTATCCTGTCGTAGTTGTACCAGCAATATAAGCATCTTCAGGTAACAAATCGTATAGCTCAAGAAGCATATGTCTTGTCGTCTCAGTAGGATTACCGCCATTACCCTGATAGAACGAGTACAGCAAATTACCATCCTTATCAATTAAGGCTGCCTTAGTTGTAGTAGATCCTGCATCAATTCCTAGAAATACTGGACCGCTCGCTTCCTTAATATCCTTGCGACTAACCTTGTCCTTGTCGTGTCTAGCCTTGAATTCATCGTATTCCTCTTGGCTATTGAACAAAGCATCTATATGCTTACTATCAGCCATCAAAGATGGATTTAGCTTTTCTATCTTTCTTAGAAGTGTTGTCAGTGAAACCGCTTCCACCTCTTCTGCTAGCATCTCAGCACCAATAGCAACGAAGAACTTTGAATCCTCAGGGAATATCACCTGACTTTCATCAAGACCAAGCGTTTCAACAAATCTCTTTCTCAGCTCTGACATAAATGAAAGAGGTCCGCCCAAAAATGCAACGTTTCCTCTTATGGTACGTCCGCAAGCAAGTCCACTTATCGTCTGATTTACGACGGCCTGAAATATCGATGCTGCAAGGTCACCTATAGCTGCACCGTCATTAATCAAAGGCTGAATATCTGTCTTTGCAAATACTCCACACCTTGCCGCAATCGGATAGATGATATTGTAGTTCTTTGCTGCTTCATTTAGACCATTGGCATCTGTGTTAAGAAGTATTGCCATCTGATCTATAAATGCTCCAGTACCACCAGCACAGGAGCTGTTCATACGCTGCTCAACTGTTTTGCCATAATATGTAATCTTGGCATCCTCTCCGCCGAGCTCAATTGCTACATCTGTCTGAGGAATGAGTTCCTCGACAGCTCTACTACAGGCAATTACTTCCTGTTCAAATTTAATTCCTAGAAGATTTGCAAGAGCAAGTCCACCTGATCCTGTTATTACAGGTTTAATTTCGATTTCACCAAACTGCTTATGCAAATCGAGCATAAGTTCCTTAAGCTTATCCATTACGTCAGACATATGTCTTTCATAACGTGAATACAAGATTCTACCATCATTATCAGCTAGTATAAGCTTGACGGTTGTAGAACCTATATCAATACCTAATTTCATTGTTATACCCCATGCATCTGATACAAGTTCAGATACTTAATGTCTTTACTATAGTTGTTTAATCTCCTTGTTATACAAGTGTGTTAGCATGATTGCTGAATACGATAATCCGAGTATTTCTGCAAGTGGAAATGAAAACCAAGATGCAGATACACCATAGAAATGATACAGCAAATATGCTAAAGGTAAAATGCCAAAAAGCTGTCTTATCAAAGACGCAAAAAGGCTGTAATTTCCATGTCCTGTGCCCTGAAAGAGCGTTGCAGTTATGATACCAAAGGCCGCTGGCAAGAAGCATATGCTTATTCTCCTTAGCGCCGGCACACCGATGCTCATCATACTGTCATCAGCATTGAACATTCTGAGGAAAAACTCTGGAATAACCTGAAACAGGATAAAACCAATTTCCATTATAATCAGTGCTACAATTAGTGCTAACTTATATGTTTTCATCAACCTAGCTTTGTTCCTTGCACCAAAGTTATAGCCAAAAAGTGGCATAGCTCCTTGGTTAAGTCCAAAAACTGGCATGAAGATAAATGACTGTATTTTAAAGTAGATACCTAAGACAGCTACAGCTATTGGTTCTGCGTAAAGAATATTATTATATCCAAGCAGCATTACTGAGCCTATAGCCTGCATTATGATAGAAGGAAGACCAACCGCATATATGTCCTTAAAGATTTGCCAATCCATCTTAAAGCCGAAAAGCTTAATGTTTACAGCATGTTCCTTCTTCTTAATGAATATAGCTGAAACAATAAGGCTACACGCCTGTCCAGTAACCGTAGCAATAGCAGCACCAGCAACTCCAAGTTTAGGTGCACCCAAAAGTCCAAATATCAAAATAGGATCTAGGATCAAATTGACTATTGCACCTGTAAGCGAGCAAATCATCGGTATTATCATATTACCGGTAGACTGCAAAACCTTCTCTAAGAGAATCTCAACTGACATGAACATGCTGAAGCACATTACTATCCTCATATAGGTAGTACCTGAGCTTAATATCTCAGCATTGCTAGTGTAATGAGACATAAAAGGTACGGTCAAGACCGCTCCTATAAATAGAAAAATCAAGTAATTGAGTATTCCTATTCTTATGCTAGTACATGCAGCTAAATCAGCCTCCTCTTGCCTCTTAGCTCCGAGTCTTCTCGCTATCAAAGAGTTTACACCAACGCCCGATCCCACAGTTACGGCTATCATAAGAAGCTGTATTGGCATTACAAATGATACCGCTGTCAAAGCTTCCTGGCTTATCTGCGCTACGAAAATGCTATCTACGATATTGTAGAGTGCATTTATCGTCATGGATAATATCGCAGGCCAAGCCATGGACATTAGAAGCTTGCCAACAGGCATGGTTCCCATCTTATCGGCTTCTGATATGCTATTGTCTTTGATTTCTACTGTATTTTCCATATATTCTCCAAATAAAAACTAAGGGGCAGATCTATAAGCCGGGTTCTGTATTAGACGATCATCTATCTAAGGCGCAACATTACTGCACGCTCATGCGGTCCACCTCCTGAGCTGCAACGGGCCGCTGCATTTGGTGCTCAATTTCGACCTTGCTCCGAATGGGGTTTACACGGCAGCCATGTCTCCATGACTCCGGTGAGCTCTTACCTCACCATTTCAACCTTACCACAGCCTAACTGTTTCGGCGGAATGTTTCTGTTGCACTTTCCCTATAGTTACCTACGCCGGACGTTATCCGGCATTCTTGCCCTATGGAGCCCGGACTTTCCTCATGCCAATGGCACGCGACCGTCTGATCTTCCCTTAGCTATGTAATTATACCACATTAAAAATCAAATAAAACCCTTGCAAGCCCACAAAAAACTAATAGATGGCCCTTTGGACCATCCATTGTTTCATCTTAAACATAAGTCAAAATAATGACTTGTCAGCATGTTTTCGCTTGCTTTATTTTGATGCAATGCACTCGATTTCTACAAGTCCACCCTTTGGAAGCTTAGCAACCTCTACGCATGATCTTGCAGGCTTGCACTCATCAAAATACTTTGCATAAATCTCATTAACCTTAACAAAGTCATTCATATCATCGATAAAAACAGTTGTCTTTACTACATCTGTAAGCTCGTATCCAGCTTCGCTCAAAACTGCCTTCATATTCTCAAGAGCCTGAACTGCCTGTGCCTCTAGACCTTCCTTAAGGTCTCCACTCACCGGATCAAGTCCTAGCTGTCCTGAAACGAAAAGTAAGTTCCCTGCCTGAACTGCATGTACATATGGTCCCACTGCTGCTGGCGCATTTTTTGCTATTATTGCTTTGTTCATTTCTTCCTCCCTCAATCATGTATGATAGTTTCTGATTTTCTTAATACATTTATTGTCTATGATATTTCACATTCGCTAAAAATCCTTAGCTCTCTGAACTTTGAGTATACTCTTTGAACCAAGGATGTGTCAAGTTGTGTACTTTCCCCTTGTTCATAGATAATAAATTTAAAACAAAGTATCAAGGTCAAATTCAGTTAGTTATTTTTTATCAATTAACTGTCCTGGACATATATGCTTAAATTCAACAGGAAAATCAATATCACAGCTACAAATTGAAATTTTATAATCACCTATTGTATATGTCCAGAGCTTTGGTACTATGTCATACAGGCTATGTGGATCTAATATTTCTGCATGCATTCCTTTCGGTAAAACAGTATATGATGACAGTTTTCTATGAAATCCTGTGCCAAGCCACTTGACATAGCTTTCCTTAAGAGTCCAAATTGAAAAAAATAGTTCTTTTTTCTTTTCTGCACTCTCTAATGAAATTCTTCTTATCTCTTCATCGCTAAATACATCGCATGCAAAGCCAAAATCTATATCCTGCATTTTCTCAATATCAACACCTATATTTATATCCGATACACCACAGATTATATAATCACCTGAGTGTGAAATATTGAAGTAATATGGAATACCAACAATATATGGTTTACCAAATTCTGAAACATTAAAGCTAAGTTTTGATGCATCAATTCCGAAACATTGACAAATTCCATACCTTGCAAGAAGCTCCCCTATTATTGTTCTCAACCTATCTGCCTCAAACCTAAAGCATTTGGCTTTGGATTTACAATTTTCTGAAACCATACTGTAGCTTTTGTCTACAAATTGTAAGTCCTTAACTTCACTGATTCTAGAAAAAAATACTTCTATCATAGTTTATCTCACATAATCTAATCAAAACTTTATATTCTAATATCCTTTATAATCATATGATAATTACTTTATCCCTTAACTCGAGATGAAAGGATGTTTGCTAGCTCATCGAGGCATTCGGCTTCATAAAAATCAGACATTATTAAGCCATCCTTATATTCATCTGTAAGATTATTAATTACACAAAATGCCTTAAATGAATTGCCACCAAGCTCGAAAAAATCATCTTTTCCGCTTGGCATATCATCCAAATCTAAGTATTCTTTGACAAGTCCAAACAATACTTCGTACAGCCTTTTATCACTCTTGTTATCATTCTCTTTATCAATCTTCGAATTATCTATATCAAAACTTTCATTATGATAAATATCAGGTTTAGCATCATCTACCTGCATTTCCTCTTGTTCTTGTACTTGTTTTGATTCTTCAATATTTGGCTTTTGATTAATTGACTCTTCTATTTTGAGGAAATCTGGATTCTCACAAAGCTTATCAAGGGGCATATCAATATCGTTATATAGTTTATCTACATATGAAGATACAAGGTGTTCTAGTTTTTCAAGCACACCCTCGCTATATATGAGTGAGCTTCCATATGGGACTAGCATGATTTGGTCCTTCATTTCTATTCCCATTGCAATCATATAATTTCCAGAATCATAAGTCTTTGAGAGACTTAGAGTAAATGTTTCGCTAATTTCAAAACCCTCAAACGAAGGTGCCACTGCTGCTGAGTCCATGAGCAAGTATGACATTGAGAAATCATCCAGACGAACTATATCTGCAGTATCAACATGTTTCATATCCTCGTTAACACGCATCTTGTGTTCATCCATCAACTCAAGCCAATTCATTTTTGCACTAAATTTGGTTCGTTCGGTAATTCCATGTACTAACATTCCTATCATCTGCAAATCTGATGTCGTATTTCTACCTGCATAAGCATACCTAAGTACAATATCTGGCTGTGCGCAAAGTTCTGCAAGAGCAAGCTTCCACAGCATGTACGTTACATTAAAGCTAGAAGTCTTGCTATTCCTTGATATCTTACGTATCTTTTCAGCAGAAAAGATAAGAGGCCTAAATGTTGGCTTTCCTTCCTCTACATCATTATCGATCTTTGGGATTTCAGGAGAACGATATCCATCTAGTCTGTGTGTCCAGTACCTTGCTGAATCTTTACCAGCTTTACTATTATATAATGCATCACGACGCTTTAAGAACTCTTCAAATCTACCTGGATTTGGAAGGTCTGTCCTATCAGGATTTTGATATAGCATCAAAAGTGCCATCTGTAGAACATTTACAGATGTACCGTCTGATATCATGTGATTAAGCATAAAGCACACTGCAATTTCATCTTCATCTATGACATATGCCCAAAATCTAGCCATACTATCTTTGTAATGTAGCGATGATACATTCATCCTTTCATGAGCATCTTTAATTGAAAAAGCATATCTGCTATCCCTATCATCACCTTTTGCTTCGACTATTTCAATTCCTCTAGATATAGAATTGTCTATGGTAAGATAAGCATCTCTTGAGGTCTTTTTTATATGAAATACCATTCTCAAAGCATCATATCTTTCATATAGCTTTCTTACTGCACGCTCCAATCTATCTAAATCATATTTTCCCTTTAGAACTACTCCATTACCCAGATTGAGAGCAGGCTCAGCTCGTCTATATGCAAGATCGATGTAATCTTTTTGAGTATATGTAAGTGGAATATATCCATCATTTGACTTAACATCTATTCTGACAGATTTTATGTCGTTATCCATTGAAAATACACCTTCCTGCGATGATATTTCTCTATACTCTTCTGGCGTCAAAACAAGGCTGTTAAGTATATCTGCCATTCGTAGATACAATCTATCAAAAAAAGCATCATTATATATATTTTTATCTGCAACAATGCTTAGTTCTAAGCTTTCTTTTTTCTCGTTACACATTAATATCAAATTAATATCATTTTGATTGCATGTACTTGGTATAGTATGCGTAATAAATTCGAATCCTTCTGGCTCAGGTATTTTCACTGTTTCTGACAGATATGACATAGTGAACGGTGAATTACAATAATTATCTGCCATAATATGCTTACCTAAATTTCGTTCAAATTCAGCTTTGCTCTCGACAAAAACATCATAACCTGATTTCCATTTTAATCCTTTGACAGTATGTGGAACATTGTGAGTTGTAAGTCCTATAGTATAACGTGCAGATTCATTAAATCTATTGCTTACCGTATAGTTAACACTTATTTCGTCCCTATCGAATATTTGACCAAGCGCGTAGGTATATAAAAATAAAGTAACATTAAATACGGATGTCTTATTATTTTTTGCAGCTGTATTGAGTTTATCCATCGATAGATTAGAAATTTTTCCATCTATATTTGATGATTTAGGTTTGCCTATATTTATATCATTATATAGTTTGTCTTCTGATTTAGCTATAGCATATTTAACATCCTCATCATTTATAGCTGATGGCATATTCTTTTGATATGATTCCCAGTATTCCTTTTCAGCTAATCCCTTTTTAGAAGATTCATATTCAAGCTCTCTTTTTACAAAGTCCTCCCAAGATAATGGAGTTGCTACATTTGTTTTGTCATTTTCTGAGGTTTCTGCTACACAATTAAGTATTGTGGCATATATTACGCGAAGCGATGGACCATCAATCAAAATATGATTAGACCTTACATATATGAGAATATCGTTTTCACTAAGGATGTACATATGGAATGCAATCATTGGATCAACGAAGATATCCATAGGTATCCTGTTCATTCGCTTTATTTCTTCAAGTGAATGTTCTAAGCCTTTTCCCTTTGAATATCCTTGCATATCATGAATAATACAAGCATTTCCATCATCAGATAAAACCTGTACAAGCTCTCCATTCATAGATACATCCAAATGTGTTCTTATTGCATCATGCTCTTTGCATAACTTATTAATAGCTAAAATTATTCTTTCCTTATTAATTTTGCCTTTTATTTCAAATGCAAATCCAGTATTTTGCGATGATTTGCTTTCTGACTTAAGTTCATATTTTAGTATTTTTATTTGTTGTTTTAGTAGTGGAAAAGTATGTTTCATATCTTATCTCCCGATTTAATTTTACATTTAGTTTCTTAATAATATTTTTTCGAAAATTATATATAAAATTACTTACGTATCATCTCAAGAAATTCTATAATTTCATTTTTAATTAATTCCTTGTTGCACGCATCATTAACAAAGTAATGTTCACCTGGATATTCACTGTACTTCACTTTTCCAGTGAATTGATCTGACCAACCCCGTATTTTTTCAGGGTTAATCATCTTGTCATCATGTCCATTCAATATAATAGCTGGAAAATCAAATTTTTGGTTTGTTTTGCAAGTATATTTGCTAAACATCGACAAATCAGCCCTATATATTGGTAAAAAATATTTTTGAAAGATTGGATCTCGTACCATATCTTCTGGCATTAAATTAAAATGTATAAGATCCCCAAGAATACCCTCATCAGGGACTTCAGAAAAATCTTCATCTCTAAATTGTAATCTTTGCAATGCGTACTCCGGTGCTTCACAACCGCTGATTATAAAGCCAGACGGTCTATTACCATTTGAAATATCAGCTAATGCAATCTCCATACCTATCAAAGCGCCCGAGCAGTGCCCCCATATAACATAAGGCTTATCTGTTAAATGTTTATTATCAGAAAGAAAAGATGCGATTAGTTCTTCAACGGAGTCAGGCATATTTTCGCTAGCCCTTTTTTCTCTTTGTGGATATAACACAGGTATGAAATTAACCCATTCTGGGAAACTATTTTTCCATGGGGCAAAAAAACTAGGACTCCCTCCTGCGAATACAAAACAGAGCAAATTAATTTCACCATTATCTGTTATTTTTTGATGTGATATCCATTTGTTTTGACTACGTTTTATCATCTATATCTCACCTCTTTCATAAAAATCATTAGCATTGGCCAGCTGATTCAAACAATCGGCATCTCCATTGATATGCTTAGGCTTACAAAGTTCTAAAAGATCATTGGCAATAATATTATCAAAAGACTTATTAAGGTCAAACATAAAGAAATGGTCCCCATCATAACTTTTGAAGTTAAATTTTTCACTTGTTACATGCTCCCATCTCTTCATCACGCTTACATCTGCTCCAGAGTCATCTTTTCCACAATATGCAAAAATCGGAATGTCAAGTATAGTACCATCGTGTATATAATCTTCGGCAAGCTTATAATCGCTATATATCATTGGTATGAAGAAATCTCTAAATTCTTTTACTTCAAGAAGTTCCTCTGGTGTATGACCAATATCGCGAAGTTCTTCAACCAAGGCCTCCACTCCTTGGCTAGTTCTATAAGGAGATGGATCCTCGTCCATAGGTGCATGCCTTCCTGAAATTTGAATGCATTTTGGTGAAATTTTATACTTATTCATTAATATTTTTGCTGTACAGAATGCCATAATTGCACCCATGCTATGTCCATACAACGAGAATTCAAAGCTTTTTAGGCTTTTTGCTTCTATAATTTCTGCAATTTCATTAGCTAGATTTTGGCAAACACCATCTAAGCTTGTAGTAAGCTCCTCATTGATTCGCCGTCCATGACCAGGCAGTTCTACTGTAATATAATTCACTTTTGAATTCTTAAGCCAACTATTAAATGCTCCAGCATTTCCACCAGCATAATGTAAACAGAAAATAAATGGTTTACTTTGATCTGCCTTATCAATTGCTTGTGAATTTACATATATTGTCTTTAAATTTTTACTCATATAACATACTCCAATCTTCCATGTTAGCAAGACGTTTTACCCTTGAAGTATAATCTGCAAATATTTCATCCAAGACCTTATTATCAAAAGCCTGTTTCACATAATCTAGTACTAACAGTAACTTTCCATTCCTAACATATAATTGATGATCTAGTACAACCTGCGGAGTTTGAGTCTGTGCAAATATCTCCTCAAATCCTATTTTAGTCATTGTTTGCTCTGTTCCTTCTGCATCACTGTCTATTAGACTTGTGAAAACATATGGTGCAGCAACAGCATCGCCATGTTTTTCAGCCAATCTACCGAGTAAATTAATTACATTAAAGCTCCTATATTCAATTGCATTCCAAAGTTGCATTTTCATCGATTCTACAATTTCCATAAAGTTAAAATCTTCTCGTGCGTAATATCCTAACAATGCAATATTAGTAAAGTCTCCAAGTATTTTATTCACATCTGGATGTATAGGCTGCCTATTAAACATCGTGAGATTTAATGTAACATCTGGATTCTCACTCCATTTTGATAAACTCATCATGTATGCACTACAAAGCACAAGCGATGGTGTCATCTCATATGACTTAATTCTTTGAAATAGAGCTAGTGTCTCCTTTCTACTAAGTTCAAAACGCTTTCGTCCAAATTCAGGATTATGGATTTCTGTAATAGCAGTTTTCATTGGCAAATGTGGAGCTGGTGGCAGTTTCTCAATATTTTCTTCCCAATATTTTTTAGCATCCCTATAATATTTTTTATCTCTAAGCCATCCTCTCTCCTCACAAAGATAATTTCTAAATGTATAATCGGTAACATCGTATGGTTCACCATTATATGCAGCTACTAATTGGTGTAAGAACATATTGATGCTCCAACCATCAAGAATGAGACAATCAATTCCAATATGCACAAAAGTTTGCTCTGCTTTCTTAGATACCTTTACATCAAGCATAGGTGACACACCAAATGGAAATTGATGGTTTTTCATCTCATCGCGAAGATTTCTATTTTCTAGATCTTCATCCACAATCTCAACCTTATATCCTGGATTTGCTCTAAGTACGCTTACCTTTCCTTCAGGACTGATTTTTGTTCTAAGGATTTCATTTCTTACTATCAGCTCATTTACTGCATCCTGCAATCTTTGTATATCTAAATTTTTAGCACGATATTCGACATAGTAGTGCGCACTTATATCTCCAAGTACATGATCTACTTGTCGTCCAAGCACGTATGCCATCTGTAAAGGTGTTAGATCCTGAGTCGTAATTGTATTTTGATTGCTCAGGAAATCAAGAAGAATTGCTTTTTCTTTTTTTAATTCATCCTTTAGTTCAGGTGTAATTGTTCCGTGCGGTGCCTTAAATCTAAGTTTATCTCCCTCTGGCCAAATTATAATATCAAGATCCTTACACCTATTATATAGGTCAACTGCTCTATTTCTTCCCTGTGTCACTTCGCTATTTATATCTTCTTTCAGCTCCGCATCCTTATAGTAATTAATTAATTTTTCAAAGCTCTCAATAGTAGCTAATTCCTGCATCTTTGGCTTGAAGCCATACATAGCCTCTAGCTTGTTTCCAATTCTAATGAGCTCAATTGAAGATGCCGCCAGCTTTATAAAGCTATCATTTTCATTTATACTATTTATGTTAAGCGCTTCTGAAATTGTTCTAATAATTGGATGGGCATTAGATAATACTTCTTCAGTTTCACTACTATCATTATCATTTGGAGTGTTATTCTCATAGAATGCAATCAAATCTCGCAAAGTACGATAACGGAGCATGTCGTGAATAGAAGGTCTTACTCCAAAAATTGATTCCAATTTGTTAGCTATGCGTATTACCATAAGAGATGAAAGTCCAAGAGCACTGATTTCCATGGAAGAAGTAACATCAACAGTCTCTAGTTCTTCTCTAATCACTTCCATAACAGGGTGCTTATAAAATTCGTCTTCTTTTACAAACTTATCAATTAGGATCTGTTTTTCAGCATCTTCCTTATGTATATCTAGTTTTTCATTTTTAATATCTGTATTTCTATAGTACTCAAGAATTTCGTTAACTCTTTGATATCGAATAAGTTCATTTATGCTAGCTCTGTAACCCATTTCGGACTCTAGTTTATTGGCAAGTCTTATTAATTCTAACGAACTCAGTCCTAAACCACGTAAACTATCATCTAGTTTTAGATTTGTTACTTTCGTCTCCTCTTGAATTAATGACATTATTCTGAGGTCATCATCGCTAAGTTCTGTTATTTCTTCGCTCTCATGATTTGATTCACCTATATTTTTATAGATATTCAATAAAGCCTTCCTATCAAGTTTCGAGTTAGATGTATATGGAAATTCTCTTATACATATGATTTTGTCTGGAATAAAATATCCAGGAAGAATGTTTCCAACGGATTTTTTTAGCTCCTCCTCTTGAACATCTGTATCATTTTTTATAAAAGCTATAAGTTTTTTACCGCGCTGCCCCTCATCAGATACTACAACTACATTCTTTGGATAACCTACTTTGTTAAATGCACTTTGAATTTCGCCTATTTCTATACGATATCCATTAATCTTTATTTGAGTATCTCGTCTACCTAGGAAAATGAGCATTCCGCTTTCATCATATTTACCATAGTCACCAGTATCATAAAGTCTTTCACCGCTATCATGATGTACAAAGAATGCTTTATCCGTCAAATCAGGTTCATTGTAATATTCCTGTGCAAGGCCTCTTCCTCCAATATGAAGGCGACCTGCGACACCACAAGGGCATAATCTTCCTAAATCATCTAAGACATGGAATAATTGATTAGGAAGTGGATATCCATATGGTATTGATTGCCACTCCGGTTTTATTCCGCTAACTGTGAAATAATTTGACCAAATAGAGGCCTCTGTGGCACCTCCCATGCTCGTAAGGCGTGCACTAGGCATTATATGCTTTAAGCGTTTGTATAAATCCATCGGAATCCAATCGCCCGATAGTATAATATTTTTTATTTTAAGCTTATCCGTCTTTGCTCCTACAGCATCGCAATAATCAAGAAAAACAGACATTAGTGCAGGAACCGAGTTCCAAAAAGTAACACCGTATTCCCTACAAAGTCTAAGCATGCAATTCGGATCTATTCTTTCTTCTTCGGTTGGTAACACTATAGCCGCGCCGACACTAATTGCACCAAAAATATCATAGACAGACAAATCAAAGCTAACAGAAGAAATGCCTATCACTCTGTCCATTGCTCCTAGGCTAACATATTCATTAACAGCTAATATAGTGTTCATTGCAGCATCATGTCTAATTGCTACACCTTTAGGTGTTCCTGTTGAACCAGATGTATATATTATATATGCGAGTGATTCTGGATCGACATTTATTTCTGATGCATCAGGTTCATACGCATCAGCTTCGTAGGAGTATATCGTAGGAATATTTGATGAAATATAGCATATTCCATCTGAAAGCATCAGCCTTGCACCAGCTTTTTCATAAATGTTTTCCTGTCTGATTTTTGGTTGGTCATGAGGCATTGGAATGTAAATAGCACCCATATCTACAATTGCTATTATCGAAGCAATTAGATCGAAGGACTTTTCCATTTGAATCATTACCAAATCAGATTTAACTATGCCTTTGTCTTTGAGTAATGATTTAAATTCACCCACCCTCTTACCTAGTTCAGCATAGCTATAGGATTTATCTTTGTGAATAACTGCAATATTTTCAGAGCATTTTCTTATTGTTCTTCTATAACCATCCGTAAGATAGCTCTTTGGTATATCAAGGCTAGTATCATTTGCAGCAACTTGAATCTGTATATCTTTTTCAGTACGAATCTCCCTAAGAATATCCTCCCAAAATTCATCTGTAAGAGCGCGATAAACAAGTTCACGATATGATGCAAACATCATATCTAAAATATTTTCTTCAAAGGCATCATCAACTGAATCCCAACAAAGCATTACGCCATCAGATGTAGGAATAAGTTGATGATCTAGCAATACTTGCGGAGTAGATGAGCGAGAATAAAAATTGACATCAAATGGCGATTCTCCATCAGCATAATCATCAAGTCCTAGCATGCTTGTAAATACAACTGGGTAGAGCTCATTATCCTCCCCCCTTGTAGCATGCTCTTTCATCAAATCAAATGATGAAAATGCTCTATGTGATAAATCTTGCAGCAGGTCATTTTGTATTCTCCTAGCTGCATAGGCCATGTTTTCATCACGCAAATTTACCTCAAATAGAATGATATCTGTAAAATCACCTATAACATTTGATGACTCATTCTCCCTGCCTGCAGAAGTTATACTAAGGGTAAAATTTCTTCCTGCTCCAAAGCCTGCTAAAATATGTGAGAAAAGAGTTAAAAACATTGCTGTTGGACTAATTCCAATACCTTGTGATATTTTCTCTATTTTTTTCCATTCAGTTGTTTGGAAAGACATCATTCTTCTTGTAAAGCTTCTAGGAGATTTTTTTTCAGACTTACTATTCCAAGGAAGCTCTGGAGCTTTCGGTATATCCTTATTAAGCCAGTATATCTTGTCAGAGTCATAGCTAATGCTATCTGGCATATATGGTCTAATTGCTTTACCGGTAGAATTCTGTAAAGGAAGCATATTATATGCTTTCATAAGCTGAGACCAGAATATAAAAACACTTGTTGCATCAAAAGCAATCATATCTAGATGAAGATGTATTCTCCATTCATTTGTATTTGGGTCAAGTTCAGTCAATGCAACTCTAAATAGTGGCTCAGATAAAGGCAGTATTGCATTCTCCATCTCCGCTCTTATTTCGAATATTACTTTTTCCCTATCTTGCTCGCTAGGCCTATATACAGAAATTGGGATATCTACACTATCTTTTATAACAGCCTTTCCTTCATCTGTAATAATAGTTCTAAGAGCGTCTTGATTTATTGTTAAGTTTTTAATTGCTTCTGCAAATTTTTCTATGTCTAAACCTTTGATATCGCGTTCAATATAAAGTTTACACGCGGTACCACCCCATTCTATTTCCTCATTACGACCTGCAATATATGCCTTTTGTAGCATACTTAACTCATTTTGATTGATAGAATTATCATTAGAATTTTTTACACGTACAGGTTTTAAATTACCTTTTAAATGCTTATATACTCGTATTGATAAAGTTTTTATGTTTGGGCATTCAACTATGGTTGATAATGGTAAATCAACACCAGTTTTCTTTTTGATAAAGCAAAATAACATTTGCAACTTAAGTGAATTAATACCAAGCTTAATCAAGTCATCTTCGATAATATCATCACTTCTGTATAGATATTTTCCTATGAATTTCTGTAAATCTTCCTGGAGTTCTTCTTGTGACCTATATATCTTAGTATTTATACTATCAAAATCATTTGATGAAAAATCATAATGGAATGCTTCTCCCTCCCATGCACCATCAATATATAGGTTCTTCATAGCATAGCGCTTTAATTTACCAGTGTCTGAATAAACGAAGCTACCATAACTCGAAAATACAATCTCCTGTATATTGATTCCTATTTGTGATATAACAGCATCAAATATGAGATTTGCAACTTCTTTTCTATTATCATCATTCAGCTTGTGTCGTTCTTCGAGGAGTAGGATAGCTGCTTCGCTATCTTCACTCTGCGTAGAGAACGCCGCCGCTTTGACTGCATAGGGTGAAATTTGCTCAGCAAGTTCTTCAATTACAGCTGGAGAATAATTTTCGCCATGTATAATCAATACATCTTTGTTTCGGTTGCTGATGTAAAATTCTTTATCTTCATCAACGATATTGAAAAATCCAATATCGCCAGTTCTAAAATATTTTTCACCATCTATGTTTATAAAACTTTTATCCATATCATTGTCACTATCTATATTACAATAGCAATCAATTATAGATGGTCCATTAATACAAAATTCTCCTAGTGTAAATTTATCATTGATAACATTTTCATTTTCATCAATAATAATCATCTTATAACCAGAGAAGATTTTTCCTACGCTGAATACTTCGCCTGCGTCTATTGTATTGATACGATTGAGAATTTTATCTGCATCGGTATGTGTGAATGTAGATGCACTTTCTGTAAGTCCATATGAAACATTAAGAGCTTTATCGTCAAAACCATATGGCTTGGCTGCTTTTATAAATGCATCAATTGTAATTGGATTAACTCGCTCTCCTGCTAAAACCATACTTTTCATCGAAGAAAGCGATAGTATTTTTGTATCATAACTTTCATTCAAACTTTCAATAGACGATGTGAGCATCGAAACCATGTAATTTGATATACAAGTATGGCTTACCTTGTAACGTGCTACATTTATAAACCAAGCTAATGTATCTGTATAAAACTCAGATACACTCATGCACACAACATTTGCACCAACATAAAGACCTGATAATGCAGACATCATAAGTCCCATTACGTGATAAAGAGGCATACAGCAAAGGACCACACTTTGTTCGGTTCTATTATCTGCATCATTATATGCCATGAATAGGTTCATAAGCGCATTATCGTATATTTCTACAGCCTTTGGTGTAGTGGTTGTACCTGATGTATATAATATTATAAAAGGATAATCACTTGCTTCCTTGCTTACATTCGTAATATCATATTTTTTTATTTCTTTCGTTCGATATATATCTGCATTTTCTATCTTAATATCAATAATGTGTTCCCTATATGATTCAATACAGTTTTGATCTGTTATAATTAGCTTTGCAGAGCTTTCTAATGCAATCCTTTTTATTCTTAATGCATCATCTTTAGTGCTTCCTGACTTTAAGGGGATGGCAGTACCTCCACAAAAACCTACAGCAAGAATGGCTATAATCATATCTACGGAATCAGAATCACACGCTATAATAACTTTACTGCCTGCATTTACTCCATACTCATCCCTTAAAAACGCACCGTAAGAAACTATTGTTTCATAAATCTCGCTATAACTAATCTTGCAGTTACGTTTAACGCTTTCGAGTGCTGTAGCATCACCACGAGTGTGACTTAACTGAGCAATTTTATCAATCATCGATATAGTTTTATGCATTGTTATACTCCTTTGCGTTCCTATAGTACACAGCGTAAGAAATCGGATTTCTCTTTGTGAGTTCCACAGTCATAAATATTAATTTCTCCTACACAACAGTCGCTCAAGATATCTCTAATTTCATCGCTCTCATCTAGTTTTGAATATACCAAGCCATAATTAATATCTCCTACATACAAAAGTCCACTTTCCATCTCGCTATCATTATCAGATTCAATAATGTTTACAGAGTTTGGAACGATGCCCTGTGTCATAAAATCAGAAGCAAGTTTTATACATATATTCATGTCACTATCTCCAGCTAAAAACGAAAGCTGTGTTTCATCAGATATGATTTCTCTTATTCTTTCTTCTATTTCATCAGGAATAACATTTTTTCCTATTTTTATAATTCCTATTCCCTCTAAATTGTCTAGCTCTGTCATAGTTTCGATATCAATGCCAGACTCAAATACAATGCAAATTTTTCTATTATCTTTCACTTCTTGAATGGTAACGCTATTACGATTAGCTTCATATGGATCAACCTCGCATAAGTCTGTAAACTTATTTTTCTTTGTCCCAGCAAAAATAGCTGCTTCTCTTGCAGTAGGAGAATTTAGGAGTTGTACGAGCCAGCTGTCAAAAGTTGCCTTACAATCAATTTCCTTATTCAAGTTTCCTGCTGCTCTTGCAAGCATCAACGAATTAGCTCCTGCCTCATAGAAATTCTGATCCAATCCAAGGCAATCAAAGCCGAAAGAATTTCTTATTATTTCTAATATATTTTTCTCAAATTCACTTACTTCCTTATCCTCACCATGCTTTTCACTGTTCTCAATAATAAATTTCTCTGCAAGTTTTTTAATCTCTTTTCTGTCAACTTTTCCATTTGCTGTAAGAGGCATTTTGCTATCAAACAAATAAACAGAAGGTATCATATATGCTGGAAGCCATTCACCAATTGACTTCTTAATTTTATCTACATCAGGATCTGCTTCAATTTCGATATTATCTTGTTGATTTTTTATTATATAAACAGCTATATTTTTCTCATTATCATCGCCGTAAACTACTGCAACGCACTCAGAAAATCCTAGTTGCTTCTTTATAACCTCCTCTATCTCGCCTAGTTCAATTCTGTGACCACGTATTTTTACTTGATTATCCATACGTCCTAAGAATTCCATCTCTCCGTTAGAGTGCCAGCAGCCCATATCTCCTGTACGATACAGTCTCTGACCATTCCATACGACGAAAGATTTTTCGGTTAAATCAGGTCTACCGTAATAAGATGAAGCGAGGCTCTCACCGCTTATGCATAGTTCGCCCGTGCTCCAGATAGGACTTTCATTATCAAATACATCAAGTATCCTAAATCCTTGATTAGGTAAAGGTTTTCCATAGGGTATGCTTTTTTTAAATGAATCATCTTCTTTTTCTAAACATATGTGATAATTTGACCAGATTCCGCCTTCTGTTGCACCACCCATGCTTACTACCAAAGCATCTGGAAATATTGCTTTTATTTCTGAAGGCATGGATGTTGGAATCCAATCTCCAGAAAGAAAAACCTTACTTAGCTTATTTATTTCAACATCGTTGTTATACTGCTTATAAATTAAAAGTAACTGGAGTAGAGCCGGAACTGAATTCCATAAAGTAACATCATATCTATTAATTAATTCAACCCACTTAGCTGGATTTTTATAATCCTTTTCATTAGGTATAACTATTGACCCTCCTGCTCCAATAACACCAAATATATCATATACAGAAAGGTCAAAATTCAGCTGTGATATCTGTAAAACTCTGTCATTTTCTGTCACGCCAAATAACCTATTTACTGCTTCAATAGTGTTTACTGCTGCGCCGTGAGTCATCTCAACGCCCTTAGGCTCTCCGGTTGAACCCGAAGTGAAAATAATATATGCAGTATCCTCAATTGTGATTTCATCTGAAAGTGCTAATAGGTCTGGTAAATCTTCCTGAATGTCATCCGTGTTTTCTCCAGTATTCGAATCAATATTTTCGATAAGTATAGTCTTTACATCATCTGAAAGTTCATTCTTGTTGTCCTTATCACTAATAGCAATTAATGCACCTGCCTCATCTATTATTGAACCTATTCTATTTCTTCCTTGTTCGGTATCTATAGGTACATAGATTGCACCTAAGGACAGAATTCCTAGGCAGGCTGCTGTTTGCCATCGAGACTTAGGTAAAAGCACAGCAACACGATCTCCTTTTTTAACACCATGTTTTAGGAGATTCGATGTAATTTTTTGAGATGCAAGATAAAGTTCTTTACCATTCCATTCTTGGTTTTCTTCTGCTATAACTAATCTTTCAGGTCTATCAATTATATTTTTTAGTACCTGCGAATGTAGCAGATGTTTCTTTTCTGGATAAGCGGTGTCATTTGATTTTTCAATAATTCTTCTTTGCCAATCTGGTAATTTTATATCGAATAGCTTTGAATTCCATTCTTTTTGACTATTAGATAGTTTCAGAATCTGCTCTTTCATAGATTGAGCAATATCTTCCGGCAAGCCTTTTGGAAATATTCCACATCTACAATCAAGATTAATATTTAATCCATCTTTTGAATCCATCGCCTGACAATCCATAAATACCTGTGCAGTTTGGCTTATACCTCGATTATTCATCTTCCCATGTAAAGCACTCTTTTCTATATCTATTAATCCAATTGCACCCGTGAAAACATAAGGCATCAATGTTGTCACATTGCCTCGATGTTGTAATTCTCTTAACACATTTACTCCGGTAAAACTACGATGATCTAGGTCATCGAACAATCTGCGATTTAATGACAAAGCAAAAGAAGCAAAATCTTGCATTCTATCACTGTTAACCTCTAGTAAACTACTATTTGTAAAGTCACCGACTATGCTCCCAATTTCCGGATGTAAGTTCAGTCTATTTAATATGCTTAAATTTATACAGAAGTCTTTATTTCTGCTCCATCTTGCTAGTGTAGCTGCATATACAGCCATTACAGCTGCAGCAGGTGTTATTCCTGTAGCTCTCGCATAATCACAAAATCTATCCCATTCATGTTTTCCTATCATGAATTGATTTCTTTCAAATCTTACATTATCATTACTAAAATTATCTAGCAGTGGAAGTTCTGGCGCAGAAGGAAGCGCGTCTAACCTCTTCAACCAATATTCTCTATCTTTATTAAAGCTGCTACCTCTACGCATCTTGCGTTCAGCGACAACATAATCACGAAATCTAACATTAAGAGCAGGAAGCACAGCATTATTATCAAAATATAAAGTTTCAAACTCTGATAAAATTGTCCATATGCTTGTCCAATCAGCTGTTATGAATTCAATAGATATGTGAAGAACTGCATTATTTGGCGCATCTGTTACTGCGACAGTAAATAATGGCCATTCATTTGTATCATATATTTTATGATCATATTTCGCCTTTAACTCATCGCGTCCTATAGCTGCTGAGTTTATGTCGTTATATGTTTGATGAATCACATGAAAATCAGGAGCCTGCTCCATAACCTGCTGGTAACCATCAGATGACATTGTAGCTCTTAGCATAGGATGTCTTTTAATTAATCCGTTCCATATTTTCTCAACTCTTTTAGCATCTAGTGAGTCATACTCAAACTCAAGATAGATATGACACGCAGTACCTCCATATGGAAATGCAGGATTTCTCCCAAGTACATATGCTTGCTGTATTTCTGTAAGAGGAAATGGTTCAAACTGGTTGGCATCATCATTTTCTATCTCTACATGGTCATCAAGAAGGCAAGCTATTACTGCTTCCTTATTGTTTTTAAGATACTCTTTATCTTCTGATGTCATAAGTCCAGTAGCTGCACGAAACTTTAACTTACCATCCTCTGTCCAGAGTTTAATATTTCTATTTGAAAACTCTTCTATCTTCTTTAATATCTCTTGTCTTAATTCGTCTGTTATAAATGTTAAAGACTCTGTTAGATTTTCCATCATGTTTTCCATCTCTTATATTCTCTCCTCTGGTAGTATACCTGCTTCATATATTCCATCAGGTTTTATAGCAGCAGGTTCAAGTTTTTCATTCATAACTGCATATCCGAGTTTTGTAGTCATATCGTTCCATAGTTTTGCTGAATTTTGTTCTTTTTGTGCGTTTATAAGGAATTTTTTATTGTCATTAATCATTTCTAACATATGTAATAGGTCACGACCTATGCTATCTATTGCTATATTTCCAGCAAACGCAGAGTAAGGCTCTAGCAAATTATTTTCAGGTGTCAATAGTCCAATGAACCTTTCCTTCATATGCTCTGGATACTCATCCGGTACACCACCTTCGCTCAAAATTGACCAAGGCATATTTAATCTCGGATACCATATTAATGGTCCCCTTGTGTCTGAAAGCTCTAACCTTCCAGACTCGTAGTACAGTGTGAAAGTATGTAAAATATGCATATGGTTATCTGGATCATTAGGATTCATGTCATTATTAAACTCAAAGCTAAAAGGAATTCCACTTATATCTCCTATAGCCTCTTTAAAACTACCTCTTTGAGGGCTGACATATTCTAAATTAACATTACCTCCACGAACAAGTCTGTTTAATATATCAACAAAAGGATAAAATGCCTGCACACTGCTACCTGCTCTTATATATTCCAATTTGACGCCCTTATTTCTAAGATAGTCTGTAACACTGAGCATCCTCCTTATTTCAGGCATATTTAGATATAAATCCCCTGTCATAAAACAGCAATTATTATGTCTTGCAATCTTAAAACATTCTGCTATCTCCTTATGATGAACAGGTTGCTCTAAAATTACGCTTATGCCTTTTTTTAGAAACTCAATGCTAATCTCAGTACCATTACCTCCCAATGCACCAGTACGTATTGCTACACATGCAATATCAATATCTGATGGAACCTGAGAAACTGATTCATACAAAGGAACACCGTAATGTTCAGCGCATTTTTTCGATCTTTCACTTCCACGTGCTACAATTCCAGCGAGCTTAAAATTTTTTTTATCTCTAAATACTGCTTCAGCATAAAAGGTTCCAAAACCGGTACCACATATGACAGTCTTTAATGGCATATTCATAGTTCACCTACCTCCTCTGTATCTGTGTCAAACAAGTACGGATATATATTCCAGCTTTCAAATACACCTAACTTATTGATGTTTTCTAGTATAAGATCAATCATAGGAAAATTTGCAGGTCTGTAATATCCATTTAAAGCATAATCACGGCTAGTTCTATAAACAGCAGATGAAGTAGCCGCTAAGACCTTGCCTGATACTTCTGCTGGGTTTCCACACGAAGCGTGCAAAACCCTTACGCCATTCTTTTGATTTTCGCGCAAGATTCCTTGTATTTTTACATAAAAATGAATCCCTGGGCGCATATCTCTGATAGCAAATTTACTCATTTTAGAAATTCTTGCTGCAAGTTCCTGCCTATCTTTATAGGGGCTTGCCAGAAGCTTTTCATACTCAGTATCTGGACGCACCATATTCCATCTACTCTTGAGAGGATTAATAGTATGCTCTACTACCTCACACTCCTCATCATGATATGGATAGCGATAAACTGCCTCTCCGAAAAGAGGTATGTTTTCCGGTTTAGTAAATGTTTTAGCATTAATTTTTGAAGCTGAAGAGGCATTCATTTTTTCTGCCATGTCAGTTGCTGCTGACATAGATATCTCCTCATCAATTCTATAGTTGACCTCAAGCTCAGATATTTCTATGAAATCTCTTGATAAAATTATTGGAAGCACACCTATTAACCCAGGAATTGATCCGCATCCTGACATTATAATTGAATTATTTGTTTTATCTTCTAATGAGTTTTCCTCAGCTTCATATTTTCTATAACAATCACTATCACCTACATCTACTAATGGTATACCTTTTGCTCTTGTAGCAGCCATAACAGGAGCACTAACTACCGATGATGGTCCTGCTGCATTTATAACAATTGAGACTCCCTCTAATAAAGCATCCATACTTTTAGTATCATTCACATCAAAGTATTTCCAAGTATAGCTGCTTACATCTCCCTCAGTCGGTCTGTTTCTGCATCCAATTATTATTCCAGCTTCTGGTTCTAATAGACGTATTGCATTCAAAGTTTCTCTTCCAATTTTTCCAGTACCACCAAGAATAGCAATCATATTTCACCCTCATCCATCTTCTCTTCACTACGTTCATCAACAATGTCAGATATATTTGATACGGTTCTACTATCAAATAGCTCTCTCATCGTGATATCGACAGCAAATCTTATCTTTATTGCATTTAGCAATCTCACAGCTAAAAGGCTGTCACCGCCTACCTCAAAGAAATCTGTATCAGAAAACACTTCACTTAAACCGATAAGCTCCACAAGAATATCTGCAATGCATTTTTCTGTCTCTGTCGATATCGGTAATGTTCCTTTTGAATTGCTTTTTTCAAACCAGCTGGCAATTGTATTTCTATCAACCTTGCCATTTTGTGTAAGAGGAAATATGGATGTAAGAGCAAATTTTGATGGAATCATATAAGGTAGAAGTTGAGATTTACAATGCTCTCGAATATCTGATAAAATATTTTCTCCCGTTTTTGATTGATTATCTATTAATAATATAGAGAATTTTTTCATAATTGATGTGTCATAATCAATTATATGTAAACCAGATTTATTTATAGCATGAATCCAGCCATTCAATGTAAGCGTCGGGCTAGCCGTATACACACGTTCATCAGTGTAGTTTGCAAATCCATCCTCAACAATAGCAGCAGATATTAGGCCAAGAGGCTCAAGGCAAGTTGATTCACCTGCAACCATATATCCACTCTCACTAAGCATAAGTTTCAAAAGTATTAAACCATCATGTATATTTCGAAATAGATGCATGCTATTAAAAGCAATTATTATATCGATAGTTCCTATTAATTCTTCATCTATATGGGCAAAGTCACATTTAACATATGATGTCTTTAGCTTTAATTTTGAAAGATTTAGTTCAGCTTTCTTAAGTAGTGCATCACTAGTTTCCAAAAAAACTAGTTCAATATTCTCAATATCACTAGATATTTTTTCTAAAATCGGAATAATATTTTCGCCATTACGTCCCATCAGTATTGCAATTTTAATAATTTTATCTTTTGCTACTATACGTTTTGAATAGCTTAAAATTTTATCGGCAATTACTGATTGCAATAAAGGCAAATCACCTTGACCCATTAACTTGGTAGGAGAAAGAACTTCGTCATCCAAAATAGCAAATTTCGATTTTTTACCAGTCAATATGTCGCGAATTACATTCTTGCGTTTAAACAACTCATTGCTAAAATCTATATTTTTTTCATTAGATAATTTTTCTAAGTTGTCATTTACTACATCTATGTCCATTAAATTATTAGATTTAAGTATCGAATTCCATAATTCTACAATTCTGCGCCCTTCATCGCTAATTGTTTCACATTTAAGAGGTTTAATATCCGAATCCCCATTAAGCACTGATAACATAAGTCGCGCTGTGGCATAATCTGTAGCATTTTCAAAGCAAACTTGAGTTAAATTATCTAATGATTGTTTGTATGTGCACAATTTTAGGCTATCCTCTTCATCTGATGCTTCGGAATTGATATTAAGCTCAACTGCCGTTGCTAGATATTGCGAATTTCCTGATCCAGTAAGAATAGTTATAGAATTATTAACATCTTTTAAATCTCTAATTTTGCCATCAATTTCACCGAGTTCTATTCGAAATCCATTTAATTTAACTTGGCTGTCTTTACGTCCACAAAATATAATATTTCCATCTGGCTTAAAGTAGCCATAATCACCCGTACGATACCATCGTCTTCCATTTTCAGTGACGAATGAAACAGCGGTCTGTTCAGGCATAGATACATATCCCTTAGCAAGACCATCTCCACCAATCCAAAGCTCGCCTCGCTGCCCTACCGGCACATCTACGCCGTTTTCGACTATACGGAACTCTTGCTTTGATAAAGCTTTACCGTATGGAACAGCATTCCATGACGGATCTACTTCTGTTACTTCAAACATATTTGACCATATTGAAGCTTCTGTTGCACCACCAAGGGCAATAAATCTACAATTATCGGATCTCATGCGAAGTTCATTATAGAGGTTAGGCCTAACCCAATCACCAGAAACGAGAACAAGTCGTAAATTTGCAAGTCCATCATCAGGATTACTGTATATCATAAGCATCTCAAACAATGCAGGAACTGTGTTCCAAACTGTTATATTATGCTTATCTATAAGCATTTTCCAATATTCTGGTTCTTTTCTCTTATCATCAGGAATAATAGCTAAACTTCCCCCAGCGCTTAACATTCCGAATAAATCGAAAACTGATAGATCAAAATCGAGAGCTGATATTCCTATTGCTCTATCTACCTCACATATATTAAAACGTTCTATAATATCATCAATCGTATTAACCGCACTACCATGTGTAATTTCAACACCTTTTGGTGTTCCTGTTGAACCAGAAGTAAATATAATATATGCTGTATCATCTGCTTTTGATGGATACGGCAGTAGCTTTAGCATATATTCACTAGAATTATTAATATGATTCAATACTTCCGTTTTATCTAAAGCAGACATCGATGGGACTATAATATTTGCACATTCCTCGACAGTTAATGCATTTGAGTTTTTCGTGCTTAAACAATATCTGATTTCGGCTTGTTTATATATTAATCTTCTTCTTTCTATAGGTTGGTTTATATTGATTGGTACATATGCACCACCAATCCATACGACTGCAAGTATTGCGCATAATGCTTCAGGCGATGGAGGAATGCTAACAGATATATGGTCCCCTTGCTTTGCCCCTGATAATATCAATTCATTTGCGATAATAGATACTCTGTCAGCCACATCTGCATATGTAAATTCTTCCATTTCTCCATTATCACTCTCGTAAACAAATGCTATTCTTTCTGGATTTGTACAGCAATTTTTGATAAATAACCTTAACATATTTCCTTTCGGTAATTCTATGAAAGGTTCCTTATTTAGGTCTTTTATAGTTTTAAATAATTCAGCCATTATATTCCTTCCAATACTTCATATTCTTGAGGTTAGTTATACCTAACCTAGTATTAAAAAAATTTAAAATTCTCCGCTTTCTTCAATTTCTAAATCCACAATGCTTTGATTGTATGTTTCATTAACATAGAAAATGCCTGATGAAATTACTTGTTCATAAATTTCTTTCCAAATACTGCATTCTGCTAATCTTTCAATCCTTGACTTGCTTCCGCACTTGAGCAAATTTGCAATTGTTGCAGCACAGGTGCATCCACTCAAGGCAGATTGTGATGGTCCCTCTAATACTTTTGTCATCGATGAATGATCCGAAATAACCTCTGCAGCCATTCTAACAAACTTACTATCTGCAGCTGTAGCTTCTGAAGCCTTAATAAAATAGTTCGTTAATCCATTTTTATCACCTGCATATCTTGCAGCTATGTTATATAAATCGCCATCCTCTCTAAGCATATACGTTTCGCTACTATTAATGTTATAAATTTCATCCACTGCTTTCGCTTCAGCATCATAATATTGAAATGGATACACAATGTTATTAAACAAAGGCAATGACACTGCATTATTTTCATGCGTAGCTATATGATTTGTCGTGACTTTTGAAGCAAATAAATCTGCCATATCCTCTGCAGCTGAGTGGGATATACTTTCTCTTACCAAATACCATAGTTTTCTTGTATTAACTTTTTCATTTTTTTTATCAAGGCAATCTATCATAGCTCTTGATAACAAGCCTGTAAATCCAGGTGCCATACCTACTCCATATAAAAAAGGATTTGTAGTTTCTTCTCTGTTAAGAGAATCAAAATATGATTCATGCCCGACTTCAATTAGAGGCATTTTTTCAAGTATTATTTTGCGTATTGATCTAGAAAGATTTTTTGCACCTGATGCATTAACAAACATATCTATTTCATCAATAAAATCAAAAATACTTTCATCTACTTTGAAATCAAGCCATCTCCAGGAGAAATTACTGTTTTGATTCTCGAAGTCCTTTATGAACTGTGATTTATTCCTAGTTCCACCTATAATCTCTACATCTGGCATAAACTGACTAAGATATTGACATATATACGATCCTATTTTACCGCTTGCACCACTTATTCCAATTCGCATCTTTACTCCTTTTTGATAAAATAGACTGCATCAAGCTGAATATCTGCAGCCTATTTTTACCATCTTGAAACTAATTATTTATGGTCCAGCCTGATATTTCCTCTCTGGAACGTAGGAAATCTCTATATAGACCATCTTGCTTTGATAATTCATTAGGATTTCCGTCTTGTATTACTCTTCCATCCTTAATAGCGATGATGTGGTCTGCGTTTCTTATTGATTTGATGCGATGCGCTATCATAATTACAGTCTTATTTTGGGTAAGCGCTTCTATTGCAGCAAGGATTTCATGTTCATTTTCTGCATCTAGCGCCGCAGTAGCTTCGTCCATTATTATTATTGGGGAGTCTTTAAGAATTGCACGAGCAATTGATATTCTTTGTTTTTCTCCACCTGAAAGACTACTACCTCCTTCATCTAGCACCGTATTATATCCATTTGGGAGTGCCTCAATGAATTCATCACATCTTGCCGCCTTTGCCGCTGCACGTACATCATCAATACTAGCACCTGGCTTTCCGAAAGCGATGTTGTTATAAATAGTGTCTTCAAACAGGTAGACTCTTTGGAACACCATGCTTATTCTTCTCATGAGTTCCTCATAGTCTGCATCTCTGATGTCTACGCCTCCTATTTTGATGCTTCCACTATCTATGTCGTGAAATCTCGGTATTAGTTCACACAAGGTCGTTTTACCCGAACCAGAAGGTCCAATTATTGCGGTCAAAGAATTTTCTTTGATTGTTGCAGACACATTGTGTAATACTTCATTGTTTCCGTATGAAAAACTAACAGATTCAAGTGAAATTTCATTGTTTCCCATAGGTAAAGGTTTGGCACTCCATTTCATCTGTTCAGATGCTTCTACTTCCCCAATTGCCTTTAGTCCACTATCCAAAAGTCCTATCATAGATAGTACCGATCCTGCCTGATTGAGCGAGATATATACAACAAAACTAAATACAAGTAGCATTATTGTTTTTACAAGAGATATATTCCCTTCATTATGCTGCCAAAGAGTGCATGCTATTATCATAATTTCAAAGATTGCTATGACAAACCTACTCAGAAACTGTGATGGCATTGTTTTGTTTGTCAGATTAATATTTGCATCCTCACTCCCCTTGATAGCTTCATTAAGCTCGTCATTTCCTTCCTTTACACTAAAGGTTTTTGTAACTTTAATTCCTTGAAGAAAGGTCAAGGTTGCTGCGGCTAGTTTACTCTGTGCTTTTTGTAAGAATGGAGCGTTCTTCTCAGATACCCTCATTTGAAGATCCACAGTTAGAAGATACACAGCCATACCAATTCCAGTGATAACACCTACATGCCACTCATAAAAGCAAACTGCAACAAACATTGCAAATGAGCTAAAAATCCCTGATACCGTAGTAATCATAGCCATAGCTGCACCGGTCTCAATGCCGCTTAAGGTGGTTGTAAGTGTTGCTACAATTTCACCTGATGTATTGTCACTAAAGAAACCAAGCGGTAGCCTCTTCAAAAAATCACCTAGACCAATACGCTTATCTGATGTCATATAAAATCCAACGGCTACACTTCCTGAATGCTCATAATATGATGTAGCAAAGCTGCCGACTGCACATAAAACAGCTAAAATAATATTTTTTGTAATCGCAGGTTCTACTTTAGCATCATTTATTATAACGTCTACTGCAAGCATTATAGCCATAAACTGTGTAACACCAATAAATGCACGAACAAGAGACATTATCAAAGTAATTGCGAATGTTTTATGCTGATGCTCACTAAATTCCCAGAGTGTTTTAATTGTCCTAATCATTTCAGACCTCCTGCAATTGAGCTTTCATCTTTCTCTGAAAGGTCCCACATCTTTCTGTAATCATCACACGATTCCATCAGTTCTTCGTGCCTGCCCATTTTTTTAATACGTCCATCCTCTATATAGGCTATTTGATCAGCATTTTTAACAGTCATCAGTCTATGGGCTATTACAATCAAAGTTTTACCTCTGGCTGCAGCAGACAATGACTCTTGTATTGACGCTTCATTTTCAGGGTCAGAGCTAGATGTAGCCTCATCAAGGATCATTATTGGTGCATTCTTCATCATTGCTCTTGCAATAGTAATTCTCTGCCTTTCTCCACCAGATAGACTTCCTCCTGCTGTCCCTGCCATTGTTTCATATCCATTAGGAAGTGCCAAAATGAATTCGTGGCACCCAGCCTTCTTAGCAGCTTCTTCAACCTCATCATTTGAAGCATTTAGATTACCAAGGCGTATATTATCCCTTATCGATTTATTAAATAAGAAAGTATCTTGATCTACAAAAGCAATTTCAGCATTAAGAGCTTCTTGTGAATACTCCTTCATATCGTGCCCACCTATTGCTATGCTACCTTCATTAGGATCCCAATACCCTGCAATTAGTTTTCCTAACGTAGATTTACCGCTTCCAGAAGGTCCAACAAAAGCCATCATGCTACCATCTTTTATTTTTAAAGAAACATTATCAGCAGCCTTCTTATCTACTTCAACTGCATTTGTATTTGAGACATCGTGAGCTTCCTTACCGTAGGAAAAGCTTACATTCTTAAACTCAATATCGCTATTATCAAATTTTGTTCTATCACCTCTTTGAAGCTCGTGGTAATTAAGTAAATCTCTGATTTCCTTAGCATATGTTCCCATCTGAGCTGTCTGGTCAACATATGTCATAGCAGTCATAAGTGGTGAAAAAATTCCAAAGGATAATATCATTAGGAGGAAAAACATCGGTGTTTCAAGGCTTCCCTTATTCCAGAATATCAATCCTGAGATAAGCACTGGAAATATCGAAAATGGTGCAATTGCCATGCCTAATGATGAAAATATCTGCGTTTCTTTCATCCAGTGCACATTGTAATCTGCATGACCCTTAATTGCATCTATATACTTGCTATAACTCTCTTCAGTTCTACCAAAATTTTTGATAACTTCAATACCGTTTACGAATTCTACAATTGCTTGGTTCATTGTCTTTGATGCTTTAATTTGGCCTTGGAATTTCTCTTCATAGCCTCGCATCATACCCATGGTGACAGAAAATCCAATCAAAATCCATATAGACATTGCAAGAGCAACTCTCCAATCAATTAGATACATCCATATAATTAGCACTATTGGACCTGCAAGATTACCAGTCATCTCAGGTAACATATGAGCAAGCGTTTTTTCTATTCCTTCGATATTATCAACTAGCATAGTCTTTAATCTTCCGCTACCATTTTCCTCGAAGTATCCAAGTGGAAGTCTCAGCATCTTCTCTACAAGGGCATTACGAATATCTTTCAGTGTCTTATATGCAGCTTGATGCGAAAGCCAAGTAGATATATTCATTGCGATACCGTTTCCAAGCTTACAAATAGCAAGTAAAACTCCAAGAACAACAATATTGCTCCAGTCAACTGTAGATGAAAAAAGTTCAACTACTATGCTTCCTGCAAGCATATATGCTCCTATGTTGAGTAAAACAGAAAGTGTACTTATAAGCACAGATAGTGTATAGACACGCCTATATGGACGCATGAAGCATCCAAGCTCCTTAAAGAAAGATGCTGATTCTTTTCTTTTATTATCTTCAGTTTTCATCCTCGCAAGCTCCTTCAGCTTTTATTATATGCTTCCTAACCACTCTCTTTCCCAGAAGCGAACCTATAAATGCTATAGCTGCTGTAGCTATCATCAAAACAATCCATCCCCAGTTCATTATTGAACTTCCCGCATGTGTCATAACATATTTTAGGTTTTCAGATTCTTTTACACTCATCATTTCCATCGTCTTTTTGAGTGCAAAAACATAAGGATACACGGTGCTTCCAAAGCATAGTCCTACTTGCTGCAATATATAGCTTACTGTCAGACCCTTAGGATTATCATAGCCAGTTTTTGAAAGAATGATTTCTGATATAATTCCCATCAAAATATAGGTAAACGTGTACGGAATATAGAATCCAACAATACCTTGAATCATGCAATAGATGAGCATAGCACCTCTCTTGCGTACTTTAACTCCTATTGTGAAAACTACCATACCTTCTAACAATGCATAATATATCGGCATTAGTAGCACCGTTATTGGTGTGGCATACAGGAAGGTTCCTGACATAAAGATTACAATGTTAATTAATGACAAAAGTACAACAGTTATTATGTCTTTTGTCTTTAGCCTATTAGATTCCATGGCAAACTCCTCTCATAAGTTAAAATTAAAGTAATATATGATTATGGCTGCTAAACTGCTTAGAACAGATTAACTATTCTAGTGTAGAAAAAGCCAAAACACATCAAAGAAAGTACAGCTAGGAAAATCAATACATCTGACATTTTGATTTTGAGAGATGTATACGACTTCCTGCGCCCTGATAATGATATTCCTCTAGTTTCTGCTGATGCAGAAAGAGATTCAGCTATTCGAATAACTCTAAGCATTAACGGCGCTATGATAATTTCCATATACTCTGGAAAAGCCACTACTTTTTCTCGTAAAGTTTTAAAAAATCCTCTAGTATGTACTGACTGCCTCATAAGTGAAAGATCTTTACTCATCACTGGTACAAACCTAAACATAACAGCAAAAATCATTATCGCTCTCTCAGGCATATGCATATACCTGAATGCTGTTATCATCTTATCGCCTCCATCATTGCTTATTAATGCAGAAACAAACTCTCCAATTACTAGAAATCTCGGTATGACATTTATTAACAAAGCAGTCACTACATTTGGAAATCCAATGAATGCAAATAGCAAAACTGCATAAACTGCACCATAACATAATGATGATTTGAAATTGCGCTCATAAAGATTAATCAACATTCCAGCTACGAACATTGCGGTTACTAGCTGAGTATTAACAAAGACACTTGTTGCACAACAAAATAAGGCAATTACAAGTTTAATACGCGGGTCAAAACTATGTTTTATACTAGACGCCGCATATTCATTTGTTACTGCCTTTAATCTTTTATCTCTATATATGCAAAACTTGCTAAGTGATTCATCTGAATCAAGAGTAAAACTATCACGCAAGCTTCCGGCTTCTAGCCAGACACAGCTTTTGCATGCACCTGCTATAAGCTCTATGTCATGAGTAATTATAAGAACAATTTTGTCCTTTTTCATTTCATTGATGATTTTTATGCATGTTTGTAGCGAGCGTCCGTCAAGTCCTGCCGTTGGCTCATCAAGTACAATGATATGTTTCCCTGAAAAATACGCTAAAAGAAGAACAAGTTTTTGCATCTGACCTCCAGATAAGGTGAACGGATGTCTGTTCCTTAGCTCCCACAATCCTGAAAGTCTTAGCATTTTTTCCATTTCAGCTTCAAGACTTGGATTTATATTTTTACCATATTTCAATTCATTCCATACAGAGTTTGTAAAGAACTGAAACTCTGCTTCCTGCATAATAAAAATACTCTTGCTCTGTAATTCCTTTGGATTTTGTAAAATTCCATCAAAAGAAATTTTTCCAGATGAAGCTTTATAAATTCCACATAAAATCTTGCCAAGTGTTGTCTTTCCATTTCCGTTAGGACCAGCAATGGCTAAAGCTTCTCCTGATTTAAGTTCAATGCTAGCAGATTTTAATGTGGTATTTTTGGCACCTCTATATTTAAATTCTACATTCTCACATGTAAGCTTATGTTCTGTATTATCGTTTAGCTTATATTCATCATTATCATTTGTAGAATCAATATGCTTAAGACTAAGATTTCTTAGCTTGGGCATACGAAGTCCCATGCGAGCTATTTCATCTTCTGTTAGCTGAAGCATTTCCTTTGATTTATAGCGTTTAACAATTTCTCCCGAGTCAATATACCAATATTCATCTGCAAGATTTGCTAAATAATATAACCTATGTTCGCTTACAATAATCGTCTTCCCCTCAGCCTTTAGTTCGGACAGCATATCTGAAAGCTTGGCTATCGCCCTTTGATCAAGGTTAGCTGTAGGTTCATCCATTACTATAATATTTGTATCAAGTGCCCAGGCAGATAGTATCGCTACAAGCTGTCTTTCTCCACTTGATAGCTCAAATACAGCCCTATCCTTTAAATACTCGAGGCCAAATTTGCTAAATCCAGTGTTAACACGATCAACGATCTCATCATGCGAAAATCCAAAGTTCTCTAAGCCAAATGCTACTTCAGAAGAGCTATTTACTGTAAAAAACTGCGATCTTGGATCTTGAAATACAGATGCAACCTGCTTTCCAACATCTCCAATGCTTTGACCTGAAATATCATTACCATCTATCAGGCAAACTCCAGCAAGCTCTCCCTCATAGAACTCGGGAATTAAATGATTTATACATCTTAAAAGTGTAGATTTGCCACAACCGCTGCATCCACACAGAACAATAAATTCACCCGCATCAACGCATCCTTCCACATTTATAAGCGAAGGCCTGCGCCTATCCTTATATGTAAATCCAAGATTAAAATCAATTTTTGTGAGCTGTTTCAAAACATTTCCTCTGCAACATAATAAAGTCTTCATGTTCGTCAATAAAATTTAATACGAGGTTATTTATTGTCAAACATTTATATATGATTTTACAATAGTTAGTTATAGCTAACTATTGATTAAAAAAAATTGTTATGGCAACACAGCTTAGAATTTAATAATTATAACTTTCGCTTTGTATTGTGTTGTTTTTGCCTCTAACAATTTTCTAAATCCGAGTACTTTAAAAGTTTATCATATTGTTTTTGAAAATTCAAGACTATTTTGTAATTTTGAGTTATTCCTTTTCCTTTGAAAACAAGATCATAAATTATAGTGTAGGATTCTATAATACCTTAAACGGACTCTTGCATGTTGCACTTGTAATTACTTCGATTTTATCTTTTAGCTTTTCTATGACCAAATCAGCAAAGATGTACTCACTACCATAGTGGCTAACATCTATCAAATTATAACCTGCAAGCTCTGCATCTCTTGCGCTATGATGTTTAACATCTCCTGTGATGTATGCGTCTATATCTGCTTTATATGCATCAAAGATAAAATCTGCACCTGAACCTGTACACCAAGCTATTTTGCTAACCAGATGTTTTTCGTCACCAGTGTATCTGAGTATTTCTCTTGGGATAGATAGTTTTATAGAAAGATACTCACAAAGCTCACTTAAGGTCATAGCATGAGTAAGCTCACCAAAGCGGCAGTACTTATTAAGCTCAGGCATGAACACTATATTCTCAGCTTCAATTACTTTACCAAAGTAATCGTTAAGACCATCATCAGCCAAATCACAAGATGTATGTGCGGAATAGACGCTGATATTATTTTGGATAAGCTTAATTATCATTCTCCCCATCGGCTCATCATTTGATAAGGATTTTAGGCTTGAGAAGAACAAAGGATGATGCGTGACAATAAGATCAACATCGCTTTCTATTGCCTCATCGACAATACTTTCGGTTATCTCAATAACTGCCATAGCCTTGTTACATTCATCACTCAAAAATAGCTGAGTTCCAGAATTATCCCATTCCTCAGCTACTTCTATAGGAAATATTTCATCCAACTGTTTAAATACATCTTTAAGCTTCATCTGACACCTCTATTAGGCAAGACTTAAGCTTCTCAAGTCGCTTCTTTCGCTCAAGTCGCCTCTTAAGATTAGGATTGTTCTCACAATCACTGCTCATCTTTATATTGTCTAAAATAAAGTTTTCCTTTTGCAGATGCAAATCAATATACTCGAGACTGTATTTATTTCTATGTTCGAGTATAAGATCAGGAAAATCATATTCTGCGCTATCTAATTCTGATTCATGCTCAGTATTGTAAACGTTTTCTCCAAAATCTTCACCCGCGGATTCTGTGCATACAGTAAGAATTTCACAGATGCGTTTTCCCTCTTTGACAAGGTCATAATTAGTGATATCAAATCTATTGTCTTTTAGCCATTTGACTAATTCACCAAGATTATTTCGTGGCTGAAGTATGAATTTCTTATAGCTTCTTGTTTTGATGATGTCCCACTCGAGCATCTCTATTATCAAGAGAGCTCCCATTCCTGCCATTACAACAGTATCAACCTCATATGGCTGTAGTACCTCAAGACCATCTCCAAGTCTGCAATCAAAGTTAAAATCAGGCTGACTGAGCTTGCAGTTATCCTTTGCTTTTTGGAGTGAGCCTTTGCTTATGTCTGCCATAATAACCTTAGGAGAAATTTTGTTTTCCCAAAGGTATATAGGCAGGTAGCCATGATCGGTTCCAATATCAGCAACGGTCTCACCCTTGTCTATTCTATTTGCTATACATTCAAGCCTTTCACTTAGCTTAATCATAGCTTACTCCAAGTAATCCTTTAGCTTCTTGCTTCTGCTAGGATGTCTTAGCTTACGAAGAGCTTTTGCTTCAATCTGTCTGATACGCTCACGTGTAACATCAAATTCCTTACCAACCTCTTCTAGTGTTCTTGAACGGCCATCGTCAAGACCAAATCTAAGCTTTAATACCTTCTGCTCTCTATCTGTAAGAGTGTCAAGAACCTCGACAAGCTGTTCCTTTAGCATTGAAAATGCGGCAGCCTCTGCTGGCGCCGGAACATCATCATCTGGAATAAAGTCACCAAGATGGCTATCCTCTTCCTCACCTATAGGAGTCTCTAGCGAAACTGGCTCCTGTGCAATTTTCTGAATTTCCCTTACCTTGTCAACGGTGATTCCCATTTCCTTTGCAATTTCTTCTGGAGATGGTTCTCTTCCATATGTCTGAAGTAGTTGTCTTGATACCCTAATTAGTTTGTTTATAGTCTCTACCATGTGAACTGGTATTCTTATTGTTCTTGCCTGGTCTGCGATTGATCTTGTTATAGCCTGACGAATCCACCATGTCGCATATGTTGAAAACTTATATCCCTTACGGTAGTCAAATTTATCGACCGCCTTGATAAGTCCAAGATTACCTTCCTGAATCAAATCTAGAAATAGCATACCTCTGCCAACATATCTCTTAGCAATACTTACAACAAGTCTAAGGTTTGCCTCACAAAGCTTCATCTTAGCATACTCGTCGCCTTCTTCCATTCGCTTAGCAAGCTCAATTTCTTCGTCAGCTGTAAGTAGAGGAACTTTACCGATTTCCTTTAGGTACATACGTACAGGATCATCTACGGAAATTCCCTTAGGAACTGTAGCATCAACATCTATGCTTCCATCCTTATCGAGAACAACGCCATCATCTTCATCTTCAGCATCATCTTCGATATTCATAAGCATAGAAAAATCCTCGGTAAAATTCTCTATCTCAATGTCATTTGTAAGCAATGTATCGTAGATTTCATCAATTACAGTCTTATCTAAATCAAAATGCTCAAGATAGTCGGAAACATCTATGTATGTCAAGCGATTATCGTTTGATTTTCCCTTTTCCTCAAGACGCTTAATAAGTTCAATTTTTAGTTGTTCTGGCGGAAGATTACTTAGTTCTTCTGCTTTGAATTCCTGTACTTTAGTATCTTCGATTTCTTTAACGCTCATGTGCTTCTTGGTCCTTTCAAATTTCACTGATTTCGTCTTGAATTTGTTTTAGTCTTAGCATCAGCTCATTTTGCCTTTTCTGAGAGTTCTCCTCTTCATCTAACATGCTGAGCATAGCAATAACCTGTTCCTGCTCACTTCGCAATTTTTTTTGCTTGTATCGTCGCTTGCAGTCCTCAAATATCATTTCTTCCTCGCCATCTATTGGAATCGTTTCTATAACATCCACTAGTGCTTTTGTTTCATTATCATCGAGTGAATCGATAAGTGAGTTGACATCTAACTGTCCATTCTCAGCAAATTGTTGTTTAATAGCCGAGAAAATATTTAATGCTAAAGTAGTAGTTAACATCTCAATGTTATCGTCTACTCTTTGTATATAGCTTTCATTTCGTGTGATCAATCTAAGACAATTCTTTTCTATAGAGCTTAGTTCCTCAAGTGGATCTGCAGTATTTTCACTCCTTCGCTGTGTATGCTCTGCATTACCCTTAGATTTATTTATCTCCATTCGCAGTGCAACCTCAGATACAGATAGCTCTTTTGATACTTTTTTGATATATATATCCTGTTCTATAGCACCAAGCTTTGATAGACTATCTGCAATTTCTTTAATGCATTCTATACGCGAGTCATCGTCATTAAGATTGTATTTAGATTTTATGTAGTTTAACTTGTAGTCTCCAAAGGAAAGTGCATTTTCTACAAGCTTTCTAAAGGCATCCCTACCTTCGTTTCTAATAAGCTCATCAGGGTCTTTTCCACCACTGATTTTTATGATTCTCACCTTGAGACCATCGTTATGAAGTATCTCCATTCCTCTTAGTGCTGCTGCAACGCCTGCGCTATCTGAGTCATATGAGAGAACAACGTCCTTAGTATATCTCTTTATTAGGTGTGATTGATTCTCTGTTAAGGCAGTTCCTAGCGATGCAACTACATTTGTTATTCCACCTTGATAAAGACTTATAGTATCCATATACCCTTCTACAAGTATTATAAACCCTTCTTTGCCCACTGAAGCCCTTGATAAATTGAGCCCGTAGAGATTGTTCTTTTTGCGAAAAACCTTACTCTCAGGTGAGTTTAGATACTTAGGATTGTCACTTGGATCTATGGCACGCCCTCCGAAGCCTATTACCTTGCCTGCCGTATTGATTATCGGAAAAATAACTCTGTTTCTGAACTTATCGTAATATCTTCCCTTAGATTCTGAAACAAGCCCGACTTCTATTAGTTTATCAACAGGATAACCCTTTTGGGTAAGATGCTCGTAAAGGCTATTCCATGACTCATCAGCATAACCTATTCCAAATTTCTTGAGTATCTCAGGCCTTATCCCTCGCCTCTTCATGTATGAATAACCTTTGTTAGCCTTCTCGGTAAAAGCCTTGTAGAAAAATAGTGCCGCATCTCTATTGATATTATAATAAATCTCTAGATCCTCGCCGTAACCTCTATTTTCTTCCATTTCAATTCCGTATTCACTAGCAAGTTGCCTTATAGCATCGTTGAACTCAAGATTGTTATATCTTTTGACAAACTCTATCGCATCTCCTGAAGCCCCGCATCCAAAGCAGGTAAAAATCTGCTTTGCTTCTGAGACAACAAAAGAAGGCGTCTTTTCATTGTGAAATGGACAAACGCCTTTATAATTGCTTCCTGCCCGTTTCAGACTGATACGCCTTGAAATTACATCAACAATATCGATGGAATCTTTTAGATTTGCTATAGACCTTGCTGTAAAGGACATCTTCTGCCTCCAAAAACTTGCTCTACTAGTTATATTCTACATAAAAGCAAAATTTCCTTTTTATTTTTCAAAAATATTTTCATAAGTATTTATTGCGAACCTGTCGGTCATTCCTGCAATGTAATCTTTAACTACAGTTTCTATGCCAAATTCTTCAATCAGAACTTGCTCTCCTGTAGGGAGCTTATCTGGATGAGCTGTAAAATACTCATATAATGATGTGATGATCTTCTCTACCATTACAAGGTCCTCCTCATGCTTTACGAGTGGACTTAAGTAGACATTTTGGAACATATACTTTCTTAATGTATTAAGCGCATTCATATGCTCTTCATCCATAGATATATGCTTGCTATCTTCACTGTTTAGAATAACATTTAAAACCATGTTATTTATACGCTCACTGTGTTTTTTGCCAAATACATCAATGGCTTCTTTAGGTAAATCACTAAGACTAATAACTCCGCTTCTTAGGGCATCATCAATATCATGATTGATATATGCAATACGGTCCGAAAGCCTTACTACCTCAGCTTCGGGTGTAAGTGGCATAGTGTCACCAGAGTGATTTCTTATGCCATCTCTAACTTCAAAAGTTAGATTTAGACCTCGCCCTGTTGTACGAGTTTCTAATACATCAACTACTCTTAGACTCTGAATATTATGTTTGAATCCCGATTTGTGTACGCTGTCTAAAATATACTCTCCATTGTGACCAAATGGAGTGTGTCCAAGATCATGACCAAGTGCAATTGCCTCAGCTAGATCTTCATTTAGGCGGAGTGCTCTACAGATAGTTCTAGAAATCTGACTTACTTCAAGAGTATGCGTTAGCCTCGTTCTGTAATGATCTCCCTCGCTACCGAGAAAAACCTGAGTTTTATGCATTAAACGCCTAAAGGCCTTTGAATGTATTATTCGATCTCTATCCCTTTGAAATTCGGTTCTAAGCTCGCACTTGGGCTCAAAGACAGCCCGACCCTTGCTATCTGCTGACTTAGTTGCATGCTCTGAAAGCCAAATTTTCTCTCTGTTTTCCTGCTCTATACGATTTAGCATCTTATACTCCTGTATGACCAAAGCCTCCTGATCCTCTTTCCGTTTCACCTAGCTCTTCACATAGTTCAAACTCTGCTCTTTCGTGCTTTGCAATTACAACTTGGGCAATCCTATCTCCGTCATTGATAGTAAAATCTTCATCACCCCAGTTAATCATAGGTACCATAAGTTCACCGCGATAGTCTGCATCCACAGTCCCTATTCCGTTTACAAGACCTATTCCATTTTTGATTGCGAGGCCTGACCTCGCACGAACCTGAGCCTCATATCCACACGGTAGTTCTATGAATATACCTGTTGGAACAAGCATTCTCTTTCCTTTTTCTAAAACTATGCTTCCTTCTGGCAAGTATGCAGGAAGATCAAAGCCTGCTGACTGTGGCGTCCCATATATAGGAGTTCTTCCTGATTTGCTAACTATCTTTATTTTCATATGCGGTTCTCCATCAATCTTCTTACATCAACTCTCTTATTTGAAACAAGGGCCAAGCTGTAGTTTGAAAAGTGACTTATCAGCTTCTTTACCTCGTTTATGCCATCATGGCTCACCTTATCAAAAGATGAGATTATCTCATCCTGCTCATATGTTCTTCCTAACAGAAGCTGGTCCTTTCCGTTTTTGAACATTCTTCCTAGGCTGCTCTCTTGAGAAAATATATAGCTAGCTTTTAGCTGCTCCCTAGATGACTCAAGCTCCTCATTAGTTAAACCGCTATCCTTTAACTTATCGAGCTCTTCTTTTATTGCTGAAATAGCTCTATTGATATTTTCTTGACCAACTCCAGCATAGATTGCAAACACGCCGTCACTGCTCAAACTTGAATTTGTAGCATATACAGAATAAGCTAGCCCCTTTTGCTCTCTAACATTTTGGAAAAGCCTTGAGCTCATGCTTCCACCAAAAGAGTTTACAAGTATTGAAAGTGCAAATGACCTATCATCATCAAGAGGAATTGATTTAGTTGCTAGGCAGATATGACTCTGCTCTATATCCTTCTTTATTGATCTATACTTTGCCTTGTACTCACCCTGTCTTTTCTCGGTGTAAGCCTGTTTCTTATGCATGGAAACAAATGCATTCTCAAAGAAATCTCTAACCTTCTCCTCATCGAACTTACCGGCCACTGAAACAACCATTCTATCAAGTGTGTACTTGTCTCTAACATAATTATGCATTACATTGCTTGTAATTCTCTTAAGCGAAGATGGCGTTCCAAGAATTGAATTGCCAAGGCTTGAGCTTTCTAAAACAAGATGTAAACCTTCATCTATTGCAAGGTCATCTGGAGTGTCGCTTGACATCTTTATCTCTTCGCAGATTACAAGCCTTTCCCTATCCATCTCTTTCTTGTCAAAACGAGAAGATGTTATCATATCAACAAGTACATCAGCTGCCTTAAGCAGATTGTTCTCTGTTGTTTTTACATAGTAGCAAGTAGCCTCCTTGCCTGTAAAAGCATTTATCTGTCCGCCTAGTTTATCAATATCTGATGCAATTTCCTTAGCACTTCTCTTATCTGTTCCTTTAAACATCATATGTTCTGTAAAGTGTGATACGCCTGCATGCTTTAATGTCTCTTCTGAAGAGCCTGTTCCAACCCATATTCCTACGGCAGCAGACTCAACGTAAGGTATATATTCTGTAACAAGTGTTATTCCACAGTTTAGCTTACTTGTCTTTATCAAATCAATTCTCCTTCTTATCCCCAAATTTTTCTACAAGATGTCTAATTATATAGTTTGCATTTTCCAAAAATGCTTCATAAGGCTGAACCTTGCTCCTTGCAACAGTCCAGTTCATATCCTTGTAGCACTCTAATAGCTCATCAAAGCTTGCCCCTTTGTTGTAGAGGCTAACTATAGCTTCTTTTTCTTTTTCGGCCGTCTCAATAAATAGATCATAATACCTGTTATTGTAGTACTCTGGTATAGTTCCAAAGTGGCTAGGTATCAGTATCTTAGCGCCTATATTTTTACATTTATAAGTTGACTCTATAGACTGAGTATAGTCCTTTAGAATTGCAGTAGTAAGGTATTCTGGTCCTCTTATAACTCCAGTTGTCTCAGATAAAAACATTATGCTATCTGGCAAAACCAAATAGCATACCGAGCAGTCAGTATGACCTGGTGAAAATACAACTCTGATAGTTTTTTCGCCGATTTCAATATCCTGCATATCAGATGCTGATATATCTACCCTAAGCGGAGAAACTAGTATGTCTTGGGCCTGTTGAAACTCGTTACCATAGCGATCCCTCGCTGCCTCTCCGAGCCTCTTCATTGTCTTCTTTGCACCCTCGCTTAGAAATACCTTCTCTGCCTTAGGTGCAGCAATTACAACAATCTCAGGATAAGCCTCAATTACATAAGGAAGCGCACCTATATGATCATAGTGAGTATGAGAAAGCAAAGCATAATCGAGCTTTTCGTATCCCCATTCGCTAAGCTTTGATCTTATATTCTTAAGAAGCTCATCATGACAATATGCCATACCACAGTCATATAGAGCTGTCTTACCATTACAATCTATGAGATAGGCTTCTCCACCACTTCCGGCAGTTACCCTTGCAACGCCCTCTGGCATGGTAAATCTATCGTGATCCACAAAATCTATATAGTGATCTATGCCTTGCATATTAAACCTTCTTCTGCTTATTTCTGTTACTTATAAATACCCTAAAAAAGTTGATTGTTATCATGCTTATCACAATAAATCCAAAATAACCTTCGATTGGATACATGTAGGCAACTAGGAATTTGAAACCTAGGAGCCCTACGCAGAAAGCAATGATTGCAAGCACCATAGCGATATTAACCTTGTTAACACCTTTAATATTAATTCTCGAATATAGCCCATAAAATCCCGAAGTCGCAGCCGCATAAATGGCAATCATCAAGGCAATTGAAATCAAAAGCTGTGCCCATGATGCAATCTTACCTGCAAATGCTAGCATAGGAAGATCAGACTTGTCAGAAAGCTTAGGGTCTGTCAACATCGCAAATATCAATACAACACCTAGAAGTGCAAGAAAGGATCCTCCCATGAAGCTTCCCATCAAAGCATGCTTCTTGCTCTTGGCCCTAAGGGCTGACTGTGAAACAAATGGAATCGTTGCCATGACATTATATGAAACATAAATAGCTGCTGCAATTGGCCAAGACGAAGCCATCAAAGAAGGCTTAGTCTCTATATTTAGATTCTCTGGAGTTTCGTAGCTAAATCCTATGTAAAGGCTCAAAGCCACAACCATGCACAAAAGAATTGGCATTATGTATTTGAATACACCCAGGATTCTCTCAAAATCTCCTATAACTGTAAAAAACGATAGAAGTACAATTATTGCACCACCTACCGCTCTATGAATTCCAAATAGCTGATTCAAAAGCGATCCGCCTGCCGCAGACATAGAAATTGCAGCTGAGAAAACAAAGATGGAAACTATATTTCCTATAAGGCTTTCTAGAAATTTACTTTCGAACGGAATGATTATCTTGCCAATATCTGTCGTTTCTTTTTTGATTGCTATATATGAGGTCATAAGTCCTACAGCTACGAAAAGAAAAGCCTCAATAGCTACGCCGAAATAAGCCTGCTCTCCAAATATGCCAAAGTACTGCCATGCTTCCCTTCCCGAAGCAAATCCAGCACCCATAACCGCTCCAATGAACATAAATCCGATTGATATAAAACTCATGAAAGTTCTCCTACGTTTATGATGTATTCACTAATCTCTAGCTGGTTGCAATCCGAAAAATCAAACACCCAGTCTTTCTTTGTTATGCCAGCAAGTTTATTTTCATATATTGCATCCCTAATGCTAATCACATTCTCTTTACCACTGCTAAGATCTGTAGCAAGGCATGACTGTGCATCAGAGTACCAATTGCGGAAATTATATATCTCTCTGCAAAGCTTGTGGCTCTGCTCCTCACCCTTTGCTATTGCCGTAGAAATTGAGACAATATTTCTCTTAACTGCCTCCATAATATTATAAATATCTATAGCATTGTCTGGAAGATTCTCCATTACATCATAAAAGTAGCTTTCTGCCAGCTCAGAAAATGTAATACAGTCAAGTTCCCTAAGGAGCATACCGATGTCTTCCTCAGTCAAGTATTCATCCGCTTCCATTAGGTTGGCAAAGTTCTCAAAATATGTAAAATCCTCGCCAGTCTCTATATCTACAAGTTCAAAAAGTTCTTCTTTAGTCATTTTTCCACTACCTTATTTTTTATATAAATCAAAAAAGTTATATATCTAAGTTCTTAAATTTAATATTAAGCTCGTCGCTATCTCGCCCTAATATTCTCTCAATCATATTTACGAAGTTCTCTGAAAGGTCACTTGCATAAAAAATACTCTTTGCGTTCTCGTTTTGCGAGAGCATATCTGCCGCCTCAAGCTCCATCTTTACTGCGGTAGCAACCTCCTTTGATGAGCTGAATATCTTGATATTAGGATAAAGCCTCTTGAGATTCTTGGATATGAGTGGGTAGTGAGTACATCCCAAAATCAAAGTATTGATATCGTTTTCCTTTAAGAAATCATCAAGGTAATACTTAAGAGTTAAATCCATTATCTCATTGTCGATAATTCCTTCTTCTATCAAAGGAACCAGTGCTGGACAAGCTATGGATTCTGTAAAAAGCTCCTCGTTTAGCGACTTAATCTTCTCCTCATACACACCTGATGTAACCGTTGCCTTTGTTGCCATTATTCCTATTCTGCTATCCTTGTCACATATCTTAACGACTTCTTTAGCTGTTGGCGTGATGCAACCAACGATAGGAATGTCAGGATAAGTTTCTCTCAAAAGATCTAAAGCTGTTGAACTAACTGTGTTACAGGCTATTACAATCATCTTGACATCGTTATTTCTCAGGAATTCTCCTATCTGCAAGGTGAACTGCCTAATTGTCTTTGCTGACTTTGATCCATATGGAGTCCTTGCCGTATCTCCAAAAAAGATAATGCTCTCATTTGGTAGCATTCTCATTATATGCGGAATGGTCGTTACACCGCCAACTCCTGAATCAAAAAAACCTATCGGTCTATTGTCCATTTATGTTAATCCTTTCTGAAGTGTGATATACTGTCAATATTAAATATTATACTACAGCGGAGGAATATATGGAACGCAAAAAAGTCAAAGACAGGTCTGAAATAGATCTTAAATATAAATGGGATTTGAGCACTATGTACGCAAGCGATGAGCTTTGGGAAGATGACTACAAGAAAGCATCAGAGCTTGCTGAAAAATTCACTAAATATCAGGGGAATGTAACTAGCTCAAGCGAGACTCTTCTAGCTGCACTTCGTGATATTGATAGCATAGATTTACTTCTTGGCAAAATGATATGCTACGCAAAGATGAAGCAAGATGAAGACAATACAAACAGCAAATACCAGGAGTTATTCGGTAGAGGCATGACACTAGCAACAGAAGTTTCATCAAAGATGAGCTACTTCACTCCAGAACTTCTCAGCGCATCCGAAGAAACTATCCTTGGATTTTTAGAGGAGAACAAAGATCTTGCGCTTTACGAGTTCACCTTGAAAAATACTCTTCGTATGAAAAAGCATGTTCTATCAGCTGAAGAGGAAGCTATACTCGCAAAATTAAGCGCGGTTACACACGCACCTGACACAATTTTTTCCATGCTTAACGATGCAGACATGTGCTTTGGTAAGATATCCGGAGAAGACGGAGAAATTTTTGAGCTAACCCACGGAAACTATATACACGCCATGGAATCAAGCGATAGAACGCTCAGAAAAAACGCTTTTGAAGCAATGTACAAGCAGTATAAGGACCATATAAATACTATTACTGCAATATATAACACAAATGTAAAAGCAGACTGCACAAAGGCAAGTATCCGTAACTATGAATCTGCAAGGCAAGCTGAACTTTACGGTCATGACATTCCTGAATCAGTTTACGATAATCTTATTTCTGTTGTGCGTGAGTATCTTCCAGTTTTACACAAGTACACAGAGATACGCAAGAAAATTTTGGGTGTAGACGAACTAAAGATGTACGATATTTACACACCTTTGGTTGATGTTCCTAACAATAAGATAAGCTTTGATGAAGCAGTTGAAAAAATGAAAAGTGCCCTATCTGTACTTGGAGACGATTACATAGAAACAGTTGCCCAAGGCATAAATGATAGATGGATTGACATCTACGAAAATAAAGGTAAAACAAGCGGTGCGTACAGTTTTGGGTCATACGATAGCAATCCTTTTATACTGCTAAACTACGGAGATAAGCTTCAGGACATTTTGACGCTTGTTCACGAGATGGGTCACTCCATGCACTCCTACTATACAAGAAAGAATCAGCCACCTGTATACGGTGATTATTCCATCTTTGTTGCAGAGGTTGCATCAACAGTTAACGAGTCTCTCCTTCTCAACTATCTTCTTGAGAATGAAAGCGATAAGGCATCAAAGATGTACATCCTAAACAAGTTCATCGAGGAATTCAGAGCTACAGTATTTCGTCAGACAATGTTTGCAGAATTTGAGAACTGGACTCACAAATATGTTGAAGAAGGTGGAAGCCTCACTGCTGAAAGACTCTGCGAAGAATATGAAAAGCTTAACTCAATGTACTTTGGTGATGCATTATCAAAGGATGACTACATCAAATACGAATGGGCTAGAATTCCCCACTTCTATCGCTCCTTCTATGTATATCAGTATGCTACAGGATTTTCAGCTGCAACAGCTATTTCAAAGAAAATCCTTAAAGAAGGTGAAAAAGCAGTTAAGGATTATAGACGCTTCCTAACACTAGGTTCAAGCATGTTCCCTGTTGATGAACTCAAAGTTGCAGGTGTAGACATGAGCAAGCCAGAGCCTATAAGAGATGCAATGGAAATGTTTAGTTCCTTAGTAGATGAATTTGAAGCGATGATATAGTTTCACACGGAGAGATGAAATGCAAAGAAAGATTTTGATTTATAACAGTCAAACAGAAAATTCAATTTCAACAAAGAAACTTCTTAGTGAAAAGCTTATAGGAAAGAATTTCACAATAGTTAGCGAGCTCGACAGCGAGGTTGAGCTCATAGTATGCATAGGTGGAGATGGAACTTTTTTGGATTTGATTCATGAATTTGATTTTCCAGAAATCCCTATTATTGGAATTAACACAGGTCACCTAGGATTTTTCCAAGAGATTATGCCAGATAGGCTCGATGAATTCATCGATAACTACATCAATCAGAAGTACTCTATTCAGAGCATGCAGACTGTTATGGCTCATGTCTATCACGACGATATATGTGAGGAATTTAAAGGCTTAAACGAGATTATAATAGCAAGTAATGCCAACTATGCATATTCGGTGCATTTTGATATATCAATCGCCGGAAGTTTTATTGAGAGATTCAGCGGGGACGGCCTTTTGGTTTCTACTCCAGCAGGAAGTACAGCTTACAATTACTCTCTCGGCGGAAGCATTGTTGACCCAAGGCTTAGACTGCTTCAAGCAACTCCAATTGCACCAATGAATACGACTGCATATAGATCATTTACATCAAGTATCCTCCTACCACCTGATCTCAGTATGGAGGTAAAGCCAGTTGATAACAGCAGTAAAGTCAAAATAACTATAGCCTTTGATGGATTTTCTAAGTTCTTCGATAATGTGAGTAATATCGAAGTATGTCTCTCTGAGACAAATGTTAAACTGCTCAGGCTTGAATCCTACGACTTCTGGTCAAAGGTAAAGAGCAAGTTCTTATAAATTACGTGGAGGACATCACCTAGATGCCAGATAAATATCAGTTTACCGTCTCCCCTGAGGAATCCGGTCAGCAGCTAAAAAGAATAATTAAGCAGAAGTACCATTTCTCTTCAAGGTTAATGACTAAAATCAAATTCGGAAATCTCCTAGTTTGTAACGGTGAGTCAGTTCCTGGCTGGACTACAGCAAATGAAGGTGACAAAATAACCGTTTTAATGCCAGAAGAGCAAAGCCACTTTCCTGCTGAAGACATACCAATCAATCCAGTCTACGAGGACGATGATTTACTTTTTATCGATAAGCAGGCTGAGGTCACAGTCCACCCTACAAAGGGCCATCCTGACCACACTATCGCAAACGGGCTCATGAACTACATGAACCAGACAGGCCAAAGCTTTAAAATAAGATTCATAAACAGGCTTGACATGGACACTACAGGGATTTTGATAATCGGAAAAAACTCCTATGCGCAGGCCGAACTTAACAAGCAAATGTCTGCAAATACTACGGTCAAAAAATACTATGCTGTAGTAGATGGAGTCATAGAAGATGATGAAATAGAAATTGACCTTCCTATCGGTAGACCCATTGAGGGAAATATTGCCCGCAGAGTTTTACCTGTGTCAGAAGGCGGCTACCCTTCTAGGACATCTGTAAAAGTACTTAAGAGGTACAAAACAGCCACTCTCGTCGATTTAAGGCTGCATACAGGAAGAACACATCAAATTAGAGTTCATATGGCTCATATAGGACATCCTCTTCTTGGAGACTGGCTATATAAAGGTCCATGTGATATTTTTGATAAAAGACAAGCTTTGCACTCCTATTACTTTGAGTGTGATCACCCAGTCAAAAAGACAAGATTAAAAATTAAAACGGATCTTCCCGCAGATATTAAAGAACTTCTGTCAAAGCTAGAATCTGAGCTATAGTAAAAATTAAACCTTGCAAAGCTACTCAGCAATGCAAGGTTATTTTTATTGTCAGTATTAATACATTTGATTATCTACCTGCCTTAGATGCCCAGAAGCAATTTCATAAAACAGACCATTTGCTGTATTTATGTAAGACATAAGTATGTAAGTTGGTATGAGCAGAAAAATTTGTAATATGGATGTGATATAGATATTCACATACGGCACAGACAAAATTACTGCATCAGTCATAAGTACTACTGCTAATATAGCTAGCAAAGTCCATCCAATGAATGATAGGTTTAATCCGAATAAATAGCCCTTATTTCCCCTCATCATTATCTTAGAGCGTCTTAGGCATTCCATTGCACTTAGCTCAGGATTATCTGCAAGTATATAAAATGCCATAGAATATCTAAAGTAAGCTATGACTCCTGGTATAAAGAACAGCAATGACCAAAGGAATGCAAATACATTCATCAGAAGAAAAAGCGTAAAGGCCTTGAAGAATCTTTCGAATCCGCAAAAGAATAGATCATAAGCAGCCTTAGATGTTCTTATAAAGTTCAGTACAAACATCGAAAACCCTAAAGTAAATGGTCCCTGAATAGCTACCATGTATAGAAATGGAAAGCGAGAATACTCATAATACTCATCTTGATATTCAATGTAAATCGATGCATCAAATAAATGTATAATTCTTCCCAAAAACGAAGGAATCAGTGCACTAAGAAGCATGAATATAAACATACCGAAAGAAAAAATCATCCATTTACCAGATAGAGCCTTTCTTGCCATAGCACGTATATTTGTATATGATTCTGTAACGATTATATTGTTATACATTTTTACCTTTCTGTGTCAAAATTTTCATCGGAAGCTACTTGGCTTTCGCTTGAATTAACAGCATCCTGCTGCACGTTCTGAACCTCTTTTACCTCCGTTTCGCTAGAGCCAGCCTGATTTTCATCCACTCCTTGGTTTAAATCAATCTGATTCTGCATACCATATCCTTGGTTGTTATTAGGAATATTTTGATTAAATTCCTGATTGCTAGCAGGCATATTCTGATCATATCCCTGGTTGTTAGCAGGCATATTCTGGTTATAGCCTTGATTGTTATCATACATATTCTGATTGAAGCCTTGATTGTTATCATACATATTCTGATTGAAGCCTTGATTGTCACTAGTTCCATTCTGATTTAGGCTACCATACATATTTGCGTATGTAGGAGTAACAACTGGTCGAATATGTCCAGAAGCAAGCTCATAGAAAATTCCATTTGTTACATGAAGATATGCTAAAACGAAATACATCGGAATTTCTAAAACCGTTGAAGTAAGCATATTAATAACTGGAGATGTCATTAATATATCCGCCATAATATATCGACCAAGGAATAAAGGTATTGCTGCAAGTAGTGCCCAACCAAAGAAGGAAAGTCTTAAACCAAATAGATAGCCCTTGTTGTCAATCATCATGATTCTAGATCTTCTTAGGCACTCTATTGCTCCAAGTTCAGGATTATCAGCTAAGATGTAGTATGCCTGTGAATACATAAGTCCAAAAATGATTCCTGGAACTATAAATAACACTAGGCCTACACCTATAATTATGGACATTATTAAGTTTATCAAAAATGCTTTAATAAACTTTTCAAATCCAGAAAATAGTAGTTCCAAAGACACCTTACCCGCTCTTATAAAGTTAAGAACAAACATCGCAAGTCCTAGAGTAAAAGCAGCTTCAATAACAAAGCTATATAGTCCTGGGAATGTAGAATACTCATAATATCTATCCACAAAATTAAGGTATATAGTTCTTTTAAAAGTTGGAATCATAGCACCTAGCATTCTAGGAAGATTTGAACTCAAGAAAGTGTAAATCAACAACGCTAGTGCTGACATAAACCACTTACTCCTCATAACATTGCGCGCCATAGCACGTACATCACTATAATCTTCAGACACTACTATATTATTATACATAACTACCTCCGTATAAATCATTTCACTTTCATTGTAGTTATTATATAATATATTCAAATAGATGAACAGAGGTTTACGATGAAAAAAGCTATAATAGTAACAGCATATATAGATAATATTGAGGCAGTTAAGTGCCCTAGGGATTTTACTTTATGCATAGCAGCAGATGGTGGCCATCTTAATGCTAGTAAAATTGGACTTTCTCCCGATGTTATAATTGGCGATTTTGACTCATCAAAATCACCAGGTATATCAAGGGCAGAAATCATTTCCCTTCCAAAGGAAAAAGATTTGACAGATACAGAAGCAGCTCTTGAACTTGCCATAGAGCGTGAATTTGATGAGGTTGTAATTATAGGCGGTCTAGGTCGAAGATTTGATCATACTCTAGCAAATCTAGGTATCCTAGCAAAGTATTATACGAGACTCTCTCATCTTGCTTTCATGGATGGATATAACTATATATATATGCTGTCACCTGGATCGCACAAACTATCCAAAAATATACTTGGAACCGAATATAGATACCTTGGAGTAAATAGTTATAGTGACTGCTGCGAAAACCTTTTCATCAAAGGTTGCAAGTACCCTCTTAAAGGCTTTACTCTTCCAAAGGCAACAAGCCTAGGCGCTAGCAATGAAATACTATCGGAATATGCTGAGATATGCTTCAGTAAAGGTGAAATAATCATTACACATTCTAATGATTGATAAATGTCACGCTTATTCACTTGAAATGAAGTAGTGAAAATGTTATATTATTAACAAATAGTTTATTGCATAGTCGAAAGGACGAAGTTATGTACGAAAATATTAAATACGAAGTAAATGATGGTTTAGCTCTTGTTACTATCAACAGACCTAAGGCTATGAACGCACTCAACATGGATGTGCTTTCAGAGCTTCTCGATGCTTTCACAGCAATCGAAAAGGACGATGCAGTTAAGGGTGTTTTGCTAACAGGTGAAGGCCGTGCATTCGTTGCAGGTGCTGACATCGCTCAGATGTGCGGACTCAATGCTCTTGAGGGTCGTGAGATGATGATAGCAGGACATAATGTTATGAATAAGATTGAACAGCTTCCAAAGCCAGTAGTTGCTGCTGTTAACGGATTCGCACTAGGTGGCGGATGCGAGCTAGCTATGGCTTGTGATATCAGAATCGCTTCTGATAAGGCAAAATTTGGTCAGCCAGAAGTTGGTCTAGGAATCATCCCAGGATTCGGTGGAACTCAGAGACTTTCACGTCTTGTAGGAAAAGGAATGGCTGAGTACCTAGTTCTCACAGCTGAAATCATCGATGCAGCTGAGGCACACAGAATCGGTCTTGTAGAGAGACTAGTTCCAGCAGAAGAGCTTATGGAAGTAGCTGAGAAGACAATCAGAACAATCATGTCAAAGGCTCCTATCGCTGTTGCAACTGCAATCAGTGCAATCAACAATGGATTTGATATGGATATGAAGTCAGCTTCAATGTTTGAGATTGAGACATTTACAGCTGCATTTGCTTCAGAAGATAAGAAGGAAGGCATGACAGCATTCCTAGAGAAGCGCCCAGCTGAGTTCAAGAACAGATAAATCTAAAAGTCTATTACTAACCTCCTTAGCTTGCTAAGGAGGTTTTTTGGGCTATAGGACAAAAAGTGTTGATGACTAATCCCAATAAACTGGATAATTACTA
>CALIYX010000022.1 GCA_938049335.1 uncultured Clostridia bacterium | reverse complement strand
CTATGTTGTTTGGCGGAAAAGTCTATGTTGTTTGGCGGAAAAGTCTATGTTGTTTAAAGCTGCAACTCCATATAAACGAAGGGGATTTCTTCTTCTAAATCAAGATAAAATCAAGATAAAATCAAGATAATCTATCTATCTATCAAGGAGAAAGAAAGAGAGTTCAAAAACACCAATCCCCTGCGGACGCGCTAAGGCGCGTCTAGCGCAGGCCTCCGCCGCGCGTGCTAATGCACGCGATGAACGGCGGAGGATAAAGGCAATAACGATTTCTTTGTAGATGTTATTCATGCAGAAGATTCTGATCATTGGAGTTGACTAAAGAGTACTAGTCGGGTATCCGGAATAATAATCAAGTTATCATCAAGGTTGTAAATCGCTGCCGATTCTCGCGTGCATTAGCACGCGCGGCAGCGCCCCACGCTAGACGCGCCTTAGCGCGTCCGTGGGGGATCAGTTGCCCAACAACCAGAACGTTATGAGCGTTTAACCACTGAAACATATATCATCTAAATATCTTGACATCTAAATCATTTGACGTTATAATATGTTGAAGTCAACATTAAATCGTTTTAACATTATGTTTTTGTTGTCTTTAGGAGGAGCTGTATGGCAAGGGTAATTGCAATTGCAAATCAAAAAGGTGGGGTAGCGAAAACCACTACGGCGGTTTCAATGGCTGCAGGCTTAAAACGAAAAGGATATAAAGTTCTTGCCGTTGATCTAGATGCACAGGGAAATTTGACAACGAACATTGGTGCTAGAACCGAGGGACTTGCAACAACATATGATGTCCTTAAGGGAGTTGCATCAGCCTCAGAAGCTATTCAAAGATTTAGTGTATTTGATTTGCTACCAGCTGATCTTGCCTTGGCAAGTGCGGATATGGAATTCGTTCAAACTGGAAGAGAGTATAAATTAAAGAAGGCACTTAATGAAATAATAGATGAGTATGATTTTATCTTATTGGACACACCTCCAACTTTAGGTATAATGACGACAAATGCTTTTTTTTCAGCAGATGAAGTGATCATACCAGCCTGTGGTTTTGACGGAGTAAAAGGGATTATTAATCTTCTCACCAGTGTTAATTTAGCAAGAGAATATGGAAATCCAGATTTGAAAGTTCATGGAATTCTATTGACAAGGTATAATCCGAGAGCAAATATAGAGAGAGGAATACGAGAGCTTGCTGAGGCAGTAGCTGAACAAATTGAGTCGAGAGTTTTTCAAACCTTTATACGCAGTTCTGTTGTTGTTGATGAGGCAAAGGCGAACAGGGTTGATGTTTACACTTACGATGAAAACAACAATGTTTCAAAGGATTATCAAGATTTCCTGGATGAATTCTTGAGAGAGGAGAAATGATGAGTAAATCTAGATTTGATGTTTCTGAGACCGCAAAGCAATTTATTTCTGATATTCGGAGAAAAGAAACACTTCCGGTTACAGATGATAGCAGAATCGAAAGAGATGGATTAGAAGTAGAAAAGGTAAAAACACATCAAGTAGGGTTTTACATAACGGAAGAGCAGAACATGAGTATCGCCTTTGTGGCAATTAGGCGGAAGACAGACAAGTCTTCGATTGTAAGAGAGGCTTTGAATCAGTATATTGAGAAAATGAAAATTGAAGGTATCTTGTAAAAGTAAAAATACTAGAAAGAGATTTGCAAGAAAAGAGAAGCCAAAGAAATAGGCTTCTCTTTTCTTGCAAATCTCTTAAAATAATATTACCATGTATTTATCAGAATCAATAGGAATCCTCAAGCCAAATACAGATGAGGAGCGAATTACAGCAAGCAAAGGAAGTGTAGCTACACTTCCAATTTAGATGTCAAGTATGTTGACATCTAAATTGTTTTGGTGCAAGCCCCAAACCCCAAATCAAAAACCAAAAAAGTCAAAAACTCGAATAACCAAAATTCAATTGAAGAAAGGATGATGATGATGGCAAATAGAGAGAGAAAGATTACATTGAGACTTATGGTTACCGATGAGGAAAGAAAGTTGATCTACGAAAAGATGCTACAAGCAGGGACAACTAACTTTTCTTTATATTCAAGAAAAATGTTGATTGATGGTTATGTCATTAGAAGGGATTTCAGTGAAATCAAATCCCTTACAAAGGAGCTTTCTAATTTAGCAAGGAGTATAAATCAAATTGCACTAAGAGCAAATGAAACAAGAAGCATATATCTAGATGATGTAAAAGCATTACAAGTATATTACAGGAATGTAAGGAGTGCCTGTATAGAGCGACTTGTAAAAATGATAGATTGATAGAGGCTTTGGCTATGGCGTATACAAGAATTCACGGAATAAAGTCAACACTTAATAGAGCGATTGATTATATAGAAGATCCTGAGAAAACGGAAGGACAAGTTTTAATATCAGGATATAATGTTGATCCATATACAGCAGCACTTGAATTTAGGATGACAGCAATTCTTGGAAGAGAAATGAAAGGTGACTACACGAATACAGGAGGATCAGAAAACTTAGCTTATCATATGATTCAGAGCTTTTCTCCAGATGATAAGATTACTCCAGATGAGGCCCATATGATTGGGAAAAGATGGGCAGATGAAATTCTTGAAGGAAAGTATGAGTACGTTGTAAGCACACATGTAGATAAAGGACACATTCATAATCATATCATTTTTAATGCGGTTTCATTCTACGATTACAAGAAATTCAACAACTATAAAATTGCGAAGAAGTTACGAGAAGTAAGTGATAGAATTTGTATGGATCACGGGTTGAGTGTTATATCTAATCCTCAATTCAAAAATAGAATTTCACATTATGAATGGGAACAAATTAAAAATGGAACCTCATGGAAACGTCAGATAAAGAATAGCATAGATGAGGCAGTGACAAAGTGTAGAACTTATCAAGAGTTTAAAGAAGAATTGATGAAAGAAGGGGTTGAAGTTTTAGAAGGAAAACATATCACATTTCATAAAATAGGAGTGAAGAGCCTTAATGGACGAGCGGCAAAGGTAAGAGGAAAGACGATAGGAGATGATTACACTAGGGAGAAGATTTTACAGCGTCTTTCCGGAGACAGAACAGTACCAATCGGCTTAGAAGCACAGCTTGCCAGAAATTATAATAATCAGAGGAGCCGGGCGGAGTTGAGGGATCTCGAAGTTGCATTACAGCTTATTCGGCAAGAGAAAATTAGTGATGTAGGTGATTTTGATGAGAGGATCCGGACATTAAAAGAGAGGCTGCAAGAGGTGAAAGACTCCATTAAGGAGTTGAGTGAAAAGAACAAAGAGTATCAGAATGCAGCGAAGTACTTGATAGCTTTTCATAGGTACCGGCCAATTTATGAGGATTTTCAGAAGCAAAACTTCGTTTCAAGAAAAAAATTCGGTGAAAAATTCAGTGGAGAGTTGGCTGAGTTTCGTTTTGCGGCAGAGCAATTAGAGCGCCTAGGAGTTGATATAAATGCTGATCTTGAAAAGGTTATGAATCTTGTAAAAGAACAGGACGGTAAAGTCAATACTCTTGCTGAACAGCTTGCAAGGATCAAAGATAGGTTAGAAAAGATTCAAAAAGCAAGAGGAATTGTGGAACATGTTTTGAATGGAAGTTCTTCTGAATATGTACGTGAAAAAGGCAGAGCGACTGATATAGAAAAATGATACCCGTAGACATGCTGTGCCACCCCTAGAGTAAGCTTCCGCCGTGCAAACTTGATTGCACAGCGGAAGGAGAAAGATAGTGGAGATTTTTGAAGAGGAGAAGTCAGCTGTAGATCCAGAGTAACAAGCTTGTCTTGATAGAACAGACAACTTGTCAAAGAGTTAAATTTCAATGTCAGGTGTCCGGAATGTTTTTGATTCAACTGTTTGATTTGCTTTGTCGTGAACTGTTGTAGCTTTGCGAAGAGCGCTGTTTTTTGTTTCAGAGAATGTTTTCACAGCGTGTTCTATGGGATCGAGTGTAAGTAATTTCTTGATATCGTGTGGTAAGGCGATAGAATTAATGTCTATTCCTTTCGCAAGGTAACACATTTCTTGATAGCGGTTGATGTTAGTGGGCTTTCTAAAGATAGCTAGAACTCTTTGGGTTGGCTTAAGGGAGAGCTTGCGAATGTCCTCTTCTAGCGCAGTGTTCGGGATATAAAAACCGTTCCGAAAAATAAAGCCCAGGCACGCGGTTGTATTGCCGGCTAATTTCTCTGTATACAGCATTGATCGAACGGAATTGTAGTCGCCGACCATTTTTGCCATAGTATATATTTTAGTTAGGCGTGGGAGGACAGAGAGTTTTCTTTCAGTCGTGCCGTTTTCCTCTAGGGTAAAGTCATTTGGGTTCAGCTTTCTGCTTAAAGCTTTTTGATAAAAAGCGAAGCCACCGGAAACTTTATCAGAAACAGGCTTAACGCCAGTTAGATGGAGGAAATTACTTGGTAAAAAAGCTGTTTCAAAATAGTATGGAGTGTTTGGAGAGCCGAATACTATTAAAAGATTTTGATGCTCAAGATTGTTGTGGTATTCTCTTGCACAATCAACAATAATTTTTGTTGCAACCTCATTTGACATTTTCATAGTATTTTCTCCTAAAATTTCAAGAGGGAACATTAGCACCGTGGTGCTAATGTTCCCTCTTGGCGGCTGATTTTTATGCTGTTCGCCAGCTTGCCGACCCATACGTTCGGCACGATGTCTTGCTACCTTACGGCTCCTCATGTGCAAGCCCACCAGATATGTTTACGCTAATCATATCAAGCGTCGAATTAAGGTGTCAGCCCACCGCAGATTAAGTTTCTGCTCTAATAGTATAGCAAAAGAGAGGGGTAAAGTCAATTAGTATCCAATTATATCTGTAAAATCAATTTTTTGAAAGTTGGTCTCTGTAAGAGCAGAAATCTTGCGGATAAGACCAGTTAATTGTTCGACCAACTCAGAGTCTTCTATTCCAGGGAGATTGTGCTCAATGTTTTGTAGCACATTATCACGAGAGAGGTTGTCGGGATCTGAATAGATTTTGATTAATGTTCGTTCTTCTATTGAAAAAGCCATTTACATGCCCTCCTTTTCATGAGTTCGTTCTGGAGTATGATTATTGGATTGATGGAATTGCTTAGAGCGCTCTTCTGCATTCTTTAAAACTGAACTGAAAGTTTTTCGACCGGTTTCAGGAGAATCCTTAAATCCAAGTTGTTCCCTAGTTTTTTCGCGGTCGAGATCAATGTCCCCATCGAAACGAACTGAATCAAGAACCTCTGTGTAGTGTCGAGCTTCAGCCATTTTATTTTCAGCCATTGACTGATTTACGGACAACTCTTTTTCTTTAAGTAGGTTGAGATTATCATCTATTCTAGAGATGAGATCATGAGCCTGTTTTTGAATAGTATCAAGACTATTTTTTAATTCGGAGAGTTCCTTTCCACTACTCCAGCTTGCAAGGTATCCAAAAGAATAGTCAGATGTGTCAATGTTGTAGTGGCTGCATACAACAAAAGCTGTACTTTCAGCCTCAATTTCTCGTGTTCGGCGATCAGTGCGATTAGAAAGTTCCAGATTTTGTTCTGGGGCATGAAGATCGGCATGAGTGATTTCATGAAGAGCTGTTTTGATTGTCTGAATTTCACTCATACCCTCTTTTATAGCAATTTTTCGGGAAATAGGATCACAATACCCTTTTACATCTCCGGAAATTTTCTCGAAATAGATGGGGAATGGGGAGCTTGTGGTGATGGCCTGTAAAAGATGGGCGTATTCGGATACATCTCCGGTTAGCTCAGTTATAAGCGTTGGAAGGGGTTCTCCATCTGTTTGTGATATGTCATATACATAAACTGGAATATAAGAAGGAATGGTATACTCTTCTGTTTGAGTGGCAGGCTTCTTATTTCCGTTAGAATCGTGGACGTACACTGTGTTTCCGGTAGAATCCTTTACTTCTACTTCAATTTTTTTCTTTACAGGGGCGTAGCCGATGATTTGGATCCCCTTTTCGCCGCGCAGAACATGGCGATTAAATTTCCTTTGCCAAGCAGCATAGCCTGCAACAAAGCTTGCACTTGGTCTTTGGGCATGGATGAGAATGTTATTGCGAAAGCTGTAGTGATGAAACTTTGACATGGTTTTTAGGTACTGAAGATACCGATCACTTTCAAAAACATCTCGAATTCCTTCTTCAGCTGCTTTCAGTAGGGAATCGATTTTCTTCTGTTTGTCTGCCTTGTCTGCCATCTGTCTCTGCGTCCTTTCTCAAAGATTGTGCTTTGGTTGTCGATTGATGATGTATGTATTTGTAAAAAGTTGTTACCGATATTCCTACAGTTTCCGCAATCTCTCGTACACTAAATTTTTGCGACTCGTACATTTTTCTTGCCTTCTCTAGTTTTTTCTTATCTGGAGCTGGGCGTCCTCCGTGCCGTCCGCGCGCTCTTGCTGCATCAAGCCCTGCTTTTGTGCGCTCAGAAATAACGTCGCGCTCCATTTGTGCTATAGCACAAAAAATCAGAAAACAGAATTTTCCGGTTGCAGTAGTAGTATCAAGGTTCTCTTTCAGAGAAACGAAGCGGATGCCGTTCTTTTCAAAATCTTCAGCAAGTGAGATAAGCTGTTTTGCAGTACGACCGAGACGATCTAGGCGCCAAATAACAAGGGTATCACCAGCACGAAGCTTTGAAAGAAGTTCTTGAAGTTTTGGACGTCTTTGGTGTCGGCCGCTAATTTTTTCCTCAAATATTTCATCTACTCCATAGTTTCTCAGAGCATCAATTTGAAGAAAAATGTTTTGATCCTCCTTACTTACTCTTGCATAGCCAAAAATCATGTGTTAAACACCTCATTACTTTTTGTTTCCATCTTAATACAATTGAGGCTATAATGCACCTAAAACGGTCGTTTTACATATTTTTTTAAGATTAGGGAAAACCTCGAATTTTAACGGGAAAAGCAGTGCGCAAAACGGTTTGTAAATCAAATTTCATATTTGAAACAAGTTGACCGTTTTGCGCACTGCTTTAGTTGTTGGTAGATTCCAGGGATTCTGAGGACTCCGATGCATCAATTCTGCGAATTTGTCGTATCTTCTCTGTGCTTCCGTCCGGACGGACGGTGATTCTTTCTTTGGCAGAATCTGTTTCATGAGTATAAGTAGCAACTGTAGGATATTCCGTGAGGTATTCTGTATGTTCTTGTTGTGTTCGTTGAGAGGATTTTGGAGGAGTATCAAAATCCAAAGCCACTGTTTTTGTGAAGCTAGATGCATAAGGAAATGCATGTGAAAACAAAGTGTAGGTGTTGTCTTCTTTTAAACCTATTGTGAAATCCGAATCTCTCTCTATTCCATTTTCGTCTGTCACTTTAATGTCTATAAAGAAGGCATCTACATTTGTCCCTCGTTCAATAGATGTGATTCGATATTGGCGTGTCACGCTTGGCTGCCAGTCATATTCTGCAGATTTCCCATAGTCCGGATGATTTTCATTTTTGGAAATCGTAAAACTTGTATCTGTCATAGAAAGCGTGAAATTATTAGAGCTGAACCATTCACCGGTTGTGAGTATTTTCATAACAGCGTCTTTGTTAAACTTCAGAGTTTCCACCGCGGCGGATTCCCGAGCTGCCTTTACCTCATTTAATTCTTCCTGTGTGCGATAGTATATGTATCCGGATGATTCATCGGAAAAGGCAAGCGTCATGGATCCTTCATGATTTCCAATGGAGAGACTCTTTTTCATTCCCAAAGCATCTACGAGATACACGGTCTTTCCCGAAATTGAGAAGGTGCCATTTTTGAGCCATGCGGACGAAGAGAAAGTTCCGTCTTCGTTAAACGTTAGTATGTCTCCGTTTTCACGATCACTAAACCATGAACCAACAAGCGAATGAGCATCAAACGCGAGTGTTGGTTCTGATTCCACTTCTGTATGGAATGAATCCTTAGATTCGCCTTTTTGCTTTGTTCTACAGGACGTCAAAGAAGAAATCACAAGTGTCCCACAAAAAACTGAAATCAGAAACTTTGCGGTTTTAGTCAAGATTGGTATCCTCCTTAATATGTACGTTTTTTAGTTCTTCAAGCAAAGATTTGAGTTCAGTTGTAGGAATTGCAAGTCCCTTGGTGAGAGAAAGAATCTCAAAGTTTTCAAGTTCTTCAATTTCTGCAGAAAGTTTTTTAATTCTCTTTTGGAGAACAAGTACATGGGCTTGTACTTTATCAAGCTCTTCTTTCTTTTTCTTGATTCTTTCATCAATCGATTTTCTTCTCATGATTCCTCCGTTGAGCACATAATTTTTTAACATCATAACGTCAAAATGCTGTATTGAGATCTATTTAGGGGGCATTTTCGGTGCTGTATACGTGGTTTTCATCCTCGTATCTAAAATCAAACACCTGTGAATCAGCATGGTAAAAGATAGTGAGTACTGCAGTCGGATCTTCAGGAATAACTTTAAGCTGAAAAGTATTTCCGGTCAGCTGAAGACTTCCTGGTACACCGGAAAGCTCCCAGGCCGAAATACCACAACTTTTAAGGAAGGAATCGGTTTCATCCCTAATTCTACTCCAGGCATCTAAGGGAAGCGTCATTTCCGGATTATAGAAGCTATCCATGTTCACAAAATGAATCTTATTTTTAGGCCATACGATTCCTTCCGTTTCTCGAATTGCTGACCCTAACGCAGAATGATGCTGATCGTTTTGCTCGGTGTCAAGGGCAAGGCTTTCCATATCTAAAGTTTCGGTGGCGCTAGACGTTTCAACAGTCTCAAGACTCTCTTGGCTTAGAGGCAATGCCTTTTTTCTATGTTTTCTCAAGGCAACGAAGCACAAGAGAATTGCGATGATAACAAGAAATAGAGAGGCCAAGATACTTTTCTTTATGCGCATAATTAAAATCCCCCCGTTAATCTCCGGTCAAAGAAAAATGCATGTAATCCTTTTGGCTATTCCAGGTTCCTCCCCATCCAAATCCGTGGCGTATCCATATATTAGCAACTTCCTGTGTAATTGAATATGGATTTGTTCCGGGCTGATATAGCGACCCTGTATTGAGATATGGCCGTCCATTTCGCATTAGATACTGTGCATTTTCATTTGGGTTAATATCGAAGGCCAGTCCATAAGCGTGAGAAGACAAACTTTTTTGCGAGCTATTATTGTTTTTGTATCGATAGGAATAGCAGGAAACATCATATGCAATGAAACCTATATCTGCCATCTCCTCAAAAATCTCTTTGACTTCAGGAACAATGTTAGGGTTACAGGTTACGCGCCTGGTTACTCGATTTCCGGATTTATTTAGGCACGGGACAGATATCGTTACCATGTATTGATCCATTGCTGCTTTAGTTGTTGGAATACCGCCTGGGAAAGCTTTTGCAAGTGCCAACTTTTTGTTTCCGGAGAACGTTTCTAAATTAGTCATAGACCCATTGAACATTCCAGCACTTGAGCTAGGTTGATACCCAGCATATCCATCAAGATAAAATACGGGGTTTGTGTTGAACCCATTTTCAATGAAGTATTCTAAATGAAGAGATGTACCATGAATCTGTCCTATTTTTTCACCAGCAGCTATAGTGTCTCCTTGAGAAACAACAATGGAAGACAGTCCTTCATATACGGTTTCATTTTTTTCGCTTTTGATACGAACAGACGATGTTCCAATTTCTGACACCAGTCCCGATCGCATAGCACAAACATCAGTACCGGCTGGTTTTATGATATCCACTCCATTATTATGAATAACATTTCCAGAAGAAATTTTCCATCCCCATCTTTCGCGTAAAAAGAAATCTTCTTTGTCCGGAAATGGATTTGCTAGTTCTTTTCTAGATGTATAGACGCCAACTTCTTTCAGTGCCTCATATACTTCTTTTTGCTCCTCTGAGAGTAGTGCATCTAGATTTTCTGCAAGGTATGAATCGACATCTGTAGATACTATATTGATATCCATATGACGCCTAATTTCTATTTCTGTATCTGATGTTCCATCTTCATTTACTTCTTCATGCTCGACTTCCTCCTCCCATATATTTGTGTCATAATGATGCAAATCATGATGAAGAATACCGATTTCTTCTTTTACACTATGTTCTCCAACAAGTCCAAGTATTGGATTGTCAAAGGAATAATCTTCATATTTACAATCCAGGAACATTAATATAGTATCTGCATTTGTATAGATAGAAATTTCTTCTCGTGACGTCGATACTCCATTTATATAGAAATGATACTCATCAATCCCGTTTCCTGATAAACTTCTGATTTCATTCGTTAATCTTGCATCCAACTCTGTGATGAAGTCATAGGTCTTAGCAAGCTCTTTGTCCTCACTCTTTAAACTGATAACCGGAAAAATTGAGGTGATCGATGTTGCAATTGTTATCAAAAGAGCAACAATCATTACAACCAATCCAATTATCAGACCTCCCTTTATAACCAGCGGATTTGAAAAGAGTTTTTTTACAGCTGCAGCACCTCTTCTTAATATGTTGTGCGTTCTCTGAATAGTGTTTTTTGCTTTATGTGCGACTCTTTTGAGTGCCTTACCTGTCCACTGTATTGTACGATAAGTGTTTTTCGTTTTGAACCATGCATCCTTTGTCGCAGTTATCGTTTGGATACCGAGATCATCTGAGCCATGAAAATCTCGAATTTCCTCTACTATGACTTTCTTTGTTGTGCTGGCAAGTGCTACTGCATTATTTTTGAGCTGTTTTTTTATCGCCGATGGATTCCACGTTATTTTTCTTGCATAAGATGATTTTATTATGCCAATCACCTTTTTCGAAGCCTTTGCCGTAGTATGTACAGCATATTTCCCAGCCTTGTATCCGTATCGTTTTGCTTGTATTGCTGCTTTTTCAGAAAGGCTATCTGTATTTTTGTGCTCTATAAGGGCAATACGTCGTGACACAAAGCTACTTGAATTTGCCCGATTTGAAGCATTACTAGAACTTGATGCTCTGGATTCAGAGGACTTAGGTGGTGTCAGTGTTGCTCCAGATTTTATGATGTGATGATTTGATTCCAGAATGCTTGGCTTTATGGCAGATTTTCCAGCAACGCCTTTTTGTGATGGCTTTATAATATGCCTCTCTATTTTTAATGTGGCGTTTCCAGCGGCGCCGCCAATGCTCATATCTGTAGTTTCTGCTTCTACAAATCCATAACTAGCTTCTTGCTTTGCCGGATGTTCATACGTTTGCTGCTGATAACGTTCTCCTTGATAGTGACGTGTCTTTTTTCTTTTAGAACTTCTTTCTTGGTGTTCCATGAAAGAGTTTTTTTTCTCAAGGCCTGAAACCGAAATTTTCTCGGAGTTAGATATAGGTGGAATTTTTACTCGTTCATGTCCAGAAAATTCCGGTTTGATTTGAGCAGCATGACTTTGAGCGTGTACAGCTGATTTGGCAGATTCCTGATCAGAGGAATGAACAACTTCTTTCAAGCAGTCTCTGCTATTGTCTCGAACAAGTGCGGAGTTTTCTATGATACGTATTTTTTCGCTGCTCATCCCTCTGCTCCTCTGCTAATTTTAAAACATTTAGACATTAAAAACTTATACTGTCTTGTTTTCTCCTGTCACTTCTTCAATTCTGGTTGTCATCATTTCATATAAAGGATTTTCTTTTGGGAAGTTATCCACAAACGGCACTATCGACTTTCCTGCAAATAGCAGACCACTGCCGGCTGGAGTATTTGTGACATAGGAAAGCTGCTTGTCACTCATATTGAGAAGCCCGGCCAGTTCGATTCGATCCGGTTGTGCTTGGTTTAACATCATTATAAAATCAGAATTCGACAGCATTCGTCTTGCCAGATCGGAGAGTAGTAGTGTTTCAACGTTTTGTGTAATTGCTGTTGGAATTGCTCCCCATTTTCTACTTCTGCTCCATAGCTCAAAGAAATACTGAGCTGAATACTCATTTGTAAAGAGAAGTTGGATTTCATCAATGTAAATCCAGGTACGCTTGCCAACGGCACGGTTTTGAGTAATTCTATTCCAAATCTGATCTAATACAATCAGCATTCCAAGTGTCCGCAACTGCTTACCTAAATCTCGAACATCATATACAACGAGTCGTTTTCTAGTGTCTACGTTCGTATGATGGCTAAAAACGGACAGTGTTCCCTCTATATATAACTCCAGAGATAAAGCTAAACTCTTGGCTTCTGCTTCAGGCTGCTCTTTCAGTACCGAGTAAAAATCCTTTAGCGTTGGTACCGGAAACTTTTTTGGATTTGCAAAGTATTTTTGATAGGATAATGTACAAGCGCGAGATACTATAGATCTTTCTGCGGCTGTAAGTCCAGACCTTCCTCCTACGAGTAACTCAACCATAGTAAGTACAAACTCAGCTTTAAGCATCAACGGATCATCATCATCAGCGTAATTATCAGTGATATCCATTGGATTGATAAAATTCTTACTTCCGGCAGAGATATGTATATGCTCTCCACCAAACCCATTCGCAATAGCTGTATACTCTCTCTCTGGGTCAATGATGAGTACCTCTGCATTGGGATCTGAAAGCAAGACATTTATCATTTCTCGTTTTGCTGCAAAACTTTTTCCGGATCCAGGCGTTCCTAAAATAACTCCATTCGGTGCTTTGAGGTTGTAGCGATTAAAGAAAATCATATTTCGCGACAACGCATTCAATCCATAGTACATTCCTCCAGGCTGATATAGCTCTTGCGTTGTAAACGGAATGAAAACGGCCGCGCTTCCGGTGGTCTGTGTCCTCTGAATATCAACACAGTTCTTTCCAAGTGGCAATGTTGAGTTAAATCCCTCTTGCTGCCTATAGTCTAACGGGGCTGCCGTGCATGATTTTTCTGCACAAACCGAGCAAATTTGAATGATATTATCAGACAGCTTTTCCATGTCTTGAGCAAACGTATAGAGTAAAATTGTACTTTTGAACATTCGCTGGTTGTCATTTTCAAGACTGTCAAGCAATCTTTCTGCTCCAGCATACTTTCGACGAACCTCCTGCGGCGTGGAAAGTTCCGGATTTCTGCCCATTTCGGCTGCCTTTTCTTGATTCGCACTTTGCTCCATTTCCATAAAAGCAAGAGTTCTTCTGACTTTCTCAAGTGCTTTATCTTGTTTTATCTTATCCAAATGAACTGAAATCACAAGATCAATCGGAAGATCAGTCAAGCGTGTAAGAAGCTGGTCTGACATAGTTGCTGGGTAATCTCGGATAATGAGCACTTCTCCAAAGTAATCCCCCACCTCAAAACTTCGTTTATCACTAAAATTAAAGGCCATAGGGGCGATGGCCTGCTTGGTTGTCAAACCACTGTAAATTAATGTTTCATAGTCAAATCTAAACGGTTCATATGGACGAGTAAGTCCATGTATTATCTCAAGGCGTTGCATTCCATTCAGTACTTCAATTTCACAGCCAAGACTCTTAAAATGATTTCCATAATCAGCCTCTATACGTGACAGCGCTGATTTTGCATGACGATATGATGCAGCAGTTGTCGAAATTGTAATGTATTTCTCTCGGACTATACTGTTTTCACCCTCTAATGCCTTGTCTGAGAGCATTCGATTCATAATCTTCCTGTACTCATCTTCTGAGTCATTATTCATTTTCAGAAACATACTTTCTCGAAACAAGTCCTTGTTTATGTTTCTATCATTGATTGTGATTTGATAATGCAGTGGTGGTTCTAGTGTATTTAGAATCTCACAATATTTCGAAAATATTTCTACCTGCTCATCTCGTCTTGCGGTTTGATAGTTTATGTCCGAAATACGCAATGTAATAGAATACAGTCCTGGCTCGACCTCACAAATTCCGTCATCAAACATCCTTTGAAATCCAATATAGTCAACTGCATTTTTAGGTGCTGCTAGCTGCCTTGCTCTCTTGATTAGCCTTGCGTTTTGCTGCTCTGTATTCTTTTTGAGCTGCCTTAATTTTCTGTCTTGCTGCCTTGCGGTTTCTCTTTGCTGTCTTCTTATCTGCTTGGAAGACAATGGCTTCTCTGATTCTACGCTTTTCTCTTCTTTTACTTCTTGTGAGGGATTCGTCTTCTTTAGCTTTTCCTTCAAAAAACCAAGCATATCTTTTATTCCTTTCCGGAGTCGTAGACTCCCGTTCAATTCCAGAACTTTTTGATGTGGTTAGAGTAAGCTTATGTAGTCCAAGCTTATGCCGTATCATTAGCGCAAAAAACTTTTCAAATGGCTGCCCATCTTTTTGAACAAAACCTAAAGCCATCAGAGGAAGCGCTTCCGCAATGATCACATAACTTGTCGCGTCCATAGACATCCCTAAAATTTTAGTACAAACAAAGTAGGATCCTATGCTAAGAACGACTGCTGCTGAAAAGCAGGCAAGCTGTCTAAGCGACATTCCGAAAATTATCTTTTCCTTGTATTCATCTATTTCTACAGGAATATCGACCTCAATCGCCAAATATATGCCTCTCTTTCAAAGTTTGAAGAATATGGTGATCTTAAATGATTACAGTTACATTGCTCCGCAAATACTCTTTGCCCATTTTCCTGTCGAAAAAATCGTAAGAATGAGCACGACTGAGTAACAAAGAGTGCCGATCAAAATAGAATGGATTTCTGCATTTCCGCCCCTGGTACTATCTTGAAACGCCTGGTTGAAAATCTTTGGATAAAATGTCAGAACTAAATAGATTAGAGTTCCCTGTATGCAAACTGCTGCAAACGACTTCAAAAAATTCTTGCCAATCTGGGAAAGCTCATCGTTTGGAATTGTTGCTAGCGGAATAGGCGAAATAGCAAGATATACATACAACTCAAGAAAACGAGTGACGATAATCACGTTAGAAAAAGCTACTGCAAATAGGGTTATTAGAAATACGATAAAGCAGAGAAGCAAAACAGGAATACCTTGTATGACTCCTATGTTTCCAATGGCTGCCTGTGCTTCATCTATGTTAATTCCCCCCGAAATGCTCCCATTATTATTAATACCATCAATCTTTTGTGAAATCTCAGCTGTTACATCAAAAATGGTTTTCATGATCAGCGGAACTTGGTCTACAACCATTTTACAAACCACCATTTTGAACATTGTACGAAAAACCAGTTCCGCGCCTAGCTGAGTTCCACCACCAGCACCATCAATTCTAATACTGGCTTTATAAAGCTCCATAACAAAAAACAAAGCTAAAATCACATAGGCTACTGGCATACAGACTGATCTCATTACGCTATCTGCATACGAATATACTGAACTGAGATAGGAACCAAATGCTCCCGTAAGAGCGTTGGAATCTCCCATGACATTCACAGTGAGATTTCCAATCCACTTCAACACACTTAGAATTGCTCCGGACATAACTTCCTTCCTTTAAGAAAAACAGCGGACAGAAATCCGCTGTTTTTTTTGCAAGATTTTACGCTGCAGTAATGTTCGCAAAAAGCGCTGCGGCCGCAATAATAAGACCACCACCTACAATTTGCCAAATTCCAGCTTGCAGCCCTGGTCCGTTCTTATCCTTTAGAGCACCAGCCAAAACGATGACTCCCCATACCAACCACAGCCCTCCGCCAACGGTGGCAAACTTTGTTACGAGGTTGAGGACTTCCTGTAAAGTGACCATTTTTAGTTCTCCTTTGCATTCATTATTGTGTTGTTGACTCATCAAAATTTTAAAAACTTTTGACGTTTTAACATCATCGTATCTATTCCAGTGTTTCTATCGCTTGCACCGTCTCAACATTCTCAAAAAAAGATTTAGTGTCCCACTCCTTACGTTGATCCAAGGTGAATCGGTTTTTACTATTACCATCTGAAAGAGCATTATAATTCCGGTGCCGTTCAATATCATACTTTTGGGACTTAAATGGCTTACATCCTCTGATTTTCAGAATACACGTTCTTCCCTTTAAGGCACCTGCTTCATCCGGTGTAATGAGATCGCGTCCAAGATTCTGATACTGTAAGGAATAAGATGGATTCTGACCTTTCGTTTCGCTAGAATTTCGATTGTCTATCGTGGCTTTTCCACAAAGCTTGGAAATGTATTCCAATGTACTCTGCTCCAGCCCTCCCAGAAAAAGCAGACTATCGCAGTTTCCGGTGATTACTTCCCATGTGTCTTTGTACAAATTTTTTATCTGTGCAAGGTTCTGTACTATGATATCCATTGAAATTCCACGGCTCCTAATTGTAGAAATCAAAATCTCAAGCTGTGGAATTTGCCCAATATTTGCAAATTCATCTAGCATACACCGCACGTGAAATGGTAATTTCCCTTGATAGTCATTGTCAGCTCTGTAAATAAGGATGTCAAACATCTGCTGCAGCATCATAGCTGCAAGGAAATTGAAGGATCGGTCTGTGTCCGGAAGTATGATATAGAGTGCGGTTTTCTCGCTCCCAATCATATCAAGCTCTAATGTATCAGCTGAGACCATTCGTCGAATTGAAGGTATATTAAAAGGTGCCAAGCGCGTACCTACTGAGACCAAAATCGATTTTGCTGTCTTGCCAGCAGCTAATTTGAAAATTTCGTACTGCTTCACTGAAAATGCATCAGCATTTGTTTCTTTCAACTCCTCAAAGACAAAATCTAGCAAGCTCTTAAAGTTTTCATCATCCTCCCGTACCTCAGCCAATCGCAGCATATCCATCACTGTACCCATAGTACGATCTTCAGGAACCAGCTCGAAAAGTATATAGCCAAAAATTGCCTCTAAAAGGGCAGTTTCAGCTTTTTCCCAGAAATCTCCTGCATTTTTACTCTGTGGTGGAGTGGTGTTCGCAATTAGGTTGTTTATCAACTTTAGAATATCATCCTCAGATTTGAGGTAATCAAAAGGATTATACAGGTCTGATTTTTCTCTATTAATAAGATCAAATACCTTAATTCTGTATCCTGCTTCTAAAAACATCCTCCCTGTTTCCTGAATCAGACTTCCCTTTGGATCTGTAATGATGTAGCTGCTGTGCATCTGCATTAGATTCGGTTTGACAAAAAAACGGGTTTTTCCAGATCCAGAACCGCCAATTACTAAAACATTTTTATTTCTGTTATAGTCATCATCTCTTGTTCTCTTCATTCGATCTGACATCGATAGTTCTTCTGTTGCGGTAAGAATTATGTTGTTTTCTGGATTTTTGTCCCTGAATGGGGCTATATCGCTTGCCTTTCCCCACTCCGCAGATCCATGCTCTTTGCCTGGCATGTAATTTTTAGGCTGAAACGAATTGTAAAGGTAAATCAGCCAAGTTATCGCAGCTCCAATTAGACCAGAAAATAAAGCTCCCTTTGACAAATTTACGTAAACGGGGGTTGATATGATTTCCGGAAGGACTTTATCAAAGCCTGTACTAACTCGATTAAGGTAGGTTCCTGGCTGAAGAAGAACAATTCCAACAAAGCGATTAACTAGATAAAAAACTAATGCTGACACTATTCCACAAAGTCCGAGGTTGTTTGTCTTCATCTTGCCATCTCTGTGATTCGTTCTTTTACTGGTGGGAGTTTCTGCTGTGAAGAAACCTCTTCTGCTCTTTTAGAGGCTCGGTCAATAACATCTTTGATATGCCTCTTTTCTTCCTTTTGTGTTACAGCCTCTTTCAAGACACTCTTTAATCCTGCATAAATGCGATCTGTGTCCTGTCCCTTAAAAAAAACTGAATACGTACCCGAAACTCTATCACGCATTACTGAAAAATCTACAGCATACTTTTTGAGGGCTCTCCGGAAACTTTTTATGTCCTGTCCAGGCAACTCAACATGATCCAGCTTCTTCCCTTGCATATTAAGGGCCTTCATACTTTGTTCCCCATGCTTATGTTCATTATTATTCTCTATAAGCTTTTGGACAATTGACTTCAATATCGTTAGTGTTATTTCGGATCCCACCTTGACCATGAGCATTGCCGCCTGTTCACCAAGTTCTGCTGCCATACACCCCCCTTTCGTTCTATCTACGCAAAACGCTCGTTTTATAAACACATATTAGCACTTTGACTTGTCTCGGTCAATCATCTTCCGCAATCAGATTTTATCATAGAGACTAGATATGAAACCCTGTTCCTGATTTTCTCTCTCTCAGAAATCCGTCTCATTTTGGCGTATTTTTCTGCTAAATAATGGTATCTCCGAATATCAAGACTATCAGAAGCAGCATTAGACGGTAATAAATGCTCTGGAACATTGACTAGAACTGCTATTATTTCTTGTATCTCTGTTCGATTGAACTCGCTCTCCGATGTTCCGTAAGGGCAACATGCCTCCCTAAACAGATCAGTAATATCACTTCCTTGTTCAAATGCTTTCTCCTCTACTTCGACAAATTCCGGAGTGCTGGCATTTGATTTCAAGCTGAAATGGATCCTCTTAACACTTCTGCCCTTTCTAATTGACGTATAGCTGAACTCGCACTGGGTCTTTTGAGTTATTTCGGTGTGGCATTTCCTCAAAATCAGATCATTAAATCGATAGTATGACTTATAAGTTTCTGCTGTACACCTCAGAATACTCTTCAACTCATCTACTTCCACTTCCCATTGCAAATGCATCTTTCGATGTTGCTCTAAATACAAATAGAGCACATAGCTATATCTAGATGTGAGATTTACAACATTTTTCAACCTATATCTCAAATAGCCTATGTTTTCAATGTTAAAAACATATTCCATAGCTGCCTGAGAGCAAGAAAGCTCTACTTTCCATAGGCCATCTTTATCCTGATAGCACCTTGCCTTCTCAAAGAGTGCGATTTTAGTGAATCCCTCGATTTTATCTTGATCTCTAATTGTGACCACCTGAAAAAGATTGTCGATTCTCTTTTCAAGATCATGAGACTTAATTTGTGTAACATCTAAACATCGTTCAATCATCCCTTTTTCAAACTCTACAAGACGCTTTTCCGGATTATGGCTGTTAATTCTAGCTAAGTACGCATCTAAAATTTTAAACTCCGGAAGTGTCAAGTTTGTTTCGGATAGCGTAAGGAGAGGATTAGACTTCTGAATCACATGTGACGCTGAATTCGCTCCAAGGCTCTGATACCCTATAGCCGGTAAACTTTTCCTTTTTGGCATTTTAATCACCTCTCTTAAGTGATAGCTTAATCTTACCACATTCAACATTTTTTATCAATTTAAAAATATGTTGTTTGGCGGAAAAGTCTATGTTGTTTGGCGGAAAAGTCTATGTTGTTTG
>CALIYX010000021.1 GCA_938049335.1 uncultured Clostridia bacterium | reverse complement strand
TATGCTTTAGAGTTTAAGCCACCATTGCAATCGAAGCGAGAGTATTTGACTGGTTTAGGACAAGCCCTTTCATATTTGCAAAAACACTTATATTCGGGATTAATAGTTCCTACAGTTGCGGATGATGGATTTCATATTGCAGATTTTATAGCAAATACTTTAAATGCTGATGAATTTAAAAAAGTTGCGATTTCTTTATATAGCTATAATCCACTCGATATTGGTTCTGGCGTTACATTACTTAGGGGAATAGATGAGAAAAGAGATGCTACTAAAGTTAAATCAGTGGATTTAAGTAAAAAGGAAACTTTTTGGTGTTGGTGGAGAGATTGTAGCCATTATGAATTATATGATTTATTAGAACTAGCCTTTAGATATAATGAATATGAAGGTAATATTTATACAGAAAAAATATATCCCGAATTTTATGAAAGATTAGTGACAGAAAAAACAAAGGGTTGGGATGGAAATCCAAGAAAAAAAACAAGATCACCGAAATCATGCAAAGCTGAAAAACAAAATTATAAAATTCCACTTTCACAGTTAGAATTGTGGAATGAAGGTCATTTGACTAATCTTGGTTTTAAAATGCTAGAGATAGGAAAAAAATATGGGCCTAATAGTGACGCATTTTTGAATGCATTAGCGTATTTGATTTTAGTTAATGGAAAACATTTAGAACTGATAAAAATATTTGAAGAATATCAGAGTAAGAGTGTTGTGTTGCCAGAAGATTCTAAAAACTTTCTTTTGGGAGTAGAGACTTTCCTTACATCTGAAGGGAAAATAGGAACGAGAAAACCTACTGCAGTTACAACTGCGGCAAAGGTAACCTACATTCGAGATGAACCAAAGTTATGGAACAAATTTCAAATCATGAAATTAGCAAATAAAAATTCATATTTCTTTAAAGGAGAAGGGTATAAATTTGATTGGCATAAGATTTCAGATTTGTTAATATCCGGAAGTCAACTTTTAAATGAATAGATTGTTATTTGATGTTAGGGTGGGGGGAACGATTTGTTCCCTCCTTTTTTAGTGCAAAGTGCTATATTCTTTTAGTCTTAGTAGTACTGAACGGTGCAGAAAAATATTTATACAAATAATTTTATAAAACATCTTTTTTGCTACCCTTCAAGGCTATCATTTAAGAATGTGGTAATCTGTAAGTCCAAATAAAAACAAACTCTTCGTAAATTGCAATAACAAGTTGAACATTGACAGTTGAATAGTCTGTCAGGCGACACAGGAATAAATCCGATCCAGTTCATTCTCGAAGAGATCATCCGGAGTACGGTAGCCCAGTAGTTTTCTTGGAAGGCTATTACACCAGGTCTCGATTTGAGAAATCTGCTCATCAGAGTAGCTGTCGATGCGTTTTCCCTTGGGGATGAATCTGCGGATCAAGCCATTGTGGCGTTCTACGGATCCCTTTTCGCAAGAGGTATAGGAATGGGCAAAGTAAACCAGCGTTTTGCTTAAGTCCTCCAGCTCGGACAATATCGAGAACTCGGATCCGTTGTCTGTCGTAATCGTCTTGAAGATGGTATCCCAGTGTTCACTGTACTGTGAACGGATGGTTGTTAAAGCAGCCATGACACCGTTTGGATTCCGACCCGGAACATGAATCATCCAGTACTCGCGAGTTTTGCGTTCAAGCATGGTGAGCAGAGTGTCGTCATCCTTCTTCTTTGAACCGATGACAAGGTCTGCCTCCCAGTGCCCAAACTCGCTGCGGTCATTTGCTTCCAATGGTCGTTCTTCGATGCTGCGTCCAAGAACCCTTTTGTTTTTAAGGATTTTCACTCTCTTTGAAGATCTACGGAGTTTTTCGGGAAGGTGGATGTTCTTGATGCCAAGCAGTCCGAGGTCTGCATAGCTATATAGTGTCTTAGTACAGACAATCTGTCCTCTGGTGAACAAGCCTTCTTTCAGGGCATAGCCGACGCAAGCATCCAGTGACCATCCGTCTTCGAAAAACTTCTTCTCAACAAACGAGATGAAATCGACTTTCTCGGGGAAGTCGTAGTGCCTACAGCACACTTGACGGTTCTGCTCGTAGGTAGCTTGTCCGGCGGTGGCTTTGTAGCGGAGAATATTTCCTTTGTACAGTACCACTGTTCCGCGCTTGATCTCGTTGCGAACGGTGTTCGGTGCACATCCGATTTCCTTGGCGATTTTGTTGGGATTCCAACCATCCTTGAGGCGTGTTTGAATCAAAACTCGGTGCTCAAATGAAAGATGTTGTCCCTTTCTGTGCTTAGTTGTAGTAGAATATAAGTGGTCCATAGGGATTTCCTCCTTGTGAATGAAGCTTTGTCACTTACATTCTACCAAAGAGAGAGCCTTATGGACCTTTTATGTTACTTGTTTAACTTGATTTTACAATCGGCGTATATATTAATAATAGTATGATACTCTTTTATTTTATAGCTGACCATCTATGGTATTCTATACATATTTTTTATTATACAATCAAGCTTATAAATGTAATATAATTAGATTAATAATTATCATATTGGGGTAATATATTTTTTATTTTTGTGGATACTTAAAAATATATTGAAACAGTTGAAAATATTGTTATATCTGTGTTGAGTGTATTTAATAAATTATGGGAGTGACAAGTAAATTATGAATGAATATCAAAGAGCAGTTGACATACTTAAAAGTTATGTTGATTCCGAAGGGATAGAGCTATTTTCATCTGATGTTATTAAAACGGATTTAGATGAATTTAAACGTGTGTTTTCACCAGAAAAGTTACAGGCTTTAGATGATACACAACTTTTATCTACTATTTTCTTTTCATTGGGTGACAATACTAATACTTTATGCTATTGGCTTGAAATGAAAGGTAATATTAAAGAACATTTTGGTAGTGTTGCAGGTGGATCATCTTATAAATTTGGCTTATTTCAAAATCAAAAATCTGGAGTGTGGATGACAGGATCTTCAACAAAACCGGAGTCATTGAAGGTTGATGAAGCATTAGCGCTTGGTAAAAGAATTCGGGATGCCCTTGTAATAGGCGCTAACATAATACATGATACAAAGTTAGAGACTGTTGAAGATTATGAACAATTGAACGATACTTTAAAAGATAAAGTGGGTGAAAAATATTATAAATTGGGGTGGGTACATAAATATTTTTCCTTGATTTGTAGTGATAAGCTAAGTGGATTCCATTCTGAAGAATGGCAAAAACATGTACTTAGAGCTTTAAGAATAAAACCAAGTGAAAAAACATATGGTCGAAGTGGGCAGATTTCAATTATTCAAAATTTAGCTGGTTTGTATTATAAACAATTCTTAGATATATTTAAAAGTCGTTTTGGTGAGGTACGCCAGTTTATTCGCTTGGGCTGCTCCGATTCAAAAAAGAACTATGCAAATGAGTGGTGTAAACAAGGTATTATTGGTTTTGGATATTCTAAAATAGGGGATTTATCAAAAGGAGTGTTTATAGATCATTTAGATAAAGCTACTATTTTGCATGAGCTGGTAAAGAATTATGAAATTTCAGATAAGAGATATGCATCTCGAATTGCTGGAGAAATACTTAGATTCTATAATAGTGATAGCAATACAATTTTTACTATTATGACTGGTGAGAAACTAATTGCATATGCTGATCAAATTGGAGCATATTCGTATAGTTCAGATTCAGATATGTCACATAAAAAAACTGCAAATTGGAAGTTAGTTTTTGAGGAAGGGGAAAAATTACCAGAAAAGTCTGAAGGCTTACGTACAATTTGCTACCCATTTAGTAATGATGAAAACTTATTATTTTTATATGATAGATATTACTATGGTAATGAGAAAAGTGACTTTATAAAAGATAAGGATAAAAGTAATATTGATCATGAAAAAGGTATTACATTTTATACTAAAATCGAATCTCCCTTTGAACGTAATCGAATAATGTTTGGCGCTCCCGGAACAGGAAAAAGTTTCAACTTAAATGAGGATGCTAAAAAATTATTAGGCGATGCCTATGAAATTAATTTAGAGCGTGTAACTTTCCATCCAGACTACTCCTATGCAAACTTTGTAGGAACGTATAAGCCTGTTCCTGTTAAAGATTATGGAAAAGATTCAATTACATATGCATATGTTCCGGGACCTTTTATGCGTGTTTATGTTGAGGCTTTAAAAAATAGCCGGACTGATACGATTAAACCATTTTTACTATTGATTGAAGAGATTAATCGTGCTAATGTAGCAGCTGTTTTTGGAGATATATTTCAATTATTAGATAGAGGTTTTAATAATGTAAGCGAATATCCGATTCATGCTTCTGAAGATATAAAGAATTACTTAGCAAATGAGCTAGGTGGAAATTCCTCAGATTATAGTAGACTTAAGATTCCCGATAATATGTTTATATGGGCGTCCATGAATAGTGCTGATCAAGGGGTATTTCCAATGGATACAGCATTTAAGAGACGGTGGAGCTTCCAATATTTAGGAATAGATGATGGAGACAAAGAAATTAGAGCAAAATATGTTTATTTAGGAGGTAAAGAGAAGCAAAAGATAGAATGGAACTCTCTGCGTAAGGCAATAAATGAGTTTCTTGCAAATGAAAATATTAATGAAGATAAGCAGCTTGGTCCTTATTTTATTTCAAAAAAAATCTTAATGGCAGATAATGATAAAATCGATAGTGATAGGTTTTGTGAAGTTTTTAAACATAAAGTACTTATGTATTTATTTGAGGATGTGGCAAGACAAAAACGATCAAAGCTATTTGCAAATAGTAAATATGGATACACTAGATATTCAAAAATTTGTAAAGCTTTTGACGAACAAGGTGTAGAAATTTTTCATAAAGATATTCAAGATGAGATTAAACGAATTGAATCGTTATCTTCTGAAACAGATAATAATGATTTAGTACATTTGGATAACTAGAGAAGAGGCTTATTATGATTTCTGTATTTTTAAGAGAGCAGAAATGTTATACACGAAAAGAGCTTATGGAGCTATTTGAATGTTCTGAAAATCAGTTAGATTTTATTGTTAGGAAGTTAAAAGAATTTGGCATATTAAAATTTGTAAGGCAATCGCGTGTTCAGTTTAATATGTCTGAACTTGTTGATGAGACTGTAGAGTTTGGTTCTTTAGAGCTTAATAGTAAAGAATATGATTATGTATTTACTTTCGTTGGTATCATAGTTGTAGCTGGACGAATTCTTAAATGTTATCCAAAATACTTATTTAATGTTGAGGATCCTGTAATTGAATTAAGAAAAATCTATAAGGTCATAGAAAAATATAATTCAAAAGAACAGTCTATAAATATGTTGAATGACTATACTGGAAATAACTCTTTTAATTTATTACCGGTTTTATTGTTTCTTATGCAAGATTATTTTGAAAATGGAATTTATAATAACTCTAAAGCTATAATCGAAGCTAATGGTTCTGGAGAAATTCTATGGGATAAAACTATAAATGAAACATTTTCAATACTTTCGAACAATAGGCCATATTATGTTGAGATACAAACAAAGAAAAGGATTAATAATGAATATGATTATTTTAAGCGTCTTCACGAATGTATTTTAACAAAAGTATCAAAAGAATTGAGAGATGCTGATCTGCTAGCTTTATTTGAAATTACTGCAATAGAGTTAACTGATGAAAGTTTATATGAGTTTGGCGATAAGGAATATATATTATACAGACTTGAAAATGAATTAGATATACAGTTTAACACTAGAAAACAATTAGTACTGAAAACTCTTTATTCATATATTAAACATGGTGGACAATTAGCATCTGTAGATGGGATTTCTTTCTTCGGTACTAATTCTTTTAATTTGGTATGGGAATGTGTATGCAAAGAAATTTTAAATAACCAATTAGATATGACATTAGGTCAACTAAAAACATGTGTGAAGTTGAATCAAGAAGATAATTTAAAAACTAAATTAATTGATTTAATAGATAAACCTTTTTGGTCGTTAACAAATAAAAAAGCTAATGATACCCTTGTACCAGATTTAATTACTATTTTTGAGAATCGATTTTATATTTTTGATGCAAAATACTATACTCCTAAATTGAAATACGGACAAACACCAAAAGGGCAGCCTGGTATTGAATCTGTTACTAAGCAATATCTTTATCAGTTGGCTTATAAAAGTTTTATTGATGCACATAAGTTCCAAGCTGTTAAGAATTGCTTTCTATTGCCAACAGATAAAAAAGTTGTGGAGAATCTTGGTTGTGTATCAATAGCGATGATGACAAATCTTGGATTACAAGATATTGAAGTAAGATTTGTTCCTGCAACATTAGCTTATGATTTTTATTTATCAAATAAAAAATTAGATATAGGTATGTTAGAATTATAATTATTTAAAATGCTGAACCTAAAATAATAGTAAAACCCTTCGCTTATGCGAAGGGTTTTACTATACACTCCCACTTATAAATGTAATATAATGTAATTAGTGATAATCATTTTAAAAATATAGTTCATGGGAGAGAGACATGATACAGTTAAAAGATTTAGGTACATTTGAATCTGCACCTCACATCGTAACAGATATTGTAACAGGAAATATTAGCGCCTTAGAAAATGAATTAGGCAATGGTTGGGATATTAATAAGCCTATAGAAATAGGTGAGTATAGTGAGCATACACCCTTAGAATTAGCTTTAGTCATGTGTTGTTTGCCAAGTGTTCAATGGTTAGTCGAACATGGCGCTGATCTTAATGATGAGGAAAATCCAAGTTTCTTGTTAGCTGTACGGTATGGTAATAAAGAGATTATAGACTATGTTGTGGCTCATGGTGCCAATGTTCATGCTTTGAACTGCGTGAAAGTAGATGCTTTTCAAGCTGCCTTATATGGCAAGAAATATGAGAACCTACAAATCATTCATGACTTAGGCCATACAGTACAAAAGTATGGAGGTAAAGCTTTCAGAAATATCATTACAGATAGAAATTATGAGGTTCTAGATTTCTTTATTCATAATGGTGTAGATATTAACTACAATAAGCCTGATTCTGTATATCCCTTTAAGCCGACTCCATTGTGTGTAGCTGCTCGTTATGTGGATTTACAGATGTGCAAATACTTGGTAGAACATGGTGCTGACGTGACCATCACAGAAAAGGATGGTATGCGTCCCTATAGCATTGCTATTGAAAAAGGCGATATGAAAATGGCAGAGTATTTTAAATCCTTAGAGCCTGCTGAGTTCCATGATATACAGAATAAAATGGATCAGTTAAAGCCCTTCAAATTACCAAAAGCATTAGTGAATTTTTTAGAGGGTGAACATCTTTACTTTGAATTACCAGACTCCGATTTTATATCTATAGAGTTCTTCCCACTTATTGATACGATTCCATTTAAATTAGGTCGCCGTAATCTATTGCGTTTATCTAAAGAACTAGGCGAGTATAATGAGTGGCAAATTGTATGGGACCCTAAAAGTAAAAAGATTTCTTGTTATGATATAGAACATCAAGAATTACGAGAACTTTGTAAATTTGATGAATTTATGGCGGATATG
>CALIYX010000020.1 GCA_938049335.1 uncultured Clostridia bacterium | reverse complement strand
GTAACGCATAAAAATACCCTCCTTACTGGTTGTCCAGTAAAGAGGGTACATATCACTATAGCTTAGAGGGTATATCCAGCTTTCGCTGTTTAATTATTTAATTTCTAGCTCAATTCCTTCACCTTTTGATGTAATCTCAACTGTGTTTCCATCAGCGATTTCACCCTTAATCAGTGCTTCAGCAAGCTTTGTCTCAACATACTTTTGCATGAATCTCTTTACAGGTCTTGCACCAAACTCTGGGCTATAAGCATTGTCACAGATATAGTCCTTTCCTGCTTCGCTTAGAACAAGCTTGATATTTCTCTCAGAAAGTCTCTTCTGAATAGATACAAGTGCAATCTCTATGATTCTACCTATCTGATCCTTATTTAGTGGTGTGAACACGATTGTATCATCGATTCTGTTTATAAACTCAGGTCTGAAGAAGCTATGAAGCTTGCTTATTACATCTTCCTTTACTTCCTCAGAAATCTGGCCACCTTCTTCGATTCTATCGATGAGCTCACGGCTACCGATATTTGATGTAAGGATGATGATTGTATTCTTGAAGTCTACAGTTCTTCCCTGATTATCAGTCAATCTTCCGTCATCTAGAAGCTGAAGCAAGATGTTAAATACATCAGGATGCGCTTTTTCTATCTCATCAAAGAGTATTACACTGTAAGGTCTTCTTCTAACTGCTTCAGTCAGCTGTCCGCCTTCATCGTAGCCCACATATCCTGGAGGCGCTCCAACAAGTCTAGAAACACTGTGTTTTTCCATGTACTCAGACATGTCAATTCTTATCATATTCTTTTCGGTGTCAAAGAGTGCCTCAGAAAGTGCCTTAGCAAGCTCAGTCTTACCAACACCTGTAGGACCCATAAAGATAAATGAACCTATAGGTCTATTTTCATCCTTAAGACCAGCACGTGCTCTTAGTATAGCATCAGAAACTGCAACTACTGCCTCATCCTGACCTATAACTCTCTTGTGAAGGATTTCAGGAAGCTTTAGAAGTTTTTCTCTTTCGCTTTCAACTAGCTTTGATACAGGAATACCTGTCCACTGTGATACTACTTCAGCTATTTCCTCAACGTCGACCTCTTCCTTTAGGAGTCTATCCTCACTCTTATCTGCAAGAGCCTGCTTTTCCTCCTCTAGCTTTTTCTCGAGTGCTGGAAGTTCGCCGTATTTAAGCTTTGCAAGTGTCTCAAGATCATATGCTCGCTCAGCTTCCTCGATGCGATGCTTTAGCTCTTCGATATCCTGCTTTGTTTGCTTAGAATCAGTGATTTTTTTCTTCTCAGTCTCCCACTGAGTTCTAAGAGTTGCACTCTCACTGTTGAGCTCACTTAATTCTTTCTCAAGTGCCTCAAGTCTTGCCTTTGATGCCTTATCAGTTTCCTTTAGAAGGGCCTGCTTCTCAATCTGAAGCTGCATTATTTTTCTCGAAATCTGATCAAGCTCTGATGGCATGCTATCTATTTCAGTTCTGATACGTGACGCAGCCTCGTCCATCAAGTCTATAGCCTTATCTGGCAAGAATCTATCTGTGATATATCTATCTGATAGAGTTGCACATGCAATAAGAGCATTATCCGTAATTCTTACGCCGTGGTGAATTTCGAAACGTTCTTTAAGTCCTCTCAAAATAGAAATAGTATCATTAATATCTGGCTGATCAACCATTACCTTTTGGAATCTTCTCTCAAGTGCAGCATCCTTTTCTATGTACTTTCTATACTCTGTCAAAGTTGTAGCACCTATGCAGTGAAGTTCACCTCTTGCAAGCTTTGGCTTTAGGAGATTTCCAGCATCCATAGAGCCTTCAGTTTTTCCTGCACCGACAATTGTATGAATCTCGTCTATAAATAGGATAATTCTTCCTTCTGATTTTTCCACCTCATTTAGAACTGCCTTGAGTCTTTCCTCAAATTCACCTCTAAACTTAGCACCAGCAATAAGCGCACCCATATCAAGTGCAAATATTGTTTTGTCTTTTAGACCCTCTGGAACATCTCCCTTGAGAATTCTCTGTGCAAGACCCTCTACAACAGCAGTCTTACCAACACCAGGCTCACCGATCAAAACAGGATTATTCTTAGTACGGCGAGATAGAATCTGTATAGCATGTCTAATCTCGCTATCTCTTCCGATTACTGGATCAAGTTTACCCTTTCTGGCTAGCTCAACTAAATCCTGACCGTATTTCTCTAGAGCCTCATAATTGTCCTCAGGGTTTTGGCTAGTAACTCGCTGATTCCCTCTGACCTTGGTCAAAGCCTCTAGGAAGCCCTCCTTACTTATTCCAAATTTCTTACAAACTTCATTGAATGGGCTCTTTCTCTCATTTAACAAAGCTAGATAAATATGTTCAACACTCACATAATCATCCTTGAAACGCTCTGCTTCCTTTTCACTTTCAGCTAGTAGTGAATTTAGACGCTGTGAAGCATAAATCTGTCCTCCACTAACCTTTGGTAGCTTATCGACAAGCTCAGAAACAGCTTTCTCAACTGAATTAGCGTCTATCTCCATGTATTTTAGAAGCCTTGGGATTAGGCCATCGCTCTGCTGTAGCAAAGCTAGATTTATATGCTCAGGTTCAAGACTTGGATTACCATTTTCGATTGCAATGCGCTGTCCTTCAACAATAGTAGCCTGCGCGTTCTGTGTGTATTTTTCGATATTCATGGTTATACCTCCTTGATTTTTATCTTCGTTACTTATATTGTATACCACTTTATTTCAAAAAGCAACAAAATATTAGCACTCTTTAACAGTGAGTGCTAATATTTTTTTTCTAATTATATTTAGCTTTGAAATTATAGGCTTTTAGCGATTTACACTATGCCCATTATTGCATTAAACAATCCGTATATTAGTGGATTAATTACTATATCAAGTACATTTAGCAAAATTAATCCTAGCAATATAAATGTACCAAGACGGTAGAACTGGTACCACCATGAATATTTGTCAAGCTTAAATATTTGCGTTACAAAATTAAATCCATCTAGTGGTGGGATTGGAAGCAAATTAAAAATCATAAGCATGATATTTATCAAAATGCCATACTGTAGCATCATAGTTATTACATGTATAGGTTGATTAGATCCTGCAGCCAGTCCACTTGAATACAAAAGCTTAAGCAAGAGTGCAAATACAAGTGCAATTATTAGATTCATAGTTACACCTGCAACTGCTACAAGAGCCTCGCCTAATCTTTTCTTCTTATAATAGTTTGGATTTATCTGTACTGGTATGCCCCATCCGAATCCTGCCATTATAAGTGCTACAAATCCGATTGGATCAATATGCTTAAGCGGATTTACCGTTATTCTTCCCTGTTCCTTTGGAGTTGGGTCCCCAAGCCTATATGATACCATCGCATGAGAAAACTCATGTAGTGTAAGTCCTATTATTATTCCAGGAAGCATATATAGCTTTGTAACAATCATATCCATGCTAAATGCATTGTTTCCCTGCAAAAGATTGAGTACTACTACAAGTGCAACAATCAGAACCGCTGAATTTAATTGGTTTTGGTTTATCTTCATATTATTTCTCCATTTAATGTTCTACAACTTCACCAAAGAGACTGAATGTCTTAGCATCCGTAATCTTAACATCTACTATGCTTCCTATCATTTCCTTCTTTCCAGCAAAATTTACTAGCTTAAATCCATCAGTTCTGCCTGTGAGCGTTGACTTATCGTTCTTGCTTACACCATCTACTAGAACTTTTTCAACTCTGTCCTGATATACCTTGTTCTTCTTTTCACTTATTTCGTTTACAGCACTTACAAGAAGGTCAAATCTCCTATGCTTTTCGCTTTCCTCGATTTGATCTTCAAACTTTTCTGCAGGTGTTCCTTTTCTTATAGAATAAATGAAGGTGAATGCTGAATCATACTCAACTTCTTTGACAATACTTAGAGTTTCTTCAAAGTCCTCGTTTGTCTCTCCAGGAAAGCCTACTATTATATCAGTGGAAAGTGTGATATCAGGAACCGTCTTTCTAAGCTTTTCTATGAGCTTAAGGTAGTCCTCTCTTGTATACTTTCTATTCATTCTCTTTAGAACCCTATTGCTGCCCGACTGTATTGGCAGATGCAGGTTCTTACAAAGCTTATCACAGACTGCAAAGGCTTCGATTAGTTCATCTGAAAGATCCTTTGGATTTGATGTCATAAAGCGTATACGCTCAAGCCCATCTACATCGTTTAACATTTTGAGAAGTTCAGCAAAGCTAGTTCCATTACCGTCATATGAGTTAACATTTTGACCAAGGAGCATAATTTCCTTAACTCCATCTGCAACTAGGCCTTTTACCTCAGTTACTATGGCCTCAGGCGCTCTGCTCTTTTCACGTCCCCTTGTGTATGGAACTATGCAGTAGGTACAGAAATTATTACATCCAAACATGATGTTTACTAGTGCTTTGTGATCAAATAGTCTCTTAGCTGGGAGCCCCTCGACTATTTCCTCTGTGTTTTCAATGATATCAACAACCTTCTCCTTTTCGATTGCAACCTTTTCGATTAACTCTGGAATATGGTGAATGCTGTTTGTACCAAAGATTACATCTACCCATGGGTACTTAGTTTTTATAGTATCGACAACTCTCTGCTGCTGCATCATGCATCCACAGACACATACGATAAACGACGGGTCGCTTTCTTTTCTCTTTTTGAGCTGTCCTAGTGTTCCAAAGAAACGCTTATCAGCATTATCTCTGACACTACATGTATTTATAATTACTATAGAGGCATCTTTTCGCTCTTTGACGCTTGAAAATCCTCTTTCTGTAAGAAGACCGTCGATAACCTCCGAGTCATGCTCGTTCATCTGACAGCCAAATGTTGTTATATGAAATGTTCTGGACATCTGTCCTCCTAGTTATTTTCTTTCGTCTTTTGGGCTACGTGTCATTAGGACATCGATAGCTTCCTTTGCATTGATTTCGCCGCATAAGCAGGCATGAATCATCTCGGTAATAGGCATATCTACACCCATAGATTTAGCAAGCTTATACGCTGCTTCACATGTGCTTATTCCCTCGACAACCATTCCTATGCTATCGGCAGCTTCTGCTGGGCTCATTCCCTGGCCTATCAAAAGTCCACATCGTCTATTTCTTGAGTGGTTACTTGTACACGTTACGATAAGATCTCCTATACCACTGAGTCCTGCAAAGGTTTCCTGCTTTGCTCCGAGGCTCATTCCTAGCCTTGCAATCTCAGCGATTCCTCTTGTCATCATAGCTGCCTTTGCACTATCTCCATAGCCAAGACCATCAGATATTCCTGCACCGATAGCCATGATATTCTTAAGTGCACCGCCAAGCTCAACACCGATAATATCATCGTGAGTATATACTCTGAATCTGTCGTTCATGAAAACTTCCTGAACCTTAAGCGCAGCCTCATTGTCCTTAGATGCAGCTACAACTCCTGCTGGCATATTTCTACCAACCTCTTCTGCATGTGATGGACCAGAAAGTGCAACATAGCTGTTCTTTGGTGCGATTTCTTCTGCTAGCTCTGAAAGCCTCTTGAGGCTGTTCATATCTATACCCTTTGCAACGTTTACAATTATTGCATCCTCAGAAATTGATCCAACTGCCTTCTTTAACGTATTAGCAAAATGCTGAGCTGGAACCGCAAACAAAATAATATCAGCATCCTCTACTGCTTCGTTAAGCTTATTTTCAAACTTTACGCTATCAGGTATTCTAACCTGTGGCAAATATCTAATATTTAATTTAAGATATTCTACCTCAGCAATGTGGTCAATATTTCTTGCCGTAACTTTGACATCGTAGCCTTTATTTGCTAAAAGAACGGTTAACGCTGTTCCCCAACTTCCGAATCCAACTACTGTAATCTTTGTATCTATCACCTTATTCAACCTTATTCTCCTTTTTCTTAAAGCTCAGCTTACTCTCGTTTCCAGATAGAATTCTAGCTATATTAGCTCTGTGCTTGAATATCAAAATAAGAGCCATGCAAATACCAGCAGGAAGAAATTCCTTTTCCATAAAGTATGCTAAAAATGGGAATGCAAGAGCTGCCGTTACAGAACCTAGTGAAACCATTCTTGTCACTAATACAACTAGTACAACTATGCCTAGGCATATCAAAGCGAGCTGCCAGTTCAGTGCAAGTAGCGCTCCAAAGGCTGTAGCAACTCCTTTTCCTCCCTTAAATTTCAGCAATAACGGCCAAACATGTCCTAGAAATACTGCTAGTGCGCAGAATGATACCTGCATTGGATCTAGGAACCTTCCCGCGATGAATACCGCTAAAAATCCCTTGCCTATGTCTATAACTAGAGTAATAACAGCTGCCTTTGCACCGAGAACTCTAAGAGCATTCGTTGTACCTGCGTTGCCGCTTCCTGCTTTCTTGATGTCTATCCCCTTTGCCTTAGCAAGGATTGTGGAAGGCGATATATTGCCTAGCATATAGGCTATCAAAAGTAAGATAACAAATTTTACGCTGATCATTCCTACTCCTTTTCTCCTCTTTCTCTAAACAAGAACTTTATAGATGTACCCTCAAAACCAAAGGCTGCCCTTATCTTATTCTCAAGATATCTAGCATATGAGAAGTGCATAAGTTCTCTATCGTTTATTGAAAATGCAAATAGCGGTGGTTTTACACCAATCTGGCTTGCATAGTATACCTTAAGTCTTCTACCCTTATCAGCTGGCGGCTGATTCATCAAAACAGCATCTGCAATCAAGCTATTCAGCTGTCCCGTAGGAACTCTGAGAGCACGTTTTTCGGCAACAAACTTAACCATTGCCATAACCTCACTGAGTCTTTCCTTTTTGAGCGCTGAAATAAATACAATGGGTGCATAGGACATAAAAAGAAGCTCCGCCTCTATCTTGCGCCTATAATCGCGCATCGTATTTGTTTCCTTATGGATAAGGTCCCACTTATTTACTACAACAACAATTCCCTTACCAGCCTCGTGCGCCTCACCTGCAATTTTCTTATCCTGCTCTGTAAGACCTTCCTCAGCATCAATCAGAAGAAGACAAACATCACATCTTTCTATGGCTGCAATAGATCTAATTACACTGTAGCGCTCAATATCTTCGTTTACTCTACTCTTTCTTCTGATACCAGCAGTATCAATTAGGAGGTATTTATCGCCCTCCCATTCAAAGGGTGTATCTATAGCATCTCTAGTCGTTCCTGCAATTGGCGAAACTATAACCCTGTTATCGTCAACTAACGCATTTATCAGTGATGACTTTCCTACATTTGGCTTTCCTATTACAGAAACCTTGATATCATCGGTTTCTTCGTACTTGTTCTCAGGGAATGACTTAACTATATCATCAAGAACATCACCTAGATTAAGCATATTTACTGAAGAAATAGGAATAGGCTCACCAAGTCCTAAAGTATAGAAATCATAGAAGTTATCAGGAATCTTGCGAGGATTATCTATCTTATTTACGAGCAGAATAATCTTCTTTCCTGTTCTTCTAAGCATGGTGGCAACTTCTTCATCAGCTGTAGTGATACCATCCTTACCATCTACAATGAAAAGAATTACATCAGCCATATCCATGGCCATCTGCGCCTGCTCACGCATCTGTGAAAGAATTATATCCTTGCTATCTGGCTCTATACCTCCAGTATCTATAAGATCAAAGCCAATTCCATTCCATTCAGCTTCTGCGTAAATACGGTCACGTGTAACGCCTGGAGTGTCCTCGACTATTGAAACTCTTCTGCCGACTATTTTATTAAAGAACGTCGATTTACCAACATTCGGTCTGCCTACAACGGCAACAATAGGTCTACTCATCAAAAATACCTCCTGCAAACTCTCTCGCATCAAAAGGCTTAAGATCATCTAAACCTTCGCCTACTCCAATAAACTTTATAGGCATCTTAAATTCATCTGTAATGCTTATAGCAATGCCGCCCTTAGCTGTTCCATCAAGCTTTGTTATAATTAGACCTGTGATTTCGGCAACATCATTAAATTCCTTAGCCTGTGAAATGGCATTCTTACCATTTGTAGCATCAAGCACAAGCAGCGTTTCCCTGTCTGCTTCAGGAAATTCTCTCGAAATAACCTTGTTCATTTTCTCAAGCTCATTCATGAGGTTCTTCTTTGTCTGAAGTCTTCCAGCTGTATCGCATATGAGAACATCTATATTTCTTGCCTTTGCAGACTGAATTGCATCATATATAACTGCAGATGGGTCTGCGCCTTCCTGATGCATAACGGTGTTTACACCGATTCTATCTCCCCAAATTTTTAGCTGTTCAGAGGCTGCAGCTCTAAATGTATCTGCAGCTGCAAACATAACGCTCTTACCCTGATTCTTGAGCATATTTCCAAGCTTAGCAATTGAGGTAGTCTTTCCTCCACCATTTATTCCAATTACAAGGATAATAAGCGGCGTCTTATCGCTTAGCTTACATCTATCTCCTTTGTTGAGAATAAGTGTCATTACATTTGTAAGTGCATCCTTAACTCTTTCAGGTCTAGTTATATGGTTAATCTGGATATGGTCACGGAGGTCCTGCATTATCCTCATTGTCGTATCCATTCCGATATCTGAGGTTATGAGAATCTCTTCTAGCTCTTCGAGCATCTCCTCATCTACCGTTGCGCGCGACATCAGAGTATCGCTTATTCTCTCGGAAAGTTTTCCGAAAAAACCTTTTTTCTTTCCTCCTAAGATTGCCATCTTTCCTCCTTACTCTATATCAAAATCATCGCCTAGTCTAAGACTTAGCACCTTAGATATTCCGTGCTCCGGCATGGTTACGCCATATAGTACGTCCGCGTGCTCCATCGTCGCCTTTTGGTGAGTTACAAGTGTAAACTGTATTTCCTTAAAGTTTTTAAGATATTCTGCAAATCTATCAATATTACTATCGTCAAGCGCAGCTTCTACCTCATCAAGTATGCAAAATGGTGTAGGTTTAGTCTTAAGAACTGCAAACATCAGTGCTATTGCAGTCATAGTTTTTTCTCCACCTGACATCAAATTAATATTTTGAAGTTTCTTTCCTGGTGGCTGAGCGATAATCTCGATTCCGCTTGTTAACGGATTATTCTCATCTTCTAGCCTTAACTCTGCATATCCACCGCCAAACAGAGACTTGAATATCTCCTCAAAGTTAACAACCACCTTATCAAAGTTATCTTTAAATCTTCTCCTTATGGTCTTATCCATATCTGAGATGATTTTTAGAAGCTCTTCCTTAGCTGCATTTATATCGTTTCTCTGAGATGTCAGGAATTCATAACGCTCTGAAACCTGTTCGTATTCAGCTATGGCTCCAATATTTACATCGCCAAGCTCTCTCATACGACTTTTGATTCTGCGTTCTTCCTTGGCTGCTTGTGAGTAAATAAAGTCCTCTTTTTTGAAGTCCATTGCCTGAGCATAGCTTATCTCAAACTCATCCCATAGCTTTTCCTTCAGTGATTCTAGCTGAGCCTCGCTCTTACTGATCTTTAGGTCTAGTTGATATTTGTTATCTCTTAGTCCATTGAGCTTATCTAAAGCATCCTTCTGTTTCTCATCGAACTCCTGAAGCTGAGTAATTACAGTCTGTCTATCTTCGCTTACCTCTGCTAGATTTGATTCAAGTTCTAGCTTTTCTCTTTCAAAGATTTCGAGTACTTCCTTATTGTCTCTGCTATTTAGCAGAAGTTCCTTCTCTAGCTTAAGCTTATCAAGGGCCTCCATCTTATCCTTTAGCTGGCCTTCCATAGACTCAAGCTGTCTTTTTATCCTGCTTTTTTCGGCTTCGCTATTTTCTAGCCTTGTCTCAAGCTCATTTAATATGATTCTGTGCTTTGTTACGCCTTCGCTAGCCTTATCAGTTTCAGCTTTGATAGAATCGATTTCCTGAAGAACTGATTCGGTATTTGCCTGAATTTTACCGATTTCATTCTGCAGCTCTAAAGCTTGATTATTAAGTTTTAGAATTAATTCGTCAGCTTCCTTGGTCTGCTTATCAATTTCAGCAAGCTCTGATTCTACACGCTTTAAGTTCTTTGACTGCTCCTCCGCTCTAATCTTTTCTGACTCTACCAGGCTCTTTAATCTATTAAGATTTAGGTCTGCTTCCCTATAATCAGAACTTAAATCATTGAACATTTCTCTTTCATCGGCCTGCTTAGCCTTGAGCTTTGATAATTCCTCGCCCATCTTATCTATGCTGAGTTTGTATGCATTAAGACCTTTCTCAAGGTCGCTTATCTCAGCCTTACGCTCAAGCAAATTAGCCGATTTATTCTTATATGCACCGCCTGTGATAGCACCTGATGCATTTACGATTTCTCCTTCTGGAGTAACAAATCTTAGCCCCTGTGAAACCTTTGATAGTCTTATGGCACTATCCATGTCCTTGACAATAGCAACTCTACCTAGCAGATAGCTATAGATATTTGCAAGCTCTTTGTCGAACTTTATAATATCAACGGCCATACCCAAAAAGCCCTTGTCGTCTTTAAGTTTATCGCTTATAGCCTGCTTGCTAGCTTTAATTGATGCTATAGGAAGGAAGGTGATTCTTCCTACACGATTTTCTTTTAGGAACTTGACTGCACGCTTTGCGTCCTCATCATTTTCACAAATTACATTCTGAAGCGATGCTCCCATTGCAGTTTCAATAGCAAGCTCATAACCCTTTGGAACATCCATAAGCTCAGCTGTTACGCCTCTGATTCCGCTTAGATTCTGCTTCATCAAAGCTCTAACGCCTAGGTTATAGCCTTCATAATTGCTCTCCATCTCCTCTATAGTATGGAGTCTGGTCTGTATCCTTCCAGCTTCTAGACGCTCTCTAGCAATCTGTTCTTCCTTATCTTTGATGTTTGCAGATGTCTTTGTTATGCTAGTCTCTAGCTCGGAAAGCTTTAATTTTAGCTTCTCAGCTCTCGCTTCACACTCTTCAATTTCCTGAAGATTACCACTTAGACTATCGCTTATCTGCCTATCTGCTTCGCTATTCTCATCTCTAAGCTCCTCTAACTCTTCTCTTCTTCTTAGAAGCGTCTTCTTGAGGTTCTCGTAGCCCTTAGATTCACTCTCACTTGCGCTAACTCTGTTATGAAGCTCAAATACCTTACGTTTTCCATCATCAGCCTCTGCGAGTTTTTCCGCCTGGCGTGATGCTAGCTCATTATACTTTGCAATTTTCTCATTTAAAATTAGCTTTGCGTTTTCGAGTTCTTTGCTTAAATAGTTAAATTCCTCGCTAGCGCTATAAAGCGATTCTTCCTCAATAAGCTTTCTCTCATTAATTGATGCAATATCTGAGTTTATAATATTGCTCTCATTTTCTATTCCGACCAGTCTTTGCTCGCTGAGTTTACCCTCGCTTATAGCAGAATTAATTCTCTGGACTGCATCCATGATCTTATCGCGAGTCTCATCTGAAAGCTTGTCTAAAAGCTCTCTTCTGCTTGTGAGCTCCTCATATCTATTTATGAGAGCCTCGCTCTCTTCTTTTACCTTTGATATCTCAGACTCAAACCCTGCGATATCTGCCCTATATATTTCGCTATTCTTTTCGATATTAGAAATGTTTCTCAAAATAAGATTTATCTCTAAATCCTTATACTTATCTCTAAGTTCTACAAATTCCTTGGCTTTTTCGCTATCTTCCTTCAGCTGGCCTATACGAGACTCAATTTCAGAAACAATGTCATCCACGCGTTCGAGATTAGCCGATGTTGACTCTAGCTTTTTCTCCGCATCGCTTCTTCTATTTTTGTACATTACAACACCAGCCGCTTCCTCAAAGATTTCTCTTCGGCTCTCTGGCTTAGTGCTTACGATATCTGCAATCTTACCCTGGCCTATTAAAGAGTAACCATCTACTCCTATACCTGTATCCATGATAAGCTCGCGTATATCCCTTAGTCTGCAAGGATTGTTGTTGATAAGATATTCGCTCTCACCTGAGCGATACATCCTTCTTGTTATTGCTACCTCGTTATAGTCTACATTTAGGATTCCGCTGGAATTGTCTATGACAAGTACAACCTCTGCCATACCACGAGACTTTCTGCTCGCAGTACCAGCAAAGATAACTTCTTCCATCTTGCCACCTCTGAGCGCTTTAGGGCTTTGTTCTCCGAGTACCCATCTGATGGCATCACTTATATTGCTCTTGCCGCTTCCGTTAGGACCGACAACGCAGGTTATTCCCTCATGAAACTCAATAACAACAGGATCTGCAAATGATTTGAATCCATGCATTTCTAATCTTTTGAAGTACATTAAATCTCGCCTTTCTGAAGGGCATACTTTGCGGCCGCCTTTTCTGCATCTTTCTTTGTATTACCCGTGCCTATACCATATATAAGATCATTGATTTCGACCTGAACGCAAAACTCCTTGCAATGCTCAGGACCTCTTTCTGAAACAACAATGTATTTTATCGGCATGCTACCATATTTCTTCTGAACTAGTTCCTGTAGCCTTGTTTTATAATCAAAGTTGAGCTGTCCTGAAACCGCCTTATCAATAGTATCTTTAAATAAAGTTAAAATTAGCTTCTTTGCCTCTTCAAAGCCACCGTCTATATATACAGCACCTATTATTGATTCCACTGCATCCGCAATTATATGTTTATTGCCTCTTCCCTTGTTTAGTTCCTCACCGTTTCCAAGTAAAATTTCCTTGTCAATTCCAAGTTTTAGACCAATTTCTGCAAGGCTATCTGAGCAAACAATCTGCGCTCTTCTCTTTGATAGAGTACCTTCGCTATTATCAGCAAGTCTTGTAAAAAGATCAAAGCCAATTACAGCATCGAGAAACCCGTCCCCAATAAATTCGAGTCTCTCGTTGCTTTGCTTATTAAATTGTCCTGCATATGAGCTGTGTGTAAGTGCTGTAGCTAGAAGATTCTTGTCTTTAAATTCATATGAAATTTTTACCTCTATATCCCCTATCAAGTGAATCTCCTATTCTGCCGTTACTATGTCTTCGATTTCTAGCACTGAACTTTCTATAATCTCTACAACTTTACCTTCAACATAAGGAATCGCCTTCAAAATTGTTTGCTTAACTGCAAGAGCATCTGAGCTTCCGTGCATCTTAAGTAGAGCACCCTTAACTCCAAGAATTGGCGCACCACCATATTCGGAGTAATTCATCTCAGTCTTTATTCCCATAAGTTGCTTCTTAAGTAACAGCGCACCTATTTTGCTCTTAGTACTTGTAAAGAATCTCTTCTTTAGCTCTCTTAGGAACATAAGGCCCATTCCCTCTGTAAGCTTTAGGATGGCATTACCGGTAAATCCATCAGCAACGATTACATCGCATGCTCCGTTTGGAAGTTCTCTAGCTTCTACATTGCCTATGAAGTTAAGGTGGCTCTTCTTTAGCATCTCGTGAGCTGCCTTTGTTAAAGTAGTTCCCTTGTTTTCTTCGCTTCCGTTATTTACCAATCCTACGCTTGGATTAGCTCTTCCTATAACCTTTTCCATATATACAGAGCCCATTATTCCAAACTCAAGTAGGTTGTTAGGTTTGCACTCTGCATTTGCCCCTGCATCTGTCAAAAGCGATGGCTCTGATCCTATAACAGGGTAAATTGTAGCAAGTGACGGTCTATCTATGCCCTGGATTCTTCCAAGAATAAATAGTCCACCTGCAAGTAGCGCTCCTGTGCTTCCTGCAGAGATAAATACATCTCCTTCGCCAGCTTTGACCATATTTATGCCCTTAACCATCGAAGAATCTTTCTTTGATCTAACTGCCCTTACAGGTGCTTCTTCGTTTGTAATAACTTCAGTCGCATTTACTACGCTTATCTTGTCACCTGTATAACCTGTGTTCTTAAGGCATTCATTAATTGCATCTTCCTGTCCCACGATTACGATTTCGTGTGGCATTTCTTTTGTTGCTGCAACAGCTCCCTCAACTACTACCTGAGGTGCGTTGTCTCCGCCCATTCCGTCTAAAACAATTCTCATTTTATTGCTCCTGGATCATTTCCTTAATGATTTTATCTATCTTTCGTGCAACTTCACGGAAGTCTTCTTCCTTGTAGCCTCTTGAAGTCATAGGGGCAGTACCTACACGCACACCACTAGCTTCCTGTGGCGGACGCTTATCTCCTGGCACACAGTTCTTATTTAGGGTGATGTGATTCTCATCTAGTCTATCCTGAAGATCCTTGCCGCTAAATGGCTTATCTGAAAGATCTAATAGGAATACATGGTTTTCAGTACCGCCTGTAACTACCTTATATCCTAGCTTTATGAATTCATCTGCAAAAGCAGCGCAGTTTAGCACAACCTGATGCTGATATTCCTTAAACTCTGGTTTTAGAGCCTCTTCAGCACAAACCGCCTTACCAGCAATGATGTGCTCTAGCGGACCACCCTGAGCATATGGGAATACCGCACTATCAACCTTCTTTGCAAACTCTGGTTTGCAGAAGATAAGGCCTCCACGTGGCCCTCTTAATGTCTTATGAGTTGTTGTAGTTACTATATCTGCATGTCCAAATGGTGACTCATGCTCTCCTGCTGCAACAAGGCCAGCAATGTGGGCCATGTCAACCATGAAGTATGCATCTACAGACTTTGCTATATCAGCAAAAGCCTTGAAATCAATTCTTCTAGCGTATGCAGATGCACCAGCGAGAATCATCTTAGGCTTATGTTCCTCTGCCTTTCTGCGAACATCATCCATATCGATTATTCCATTTTCGTCTACATCATAAAACACAACATTGTAAAGCTTACCACTGAAGTTAGCTGATGCACCATGAGTTAGGTGTCCACCATTGTCAAGTGACATAGCAAGTACAGTGTCTCCTGGTGAAACGAGTACCTTATATGATGAGAAATTTGCCTGAGATCCGCTATGTGGCTGTACATTAACGTGATAGTCTGTATTGAATACTTCACGCCACTTGTTACAGCAGTATTCCTCTAGCTCATCTACGAACTTTGTTCCGCCGTAGTATCTGCCTTTGTTTCCGCTTGTTCTCTCGTATGGGTATCCCTCAGCATACTTCCATGACAGGCAGCTTCCGCAAGCTGCTAGAACTGCTTCAGAACAGTAGTTTTCTGATGCGATGAGCTCAATATTATCTTTTTGGCGCTCATACTCGCCTTTGATTAACTCAGCCACCTTAGGTGATGTTTTAGCTATAAACTCAAAGTTGTCTATGTTATATCTATTGCTATCGTTTCCAAATTTATCGAACATTTCTTCTGTTCCTCCTGCTATTATAGCGATTTATAAACTTAAAAATAACTGTTATGAACACTATTCCAAGCCCTATTGCCAAGGCTATTACGACTGCTGTCATTCCATTTATCCTAGCATTTACATAGTCCTCTGTAACTATGCCGTACATGCTTAGATATAGGTTTCTGCCTGGTATCAAAGGTATGGCAGCCGCTGTCAAAAATATCGTAGCTGGCGCTCTATTAACTCTAGCCATTATCTCTGCATAAAGTGCAACAAATACTGCTGCGACAAAGTTTGCTATGAAATAGCTTTCGGTAAACTGATATCCTAAAAGGTAAATTCCCCAGCTTATGATTCCGCCTATTCCTGCATATGCTACCTGCTTTCCTCTCATGTTAAGAAGCATTGCGAATCCGACAGAACCGACAAAGGCAGCTAGAAGTTGTATAATCATAAAAATCTGCCTCCCAAGATAATCGAAAGTGCAAAGCCTGAAGCTATAGAAATAGCTATCATCACTGAGTTAAGAAGTCTCAGTGTACCAGTAGCAATATCTCCAGTTAGCATATCCCTAATTGCATTGGTCATAGCAATTCCTGGAATCAAAATCATTATGCCCGCAATCATTATGATATTCACATTGGAGCCTATTCGCGTAAGTACAAGCGCATATGCAGATACTCCTGATATAAAAGATACTGCAATGCTACTTACAAAGAGGTTCTTTTCTTTCTTAAACACGATATTATTTAGGAGTGAAATTATAACTCCTAATATTGCTGCGGAAATCACATCTCTAAAACTACCACTGAAAAATACAGCAAAGCCAGCACTGACTAAAATACTAGCAAATATGTTTCTGCAAAGTCCGCTAGAAGGCCTATTCATAACCTTCTCAAGCTCTACATAAATTCGATCTACTGGATATTTCTCCCTGCAAATCTTTCTAGACAAATCATTTAGATAGTCAAGTCTATCAAAGTTAACTCCGTAATCATAAACTCGTCTTATCTGAGTACAGATTTTCCCTTGCGGAGTAATCATAGTCACCTGCATGTTAGAGGTAATTATAAATACATTGACCTTGTAGCAATCATAACTTTGACAGAGTCTTATTATGCTATCCTCAACCCTGCTTACCTCTGCACCAGCAATGAGCATCTGTTCACCTATCTCAAGAATAGCTTGCAAGAGCTTGTCATAATCTATATCTTGTGCAGGCTGTGCATCAACTTTTTCTTTGATTGAATTTTCCATTCTACTTATTACCCATATCCTCTTCAGCTGTCATTATTCTCAGCTTCTTATGAAGAATGCTAAATGTGAGTGGAAGCTTTTGACCATGTTCTCCATCAATATCCGTAGGTATGTCGATGTCTGATTCTATCTTTAGGTAAGATGTCTTAAAGTGCAGAACCTTTCTGCTAAGGCTATGCTTACCCTGCAGAATCTTCATAAATACCTTTGGCATTTCGAATACATTCATAGGTCTAAAGAGAATTACATCAAGAAGCCCGTCATTAATTTCAGAAGTTGGCGAAATCATTTTAAATCCACCTGCAGACTTTCCGTTCATTACAACCATGAAATACATCTTCTCATCATAAACCTTGTTATCCGTTGTGAGCTTAACCTTGATCGGCTTAAGATCTGTGAGTTCTGAGATTCCCTTTAGGTAGTAAGCTAATACACCTATTGAGTTTTTTAGAACCGGATCTGTCTTTTGGCTTACATCGACAACCTGTCCCATGGCAGCTACATTGATGAAGTATCTTCCGTTTACAACACCAACATCTGCATATGTTGACTTTCCACCAAGTGCAATGTCTAGCATCTTATCTATATTGCTAGGTATCTCAAAGTAGTAAGCAAAGTCATTTGCTGTACCAGCCGGAAGGATTCCTAGCGGAAGGTCAATTTCGTTATTTATCATCGCATTTACGCAAATGTTTATAGTTCCATCTCCGCCAGCTACAAGAACCTGACAATACTCTTCTAGGTAAGTCTCTTTGTTCATACTCTCAAAGAAGTTTGTAAGACTGTTGTCAGCAGCTCTAATTGGAATAACTAGCTTGCCGTCAGCCTGGTACCTTGCGATTATCTTATCAAGGTTATTCTTGAACATTCCGTTACCGGAGCGATGATTGTAAAACAGAATTACTTTATTCTTAATTGGCACTTGAAGCACCCCCTCACTGTAATTTATAATTACTTTAATTTGCTCATTACTATTTCTAGATTTGATTTAACCTTTGCCAGCTGCTGCTCATAGTCAGCTAGCTTTGCCTTCTCAGCATCTATGAGAGCTGCTGGTGCCTTAGCTACAAAGCCTTCGTTTGATAGCTTTGATGAAGCTCTCTTAACCTCTCCCTCTAGCCTCTTTACTTCTTTCTTAAGTCTCTCAGCCTCAACGCTGTAGTCAATCAAGTCAGCCATAGGTATCAAAATCTCCACACCTGTAATAATTGCACTCATTGCATCATCTGGTGCTTCAGCCTTGTTTGAAACAAATGCAATCTCAGTTATGTTAGCAAGCTCTTTGATGTGTCTTTCGCAAGACTTTATGTTCTCAAGTGCTTCACCTTCAGCAACCATAACTGCTGTAAGCTTACGACTAGGTGCTGCGTCTACCTCAGCTCTTACATTTCTGATGGCCTTGATAGCTTCCATTGCAAGCTCTACTCTTGTAGTTGCTTCTTCATATTTAGGCTCTTCATCGCTAGGCCATGCTGCACTAATCAGCATTGATTTTCCTTCAGAGTCACATTCTTCATCTGTATGTGGCAAATATCCCCAGATTTCCTCTGTAATAAATGGCATAAATGGATGAAGAAGCTTGAGCATGTCCTTCATTGCCTTAACCAGTACTGCTCTTACAAGCATCTTGTCAGCTTCGTCATCAGCCCATAGTCTTCTCTTAACAAGCTCTATATACCAGTCACAGTATTCACTCCAAATTAGGTCGTATACTCTCTGGCCAGCTAGTGCAAGATCAAATCTATCAAAAGCATTGTTCACATAAGCTGTAGCTTCTACGAGCTTATCTAATATCCACTTATCTTCATCCTTTAGCTCAACCTTATCTAGGTCAGCCATAGGTAAGAAATTACCCTCGTCATCTTTAATATTCATGATAACAAAGCGAGATGCGTTCCAAAGCTTATTGGCAAAGTTTCTTGCTGCCTCAATCTTATCATCCTTAAATCTCATATCATTACCTGGCGTTATACCAGTTGAAAGCATGAATCTTAGAGCGTCTGCACCATACTCATCGATTTTCTCCAGCGGATCGATTCCGTTACCTAATGACTTACTCATCTTGCGGCCTTCAGCATCTCTAACAAGTCCATGTATGTAAACATGCTTGAATGGACTATTTCCCATAGCCTCACATGCTGAGAACACCATTCTGATAACCCAGAAGAAAATTATATCGTAACCTGTTACAAGAACGCTTGTTGGATAGAAAGTCTTTATATCCTCTGTTTCATCAGGCCATCCAAGTGTTGAGAAAGGCCAAAGCGCAGATGAGAACCATGTATCAAGTACATCCTCATCCTGCACTAGCTTATCGCTTCCGCACTTAGGGCAGCTGCAAACATCATCTTCGCTAACTACAATTTCTCCGCAGTCCTGACAGTACCATGCAGGTATTCTATGACCCCACCATAGCTGTCTAGAAATACACCAGTCTCTGATTCCCTCTAGCCAGTGCATATAGATCTTATCAAATCTATCTGGTACAAGCTTTAACTCACCGCCCTTGAGAACTTCGATAGCTGGCTTTGCAAGCTCATCCATCTTAACAAACCACTGGTCTGATAGCATAGGCTCTATAGGCGTATGACATCTGTAGCATTCACCTACTGGAATCTTTATGTCTTCAGTCTTAACAAGGAAACCTGCCTCTTCGAGTTCCTTGACCCACTGCTTTCTGCACTCATATCTGTCCATGCCAGCATACTTGCCTGCAGTCCCAGTCATGCAAGCCTTGCTGTCCATACATTCAATAATCTCTAGATTGGCGCGTTCTCCAACCTCAAAGTCATTAGGATCATGAGCTGGTGTAATCTTAACTGCACCAGTTCCTTTTTCTGGGTCTGGATATGGGTCTGCGATGATAGGAATCTCTCTGTTTACAAGTGGTAAGAGGACCTTCTGTCCTATAACATCCTTGTATCTCTCGTCTTCCGGATTTACTGCAATTGCAACGTCACCAAACATAGTTTCAGGTCTTGATGTAGCAACTGTTATGTCCATTCCACCCTCTTTAGCTGCAGGGTAACGGAAATACCAATACTTGCCGTCTCTATCAACATGCTCAACTTCTGCATCGGAAAGCGATGTTCCGCACTGAGGACACCAGTTGATTAGTCTATGTCCACGATAAATCAACCCTTTGTTATATAGCTCAACAAAGAAGTGTTTAACTGCCTTGTTACATCCTTCGTCCATAGTGAAACGCTCTCTTGACCAGTCACATGAATCACCGAGCCTACGACACTGCTGAGTAATGCGTCCACCGTACTCTTCCTTCCATGCCCATGCGCGCTTTAGGAATTCTTCTCTGCCAAGGTCTTCTTTCTCCTTATGTTCCTCCTCGCGAATCTTGTTGACAACCTTAACCTCAGTAGCAATACTAGCGTGGTCAGATCCCGGAAGCCAAAGTGTATTGAATCCCTGCATTCTCTTATATCTAATCAAAACATCCTGGAGCGTGTGATCTAGCGCATGCCCCATGTGCAGCTGTCCCGTAATATTTGGTGGTGGCATAACTATAGTGAATGATTCCTTGTTCTTATCTTCACTCGCCTTAAATGCACCACTATTTTCCCACATATCGTAGATGCGTTTTTCAAACGATTTTGGGTCATAAGTTTTCGATAAATTATGTTCCATATATTTAGAAATCCTTTCGTAAAATAAAGATTAAAATAGCTACAAAAATACATATATAATAATACAGCAAAAAGCTCATTTCTTCAAGCATATTTAAGCATCTTCAAGCACTTTTAGCTTCAAGGAAAACTGAATATTATATCAACTAATTTATGTCAAATTAACATTGATTTTACATCTCATTTTGTTATGATATATTATGTGAAACAAAAATTAAATCAGATGGAAAAACGGTGTAATATATGAGAACAAAATCAACCAGAAATAATTTAAATTTGCGAGCTATTATCGTACTACTCGCAGTTATAATACTAGCCTTCATGTTTGTTTTTAATCTTTTTAAATCCAATCATAATGCAAAAATAGCTAAAGAAAAGGTCCAGGCCAATATAACAAAGGTTTCAAAGTTTAACTTTTCTACTGTTGTCGATGTTGAAGCTGAGCTTCAGAAAATGAAAGAAGCCGAAAACGGAGGCTCAGAGGACGGCAAGAACTATAGAACAATTTTTGCAAACTGTGCAATTGTCGGTGACTCTATCACCGAGGGGCTCACCGTTTATGGTTTCCTTGGCGAAGAGCAGGTTTTCTCTGCTGTCGGCGGTGCAGTTAGCAAGGACGAGGCAATGTTTGATAAAGCTGCTGGAACCTACCCTAAGGCTGCGTTCTTCTCATACGGAATGAATGACATGGGTAACTTCAACGGAGATGCAGATAGTTTCATAGAGCAATATTCTAATCTCATAAATAAGTTTAAGAAGAAATCACCTAAGACAAAAATTTATGTTAATGGTATAAGCACTCCTGACGAATCTGCAATAAGCGCAAATAAAGTTCTAGGTAATTACAAGAATTTTAATAATAAAATCAAAGCTATGTGTAAGAAGCTCAAGGTTACATATATCGATACAGCTCACATTTTAGTAGATGACCCATCGCTTTACGCTGGTGACGGCATACATGTTCAGCCTGCCTATTATGTTATTTGGCTTGATTTAATGCAGAAGAAGGCAGGTCTATAAAGTGAAGAAGAAATTAATATTTCTGCTCATTTTAGTTGCTTTCCTTGGAATCGCCTACAGCATTCAAAGCGCCAAGAATGTTCCAGTTGATTCTATAGAGAAATCTATGGCAAAAGAACTAAAGTCGCAGAAACTTAACAAGTGCGTCGATCAGGATTTAGTCCATTTTATTGAGATAGATCCATCTAGCACTAAAGGATATTTTTATTATAAAAGCCCTGAGGCCCTCAGTGTCGATGAACTTCTGGTTGTAAAAGCAAGTGATAGAAACAAGCTAAATAACTTCAGAGATAGCGTCGATAAGAGGATTCAGTCACAGCTAAAGATTTTTGAGGGCTATGGTCCTAAGCAGGTAGCTGCTCTAAAGAACGCTTTAATCATCCAAAAAGGCACATATCTACTGTATTATGTCGGTGATGATGGACAAAAGATAGAGGAGGTATTCAGAAATGCTGTTCAGTAGCATCTTCTTTCTGTTCACATTCTTACCAGTTTTATTAATTCTATACCTCGCTGTGCCTTTTAAGTACAAGAACTATGTTCTACTTGCTGCCAGCTTGCTTTTTTATGCTTGGGGCGAGCCAATATATGTATTTTTAATGATATTTAGCATTGTCTTTAACTGGGCAATGGCACTTGATATAGAGAATGAACGAAAAATCGACAAGAAGGCAACTTTGATATTCACTGTTGTTGTAAATCTTTTAATTCTCTCCTTCTTCAAATACTATGGTTTTGCACTTGATAGCGTAAATACTTTGCTAGGTACAAACATCTCATATACAGCCTTGCCACTTCCTATAGGTATATCATTCTATACCTTCCAGGCAATGTCTTACATAATAGACGTTTACAGGGGTGATACAGAAGCGCAGAAAAGTCCGCTAAAGTTTGGGCTATATTTATCGCTATTTCCTCAGCTTATCGCAGGCCCTATTGTTAAATATAAAGACATCGCAGCTGAACTAGATAACAGAGAGATTTCGCCTGAGCTAATCGGTGAAGGCAGCGCAAGATTTATAATTGGACTTGGAAAAAAAGTAATCGTTGCAAACAATATGGGTGCACTGCATTCCTTGATTTTATCAGACGGATCAAATGCATCGGTTCTCACCTACTGGCTCGGAGCTATTGCATATTCCTTACAAATCTACTTTGATTTCAGTGGATATTCAGATATGGCAATAGGCCTTGGTAAAGTCTTTGGCTTCAATTTTATGGAGAACTTCAACTACCCATACATATCTAAGTCAGTTACAGAGTTTTGGCGTAGATGGCATATATCACTCAGCACTTGGTTTAAGGAATATCTATATATTCCACTAGGTGGTAACCGAGTAAATGCTAAGAGGCATGTAATTAATCTTCTCATAGTATGGACGCTTACTGGACTTTGGCACGGCGCAAGCTGGAACTTTGTAGTTTGGGGATTATACTATGGAGTTTTCCTAATAGCAGAGAAATACTTTTTTGCAGAGCGTATGGAAAAACTACCTAGTGCCCTTCAGCATATAATTACTATGTTGATAGTCATGATAGCTTGGGTATTCTTCTTTAGTGATGACCTAGCAAGCGCTATTCACTATATCGGTAACATGTTCTTTATAGGCAAGCTACCATTTGCAAACATGCAGTTCCTATACCTACTAAAGTCAAATCTGATTTTGATGGTTATTGCATGCGTTCTGTCTCATCCTAAGCCTTACAAGATGTACACGCTTCTCAGTAAGAGTAGTACAGCATTTTCGATTGCTAGCCTGCTGATTATATTTATCGTTTCGGTTTCATACCTGATATTCAGCACCTACAATCCTTTCTTATATTTTAGATTTTAGATGGAGGAAAGATGAATCATAAAACAGCGAGAATATTCGGATTTGTATTTCCAGCCATATTGATTGCGGTCATGCTTTTTAATATTTTCTTGCCAGACAAGAAGTTTTCTGCTGAGGAAAATCGTCTGCTTCAAACTATGCCAAAGCTAAGTATTAGCAGCATTTTTAGCGGAAGATTTGAAACAAAGGCAGAATCATATGCTGCAGATCAATTTATGCTTAGAAATATGTTTATAAAGGTCAAGTCATCCTTTGACACAAGTCTTGGTTCCACAGACTCAAACAATGTATTTATGTGCAAGGATAACTATTTGATGGAAAATATAAGCAAGCTTGACACCAAAAAGATGGAGAATAACTATAACTCTCTTGCCAAACTCAAGCAGCTGTACCCTAGTATAAATATGGATTTCATGCTCGTCCCAAATGCAGCAAACATAATGTCTGATAAACTTCCTCTGTTTGCAGTAACCGAGGATCAAAACAAGCAGATGGACGGTTTCTTCAAGAAAATACAGTCAATCGGAATTAACCCAGTAGATGTCAGAGCAACATTCAAAAAGAATAAGGACAAAATTGAGCTCTACTATCATACAGACCATCACTGGACAACTGATGGTGCATATCTAGCATATCAGGATTTTGCTAAGAAAAATAAACTGACTAGCAATATAAAGTACGATGCCCTAGCGGTCAAAAACGACTTCCGTGGAACTCTTGCATCTAAGAGTGGATTCACCAATGGGCTTAATGATATGATAAAACTTTATCTTCCTAAAGAAGGCCAAGGTTATAAGAATAGCGTTATCTTCTACTCTGATACAAAGGAGAAGACAACAGAGTTTTACAAGCTGAATAACCTCAAGAAGAAGGATACATATACAGTATTTGGTGGAAGTAACCATCCAATTTACTCGATTAAAACGCCTGTAAACTCACAGCGAAAGCTTCTTCTTATCAAAGATTCCTATGCTAATAGCTTCATCCCATTCCTATCGCAGGATTATAGGGAGATTATAGTTATAGACCCAAGATACTTCTTTGATGATATCAGCGAAATTATTAAAGCTAATGGCATAACAGACGTACTCTTCTTGTATAATGCAAATACATTCTTTAATGACAATTCATTAGACATGATGATAAGCGCATCAAAGGACATAAGCACAAAATAGCAAATGCAGCAGACTAAATCTGCTGCATTTTTTTACATATTATCAAGCACTATATCTGTAAACACACTTGCTTTGATTTCATCCGGTTTAACTCTAATAGCCTTCTCAAGTGCACTTCTTAGATGATCAGCCTTTTCAGTATAACCTATATGCGTAAGCATCATGCAAACTGCTGTAAAAATACTAGTAGGATTTGCATATTCAGCAATTCCCATCTCAATAAGAAATGGTGCTGAACCATGAACAGCTTCAAACATAGCATACTCACTTCCGATATTTGCTGATCCAGCCGTGCCTACTCCACCTTGAATTTGTGCAGCTTCATCAGTAATGATATCTCCGTATAGATTAGGTAAAATAAATACTTCAAAATCAGACCTTATGCTCCTGTTTATTAGATTTGCAGCCATGATATCGATATACCAATCTTTAAGTTCAAGCTCGGGGTAATCAGCTCCGACTTCATGACACACTCTTGTGAACATACCATCAGTCTTTTTCATTATGTTTGCCTTAGTTACAATCGCAATCTTGCGCTTTCCAGCCTTTCTAGCAAAATCCATAGCTGCCTTTGCTATTCTTCTCGTTCCGGATTCCGTTGTAATCTTAAAGTCTACAGCGAGCGAGGCATCCTCACCATTAATCAAGCATCCTTTACTTCCGAGTACATACTCTCCCTCAGTGTTTTCTCTAAAGAAGGTCCAATCGATTTTTTCCCCTTCGGCCTTAATCGGTCTTACATTTGCATAAAGATCCAGCTCTCTTCTGAGGACAACATTGGCACTTTCAAGGCCATCCCCCTTAGGAGTTGTTGTAGGACCCTTTAGAAATACATCACAAGTCTTGATTTCTTCTAGAACATCCTTTGGTACTGCCTCCCCTTTTTCCATACGATTCTCAATTGTAAGACCCTCAATTTTTTTAAGTTTTACTTCTCCGCGCTCAAGTTCATCGGCCAAAATCACCTTAAGTAGTCTTTCAGCTTCGCTAGTTATTATTGGCCCTATACCATCTCCATAAGCAATTCCAATTACAATAGCTTCCTTATTTTTATCTCTTGACTTACCAGGACTATCTATCCTTACAGCTCTCTGATATTGCTCTTCCAAAAGCTCTTTTAGCTGATCGCAAGCTTTTTCTATTTCTAGCTTGATATCTTTATTAATACTATCATTCTTTGACATATATCTACCTCCTAGCTATGTATTTAAGAAGTCCACCGGCAAGCAGAATGTCCTTTTGTCTTTCTGTAAAATCACCGGAAAGCGTGTATTCTTTGCCAGTTCTTTCATCTATCAAAGAAAAACATCCTGATTTAAGGCCATTCATTACACCTTTGAGGACTAGCTTATCACCTTGCTCAATTTCGTTGTAATCTTCCCTGTTTTCTAGGGTCAAAGGCAGTATTCCAACATTAATCAAATTAGCCATATGAATTCTTGCAAAGCTCTTTGCTATTACTGCTCTAATACCAAGATAAAGGGGTACAAGGGCTGCATGCTCTCTTGATGATCCCTGTCCATAGTTTTCTCCTCCGAGAATAATTCCCTCGCCCGCCTTAATTGCTCTTTCAGGAAACTGCTTGTCACAGGTTTCAAAGCAGAATTTTGATAGATATGGAATATTTGACCTATATGGTAAAATCTTTGATCCTGCAGGCATTATATGGTCAGTAGTTATATTATCCCCAAGCTTAATAACAAGCTCTGCACCTATCTCATCAGTCAGAACTTCGCTAACCGGTAACGGCTTAATATTAGGGCCTCTAAGTATCTCAAGATCAAGCCTTTCCTCTTCTTCTAGTGGCGCAATAACTGAACTATCGTCAACCTTAAACTCATCTGGGACTACTACATTCATGTATGCTTTATATAAATTTGTATCATCTGCCATATCCATCGGATTTGTAATTACACCCTTTATTGCTGATATTGCAGCAGTTTCAGGTGATACAAGAAATACCTTTGCATCGGCAGTACCACTTCTTCCCTCAAAGTTACGGTTAAATGTTCTTAGGCTTATTCCTGATGAATTTGGTGAGAATCCCATTCCTATACATGGACCACAGGCACATTCCAAAAGTCTTGCACCTGAAGCTAATATATCAGTTAATGCACCAGATTCTGAAAGCTGCATGAGTACCTGCTTTGATCCTGGTGAAACGGACATGCTGACTCTACTGTCAACAGTTTTACCAGACAATATGCTAGCTATCTTAAGCATATCAAATAGACTTGAATTTGTGCACGAGCCAACACAAACCTGATTAACTTCGGTTCCTGCTAGCTCCGAAACCTTCTTGATATTATCAGGGCTGTGAGGACATGCAACAAGCGGCTCTAACTTTGATAAATCAATATCTATAAGCTTATCATACCTTGCGTCTTCATCGCTTTTTAGCGGTCTATATACATCCTCTCTTCCCTGTGCTTTCAAGAACTCTCTTGTTACTTCATCTGAAGGGAATATGGAAGTTGTGGCACCAAGCTCTGCTCCCATATTTGTTATGGTTGCTCTTTCTGGAACCGATAGTGTTTTGATACCTTCTCCGCCCCATTCTATGATGGCACCTACTCCACCTTTGACAGTTAGAATTCTTAGTATTTCTAAACTTATATCTTTTGCACTTACAAAAGGTCTGAGCTTTCCTGTGAGGTTGACCTTGTACATTTTAGGCATGGTGATATGATATGCACCTCCACCCATGGCCACTGCGACATCCATACCTCCTGCACCCATTGCTAGCATTCCCATTCCTCCACAAGTTGGAGTATGGCTATCTGAGCCAATCAGAGTCTTTCCTGGAACAGCAAATCTCTCGAGATGAACCTGATGGCAGATTCCATTTCCTGGTCTAGAAAAATATAGTCCGTATTTTGCTGCTGCTGACTGAATAAATCTGTGGTCATCTGCGTTCTCAAAGCCCGACTGCAGTGTATTATGATCTATATATGCAATGGAAAGATCTGTTCTTACGCTTGGGATTTCCATTGTTTCAAACTCTAAATATGCCATGGTTCCTGTAGCATCCTGAGTCAAAGTTTGATCTATTCTTAGACCTATTTCCTCGCCACATTTCATTTCACCAGAAACTATGTGTTCCTTAATTATCTTCTCTGCTATTGTCAGTCCCATCTGTTGCTCCTTTCATTATGCTATTATATGCATGGTCAACATGGAGAATCAGTAGTTCCTCTACCTTTGATGCTTTACCTTCTGAAAGCGCGGAAACTATAAGTTTATGTTCTCCTGTCGATTCTCTTATTCTCTTCTCATCCTTTAGAGATGCAAGTCTATACTTCAAAAGTTTATGGTGTACTTGAGATAGCACAGTCTCAAAAACGATGCTACCGCTTATCTGATACATTGCATCATGAAATTCCGTATCAAGGCGCATTACCTTCTCATAATCATCCTTACTGCTATAGAATTCCTGCTGATCCACTATATCCTTGAGCCTATTTAGCTCCTTTTCTGTCATATTTTCGGTAAGTGAAACTGCAATAAGTGGCTCGATTCTTTGCTTTATGATTATTAGGTCCCTAAGATCCTTTGGCTGTATTCCTAGTATTATACTGCCGTTAACCGTGTCCTTTATGAGTCTATCCTGAGATAGTCTTGTCATAGCTTCTCTTACAGGAGTTCTGCTAACACCTAGCTTTTCGGCTAGTTTTTTTTCGCTAACAAGCTCTCCATATTCAAATTCCCCTCTTAGAATCGCGCTCTGCAAGGCCTCAAATACCTGATTAGCTAGTGAAACACTCTTATACTCTATCATCTTCAAGCTCCTTTATCTTCTCTTCCAGCTCAACTGTAGAAATACTTATAGTTCTATTGTCAGAATATATCTCATCTACCCAATCCTTTAGCTTGATAACCAGAGGATGGTCCTTATTAACCTTATCATCACCAGTGAGTTTATAGTGCTGATTAATCCAGTAGGCAATGCCTGCAAGCCCTGAAGTCTTGCTTATTGTGACTCCCGGCTCTCTGCCAAGAATTTCTCTCGTATTGAAAATATTATATATTTCTTCATCCTTCATTAGACCGTCAGCATGTATTCCCGCTCTTGTTACATTGAAGTTTTCTCCAACAAAAGGTGTCATTGGTGGAATATCATATTTCATCTCTGCTTTAAAGTAATCAGCAATCTCTGTTATTGCATGAGGATCCATTCCGTCAAGAGAGCCCCTGAGACTTGCATATTCAAACACCATTGCTTCTAGGGGAATGTTACCAGTTCTCTCTCCTATTCCAAGAAGCGAGCAGTTTACTGCCGAAGCTCCGTACATCCACGCACATGAGGCATTTACAACAGCTTTATAGAAGTCATTGTGTCCATGCCACTCAAGCAGGTCACTAGGCACATTGGAGTAATGTTGAAGCCCATAAATCAAGCCTGGTACTGATCTTGGGAGAGCTACTCCTGGATATGGAACGCCGTATCCCATAGTATCACAGGCTCTAATTTTGACAGGAATTCCCGCCTCCTCAGATAGCTCCATTAACCTATTTACAAAAGGTACTACAAATCCATAAAAGTCCGCTCTTGTAATATCCTCAAGATGGCACCTAGGTACAACTCCCGCATCAAAAGCATCCCTTATCGTTCCAATATAGTAATCTATGGCCTGAGCTCTAGTCATATTCATCTTCTTAAAGATATGATAATCACTACATGAAACTAAAATTCCTGTTTCTTTGATTCCCATGCTCTTAACAAGCTTAAAATCTTCTTTATTAGCTCTTATCCAAGTTGTAATCTCCGGAAACTTAAGGTCTAGGCTCATGCATTTTTCCACAGCTTCTCTATCTTTCTTGGTGTAGATAAAGAACTCTGACTGTCTAATAAGCCCAAAAGGTCCACCTAGTTTATTTAGTAGCTTATACAAGTCAACAGTCTGCTTAACTGTATACGGAGCCATGGATTGTTGTCCATCTCTAAAGGAAGTATCAGTAATCCAAATATCATCAGGCATGTTCATCGGTACTCTTCTGTGGTTAAACGCAACCTTCGGCACCTGATCATAGCTGTACATATCCCTATATAAATTAGGGTTTTTAACATCCTGAAGTAAATATTTGTAGTTTTTCTGCTCAAGCAGATTACTTTTTTTAGAAAGCTTTAACATAGTTTCTTCTCCATTTCGTCCGTAGTTTATTATACTTGTAGACCTGTATACAAGTATAATACTATTTAAATTTGATGTCAAACGACCTCGAAAAATATATCAAAAAATACACAAAACCGGATGCATAATTAAATGCACCCGGTCCGTATAAATCTTGTATTTAGTGTGTATCGAGATTTTTTAGAAAGCTTTTTCTATGGATTTCTGTAATTCCAGCCTTCTTGATTCCCTCATAATGAGCCTTTGTTCCATATCCCTTATTGGATGCAAATCCGTATTCAGGATAAACTTTGTCATATTCCTTCATCAAATTATCTCTCGTTACCTTTGCAAGAATAGATGCTGCTGCAACAGAGAAATATGTCTGATCACCTTTGATTACCGACATTTGTTCCTTCTCTAAATCATTAATCTTTATAGCGTCAAAGATTACTATTTGAATCTTATCTCTTCCCTTAGAAGCAAGCATTAAATCAGCTTCTTCTATTGCCTTTCTCATAGCAAGTTTAGTTGCTTCTAAAATATTAATTTCATCTATGACTTCACACGAAGCTTCTCCAATACCATATGCTAGAGCCTTATCTTTAATTTCGTCAAATAACTGCTCTCTCTTCTTTTCGCTTAGTTTTTTGGAGTCATCTATGCCAACTATGTCTACATCTCTATCAAAAATGCAAGCAGCTGCAACTACTGGTCCGGCAAGAGGACCTCTGCCAACTTCATCTACACCAGCAATTAGACTGTATCCCTTGTCCATAAGCTCTATTTCAGGCCTTCTAAGTTCTTCAGTTCTCTTGATAGCAAGCTCTAATCTTTCAGCCTTAGTCATCTTGCTTTGCCCTTTCTAAGGTGATTCTTCCTATCTGAGCAGATCTAAATTCGTCCAGCACAGTCTTTGCACACCTGCTATAGTCGATTCTTCCTTTTGATAGAATGAAACCTCTATTTAGAGCAATATTATCCATGTTCTCAAGGCCTTCATCCGAAATTTCCTCAAGCTTATATCTGCTAGCTAAAAGCTTAGGATACTCCTCCTGAAGAAGCTCAATAAGTCTTAGCGCCAGAGTCTCAAGATCTAGAATTTCATCCTTAATAGAACCGCAGAAAGCGAGCTTGATTCCTACATTCTCGTCCTCAAACTTAGGCCAAAGTATACCTGGAGTATCGAGTAGCTGCATACCATTTGAAAGAGTCAGCCACTGCTTTCCCTTAGTCACACCAGGCTTATCCCCAGTCTTTGCACTCTTCTTACCTGTAAGACGATTTATCAAAGATGACTTGCCAACATTAGGAACACCGACAATCATTAATCTCAGGTTCTTCTTACGTACCCTATCCTTATTGATATCATCCTCTATTTTAGACATCAAATTGAGAAGTTCCTTAATCCCAACGCCGTGCATAGAATCAAGAGTCATAACCTTGCTTCCGTCCTTGCTGAGTTTTTCTATCCAGCGTTTATTTTCCTGACCATCTGATAGATCGCTCTTGTTTAGGATAATTATTCTCTGCTTACCCGCTGTAAGCTCATCGATTACTGGATTTCTGCTCGAAATAGGAATTCTAGCGTCTATAACCTCTATTACTATGTCAACAAGCTTAAGATTGCTAGCAATAAGCTCTCTAGTCTTTTTCATATGACCTGGATACCAGTTTATGTTTTGCAATGACATCTTGAACCTCTTTCAATTTCAACGCAACTATTAGTAAAAAGGACACCCATGCGGATGTCCTTTATGACCGTTATTATTTAGTCTTAATCTTAGCAGCCTTACCTGTTCTGCCACGCATGTAGTGAAGTCTAGCTCTTCTAACCTTACCTTCTCTAACAACTTCGATTTTCTCGACCCATGGAGAATGAAGTGGGAATGTCTTCTCAACACCTACACCAGAAGCAATCTTTCTAACTGTAAATGTAGTACCGATTCCACCGTTCTGCTTCTTAAGAACAAAACCTTCAAAAATCTGAATTCTTTCTCTTGCGCCTTCCTTAATTTTAACGTGGACCTTTACCTGGTCACCTACGTTAAATGCAGGGACATCCTTCTTGAGATAATCCTGAGCAACTGAATCTAAAATATTCATTGATTGGGTTCCTCCTTTCCCTCCAAGGTGTTCTTGCCACTACTGTATGCAGAGGACCACCCGTACTAACTTAAATATATTATCATTTCAAAGAGATAAATGCAAGCAAAATTGTGCATTTTTGATAATTTATCGTCAATTATATACCAAATCTAGGCTCTTGGATGAGTTCTATCGTAAACATCCTTGATTCTACTCTTGGAAAGCTGCATGAAAACCTGAAGTGCCTGCATGTCATCATAACCTAAAAGTTCCTGCAATGTCTTTAGATCTGCACCATTCTGTATCATATGAACAGTGAATGAATTTCTTAGTATATGAGGAGTAATTCTCTCCTCCATTCCAACAGCCTTGCCATACTGCTTCATAAGCTTCCAAAGACCCTGCCTAGTGAATCTCTCACCCATATAATTTAGGAACAAAGGTGCACTTCCATCCTGATAGTTCTTGTTCTTTGCAAGGCTTGGCATACTGTTATCAAAGTACTTCTTAATTGCATCCTTCGCATAGCTTCCTAGAGGTACAATTCTTCCCTTTCCATTACCCTGACAGGTTATGAATCCCATGCGAAGATTTACATCATCAAGGTTTAGCTCAATAAGCTCATTAACTCTGATTCCAGTTCCATATAGAACCTCAAAAATAGCTCTATCTCTATAACCCTTAACGCTTTCTCCAGGCTGCTTTAGAAGTTCCTCTACCTCTGCTATGCTCAAAAAATCAACTTCCTTACGCTCTGCTCTAGGGGTTTTAATATCATCTGCAGGGTTTACCTTAAGATTATTTTCCTTGATCTTAAATGTATAAAAAGCTCTGATTGAAGCTAGCTTTCTATTTGTCGTAGATGTAGACTTACCTGCTTTGCTAAGCTCCATAATGTATGAAAGTACATCTGTCTGAGTAGCCTCTAGAAGTTCCTTTCCTTTTTTGCCTAAGTACTTATCGAAAGCTAGGATGTCTCTGCTATATGCGAGTATTGTATTTTCTGACGTATTTTTGCTATCTCTTAGATAATCTGAAAAACTACGAATATTATCCATCGCTTCTCCTTCTCAGTACTTCTGCTGTCATCATAATAGCTACGATGCTCTTTGCATCTTCAATCTTTCCCGCCATAATCATGTCAACTAGCTCCTCAAGCGGAATCTCAAGAATGTCTATGGCTTCGTTATCATCAAAATCAGTCTCCCCAACTGCAAGATATTCAGCAAGGTATATATCTAAAACCTCCTCCGAATAGCCTATTGCTGGAAATATTGAAGTCAGGTATGTCATGGATTTCGCAGAATATCCAGTCTCCTCTTTTAGCTCTCGCCTTGCTACATCAAGTCCTGCTTCTTTACCGTCTCTTTTACCTGCTGGTACCTCTAGCATGACGCGATCAGATGGCTTTCTGAACTGCTTAACCATAACTAATTTTCTATCGTTTGTCAAAGCGGCTATCGCTGCTCCTCCATTATGCTCAATTATCTCACGGTATGAAGTTCCATTAACTGTTGTAACCTCGTCGTATCTTAAATTAAGTATTCTACCTTCATAAATACGCTCTGAATCAAGCGTTTTTTCTTCAAATGTCATGACAAAACCTCCTCGCGGATTTTAATATATTATATCATATTTTATATAAGCATTATTAAATTAATTATATATGTTTTTTATGTATTATTTATTCATTTTATATGAATATATTATAAATCCGTCACTTTCCTCACAAAAATATGAATAAAATTCAGATATTTTTTGATGAATTAAACAAATTTCAAATTTTTTAAGCATTTTTTTGCTATTTTTTTACCAAAAGTTAAAAAAATAACAGTATATTTATGCAATTAGTACTTGCAATTCTAAGGATTAGTAACTATAATATAAACGAGGGTTATCCCCTGATAACCTCTTAATCTCTAATCCCAATACCCCTTTTAACAAAAGAAACCTTTTCAGGTTTCTTTTGTTTTTGTGTTATAATACTTTCGGATATGGATACATATATTAACGTGAGGTTAGTATGATAAATATAAAAGACAAATTAGATATAAGCTGTGATTTTCCTGCGTTCTTTAACTTATTCTTCGCTGGTAAAAGCTTTGCGGCTTTAGATATTGAGACAACCGGCCTATCGCCAAACTTCAGTGCTGTCATTTTAATAGGTCTTGTTATCTTTGATGGAAAAGAAGCTCGCCTTGAACAGTTCTTTGCAGAATCACCTGCTGAAGAAAAGGAAATCATCGCTTTAGCAAACAAAGTCCTTGATGATGTCGACTATGTAGTAACATATAATGGCAAACTCTTTGATATTCCATTTTTAAATAAACGCTCTGAGAAGTACGGTATCAAGTTCAAAGCTCTTTGCAACCTTGATCTTTTTATGATTATGAAGCACTACTCAGACCTTCCTAAGCTACTTGGAAGCATGAGCCAAAAGTCGCTTGAAGTTTTTGCTGGTCTATCTACCGATAGAAGCGATAAAATCAGTGGTAAGGAAAGCGTAGAGCTCTATTCTCAGTATCAAATGACGGGGTCTCAGGATATGCTTTCTCAGATTTTGCTCCATAATAGCGATGATATAAAGCAGCTCTTTCAGCTTGTAAGCGTCGTTAAACACGCAGATTTTTCGAAGGCTATCTGTCACCAGGGCATGCCTCATGAAGGGGGCTTTATTGAAAAAATTGACTTTAAGCACAGCACGCTCTTTATAAAAGGACATATGGAAGATGCTATTGACTACATCTCCTTCCCTTCCTTTGAGGCACCGTACAGCGTGAATATAAGCAAGAGCGATTCTAAATATGTTATAGAGATTCCCGCAGAAACTATTACTGGATCAGCTTTCATAGATATAAAGAATATGGTAAGTATGGATGAACTCGGAGATAACACGCTTCCAGGCTTTGACAACAACTACCTGATAATCAAAGAAAACAACCGCTTTAATTACACCGAGATTGCCATCTTTGCTCAGAAATTTACATCAAAGATAATCTCAGAAATACATAACAAGCTTTAGGAGGAAAAATGCAGACTGACCAGATTTATAGAGACACCAGAATTATTGTAGACTTAGATCAAATAGCTACCAACATGCGCGCAATTAAAGAAATGGTTGGCAATGAGGTTTCGGTAATGGCCGTTGTTAAGGCTAATGCATATGGGCTAGGCTCAATTGCAATTGCACCTACTCTCATGGAAAATGGTGCTAGCTATCTTGCTGTTGCAACTTTGACAGAAGCAATAGACCTTAGATTAAAGTATCCAGACTACCCCCTATTTATCTTAGGGCATACTCCTGATAGATATCTACATAAGGTAGCAGAACTAAACATCACTCAAACTGTCTTTTCGCTCCATCAGGCGAGACTTTTATCAGATATCTCAAAAGAGCTTGGTACAAGGACTAAAATCCACGTAAAGCTCGATACAGGCTTCCATAGGCTAGGTTCAGAGCCTACAGATGACTTTGCACGCGATGTAGAGGAAATGTTTGGTCTTGAAGGAATAGAGGTTGAAGGTATCTTTTCACATCTTGCACTTGCTAGCGAAGAAGATGATGCAAAACAGTATGAACTTTTGACTGGATTCATAAATCGCATTGAGTCCAAAGGTTTTAAGTTCAAATATAAGCACATCGCAGATAGCATTGCCTGCGTTGATAGTCCAGAGCTTAGGATGAATATGATTAGACCAGGTGCTTTAATCTACGGAATGAGGGGCTTTCACAAAGGAAGTATAGACATAGAAAGCGCTATAACATTTGAGACAGCAATATCGCAGATTCACAAAATAAACAAGGGCGATGGCGTTGGTTATGATTTCCTTTGGAGGGCCGAAAGAGATAGCGTTGTCGCTACCCTACCTTTCGGATATGCAGACGGTTACCCACGTCAGATGCGTGACAAGGGTTATGTTATTATAAAAGGTCAAAGAGCAAACATTGTCGGAGTCCTTTGCATGGACCAGGTCATTGCTGATGTTACTGATATCAAAGATGTCACAGAGGGCGATAAGGCTATCATCTATGGTAATGGTAAAGACGGTTCCATGACAATTCAGGAAGCAAGCGAGCTTGTAGGAACAAACAAGAATGATATAATTTGCAGGCTTTCTGCAAGACCACCTAGGGTCTATATCAAAAAATAGGTAAAACGCTGTAGGAAGCTCCTACAGCGTCTTTTATTACACTAGTTTTTATCATTTAACCTGCCATCGTTATAGTGTTTTCTGCAAAGCGAGACGTACATCTCATTTCCGCCAACCATAACCTGTCTACCATGCTTAACTATCTTGCCATCTACGACTCTGGCAACCATGGTCGCCTTGCGTCCGCACCAGCAAATAGTCTTGATTTCTTCTATCTTGTCTGCATATATGAGCAAATAATATGAGCCTTCAAACATCTCATTTCTGAAGTCATTCTTAAGTCCATACGCAAGCACTGGTACATCAAAGCTATCTACAATCTCAACAAGCTCTAGCACATGGTGTTTTTTCAAAAACTGGCACTCATCAATCAAAACACAGTCAATCTTATGTTTCTCATTCTCTGATATAAAAAGCTCCAGGATATTTGTTTCATCGCTAACTATTGTCGCTTCTCTCTGAACACCAATCCTCGAAGTTATAACGCCCTGTCCATACCTATCATCCACTGAAGGTACAAGTGTCATTACGTTCTTACCACGCTCATCATAGTTATAAGCAACCTTGATAAGTTCTATTGATTTACCAGCATTCATGGTGCTATATCTAAAATATAATTGTGCCATAATTCACCTTTCTACATATAAGTCTCTAAGGAAATTATATCATATTGATCTATCAAAATGTGATATTTTCGCATATGGTTTGAAAAGATAATTGGATTGGAAATGAAATATGTTTGATGTAGCAATAGCTTATGATGAAGTCAGATATAAATACACAGTTTTGCAGTCACTTGTTGCCAGTTGCTTTGCAACTGGACAAGTGTTGCATAAAGACTACGACGAAGTCAGAGATATAATTAATCACAATGATGCAGTCGCTTGTACCCAATAGCTTCGCTATTGGACAAGCTTTGCATAAAGCCTACGACGAAATTATATACAAATACATAATATATACTTTCTGTAGGCTATTAAGTCACTCGCATCCAATCGCTTCGCTCTTGGGCGAGTGTTGCATAAAGCCTACGACGAAATTATATACAAATACATGATATATAATTTCTGTAGGCTATTAAAAAACAGCTCTCCGAGCGCGAAGCATCGAAAAACTGCTTGTTAATGGTGCTCAGACTCGGAATCGAACCAAGGACACGGGGATTTTCAGTCCCCTGCTCTACCAACTGAGCTATCTGAGCACATTATATTTAAATTATGGTGGGCCATCGGGGACTTGAACCCAGGACCTGCCGGTTATGAGCCGGACGCTCTGACCAACTGAGCTAATGGCCCACGTCTTAAAAAATGGTCGGGGTGGCAGGATTTGAACCCGCGGCCCACTGGTCCCAAACCAGTTGCGCTACCAAACTGCGCTACACCCCGATATATGTATTAAATTGGCAGGGGCAGTAGGATTCGAACCCACGGCACGCGGTTTTGGAGACCGCTGCTCTACCAACTGAGCTATACCCCTATATTAATGTGGCGGAGAAGATGGGATTCGAACCCATGCGGCCCTAATACGAACCCTAACGGTTTAGCAAACCGTCCTCTTCAGCCTCTTGAGTACTTCTCCAGGCTTGATCTACTACCTATAAATATGTGGCGGAGAGGGTGGGATTCGAACCCACGGTCCCTTTCGGAATCACTGGTTTTCAAGACCAGCTCCTTAAACCACTCGGACACCTCTCCATAAATGTGGATTCTTTTAGTTATTAAATAATCAAATGGTGACCCATCGGAGATTCGAACTCCGGACACCTTGATTAAAAGTCAAGTGCTCTGCCGACTGAGCTAATGGGTCATCTCTACTGGCTGGGGTAGCAGGACTCGAACCTACGAATGACGGAGTCAAAGTCCGTTGCCTTACCACTTGGCGATACCCCATCGTTCACCAAAACAACAATGGTGAGTCCATAGGGATTCGAACCCCAGACACACGGCTTAGAAGGCCGTTGCTCTATCCAACTGAGCTATGGACCCACGCTTATCTGAAAAAAATGGAGCGGATGATGAGAATCGAACTCACGCCATCAGCTTGGAAGGCTGAGGTTCTACCATTGAACTACATCCGCATAAATTGGAGCGGAAGACGAGATTCGAACTCGCGACCCTCGCCTTGGCAAGGCGATGCTCTACCCCTGAGCCACTTCCGCATATATATTTGTAAAATTGGTCGAGGGAGATGGATTCGAACCATCGAAAGCTCAGCTAACGGATTTACAGTCCGCCCCCTTTGGCCACTCGGGAATCCCTCGACGACCTCTTTCAAATTAAGCATATCCCAGCGCCAATATTCACCTGGATACCATATTATTGACTTGTATAGTTTCTTAAATTGGAGCTGGCGGAGGGAATCGAACCCCCAACCTGCTGATTACAAATCAGCTGCTCTACCGTTGAGCCACGCCAGCATATTATATATATTTATTATTGTTGTGTCTTAAAAATCGATGGCGACCTGGAACGGGCTCGAACCGTCGACCTCCAGCGTGACAGGCTGGCATTCTAACCAACTGAACTACCAGGCCGCAATAATGGTGGGCGTTATAGGGCTCGAACCTATGACCCCCTGCTTGTAAGGCAGGTGCTCTCCCAGCTGAGCTAAACGCCCTCAATTGCTTCCATCGTTGTCCGACGCACTTACATATTATAGAGTGTCGTCTTGACATTGTCAAGAACTTTTTCTCTTGAGTGCTAATCCGGATATTTCCTTGGATAACTCAGCTATATGAATTTACCATATTTTATTATGCTTGTCAATAATAAAAACGACATTAATCAAATTTTATTCATAATATATTCAATTAAATATTCTAAGCCTATTATTTTACCTTTCTATCGGTATTGCTTTCATTTTGGTTTCACCCATTTTGATTGAAGTTTGTCCCCTGCTTAGGTTATCTAATGCTTCCTTCAGCTCTTCGAGCTTACCTGGATCAAAGTCAATTTCTACTGACACTGAATCTTGAAATTCAGTTGATACTATTTCCATATAGAACGGAAGGCTTAGTTTTACAAGCTTGCTATATGATGAATAATCAATGCCAACTTTGATGCTAGCAATCTTATATACCTCACAGAGTCCTGAAACTTTGATTGCCTCAAGCGTACTATCAGTGTACGCTCTTACAAGTCCACCAGTGCCAAGCTTTTTTCCACCAAAATAGCGGGTAACAACAACAACTGTATTAGTAATGCCTTGCTCCTCCAAAACCTTTAGAATCGGCATTCCGGCTGTCCCTTGAGGTTCTCCGTCGTCAGTTGCCCATTTCAGTTCCATTCTCGGACCTATAACAAAAGAAGATACATTGTGCGTTGCATCCTTATACTTTGCTTTTATCATTTGTATAAAGGCTTCTGCCTCTTCTCTATTATTTGCATGAGAAATGTGCGAAATGAACCTTGATTTTTCTATATTTAGTTCAGCCTGTGCTGCGTCTTTTATGGTTTTATACTCTGCTTCCATTTACAATAAAATCCTTATAGTAGAAAGACCGCAGATTAAAACCTGCGGCCCTTGAAGTATCTAGTAAATTAAATTTCTACCTTCTCGATTTCTTCTCTCAAGAACTCATTTGTGATCTTGATTCTTGTTCCCTTCATTCCGAGAGATCTTGACTCAATAACGCCAGCACTCTCTAGCTTACGAAGAGCGTTTACAATTACAGAACGTGTAATTCCTGACATGTCGGCAATCTTGCTTGCAACTAGAAGACCTTCGTTTCCGTTGAGTTCCTCGAAAATCTTAATAACAGCCTCAAGCTCAGAGTATGACAATGTCTCAAGCGCTACGCTTACTGCAGCCTTTAGTCTGTTGTCTTCCTCTTCCTCAAGTGCGATTCCTCTTGTTACCTCAATGCCAACTACTGTTGCACCATATTCACAGATAGCTAGATCCTCGTCTGTAAATGCCTCACTTGCTCTTACATAGAGAAGTGTAGCAACTCTCTTGCCGCCAAAGATTACAGGTACGATTGTGTGATACTTAGATGATAGTGAGTATCCGTCCCCATAAATGTTCTTGATTGCATCGTTTGTTAGGTTCTCACAAGCCTCTTTGCGCTCAAGGAACTTGTCGTTGAACTCCTTAGGTAGCTCGAAGTGTCCTCCCTCTACCTTTACTAGCGGTGCTTCTTCGCCATCATCAAACTTTGCTGCTAGCACTTTACCTCTCTTGTTCAGGATATATACATTTGCATTTAGCATGTCGTACAATATATTGCATAGTTCATCAAAAGATACAAATCCTGATGTACTCTCTGATAGTACATTGTTAAGTCTTCTGACTTTTGATAATAAATTACCCTTCATTTTTGAATCCACCTTTTCCTTTTCATTCAAAATTCTATTACATTATAATATTTATAATATATATTTATCAATATCATCTTTATGAACTGTATCATTAAACTTACTTATGACATAATTCTTATCTATCACAATTGGCTCACCGTTAGTTTCTGGAATATCGAATGAAATGTCCTCTAAAAGTTTCTCCATTACTGTATATAGTCGTCTGGCACCAATATTTTCTGCCTGCTCATTCATAAGATACGACATTTCGGCGATTTCGTCAATAGCATCTTCTGAAAATTCCAATTTTATTTTCTCAGTTGCCATTAATTCTTGATTTTGTTTAATGATAGCATTTTCTGGTACAGTTAGAATTTTTCTGAAGATTTCTGTGGTCAAGTTCTCTAACTCTACTCTGATTGGGAAACGTCCCTGTAGTTCTGGAATTAGGTCAGTTGGCTTTGATACATGGAATGCACCTGCTCCTATGAACAAAATGTGATCCGTCTTAACTGGTCCGTACTTCGTATTCACTACGCTGCCTTCCACGATTGGAAGTATATCTCTCTGAACACCTTCTCTTGAAACAGATGCTCCACTTGTAAACTCAGCTCCAGACGCGATCTTATCGATTTCGTCGATAAAGATTATTCCGTTTTGCTCAGCATTTTCTATAGCATCATCTGTAACCTGCTCCATATCAAGCAAATTCTGAGCTTCCTGCTCTCTTAGAATCTTACGTGCTTCGCTGACGCGCACGTGCTTTGTTCTCGTCTTATTAGGCATCATATCCCCAAAGATATTTCCGATTGCAATGCTCATTCCTTCATTGCTCATGTCAAGCTGGTTTCCCTTTGGAGCGTCAATTACTTCTATGTCGACATACTGATCTTCAAGAAGTCCCTGTCTTAGCTGCTGCCTCACCTGCTCTCTTGCCATGGCTACATCTGTAGTAGCCTCCTGCTCAGGTTCCTCCTCCTTCTTCTGTCCGTATGCTGTATTCATTAGCATCTCAAAAGGATTCTGAGGTTGCTTTGGTGCTTCCTTCTTTTTCTTGCCAGGAACCATAGCCTCAACTATCTTGTCCTCAGCAATTTTATCTGCAATGTCATACTTTTCCTTAAGTCTAGACTGCTTTGTAATTCGTATGGAGCTCTCTACGAGATCTCTTACCATAGAATCGACATCTCTTCCTACATATCCTACTTCAGTAAACTTTGTTGCCTCTACTTTTACAAAAGGAGCATCCATGAGCTTTGCTAGTCTTCTTGCTATCTCTGTCTTACCGCAACCTGTAGGTCCTATCATCAAAATATTCTTAGGTGTAATTTCTTCTCTCATTTCTTCGGAAAGAAGGTTTCTTCTATATCTATTTCTAAGTGCAATCGCTACAGAGCGCTTTGCTTTATCCTGACCGATTATGTACTTATCGAGTTCTGCAACGATTTCTTTCGGAGTCAATTGTTGAAATTTGTTTGCCATAATAACCTCCTAAAGTCTCTCGACACTAATATTATCATTAGTGTATACACAAATCGAAGAAGCAATCTTCAGCGATTCCTCAACAACCTCTGCTGCGCTCATATCTGTATGATTGAACAAAGCATTTGCTGCTGAATACGCAAAGTTGCCACCAGATCCGATAGCTACAAAATCCTGATCAGGTGCGATAACTTCACCTGTGCCGGAAATTACCAACATGTCATCCTTGTCAACGACAATCATGAGAGCCTCAAGATTACGCATACCTCTGTCAGAACGCCACATCTGAGCGAGGTCTACAGCTGCTCTTTTTAGGTTTCCACTGTGCTCCTCTAGCTTCTTTTCAAACTTCTCAGTTAGTGAAAAAGCATCAGCAACAGAACCTGCAAATCCTGTTAAAACCTGGTTGTTATATATTTTCTTTACCTTCTTAGCACCGTTCTTCATTATCGCTGTCTGACCCATAGTAACCTGTCCATCTCCACCGATGGCTATGTCATCTGGACCTCTTCTTACTGCGCAAATTGTTGTTGCGTGGAATTCGACCATGTCAATAACCTCCTAATGTTACTATTCTGTATACCCACACTTTTCGTTTGAACAAACAAAATTTTTATTCTTTGTCTTTTTTTCTAATAATATGCTATTGCATTCAGGACATCTTTTGTCTGTTGGTTTGTTCCAAAATACAGTTTTGCACTCAGGGTATCCGCTGCATCCGTAGAAGATTCTTCCTCTCTTACTTTTGCGCGCTACTATATCTTTACCACAATTTGGACACTTTACACCAATTGTCTTAACAATTGGCTTGGTGTTCTTACATTCTGGATATCCGCTACAAGCGATAAAGTCTCCGAATCTTCCCGCCTTTATAACCATAGGCTTTCCGCAAAGCTCGCATAATTCGCCCGTTGGAACATCTTCTACTACTATCTTTTCAATTGCTCTATCTGCAACATCAAGTTCTTTTTTGAATGGACCATAGAATTCAGAAATAAGGTCCTTCCACTTCTGACTGCCAACTTCAACATCATCTAGGCGATTTTCCATGTTAGCAGTGAAGCCTGCATCGACGATGTCCTTGAAATATTCCTCCATCAAATCGTTTACGAGGAATCCTAGTTCAGTTGGTTTAAGGGCCTTCTTTTCTCTTCCTACATACTTACGCTCCGTCAAAGTGCTTACTATAGGTGCATATGTACTTGGACGTCCAATATCCTTATCTTCTAGTTCTTTTACAAGGCTAGCTTCAGTATATCTTGCAGGTGGCTGAGTAAACGACTGTTCTCCCTTTAGACTCTCTGCCTTAAGCTTTTCGTCCTTTTCTAGACTTGGAAGAAGCCTTGCTCCCTCATCGTCTGCAGTATTATATAGTCTTCTGAAACCATCAAAGAGTAATTCAGAGCCATTAGCCTTGAATCCGTAGATTCCATTTGCAATACTTACCTGCATGCTGTTTGACTTTGACTGTGACATCTGGCTTGCCATGAATCTATTCCAGATTAGGTTGTATAGCTTAAACTGGTCTGCTGTAAGTGAATCTTTGATGAGTTCAGGCTCTAGCTCTATGATTGCTGGTCTAATAGCTTCATGTGCATCCTGTATGTCTTTCTTCTTATTTGAGAAAACATTGTTTGCGCTGTATTCAGCTCCAAACTTTGATACTATTAGCTCCTTTGCTACCTGTTTTGCTGCATCAGAAACACGCACAGAGTCTGTTCTAAGGTAAGTGATAAGACCGGTAGTGCCTCTACCTTTTACATCTACACCCTCATATAGCTGCTGTGCTATCATCATAGTTTTCTTTGCGTTGAAATTCAGTTTGTTTCCTGCATCCTGTTGTAAGCTACTTGTCGTAAAAGGAGGATAAGGCTTTTGCATTCTTATCTTTTCCTTTACATCCGATACAATAAACTCACCTGAATTAAGTTCCTTTATTATATTGTCGTTTTGTGCTTTGTTTTCGACAATGATTTTCTTGCCGTTTGCCTCTGCAAGTTTTGCTTGAAACTTCTTGCCCTTCTTGAACTCAGCTGTAATGTTCCAGAATTCTTTTGGCTCAAATTTCTCTATCTCGCGCTCTCTATCACAGATTATTTTGAGGGCTGCAGACTGAACTCTTCCGGCGGAAAGCCCCTTTCTTACTTTCCTCCAAAGAAGCGGACTAATCTGATATCCTACAAGTCTATCTAGAACACGTCTTGCCTGCTGCGCATCAACAAGGCCCATGTTTATCTTACGTGGGTGTTTAATTGCTTCCTTTATAGTGTCTTTTGTAATCTCATTAAATTCTATCCTGCAAGCTTCTTCTGGATCTAAATCCAAAAGAAATGCTAAATGCCAAGATATAGCTTCTCCCTCTCTATCAGGGTCAGTTGCAAGATAAACCTTGCTCGCCTTAGAAGCCTCTTTCTTAAGACTCTTGATGAGATCGCCCTTTCCTCTTATGGAAATATATTGAGGCTCAAAGTTATCATCTATGTCTATTCCTAGCTTGCTCTTTGGCAGATCTCTTACATGTCCAACGGAAGCGATTACGTTATACCTGCTGCCTAAATATTTTCCTATTGTCTTCGCCTTGGACGGAGATTCCACGATTACTAGAGTCTTATTGCTCTTTGAACTCGATGATTTCGCTTTGCTCTTTCCTGATTTGACAGCTGCCATTTAACTCTCCTAAAACTATCCCTATCTTTTCTAAATATATTACAATTATCGCAATAAACTATGTTTACAAATTCCTATTGTATAGTTATTTACATAAATTTGCAATGCTTACTTTTCCCATTTCGCAAAAAATAAGTCCTTTCATTTCAAGAATTGTAATTATAGCATTGATTTCTGCTAAATCTATGTCCATTATGTGACGAATTTGTTCAACTGAGAGTTCTGAACTGCTTTTGACCACCTCAAGTACCCTTGATTCTGTTTTACTTAGAAAAATTTGATCTAATTTCTGGTTTATTTTGATTAGTCCAAGGTCTTGGAATAACTCATCAAAATTTATAAGTGGAACTGCACCATCTCTGATAAGCTTATTTGTACCAAGGCTTCCCGGGCTTGTTATATTACCCGGTATTGCGTAAACCTCCTTACCTTGCTCCTGCGCACACTCAGCTGTGATAAGAGAACCACTGCGCGCTCCTGCTTCAACAATAACGATTGCATCAGATATGGCGCTTATTATTCTATTTCTTACGGGAAATGTGTATCTTTGTGCTCTTGTTCCATCCTCATATTCACTAAGAAGAAGCCCTGTTGCTTCTATTCTTTTTTGCATTGCTTGATTCCTTTTTGGATAAAAGACATCAACTCCATTAGCAAGTACAGCGATTGTCTCTCCACCATTTTCTAGACATGCGCTATGAGCTTCAGAATCTATACCTAAAGCAAGGCCACTAACTACTACGGCACCATGCTCTACCGCACATTTTGCTAAAGCTCTTGCACAGCTCTTTCCATATGCTGAAGCCTTTCTGCTTCCAACAATAGCAATTGAAGGTTTATCTAAAAGCGATAAATTTCCTCTATAATAAATCGGCCTGCAATCTGGAAGACATTCCCTTATCTTGTTCGGATAAATTTCGCTTTTCTCTTCTATTATGTTAGTCATCTACCACCTCTGTCTGAATTGTATCGCTTCGGATATATGTTTAAGTCTAATTTCCTTACTTTCATCTAAGTCTGCTATAGTTCTAGAAATTTTTCTGATTTTCACCATACTTCTTGGGCTTAGATTTAGCGTTTTATATGCATTCTCAATAAATTCCTCGCCCTCTTTATCAAAGCTACAGTATTTAGCAATTTTGTTATCATGAATACTAGAGTTTAACCTGAATTCCTCCCTTGCATAACGCTTTGATTGAAGTTTTCTAACCTTTAATACTATACTTCTCATATCTGCACTACTTAGGCCTTCACTAGATGTAAATTCATCAAAATCAGGCTCTGTCACAAAAATATGTATATCTATTCTATCGCTTATGGGGCCTGAAATTCTTGCCTTGTATGCAGCGATTTCGCTAGCTGTACAGGTGCACTCTTTTTTGGGACTATGAAGATAACCACATTTACATGGATTAGCACAAGATACCAAAAGAAAATCAGCCGGATAATTGAAAACCTCTCCTCGTTTGTTTAAGCAGACACATTTTCTATCTAGCGGAACTCTAAGAGCATCAACAGCAAGCCTGTTCATTTCATTTATCTCTTCAAGGAAAAGAACTCCTTTATGTGCCATGGTTATCTCTCCAGGTCTTGGTGGGTATCCAGAACCTAAAAGACTTGGAATACTTATATTTATCGATGGTCTTCTAAAAGGTGGGGTGCTTGTAAATTCCTCATTTAGCGTTTCTCTGGAAACAGAGCGAATTACACCTGACTCTATAATTTCGTCCTGTTCTAAAGGTGGCATTATACCAGGTACTCGCTCAGCAAGCATACTCTTTCCTACACCTGGACTGCCAACCATCAAAATAGGATGCCCTCCAGCTACTGCAATTAAAATTGCCCTTTTGGCTACTTCCTGCCCTTTAATGTCGCTAAAGTCCTTACTAAAATTATTGCAACTTAAAAACCTATTTTTGCATTTGATTTTTTCAGGTCTTTGCTTTTTGTTCATGAAATTCACTACATCGGCTAGTTTTCCAAATGTGTAGATATTTATTCCATCAACGAGCTCTGCTTCATGCAAATTTGCATTTGGAATTATCACGTTCTTGAATTTCTTATCCTTCGCCTCAAGTAGAATTGCTAAAATCCCTTTGCATGGATTAATCTTACCATCCAAAGATAACTCCCCAACAAAGCATGTGCTCTCTAATTCACCATCAAATACCTGACCACTTGCTGCAAGTAGCGAAATTGCCATAGCCAGCTCTAGCTGACTGCCCCTCTTAGGTATATCCGCCGGGGCAAGATTTATGGTTATCCTTGACATAGGGTATTCCAGACCTGAACTTTCTATGGCAGATCTGACTCTTAGAATTGCTTCCTTAACTATGGTATTGCCATAACCTATTATATTGCAGTGAGGAATGCCTCTAGAAATATTGCACTCTACCTCTATTTTTATAGCTTTAAGTCCGTGCACTATCATCCCATAGGCTTTCATCATCACAGCACCCCCTCTAAGTGATTTAGCTTTACTTCAATTACATCGAAAGAGTATTTGTAATACTCGTACTTATTCTCTTTGATAAATACCTGTGCAAGCCTTAATATCTTGGACACCTTATCGCGGTCAACAGCTTCTGCGGGCTTGCCAAATCTACTAGTTGATCGAGTTTTCACCTCTATAAAATGAAGCGTTCCCTTGCGAAGTGCAACAACATCTATCTCACCGTATTTTTTCCTATAATTTCGTACTAAAACTTCAAACTGCTTATTTTCCAAATAGGTGCAGGCAAGATCCTCACCTAGTTTCCCAAACTTTTGCTTATACAATGCTCCTCCATCAAAAATGTAATATATTTCCAATTTATCACCACGCAATATAAATGTCAAATTTTCCCATATGTTTTATTTGATTTGGTACATCAAAAAACCCGAGTTCTTTCGAACCCGGGTTTTGATAACTTTGATGTATAAATTTTAGGACGCTCCGAGAATTCCTCCAATAATAACGCCTAGGTATGTGCCGATTACATAACCGAATGTACCTACTAGCATTACAGGTCCTACAAGCTTGCTCCAGCCCTGTGAAATTGCCATTCCAGCTGCTGTAGTTGGTCCTCCAATATTTGCATTTGATGCGAGGATACAGTCTTCTAAATTGAACTTGAGAAGCTTACCGCCAACAAAGCAGAATATCATATTTACAATTACCATTATAGCTGTAAATAGTAGTAGCGCTGGTGTATTTGTAATAATCTCTACGATTGATGCTGGAACACCGATTACAAAGAGGAACATGTAGATAAAATATGTACCGATTTCCTGTGCACCGTTCATCTTTTCAACCTTCTTTTCACCATATGTAGCAACTATCATTGAGAGCGTTGTAATCCATACATACTGTGATCCAAAGAAGATATTACACATCTTTAGAACTGCATTATCTGTTGGAATTGCACCTGCGATAGCGTGTGAAATTAGATTTGATAAGAATACAATTGTAACTGCATATGCAATATTGAATGCGATGTCTTTGAGCGAGATATCCTTGCGGCTCCAGTAAGCTGCTGCCTGTGTCTTTGAGTCATCGAGTCCATTTTGTTCAACTTCATCGATATGCGGATGAGCAAAGTGCTTACGGAAGAAATTCAGCCCCGCAAACACGATTAATGCAAAGAAGTACATTGCCATTAGTAGATTGTCTGCAACGGTTACTGCTCCTATTGTCTGTCCTGTAACATTAAACTGTGTAGCAAGCGCTGCAAAATTAACACCTCCGCCTATGTATGAGCCTGTCATCATCGCCGCAACTCCGGATGCCTCAGGAATGTGATTATGTAGAAGTGTGTAAGCAAGTAGTGCACCAACACATGTTCCTACCGCTCCTATTAGGAATACTACCATCATTCTTCCAGTTTCTTTCCAAATCTTCTTCATGTTGCACTGAAGAAGTAGTAGTGGAATTCCTATCGGAACAGCATAGCCCCATATGATATCATCATACAGAGTACTATTAATAGGAATAATTCCTAGATTTGATAGCACAAGTGCCATAATAAGTGCAATGATTGCTCCTGAAATTTTAGAAGCCCAAGCGTACTTCTGCTCTAAAAAAATTGCTGTAGCAACTGATGCGACAAGGATGAATAATAGTGTCCACGTATCATCTGCTGCCACAAGAGTATCTCTACCTAGAGCACTCTTGAAGAATGAACTTAACATAATAGGTCTCCTTTCTGATGCTAGAATGAATAGTTAAAATAATTATACATCTTCTTTTTTGATTTAACAATGTAGTTAATATTCAAAAATTCCTTTGTATAGTGCAGACTTTCCTTGGATATCAGCCCAATTTTTATCTCCGTATTCGTAGTGCCACCATTCAGATGGTAAATTTCCAAAGCCAACTTCCATCATCAAATTGTATAAAAGCCTTCGATTATCACGTATTTCCTTTGCTTTAGAATCACCCTCAATATCTATGGTCTCGTAGTAGGCTGCTCTTGTTTTTTCAGTAAATGCATCAAATTCAGTTCCAAAATCTAGATACTTGCCATTAGGTCCCATAATTGTCAAATCAATCGCTCCACCTGTCGTGTGAGCTGGCGGGAGCTCTTCATCTGGAATTGGATCAGCTATGAATTTTGCTATTTCGCGTTCCTGTTCTTTAGTGGTCAAATCTTCTAAATGAAACTCTTTGATTATTTTACTGCTATAAGAAACGAAAAGTTCTTTTTGTAGGGCAAATGGTCTCCATGCATCCCAAATTACAAATTTATACCCTTTAGGAAGATTCTCTGCTGCTCTATACAACATTTCTACAACTTCCTTTCTTGCCATACAACGCTTTTCGGCATTTTCAAATCCTAGAATTGGATACTGCATGTCTATCAAAAGCTTATCGTTTGGCTCTATATCAACTAGCGGAGAGTCGATAAAGGCCCTTCTTTCACAATTCCCTGGATCTGCAATTACAGGGATAGCTTTATCAAGATATTTATTCATATAGGCCTCCTTAAAACTGCTATGTATTAATTATTTATATCCGAATTCATCATATCTTTTGAGAGGTATATCAACAGTAAGGCTGTTTGAATTTATAAGTAACTATGTATATTATACCACTATGAAATCTATATGCTAGATATAATCCGAAAATTCTTATATATATTTTTAATATTTGATATTAAATTGTTCTAAGTCCTTGCAAATAAAAAACTTCCTCGCTTTATTTGAGCAAAGAAGCTTTTTTTATGTACGTGAATTGTTATTTATATAGATTTTAATGCGTATTTCTCTATTGCATAGGCTACGCCATCTTCCTCATTTGATAGAGTCGTAATATCTGCAACATCCTTTACACAGTCATCTGCATTTTCCATAGCTATTCCTAGTCCTGCATGCTCTATCATTGCGATATCATTTCTGCTATCACCACATACCATCAGATTATCCTTGTGCAGTCCAAAGCTCTGAAGCAGGTATTCCAACGCATCTGCCTTGCTAGTACTTGCTCCGCCTATTTCGTTATTTAATGGAAATGATGAGGTTACAGTGATTCCCTCTAGTTCAGAAAGTTTCTTTTCGCACTCATGCTTTGCTTCGTTATTTGGATAGTTTACGCTGATATTTTCGATGTGATCTTCCCAGTCAATCATGTGAGCATATATGTCATCTATAGGATTTCTTGTTGCCATCACATAGCCCTTACTTCTTGTCAAAATATCTCCGCTAACAATGCCATCATATTCGCTTCTGCTTATATAGGCTTTACCATTTGCAAACATCTCCGCTCTAGCATTTTGTGATTTCAGGACCTCTATAATCTCTCGTACTTTTTGAGGACTTATAAAATTTTTATACACAACGCAGCCGTCACTGAGCCTTAGGACTCTAGCACCATTTGATGTAATAACATACTCTAGTCCCTCAATCTCAGAGATATTTTTTGGCAAGGAAAATTCGGCTCTACCCGTAGCGATTACGACGTGTATACCCTTTTCGTGTGCCTTTTTGAAAGCCTGCCTTGTTCTCTCTGAAAACTCACCGTTATCGTTAAGTGAAGTGCCATCAAGATCAAGACCTATCATCTTAATTTCCATCGCCTTCTCCTTGCATTATTGCTAGGTATTCCGTGTTATATTTTCTGACCTGCTTCATGGTTGCGCTGACATCGTGACCTGGGTAAATTGTGATGGAATTATCCCACTTGCTGATTACATTTCTTATGCTGTCTTCCATTTCTTTCTGGCTTCCGCAGTTTAAATCTGTACGTCCAAGGTCGATATCGAAAATAGTATCACCAGTAAAGCACGCCTTACTCTCCTCACACATTATACAAATCGAGCCGTGGCTATGTCCTGGAGTATGAAGAATTTTGATAGTCTCACCTTCCAAATCCAGCTCTTCTCCACCATACAATAATCTATCGATGTGACCTTTATATTCCTGTGCATCCTGTGCATGCATATAAGTAGGTACATCAAATTTAGCTTTGATCCCAGGTACTGCACCAACATGGTCATGGTGCATGTGTGTCAAAAGTATTCCCTTTGGCTTTAAATTCTTACTTTCTATATGCTTTATGATTTTTGCTGCATTGTATCCTGGATCTATGATATAGCATTCACCGCCCTCATTATGGTAAATAATGTAGCAATTGCTCTCAAGGCATCCCTGTACAATTCTCTCTATCTTCATATCTCACCTCATCAAATATATAAAAAACCGCAGAAAGCATAGCTTCCTGCGATTATAAATTCATCTGCGATTAAGCTTCTTCAGTAGCTTCGACTTCCTCTTCTACTACTTCTGGAGCTGGAGCAGCTGCCTTAATGCTTAGGCTGATACGCTTTCTATCTACATCGATATCAAGAATCTTTGTATCAACAAGCTGTCCAAGCTGAAGTTCTTCAGCAATGTCAGAAACTCTCTTGTGAGCAACTTCTGAAATATGAACAAGTCCGTCTAGACCAGGCTCTAGCTCAACGAATGCGCCATATTCCTTGATCTGAACTACCTTACCGCTTACAATCTCACCTACCTGGTACTTATCGTTGATAATGCTCCATGGCTCTGGTGTGATCTGCTTTAGTCCAAGTGAAATCTTACCCTTCTCCTGGTTCATTGAAAGCACCTTAACCTGAACAGTCTGTCCTGTCTCGAGTACTTCCTGTGGGTGCTTTAGCTTACCCCATGAAATCTCTGAGATGTGGAGTAGTCCGTCGATTCCGCCGATGTCTACAAATGCACCGTAGTCAGTGAATCTCATTACTGTACCCTCAACGATGTCACCTACGCTGATGCTATCCCAGATACCTGAGATTAGCTTCTGCTTCTCAGCAAGAAGAATAGCCTTGTGTGAGAATAGTGCTCTGTTTCTCTTAGCATCAACTCTTGTTACAAGAACATCAAGTGTCTGTCCGATGAATTCATCTGCACTCTCAACATATCTATCTGAGAGCTGAGACATAGGAATAAATCCTGTAACTTCCTTGTATGCTGCGATTACGCCGCCGTTTACGGCTCTTAGCACCTTAACTGTTATTACCGTCTTATTCTCATGAGCTTCGTTGATCTCTGCCCAATGCTTGCTTATTTCTAATTTCTTCTTGGACAGTAGGATGCTTCCGTCTCCGTCATCAGTCTTTACGACCTTTGCCTGGATCTCGTCGCCCGGCTGAAATAGATCAGTCAGTTTTTCTCCTTCCTCAAGTGTGACTTCTTCTACGGGAAGAATTCCGTCTTTCTTGCAGCCTAGGTTTACGATTACTTCTCTATCAGTAACCTGATGTACCTTTCCGTCTACAATTTCGCCGTTATGTGGGAGTCTCAAAGATGCATCAATTTCATCCATGAAATCCGCCATTGTGGTTTTTTCTGTTTCGCTCATGTTGGCAATAACCTCCTTAATTACGCTTTCAGGTGTTGAAGCACCTGCCGCAACTCCTATTCTATTATATTTTTGTATTTCTTTCAATGGTAAATCACTAATATTTTCGGCAAAAAATGAATTATTGCAATGTTTTTTTGCAATTTCATATAATTTCTTCGTATTCGAGCTCTGCTTGTCACCAATAATAACCATCGCATCGACTTCCTTAGCTAGTCTCTGGCATGCATCTTGTCTAAGACTTGTAGCATTGCATATGGTGTTTTTTATCTCTAGCTCGCAGTTTTTAGCTTCAAGTGCTTCAATTATCGATTCAAAAAGCTCTTTTCTTATAGTTGTCTGACAGACAACAAGATACTCTCCGCTTTCGACTGCTTTAACCTCTTCTGGGCTGTTGATAATATACGCAGAGTTATCACACCATCCATTGGTTGCAATAACCTCCTGATGATTTGCGTCCCCTATAATTATTATCTTCTTTCCCTCTTTACAAGCACCGTTTACTATAGTGTGTATCTTTGAAACAAAAGGACAAGTAGTATCTACATAATTTAGATTAAGCTCGTCCATTCTGTCATAGAATGCCTTTGGCTCCCCATGAGATCTTACGATTATTGTATCGCCCTCTTTTGCCTCATCTGGTGTCTTTATAATGCGAACGCCATCATCTTCTAGCTGGCTTGTAACTATTTTGTTATGTATCAAAGGACCACATGTGTATAGACTGCCTTGACTTGCATTAGCCTTGCTCTCTTTTATCTGCTCCTGAGTGGTCTCCAGGGCCTTCTTTACTCCGAAACAAAATCCGGAATTATCTGCTCTAATTATCTCCATATTTTTTTCTTAACTCTTCTAAAAACCTTTTGAAATTTGCTTCTGAACCATTTTCAGATGGCTCATAATATCTTACCCCTTCTGCATGAAGATTATCAGGTAAGTACTGCTGCTTTACATATCCTCCAAAGTCATGTGGATACTTATAATCCTTGCCTAGTCCCTTGTCTCTTGCACCCTTGTAATGTGAGTCTCTAAGATGGTCAGGAACCATATCTGTATCCTTGTGCTTAATATCGCTCATAGCCTTATAATATGCCTTTATAGAGCTGTTTGATTTAGGAGATGAAGCTAGCATTATTACAGCTTCAGCTAAATTTATCGCAGCTTCAGGGAATCCTACCATAAGCGCAGCACTTACACATGCATGAGTTATACTTATAGCTGAAGGATATGCCATCCCTATATCTTCACTAGCTATGACAAGGAGCCTTCTACCAATCATCTGTACATCTGCACCCCCATCTACAAGTCTAGCAAAGTAATATATTGCCGCATCAGGGTCACTTCCCCTTATCGATTTTTGAAGTGCTGAAAGCAGATCATACTTATCGTCTCCACGGTCGTAAAAACCTATTTTTCTCTGCATTGCTTCAGATATATCCTCTGCAGTTACAGGCTTACCATCTTGATGATTTTCAAAGACGAAGCCAAGTGTATCAAGAGCGACTCTTGCATCTCCATTTGATAGTTCTGCCAAAACATCTATGGTCTTGTCATCGTATTTAACATCAAGATTTCCTAATCCTCGCTCCTTGTCATTTGCAGCACGCAAAAGAAGCGTTTTGATCACCTCTTTATCAAGACGCCTGAACTCGTAAATATTTCTAACCCTGCTCAATATCGCGTTGTTTATCGCAAAATATGGATTTTCGGTTGTACTTGCAATGAACTTAATTACGCCTTCTTCTAATGCCTTTAGGAGCGAGTCCTGCTGAAGCTTATTCCAGCGATGAAACTCATCAATATAGATATAGCTTGATTTTGCCTCTAAACCATAAAATCTAAGGCGTGCTCTATCTAGTATCTCCTTTAGCTCCTTGATTCCAGTCGTACTTGCATTTATCTCATGAAAATCACTATCGAGCTCTGCAGCAATTATTCTAGCAAGAGTAGTCTTACCCGTACCTGAAGGTCCGTGAAATATTGCTGAACCGAAGGTTTTGTTCTTTATTGAATTGTATAGCAACGATCCTTTGTACAAAAAGTGCTGCTGACCCATGAATTCATCTAAATTCTGCGGTCTCATCTTTGTTGAAATTGGAATCATAGCTTAATCGTACACGAAATCATTCTATAAAGCAATAGTACGACTTATTTTACCCTGTTTGCTCCTCCATATGTTCCTTTTATGTGCGTTTATCTTAGCCGTAAAATCCTCTGCATTCCCAGACTTACAAATTAAGCTTTTTAGAGATTTTATTTCGGTATCAGTCACTATGCCTATGAACGGCCCAAATTCGTCTAGCAAAGCATTTAGTTTCTCTAGGACCATCTTATTTAGGCTATTCATATCATCTAAATTCTCAGTGCTTGGTATGAACATTAGTTTAAACTTCTTTTGACTTTTACTGTAGTAGATATAATCTAGGCTGAGTCTATATTCATATGGAAATACATATTTATACATTGATTCATTTATCCCCTCAATTAGCTGTACCATCATATCTGCTATATCCCATGCCTCTAGCGAAGAATTCCTTAGATATTCTTTTAGGTTTACATATCCTTCAATATTTACAAAATACTCATTCACCTTAACTTTACCATCATCTCTGATAAACTGAAATTTCATTGGTAGAAAAAGTCTATGTATACCTGATGATAAAATCAAAGCCCTATAATAATCTATCTCTGTTATCGGCTTTATCAAAATATTATTTTTCACATTATCCTCCACATATTGAGCAGGCTGAGTAACCCCTGCTAATCGCTTCTCGCTTTTGTATCTTCTCATAGTATTTATCTACACTTGGACAATCACCGCGGTGATAGACCTCACCGCTATTGAAAAAACAAAATACGGCTTGATTCCCCTTGTATCCCTTCTTCTTACATATATCACACTGCTTAAAACGCGATTTTATTGCTGGCGTAATATACACCTTTTCACAGGCCGGATTAAGACATTGACAAGATTTATTGTGGTACTTCCTACCTGATTCTGGAAATATATATACTTCTTCGGATTCCTCTTTTTTGTTAAAGCAATCCTTGTCGCTATCTTCATCTAAACTAGCTCCCGTAAATGCCCTTGACCTTATTTTCATATCCATATCAAGGCTTCTAATTGCAAGTGGAACTCGCTTAGAAAAACTAGCATCTATGCGAACTGTTATTAGGTCTTTAAATTTACCATCGCTATGCCTATATTTATATTGAGTTACTTGAATAGGATCTATGAAGTGGCTTTCTTTATTTAACCTATTATTAAGCCTAACTTGACCAAGTAGCTTATCGTTATAAAAGTGGGCCCTTATATCACTTGATCTTAGCTCATCACAGGTCGAATATACAGCATTTTCCCATTCTGCCATCACGGGTATCAAAGATAGCAGCATTATTATCGCGATTATAAAAGGCGGAAGCACTATGCATGCTTCTAGTATATATGCACCCCTTTTATTACTTACCATAGATTTGTTTTGCTTTGGTAAAGCTTGTCTAATATTCTGCACTGAAATTATGCGTCCTCCCATTCACATCCATGCTGTAATCAATACCCGTGTAATGACTTGAAATACTGAAATTCCCGTAATAACAGTATTTCATATTTATCTCTATCAAATCCATCATCCTTAGAAGCCTATTATCCTTATTTGTTAAAAATATCATCGCCTGAAGATACTCGTTATATGTGTTGCCTTTTTCATTATTTGTATCTATATACTCAGGATTTGGATTTGTTATTATCGATTTTAAATTAACTGCCCATGAATCATCATCCTTCATCAAAGGCACTTTCTTGCCATGAACAAGCAGTCTATAGTCATTTACGCTTTCCGCATATGCCCACGCTGCAATTAGTGCCTGCTGAGTTGCTGGAGCTGCAGCTGGCGATGAGATAAGCTCAGCAATTGTTAGAGCTAGATCCCTCATCTGTGGATTTTGATTTATATAAGCTATGTTCATCGCTTCTCTTATTGCAATTATCCTGTTCTTAGTGCTTTTTAGGTTTCCCTCGTCTGAAGTTTTACCTGCGAGTATATACTCTAGCTCGTATTTAAAGAAACTATCATCATCTTCACTTTGTGAAACTGCACTTTGGAAGTGATTTTTCATATATTTCATTTGCAAAAGCTCATTCTTGCCACCCTTTAGCACATCCTTGATATCATCTATCTCTTTAATCTTATTTATAAAGTTACTTAACGAGAAGCTGCTCAGTCTTCCTTTTGATGGAAGTCCTGCTACTATCGCATTGTTTGAAATCATTCTGTCTGACGGCGTATAAACATCTAGTGCAACGTCCTTAAAGTTTTTTTGTTTTTCTACCACCGCTGCCTTATTAACTTGTTTCTGAAAATTATCAAGCTCTGCCAGGGAGTATTTATATAGACTGCTATTGCACCCTTCACAGTCTATATATCTCTTCCCCTTGAAGGTAATTTCGCTAAGCTGGTTAAGCTTATCGTCGACTTCGGCAGGTGACTTAGCTTTATATGCGAAAATTCCGTATCGCTCATAAAGTTTGTCTGTATATTCACCCAGGATTGATTTAGCCCATAGGTGCCCCAAGCTTTCTACGCTTGAGCTTATAGCCTTTGCCCTTGTCCCTCCAATAAAAAGCATGGCTAATGATATTATTGAAACCGAGAAAATCATTACGAATACGCTAACCATACCCCGCTTATTTCTTACCATCTTACTCTTTTAACCCCTTTACAAATTTTCCTACCCTTACCAAATCTGCTTCATTTATCAAATATATATCCGCATAGATATCCTTTCTCAGCAAAATTCTTGCAGCTCCACTTATTAAGGATGAGTCTTCTACTTTATATTTTTCTTTTTTAAACAGTGAAGAGCTCGTCTTTGCCTTATCAAGCGATACCTTATGTAGCTTCATTTGCCTATCGGCATGACCGTAAAAAAACATCATTGCATAAATCATACTTACAATCATAAGTACCAATAGTGGAAGCACGATTGAGGCTTCTACATACTCACCTCCTCTTTTATTCCTTAGCATCATAAGTATCTCCCTAAGCGTTTAGATCTGCAAAAGTTGTATTTATAAACTCTGTAATTTGCGATCTGAAAATAATGCCTAGTGAAATTGCTAGCGCAATCAATATTGCTACCTGTACCATCTCCATTCCCTTTTTGTTTCTTAACATTTTGTCCCCCTAATTTAGAATTGTATTACAGCAGGTGCAGCTGTAATGATTATAAGTGATAGTAACTGTAAGGCTAGAGGCAGTGAGAGTTTTAGCTCCGCAAGCTTAGCATTCTCTTCTGCAGTTTTCATCCTTCTCTGCCAAAGATACTCACCTTCTCTAGAAAGCTTCTCTCCTAGCTCAGTACCTTTATATTTACTATCAGCAATCATTGCTGTAATACGCGTTAGTTCTTTGATTTTTAGTGACCTAGATTTTTCTCCGAGAATTTCCATTTCATCTCTTCCGCTAATCAGAGCAAGCTCCTTTGCATCGCTAATTAGTTTAGATAACTCATTGGGATATCCTTTGCTATATCCATCTATCACCTTGCTCATCGCATCCTCATATACCATTCCACAATTTAGAAATAGCTCAAGCTTTGTTCCAAAGGCTGGTAAATTTCGGATTATGTCATTTCTTTTTAGCTGAGTCTCTTTCTTTTCCTTGTCCTTTTCACTCCTATAGGCAAATAACATCACCAATGGTACTGCTGCCATTATAATAGCGTAGTTTGTCTGTTTTGATCTAATGCTCCAGTTAAGCCTAGTTCCATCATCTAACTGTTTAGGTAAGCTTATCATCTTGTTTGCCTTTGTATTCTTTTTTAGCTTTCTTATGATGTCTGAGAGTTTAAGTTCAAGGCTCTTATCAACAGCTTTATCCTTTTTTGAATCCTTCTTATCTTTAACAGCCTTAAGGTATACTGTTTTAGTTGCCTTATCGCTACCATTTATCGCTGAAACCCTTATCTCCTCGCCTTCATTACTGCTATTTAGAGTTATTCCACTTAGGTCATCTCTACTTCCTCTTATGCTGATAGCCTTGCGAGATCCAAATGCGAATGACATAATGCTCAGCCCAACGGAAATGGCTATAACTAGAATCAAGAGTTTTCTCTTCCTCAGACAAAACTGGGTAAATTCAAATCCATAAATCTGTGACTTTATTTTGCCTGCATTAAACTTCAATTTTACTTATCCTTTCTGATATAAAAATAGCTGTAACTGATATGGAAAGTGCTAGCATCATTATTATTTTTCCGCCTGCACCTTCGTACATAGGCTTTATATAACTAGGAGAGCATATCCTGAGAAACAGTATTATTATCACTGGAATTACTGCTATTACTCTGCCTTCTATAATCTTTTGTTTGGCCAAAAGCTTAATACTATTTTCCATCTCTATCTTTTCACCAATTGTCTTCGCTGCTGCTTCGATAGCGACTATCATGTCTCCGCCACTTGACATACAGCCTCTATATACCTCTGAAAATAGCTTTATGTCTTCTACTGCACATCTTGATGCAAGATCCTCCCATAGCAAGACTGGATCACTAGCTGTGCTCTCTAACTTGCTACACATATCCTCAAGCTCTCCTAGCATTATGGAGTCATCATCAAAAATCTCTCTTAGCTTTTTGCACCCATCCTTCATGGCTGACTGCATACTAGACCCTATCGCAAATGAAGCACTGAAGCTGTACAGCAACTCTTTAAATTCATTTCTTAGTCTTGTCCTTCGTTTTGCTATCATATAACTCATATATCTTTGCGATGCAAAGCCATAAGCTATTGGACTTATTACTATAGTTAGGGTTGAATTTATATAAAGTGCTCCTGCAAGCAATAAAAACCCTACCGATACCATAGCTAAAGCAATTCTCTCCTTATTGCTTAGCTTGTACTCGTTGTAATCCTGTATCATTTATCCCTCTTAATCTAAGTTTAATATCGTCGCTTAGCAAATTATCAGTTCTAACAAGACTCATATCATCAGACAGCTCGTACAGCGGATTTAAAACATATTCTCCATCTCTATATCCTGTCAGCTCATTTACCTCTATAATCTTTCTTCTTCCACTTGGAAGTCTCTCCATATGTATCAAAATATCTATTGCTTCACAGATTTGCATTCTTATAGCATCAACCGGAATCTCAACAGCTGACAGATACATAGCCTCTATTCTCCTAAGCATCCCACATGATGAATTTCCGTGTCCAGTTGAAAAACCACAGTGCCCTGTGTTTAATGCCTGAAGCATATCCAGTACCTCTCCACCTCTTACCTCTCCAACCACTATTCTATCTGGCCTCATTCTAAGGCTTGACCTAATAAGGTCGGCCATATTTATGGCGCCTTTTCCTGCACTATTTGCGTTTCTGCACTCTAATCTGACAATGTTTGCTATGTTGTTTAGCTTAAGCTCTAGTGAATCCTCTATTACAATTACTCTTTCGCTTTCTGGAATATAGTCACTTATAGCGTTAAGCAATGTCGTCTTACCAGAAGAAGTACCACCGCTCACAAAGATATTAAGACCTCCCCTAACCATAGTCCTTATATCATCTGCACATTCAGCGCTAAGTCCGCCTCCCTTTACCATCTCATCTAGAGAAATCTTGTTGTTACCAAACTTTCTTATGCTTAGGCTCGGCCCTCCTATTGCTATATTCTTCATAACCGCATTTACTCTAGAGCCATCCTCAAGCCTAGCATCAAGTATAGGCTTAAACTCATTAATTTCTCTGTGAACTGAGGCAGCTATCCTCCTTATAACATGCTCTAATTCTTCTGTACTATCAAAGCAGTCATCTACCTTCTCGATGTGTGAATCCACTTCTATAAAGATGGTATCAAAACCATTTACCATTATCTCATTCACATTGAGGTCAGAGAGATAGCTCAAGCTTCCGATATCACCTCTAAGCCTTCCAAATATACGATTTATAAGAAAAATGATATTATCTATGGGTAGATCTTTAGCATCCTCTAAAACAATTTTCTCAATGCATTCCTTTGCCCTGTTATCATCTTCAATTCTATGCTCCATCAAAGTATTGGTTGCCTTTGCTAAAAGCACCTCATACTGCTTTCTATCAAACTTAGTATTAATATTCATCTATGCTCTAAGTATCTCCTCTAGAATGCTCTCTATCTCAAATCCATATTCATGGTCAAAACTTCTAAATGTTAAATCCCTACAAAATGGAACCATAAAAGTCTTATCTTCATCAGTATTTTTCCCTGTCATATCGACGCTAATTTTATGTGTTTTAGCTCTTGGCTTTATATATTCAGATAGGAAATCGCAATTTACAAATATTGCATTATCAGAGCTCTCTGCAATTTCTATCGCCTGCCTACTAAGACTTGTGCCTATATCGATAATCAAATATTCATAGCCCTTCTCATGAAGCCTTATCCTTATCTCATCTATCAGCGAGGCATCAAAATCATCAAGCCTTCCGTTTATCATAGCTAGATTAAAATAATCTATCCCATGGCTTTGGTTTAAAAAAGAATCTATATCTAAATCCTGCCTTTGCTTAAGAGCATACATGAACTTAATAGCAGAAGAATTATCAAAATCCATGCATTTCTCACTCTTATCTATACTGCCTCTAAGAAACTCTATCGCTCTGTAATTGCTATGAGAGAGACTCAAGTATGCAGACTTAATCCCAAATCTCACCTCCATAATATAGCTAAAGGCTAGGGCGCTTGTACTAGTACCACAATAGCTCCTTTCTGATACAAAACTCATTAGTTTGCATTTGTTAAGTTCTTCAGTTCTAGGGTTTACCTTATATCCAAAAATAAATCTAATTTTCTCTACAATTATTGCTGTGCTTGAGAAGATATATATATTGCAGGCATTTGCGAAAAGACTCTCATCATCTGCATTCATAGTAAGTGATACATATCTTACATATTTATTCCTGTCATGTGCATCAAAGGACAAAACAATACATTCAAGTAATATATGCTCAGGGGGTTCCTCGATATATACATTAACCCCATCACAAAGGCAGAAACTCTTAGCTATTCTACTAGTAAACTCCCTGTCATTATGTTTAATGTACAAGTGTAAATTTCCCATATTTTTCCATCTCCCTTGTTGAAAGTCTAACTTCTTCCCCATAAACGGTCAATACCATTTTTTGGTAAATATTTATTATGTACTTCTAGGCATGGTATTTCAATTTGTGCACGAAAAAACTCCACTGCATTGCAGTGGAGCTTTGATCTTATACTTTATTTCTGCTTATTTATCGTTTGATGAATATCTGAGCTTTGATACAAATATAAGCCCAGCACTCATGAGCGCCATTACCGATACTCCAAGATATACAAAATAATTTGATCCATCAAATGTATTAGGAACACTGGTCTTTATGACTGGTGTCTGGGGCACCTGAGGTGTTATGCCAGTTGGGGTCTGCGAAACTGCTGGAGTTGGTGGTGTTGTTGTATTTGGAATTACTACTTTTTCATACACATGAGTACGTACATCCTCTGTATCTGGAAGTGTATTTTTGTACTTATATGCCACCTGTCCATTTGCTCCATAAATGAAGTCAAGCTTCTCGACAAAGCCTGTTGCATCAACATCCTTGACATCATTTCCATCCTCATCCACAAAACGTGTTATCTTGAGCATTGGCTGCTCATTTACTAACGAAGGTGGAACCTGAGCATCAACTGCAGTACCAACCCAAACAACTCTTCTTATTATAGTTAAAATTACTTCACCAGACTCCTGGTTATTGTAATTTATCGTTTGAGTAGCCATGTAATATTGACCATATGGTTTTTTATTCGTTCCTAAGATAACTGCAGCCTGCACATGTAGTCCATTCCCGTCTGTAGACGATACCATCCACTCAGGATTTTCCCTAGCAATTTTCTCCCTCATTTGCTCCAAATATTCAGCTTTTTCCTGTGGAGTCAATTCTACGTTTCTTTTTACAAGCTCTGGCTCTTCATTTTCATTTTTCTCGTTTGCATCTTGATTTTGATTCTGATTTGGATCTTGCGCCTGATTTTGATTGGCATCCGCAGCCTGATTTTCATCAGCAAAAGTAAACCCGCTTCCCTGAACCAGAAGTATAAACGATAATACTATGACAAATAAAACTTTGCATAGCAATAAGCGACTTAGCTTAAAGCCTTTTCTCTCTAACATCTATTCTCCCCTCTTGAGTAATTATATATCCTAAGCATTTAACTTAATGTAATCCCCTGTTAGTTAAAATGCTATACATAAAACTCTGCTGTCTAGTCCTGTTTAGTCAATTCCTTAACTGACGATGCAAGTCCTGCAATGCTAGCAATCTCAGATGGAATAATAATCTTTGTTGCCTGTCCATCTGCTGCCTTAACAAATGAATCTAGGCTCTTAAGAGCGATAACCTCTTGGTTAGGCTGCGCTTCAACGAGCATTCTGATACCATCAGCTGTAGCCTGCTGTACCATTTTGATTGCCTGTGCTTCACCTTCAGCGGCGCAAATTGCAGCCTGCTTCTGAGCTTCTGCTTCCAAGATTGTTGCCTGCTTCTTAGCCTCGGCCTCAAGGATTGTTGCCTGCTTGTTACCCTCTGCTGTAAGGACCGCAGACTTCTTCTCACCCTCAGCTCTGATGATTGCTTCACGACGTTCACGCTCAGCTCTCATCTGCTTTTCCATGGCTCTTTGGATATCTCCAGGAGGTGTGATATTCTTAACTTCCACACGGTTAATCTTGATTCCCCAAGGATCTGTAGCTTCATCTAGGACTACTCTGATTTTGGAGTTGATTGTCTCTCTACTTGTAAGAGATTCATCAAGCTCAAGGTCACCGATGATGTTTCTTAGTGTTGTAGCTGTTAGGTTTTCGATAGCGTCCATTGGACTTTCTACACCATAAGCATATAGCTTAGGGTCAGTAATCTGAAAGTAGATAACTGTATCGATTTCCATGGTTACATTATCTTTAGTGATTACCGGCTGTGGCGGAAAGTCGATAACTTTCTCCTTAAGTGAAACCTTCCTTGCAATCTTGTCGATTAGTGGAATTTTGAAGTGAAGTCCTACCTGCCATGTCTGGTGATAAGCTCCTAGTCTCTCAATTACATATGACTTTGCCTGAGGCACGATTCTTACATTGCTTGCGATTACTGCTACAGCGATCACAATGAATATAAGTCCAATAAAAATTTTTAGTATCTCTTCCATTGCAAACTCCTATTTAACTAACTCTCTTACAATAACTTTAACACCTTTTATCTCAAGAATTTCGACTTCTGCACCTGCTTTGATGACAGCATCTTCGTTTTCGGGCATAGCACTCCATTCCTGTGAACCTACTTTGACACGTCCTGCGCCATCAAAATCGATGTCTGACAGGGCTTTACCACGCTCTCCAATCAGAGTCATGGTATTCGTCTTATTTTCGCCAGTCTTAAGCTTTTTTATGAATATCTTTCTCGTAAATGCGAGAAGAACTATCGAAACGCATAGGAATATGACAAACTGGAGCCAAAACTCGGCACCTAGGATTCCTGCAATCAAAGCGGCTACGCTTCCACCTGCAAACCAAATAGTCGTAAGTCCAAGCGTTATCGCCTCTATAATCACAAATGCGAGTGCAAGCACAAGCCAAAATACGACTTGGCATACGGTTGATTCAAATATAAAGTTCATACTCACCTCCGCAAACTATGCTTGAATGCCTCTTTCGCTAAGCTCCTTCTCAATCTGCTCAAGCTCGAGCGGTCTCTTTGTCTTCTGAGTTGTAGTTTTGATTGTTGGCCTATCTGATAAGAAGAAGCGCTTAACCATCTTGTAAGCAGGCATGCTCTCATTAATCTTATCGAGGTCTTTATCAAACTGCTCTTCTAGCTGTTCAACAGTCAAATTATTATCACTTAGGTACTCTTTATTATATACTACTTTCATCCACAAAACCACATCGTTTTGGCGGTTTCTGGCGAACAGCATACATTCATCTACATAAGGAAGAAGTCCCACGATGTTCTCTATTTCCTCAGGGAAAACATTCTTTCCGTTCTTCATTACGATTACGTTCTTCTTTCGTCCCATGAGCCATAGGAATCCATCCTCGTCAAAGCGAGCAAGGTCACCTGTGTGGAACCAGCCGTCGACGATAACTTCTTTGGTTGCAGCCTCATCGTTATAGTATCCCAGCATAACATTTTCGCCACGGACTACAAGCTCACCGATTCCATTTTCGTCTGGGCTATCGATTCTTCCCTCAACAAAAGGCATTAGCTTTCCAACTGAACCATGTCTTATATTAAACTGTGATTCGCTGGCAATTGTAGGTGCAGTTTCTGTAAGTCCATACCCCTGAACTGTTAGAATACCAAAATCGTTCATTCCCTTTGCTACGACTGGATCAAGTGCAGCTGCACCGTTGATAATAAATCTTATCTTGCCTCCGAGCTGATTGATTATCGACTTAAATACCTTACGTCTTATATTGATACCAAACTTCTCTGAAATAGCGCAGATTTTAAGTGCTTTTTCAATCTTGTCACCCATGCCCTGCTTCTCTGCAGACTTGATGATCTTGCGATACATGTTCTCAAGGAGCAGTGGAACTGTCATCAAAACAGAAACCTCATATTCCTTAAGGTTTGTCAATATATATTTCAGTCCATCAAAGAAGGCATTTTTCATTCCCTGAGAGATGAAAGTAATCATGCCCATCATTCCATAAATATGATGCAGTGGCAAAATCATTAGATTTACATCATCTGGGAAAAATTCCTCTTCGAGGTTCATGCTGTAGTTTACAGACATGATGTTGCTGTGCGATAGCATAACTGCCTTTGATGCAGATGTCGTTCCCGATGTAAATAGAAGGAATGACATAGCTTCTGGGTCTATAGGAGCATCAGTATACTCAGTATATCCAGACTCTACAAGTTCCTTACCTCTATCTAAAAGATCATGTATGCAAAGACCTCCCTCAGGTGCAAAGTCCATACCTATTGCAACCTTAAGCGAAGTATTGCCCTCATCCATAATTTCCTTAACGGTTTTATAACTCTTCTTATCACAGAAGATGGCTGTGCATTCACTTCTCTGAAGAAGTCCGATAAGCTCATCCTTCTGAAGCATTTTATCAAGTGGAACAACTACGCTAAGTCCACATGCTGTTGCAAAATATGATAGACACCAGTGATAGCTGTTATCTCCCAAAACTGCTAGTCTTGAGTTGTTATATCCAAGCTCCCAAAGAGCTGAACCTAGATAGTTCATCTCATCTAAAAGCATTTTATATGTTGTATTTATATAGCTAACTTCCTTGTTACTTCCCCTTACCTTTGTTACATATGCAACTCTATCTGCGTATTTTTCGGCAGAGGTTTTTAGAAGCTCCCTGAGATTCTCAAATCTATGAAAATTCTGCTCTAGACGAAGCTTTCTCTTATTCTTCATTATTGGCTTTCTCCTTATTTCATCTAAAAGATTCCATTCGATTTAAGATTATCATTATTAACCGCCTATGTCAAATTGACTACATAAGTTTGATGTGATAAAGTTATTATGACTGATGTAAAAATCAAAAGAACAGAAACGAGGCGTTTTATAATATGAAAAGAGTTTTTTCCGGCGTACAACCTACAGGCAACATTCACTTAGGAAACTATCTAGGTGCACTGCGTCAGTTTGTTGAATTACAGGAGGACCACGAGTGTCTTTACTGCATAGTTGACCAGCACGCAATCACCGTAAATCAGGATCCTAAGGAGCTGAGAGAGCACATACTTGACGTTGCAGCTTTATACCTTGCAATTGGAGTGGATCCAAAGCGTTCAATAGTATTTGTTCAGTCCGATGTTCCTGCTCACACAGAGCTATCTTGGATTTTGACATGTAATTCATACACCGGCGAGCTCTATCGCATGACGCAGTTTAAGTCAAAGAGCCAGAACAAGGAATCCGCTCCAGCAGGACTTTTGATGTACCCTGTTCTTATGGCAGCTGATATCCTTTTATATGATACAGATGTTGTGCCTGTCGGAAACGATCAGAAACAGCATATCGAGCTTTGTAGAAACATTGCAACTAGAATAAACAATACTAGAAAGAAAACCTTTGTAATTCCCGATGGAAGATTTATGAAGGAAGGTGCTAGAGTTATGGCTCTAGACGACCCTACTCAGAAGATGAGTAAATCAGCACCAAATGTTCACAGCCGTATTTCACTACTAGATGATGCTAACAAGATTAAAAAATCAATCATGAAGGCTACTACAGACTCTGAGGGAATCATCAAATTCGACATAGAGAATAAGCCAGGTGTAAGCAACCTTCTCAATATTTACAGCGTTCTTTCAGGCGAGACGATTTCTGATATAGAAGCAAAGTACGAAGGCAAAGGATATGGCGATTTTAAGAAGGACCTCGTAGAAATAACTGTAAATGCCCTTGCACCTATCAAAGAAAGATATGAGCAGATCAGGCATTCAGATGAGCTTATCGAAATTCTAAAAGATGGTGCTGAAAGAGCGAATGCGATTGCAGACAAAACTATGAGAAGAGTTAAGGACAACTTTGGCCTTGGACTTAAAAAATAAATATATTTTATATCAAAGATAAATAGCAAAATAAAACCTCTACATGCTGTGATCAGCGCCGTAGAGGTCTTTTTTTCCGTATTTATTTTCCGCTCGTATGCTTTGTTACATGAACCGACTTTATCTCGAAGTGACCATCTTTTTCCTCTGGATTTCCAAAGTGAAAGATTGTCATAGTATCGCCCTTCTTGAGTTCTACTTTCTGAGTGGTCTTTACATAAAATACATCCTTGGAGCTATATTCACCCTCGTCACCGTTATAGTTGCACTTTAGGATGGTTTCTTCCCCTTTGCTCTCCTGAGATACATATTTTACCTCTGTCTGGTGAAGCAGCTGAGCAAAAATGAAAAGCCCTAGTGAAATACCAAATACCACAAGTGCTGTTACTATTCTTACCTTTGATCCTCTATCCATTGCGTTCTCCCTAAATTCTATGGTGCGCTCAGAGGGGATCGAACCCTCGCCACCACATTCGGAGTGTGGTACTCTATCCACTGAGCTATGAGCGCAGACCTCTACTCCGAGTAATATAAACGTTCCTGTCTATATTACCACAGCAAAAGCTAATTTTAAATATTAAACTTCGTAGACCTTGTGCTCCACATTTCCAAAAATATCTAGAATGTTTATTGAAATTGGCGTCTTATCTGTCTTAAAACTACTGAAGCTTGTCTTTAGCTTTCCGCCCTCACTTATCTCGATAATCTCAGGCCTATGCACGCTTCCATCATAGTCAAAGTCTATGCTCCACGCAAGAATAAGGCTCAATGGATTCTCATCTATTAGAGCTTTTATCTTCTCTATTTCATCTTCTTCAAGCTTACTCTCTGCCCTGTTAAGTTTTATGTTCTCAAGCTCAACCTTAATCTCATATATTCCTGATACATCGTTCTTATCCGAGCAAATATTTACCTTTGATCTTAGAGATGAAGCCTTGGGCTTTTTCGTATCAAGAATGGCAAAGCTAGCTTTTTCCTTGAAGAGTCTTGCCGTCGAAGTTGCAATTGCAAGCTTTCCAATGTCTGCTATCACAAAGCGCCTATCTAGCTTTGATGCAGCAGCGCCAACAGTTCCGCTTCCGCAGAAAAAGTCAGCAACTATGTCGCCCTCATCTGTGAATGCCTCGATGATCCTATTTATCAGCTGCTTCGGCTTTTGGGTTGCATAACCAGTGCGCTCAGCCGAAGTTCGTCCGACCATATCGATGCTCCAGACATCCTTCATGTTAACCATGGTGTACCATCCGATGTCGTCCTGAAATTCCTCAACACCTTTAAATCTATATGGCTTAAAGCCTCTGTTGTAGGACTTTTCCTTTTGTGGTCTAAACTTGAATTTCTTTGTCTTTGAATAGATCAAAATATTATCGTGTTTGCGCGAAAATCTTTTGTTAGTGCTACCGCCGGACTTATAGTTCCAAATTATCTCGTTTACGAAGTTTTCGCTGCCAAAGATTTCATCGAGCAGTACTCTCGCATAATGAGACGCGTGCCAGTCTAGATGAAGGCAAAGCACACCATCATCACTTAGAAGCTCTCTCATCAAAAGTAGCCTTGACGCAAGCATTTTTAGATACTCTGACATTCCATAGGACCAGCTATCCTTATATGCTGTGTGCTTAAAGCTCTTTTCTCCAGCCTGAAGCACCGCATCGTAATCGGCCATTGAAAAGAATGGTGGATCGACATATATAAGGTTTATCTTTTGATTGAAGTTTTCATTAGCTATAAGACTTCTGATTACTGCTCTATTATCACCCTGAATTAAAAGATTGTCCTTAGGGTCCTTGCTCAAAAGTCCCTCAGGCTTAATTTCTGCTCTAAGGTAAAGCCTCTTTGGTGAAGACTTCATGCTCCTTTGATACATCTGACTTCCAGACCTATATATTCTGTTGATTTTAGCTAATAGTCCCATAGGATTCCCCCTGCACTATAATCAAATCACCTTGCAAATCACTCCGCCGCCGTAAACAATGTCACCATCGTACATTACAGCTGATTGACCAACTGTTATAGCCCTCTGCGGTTCATCAAAGATTACTCTCACTCTGTCATCTGAAAGCGGTATAATCTTTGCCTTGTTTTCCTTCTGACTGTATCTAACCTTTACATATAAAGTCATTTCTTCAGTAGGTGGCTCGCAGGCTATCCAGTTGAAATCACAGGCTTCAAACTCTTTCTTGAACAGGTCTTCATTTCTTCCAAGAATAACTTTGTTGTCAATAATATTCTTTTCGCAAACATACATAGGTTCCTTTAGTGCAAGTCCAAGACCCTTGCGTTGACCTATAGTGTACTTGATAATTCCCTTATGTTCACCGAGTACCTCGCCGTCCTTATCTACAAACTCGCCATGAGGATATTCCCTGCCTCTATATCTTGTTATGAAGCTGGCATAATCGCCATCTGGAACAAAGCAAATGTCCTGACTGTCGCGTTTTCTTGCATTGATAAAGCCATGCTCCTCAGCTATGCGTCTCACTTCTTCCTTGTCATCCATCTCGCCTAGTGGGAAAATTGTATGGGCTAGCTGATCCTGCGTTATGGAATATAGAACGTAGCTTTGGTCCTTATTCTTGTCTACGGCCTTTAGAAGCTGGTATCTTCCTGTTTCTTCATCAAAGCGCACTCGTGCATAGTGACCCGTTACGATGTAATCCTGACCTAGCTCCTTAGCTCTCTGATAGAGCCTTTTAAACTTGATATACCTATTACAATCTATACAAGGATTAGGAGTCATACCTTCTTCGTAGGCATTTACAAATCTCTCTATAACCTCGTTTTCAAAGTCATCCTCAAAGTTAAAAACATAATACTTGATTCCGAGCTTATTTGCGACATTTCTCGCATCTTCAACATCGTCAAGACTGCAGCATGTATTACATGCCTTTTCGCCTATCATCTCGTTATCGTAGAGCTTCATTGTAACGCCTATGGTTTCGTATCCCATATTCTTTATGAGGTATGCTGAGACACTGCTGTCTACACCTCCACTCATTGCAATCATAGCTCTTTTGTTTTCTCTATTATCTATTAATGGTGTTGTCTGATTCATAAGCTTCCTCTCTGAGCTTGGTTGACAGCCTGTTAAGGAATTGTGCTGTCATTCCCCATATCACTATGCCATCATACTCGTAAATCGGTATTCTCATAGTGCCTCTCCTCCACTCGTAATCTGGAGGTATTCCCACCTTATCGTATGGGAATTCTCTTATATTTGTTTCGTATTTTTCTCTATAGAATTCAGGATCATTTTCGACAAAATATGAAAGCGGTATCAAATATAATTCTTCTACTTCATCCTTTTCTATCTTTATCCTTTCATAGCTTGCCTCACTTATCTCAGCTATGAAGGAATAAATGGTGAAATCGGCCTGTCCATAGAGGGTATCTCCTTGCGCCAGCAGCTTGATTTCGCTGACAGGAACGCCGATTTCTTCATTGCACTCGCGCAGCGCCGCCGCCTGCGGCGGCTCCCCGGCCTCAATTCGCCCGCCGGGGAAGCATATTTCGCCCGGCTGCGAAATATGCGCGGCGCGCTTCTCAAGGAGCACATGCATCTTACCCTCTCGCTCCACGAGAGGGATTAAAACGGAGTAAAAGCGATGCTCCTTGACAACGGCCTCGCTTTTATATCCTTTAAAAAAATCTCTTAATTCCTCTGAACCATACATCTATATTCTCCTGCGATATATATCTAAATCGCATTATTTTCACTTTATAATGTACACATAAGTGCTCTATTATTAACAGTAATAAGTATATCATATTTTGATATGTAAAGTGTAAAAATTCCGTTCTCATCCCATTTCAAGGCATTTTCAGATAGCTCATAATTTGACAAGCCCATTTTGATGGGTTATATTTTATCTATTCAATTCGGAGGTACATCATGAATAATTTAGACCTTTTAACAAATCACCTAAACAAAATTTTTGAAGAGAAAAAATTTCCCGGAGTCAGCGTATGCATTCGTGGTCCTGAGGGAATCGTATATGAGCATGGCTTTGGCCACATCGATATGGCAAAGAGCAGAGAAATTAACAAGGATACGATAATGGGCGTAGCATCCATGAGTAAATCTATGACTTCCCTTGCCTGCGCAATACTTCAGGCTGAGGGTAAGCTCAACTTCTCAGATCCTGTGACTGACTACTTTCCTCAATTTCGTATTCCTGGAACGCCAAGAGAAAGCGTTACACTGAGACATCTTGCTATGCATACTGCTGGAGTTCCACCTATTGCACCACTTGAATGGTCAATTGTAATGAATACTCCAGGAAGAGATTCCGAATACGAAAGAGAGCTCAAAAAAAGCGCTCCTAATAAGATGGATACGATAGAAGATATCATCGATTTCATTGCAAATAGCGGAGCCTACGAGCCACTTGGTGCTCCTGGAGAGTATATGAGCTACTCAAATGATGCCTATGCTATTTTGTCTTATGTAGTGGATAAGGCTGCAGGACAGAGCCTTGAGAGCTTTCTCGAGGAACGTATATTTAGGCCTCTTGGCATGACTAGAACCGTGCTAGACCTAGATGGTAGCGAAGCCAATAAGCTTGGAAGTGACGGTAATATTACGGAGTTATTTGAAAAGGACGAAGACGGCAACCTCTACTCCGATAGAGTATGGTCAGTTTTACCGCCATTTAGAGGCTGTGCCTGCGTAAAATCCACAGCAGATGATATGGCTAAATACTATCTTATGATCGCTCAAAACGGCGTTTACGAAGGAAAACAAATAATCCCTGCTGAAGCTGTTGAGATTCTTATCGGAAGAGAGTTTCCAGAGAGGCAAAGGCCTTTCTACTGCTTTGGTCTAAATAAGAGACTTTTGGCTGACCGCGTTCTCTGTGAACATGCAGGTGGTCTTCATGGAGTTTCCACAAATGGTGGCCTAGTAAGAGCTGAAGCTAATCTTCCTGGCTATGGACTTGCAGTTTTGTGTAATGAGAGCGAAGTATCTACAGAGAATATGTTCTACGCATGCTATAACCTAGTTTTAGGGCTAGAACTAGACCTTATTCATCGCTGGTTTATCCCTTCAGGCAAGAAATTCCTCGATCCTGAAATGATAGTTGGAAAATACATATGTAGAGAGGCAAATCCTGCATATAACATAGTTACACTTACAGAAGACTTTGAGCTTCACGCAGAATATCAGGGCGAGCCACTTGAGCTTCACCTATGCTACGGCACCCTTTTCAGTGCAAGAACAAAAGATGACCCAGACACCCATTACACATCCATGGAATTCTTTGTCAGAAATGGAAAGGCTTGGGGCGTTAGATGCGGAACCCGTATCTATCAGAGAATCGAAGAATAAATAGGCACTCTAAATTATCGTGTGGGTGATTTTCACCCACTTTTTTTATGCGTGTGGGTGGACTCTAGATTACCGTGTGGTTGCAAAAAATCCCTCCATAACAGGAGAGATTTAAGAGAAATGATATTCAGACTTTTCCTGAATTATCTAAAGCATAGGGATGAAATCTTAAACTCATATCTTAGACCCTATGATGATAGGAAACTATCTAACTCATTCACTGAAAACGTTAACGGAAAACTGCGTATTTATTTGGCAGTATCTAGATTTTAATCGCTTCAAAAAGAGAATGAGCATTCAAAAAGCGCTTCAAGCATTTGAGCTTGAAGTACTCTTGATTTCATTGGTACCCACACAATAATTTTGAGTTCGCTTTTTCAAACTCAATTTTTTTATCAAAACTCAATACTCAAAATATGTATCAACTCTAGAAAACTATATCATAAAGAAGCGTTTAAAAGAGTGTCTAAATCGCTTCCACTTCTGTTGGTCGATGTAATAACCTTTGTCGCTCTTTATTACAACACCCTCCTTTAACAGCAATGAAAGAGTTCTGAGGTTAACCTCTTTACTCCCCAATACCATGTTCTCGGACAGCGATTGACTTTCAGAAAATGCTGCTTTCTCATAAAACAATTTCGCAATTTTATTTTGTCTTCTTGTGATAACTTCTGCTCCAAATCCCATGATTACATTGCCTCCTTAACCATTAAATAAATCTATTAGATCATTTTCCTGTATTTTTATATCAATTCCTATGTATTTTTTCATAGTATTCCTCCTTCTCATTAACTGAAACTAATTTATTTCGGTAAGCTTTCTCTATTAGATGAACTTATACTCCTATTGTATCATTTTTTTGTCTGATTCCTATCATTTACACTTTTTTCCACAAATATTCCTATCATTTTCAATCATCAATCTGTCTAAAAATGGCTTATCCTCAACTCTAACTACTATTAGCTTTTGTCTCCAATCTACATTCCCTACAATATGGATTATAGTCATAGTTTATACATGATTGATCGGTATATTTTTTCTATTCTATTTTCAAATTCAGATAAAATGTTTCGTTTGTTTTCTCATTTACTATTTTCTAACTTTCCTCTATTATAATCTCTTTAATGTTTATTTTCTTTCATCTAGTACTTAGTAGAACAGGGATCATTTCTTTTATGGCTATCATATACATTATAACCACTCTAAATAGTATAATAGAGGACATTCCAATTTCATAGGATTTTCAATTTCACAACATATTTTCCGTTGTTTTTTTACAGATATTACACTGATTACAAGCTGAAAACAGATTGACAATACTTGACATTTTCTATATACTTTTTCATACAATATGGTAATTTACAATTCATATTAAATAAAGGAGGAAACTATGGCAAAAATTTTATTTAGTCCAAGTAAATATGTACAAGGTGCAGGAGAGCTTGCTCGATTAGCAAGTCATATCGAATCGTTGGGCAAAACTGCTCTTATTATTATTACTGAATCAGGTTTCAAAAGAGTTGGTGAAAAGATAGAAAGTAGTTTCAAAGAAAGCAATTGCAGTATGGAGGTTTGCCATTTTAATGGAGAGTGTTCTGAAGTAGAGGTAAATCGTATTATCGATAAATATGTTACAAACGGTTCTTGCGATATTATTGTTGGAATCGGTGGAGGAAAGATTGCTGATACCGCAAAAGCTGTTGCATACTATACTAAAAAACCCGTTGTTGTATGTCCAACCATCGCATCTACAGACGCTCCATGTAGTGCTTTGTCTGTATTATACACAGAAGAAGGAGTATTCGATAAATATCTCTTCTTACCTCAAAACCCTAATATGGTTATGATGGATACCGAAATTATTTCAAAATCTCCTGTAAGACTTACCGTGGCAGGAATTGGCGATGCATTGGCAACCTACTATGAAGCTCGTGCTTGCAAAATAAGCGGTGCAACTTCTTGTGCAGGCGGCAAAACAACTCAAGCTGCTATGGCGCTTGCTTCTCTATGTTTAGACACTCTGTTAAAAGAAGGATTGAAAGCAAAAATTGCTTTGGAAGCTGGCGCTTGTACAGAAGCGGTTGAAAATATCATCGAAGCGAATACACTATTGAGCGGAATTGGATTTGAATCAGCTGGACTGGCAGGAGCTCATGCAATTCATAACGGTTTAACTGTATTAGAAGAATGTCACCATATGTATCATGGTGAAAAAGTTGCTTTCGGAACAGTAACACAGTTAGTTTTGGAAAACGCTGAAAAAGAAGAAATTGAAAAAATCTACAAATTCTGTATTGAAATCGGACTTCCTGTTACATTGGCTCAATTAGGAGCAACTGATGTTACAAAAGAACAACTGTTAGAAGTAGCAAAAGCTGCTTGTGTTGAAGGTGAAACAATTCATAACATGCCTTTTGAAGTAACTTCTGACAAAGTTTATAACGCATTGATTACAGCAGATGCATTAGGCAAATATTATTTACAAAAATTTGCACAATAATTTTTGCATTATATCGTAAACAACACAATGTTGTGTTTCTCAAAAAGAACTACACTCTTTCTGCTTGAAAGTCTGTAGTTCTTTTTTCTTGTCATAAATTGTATTTTTTGTCCGAATAACAAGAACGATACATAATCTTTTTTTCTCATTTTTTTCATAAAAGCTTGTATCATTCGAAATGTTAAAACTTATGATGTCTATAACTTGACGAATATAAGGAAAATCGAGGGGAAACAATAAGCTATAATATTTCACTTCATCCAGTATTCCATCAAGTCATGGATATGCTAGACAGAGAGCGTTTTGTCAAGTACCTTTTTTGATTTATTGACGCTTTTTTGATTTATTGACGCTTTTTATTTTGAAATTTGAATAAAAAAACAGTAAACCTTTTTTGATTTACTGTTTTATATCATAATCAAAAATTAAATATCAATCTATCAAATCAGACTCCTTTTTATATTTATTATAGTTTTTTTGTGCCTTAAATAGTATCATTGCAATTATCAATGTAACTAATCCGATAAGCCCACTTAAAACAATCTTGGATACTTCAAAATTACTATCGTATAATTTATATACACAAAGTGCAAACAATGTAAACAACATTATAAACCCTTGTAAATATGCATTCCTTATATCTTTATATTGCTCTGCCAAATCTGATTTATTTGTCAACAATTTTTGTGGTTCTTTTCCGTCATTTTCTACCACTAATATTTCTTTATTATATCCTTGAAAAGAATTCGCTATTTTCCCATCTCCATGTGCATACAATCTGAGTCTAAATTTCCCAAAAGCAATGTTACCTTGGTTTAATGGTGCTCTATATACTCGTGCTCCATTTTCTTTCAGCATTTGTATATAGCCATTATTTTCCTTTAAAGAATTTGCCCCTATAAATTGTGTTGAATAAGAATAATCCTTATCGGTTTTTTCAAAATCATATATAAAATTATTTATTGTTTTTAATCTATATCCTTTTTTAGCCATTTTATTTAACCATACTTCCAATTCACTTATTGGATCTAAAAAAAATCTAATTTTCTTCATGTTCTTCACCCCTTATATTCTCTATCAATAATTGAAGTTCACACAATCGGTCTTCCTCTTTTTTAACCTGTTCTTTTCCTGATTCAGTTATAATATAATTCACTTTTCCATCTACCCTTGAAGATTCAACAATCCATCCTTTCTCAACTAAATTCTTTATTGCTCCATATAGAGTCCCCATTCCTAAAACAACTCTTCCATTGGTTTTTTCTTCAATAAATAGCTTAACTCCATACCCATGTAGTTCCTTATATAAGGATAATAAAACCAATAATGTAGTTTCAGTTAAAGCTCCACTTGATATACTATCTCTCATCTTCTACTTTCCTTTCTGTATATCACTATTCGTAGTATATCACTATTCGTATCATTTATCAATGTAACTAATACTTTTATAATTCAAGGTCTTGGTTCTTGCTCTGTGCTAGTTGCTTTGAATGTTCTTGCAACCACTCTATACAGATCTTAACTTTTTCTGCTCGTTCTACTTCTTTTCGCATATCTATGATTTGAGAATACAGACTGTCTTTTTCTTTTCTCAAAGTTATTACTTCTAATTTCCACTTGGATATATTTAAGGTCTTGCTTTCTCCTAAATGTTCTTTGAGGTATTTTTTTGCACTTTCAAATAAAATAATCTCTGCCGTATGCTCATTATAGAAAGTATCTTGCTTGTTTTTCTTTAGCTTGGTATAGACTTTGTAGGTGTCTTTATGCTTCAAATATTTTTCTGCTTGGTCGATAAGCTGTACTTTAACATCTATTTTCTTTTCATTATCTTTTATAGCTCTTGTGGTCTTATAATTCTTATCTCGTAAATCGGTAATGCTCTCTTTCAGTTCAGATAATGAATTGATGTTTTTCTCTTTTAGTAATTGACAACTCTCAATATATTTCTCTAAGTCTGCATTATTCTTATCTGCATTTTTATGGATAAGATTTTCAAAGATTGATTGTAAATTTTCTTTGGGTGGGAGGGTGGACTTTGTATTTTCGTTTTCTGTTTTTTCTTCTTTGCCTATTCCTCTTATCCAATTAAGCAATGCTTTTATTCTTCTTGAAATTTCTCTTAAAATCATATTTTGATGTTTGATTTCTCTATTGATATTTCCTCTGTCTGTAGCTATACCTTTCTTTTCCATTTGGGTTGCTGATACTCCTAAATGAATGGTCGGTATTTGTTCTATGCCTTGTCTTTGATAAGAACGATGGTCTACTTTTTCCTGTATGCTGTTTTCTTCAAGATATTTGTTTGTAATGTCTGCCCATGCCTTTCGCCACTCTTCTGCTTTGTCTTGCTCGTTCCAATCGGTTGTATTTATCTTTCTTGTCTTGTAATTACCATTTTTAAGTTTTACTTTCTCGCCATTTTCATCAAGGATATATTCTTTTTTTGATTTTGCTCCCCATGTTGTATCTTCATTTAGTGGTCGCATGGTTAGTAGGATGTGGCAATGTGGGTTCCCATCATTTTTATCGTGTAGGGCAATATCAGCACACATACCGACTTTTACAAAGTTTTCTTTTACATATTCTCGTACAAGATTTATTTGTTTTTCTCTGTCTAATTCTTTGGGTAAGGCAACTTCAATTTCTCTTGCAAGTTGTGAGTTTTTACTTTTTTCTATTTTCTCTACACTGTTCCATAATGTTCCTCTCTCTAAAAATCCCTGTGGTGCATTTTGTGGTAAAAGAATTTCTGTATGAGCTATTCCACCTTTTCTTGTAAAATCATGGATTATACCGTCATATTCATTTTTTATCTTTTCGCCACTTCGATAGGCGGAAGCTGCTACTGCACTTTTGCCTTTGCCTCTTGAAATAATCTTTATGCAAAGATGATATATCGCCATAAGAGAAAACCTCCTTTCGTTTTTCTGATACTTTGATGTGGCGATAGATAAGACTTCCTAAAAAAATCGGATAGCTTTTTATCCGATTTCTTTTGGGAAGTACACAAGGGGTAGGAAATTTATTTCCGTAGGGGAGTGTAGCTCCCCTGTATCAGCGTTAGCTGATATGCCCTCTGCTAAGAGCCTTCGGAGAACGCACGCACCTGTTAAGGTGTATATGTGCGCCCTTGTAAACAAGGGACTATTTCTCTGTTTCCATTACTTCCTCTCGTGTTTCTGTAATTTTGTTTTCGCTTTGTTCTCGCTTCTCTATGATTTTTAAGATTTTTTGATTGACTAACTCTTTGATGTTTGGAAATGTGATTAGCTGATAGAATTCATCTTTGGTAAAACCCTTGCTTTCGGTAAAGATACTTTCAAAGACTGCTCCTTTTTCATAAATGCGTCTATCTCTCTTTTTTCGTTCTTCCTGTTTCTGTTGACTGATGAGCTTTTTCCTTTTGTTTTGTAACTGCTTGATTTCTTCTTCTGCCATTAAAATTTTTTCATCTATGTTTTTCATTTTCTGTTTTCCTTTCTTTCT
>CALIYX010000019.1 GCA_938049335.1 uncultured Clostridia bacterium | reverse complement strand
AAAAATATGGTGTAAAAGATGCAACGCAAGTCCTGCGTTGGGTTAATGCATTTAAAGAATTTGGTAAAGATGGTTTGTGTCGAAAGCGAAATAATACAATATATACTTCAGAATTTAAGCTAGCTGTGGTAGAGTCATACTTAACTAGTGAATTATCGTATCAGCAAATTGCATTTCAATATGGCCTAAATAATCCTCCATTAATAGCTCGTTGGAAATCGGAGTTTATGAAATATGGGGCCAATGCTTTTGTCGAGCGACCGAAAGGACGAATACCTACCATGAGTCGAACAGATGAAAAAGCAAAGATTACCACACATACTAAACCTCGTAACCAAAAGAAGAAAAAAGAATTAACACCAGAGCAAGCTCGTATTTTAGAACTGGAAAAACAATTACGCTATGCTCAAATAGAGAATGCCTATTTAAAAGAATTGAGGAGATTGCGCCTCGAGGATGCTCGGAAAATGAAAGAGCAGCAAGAATCATTAGCAGTCTCCGAAGAGAATTTAAACTAACTGAGATTCTTGCTGCCTTATGTTTTCCAAAAGCAACATATATGTACTGGCAACAGCGCTTTGACCGAGTAAATCCAGATCTACAAATACGAATAGCTATTGAAGATATTCGTAAAGACCATCCCAACTATGGATATAGAAGGTTGTTACCCTTGTTACAATCACGAGGTATTGTTGTTAATAAGAAACGATTGCAACGAATTATGCAAAAGTTTAATCTGCAAGTAATAGCATTCTCCCGTAAAAACCGAAAATATAATTCATATAAAGGCATAAAAGGACGGATTGCACCTAATCGCATCAAGCGTAGATTCCATTGCAGTCAACCACATCAAAAAATTACTACAGATACAACTGAATTTAAGTATTATGAACTAGATGCAAATGGTGCTTTGAAAGTCAGAAAACTATACTTAGATCCCTTTATGGATTTATATAATCTTGAAATTATCAGTTTTAGTATAAGTCCTACACCATCAGCTGAGTCTATACTTTCAGCACAACAACAGGCGATTGAAAAGACTGCCGATGCTAAGTATCGGCGGACATTTCATTCTGACCGTGGTTGGGGGTACCAAATGAAAGCGTATCAACATAATTTAAAAGCGCATAATATATTCCAAAGTATGTCTAGAAAAGGTAATTGCCTCGATAATTCACCAATGGAGAATTTCTTCGCCATCTTAAAACAAGAGATGTATTATGGCAATACCTTTCATAGCTATGATGAGTTAAAAATGGCAATTGAAAACTATATTATTTATTACAATACTAAACGAATTAAGGAAAAATTGAACTGGCAAAGTCCAATTGACTATCGTTTAGCTACTACTGCAGCATAAAAAATTCCGAGCAACCATTTTAGGTTGCTCGGAATAAAAAGTCTAACTTTTTGGGGTCACTACAAATTTCACATTCAGGATATTTCTTTTTTATGAGCCAAGCTAAACTGAACTGAAAGTCTGCTTCAGAGTGAAATATTGGTCGCCAAATACTCAATTGGCGTATTATCTCATAAATATCTAAGGTTAATACCATAACACATGCCTCAACGAACACAATACATCTATTTATTCTAATTGTATACGGCTAATAAGCTTAAAGATTTCCCTCAACTACTATAACAGATGTATGTTGAAGTGCTTCCTTTATCCAAGCAATAAATGTGTTTAAAAACTCTTGCTCTACTTTACTAAGGTTTATAAGATCACCTTCAATATTATTAATAATTTTAATCCAGTCGTCTTGCTTAATCCAATTATCAAAGCATACATCAAAGCTATCTCTTTCAGTATTATCTGATGCATCTATAATAGGATATACTTTATTAAAATAAGAAACTAAGATATCAAAATCTGGACTATAAACCCGTAATGGATTTCTATAACAATGCCAGTCTTTCCAACTTGGTTCCTGACCAGACACATCAGAAATTTTGAGTGGATTAAAGTCTAATCGTATGTGCTCACCTAATCGTGCATTAAGTCTAAGCTCTATATACTCTTGTTTTTGATAATCCCTGGGATTCAGCCATACCATATATAGATCACTCCATAAACTTATAAGACAAAATATTAAAGTGATGCTTTGCTTCTAGTAAGTAAAGCCACTGCCTCAGCCGTAGGCTGTTTCCAATCATTCTTCGCTTCGCTCGAATTCTTGGACATCCCTGCCATGGGCAGTGCTATCACTCACTGCGTCGCTTTGCTCCTAGTGAGTAAAGCCACTGCCTCAACGTGTGCGGTCATTGGGAACATGTCTACAGGTTGTACTTCTTTTAGTTCGTAGCCATAGTGTGTAAGGATTTCAATATCTCGCGCCATGGTGGCTGGGTTACAGGATACGTAGACAATGCGTTTTGGTTCCA
>CALIYX010000018.1 GCA_938049335.1 uncultured Clostridia bacterium | reverse complement strand
ATCCATGTGTTCCGCTTAGTTCATAACATGTGTCCAGGATTCTGGGTACATATCAGAATGATAAGGGGTTTTGTGGTATTTAAGTCTATCTAAGGTCTTTTGTTAGATCAAAGGCAACTTGAGATGCTATTAACAGCCCAGCAGCTGAAGGAACAAATGCAGTTGAGCCAGGAACTGACTTAGCTCTAGTCTGACCTGCTGCTGCGACCTGTGAACTAGCCATTATTTTTTGGCCATCTTCATCAAAATCCATAGGCTTTAGCGGTTCCTCCGTTGAATAGACAACCTTGAGCTTCTTTATTCCGCGTTTTTTTAGTTCCTTGCGCATCACCTTTGCTAGAGGATCCATCTCAGTTTTATAGATATCTGTCACTACAAGCTTTGTTGGATCAAAACGATTTCCACAGCCCATGGCCGAGATGATTGGAACTCCGTGCTCGTGCGCCTTCTCTATCAAAGCAAGCTTTGCTGAAACAGTATCTATAGCGTCGACTATATAGTCAAAGCCTGCAAAATCAAATTCATAGTCTGAATCCGGAAGATAGAAGACATTATGCTTATTTACTATTATTTCTGGGTTTATATCCTTTGCTCTCGCTTCAGCAACATCGACTTTGTTTTCGCCGATACTGCTGTGAGTTGCGATGATCTGGCGGTTCAGATTGCTGAGCGCTACTGTGTCATTATCCACGATATCTATACAGCCTATGCCTGAGCGAACAAGTGATTCCATGACATAGCCGCCGACACCTCCAACACCGAAGATTGCAACCCTGCGGGAAGAAAGTCTTTCAATGAATTCCCTGCCCAATATTCTTTCTGTACGTGAAAACTGTGTTTCCATAGTAATCTCCATTCTTTGGTTGTATAAAAAAGTTAGCACTATTTCGCTTTGATGTCAAATGTGTATATTTTGATGGGCGGAGGTGATATAATATGAATATCAATTAATGACGTAGGCAATAGGAGGTTGTTATGCCACAGGTAACATCGTTAAACATTGAAAAGGCCCCAGAAACAAGGCCCTATGTAGCTTGGGATTTAGTAGAGAATTTTATGATTGATGCGTTCAAGGCAGTTGGTGTGCCAGAGGAGGACGCTAGGATATGCGCAGATGTACTTCTTGAGAGCGATAGGCGCGGAATCGAAAGCCACGGATGCAATAGATTTAAGCCTATTTACATAGACAGAATCAATGCGGGCATCCAGAAGCCTGTAACTGAGTACGAGGTAATCAAAGACACTCCTACGACTTTGGTTGTAGATGCTCACGATGGTATGGGCATGGTTGCTTCTTATAAGGCGATGAAGTCTATAATCGAAAAGGCTAAGACATACGGCATGGGTATGGCGGCTATCAGAAACTCCACACACTATGGAATTTCAGGATATTGGACAGGCATGGCTGCTGATGAGGGAATGATTGGTATCTCAGGAACAAATGCGAGACCTTCGATTGCACCTACATTTGGTGTAGAGAATATGCTTGGAACAAATCCTTTGACATTCTCCCTACCTACAGACGAGGGGTTCCCATTCTGCATTGACTGTGCAACTTCAATCACGCAGAGAGGTAAGATTGAGTATTTTGCGCGCTGCGGCATGGATACGCCAGCTGGTATGGTTATCGGAAGAAACGGTGAGGCTATGACAGATAGTGAGGATATTTTAGAAGCTTTGACTAGTGGAAGAGCTGCACTTGCGCCTCTTGGAGGAATAGGCGAGGAGCTTGCTGGATACAAGGGATATAGCTATGCGACTGTTGTTGAGGTTCTCTCAGCTGCGCTTCAGGGAGGACATTTCCTAAAGGCACTATCTGGTTTTGATGCAGATGGAAAACGCAGACCTTATGGGCTTGGTCACTTCTTCATGGTTATCAATCCTGATTTCTTTGTTGGGGAAAAGGAATTCCGCAAGACCTGTGGGGACATCTTGAGAGAGCTAAGAGCATCAGAGAAGGCTCCTGGTCACGACAGAATCTACACTGCTGGCGAGAAGTCTTACATGACTTCCGTATTCCGTAAGGACAAGGGAGTGCCTATCGGAGAGGCTGTTCAGAAGGAGTTCATCGAAGTTAGAGATAAATACAACTTGGATTACAAGTTCCCATTTGAGAAATAGAGCCTATCAAAGGCTTTACAAAAAAACCAAAAGGCCTCGGTCACCCGAAGCCCTTTGGCGCGATGTTATTATTAAGAAAGAACGTTCAAAAGAAACTGTTATTGGCGTATGCTCTTTTGACAATTATGAGTATACACGTCTTATGTGATAATTTTGTTAAGGTTTCTTATCACTATTGTGCATAGTTGTGGTCGAAACTGTCAAAGTTATGTATATTTATAGATGGCCAGTCAGGCATCAGGATTGAAAAATAAGTCGCGAGCGTCTTTGGGGAAATCTTAGATTTGATTGACCGGGGAAGAATCAAGTGATAATATGATATCGTAAAATAAGTGTAACGAAGAGGAGTAGTGCCTGTGGTGCTGCTCCTTTTTTCGTACCAAAAAAGGAGGTAATTTTGATAAGAACAAGGGTAAAGAGATTAAGAAGTTTGGTGATTGTAGTGCTGGTGATGTCAATTTTGATGGTTCAGCTAGCGCTTTCACCTATTGCAAGTGCACAGACTGATGTGACAAGGAAATCTGGGAGTAACGAGTATCTGATTTCTACAGATAATGGGGCGTGGATAGGGCATGCTGCTCACGATTTTGTCAACGGTAATAATGAAGCTGTTTATTGCGTTCAGCCGTCGGCTCCATCAAAGGATTCTGCGAAGAATGTTGAGGATGCCCTAAACTACTTGCCGCAGGATGTGATAACAAGGATTGCACTAGGGCTAGAGAGTATAAGAGGAGCAAGTATCGACGATTACACTAAGTCAGCCCTGCTTCAGGCATGGGTCTGGATGAATGTCAATGGTCACAAGGGATGTTTTACTGACAATAGAGTAGACGAAATGTACTCTATGAGAGGTGCTGACCGAGAGACTCAGAGAGCTGTCATAGCAGAGGCAAGAAGGTATGCTGATGCAAATGCGGGAAGCTTTATGGGAAAAGGTCTATATTACAAAGGAGCTAGCGCCGAGCAGTCGCAGGTTTTGTTTACGCTGAGCGCACTTGAGGGAACTGCGGAGTTGAAGAAAGAAACTGGCACTAGATCAAAGCTTTTCAGTGCTTGTCCGAAGATATATAGCCTTGCTGGGGCCATCTATCATGTGGTTGACTCTAGTGGAAAGCTTGTTGCAGAGCTAGTGACTGACGAAAACGGAAATACCGATACGAAGGTGCTGAAGCCTGGTAAGTACAAGGCTAGGGAGATTAGTGCACCTAATAATATGGGATTAGATCCTAATGAATATGAATTTGAGATTAAGGCAAACGAGAACTTTGTCATTCGTTCAAATGATGAGCCACTTGCTGCAGAGCTTGATGTTTTGATCCAAAAGAAGGCTGCAGCTAGCAACCAAGATAAGCTGCTTTCGCTTGCTGGAGCTGAATTTACTGTTGAGTACTTCGCTAGTCTAGAGGAGTCTAGTGAAGTAGAAAGGACATGGATATTTACTACCGATGAAGAAGGAAAGGTGAGGCTAGATGCTTCATATTTAAAGGATGGAAGTGATGAACTTTATACTAATGATGACGGCAAGGCTTTGCTACCTATAGGAACATATAGAATTAGAGAAACCAAGGCTCCAAAGGGATTCTGGATTAATGAGGAAGTTAAGGTAATTAAACTAAAGCCTGTTAAAGATGAGAATGGAAAGCTATCTATCAGTGAGTATGAAGTTCCTAGCTTTGATGAGAAAGAGCAGACCGTCAGAGTTAGAGTTAGAAAATTTGGGGAAAGCGAAAACAAGGCTCTTGCTGGAGCTCATTTTGATCTGAAGAGGATTGCTGATGCAGATGGAAAACCACTTAAGCAAGGAGAAGAAGCTCGTGTAGGAAAAATTGTTACAGGTGAGGATGGAGTCGCAGAAAAGGGTGGTCTTCTTCCGGGAATTTACGAGCTAAAAGAAACGAAATCTCCAGATGGTTACGCCCTTAGCAAGGAAGCATACAGAATTGAGGCTATGGGAGCTGAAGGCGATACCATAGTTACTAGAGATGACGGCGAAAAGGAATTTTTATATGAATCGCAAATAGGAAATGCGTTGATAAAGATTGAAATATCAAAGCTTACAATAAGCGAAGGCAAGAAGCATTCTCTAAGCGGAGCAGAACTTTTGCTCAAGGATTCTAATGGAAAAATTGTAGACAGATGGATTAGTGATGGAAATCCACATAGAATTGAAGGGATAAGGGATGGAAAGTACACTGTTGTTGAGGAGAGAGCGCCTCAGGGCTATGAAAAGCTTTCAAATCCAGTAGAAATAAATGTTGAAAATACTGCAGAGCTTCAGCATTTTGAAATCAGAAATGAAAAAACTCCAGATAGACCAAACACGGGAGACTTTTCTAACATAGGAGGATATGTTCTCAGTCTTATTTCTGCATTTATACTATTTTGGATCTTGACAGGATTTGTAGGGAAAAGGAACAGGCTTTAATTAGGAAGAGAAAATCAATTAAATAATACTCTTAATGTGAGCATTATAGGGCATATGCAAAAACAGTACTTGCAATTAATTTGAGGCTGAGATATAATATTCGTGCTTGTATTTTAAGCACGGTGGGCAGGATGTTAAGCGTCCGTCACTCACCACCTAAAGTTATTTTAGTAATGTCGAACAACTTGCAGAGCAAGCTAGTAGGCACAGCCGAAACAGATTTGTCATGCAAATCCCAGTAGGTGGAAAAGGAGAAGGTATGAAGTCATACATTGCAAAGCCAGCAGATGTAGAACGTAAATGGTACGTTGTAGATGCTGAAGGTAAGACTCTCGGAAGACTAGCATCAGAAGTTGCTATGGTACTGAGAGGAAAGAGAAAGCCAACTTACACACCACATGTTGACTGCGGTGACTACGTTATCGTAATCAATGCTGAGAAGGTAGAAGTTACAGGCAAGAAGAGAAAAGAGAAGATCTACAAGAGACACACAGGATATCCTGGTGGACTTCGTGAGGTCACATTTGAGAAGCTACAGGCACGCAAGCCAGAGGAAATCATCAGACATGCAGTTAAGGGCATGCTTCCAGATGGAAGACTTGGCAGACAGATGTTCAAGAAGCTAAAGGTTTATGCAGGACCTCAGCACGAGCATGCAGCACAGAAGCCTGAAGAGTTGAATTTCTAAGGGAAGGGAGGAATAGACAATGGCAAAAATGCAGTACCTAGGAACAGGTAGAAGAAAAGCTTCAGTAGCTAGAGTTAGATTGATTCCCGGAACAGGAAAGATAACAATCAATAAGAGATCCCTAGATGAGTTCTTCGGCATGGAGATGGTTAAGAGAGAAATCGAAAGACCATTTGCAGTTGCAGGATGCGAAGGCAAGTACGATGTTGTCGCAACAGTTAGAGGTGGCGGCTTCACAGGACAGGCTGGCGCTCTTAGACACGGAATCTCAAGAGCTCTTTGTCAGGCAGACAAGGAAGCTTACAGACCAGCACTTAAGGCAGCTGGATTCTTGACAAGAGACCCAAGAATGAAGGAAAGAAAGAAGTACGGACTAAAGAAGGCAAGAAGAGCTTCACAGTTCAGCAAGAGATAATATATCTTTTGTCTTTCAAAAGCTTACAAAACCCCAAGACCTATGTTTTGGGGTTTTTTCGTGTTAAATTTGCTCGAGGTGTAGAATAGCTTACTTTAAGTTATAATCTCAGCCTATATCTAAATATAAAAGTATAGTATTATACTAAATCCGTTTTTAGTGATAATATTGGATTATAGAAAACAACAATACAATATAATCAGATATAGGGGGAAATAATAATGAAGAAAATAAAGGCATTAATTTTGATTGGTGTGCTATCAATTACAGCAGTAGCACTTGCAGCTTGCGGAAGCAAGAAGGATAACGTAGTTACAATCGCAATTCCTAATGACACAACAAACGAAGCTAGAGCGCTTTTGCTCTTACAGTCAAATGGCTACATCAAGCTCAAGGATGGAGCTGGACTAGATGCAACTATCAGAGACATTGAAGACAAGAATGGAATTGAGTTCAAAGAAGTTGAAGCGGCTCAGGTTCCAAACACACTAAAAGACGTTGACTTTGCAGTTATCAATTCAAACTTCGCTATCGATGCTGGTCTAAATCCAGTTAAGGATTCTCTAATCATTGAGGACAACAGCGCAAAGTATGCAAACATCGTTGCAGTAAAAGAAGGACAGGAGAAAACAGATAAGGTTAAGGCTCTTGTTGCTTCACTAGAGAGCAAGGAAGTTGCTGATTACATCCAGAAGAAGTATAACGGAGGCGTTGTAAGCGTAGTTGAAAATCCTGGCGATGGATACGACAAGTCAGTTGATTACGATGCACTAAAGGGAACAACAATCACTGTTGCAGCATCACCTACACCACATGCAGATGTACTAAAGGTTGCTAAGGAAATCCTAGCAAAGAAGGGCATCACTCTAGATATCAAGGAATTCACTGACTATGTTCAGCCAAACAAGGTTGTTGATAGCGGAGAAGTCGACGCAAACTACTTCCAGCACGTTCCATACCTAGAAGCTTTCAATAAGGAAAATGGAACAAAGATTGTATCTGTTGGAGCAATCCACAATGAGCCAATGGGTCTATACGCTGGTAAGACAAAGTCACTAGATTCACTAAAGAAGCTAAAATAATAGAAGCTATGCGTGAATATGAAGTCGAGTAGTTAATATAATATGATTTTAATAGAGCGAGCAAATGAATGATTGAATTAAAGAATATATCAAAAACATTTGAGACAAAAGACGGAAAAGTAGAAGCGCTAAAGGATATCGCCATCAAAATTAATGATGGCGATATTTATGGCATTATAGGAATGAGCGGAGCTGGAAAGAGCACGCTGGTTCGCTGTATCAATCTACTTGAGGTTCCGACATCAGGAGCTGTCCTAGTGGACGGCCAAGACCTGACTAAATTTACACCTAGGGAACTTAGAGCGGCTAGGAAAAGGATTACAATGATTTTCCAGAGCTTTAATCTTTTGATGCAGAAAACGTGTCTGCAAAATATATGCTTTCCACTATTGACGAGCAGGGTTAAGCGAAAGGTAGCGATAAAGAGGGGTAGAGAGCTGCTCAAGCTTGTAGGGCTTGCGGATAAAGAAAATGCTTACCCTGCTCAGCTTTCTGGTGGACAAAAACAGAGAATTGCAATAGCGAGGGCTCTTGCAACAGATCCTAAGGTTTTGCTTTGCGATGAGGCGACAAGTGCGCTTGATCCAAAGACAACAAATCAGATTCTAGATTTGCTATCCAAGATTAACAGGGAACTTGGAATTACTGTAATCATTATTACGCATCAGATGTCCGTAGTTGAAAGAATTTGTAACAAGGTTACAATCCTAGATAATGGACGCATAGCAGAGAGCGGTAGCGTTACAGAAATTTTTGCAAAGCCTGAATCCGAGGCGGGTAAGAGACTGGTATTTCCTGATAAGGCTGAACAGGGGCTAGCCACATATAGGGAGGATAGGTCGGTCATATCCGTTTCATTTAATGACTCTGAAACTACGGAGTCACCACTTATTGCTGACCTTGCTATTACGCTTGGAATTCCTGCAAGCATTCTCTATGCTTCAACGAAATCACTAGATGGCAAGGCTTTTGGAAAGATGCTTCTGGGCGTCAAAAAAGAAGGGGATAATGTAGATAGAGTCCTTGAGTTCCTAAACAAGCACGACGGTGTGAGAGCAGAGCTTGAGGACATAAGCAAACTGAGAATGGAGGTGGCATCTGATGAGAGATTTAATTAACAGCATGTTCGCTGATGGAAAGCTTCAAGAAGCACTAGAAATCATCAGGGATGAAATGCCTCTTGCCATTTGGGAAAGCTTTTACATGACAGTGATTGCAACGGCTGCAGCTATCGCAATAGGCTTGCCGCTAGGTATTATTCTAGTTACGGGTGAAAAGGATGGCATCATGCCGATTCCTACGATTCTGTACAAGGGAATAAATGCTCTGATAAACCTCTTAAGATCTGTACCATTTCTCATTTTGATTATCATGGTAACACCGCTTACAAGGTTCATAGTTGATACCGTAGTTGGTACAGGGGCTTCGGTTGTACCGCTTGTCGTTGCATCGTTTCCATTTGTTGCAAGACTTGTTGAAACTAGTATCAGAGAGGTGGATTACAACGTTATTGAGGCTGCGGTTAGCATGGGCGCAACTCCAATGCAAATAGTAAAGAGAGTTCTGATTCCAGAGAGTCTTCCTTCACTGATTTCAAACTTTACCATTGCTATCACGACAATCCTAGGATACTCGGCAATGAGTGCAATACTCGGCGGAGGTGGTCTTGGTAAAATTGCTATCAACTACGGCTACTACAGACGTAAGACACTGGTTATGATTGTTGCAGTTGCACTTATTGTCCTAATGGTTCAGCTATTTCAGACGATAGGGTCAAAGCTTGCTTCAATGTGCGACAAGAGATTATAGCTTTGATGTAAAATAAAAACAAAATTTGTAAATATATGTGTTACAATGTTATCGATATAAAATTTTTAGGAGTGGCTAAATGAGCTTCGATTTCACATTTATAGAGATAATGGATATGATAGGTACAATTGCCTTTGCACTTTCAGGTGCTGCTGTTGCGGCGCGTAAGGGCATGGACATATTCGGTATCAATATCCTTGCACTAGTAACAGCAACTGGCGGGGGAGTTATACGCGATGTCATCGTAGGTATGAATCCTCCTCTTTCGTTTCAAAATCCGATATATTTGGTTGCGTCGCTGGTTACTGCAAATATAGCTTTCATCATCATGAGTCTGAGAAAGGGAAAAGCTGAGGATCACTTCGTGGTAGTTCCTGAGAGGGCACTATTCTGGTTTGATACAGTAGGTCTTGCCGCTTTTACTGTCGATGGTGCTATTGTGGGGTATAATTCACAAGAGATAGCACACCTCTTTTTGATAGTCTTCCTTGGCGTTGTTACAGGTGTTGGCGGAGGCGTTCTAAGAGATATGATGGCCTGCGAAATGCCTTATGTATTCGTAAAGCACGTATACGCTTTTGCGTCAGTTCTTGGAGGAATCATGACGGGATCGCTTTTGATTATGGATTTAACGAGTAAGAACATGGCGATAGCTGCTGGTTTTGCTCTTACAATTTTGATTAGAGTTCTCGCTGCACATTTCAGATGGAATTTGCCGCGTATTGAAGAAAGGAAATAATATGGCTAAGGTTTCTTTAAAGCCGGGTACAATGCTAAATCCGCTTCCTGCGGTTATGGTCAGCTGCTCAGATGGAGAAGTTGATAATGTACTGACAATTGCTTGGACAGGAATCATAAATTCAGATCCACCGATTACCTATGTTTCGGTTAGAAAGTCTAGATTTTCGCACCAGCTCATAGAAAAGTCAGGAGAGTTTGTTATAAATCTCGTGAATGAGGAGCTAGTACGTTCCGCTGACTACTGCGGTGTGAGAAGTGGTAGAAATGAAGACAAGTTTGAAAAATGCAATCTGACTAAGCTAGCTTCAGACCATGTTAAGGTGCCTATGATAAAAGAATCCCCAATGAACCTTGAATGCAAGGTTATGGAGATCAAGGAATATCCGACCCATGACATGTTTATCGCTGAGATTGTTGCCGTACACGCAGATGAAGAGCTCTTTGATGAGGACAACAGAATTCGTCTTGACCTTGCGAGGATGGTTACATATAACCATGGCGAGTACTTTGGCATCAAGCGAAAGAGCATAGGAAGGTTTGGCTTTTCTGTTATGAAGAAAAGCACCAAAAAGCGCATAAATCGCGAGGCAAAAGAGAAACGTCAGAAGAGAAATGAGGGAAAGAGGCGCAAGGGATAACCCATCGCCTAATCACAATGGATATAGTCCTTATAAGAAGCGATAGAAGAAGCTTTGCTATAGAAATCGATAGAGACAAGAGGGTCAAAGTAAGAGTCCCAAGGCGTGCAAGCAAAGCCCAAATAGAGGGGCTGCTTAAGGAAAAGCAGGACTGGATACTTCGTACGCTTGATAAAATAGACAAGAGAAATGCTATTGAAAAAAGCGAAGAAAACCAGATTGAAAAGCTAGAGCCTGAAGAGGTAAAAAAGCTAAAGAAAGAGGCGAGAAATCATCTAGCCAGCTTGACTGAATATTGGGCTGAGAAAATAGGGGTAAGCTATGGGCGCATTTCTATCAGAGGCCAAAAGACAAGATGGGGAAGCTGCTCGTCAAAGGGGAACCTAAACTATAACTACCTTCTCGTGCTCTGTCCGGATGATGTAATCGAGTATGTAGTCATACACGAACTTTGTCATAGGATATACATGAATCACTCTAAGAGGTTTTGGGAAAAGATAGAGGAGTTTTGCCCAAATTATAGGCAGGCGAGAAAATGGCTTAAACAAAACGGAAACAGCCTTATAGCAAGACTTCCGCAAGGAGAAATTTAAAAGCACTGAATCAAATGATTTCAGTGCTTTTTAGATGCATATATTAGTTTGATGCAGCCTTGACTAGTTGCTCAAATATCCTGTTTTGCTCTTCTTTGCCCTTTCTCAGCGTTTCTGGGTGCCACTGGAAGCCATAGCAGAACTTCTTCTCGGGTACGTAAATCGCTTCGATGATGTCTTCGCCCTGCGAACGAGCCATTACCTCAACACCATCTGCGACCTTCTTGAGAACCTGATGATGGAATGAATTGACCTCAAGCTCAGTAATTCCACCATACCAAGCTGAAAGAGGAGAACCTTCAACTATATCAATCTTATGTGTTGGAATGTAGTTTGGCTCCCTTTGCTCGTGATTCGTAATTCCCGGGAACTGGCTTGGCTGATCCTGCCATACAGAGCCCCCGAGAAGTATGTTCATAAGCTGCATGCCACGGCAAATTCCAATGATAGGCATATCCTTAGCGTAGGCATATTTGAAATAAATGCTTTCGGTTACGTCGCGTATTGGCGCAGTACTGCCTAGCTTAAGAATAGGCTTTTCGCCATAGAGTGCAGGGTCGCTATCAGGACCGCCGGTGAATATGATACCATCGAGCCTTTCTATATGCTCCTTAACAACATCCTCGTCGTCTGTAAATGGAAGCATTACAGGAGCGCCACCTGCGGCTATCACTGCGTCAAGATATCCTGGTATTATCCACCAGCTGTTGTAGTTATAGTCATAGAGTGGAGTCACTCCTATAAGTGGTTTTCTCATTATTCCTCCTTAATTAAGCCCAGCGACAAAGGTGGCAAAGTCCGTCGTATTATAAACACCTATTCGCTTCAAAATCGTCGGATCATCACCTGGGTAGACCTTGCCTCGCTTTGTTGTAAAGCTACATAGAACTCCTGTCTCCCTCAAAGCACTTTGCGCATCAGCAGTGTAATCGCCATAAGGGTATGCAAATGCGTGGTTGTTTCCGACTATATCTGTATTTGCCTTTAAATCGGCTATGATTTCTTCTTTGGATAGATTGCCAATCTGATGGTGACTAGCTCCAGGCGCTAAAGTGTCTGGAAAATGCATGTTGTAGCTGTGTGACTGAAATGAAATATATGGACCTGCATATGTGCACATCTTCGATAGAGCCTCGTACTTTCCAATCATGAACTGAGTCGCAGGAATTTGGTATTTATTCAGTATAGGAAGACCCTCCTGAAACATCGAAATTCCGCCATCATCAAAGGTCACAATCACACTGTTTGCTGGAAGCGAAATCTTACCGTCGATATAAGCCCTAAGCTCAGAAAAACTTGGAAAATAGAAGCCTGAATCGTGAAGATACTTCATATGTGCGTCAAGCTGACTGGCTGAAACGCACCACCTACTCCTAAGAGATACTGCATCGATATCTGGGGCAACATAGTGATACATCAAAACGGGAACGCCATTTGTATCAGCCTCAAACTTATCAGCCTCGACAACCTTGACTGTCCTTGAAATGCTGCGCTTTGCACTTCCGACAACGAAGCTATACTTGACCTCGTAATCGCCAGGCTTTTGGGTGTTTACCTTGCCAGTGATCTCACACTTCGGTACATAGCCGGCTCTGTTATCCACGCAGTAGGCACCGGATTCAATATATGGTTCTCCCTGCTTGACTAAAGTAAGTGAACTTCCGAGAAGTCCCATCCTCATATGGCTAGCGTCCTCGACCTCGGTAAGGCTCATAGCAAACTGTGATTTTGCCTTAACCGTAGTCACGTTAATCTGATTCTGTGTTATCTCCTTCTGCTTATCGGTCCTTATCTTGTAAACTAACGCAAGGAGCGCGCCTATCAAAACTAGAATGATAAGTACAAGAAGAGCTATCTTAGTCTTCTTGGTCATGGATTCTCCTAAACGTTGCTAATTACAGTTGATTCAGTTTTTACAATAACGCTTGTGTTCGGCTCTATGGAGCGTGTAACAAATGCGCTACCTCCGATTATGCTGTCGTGTCCAATTACAGTGCTTCCACCTAGAACTGTCGCACCCGCATAAAGCGTAACATTATCCTCAATGGTCGGATGTCTTTTAACTCCGTGAAGAAGCTGTCCATCCTTGGTTGAAAGCGCGCCTATTGTTACTCCCTGATAAACCTTGACATGTTCGCCTATAATCGAAGTCTCACCAATTACGATGCCTGTTGCATGGTCGATAAAGAAGTACTTGCCAATAGTTGCACCAGGGTGAATATCAACTCCGGTCTTGCTGTGAGCATGCTCAGACATAATCCTTGGGATATATGGGATATTCATCAAATATAGCTCGTGCGCTATACGGTGAACAGTAATCGCATAAAGACCAGGATATGCGAGAATTATCTCGGTTCTATCACTAGCTGCAGGGTCGCCATCAAAGGCTGCATCTATATCTGTATCAAGATGTCCTCTAATCTTTGGAATCTTGGAGAAGAAGTCAAGGCAGATGTCCTTTGCAACTTCCTTGCGATCAGATCTATCGATGTCACGGAAGCGCTCGTCGTTTACGAGCACAATCTCAAGCTGTTTGCGGAGATTGTACATTACATCCTCGATAAGAACTGCAACCCTATTCTTGGCTGTATGAGTGCGATAAATCTCATCTCTATAAAAGCCTGGGTAGATTATCATAATGAGCTTCTTCAGTACATCTATAATAACGTCCTGATCTGGCTGTCCAAAGAACGCCATCTCGTCAATGGCTCTGTTATTATCGTAATCATCCAAAATCTCACATACTATGCAGTCAACCTTATTTGTTGGCTTGTTGTGCTTGCAATCCATAATAGTTGCCTTTCTATATATTCGAAACTGACATTTGCCTGCTAGCAACATCCAAAGTGGATGTAAAAGCAATTACTAGCAAGGCATGAGCTCGGTTATCAAAAACCGTTGAATTTTCGCCAAATATAGCTGTTTATATCATCTAAATATTATCACAATTAGGAGGTCTATTCAAGGTGTTGTATTAGAGGAACTCAGTATTTTTTGGATAAGCCCACATAATAGTCATACTATTCGAAAATGCGTTGAACTATCTGCCCGCATTTGATATAATCTAATCAATTTAACCAAGGAGGTACACTAATGAAGGGCTATACAAGCGAAACTATCAGAAACGTTGCGTTGTTAGGACATGGAGGATGCGGTAAGACGACATTCTTGGAATCGGCTTTGTACGAGACTGGCGTAATCAAAAAGCTAGGTAAGGTCGAGGACGGAAACACTGTATCTGACTATGATAAGATGGAAGTAGAAAAAGGATATTCCATTAATACATCAGTAGTTCCAATCGAATGGAAAGGCAGCAAGATAAACTTTATCGATACGCCAGGATACTTCGACTTTATCGGAGAAGTAAATGCAGCTCTTCGCGCCGCTGAAGCTGCGGTAATCATGGTTGACGCAGGGGCTGGAATCCAGGTAGGTACCGAGGCGGCATGGAATGCTTGCGAAAGATACAGCATGCCAAGATTTATTACCATAACCAAGCGTGATAAGGACGAATTCGATTTCTATAAAACCTTTGATGAGCTAAAGGCAAAGTTCGGAAACAAGCTAGTGCCACTATCATGGCCGCTTTCAGCTGAGATTGACGACGAGCTCAAGGAAGCTATTGCTGAGTCAGATGAAGAGCTCATGGAGAAATACTTTGATGGCGAAGAATTCACTGACGAAGAGATCAAAAAGGGAATGGTAAAGGGTATTTCCGAAGGAAACATAGTACCGGTTTGCTCATCTGCGTTCCAGCTAGGACACGGAATTGAGGGACTTTTAGATCTTCTTCTAGAATACGTTCCTACACCACTTCAGCATGGTCCATATAGAGGCTTTAACGATAAGAACGAGCCAGTTGAGAGAATATCTGTAACTGATGCTCCTATGTCAGCATTTGTATTTAAGACAATCGTTGACCCATTCGTAGGAAAGATTTCCGTTATGAAGGTTATAACCGGAAAGATTAACTCGGGAACAGAAGTATATAACGAGAGAATTGGCAAGACAGAAAAGCTAGGAAAGCTATTCTTCCTAAGAGGTAAGGAACAGCTAGAGCTTAACTATGCAGAAGCTGGGGATATCGTTGCTGTTGCAAAGCTACAGAACACCAAGTCAGGAGATACTCTCTGTGACAAGAGCGATGTAATAAGATATCTTCCACTAGACTTCCCATCACCAACATTCTACATCGCTATTGAAGCGCTCGATAAGAATGATGATGAGAAGATGGGCGTTGGTCTTGCAAGACTAAGAGAAGAAGATCCATCTTTCGTAGTAGAGAGAAATAGCGAAACTCACCAGACACTCCTCGGAGGGCAGGGAGATATTCAGCTTGGAATCATCCTTGCTAAGCTAAAGGATAGATTTGGCGTTTCAGTTAAGACGGTTCCTCAAAAAATCGCTTACAGAGAGACTATCAAAGGTAGCTCAGATGTTCAAGGAAAGCACAAGAAACAGTCAGGTGGTGCTGGTCAGTACGGTGACGTTCATATCAGATTCTCGCCTTCAGATAAGGAATTTGAGTTCTCCGAGGAACTATTCGGTGGATCAATTCCAAAGAACTACGTTCCAGCTGTAGAAAAGGGCTTGATTGAAAGCTTGGAGAGAGGACCTCTCGCAGGATGCAAGGTAGTAAACATCAAAGCAGTTTTATACGATGGTTCATACCACGATGTAGACTCAAACGAAGTTTCGTTCAAGATTGCAGCTTCGCTAGCTTTCAAGAAGGGTATCGTTGAAGCAAACCCTTGCCTACTTGAGCCAATCATGCATGTTGAAATTACAGTTCCAGACGAGTACATGGGAGATGTAATCGGCGACATGAATAAGCGTAGAGGTAAGATTCTAGGTATGGAACCACTTCCAAACGGCGGACAGAAGGTCGTTGCAGAAGCACCTCAGGCAGAGCTATTCGATTATGCACTTGGCCTACGTTCAATGACACAGGGCAGGGGCGTATTTGAGATGAAGTTTGTGCGCTACGAAGAGCTTCCAAAGCACCTAGCAGAGAAGATTATCGCTCAGCACGCTGCTGAAAACGAAGCAAAATAGATGCTTTAGTATAATTTAATAAAATTAAAACCTCTGTTTAGTCTTGCATATATTATGTGCATTGCTGGCGGAGGTTTTTTGATGTATTTATTGACATGTGTTTGGGGAAAAGATATACTCTAAATAAGAACAAATGTTTGGAGAATGGATATGGCTAAGAAAGCAAAATCAGTATATGTTTGCCAAGAATGTGGATATGAGACACCTAGATGGCTTGGGCAGTGTATTTGCGGTGCATGGAATTCCTTTGTCGAGGAGAAGGTAGTAGATGTCAAGGAAGACGATGCGAGAAGGCGAAGTGGAGTAACCAGTGCGGATGGAAGTAAGAGCAAGGCTTCCAAGCTAAATGTAATCGGAAGTGCTGAGTACAAGAGAATAGACACGGGTATTGGTGAACTTAATAGAGTTTTAGGCGGTGGAATAGTTAAGGGGTCTCTTACTTTGATTTCGGGTGAGCCAGGAATAGGTAAGTCAACCATCATAATTCAGGCTGCAAATCACATAGCTAAGACTGTGGGGAGAGTTCTTTACGTTTCTGGAGAGGAATCTGAAGAACAGATTAAGATGCGAGCAGACAGAGTCTGCGGTGAGATTGACGACAATCTATTTATCTTGGCAGAGACAAATATGGAAAACATAATGGCTGTATGTGAAACTCTTAAGCCTGAGTTTGTAATAATTGATTCGATCCAGACTATGTATACGGTAGATATCGATTCGGCACCAGGCAGCGTATCTCAGGTCAGAAGCTGCGGTAATCTTTTGATGAAGATAGGAAAGAGCTGGAGTATACCAGTATTTATCGTTGCTCATGTGACTAAGAACGGAGAACTTGCTGGACCAAAGATAGTAGAACACCTCGTAGACTGCGTACTTCACTTTATGGGCGAGAGAAATCATGAGCTCAGAATAATGAGAGCGTTTAAGAATAGATTTGGTACGACGAGCGAGATAGGTGCATTTAGCATGGAGGAGGCAGGACTTAAGGAGATACATGATATTTCGGCTAGCTTCCTTGACAGCAAGGGCATTAAGCCAGAGGGCTCGGTAGTTTCTGCTATATATGAGGGCAGCAGGCCTGTATTCATGGAGATTCAGGCGCTTACTGTTGCGTCTAATGTCGGCTTTGCAAGAAGAACCTCCATAGGCATAGATAACCAAAGACTTGCTATGCTACTTGCAGTGCTTGATCGAAAGGCAGGAATAAACACAATTAGCCAGGATGTCTATGTTAATGTAGTTGGTGGTCTTAAGCCTGATAGCACATCAGTGGATCTTGGTGTTGCACTTGCTGTTTATTCGTCGGTTAAGAATATAAGATGTGGATATAGACTAATCGCTTTTGGAGAGATAGGGCTGACTGGCGAGCTCAGGTCTGTTTCCAATGCAGATAAGATAATAGCAGAAGCTTCTCGTATGGGATATGAGAAGGTGATAATGCCAAAAAAGAATGCTGCGAGGCTAGGGGATAAGTTTAGCAATTGCAGGATCATAGGTGTTAATAATATTTACGATGCGATAGAGGCGTTTAAAGAGCAATAGACCTTTCGATATGGTGAGCAAAAATAAATATTTTTTAAAAAAGGGGTTGACACTTTAGTTTTAATTGTGTACAATCATACAGTAAGCAATAATAAATGACACAATCTAATATACACAATTTAATTCGGAGGTAAGAAAATGGGATTTTATGATTATTCGGTTCTAAATAGAGCCGGTGAAGAAGTTTCAATGAAGAATTTTGAGGGTAAAGTAGTTCTGGTAGTTAATACAGCTACAGGATGTGGATTCACACCACACTATGAGCCACTTCAGAAGATGTATGATAAATATGCTGACAAGGGACTTGTAATTTTAGACATTCCTTGCAACCAGTTCTGGGATCAGGCTCCAGAGAGCGATGATGACATCCACAAGTTCTGCACACTTAACTACAACACAAAGTTTGATCAGATGAAGAAGTCAGACGTAAACGGTGAGAACGAGCTAGCGCTTTATACATACCTAAAGAGTCAGAAAGGATTCGAGGGATTTGGCGAAGGAGAACTTGCTGAGAAGATGGATGAAATCCTAAAGAGCATTGACGCTGATTACAAGAACAACTCTAATATCAAGTGGAACTTCACTAAGTTCGTTATTGATAGAAAGGGTGAGGTTGTAGCGAGATTTGAGCCTACAGCAAGCCTAGAAGATGTAGAAAAGTGCGTAGCATCACTTCTATAATAGGGCAATAATAGATTAGGAATATTGAGAATGTAACATATGGAATCTGCTGAATGCTGATTCGGCTAAAGGGGTATTGGGCTCAAGCAATTAGCGGATTCCGTTTAAATAAATAAGCTGCAGCTTTTAGAGCTACAGTTTTTTCATGGGCAAGATGCATCTTATTTTCTTATATAAGATGATTTGATATATACAAATGTTAATATAAGTGAATTAAGCGAGGTAAAGAAATGGCTAGAAAAATAAAGTTACTTATGAAAAGAAGTCTAATGCTTATTGTGAGTCTTGCGGTTGCGCTGACAATACTCCCTAAGGTTGGTCAGAATGTATACGCAGCGGAAGAGTCAAAGATGGAAAATGGTACAGTTGATGTAACAGTAAACGATGCTCCAGAAACTACTACGGTAGTAAACTATGGTGGGTATAGCTGGTATGTTATCAAGGACGAAAATGGTAGTCTTAAGCTGTTTTCTAAGGATGCTGATTTTGGAACAAGCCCATTCCGTGCTGGTCAGGAAAATCCAGGCGCTGGATATGCAAAGAATGTTCAACCTGATCCAGGTAACCCAGATTCTCCAGGAGTTGTGTGGTATTTCGCAGTAAATCCAGGAAAAACTGAAGAAGATCCTGGCTGGACAAGAGCAAATGAGTATGACGGAAGCACTATCGACCAAAAGCTATCTGAAATACAAAGCGGAACAAACAGTACATTCGTTTCAAAGGAGCAGGAGACTGCTTCAAGACTAGGTCTTTTGACTTTGGATGAGGCAGATAATGTTAGAACAGAATTGAAGAACAATAGAAGCATAGATGGCGAAACCTTTTGGTGGTTCTCATCTCCATACCCTGGCGAGCTAGGCTATACAGTATCTGTTATGGGATGGGGTGAAGGCGAACTTGGAGTTGATCGCGCAGACTTTGAGCATATTATTCGTCCTACTTTCAGCCTAAACAAAAGCTTGGTTTTATTCACATCTTCTGCAAACGGAGGAAAGGAATCAGCAACAGTAGGTGGCGGACTAGCAAGCATCAGAGCTATTGCTGGCACAAATGCAAATAGCCCTATTAAGTTCACATTTAAGGATGATGACAGAAGTGATTTTGCACTAAAGCCATCAAAGAAGAATGGAAATGTACTAAGTATTCGCTATGAGAATGCTAAGACAGGAGCTAATGAGTTTATCTCTGCAATCATTAAGGATAAGAATGGCAATCTAAAATATTACGGAAAGCTTGCAGCTGCAAATACAAGTGGAACAGCTGAGCTTATTCTTCCTGCTGATTTTGATGAAGTAAACGATAAGCTTTACATATTCAACGAGCAGGCAAATGGAGGAATGAATTCTGACTTTGCAAGTGAAATGAGAGAAGTTGAGATAGAAAACACTTCGGCTCAGAGTGTAAGTACGAGTGGAACTGCCGTGCCACAGACTAATGCAGCAAGTGTAAAAGCTAAGGCACCAAATACAGGTGATAACAGTGGGCTTGATGCATGGCTTATGATTATGGGTCTAGCGAGCGTAAGCGCTATGGGAACCATGATATATAGAAGAAAGCTACAGAAATAATATAACAAAAGGGAGATTAGATAATCTCCCTTTTTCTGTGCATCATAAAATAAAAACCACCCAGTATGGGTGGTTCTACCTGTTATTTCTTAGGGCTGTCTATCTCGAACTTAGATGCCTCATAGATGTCGCGGTGCTCGTTTTTAGCATGCTCCTTGATAATCTCAAAGCTCTCCTTGCTGAGGGCGTGCTCAACTCTGCAAGCATCCTCTCTAGCAATTTTCTCGTCGACACCAATTGAAATTAGCCAATTTGAAATTAGCACGTGTCTTTCGTATATCATTCTTGCCGTAGCAAAGCCTGACTCTGTCAAAGTTATATATCCCTCATCGGAAACCTCGATGTCGTTGTTTTCGCGAAGCTTCTTCATCGCTACGCTAACGCTGGACTTCTTAAAATCAAGGTAATCTGCAATATCAACAGAACGAACTACAGGATGTTCCTTGCTGAGAATCAATATGGCCTCGAGATAATTCTCAGTTGATTCGTTAGATTTCATATATTACCTCCATCCAATAGATAGTTTTAACTAACTTAGTTTATATAAAAACAAGTATACCATAGATGCGCATAATGTCAATACACAGAGCTTTTGGGTAAAAAGTATAAAAATTAAGTCAAAAAGGAATAAGTATTATATATGTGTAAAAATATAGCGCTGCGTGGATTCTTAAAGGGATGTAACGAAAGTTAGTGAACCAAGAATAACGCCAGCCACATTAGGGATGATAAGTATATAGTCCTTCTTTGGTTCCTTTGTCCAACCATAAATAACCCAGATTAAGCATGAGAAAGCAGCAAAAGCAGGTTGAAATGGCTGGCCCTTTGCTCCGTTAAGATTCGCGATAATCTGTGGGATGTACGATATAAAGACAAAAACCCCTATGAAAGCTCCTATAGAGCCTACGATTGTATTAATTTTATGTTTCATATAAAGACCTCCTAAAAACACTATGATAATATACCCAATTTTTTTCAAATCAATAAAAAATAATTTTATAAAAAGGTGTTGACATTATGAGTTAGTTAGGTTAAACTAACTACAGATAAGCAAATACACATGTTGGACCAAGTAAGCAGGGTTCAGCGCGCAAGCCGTTATGCCGGCGGCGATAGCGTTTCTCCGGTGTTTTTGCATGATTTCTCTATATTTCATTTATTATTGCCCGCTTCCCCAAAAGAAGCGGGCTAATAACCCCATAAGGGTTAGGCTAAACTAACTAATTAAAGTGAGTGCTTTTATGAAATAGCTTTGAGAATAGGCTAATATAAAGAATTTCAACTAGGAGGGCATATGTGCGAAGAAGTCAAGAGAATGTTATTCAGACTTGATATGAATGACCTTATGACGAAGTTAGCTCTTCAGTGTTCACCGGTCATTGCCGGAGTAAAGATGTCAAACCTAATCGTTGTCAAAAAGGCGATGATTCCTCAGGTAAAGAAAATATTTGCAGGAACAGGATTAGAAATATTCGTGTTCTGTAGCTTTAATGAAAACAGCTACGCTTTGATATACAGAGAAGAAGAACTTATAAATTGGTTAAATCAGGATGATGTTCGCAAGCTCCTAGAGGACTTCGGATATTTTGATTTGGACATTAAAAATATTTTGAGTACAGTTAGCAAGCGTTATCGTCAGTACTGCCGTAAGGAAATTGATTTTCCGCATGAACTTGGTTTGCTTTTGGGCTTTCCAACTGAGGATGTTGTCGGCTTTATTGAAAACGACGGTAGGGACTTTCTGCTTTGCGGATACTGGAAGGTTTATAGCGATATAGAAAGAGCGAATAGACTGTTTAAAACCTTTGATAGAGCAAAGGAAGATGCGATAAGACTGATCTTCGGAAAACGAGACATACTTGAGCTTCTCGATTCCGCTTCAGATATAAAAAAACAAAACTTGAACAAGCTTCAAATTGTACAGTAGGAGGAAAATTATGAAGAAGTCAATGGTAGTATACTGGTCACAGACTGGAAACACAGAAGCAATGGCAAAGGCTATAGGCGAAGGTCTAAAGAGCACATGTGAAGATTCATGTGTAAAGACTGTTTCAGAGGTATCAGCTAGCGATCTTAAGGATCTAGAAGGATTCGCGCTTGGATGCCCTGCTATGGGAGACGAAGTTCTTGAAGAGACTGAGTTTGAGCCATTCATCGAAGAAGTTGAGCAGTTCGTAGGTGGAAAGAAGATTGTTATCTTCGGTTCATACGGCTGGGGAGACGGCCAGTGGATGCGTGACTGGAAAGACAGAATGGAAGCTGCAGGAGCTCAGATCGTAGGCGGAGAAGGCCTAATGATCAACGATGCTCCAGACGATGCAGGTCTTGAGACATGCAAGGAATTAGGCGCAAATCTTGGACTCGCTTAATCCTCTAATGAAATATCAAATCATATAAAATTCAATCTAGAGAAATCGCCTGTTCTGCAGGCGATTTTCTTGTGCCTTTTATTTTTTTGAGAGGAGCTGGTTAGGGTCTATCAAAAGGGGCAAATATCTTGCCAAATCATCGCAATCAGAATTGCAAAAATGCCCTATTTATAGTATAATAGAACAGAATATCTTTAGGAGGATAGCGCATGAATGCTATAGGAAAAATTGGCGCAATAATCATCAAGTATCAATACCAAATTGAGATCGCACTTCTCTCTCTTTTGGCATTGATTGTTTTGATTGGATTAATCAAGTTAATCATCAGCGCGTTGAGGCGAAAGGATGTACTATCCGAGATTAAAGTAACTGTGACTGACATCGATAGCACAGTTAAGGAAATCAACCAAAAGCAAGAGGTTTTGATAGAGGGAAGTCTAGCTTCTAGTGGCGGGGTGACAAATAAGGCTGAGTCGGATAATAGCTGTGATACGGCGAAGCTAGAAGACAAGACGGAAGTAACTGAGCTTAAGGCCGAACAAACGCCTGAGGTGGCTACTGAGGAGGCGGCTAGCGAATCAACTTTGATAGAAGCAGAAGTTTCTGAGGAGAAACCGGAACTTGAGACTGGCTTTGGAGAGGATAAACGGCTTGAGAATGTACTTGAGAATCTTTTGATAAAGAATAGGGACGGAGATGTGCACTGCGCGGAGGAAGGCGAAGTTTCCAAGAAATTCGCAAGCAGAGAATGTGGAACGGACAAGCATGGCAATGTGTATACCGAAGAGTTTTTGAGCAAGCAAATAAAGTAAACTGCCAAGGTGCGGGAGGTAATGATGTATTGCAAAAAGTGTGGAAAAAGATTAGCTGATGGAGATAAGTTCTGTGGAAATTGCGGAACCAAAATCGATGTCTCAGAGATAAACATAGGCTTCGCAGAAGAAGAACCTAAGCCGAAGAAGAACTTTGACTTCGGCGCTTTTAATTGGGATCTTGACGGATACCCAGATGAGGACAAGGCTAAGACTGAAGATGTCGACTTCAATTGGAACACTGTTCTAGAGGAGAAGAAGCGCAAGGACATCGAGGAGAGGCCATTCACAGAAACAATCATGACTGAGAATGAGCTTTTTGATAGAATTCAGAGCGAAGACAATGCTAAGGATGCTTCAGAGCTTTCATTCAATTGGGAACTAGGAAGCACTACGCGTGTAGAGAAGGCTGATAGATTCGAGAGCATTATTCCTAAGGCAGAGGAAAAAGCTGAGCTTAACATTCCTGTTGAGGTTTCAGAGGAACACGAGGAAGTTAAGGACTTAGTTGACGTTGATGAGGCACTTGCGGCTGGTATTGCTGCGGCATCATCACCAAGAAAGAGCATAGATAAGTTCTACACTTTTAACCAAAAGAACGAAGAGTTCCAGGCTCTTCTCGACCAAGAGTACGAGAGGTTTCGTAATAGAATTCGTGAGGATAGCGAGGCTGAAGCTATAATTGCAAATAAGGAAGAAAAGCTAGAGCAGGCAAGAGCTACTTGGTCAAAGGAAGCTCTTGAGGAGCCAGTTGAGGAAGCTGAAGAAACAGTCGAAGTGGCTGAAGAAACCGAAGCTCCTGTTGAGACTGCAGCTGAAGCAGAAGCCGATGTGGCTGAAGCTGAAGCGGTTAATGATACAGAGGAAGCTGAAGATGCTCAATCTACAGAAGTAGAAACTGAGGAAGTCCCTGAAACTGAAGAGGCAGGTTTAGAGACTGAATCCGAGGTTGAAGAAGTTGAAGAAGCTGAAGAAGCCGATGCAGCTGTTCAAGAAGCAGAAGAGGATGCTGTTCAGGAAGAAGCATGTGCATGCGAAACTGAAGAGGAAGTAGCATGTGACATTTCTAGCGAAGATGCTGAAGATGCATGCGTAGTTGAGATTGCAGCTCAAGTAGAAGAAACTGCAAAAGCTGAGGATGCTGAGACTGAAGATGAACATGACGATGCCGAAGAAGCAGAGGCTGAAGAAACTCCTAGCGAACCAGAAAGTGGGAATCCCCCCAGTGATGAGGAGGAGAAGGAGGAAGAGGCACGCGGAGATGAAGATAGTAAGGAAACTAAGCTTCATTACAGCGATATCTTTGCTAACGACGATGTCCATGATAGTGATTCAGGGGATGAACAGAAGACAGGACGATGGAAGATAATCGTTTTAGATATAATTATAGTTATACTTGCAATGGCTGTGATTTGCTCAGGTATTTTAGTATTTGCTAAGGGCTCTGCACCTGCTAATAAGATTTCACAGGGAATCTCATGGGTGACAGAGAAGTTCTCAGGTAGCAGTGACAAATCTAAGGACGATAAGAAGTCTGAAGAAAAAGTTGAAAAGACTAAATCCATGGAGGATGTAGTTGCAGCGGTAAAGAAGAACTATGTGAACATAGGCAAGGTTCAGTATGACAGCAAGCTAAAGTTTGATACATCAAAGGACTATGGCATCAGCGAACTCAAGAATGCAAAGGATTTTAAGGATGGAGAGTTCTCTGACGGAAAGCTACTTAGCGAAGCGATTGTTAACCTTTCACTTGGCTACTATTCTGGACTTACAGATAAGGTGAATAGCGGTTCTGACGATGTTCTTAAGCTTATCAATGAAGATTCAGAGCTTTATGGACATGTGAAGGCTATAGCTGAAGGTAATGAAGAACAGCAGATTAAGAATATAAAAATCGGCGAAATCAAAAATAGCGGTAGCAACTACTATGTAATATTGCAGATTACTGAGGGAAAGGCTAATTCTTCAGACACTAGCACAGAGACAAAGATTCTTTCAATCATAAACAAGGATAAAGTGCTTAAGGTCACTGCAGCTACTGATGCTGAGTAATTATTTTGATGAGCAATTAATACTTTGATAAATTTGTGGGAGTAACTTTTGATGGCAGCAAAACCAAAGAACGTAGTAAATGTAAAGCCTAAGAAAGAGAAAAGAGCTAGGAATATAACAATTTTAGTAATAGTGTCTTTTATACTATGGGGGTTCTTTTCACTTATTAACTTCTTCACCGACTGGATGTGGTTTGATGAACTAGGATATGTTAGTGTTTTCCTAAAGAAGTTAACCACTCAGCTGAAGTTTGGCATACCTATGTTTGTGGTGCTCAGTGGCCTGATGTACCTGTACTTGACAGGGCTTCGTAGAGGCTATTTCAAGAAGATTATCTCCCATGAAGAAACTAACCAAAAGAGGCTTGGCATAATTACTTTACTTGTTTCTGTTCTTTTCTCAGGATGGGTTACCAAGTATGTTGTGGGCGGACTTTGGTTTGAATTTCTCAAGTTCCTGAAGAGCACAAGTTTCGGCAAGAAGGATCCGCTCTTTGGGCTTGATATATCGTTTTATGTTTTTAAGTACGAGTTCTTAAACGGGCTTAACACCATGCTTTTAGGGATAGTCGTACTATTTGTGATTGCAACAATTTTTTACTATGCAGTTTTGATATTAATGCACAGTCCAGATGCCTTAGAAGAAGATGAGGCTGAGCCTATAGAGGACGGAAGATACTCGGGGACACAAGCTGGTGAAGATGCCGGTGCTGGAGCAGGATATTCGAGCAGACCTTTCGTTAATCCGTTTGGAGAGAATACACAGGCGGGCAAGATACTTGCAAATATCTTTGATCCTAATAAGCGAAATGCCAGAATGAAGAATGTCAGAAATAAGACTGACCGCAGGATTTCTAAGTCAAATATGGACCAGCTTCTCCACATCGCATCGGGCAAGCTGTCCATTCTAGGAATCATCTTCTATGTAATGCTAGCTTTCCACTTCCTGCTAAAGCAGTTTGACCTACTTCATAAGCACACAGGCGTTGTGTACGGAGCAGGCTACACAGATGTCAATGTTACTCTTTGGATTTATAGAGTTTTGATTGTGCTTTGTGTTCTAGGCGCACTTACGATAGCCTTCTTCATTGCAAAGAAGATGATGAAGCAGATTGTTTTGATTCCGATAATCATGCTCGTTGTGATTTTGATTGGAAGCGGTGCTGAGGTTCTAGTTCAGAATGTAATCGTTGCACCTGATGAAATAAACAAGGAATCGAAGTATCTAGCAAGAAACATCGAGTTTACTCAGTATGCATATGCGACGGATAAGGTTGATGTCAGAGACTTTGCTGCATCAAATGACCTTGATGCTAGCGCAATAGCAAACAACGATGAGACGGTCGGAAACATAAGAATTAACGACTACGAGCCTGTGGAGAAATTCTACAATCAAACTCAGAGCATCAGGCAGTACTATAAGTTTAATGATACTGACGTAGATAGATATTATCTGAACGGTGAGTATGCTCAGACCTATCTTTCAGTCAGAGAAATCGATGAGAAGAAGATAAACGATACCTGGCTCAACAGACATATCAAGTATACACACGGCTATGGTCTTGCAGTATCAAGGGTTAACAAGATTACTGCTAGTGGACAGCCGGATGTTGTAGTCAAGGATATACCGCCTAAGAGCAGTGCCAAGGAAATTAGTATCAAAAGACCAGAAATCTATTTCGGAGAGCTTTCAAGAGACTACATTGTTATAAATACAAATGAGGATGAGTTCGATTATCCAGATGGTCAGTCCAATAAGTACACGAGATACAAGGGAAGTGCCGGAATCAAGCTGACGCCACTGAAGAGGCTGATGTTTGCAGTGAGGGAAGGAAGCTTTAAGCTTCTGGTTTCTTCCAATATAAACAGTGAATCAAGAATTATCATCAACAGAAATATCGAGGAGAGGGTAAAGAAGATAATGCCTTATCTAAGCTACGAAGATGATCCGTATGGAGTAGCTGTTGATGGTAAAATTTACTGGATGATAGATGCTTACACGACAAGCTCGTTCTATCCATATTCAGAGCCTTATAGCAAGGATGAAGGAAATACAAATTATATCAGAAACTCAATCAAGGTCGTTGTTGATGCTTATAACGGCGATGTGAATTACTATATCACTGACAAAAACGATCCAATAGCAATGACATACAAGAAGATGTTCCCTAAGCTCTTCAAGGATATTGACGAGATGCCAGCATCTCTTAAGTCACATGTTAGATATCCGCATTCGCTCTTTAAGATTCAGGCAGATGTTTACGGCAGGTATCACATGAACGACGTCAAAGTATTCTATCAAAACGAGGACCTTTGGGAGGTTTCTCACGAAATCTACGGAACTCGCGAAAGAAAGACAGAGCCTAACTACCTTGTTACCAGAATTCCTGGTGAGAAGAAGGCTGAATTTGTGAGCATGCTTCCATATTCGCCAAAGTCTAAGCAGAATATGACCGGTATTTTGATGACGAGAAACGATGGCAAAAACTATGGAAAACTAATGCTTTACAGGTTCCCTAAGAATAGGACAATTTACGGCCCTATGCAGATAGAGGCACAGATAGACCAAAACACTAAGATTTCTCAGGACTTTTCACTATGGAGTCAAGCTGGTTCAACATACAGCAGAGGAAGCCTGTTTGTGGTTCCAATCAATAACTCACTGCTATACATAGAGCCTATATACCTAGAGGCATCCAATTCTGCTATTCCAGAGGTTAAGAGGGTAATCGTAGCCTACGAGGACAAGATTGCATATGAGCCTACGCTTGAAGCTGCGCTAGAAAGTCTATTTGGAGAAGGCGAAATCAGCAGTAATAATCCAGAACCTAAGAGCGAAAGCGAAAAGCAGAGCGTAAAGGACTACATCCAGAAGGCTAACGGCGCGTACCAAGAGGCTCAGGAAGCACTTAAGAGCGGCGACTGGAAGACTTACGGAGAGAAGATGACAGAGCTAGAGAAGGCACTTAAGGACCTCCAGGATAGCTCAGATAATAATGCTAGCGATAGCAAGAAAAGCAAATAATTAATTTTGATATACTAAACAACTTGAAAATTCAGGAGGAAATATATGCTGGGATTCGATGTAGATAAAATGCTCTTTACGATCCCAAAGGGCGAACACTCAAAGGAAAATATTATTAAGGTTTTGAATGCCCATCCTGAGGTTCAATTCGTATCACTTGTAGGTATCGATATCGGTGGACACGATACAGATGAGAAGATACCCGTAGAGCTTTTCATAAAGGACATGGACAAGCTGCTAGAGCACGGAGTTCAGACTGACGGTTCATCGGTAGCGCTTCCGCAAATAGCAGTGCTAAACAACGCAAAGGTCGATATTATTCCTGACCTAGATTGCAACTGGTACGTAGACTATAACTTCAGAAACATCGATAGAAAGCTAGAGCTTCCTATCGGAACTCTGAGAATTCCATCCTACCTCTTGCACAACGAGAATTTCGAATGCGGATCAAGAGTAATGCTTAGAGATGCACTAAAGCATTTTAAATCAGAACTCAATAAGTCTTTAATTGAGCATCCATATGTATTTGATTACATTGATGGTGCAGATAGCATGGATGATATCGAGGAATTCGTAATAACAAGTGCAACTGAGCTAGAGTTTTGGGTAAAGACGCCAGACGATAAGGGCGATAGAGAGCAGCTCTTTACTGCTCAGGTACTCAAGGAGCAGTACTGGAAGAGAACCTACGGCGAGGTCAGAACTGCGCTTGAGGAAACTTTGATGATTCTAGATAAGTATGGCTTTGGAGTAGAGATGGGACATAAGGAGGTCGGAGGAGTTAAGGCTCAGATGGGTAACTCCGGTCACTACGACCACGTTATGGAGCAGCTAGAGATTGACTGGGCATATACAGATGCTATGCAGGCTGCAGATAATGAAAACCATGTTAAGTATATTGTTAGAGATATTTTTACCTTGCATGGACTTGATGTAACCTTCATGGCTAAACCTTTTGATGGAGTGGCAGGAAGCGGTGAACATACTCACCTAGGACTTGCAGCAAAGCTAAAGAATGGTAAGATGACAAGTGTATTCGCACCTAAGGATATGAGGGCTGAGTTCCTAAATCCTATCGGATACGGCGCTTTGATGGGTCTGCTAAAGAACTACGAGGTTGTTAATCCATTCGTAAGCTCAAGCATTGACTCTTTGAAAAGATTAAAACCAGGATATGAAGCTCCTGTTTGTATAGTTACTTCTCTAGGACGATCTCCGATGGAGCCTTCCAGGAACAGAACTGTTCTCGTAGGACTTATCAGGGATATGAAAAATCCATTGGCAACGAGATTTGAGCTTAGAGCGCCAAACCCTAAGAGCAACACATATCTAGTGCTTGCGGCAAGCCACATGGCTATGATAGATGGAATAAAGCATGTGCTAGATGAAGAGAAGACTCCGGCAGAGCTTGAGAAGTCTATATCAAAGGCTTACGGTGATGAGGACTTCTACCTAGATACAGATAGAGAGTACCGAAGCGAGAAGGAAGTCTTTGAAGACTACACTGAAGAAGAGAGAGCAAAGCTCTTCGGACATGCACCGGCTACGGTTTGGGAAAACATGCAGGCTTTTGACCACTATCCTGAGAAGCTAGAAATCTTCAAGGCTGGCGATGTGATGAAGCAGAAGGTTCTTGATTCATATAGAGAGCAGGTAATCTCACAGTGGAAGACAGAGCTTCACGATAGAGTTATCCCACAGAACATGGCTTTGATTAGAAGCTGTGTAAAGCTTCACTCAGAGGATGATTTTTCCGATTTTGATGTGAAGAACTGGATAGAGATAGATAAACTTAGACACGAGTTAGGAAAAGACACCATTACCGAGAAATCCATTCTCACAAGAGCAAAGGACGCACTTGATGATGGCAACTACAGCGAGGCATCTGAGATGCAGAAGCTGATACAAAAAAAAGTAGCAACTTTGATAAGCCTATACACTAGGTACAAGAAGAATATTTTATAGAGGTGAGACAGATGCTAGATATTAAGAAGATAAGAGAAGATTACGAAGGTGTTAAGAGCCGCGTTGAGTTTAGAGGTAAGGGTGACTTTGGAATCTCAAAGGTCAAGGAACTGGATGAGAAGAGAAGAAGCCTCCTAGCTGATGTTGAGGTAAAGAAGAACAAGCAGAACACAGTTTCAAGAGAGATTCCTAAGCTAAAGAAGGCTGGTGAGGACACGACTGAAATAATGGCTGAGATGAAGGTTCTTTCAGATGAAATCAAAGCTCTTGATGCTGAGCTCTCAGAAATCGAAGCTGAGCTAAAAAGCGCTCTACTAAACGTTCCAAACACTCCATATAAGGATGTTCAGTTCGGAAACGATGACAGTGATAATGTAGAGATTAGAAAGTTTATGGAGCCTAAGGAATTCGATTTTGAGCCTAAGGCACACTGGGATATAGGTGAGGATCTAGATATTCTAGACTTTGGTCGCGCAAGCAAGATCAGTGGAACAAGATTCACTGTTTACAAGGGTCTTGGCGCTAGACTTGAGAGAGCGTGCATTCAGTTCATGCTTGACCTTCACACAATGGAGCAGCCATATACGGAGATTCTTCCTCCTTTCATGGTAAATAGAGATGCAATGACAGGAACAGGACAGCTTCCTAAGTTTGAGGAGGATATGTTCTATATTCCGCAGAAGGACTTCTTCCTAATTCCAACTGCAGAGGTTCCGGTTACAAACTTAAGAGCAAACGAAATAATGGACGAGGCAGAACTTCCAGTTTACTACACAGCGTACACACCTTGCTTTAGAGCTGAGGCGGGTTCTGCAGGTAGAGATACTAGAGGTCTTATACGCCAGCACCAGTTCAACAAGGTTGAGCTCGTTAAGTTCGTAGATCCAGAGACTTCTTACGATGAGCTAGAGAAGCTTACTGCTGATGCAGAGGAGGTTCTAAAGCGTCTTGGAATCCCATACAGAGTTGTAAGACTAAGCTCAGGAGACCTAGGTTTCTCATCAGCTATGACATACGATATTGAGGTTTGGATGCCAAGCTACGGAAGATATGTTGAGATTTCTTCATGCAGTAACTTTGAGGATTACCAGGCAAGACGTGCGAATATTAGATTCCGCAGAGGAAAGGAAAAACCAGAGTTCGTTCATACTTTGAACGGTTCAGGTCTTGCAGTCGGAAGAACCGTAGCAGCTATCATGGAGAATTTCCAGCAGGCTGACGGAAGCATTGTAATACCGGAAGCATTGAGAAAATACATGGGTGTTGATGTTATCAAAAAATAGTTTTCTTTCTAAGAGTCCGGACTTCCGGACTTTTAGTTTTTGAAGCTAGGTAATAGGACAATAGAATATGAGATTTATAAAAAGTTTATTCGGCAGGGTGTTCAGCCGCATGACCATAATGGGAATTTTGATACTTATTCAGTTTGCATGGATGGCCATCATGGTTTTGAGGTTAGGCGATTACTCTAGAAGCATCACGCTAGTGTTTAACATCTTTGCTATAATGGTAGCCCTATTTATCATATATAGAGATGAAAGCTCGGCCTACAAGCTGGGCTGGATTATGATAATATGCATTATGCCTATTTTGGGAACGGCTATGTACTGGTTCTTTGGTAATAAGAGGCCATCAAAGAGAATCAAAAACAAAATAGAACCGACAAGGGCAAGACATAGAGATGATGTAAAGCAGGAAAACTGCCTGTCAGAGCTATATAGCGATAGACTCGCAGATACAATCAAATACATAGGAGATTACGGTCCATATCCAGCTTGGACGGGCACAAGGACTAAGTACTACGACCTTGGGGATAAGGCTTTTGTCGATATGTTAGAGGATCTAAAGCGTGCCAAGCACTATATTTTCATGGAGTACTTTATAATCGAAGAAGGATACATGTGGGATTCTATCTTTGATATACTCCAGGAAAAGGTCGCAGAGGGTGTAGATGTAAGGCTTATGTACGATGACATAGGCTGTATAAGTAAATTGCCGCTGAATTTTGCGTCAAAGTTAGAGCATGCCGGAATAAGAGTTCATGTCTTCAACCCGCTTCGCCCGTTGCTATCACTGGTATATAACAACAGGGATCACAGAAAAATCACTGTAATAGATGGATATATTGCACACTCAGGTGGGTATAACTTAGCAGATGAATACATAAACAAGGTGCAGTACTTCGGGCATTGGAAGGATACGGGAATAAGGTTAGAAGGCATGGCTGTTTGGAACTTTACCGTTATGTTCCTAAATATATGGAATTCCTTTATTCATACAGAGGATGATTACAGTAAATTTAGACCACATGTGCATCATCCACAGCCATTTGATAGCGACGGAATTGTGCAGCCGTTCTCTGATACGCCACTTGATGATGAAAACCTAGGCGAAAACGTTTACCTTGAGATAATCAATCAGGCTGAGGACTATGTGTATATCTATACGCCATATCTTATTCTAGATAACGAAATGATCACAGCGCTCAAGCTTGCATCAAAAAGAGGCGTAGACGTAAGACTTATAACTCCAGGAATACCGGATAAAAAGATAATTTTCAGGCTTACGCGCTCCTACTATCTGCCTCTGATTAGAGCAGGTGTAAAAATCTACGAATATAAGGAGGGATTTGTTCATGCTAAGAACTTCCTCTCAGACGATAAGCTCGCAGTGGTAGGAACGATAAACCTCGACTACAGGAGCCTCTACCTTCACTTTGAGTGTGGAACCTTCATGGTGGGATGCAGTTCTTTGAGGGACATCAAAGAGGATTTTAACAGGACAATAGGAAGGTGTACTCAGATACTAGAGGAAAACTGCAAGACAAGCTTCTTTGGACTTTTGTTTGACGGAGTTTTGCGAGCGCTAAGCCCGCTGCTTTAACTTTAATAAAGCCCTGAAGATTTTACATGACCTACGGCTTAAGTGTGGAATTGCTTGGGCGGTGGGTCATTGATTTTATGGGAGAAAAAATGGATAAGCAAAGAGAATCAAAGGGACTAATTGAATTCATCAAAGCGCATCGCGACAGGGAGCGCGTTAGCTTTCACATGCCAGGACACAAGGGGAAAGCCTTCTTTAAAGAAAATGGCTATGAGGACTTCGTAGATTTAATGATAGACGGAGATCTGACAGAGATTGAAGGAGCTGATAATCTATTCAAGGCGGAGAGCATTTTGCGGGAGGTCATGAATCGCTATAAGGCGATGTATGCTGCAAAACAAGCATTTATGCTGGTTGGTGGAAGCAGTGCAGGAATTATAGCATCTGTATTAAGTGTCATATCAAAGGGAGATGCTTTGATTATGGCATCAAACTGTCACAAGTCTGTCTACAATGCTTTGATGCTGAGCGGCGGAAAGGCGGTCTTTGTTGCACCTGAAACATTAAAGGACTATGGACTTGCAGGCGAGGTGAGCGCAAGCCGTATTGAAGAAGCTCTGATAAAGCACCCTGAAGCCAAGGCTGTTCTCATAACTAGCCCAAACTACTACGGAGTTTGCAGCGATATAGAAAAGATATCCGAAATAGTGCATAAACATGGAAAAATCCTAATTGTAGATGAGGCACATGGAGCACATCTAGCTTTTATGGATAAGATAACGCCATCCAGGAGCGATATAAAGAATCAGCACAGCAAAGCCCAGAAGCTTGCAGCCGAAGCAAGCGGTGCAGATATAGTAATACTGAGCACGCATAAGACGCTAGCTTCATTTACGCAGACAGCAATACTGCTCGTTTGTAGTGATAGGGTGGATGTAGATACACTTGCTAATAACTTGCAGATCTTGCAGAGCAGCAGTCCTTCATACATTTTGATGGCATCACTAGATATGAATGCAAGGATAATCGAGGAGTCTGGAGATGCATTATTTAAAGAGTGGCAGGCTGACCTTGACTATGCATATGAGGAGCTAAGAAAAATCCGAGGGCTGGAACTTCTTGAGACCGAGCTGCTTGATCGAACAAAGCTAGTCTTTGGCCTCCGTGAGCTTGGAATAAGCGGGTATGAGCTTGATGCTCTTTTGAGAGAAAGGGGCGTATTCTGTGAGCTTTCAGATTCTCGTTTTGTCATGGCAATGAGCGGCATTGGAAGCAAGAGGAAGGACTATGAGCTTTTAATCTCGGTGCTTAGTGAAATAGCTGAGGGGGCTTGCGAAAGCGGTAGGAAGCGCGTGAGCCGTGAAGAAGATGAAGCATTTTTGATGGATGAGCTATATAGGCATGGGGAAATATTTGATGTCCCAAGCGAGACCGAAAGGCTAGCACTTAGAGAGTGCGAAGGCAAAATCTCTGCTCAGGCACTGATTCCATATCCACCAGGCATTCCGATTGTTGTTCCGGGAGAGCGTATAGATGCTGAGAAGATTAAAGTCCTCGAAAAGCTGAATAAGGATGGGGTTAGCGTGATTGGACTAGATGAAAATGACAAAATTCTATGTGGAAGATAAGGGACTTTGGACTATAAAATAAACAATATATTGGAGTAAATCCATCTTGACTATACTATATATAGATATTATAATGAATGAGCAAGCAAGATAGGGGGCTTTCTATGAAGAGTAAGAAAGAGAGCGTTTCTATAGCTGGAGTCAAGAAACACACCACCGTAAATGGGCCTGGAGTAAGGTATACGGTGTTCATGCAGGGCTGCGAACACGGCTGTAAGGGATGTCATAACCCAGAGACGCATGACCTAGGTGGCGGTGAAGTAATTTCAGTTAAAGAGCTCATTGATGACATTTTGGCAACAAAGTATATCGACGGAGTTACGCTTTCAGGCGGAGATCCTCTTTTGCAGGCTGAGCAGTGCAGAGACATAGCAGAGGCACTAAAATCCAATGGATTAGACATCTGGCTATATAGCGGATTTACCTTTGATGAGGTGTCTAGTGGTAAGGCGGGCGAGGCAGCGCGAGAGGTTTTGAACTTTATAGATGTGATGGTAGACGGAAGATTTATCGAGTCACTGAAGAGCGAGAAACATATCTGGCGAGGCAGCAGCAATCAGAGGCTCATAGATGTGAGAAAAAGTCTGGATGCTGGCGAAATCATAAGCTTTGACGATGAATTTGTACTTTAGAACGGTATTGGGCCGTAATCAATTTGTTAATCTATGTATAAGTTATGTGGAGGGATAGGATGAACAATGTAATCAGAAGAGATGGAACGGCGGTTGCTTTTGACCCAACAAAGATTGAAAATGCGGTCGCAAAGGCCTTTATGGCAACAGATGAGCTTGATGCGAGGGATATTTCGTCGGTATCAAGAGCTATTTGTCTCATCGTCACAACCACGCTTAACGGACGCAAGCTCGATGCTGCAACGGTAGAGGAGATTCAGGACGAAGTTGAGTCCGCTTTGATGAACTGCGGATATGCTAAGACAGCAAAGGCGTACATCCTATACAGACGTCAACACGCTAATGTGCGTGAAACAAAAGATACTCTGCTAGACTACAAGAAGCTAATCGATGGATACATCGGAACTGAGAAGGACTGGCGTGTTAAGGAGAACTCAACTGTGACTCTTAGCGTTGGTGGACTCATTCTTTCAAACTCAGGTGCTGTAACAGCTAACTACTGGCTTTCAGAGGTTTATGATGAGGATGTTGCAGATGCTCACAGAAACTGCTTCATGCACATTCACGACCTTTCAATGCTAACAGGCTACTGCGCAGGATGGAGCCTTAAGCAGCTTATACAGGAGGGTCTAGGCGGAGTTCCAGATAGAATAACTTCAGCACCAGCAAAGCATCTTACAACACTTTGCAATCAGATGGTAAACTTCCTAGGAATCATGCAGAACGAATGGGCAGGAGCTCAGGCTTTCTCATCCTTTGATACATATCTAGCTCCTTTTGTTAAGGTAGACAATCTATCATACAAGGACGTAAAGCAGTCAATACAGTCATTCATCTATGGTGTAAACACTCCATCAAGATGGGGTACTCAGGCACCGTTCACTAACGTAACACTGGACTGGACAGTTCCAGAGGACATGATCAATATGCCTGCACTTGTTGGTGGCAAGGAGATGGACTTCACTTATGGTGATTGTAAGGCTGAGATGGACATGGTAAACAAGGCTTTCATCGAGATTATGATCGAGGGAGATGCTAACGGACGTGGATTCCAGTACCCAATTCCTACATACTCAATTACAAAGGATTTTGACTGGAGCGAGACAGAAAACAACAAGCTTCTCTTTGAGATGACAGCAAAGTACGGTACTCCATACTTCTCAAACTACATCAACTCAGACATGAACCCATCAGATGTAAGATCAATGTGTTGCAGACTTCGTCTCGACCTTAGAGAGCTAAGAAAGAAGGGTGGCGGATTCTTCGGATCAGGAGAGAGCACAGGCTCTATCGGTGTGGTAACGCTAAACCTACCAAGAATAGCTTACCTCTCATCAACAAAGGAAGAGTTCTACAGCATGCTCGATAAGTACATGGATATCGCAGCTCGCTCACTCGACACAAAGCGTAAGGTAATCAACAGGCTTCTTGAGGAAGGTCTATATCCATATACAAAGCGCTACCTAGGTGCGTTCAACAACCACTTCTCAACAATTGGACTTGTTGGAATGAACGAGACCATTCTAAATGCTAAGTGGATAGATAGCGATATAACAAAGACTGAGGGTCGTGACTTCTCAATCGAGGTTCTAAACCACATGCGTGATAGACTTTCAGATTATCAGGAGATGTACGGAGATCTCTTTAACCTAGAGGCGACACCTGCTGAATCTACAACATATAGATTTGCAAAGCACGATACAGAGGAGTTTGCGGACATCATCACGGCGGCATGCAAGGACCAGGCTCCATATTATACAAACAGCACACATCTTCCAGTTAACTATACAGAGGACATCTTTGATGCACTTGAGATGGAAGATGAGATGCAGACTCTATACACATCAGGAACTGTATTCCACGGCTTCCTAGGTGAGAGAATGCCAGATTGGAAGGCCGCAGCAAATCTAGTTAAGAAGATTGCATATAACTTCAAGTTGCCTTACTACACGCTTTCACCTACATACTCAATATGCGAATCACACGGCTACATCGCTGGTGAACACTTCTCTTGCCCACACTGTGGAAAGACAACAGAGGTTTACTCAAGAATTACAGGCTACTATAGACCTGTTCGCAACTGGAATGACGGTAAGTCAAGCGAGTTTGAGAACAGAAAGACCTACGAGCCAGAAGAACTATTCTCAGTAAACAGAAGCCTTCTTGAGGAGGCTGGAGTAGACGAGCCGAGAATTGGAACTCAGACGCTAGGAAGAGCAAACAGGGTAGAAGCCCCTAAATCAAATTCAGATGCTGAAAAGGTGATACTCGTAACAACAAAAACTTGCCCTAATTGTCAGGCTGCAAAGAACTACCTTAACCAGGCAGGTATCGAGTACGATGTAGTACTTGCAGATGAGGCAGATGGTGCTGAAATCGCAGTTCAGTATAGCATCTCTTCTGCTCCAACACTGATAGTTCAGAGCGGTGAAGAAGCTGAGCTTTACAGCAATGTAAGCAACATAAGAGCATATATAGGAAAGAGAAGCTAATCAAAGCTTTTAGGAATATGCGATAGCAAATAAAAACCGATATGGCGGAAATGAAGTGCACTTCATGCGTCATATCGGTTTTGTGTTTTTTGGGCTATAGGACAAAAAGTGTTGATAAAAATCGCTATATACATTGAACTTTCAAT
>CALIYX010000017.1 GCA_938049335.1 uncultured Clostridia bacterium | reverse complement strand
AAAATCACCCACACGATAATTTAAAGTCCACCCACACCCACACGATAATTTAGAGTGCCCTTATTTTTTGTCATATTTTTAATATATGCATTTTTGGGATATCCTATTTTGATATATAGTCATATAATTTTGATATAACTTATTGAGGAGTGTGAGCGATGTTTAAAGTAAAATCAAATGATGAGATAGGGGAATACCTAGAAAAGATTATAGACGATAAATATAAGTCTAAAAGAAAGTTTTGTATGGATGTACTGCGAGAAAAAGACGATGAATTATCAGATGAAAATATTCGCAAGATGCAAAATAAAATATCCCAGATTTTGAAGGGTAAGAAAGGAGTTCAGACCTATGATCTTCCGATTTTCTGCAAGCTACTAGATAAGAGCTGTGAAGCAATACTCAGTGCAGGAGAAGTATTCGTTCCAGAAGTTAATAGGATGACTAATTATCTGATTGCATTCTCAAAGGACGAAAATGAATGGAAGAAGTTTATGTCTAGAGAGAATAGTTTGATTTTCAGAACTGATGAGTATGGGAAAAACGTGATTGACTATGCTTTAGAATTTAAAAATTATGATATTATTAAGTTGTTCATCGATAGAGGATATATAACTATCGAAGAAGATATTGGTTATGTGGGGAATCATACGATATTTGTAACAAGAACGAAAATTGAATCTCTAAATGATAATAATGAAAAAGAGTTTGATCCTTTCTCATTAAAATATTTATTGCCATTGAATTTCAGACTGCATTTAATGGAGCTTGCAATTGATAACAACGATGTAGATATGCTTATGAAAATCCGTGCGCGAGAAGTCCCAAGAGCTTATCTGATAAGTTGGGGTAAGGAACTTAGGAAATTCGAGCTTATAAAAAAGCTTGCTAATGCTAAAAAAGAGACCCTGGAATATTTTACAGATGATTTTGAAGCAAACTTAAGAAATGGACAACATGTGGAAGAATTTAAGCCTGAAACAATTATATTTCCATTTGTGAGTGAATTGGTAGATATATTGATTAAAAACAATAATAACTTTGCCAAAAGAGCACTTGAAAAAATTAGAGAACACAATGAAAGTGTCTACAATAGACTTAGAGATATAATCGAAGAGAGCATAAAGAAAAACCATGAACAGTTCACATATGAAAGAACTGAGAAAGAAATTTGCAATGATGAAATTTTTGGTATTGTTTTAGCAACTGAAGAGTTCAGATATAGTGAAGAAAAAGGATTTATAGAAGTATGGGGCATGCATTTAGGTACATACTTATTCTCAAATATAATTAAACTTGATACCAAAACATATGATAGTGAGCTAAACAAACTTATAGAAGAAGTGAATCAATATCACAAAAAAGTTGTTAACATCAGAGAGGATTACAAAGAGGATGCAAGGAGGAAATATCTAAATGAGCATATTTAATTTTACAAAGAGTGAATTTCTTTTTGATTCAGGTGATGATATGGCCATGGATACAGAGGGGCATGTATATGTTAGAGTCTCAGATGACTGTGCCATGGATTTAGAAAGTGGAGAACTCAATTTTACAAGTGGTTGGGATAGCTATGAAGATGAGCAAGATGACCTTTGGTAGATTTACAATATAGCAATAGTGTTGTATGGCGAGTTCGCTTTCAATGTATTGCAAAACTATACCTAAACTAGTGAGGAGCACGGGTGCATAGAAAAATAAAACTAGACAATAACTTGTACTTATTTTCATACAAAAATCAATAATTTATGTATTTTTTTGCATACATAATCAAAATGCCACTGTTTAACGCAGTGGCATTTTTGTGTCCGAGAGATTGTGTGAAATTGTTTTAAAGGGGTATAATGATATTATCTTATCCAAACGATAAAATGTATGCAAGAGTCAAAGTAATAATTATTCATATTTATTTGATAATTGTATGCATGTACGATATAATTTGGGTATGATTCAGTTAATTTAGGAGGACAAGAAATGGTTAGCGAGACAATCAAAGCAATCCATGAAGTCGAGCTGGAGGCTGATAAAATCATTGCCGATGGAAAAGCTTCCGAGTTAGAACTGATTGAAAGAGCAAAGAGCGAAAGCAGCTTGCAGTGTGAGCAGGAGATTTCGCGAGCAAAATCTGAAGCCGATGAGAGGGTTAAAGCCGCTCAACAGGAGGCTGAGGAACACAGACAGGAGGCGCTTAAGGGACTAGAGTCTGAACTCGAAGAGCTCAGAGAAGATGCTAAGCGCAAAGAAAAAGATGTAATTCAAAAGATAATCGACGCAGTAGTAAGTTAAATAAGTGCGTGTGAATCGAGGATATGGCCGCAAAGAGTTTGGCAAGAATGGTAAGTCCGCGGAACCCAGAAACTCGTTTCATTGTAAGCGCTTAATTTAGCTTTGTACGGTCGATTATATTTATTTGAAAATATGTTTTCAGAAGGGAGAATGTAGTATGGCAGTATTGCAGATGCAAAAAATCGGTATCTGCGCATTGAAAAAAGATAGGCAAGAAATCCTAGAAAAAATCCAGACGCTCGGAACTATAGAACTGAGCGATGACAAGTCCCTTAAAGAGCTTGATGGCTTTGTAACGACAGATACAAAGGAAATCAGCAGAGAATTTAGTAAGAAGCTAAGCCTTACTGAACAGGCACTTGAGGTGATGGATACCTTCTCTCCAGAGAAAAAGGGGATGTTCAGCTCACTTGAAGGCAAGCCTTTGATAGAAAAGGAAAAGCTAATGCAGGAAATGCAGGATGCTAAAGCCATTACAGAGCTTGCAGAACAGGTAATTGGCTGGTCTAAGGAATATAGCGAAAACAAAGCTCTCGTAGCAAAGATTAACGAGAAAATTGAAGGACTAAAGCCTTGGCAGGAGCTAGATATACCATTTGATTTAACAGAGACGAAGAAAACTAAGGTTTTAATAGGAACCATGCCGCCTGATATGGACGAGGCGAAAATACACGAGTTAGTACAGAAAAAGTGTGATGAAGAAGTAAACATCGATTTAGAAGTCGTCTGTATGGACTCCGATGCCGCCTACATAGTGGTAATCGCTAAGAAGGATATTTCAGGTAAGGTAGAAGATGCGCTAAGAAGCGGAGGTTTTGCAAAGAGCTCACTAGGCTATGACAAGACGCCAAGGGAGCAAATCGAAAAGCTTGAAGCTGATATAGAATCGATAAATCAGACAAGCGAGAAGCTTGAGAAGATGATTACAGATGCAGCAGAAAGCAGAGACAAGCTCAGAGAGGCTGGAGATTACTTCAGAATGAGGCTAAAGAACGTTGAGGTTACCGGAGAGCTAAGGCAATCTGAGAGAACCTTCGTAATGACGGGCTTCATACCTAAGGATAAGGCCTTAAGAGTTAAGGAACTGTTAGAAGGAAGTTTTGATTGTGTAATCGAGCTTGCAGATGTGACAGATGAGGATGAGGCGCCGACGGTGCTAAAGAACAACTCCTTCTCATCAAGTGCCGAGGGCGTACTAGAGTCCTACGGACTTCCAAAGCTTAGAGATATAGATCCAACGAAGGTGATGTCCTACTTCTACGTGTTCTTCTTTGGAATGATGCTCTCAGATGCAGCCTACGGACTTTTGATGTCAATCGGTTGTTTCATAGTACTGAAGAAGTTCCCAAAGATGGAAGAAGGAATGAAGAAGATGCTCAAGCTATTTGGCTTCTGCGGACTCTCAACACTCTTCTGGGGCGTGATGTTCGGAGGATATTTCGGAGACGCACCAACAGTCATCGCAAAGACCTTCTTTGGCAAGGAGTTCACAATCAAGCCGCTGTGGTTTGCACCGCTTGATAATCCGATGAGACTTTTGATCTGGTGTATGCTATTTGGTGTAATTCACCTCTTCGCAGGACTAGCAATCAAAGGCTTCCAAGAGCTCAAGGAGGGCAAGGTCATCGACTGTATCTGTGACGTAGTATTCTGGTACATGTTCCTAATTGGACTTATCCTCTTGCTACTACCAACAGATATTTTCGCATCAATCTCGCAGATGACAATCAAGTTCCCTGCATCAGTAGTTATGGTATCAAAGGTACTCACTATAGCAGGAATGTTAGGAATTCTATTGATGTCAGGAAGAGGTCACAAGAATGTGGCTCTGAGAGTTGCGCTAGGTGCCTACGACATCTATGGAGTTACAGGATGGCTCAGCGATGTGCTATCGTATTCAAGACTTCTTGCGCTAGGACTTGCAACTGGTGTAATCGCCAGCGTTATCAATATGATGGGAAGCATGGTCGGAGGCGGAGTCCTTGGAGCAATCATCTTTACAATAGTGTTCATATTTGGACATACAATGAACATGGCAATCAATGTGCTCGGAGCATATGTTCACACGAACAGACTTCAGTTTGTCGAATTCTTCGGCAAGTTCTACGAGGGTGGAGGAAAGCCATTTGAACCGTTAACAACAGAAAGTAAGTATATAGAGATAAAATAATTCTAGGAGGAAGAAATCATGGAAATTAGTATGGGTTTTGCAATTGCAATCTTTGGAGCAGCGCTCGCAACAATTTTGGCAGGTATGGGATCAGCTTGGGGCGTAGGTAAAGCAGGTCAGGCAGCAGCAGGAGTAGTAAGCGAAGATCCTAATCAGTTCGCTAAGGTACTTATCCTTCAGCTACTTCCAGGTACACAGGGTATTTACGGACTTCTCGTAACATTTATAACACTATCAAAGATTGGTATTCTCGGCGGAACAGCTGTAACAAGCATGAGCGTAGGCACAGGCCTTACAATCTTTGCTGCATGCATGCCAATCGCAATCGTAGGTCTAGTATCAGCATTCCACCAGGGCAAGACATCAGTTGCTTCAATCGGAATCGTTGCTAAGAAGCCAGATCAGTTCGGTAAGGCTATGCTTTTCCCTGCAATGGTAGAGACATATGCAATCCTTGCACTTCTTATCTCAATCCTATCAGTATCAAATATCAAGCTATAGTATATTTGTTTAGCATAGGTTAAGGAGAGAGAAAATGACCGGATTAGATAAAATTAAACAGAACATTCTCGATGAAGCTGCCGAAGCTGCAAAAGCATCCATGGATGAAGCAAAGGCTAAGGCAAGTCAAATCGAAGAACAAAATAAGGCGGACGCCGAAAAGAAATGTGCGGAAATCTCTCAAAAAACTGAAGCTCAGCTTGTACAGATCAAAGAAAGAGCAAAGTCATCTATAGAGCTAGAGCGCAGTCGCAAGATGCTTGAGACTAAGCAGGCTTTGATTGCTGAGGTAATAGATAACGCGAAGACGCAGATTAGAGAATTGCCAGATGAGGAATACTTTGCACTGCTTCTCAAAATAGCAGATAAGGCTATACACGAGGGCGAGGGAGTTATCTCACTATCATCAAAAGACCTAGCTAGAATGCCTAAGGACTTTGAGGATAAGATTAAGGCAATCGCAGAAGGCAGACAGGCTAATATGAGTGTATCAAAGGATGCCATAGATGTAGAAGACGGATTTGTTCTATCATACGGCGGCATCGAAGAAAACTGCACACTCGAAGCTATCTTCGCAGACAAAAAGGAAGAGCTTTCCGACCTTGTTCAGAAATTACTATTTTAGTGAGAATAGGCTATAAGGAGAAAATATGGGAGAAAATTATGTTTACGAGGTCGCGAGAATTCGTGCGCTAGAGACATCCCTCCTGAAGGATACAGATATCGAGCAGCTTATCTCACTCGGCACTTATGAGCAGTGCATTCAATTTCTTGAGGAAAAGTCCTGGGGAAACTCGGACTCAAAGGGTGACGGCGAGAGAATCCTCGCAGCAGAAGAAGATAAGATTTGGGCTCTAATCAAAGAGTTTAAAATCGATATGAAGCACTTCGCTGTTTTGAGCATTCCAAAGCTCTATCACAATCTAAAGGCTGCGATAAAGGCAGCTGTAAGTAGACCAAAGGGCATAAGCATCTACTACGACACTAATCCAAGTGGCGAAGAGATGAGGGCTGCAATCCAGGAGGGCAACTACAAGCTACTTCCTGAGGACATGCAGGATGCCGCAAAGGAAGCCTACGAAAGTCTTGTTCACACAGGCGACGGACAGCTTTGCGATATCGTAATCGATAGAGCCTGCATGGAAGCGATATACCTTGCAGGACACAGATCAAAGGTCGATATCATCAAAGATTACACAGAGTCTATCGTCGCAGTAGCGAACATCAAGATTGCTGTAAGAGCTCAGCTGACAGGTAAAAGCGCCGACTTCATGAAGAGGGCGATGTCAAGCTGCGATTCGATAAACACAGATGCACTCATAAAGGCTGCAATAGCAGGTAAGGATGAAATAGCTGCATATCTTGCGACAACGCCGTATAGAGATGGCGTTGATGCACTGAAAAGCTCGCAATCCATATTTGAGTGCTGGTGTGATAACCGCATAATAAGAGCGATAAAACCGCAAAAGTACAATGCATTTACAGTAGGTCCAATATTTGCCTATGTAATTGCAAGACTAAACGAAATAAAGACAATTAGAATCGTGCTCACAGGAAAGCAAAACGATCTTTCCGAAGAGGCGATTAGGGAAAGAGTAAGGGAAATGTATGCGTGATATTGCTGTAATAGGAGATTATGACAGCATTTACGGCTTTGCTGCTTTGGGCTTTGATACCATACCGGTAACAGAGCCCGCTGAGGCAAAACATAAGCTGTCAGAGCTTGCCGAGCAGGGATATGGAATAATCTATATTACGGAATTCTTGGCGGCAGATTTAAGAGATGAAATTGCAAAATATCAGGACAAGATTGTGCCGGCCATCATTGAGATACCAGGCACACACGGAAACACTGGAGCAGGAATAGCCGAAGTAAAGAAATCCGTCGAAAGAGCGGTAGGATCGGATATTTTGTTTTCACACGATAACTGATATCAGGAGGCAGTATAGTACATGAATAGTAAAGGTACGATTAAAAAAGTAGCAGGCCCCTTAGTAATCGCTACAGGCATGCGCGATGCAAACATGTTTGACGTTGTGCACGTAAGTGACCAGATGCTAACGGGTGAAATTATAGAGATGCACGGAGACGAGGCATCAATTCAGGTATACGAAGAGACTTCAGGTCTTGGACCAGGAGAACCAGTAGTTTCAACTGGTGTACCTATGTCGGTTGAACTTGGACCTGGACTTATAACAAGCATCTATGACGGTATTCAGAGACCTCTAGACGCTATTATGAAGGTCTGTGGTAACAACCTAAAGAGAGGAATCCACGTTGATTCCCTCGACAGAGAAAAGAAATGGAACTTCGTTCCAACAGCTGAAATCGGTGAAGAGGTGAGCGGCGGAGACGTTCTCGGTACTGTTCAGGAGACAGAGGTTGTAGAACAGAAGATCATGGTTCCACCTGATGTAAAGGGTAAGGTTAAAGAGCTCAAGTCAGGTGAGTTCACAGTTACAGAGACAATTGCTGTAATCGAAACCGAAAAGGGTGATAGAGAAGTTCAGCTAATGCAGAGATGGCCAGTTAGAAAGAGCAGGCCTTACACTGAAAAGCTAAGACCAGACAAGCCGCTAATCACAGGTCAGCGTGTTGTAGATGCTTTCTTCCCTATCGCAAAGGGTGGTACAGCAGCGGTTCCTGGACCTTTCGGTTCAGGTAAGACGGTTATCCAGCATCAGCTAGCAAAGTGGGCTGAGGCTGACATCGTCGTATATATCGGATGCGGTGAGCGTGGAAACGAGATGACAGACGTACTTAACGAGTTCCCAGCCCTCGTCGATCCAAAGACAGGTCGTTCTTTGATGGAAAGAACGGTTCTCATTGCAAACACATCGGATATGCCGGTTGCTGCGCGTGAGGCGTCAATTTATACAGGTATTACTATCGCTGAGTACTTCAGAGATATGGGTTACTCAGTAGCTTTGATGGCTGACTCAACATCAAGATGGGCAGAGGCTCTTCGTGAGATGTCTGGAAGACTTGAGGAAATGCCTGGTGAAGAGGGTTACCCTGCATACCTAGGAAGCCGTCTTGCTCAGTTCTATGAGAGAGCTGGTCACGTTATCGCACTAGGTAAGGATGGAAGAGATGGTGCTCTTTCAGTAATCGGTGCGGTTTCACCACAGGGCGGAGATATCTCTGAGCCAGTATCACAGGCAACGCTTAGAATTGTAAAGGTATTCTGGGGTCTTGATTCAAACCTTGCGTACCAGAGACACTTCCCTGCAATCAATTGGCTGACAAGTTACTCACTATACCTAGACAGTATGGAGAAATGGTTTAACGAAGAGGTTGAGCCAGGTTGGATGAGTGCTCGTCAGGAAATGATGTCACTTCTTCAGGACGAATCAAAGCTTAACGAAATCGTTCAGATGGTAGGTATGGATGCGCTTTCACCTGCTGACAGACTCAAGATGGAGGCTGCTAAGTCTATCCGTGAGGACTTCCTAAACCAGAACAGCTTTGATGAGGTTGATACATATTCATCACTTCGCAAGCAGTATCTCATGATGAGACTGGTTATGAGCTTCTACGAAAAGGCTAAGGCTGCGCTCGAAAAGGGTGCAAATGTAGAGGATCTTATCGCAATGCCTTCAAGAGAGCCTATCGGAAGGTTCAAATACACACCTGAAGATAAGATAGAAGACGAATTTACAAGAATCAACGACTTGCTCGACAGAGAAGTTGCTGAAGCACTGAATAAGGAGGACTAAGTAATGCCAAAAGAATATAGAACTATTCAAGAGGTCGCAGGTCCTTTGATGATGGTCCGCGGCGTTGAGAATGTAAAGTACGACGAACTAGGCGAAATCGAGCTTGCAGACGGCGAAAAGCGTCGCTGTAAGGTTCTCGAAATCAACGACGATACAGCGGTAGTTCAGCTCTTTGAGAACTCCGCAGGAATAAACCTTAGCGACAGCAAGGTTAGATTTTTAGGAAAGAGCCTCGAGCTTGGCGTATCTGAGGATATGCTGGGTAGAGTCTTTGACGGAATGGGAAGACCAAAGGACGGAGGTCCGGAAATTCTTCCTGTAGAGAGAAGAGATATCAACGGACTTCCAATGAACCCTGCAGCGCGTATCTACCCTGCTGAGTTCATCCAGACTGGTGTATCTGCTATCGACGGTCTTAATACTCTAGTTAGAGGACAGAAGCTACCTATTTTCTCAGCTTCAGGTCTTCCACACGCAAACCTTGCAGCTCAGATTGCAAAGCAGGCTAAGGTTCGTGGAACTGATGAAAAGTTTGCGGTAGTATTTGCGGCTATGGGTATTACTTTTGAGGAATCAAACTTCTTTGTTGAATCCTTCAAGGAGACTGGTGCGATAGATAGAACCGTAATGTTTGTAAACCTTGCAAACGACCCTGCGGTTGAGAGAATTTCGACACCAAGAATGGCTCTTACAGCAGCTGAATATCTCGCATTTGACTGCGATATGCACGTTTTGGTAATTTTGACAGATATCACAAACTATGCGGATGCTTTGAGAGAGGTATCTGCTGCTCGTAAGGAAGTTGCAGCAAGAAGAGGATATCCTGGATATATGTACACTGACTTTGCTACGATATATGAGAGAGCAGGAAGACAGTACGGCAAGAACGGTTCAATCACCATGATTCCAATCCTTTCAATGCCTGAGGATGACAAGACTCACCCAATTCCTGACCTTACTGGATATATCACAGAGGGACAGATCATTCTTTCCAGAGATCTTTATCGTAAGGGTGTTAAGCCACCTATCAACGTTCTTCCATCTCTATCGAGACTTAAGGACAAGGGTATCGGCGAAGGCAAGACAAGAGGTGACCATGCTAACACAATGAACCAGCTGTTTGCCGCTTATGCAAGAGGTAAGGATGCGAAGGAGCTTATGACCATCCTAGGTGAGGCTGCTTTGACAGAAATCGATCTTAAGTATGCTAAGTTTGCAGACGAGTTTGAAGACAAGTATGTAAACCAGGGCTATAACACCGATAGAACTATTGAGGAGACTCTAGATATCGGCTGGGAGCTTTTGAGAATCCTTCCAAGAAGCGAACTCAAGAGAATTAATGACAAGTGGCTCGATATGTATTATGAGGCGAAGTAAGGATAAGGAGGCGTGATATGGCATCAAGTCAAATAATTCCTACTCGTATGGAGCTCTCTAGAATCAAAGATAAGCTGGCCGTTGCCCGCAAGGGTCACAAGCTTCTCAAAGATAAGAGAGACGAGCTGATGCGTCAATTCCTCATCATGGTTCGTGAGAACATGGAGCTCAGAAAGCATGTCGAAGAGGGTATCCGTCAGGCTAATATCAACTTCATTGTTGCCAAAGCCGGCATGGATGCCGAAACTCTTAATACCGCTTTGATGGCTGCTAAGCAAAAGGTGACGCTTGGCGTAAGCACAAAGAACGTCATGAGCGTTAACATTCCTGTCTTTGATGTAAGGACGAAGACCGCAAGTGAGACGGATATCTATTCATACGGATATGCCTTTACTTCTTCGGATTTAGACGGAGCAATCAAATCGCTTGCCGACATCAGAGACGATATGATTTTGCTTGCCGAGAAGGAAAAGGCCTGCAAGCTCATGGCTGCCGAGATTGAGAAGACTAGAAGACGTGTAAATGCTCTTGAGCATGTAATCATCCCTGAAGCTCAGAAGAATATCAAATATATTTCGATGAAGCTTGAGGAGACTGCAAGAGACAACACAATCAGGCTTATCAAGGTTAAGGACATGGTTCTTGAGGATGCACACCGCTACAGCGAAAGAAAGTAGTACCATAGGTGTAGAAAATTTAAAAACTAGGAGATAGCTTAGGCTATCTCCTTTTGCTATTTGAGTAAATAAAATGTATAATATTTTGGACGATAAAATAAGGAATTTTCACAAAGGAGATAGATAAATGGAAGCTTTAGAATGTATAAAATCAAGGAGAAGTGTTCGTAAGTACAAGGATGAGAAGATATCAAAGGAGACTATCGAAAAGATTATCGAGTCTGCAGCATATGCTCCATCATGGAAGAACACTCAGATTACAAGATACACAATTGTAGAAAATGAGGAAATCAAAGCGAAGATTGCTGAAGAAGCTGTTCTTGGTTTCACTTTTAATGAGAAGACAATCAAGCGCGCGCCTGCAATTGCAGTGCAGTCAATTGTAAAGGGAAAGAGCGGCTTTGAGCCAGATGGCAGCTACTCAACGCCAAAAAAGGACGGCTGGGAGATGTTTGATGCAGGTGTATCTGCAGAGGCCTTCTGCCTAGCTGCGCATACATACGGTGTTGGAACAGTAATCCTAGGATATGCTGACTACGACATGATTAAAGAGCTCCTTGGACTTCCAGAAGACCAGGAGGTAGTAGCGATAATCGCAATGGGATATCACGAAACAGATAACCCAGCACCAGCAAGACTTTCAGCCAGTGAACTTGTGAATTTTGTGGAATAACAAATGGAAAAGAATCAATTAATTGAACTTACAATCAAAGATCAAAGTCAGGACGGTAGAGGCATCGCTAGCTGCGATGGCCTCATCGTTTTTGCCGAAGGTTGCGTAGTCGGAGATAAAGTAAGCGCAAGAGTGACAAAGGTCAAAAAGCGCTATGCACTCGCAAAGGTTGAGGAAATCCTTGAACCATCAGAGCACAGACTTGATGATGTCTGTCCTTACATAGATGACTGCGGAGGCTGCGCCTTTGGAAAGCTCAAATACGAAAAGCAGCTAGAGCTCAAGGAAAGGCATGTCCGCGATGTCCTAGTTCGTATAGGTGGCGTGGAAACTCCTGAGCTAGAACCGATAATTTCGATGTCTGAGCCTTATTTCTATAGGAATAAGGCAAGGCTTGCCATTTACCCTAAAACCCGTTCAGTGGGATTTTTAGGGCGCATGAGCCATAAGGTTATAGACTGCCATGAGTGCAGGCTCCAGAGCGAACCAGTAGTGGCGGTAGCAGATGCGCTTAGAGCTAGCTTTGATGGGTGCGAGGATGCGAAAAAGATAAAAAATCTGGTCGTAAAAACTTCGTTCACCAGTGGAGAAGTTATGGTCGTACCGACTGTGGAAGAAAAGGATGTTGACCTGGAGAGCTTTATCTATGCAGTAGACGAAAGCATAAACGCAATACCTGGCTTTGACGACGGATTCGAATACTATCTTTCGTCGGTAGCCCTAGATATCACTGACAAGAAGCCATCAAAGCAACACAAAAACCGCGCAGAAATCATCGCAGGAAGGCATGTGATAGAAGACGAGATGCTTAGTCTTAGATTTGAAATCTCACCATACTCATTCTATCAGGTTAATCCAATTCAGGCAGAACGCCTCTATGAAAAGGCAGTCGAATACGCAGGAATAAAGGGTGGCGAAACAGTCCTAGACCTTTACTGTGGAGTTGGAACCCTAGGTCTCTTTATGGCAAAGGAAGGAGCAGGCAAGGTAGTCGGAATCGAGCTGGTTAAAGAAGCTGTCCTAAACGCAAACAGAAACGCGGTTATAAATGGCATTGTAAATGCCATCTACTACACAGGTAAGGCCGAAGAAGAGCTGCCAAGACTAAGAGAAGAAGGCGAGATCGAAAAGGCGGATGTCGTAATCCTAGATCCACCAAGAAAAGGCTGCGACGAAGCCCTGCTAAAAGCAGTAGTGGAAACCGAAGCAGACAGAATCGTTTATGTATCGTGTGATCCAGCAACACTGAGCAGAGATATTAAATATCTAAGTGAAAACGGCTATGAGTATGTAAAAGGAACCCCAGTAGATATGTTCCCACATACGGGACATGTGGAGTGCATAGCGTTGATACAAAGAGTGAAATCGTGAAAATCCTGCATTTTAAGCAGTTTTACAAGCATTATGTCTTTAATGAAGATGGCGATGGAGGAAGAAAAAAAGTCCTAAAAAATTATATTGATGTTTATGTTTGCATTGATATGGTGTGTGGAGATACAAAGAATGCTTTAGAAAGTGAGGACTACTAAATGATGAGATGGATAATAAAAATAATCTTGTTCCCAATTAGCTTGGTGTTAAGTATTCTCACAGTATTTCTGACATTTTTGCTTGGGATAGGAACGACTATTCTGTATTTCTTAATGCTGATGTGTATAGTTGCTGCAATAGGATCATTTATGCAAAAAGATATATCACTTGGCATTGAGGCATTGGTATTAGGATTTTTGTTAAGTCCTTATGGAGTACCGATGATCGGAGCAGCTGTTATAGCGTTCCTTCAGGGAATCAATGAAGCAATAAAATCAATCTAAAAAATTTCATACAAATGGTTACCAAAGGCGATAGAAGAAAAACTATCGTCTTTTTCTTTGCAAATTTTTTGGGGAGGAGGTGAAGCGATGGACTTTGACTATTTCTATAACAGAGAAGCAGAAAGATTT
>CALIYX010000016.1 GCA_938049335.1 uncultured Clostridia bacterium | reverse complement strand
ATCCATGTGTTCCGCTTAGTTCATAACATGTGTCCAGGATTCTGGGTACATATCATTTCAACATTCAGGGCTTTTTATTATTTCAAATTAAGTTCTGCTTTAAGAGCTGCTTGTAATATAGCCGAGAAATTTATACCTTCTTTCTCTGCTTCAAAGTTTAACCATGAAGGAATCGTGCAGTTTTTTCTAATTGCTCTCATATCATTCTTTCTTCTGTATTCATCAAAGTCCACATCCACGAGACTTATAAACTCATCTTTATTTGTTTCTATTGATGTCATTGCTGATGGTTTTGGCAATTCTTCGCATTCATCTTCCATATCAATACCCACAATACCAATTGCATCTCTGGCCATTTCAATAGCTGTAGCCATGTCTTCACCTTCTGTATTAATATTGAAATCAGGAATATATACAATGTAATTATCCTCACTTCCTTTTTTTAATACTATTGGATATACATTTTTCATTTTTTCCTCCTTTGTTTTCATTTATACCCCCTTTTATCTCATAATACGCATTAAATACGCATAATTCAAGTTGTATTAAAAAATCCCCATAAAAAAAGCACCTTGCGGTGCTCAAATTTTATGTTCGTTCATTCTAGAGAAGAAAGTAGTGATTTCTCTAAACGATTTATGCACTTAACATTAGAATTTTCTTCTTGATTTAAAATCATCATCTATTAGCTTTCTCCACTCTTTTGGAACCTCGCATGTGTTTCTATAACTTCTTACAACATCCTCCATAACTTTAAAACTAATTTTCATTCCCTTGGAATCACAGTTATAGTTTACTGCCATTGACGAATCTATTCCGTATCTAGATGCTTCAGCTGCAGCATCTATATTTGCACCGAGGAAGATGAACTCCCAACCGTACTTTGATTTTTCAAGCTCAACCATCTTTTTGATATCCTCGTAGCTGAATATTCTGCTGGCATTTTCCATCCCATCAGTTGTTATGATAAAGAGAGTTTTCTCTGGAACATCCTCTTTTCTGGCATACTTATGAATCTTTGAGATATGTTTAATTGCACTTCCAACAGCATCTAAAAGAGCTGTGCCTCCCCCTACATAATATTCCTTGCTTGTTAGCTCTGGGACATCTTTGATGTTTATGCGGTCATGAATTACTTCAAGTTCATTATTAAAGAGCAAAGTACTTACTAGTGCATCGCCAGGCACACTTGCCTGTTTCTTCATCATAGAATTAAATCCACCTATAGTGTCTTTTTCAAGTCCTTCCATAGAACCACTGCGGTCTAGAATAAATATAATTTCTGTCATTTTAAAATCCTCCTATTTCCTTAATGTATCTACATTGTAAAGGATATAGGAGGATCAAAGGTCGCACACCATGCGACATTTATGAGCACAAAAGTGGCTGATCAAATCTAAACAGTGCACTGTTGATCTCAAAGATGTCATATTTCTTATTTTCGATAAAGTATTTTACTATAACATCAAACTTGCTGCTTTGTGACAGCGCATAGCCAGCCCTCGAAAGAAGATCGCTTGTTTCATCTAGGTCAAGCTCAAGAGCTATGGCAAATGCTAAAGCAGTAGCCTTTGATGGCTTATAGTTTACATTGTTTCTTATCTTAGAGAAAAGCTTCCTGTCAACATTAGCTCTCTTGTAGATTTCTGAGTCCTTCTTCCCTGTCCTATCTATTAAATCGAGCAAAGTTTCCGAAAATCCCTTGTCTAGATTGTTTAACATGCCATCTAGGTTTGGCATCTTCGAGGTAATCTCATAAGATGATTCGCTCAAAAGCATTTCCTCGTAGTCAAAGCGCCTAACCTTTGATGTGCCATACTCTAGGCTCATCTTATCGCTTACATAGTTTTCATCTATATAGCTACTTACGGATTTGAATAGCTTCTCCGAAAGCTCAAACGACTGTTTTCCGAAGACCACAAGATAAACTTGCATTTCGTTTTCAAGCAGGAACGCGCTTATTTCCCTTACTGCAATTTGAAGGGCAATAGGCTTTGGAAAGCCATAGCTTCCGCTCGATATCAAAGGAAATGCAATAGATTCGCAGTCCTTTTCCTTTGCAAGTCTAAGCGAATTTTTAAAGCAAGAAGCTAGTAGTGCTTCCTCACCTGACTTTCCATCCTTCCAAATAGGTCCAGCAGTGTGGATTACATATCTTGCATCAAGATCAAAGGCAGGAGTTATTTTAGATGTGCCTATTGCGATATCGCCTATCTCCTTGCGCGCCATAAGAAGCCTTTCACCCGCTTTGCAATGAATAGCTCTGTCTGTACCATCACCGATTATAGGCTTTGGATTCGCAGTATTTACAATCGCATCCACCTTCATATTAACTATGTCATTTCTAACTATTTCAAAAGGCATTTGCTACTCCTATCTCGCGCGGAACTTTTTAGCACCAGGCTTTCCTTGGCTATTTCTTTATACTTACGAATACTCTCTTGTCTATTCTTTCGATTTCAAGGCCTCTTAGGTCAGCTACGAATTCTCTGAGGAACTTATATTTTCCGCCACCCTTTTTGTCGTAATATCTCACGTCAAAGTTTCTGTAAAGCCTGCTCAGCTCGTTTCCTATTTGGCCAAGGTCTGTCGGCTTTCCTAGGTCTTCATTTGCCATGATAATCTGCTTTATCTTGCTGCTTATTAGCTTCTTGCTTGGAATGTTTCCTGTCTGGTCAGACTTCTTTTCATGCCTTGGCTTTATGCCTGCTGCTGCCTCAGCATCAGCCTCCTTCTTCTTTTCGGCTTCGGCTTCCTTTGCTAGAACATCTATGTAGACGAACTTATCAAAGGCGTTTTCTAGGGCCTCTGTAGCTTTATCTGACTCGCCCATGCCGATTACGAGAAGCCCTGATTCAGCAAGCCTTCTAGCCAGTGAAGTAAAGTCACTGTCCGAAGAAACTATGCAAAAGCCATCGACATTTCCGCGATAGAGGATATCCATCGCATCGATTATCAAAGCAGAATCCGAGGCATTCTTTCCCCTCGTGTTGTTAAACTGCATCATTGGCTTTAGGGAGTTTTTGTTTATTTGACCCTCCCATTTTGTTTGGACAATCTTGTCCCAGCTACCGTAAATTCTCTTGTATGAGCATTCACCGTAGTTTGTGATTTCATCTATAATATAGTCGGCGTACTGGGCCGAAATATTTTCGGCATCTATCAGCAGCGCCATCTTTCTCTCTTTGTTCATTATCTTACCTCTTTTGCGTATTTTGATATAACGCTGAGCATGATGTCAACGAGCATTACCATCTCATCGACAACGGCGTATTCTCTATTACCGTGATGGTTGTAGGAACCCGTTCCAAGGTTAGGGCAAGGAACTCCCATGCGCGAAATTCCGGCACCATCGGTGCCACCTCTCATTGGAGCTGGCCTAGCATCAAGCCCCTGCTCTCTTATGGCTTCCATTGCATATTCTATATGCTCCTCGTGATCCTTCATGCACTCAGCCATGTTTCTGTATGAATCCTTAAAGGAAATTTCCGCAGTGTCTGCGCCGTACTTTTCGTTTAGAAACTCTGCGCATTTTGACATCAAAGCCTTTCTCTGTTCAAGCTTGTCAATGTCGTGGTCTCTAATTATATATTCTAAAGCAGCCTCTTCACAGTTTCCGTTCATCTCCATCAAATGGTAGAAGCCCTCATAGCCCTCGGTATGCTCAGGTCTTTCATTAGCCGGAAGCGCCTCTGCAAACTCGCACGCCACGTGAAGAGCATTCTTCATCTTGTTCTTAGCTTCACCAGGATGTGTCACTATGCCGTGAACCTTTAGGCTAGCAGAAGCTGCATTAAAGTTCTCGTATGAGATTTCATCTGGTGCCGCGCCGTCTAGCGTATAGGCTCTATCTGCCGCAAGCTTCTTCACATCAAAATGGTCAACACTTGTTCCAATCTCCTCATCTGGAGTAAATGAAAAAGCGATATCTCCATGCTTAAATTCAGGAGTCTTAACCATGTATTCTAGCGCCGTCATAATCTCAGCAACACCAGCCTTGTCATCTCCGCCAAGAAGTGTCTTTCCGTTAGTAACGATAACTGTTCCTCCCTTTGCATTCATCAAAGCTTCGTTGCTTGCTGGATCTAAAACCACCCCTTCACAGAGAGTTATTGGCTCGCCATCATAGTTTTCTATAACCCGAGCCTCATCTCCTGGGTAAGGAAATTCTAGCGCTGTATCCATATGTGCAATAAAGCCTATTGTAGGAACCTTGGTATCTATATTTCCTTTTAGCTTTCCGTAGATATAGCCCTTGTCATCTAGTTCAACCTCTGTAATTCCAAGAGCCTTAATTTCCTCCATCAAAACCTTTGCAAGATTTAGCTGCTTTGCTGTGCTTGGAACAGTCTCGCTGTTTTCGTCGGACTGCGTATCAATTTTGATATATGTTAAAAAGTTTTTTAGTACACTTTGTTTTTTGTCCACTGCCTTCTCCTTAAAAATAAGCAGGGCATGCAATACACGCCCCGCTTTTGTTAGTTATTTGAGTACTGCAATCATCTCGCCAGCCTTAACCTGCTGACCTTCCTTAACGAATACCGTATCAACGATACCATCAGTAGTTGAAATGATGTTTGTCTCCATCTTCATTGCTTCAAGTACAGCGATAGCCTGATTTGCCTCGACCTTATCGCCTTCCTTAATTAGAATCTTAACTACAGCACCAGGGATGTTTGCACCGATTTCCATCGGGTTTTCTTCGTCTGCATATCTTGTAACAGCTACAGCTACTGAGTCCTTGATGTCCTCGTCCTTAACCTTTGCAACTCTGCGGTTTCCGTTGATTTCGAATACTACCTCGCAGATGCCTTCGTTGTTTGTAGCTCTTCTCTCGATAAGTCTTACGATAAATGTCTTACCCTCATCAACCTTGATTTCGCAGGTTTCACCCTCTGATAATCCGTGGAAGAAGATGTCAGAACCCATGTGTCTGAAGTCACCATTCTTGCGAACGTAGTTGATATAGTCATCAAATACCTTAGGGTAGATAGCAGCACTGATAACATCCTGCTCATTTGCATCTATTCCTAGATCATCAACTAGGTGCTTTTTGATTGCATCAAAGTCCTCATCCTCTAGAAGCTCACCTGCACGGCATGTGATTGGCTTCTTATCCTTGAGAACTAGCTTCTGTAGATCCTCTGGAAATCCTCCAAGAGGCTGACCTATCATTCCTTCAAAGAATGAAACTAGTGAATCTGGGAAGTCTACGCTCTTACCCTTCTCGTAGATGTTCTCAGGTGTCATGTCGTTCTGAACCATGAAGATTGCAGTGTCGCCGACAACCTTTGATGTAGGTGTAACCTTGATGATATCTCCAAGCATTAGGTTAACCTTGCGATACATCTCCTTAACCTCATTGAACTTATATCCAAGTCCGAATGAATCTACCTGAGCCTTTAGATTTGAATACTGTCCGCCAGGCATCTCGTATTTGTAGATTTCTGCAGATGGTGTACGTAGTCCGGACTCAAAGCTTGCATATACTGGTCTTACATCTCTCCAGTACTCTGAAAGTTGCTGAATTCCTTCGTAAGCGATTTCTGTATCTCTTGATGAGTGCTCAAGAGCTGCAACGATTGAGTTTAGTCCAGGCTGTGATGTTAGACCCGCCATGCTGTTAAATGCAGCATCAACGATGTCTACGCCTGCCTGAGCAGCCATGAGAACTGTTGCGATACCGTTACCGCTTGTGTCATGTGTATGTAGATGTACTGGAATCTTAAGAACCTGCTTGAGTTCTCCGATGAGCTCTCTTGCAGCCATTGGCTTTAGAAGTCCAGACATATCCTTGATACCAATTATGTGAGCACCCTCAGACTCAAGTTCCTTAGCAAGCTTGATGTAGTAATCAAGATTGTACTTTGTTCTTGACTTGTCGAGAATATCTCCTGTGTAGCACATGCAAGCCTCGGCAAGCTTACCCTGCTTTAGCGTCTCGTCAAGAGCTATCTTCATTCCCTCTACCCAGTTGAGTGAGTCGAAGATACGAAATACGTCGATTCCTGCCTTTGCTGACTGCTTAATGAACTCTCTGATAACGTTATCAGGGTAGTTCTTGTAGCCTACAGCATTAGCACCTCTAACGAGCATCTGGAACATTATGTTTGGAATGAGCTTTCTTAGGGTTGCAAGTCTCTCCCATGGATTTTCGTGAAGGAATCTGAAGGCCGTATCAAATGTAGCTCCGCCCCACATCTCAAGTGAGAAGAAATCCTTTCCGTAAAGCGCTGTACCTGGAGCGATCTTCTCCATGTCTATTGTACGAACTCTAGTAGCCATAAGTGACTGCTGAGCGTCTCTCATTGTTGTATCTGTAATCAAAAGTCTCTTTTGATCAAGAACCCACTTGCTTACTGCCTCAGGTCCCTGCTCGTCAAGTAGCTGCTTTGTTCCTCTTAGCTTAGCGATTTCCTCAGGGCTAACGCGTGGGAATACAGGTACGTCAAAGGTTGGCTTTCTTCCCTTTGTCTCATTAACAACCTTGTTTCCGAGGAAGTTGATAATCTTTAGCTCTACGTCTTCCTTTGTTCTGATATCCATGAGCTCTGGATGCGCTGAAATGAAGCCAGTGTTGCAGTTTCCTTCAGCGAAGGTCTCGTGGTTTAGAACGTTTAGGATGAAGCCGATATTTGTCTTAACGCCCTTGATCTGAGTCTCTCTAAGAGCTCTGATAGCCTTGCGTCTTGCTGCATCAAATGTAAGCGCTGTAGCAGTAACCTTAACTAGAAGGCTGTCGTAGTATGGACTGATTGTTGAACCAGTAAATCCATTACCACCGTCAAGTCTGATACCGTATCCAGAAGCACTTCTATAAAGCTCGATAGTTCCTGTGTCAGGAGCAAATCCGTTGCTTGGGTCTTCTGTTGTGATTCTGCACTGGATAGCATAACCTCTTGTGTGAATGCTTTCCTGTGACTCGATTCCGATTTCTGGGTCAGCAAGAGCATATCCCTCAGCAACGAGAATCTGGGTCTGAACGATATCTATACCAGTTACCATCTCAGTAACTGTGTGCTCTACCTGAATACGAGGATTCATCTCGATGAAGTAGTGTCTTCCGTCTGAATCTAGAAGGAATTCAACTGTACCAGCACTGCGATAATCAACTGCTCTTGCAATCTTTAGAGCGTCATCACAGATAGCCTTTCTCTGCTCGTCTGTTAGGCAAAGTGAAGGTGTAAACTCGATAACCTTCTGGTGTCTTCTCTGAATGGAGCAGTCTCTGTCGTAGAGATGTACGATGTTGCCGTACTTATCTCCGACAATCTGAACCTCGATATGCTTAGGGTTTTCGAGGTACTTTTCAATAAATATATCATCGATACCAAATGCAGCCTGAGCTTCACTCTTTGCTCTTCTGAATTCGTTTACAATATCGTCCTTGCTTCTAACGATTCTCATACCACGGCCGCCACCACCAGCTGCTGCCTTAAGCATAACTGGATATCCGCATCTGTCTGCGAATTCAACCGCCTCATCCTCGTCCTTAATAGCTGAGTCAACACCTGGGATAGTAGGAACCTCAACCTTAGCTGCTACAATCTTGGATTTAATCTTGTCACCAAGCTGATCCATCATGTAGTGGTTAGGACCGATGAATTCAATTCCTGCATCTTCGCAAGCCTTTGCAAATTCTGTGTTCTCAGATAGGAAACCATAGCCTGGGTGAATTGCATCAACACCCTTAGCCTTTGCAAGCTCAATGATTTCCTCAATTGATAGGTAAGCCGCAACAGGAGTCTTTCCCTTGCCTATCTGGTATGATTCATCTGCCTTAAATCTGAATAAGCTGTTCTTGTCTTCCTCAGAGTAAATTGCAACTGTTCTAATTCCAAGCTCTTGACATGCTCTGAACACTCTAATTGCAATCTCGCCACGATTAGCAACCAGAACACGCTTGAACTTCTTAATTTCTCTCATCATTTTTCTCCCATTCTCTATAATTAAAAATTAAACGTGTCATATCTATATATCGCTGCATTACTGCAGTTTAATATCTATATTCCTATACGCTAGCTCAATGTCAGCAGCTCTAAGAGCCTCAGTCGCTGCCTCCTCTATCTTGTAAGCAAGCACATAGTAGTCATCAGGATTACACCAAAGCTTTAGGTCTATAGAAATCGCATAGGCATCTATAGAGCTAACTCCGATAATAGGCTCAGGCGTGCTTAGAACAAGCGGATTTGACTTTGCAACTGCCATCAAAACTTCTTTTGCCTTTGATATATCCGTATCTTTAGCTAGCTTGTAGACCTTATCAACTCGCCTTATACCTGACTCTGTGTAGTTTGTTAGTACCGAAGAAGACATTAGTCCGTTTGGCACGGTGACAATCTTGTTATCACCTGTGTGCATCTTGGTATGCAAAAGGTCAATCTCATCGACTATTCCTGTCGCATCAACGCTTCCGTTTACTGCTATCAAATCACCGCACTTGAATGGCTTATTAATCAAAATGAGAAAGCCTCCTGCGACATTACCTAAGCTGTCTTTGAGAGCAAGCGCTATAGCTGCACCTCCGGCACCTAGTACGGTAACCAGTGATGAAGTGTTTAGCCCCATCTCCTGAAGTATGATGATGGCTAAGACTATCAGAAATATAACTCTGATGCCGTTAGTTATAAACGTATGCAGTGACCTATCTATCTTGGATCTCTCAAGCAGCTTGCGAAGCACTTTGATGAAAATCGTTACGACTATCCATCCAGCTATGAATGTTAGAATCGCAAGTCCCATCTCCTGAAGTAAATTTAAAATACGCTCTGTACTTGGCATAATCTCCCCCTCAGCACTCTCACGGCTGCACCAGGGGCTTGCCGCAAGACTGTATCGAAATAGCAAAACGCATTCTTAACGTCCTGCTCTTCTTCTCTCTATTTCCTTTAGCAGCTTCTTTCTGAGCCTGATATCATCTGGAACGATTTCTACTAGCTCATCATCTGCTATGAATTCTAGCGCTTCCTCAAGAGTGAAATGACGCGCAGGTGAAAGCTTAACATTTTCGTCACTACCTGCAGCACGCATGTTGGTTGCCTTCTTTGCTTTACAAGGGTTAACCTCCATGTCATTTCCTCGCGAGTTCATTCCGACAATCATACCCTCATAAACTCTAGTCTGAGGCTCTACGAACATCTGAACTCTTTCACTGATATTGAAAAGCGCATAAGGTGTGCAAACACCCTCTTCTATCGCAATGGCTACTCCGTTATTTCTACCCGGAATTTCGCCCTTGTACTCTTCGAATGCGAAGAATCTCCTCTCCATGTTTCCTTCGCCACGAGTATCGTTGATAAACTCGGATCTATATCCCAAAAGTCCTCTAGTTGGGGCGTGGTACTCTAGCTTAGTATAGCCATTGTCACCTGACATCTGAACCATGATTCCCTTTCTAAGGTTTAGCTTGGAGATTACTGTTCCTGAATACTCATCTGGAACCGTAATTATAACCTCTTCGATAGGCTCAAGGGTTGCACCCTTCTCATCCTTATGGAAGATAACCTCTGGCTTTGATACAGCAAGCTCATAGCCTTCTCTTCTCATATTCTCTATCAAAATGGAAAGATGGAGTTCGCCTCTTCCTGAAACCTTGAAGCAGTCTGTTGAATCAGTGTCCTCAACTGTAAGACCAACATTGACCTCAAGCTCCTTGCTTAATCTTTCTCTAATATGTCTTGATGTCACATACTTACCCACCTGACCAGCAAATGGAGATGAGTTAACCATGAAATTCATCGAAAGCGTAGGCTCCTCAATCATGATGCTGCCTAGTCCCTCTGGTGCTGACGGATCGCAGATTGTCTCACCGATTGAGATATCTGAGATACCTGAAACGACAACTATGTCACCGCACTGAGCTTCCTCAACAGGTACTCTCTTAAGACCTCTGTAAACGAAGATCTGCCCGATCTTGCGATTTTCTACACTGTTTTCTTTTACGACAGAAACCTGACTACCCTGCTTGAGTACGCCTCTTGTAATTCTTCCGATTCCTAGTCTTCCGATATAGTCATCGTAGGCAAGTGTTGAAATCTGCATTTGCAAAGGCTCTTCTCTTCTGTCTGGGTAAACCTCGCAGTGTTCAATTATTGTATCAAAGAGTGGCGTAATATCAAATCCGCCGTATCCCTCTGGTGTGTGCTTTAGCTTGCTGTCACCCTGTCTAAACTCAAGTCCGTCGATATCAGACGGGTCCTTAACAGCTATTCCCTGTCTTGCAACTCCGTAGAGTATTGGGAAGTTAAGCTGCTCATCGTTTGAATCTAGATCTATGAACAGCTCGTATACCTCATCGACAACCTCGTCGATTCTGGCATCCTTCTTATCGATCTTGTTAATGAACAAAATAGGATTTAGCCCCTGCTCCAGCGACTTGCTAAGAACAAAGCGAGTCTGTGGCATAGGTCCCTCACTTGAGTCAACAAGCAGAATAACCGTATCTACGGTCTTCATGATACGCTCTACCTCAGATGAGAAATCCGCGTGGCCTGGTGTATCGACGATGTTTATCTTAACGTCATTGTGCATTACTGAGCAGTTCTTGGAGTAGATAGTTATACCTCTCTCACGCTCTATATCGTCGCTATCCATGACGCAATCTGCCATAGCTTCGTTGTCTCTAAATATACCGCTCTGCTTCAGAAAAGCATCTACGAGCGTCGACTTACCTGCATCTACATGGGCTATAACGGCAATGTTAATTATTTTTTGTCTTTCAGACATAATTTTACCTTCTTTATTCATTGATTTAACAATAAATTATACCATAAAATGTTCAATATTACAAATCTGTAATGTCCCAGTTTATCGCTTTTTTACCATTCTTTTCTAGAAATTCATTGGTCCTCGTAAAATAGGCTCCGCCATAAAAACCATTATATGCCGACAGTGGACTAGGATGCGCACCCTCGAGTATCAAATGTCTTTCGTTTGTTATCAAAGACTTCTTCGCTCTTGCATTTGCACCCCAAAGAATAAAGACAACAGGCTCTGACCTATCGTTTAGCTTAGAAATTACAGCATCAGTAAGTCTCTCCCATCCCTTTCCCTTGTGGGAGTTTGGTTTTCCTTCCCTCACAGTAAGGCAGGTGTTCAAAAGCAGAACTCCCTGCTTAGCCCAGCTGAGTAGGTAACCATTATCAGAGCTTGGCATGGGCGTTCCTAGTTCCTCGCGAAGCTCCTTAAAAATATTTACAAGAGACGGTGGCTGCTTAACTCCTGGTTTTACTGAAAAAGCCATGCCATGAGCTTGTCCCGCTCCGTGATACGGATCCTGACCTAGTATCACAACGCGAGTATCGTCAAAATCTGTTTCCTTGAGTGCATTAAAGATATCGTGCATGTCAGGATAAATAACATGCTCACGATATTCCTTTATCAAAAATTGTCTAAGCCTTTGGTAATACTCGCTTTTGAACTCGTCAGCAAGCACCTCATCCCAATGATTTCCTATGTTTACCATATTTCTCCTAAATGTATCAAGCCCGCAGTTTAGCGTAGTTTACGCAAAATGCGAGCTTGTTATTGGCATATAGCCCGTATTATATCTCGTAGCTTGTGATTCTTCTGCGAGTCATTTCCTCGCCCATAATCTGCTGTATGCACCAAACATCAGGCGACTGAGCTCTGCCCATAAGCGCAATTCTTACAACAGTGCTCACGTGTCCAACATGACCCTTATAATCCTCTGGATTCTTCTTGTAATCCTTAGGCTTTGCTGCATATCCAAGCTCAACAGCTATGTTTCTAATCTTGTCAAACCACTGACTCTGGTCGTCTGCATGGTCATAGCTTTCCATGTATTTCTTTAGGATTTCTCTTGCATCCTCAGCTGAAACCTCTGCTGGAATCTCGTCATCTCTTGCAAACATATCGTCAAAGAAATAGCTTATAAATTCGACAATCTGCTCTGCGTAAACGAGGTCCTTTCTCGGCTTCTTATCGTTTCTGCCAAGATCTATAATCTTCTTTAGGTATTCCTCATCATCAAAGATGTACATGATTTCAGGCTTGAATTCCTGAGCCCAGGCCTTTAGGAATTCTACGATTTCCTCTGCTGGGATTCTAAGAAGGACATCCTTGCTGATGTCGTTTAGCTTATTCAAATCAAAGAGCGCGCCAGAGTTACTCATCTTCTCTGTTGTAAAGGTGAACTCATCAATATCTGCATCCTGATGCTCTGCTCTCCACTCCTCAAAATTGGAGTTTAGTATGGTTAGCAGATATTCTCTCACCGCAGCCGGATGATATCCTAGGTTGCGATAGTAATCAAGCGATAGCTCTGGGTCTTCTCTCTTGGAGAGTTTTCGCTTGTTTCCGTTTTCGTCTAGCTTCATTAGCTGCGCTGTGTGGCAGTAGATTGGAAGTTCAAGTCCGAGCTTTTCGAAGAGCTCAACGTGGATTGGCAGTGAAGGAAGCCACTCTGCGCCTCTTACGACGTGAGTCGTTCTCATCAGGTGGTCGTCAACCACGTGTGCGAAGTGGTAGGTTGGGATTCCTGTGGTCTTAAGGATGACGACGTCCTGGAAGTTTTCCGGCATTTCGAGAGTTCCTCTTATAGCGTCTTCAACCTTGATTCTGCGAGCCTTTTCTGGATCTGGATTTCCGTCTGACTTAAGTCTCAAAACATAAGGCTTTCCGGCTTTAATATTAGCCTCTACCTCTTCTAAACTTAGGTTTCTGTGCGCTGCAAACTCACCATAGATTCCAGGATTTTGCTTCTCAGCTTCCTGCTTTGCTCTAATAGCAGAGATTTCTTCTTCTGTCAAAAAGCATGGATACGCCTTTCCTTCTCTCACGAGCTTCTTAGCAAACGAAGCGTAGATTTCCCCTCTCTTGCTCTGAGTGTAGTCTCCGTAAGCTCCTGTATCTCCATCTAGTCCTGCACCCTCGTCAAAGCTTATTCCAAAGAATCTGAGAGAATCGATGATAATCTTAACTGCACCATCGACAAAACGCTTGTCATCAGTGTCCTCGATTCTTAGATAAAACACTCCGCCCGACTGATGAGCAAGTCTTTCGTCCACAAAGGCTCCGTAAAGGTTTCCGAGGTGGATAAAACCAGTTGGTGATGGTCCTAGTCTTGTCACCTTTGCTCCCTCTGTCAGATTTCTCTTCGGATAGATTTTCTCATAATCCTCTGGGCTCTTATCTATATTTGGAAACAGCAGCTCTGCTAATAAATTGTAATCCATTTCATCCTCCACAAATTTAATCTCATATATCACTAATTATATAATATTTTTGCCTGTATTTGTAGTATAATGTCATCATGAGTAAAATATATATAGCAAAAGATGCACACTATCATCTTAAAGAGTATTTAACAGGGCTTGGGCATGTGCTTGAGCCAATTTCATCAAACGGAATTGTTGATCGCGGGATTTCAAATCATCCCGATATTTTCCTATGCAAAATGGGAATCGGGGACAAGGCTCCCGTCTACATGGCGGCGCCTGAGGACCTCGGCAGGTACTATCCTCAGGATGCTGCATTCAATGCAGCATGTACAGGAAAGTACTTCATCCACAACCTTTCCTGTACGGCGCCGCGCCTACTAAAGGTCGCTGAGGAAATGGGAATGTACCTCATCGACGTCAAACAAGGATATACAAAGTGCAGCATCGCTATCGTTGACGAAAACTCAATCATCACCTACGATGCTGGAATTGCAAAAGCCTGTGAAGGCGTAGAAGACCTTTCAGTTCTTCTCGTGCAGCCAGGCTTTGTTCGCCTAGACGGCTATGACACAGGATTCATCGGCGGAACCTGTGGCAGAGTTGGAGATGAACTTGTATTTAACGGAGACCTCTCCTCTCATCCTGATTTTCCAAGGATTTTAGAGTTTGCCGAGGAGCGCGGAATAAGATGTAAGTGGTTCCCAGAGTATCAGCTTACCGACATAGGATCGATTCTTTAATCGCAGGCTCATGCAGAACACGGAGCAGATAATATGAAAAAGCATGCGATAATTCCTATATTCATCCCCCATCTCGGCTGCCCCTGCCAGTGCGTTTTCTGCAATCAGCAGAAGATAACCGCAAGGACTAAGGCCGTTAGCACAGATGAGGTCAGAGAAACTGTAGAAAGATACCTGTCGACGCTCGGAGACCTTGATCCCAAGGAGATAGAAATCGCCTTCTACGGCGGAAGCTTTACTGCAATACCAATAGATAAACAGACCGCATATCTTAAGGTCGCAAACGAATATATAGATCAGGGAAGAGTTTCATCCCTTCACATATCGACAAGGCCAGACTGCATAGACGATGAGATTTTGGAAAATCTCAAACGCTACAAGGTCAGCACTATAGAGTTAGGTGTTCAGTCCTTTAGCGACGAAGTGCTTAGGCTATCCAAGCGTGGGCACGATAGTGAGATCGCAAAGGCAGCCGCAAAGCTGATAAAGGCGCGAGGGTTTAAGCTTGGAATTCAGCTCATGATTGGGCTTCCTGGAGATAGTCTTGAGCGCTGTATATATTCAGCAAGGGAGACAGTAGCACTTGCCCCTGAGCTAGCAAGGCTCTACCCTACTTTGGTCATAGACGGTACAGAGCTCTATGACATGTACGAGGACGGAAGCTACGAGGCTTTGAGCAAGGAAGAAGCCCTGCTTCGAACCAAGGAGATGTATAAGATTCTGCATAAAGCAGGAATAAATATAATGAGAGTCGGGCTTAAGAGCACAGATATAATCGGAGGAAGCGATTTATCTGCAATCAATGGCGGCACCTATCACCCAGCCTTCAGACAGCTCGTCGAAGGCGAGATAGCATATGAGGCACTTAAGGAACAGCTAGATGCTTTGATGAAAAAGACAGACGGCATGGCTCATACACAAGCCCCAAAGCTAGATGGCATGGGGCTTGCGGGCGCATCAGGTTCTAATGGTTCAGGCTTTACGAGTACTACAAGCTCTAGTTACGCAAACGAGACCCCAAAGCCTAAACTCAAGGTCGACATCTTCTCTAATCCTCAGTCCTTCTCCAATATGATTGGAAACTGTGGCATTAACAAGGAGAGGCTTGGCGCTGAATATCCTCATTTTGATATTAAATATAGAACAGACAATAATTTAGCAAGAGATATTTACATAGCAGAACTAAAATAACCGGAGGAAAAAATGGACAAAATTATTGAAAAAGCAGTTGTAACCGTTGTCGGCAAGGACGCTGTCGGCATACTCGCAAAGGTATCCAAGGCCTGCGCAGAGGCAAATGCGAACGTTATCGATGTAAGTCAGTCAGTTTTGACAGAAATATTCTGCATGATCATGGTCATCGACATCTCAGAGCTTTCAATTCCGCTTGACGAGCTTAAGAAGAACATCGAAGCAGAGGCTACTGGCATGACAATTCACGTTATGCACGAGAACATCTTTAACGCAATGCACAGGATTTAGTCTGCTGGAGGGATACATGATAAACACAAACGACATCTTAGAAACCATAGGCATGATACAGGACGAATCCCTTGATATTAGAACGATAACCATGGGAATTTCCCTGCTCGATTCCGCCGATAGCGACATCGATAAATCATGTCAAAAGATATACGACAAGATTTGCCGCAAGGCAGAAAAGCTAGTTTCAACTGGCGAAAGCATAGAGAAGAAATACGATATTCCAATCGTAAATAAGAGAATTTCGGTAACTCCTATCGCCATGCTCGCAGGTGTTTCTGGCGGAGACCCAGTCAAATATGCAGGGGTTCTTGACAAGGCTGCAAAGGAATGCGGAGTCAACTTCATCGGTGGCTACTCTGCCCTAGTTCACAAGGGTTTTAGCGCAGGCGATCTTGAGCTCATAAACTCAATTCCTCAGGCTCTTGCTGAAACTGAGCTCGTTTGCTCATCAGTAAATGTTGGCTCAACAAAGGCCGGAATCAACATGGACGCTGTAGCTTTGATGGGAAAACAGGTACTAGAATCTGCAAAGCTCACAAAGGACAAGCAGTGCATAGGCGCAGCAAAGCTAGTTGTTTTCTGTAATGCTGTAGAAGATAACCCATTCATGGCTGGTGCATTTCATGGCGTCGGCGAGTCTGACACTGTCCTAAGCGTTGGCGTTTCAGGCCCTGGCGTAGTAAGATCAGCTCTATCAAAGATGGACCCTTGCGCAAGTCTAAACGAAGTTTCAGAGCAGATTAAGAGAACCGCTTTTAAGATTACAAGAGTAGGTCAGCTAGTCGGAAGCGAAGCAGCTGAAGTTCTAAATGTTCCATTTGGAATCGTAGATCTATCGCTTGCCCCAACACCTGCAATCGGTGACTCAGTTGCTCATATCCTTGAGGAAATCGGTCTTGAGCAGTGTGGTACTCACGGTACAACAGCAGCACTTGCAATGCTAAACGACGCTGTCAAGAAAGGCGGAGTTATGGCTTCATCGAGCGTTGGCGGACTTTCGGGCGCTTTCATACCAGTTAGCGAGGACGCTGGCATGATTAAGGCTGCAAGAGAAGGAACTCTAAGCATAGAAAAGCTAGAGGCTATGACAGCTGTTTGCTCAGTTGGACTAGACATGATAGTAATCCCTGGAGATACGCCTGCTGAAACCATCTCAGCTATAATTGCTGATGAAGCGGCTATCGGAATGGTAAACTCCAAGACTACTGCAGTTAGAGTTATCCCTGCCATTGGGCTTTCCGAGGGTGAGGAGCTGAACTTCGGTGGACTTCTCGGCTACGGTCCAGTTATGAAGCTTCGCGATAAGTCCCCAGCAAAGATGATACTTCGCGGCGGCAGAATCCCTGCTCCACTTCAGAGCCTAAAGAACTAATCCTTCATAAATCACAAAAATTAAAGCCTGCGTACTCGCAGGCTTTTTAGTATCTATTATTCTAATTTTCCTCGTCGCCCGAATAATCAAGTCTCTGAGTGTTGAAGAGCTTAGCGTATCTGCCGTTAAGCTTCATGAGTTCAGCGTGAGTTCCCTCTTCTGCAATTCTTCCATCATCGACCAGGATTATTCTATCTGCATTTTGAACTGTTGCAAGTCTATGCGCTATGATTAGGCAGGTTCTATCCTTTGATAGCTCATCAAAGGACTTTTGAATCGACCTTTCCGTAATCGTATCAAGTGCCGATGTCGCCTCGTCTAGAATCAAAATTCTAGGATTCTTTAGGAAGATTCTAGCTATGGAAAGTCTCTGCTTCTGGCCTCCTGAGAGCCTTGTTCCCCTCTCACCTACGTAGGTATCAAACTGATTAGGCATCTCCATGATGTCATCAAATATCTCAGCCTTCTTTGCTGCGATGAGAACCTCCTCATAGCTTGCTGATGGCTTACCGTATCTGATGTTTTCTAGGATTGTATCTGCGAAAATGAATACATCTTGCTGAACAATTCCGATATTCTCACGAAGAGAATTCTTAGTCACGTCTCTAACGTCAACTCCATCTATTTTGATGCTTCCACTGCTCACATCGTAAAACCTTGGGATGAGCTGGCAGACCGTAGTTTTACCACCACCAGAGGCTCCGACAACTGCAAGCGTTTCTCCAGCCTTAACATGAAGGTTCATGTTATTTACAACATCGTGTACTCCGTCATATGCAAATGTTACATCATCAAAGTCGATATTTCCCTCTTTTACATCAAAATCAATAGCATCGGGCTTCTCCTCTACCTGAGGCTTAAGCGCCATGATTTCGCTGAATCTCTTAAGTCCAGCCATACCATTTGCAAAGATCTCAGCAAAATTTGCCATCTTTCTAACTGGCGTAATAAATGCTGAAACATAAAGCGTAAAGGTAATCAAATCTATGTAGTTCAGCTGTCCATCCATTATGAGCTTTCCGCCTATAGTTATAACCGCAGCCGGCATGATGCACATGAAGAACTCCTGCGATGCATTAAAGGTACCCATCGCTTTATAGAACTCACTCTTTGATGTCCTATATACGTAGTTTGAATCCATGAATCTGTCGTTGTCGACATCCTCGTTGGCAAATGCCTTTGATGTCTTAATCCCTGAAATACATGACTCAATCTCCGTGTTTATATCAGCAATTTTCTTCTTTACATTAACCGATGCCCTAGACATCTGCTTTCTTGTCAGTATGACAATCAAAAGGAAAATAGGCACAAGCACTGCTACAACAAGAGCAAGCCTCCACTCGATGCTAAACATAACTATAAGCGCACCTGATATCGAAAGTATTGCAATTACAAGGTCCTCAGGACCGTGGTGTGCAAGCTCCGTAATCTCAAAGAGGTCGCTTGTCAGCCTGCTCATCAAAGTACCCGTCCTATTCTTATCGTAAAACTCAAAGTCTAGACTCTGCAGTTTATTGAAAAGGTCAGCCCTTATATCGGTCTCAACTCTGATACCGAAGGTATGTCCCCAGTATGTCATAATGTAGTAGCAAATCGACCTGAGAACATATGCAACAGCAACGATTGCCATTACAACAAAGAAGGTCCTGTACTTGCTCTGCGGAAGCAGATCGTACATCGCAGTCCTTGAAACAAGTGGAAACGCAAGGTCGATAAATGCAATCGTAATTGCACAAAACATATCGAGCGCAAATATCTTTCTATGCGGTTTAAAATATCTAAATAAATCTCTTAGCATCCTGTCTCCTTACAAATATTACATATTTATATATTTCCATAAAAATGGATATGACACTTAATACAATAAAAAATCTTCTGTGATATATTTTACCACAGAAGACCTTTTTATAATGAGTATTTAAAGAAAATCTTAATTCAATTATTTATCTTTGCTTACAGCATTCTTTAGGCCTTCAGCCGCTCCTTCTACGGATTCCTTTACGCTTTCGCCGACCTCTTTAACCTTAGCCGCTACCTTTTCTACTGCACCTTCAAATTCAGTCTTTTTATCTCCACTTACTTTTCCTAGACCTTCTTTTACAGCGCCCTTAGCCTGATCAATTTTGTTTTCTATTGACATGATATTAACTCCTTTCGGTTAACTACTGCGGTGCACATCTTATGCACGTATTATTTATATTATACACCCCTTTGATTGCTTATAAACATTAAAATTTAAATATTTTCTAAACCATCTTTATATTTATTATTATACATTACTGTTTATTAAAAGTCAAATTTTAAAAAATTCCGTCCCTAAGTATTGGTATATAAAGCTTTCAGAGAGTTATCATGAATATAAATCACTTATAAAATAATTTTTTATATCAAAACAAGGCGCCAAATTAATGACGCCCTTTGTTAATCAATTTATTATTCCTGATTGCTCTTAATTGCTGCCTGTGCTGCTGCTATTCTTGCAATTGGAACTCTGTATGGTGAGCATGAAACGTAGTTTAGTCCTAGCTTGTGGCAGAACTCTATACTTCTTGGGTCACCACCGTGCTCTCCGCAGATACCTATCTTGAGGTCGCTTCTTGTCTGTCTTCCGAGCTTAACTGCAATTTCGAGTAGCTTTCCTACACCCTTTTCGTCAATTGAGCGGAAGATGTCTTCCTCAAAGATGTTCTTCTCGATATATGTTTCGATGATCTTAGCAGTATCATCTCTTGAGAAGCCGTATGTCATCTGAGTCATATCATTTGTACCAAATGAGAAGAACTCAGCGCTCTCTGCGATTTCGTCTGCAGTAAGTGCAGCTCTTGGAGTCTCAATCATTGTTCCTATCACATACTTGATATCTGATGACTTCTCCTCCTTACATCTCTCAGCTTCCTTAGCAACGATATCCTTGATATATGCCATTTCCTTATCGCTTGATGTTAGTGGAATCATGATTTCAGGTACAATGTTATAGCCCTTCTCTTCGCTTACCTCTATGGCAGCTTCCATGATAGCTCTTGTCTGCATCTCTGCGATTTCAGGATAGCTTATAGCAAGTCTGCATCCTCTGTGACCAAGCATTGGATTGTTCTCATGAAGCTCGTCAGTTCTTCTTACAAGCTTTTCGTATGGAACACCAATCTTGTCTGCAAGGCTTCTAATCTCAGCATCTGTGTGAGGTAAGAACTCATGTAGTGGAGGATCTAGAAGTCTAATAGTTACTGGATTCTCCTTCATAACCTCGTAGATTCCCTTGAAGTCGTTCTTCTGGTATGGAAGAAGTGCATCAAGAGCCTCACGTCTTTCGCTTTCTGTATCTGCAACTATCATTCTTCTGATAGCTGGGATTCTATTCTCCTCAAAGAACATGTGCTCAGTTCTGCAAAGTCCAATTCCCTCTGCACCAAACTCTAAAGCCTTAAGCGCATCCTCAGGCTTATCTGCATTTGTTCTAATCTTGAGGCTTCTGATTCCGTCAGCCCATGACATGATAACACCAAAGTCACCTGATAGGTTTGGCTCTACTGTATGGATTTCTCCCTCATAAACCTTTCCATCATAACCGTCAAGTGAGATTACATCTCCCTCTCCGTAAACCTTGTCCTTTGTCTTGAGCTCTTTCTTATCCTCTGAAACTAGGATTTCTGAACATCCTGCTACGCAGCACTTACCCATCTGTCTTGCAACTACAGCAGCATGGGATGTAACTCCTCCCTTTGCTGTAAGGATTCCGCCTGCTGCGATCATTCCTGCAAGGTCCTCTGGTGAAGTTGTCTCTCTTACGAGGATAGCCTTCTCGCCCTTCTTTACTGCAGCTTCAGCTTCTAGAGCATTGAAATATATCTTACCGCTAACTGCACCTGGTGATGCTGGAAGTCCCTTTGCAATAGCTGAAACTCCCTTTAGCTCATCCTCGTCAAATCTTGGGTGGAGAAGCTGGTCAATCTGACCTGGCTCTATTCGCATAACAGCTGTTTCTCTGTCGATGAGACCTTCTCTTTCCATATCTACAGCAATCTTAACCGCTGACTGAGCTGTACGCTTTCCGGCTCTTGTCTGAAGCATGTAAAGCTTATTACGCTCAACAGTAAACTCCATGTCCTGAGCATCCTTATAGTGCTGCTCAAGCACCTTTGCGATATTCATGAAGTCCTCATATACCTCAGGGAAAGACTCTGCCATCTCGCTGATAGGCTTAGGTGTTCTAATACCAGCTACAACGTCCTCACCCTGTGCATTTACAAGGAATTCACCGTACACGTGGTTGTCTCCGTTTACAGGGCTTCTAGTAAATGCTACACCTGTTCCGGATGTATTACCCATATTACCAAATACCATGGACTGAACGTTTACGGCAGTTCCTAGTGAATCAGGAATTCTCTCCATTCTTCTATATCTAATCGCTCTGTCGTTATTCCATGAGCGGAATACTGCCTTTACGGCCTCGATTAGCTGAACCTTAGGATCTGATGGGAAGCCACCCTCCTGTCCATATCTAACAACCTTCTTATACTCGTCGATGATTTCGCAAAGAGCCTCTTCATCAAGATCGATATCGTACATGATTCCGCGGTCATGCTTTGCTTTTTCTATGATGTCCTCAAAATTCTTGCCGTCTATCTCCATAACTACGTTTCCGTACATCTGTATAAATCTACGGAAGCTGTCTAGAGCAAATCTTCTATTCTCCGTAAGGTCTGCAAGTCCCTTAGTTGACTCGTCGTTTAGGCCTAGATTGAGAATGGTATCCATCATTCCCGGCATAGAGAATACCGATCCTGATCTTACAGAAACAAGAAGTGGATTTGTTGTGCTTCCAAAAGTCTTTCCTGTTACATTCTCAAGTTCACTCAGCTTTTCTTTGATCTCGGAAATTAGTTCCTCGCCAAGCTTTCCTCCATTGCGATAGTACTCGTTACAGGCCTCGGTTGTAATTGTAAATCCGAAAGGTACTGGAAGTCCTATCTTTGTCATCTCTGCAAGGTTAGCGCCCTTTCCGCCTAGTAGGCTGCGCATATCCTTTGATCCTTCGTTAAACGAGTAAACAAAATGCTTCATGCTGTTGTTCTCCTATTTTTTTGCTTAAAATACAAGCTTTTCTTCGATATAGCTTCTTACTTCTGAAACTGGAATTCTTATCTGTTCCATGGTGTCTCTATCTCTGATAGTTACGCAGCCGTCTGTCTCAGTATCAAAGTCAACACAGATGCAGAATGGAGTTCCGATTTCGTCCTCTCTGCGGTAGCGTTTACCGATAGATCCTGATGCGTCGTAGTCTACGTTAAAGTACTTTGATAGTTCTTCAAATATAGGCTCTGCAACGACTGAAAGCTTCTTTGATAGAGGTAGCACAGCAGCCTTAAATGGTGCAAGCGCTGGGTGAAGTCTTAGGACAATTCTCGTATCCTCTTTGCCGTTGTCGTCAGTTGATAGAACCTCTTCATCGTGTGCATCAACTAGGAATGCAAGCGCAACTCTATCTGCTCCAAGCGATGGCTCTATGCAGTATGGAACATATCTCTCATTTGTATCTGGATCAAGATATGTCATGTCCTGACCTGAGAACTCTGCATGCTTGCTGAGGTCAAAGTCAGTTCTGTCTGCGATACCCCATAGCTCGCCCCATCCGAATGGGAATAGGAACTCGATATCTGTTGTCGCGTTGCTGTAGTGTGACAGTTCTTCCTTCTCGTGGTCTCTTGTTCTGATGTTTTCCATCGTCATTCCAAGTGATTTTAGGAAGTCAACGCAGTATGTTCTCCAGTAATTAAACCACTCTAGGTCCTCACCTGGCTTACAGAAGAACTCAAGCTCCATTTGCTCAAACTCTCTTGTTCTGAATGTGAAGTTACCAGGAGTAATCTCGTTTCTGAATGACTTACCGATCTGTGCTATTCCGAATGGAATCTTCTTACGGGAAGTTCTCTGCACATTCTTGAAGTTTACGAAAATTCCCTGCGCCGTCTCTGGGCGAAGGTAAATCTGTGACTGTGAGTCCTCAGTTACACCCTGGAAGGTCTTAAACATCAAATTGAACTGTCTGATGTTTGTGTAGTTGCTCTTGCCACACTCAGGACAAGCAATCTGCTCATCTCTGATGTACTCCTCTAGCTTTTCATTTGACCAGCCGTCGATAGCTTCTTCTGGAAGACCTTTTTCACTACGATAGTCCTCAATTAGCTTATCTGCACGGAATCTCGATCTACATTCCTTACAGTCAATAAGAGGATCAGCAAAGCCTCCGATGTGCCCAGATGCCTCCCATGTGCGTGGGTTCATCAAAATAGCTGCGTCGAGCCCGACATTGTACTTGGATTCCTGAACGAACTTCTTCCACCAAGCCTTCTTAACATTGTTCTTAAACTCTACGCCCAAAGGACCGTAGTCCCATGTGTTAGCCAAACCGCCGTAAATCTCAGAACCAGGATAAACATATCCTCTGTTCTTTGCCAATGCGACAATTTTTTCCATCGTTGCTTTACTGTTTTCCATCTGTAAAAATAACCTGCTTCCCTTGTATTTCAAATTAATTCAAATTGAATTCGGATTTGATTCCGATTATTCTTCTACCTTTTCCTTAACTGTGTCTGCAGCGTCCTTAACAGCATCTGCTGCTTTATCAACTGCTTCCTTTGCAGTTTCTTCTACTGCTTCCTCAGCCTCTTCGATATCATCTAGATTGATATCATCAGCAAAATCGTTCTTAACAACCTTGCTCTTAGCCTTAGCTGCTACATCAGCTGCAACATCCTTAGCCTTGTTGAGAGCTTCTCCGCCCTTGTTAACTAGGTCTGAGTAAACCTCTGGTGCCTTCTCCTTCATGTCAGCATAGAAGTCAGTTCCCTTCTCCTTAGCTGTGTCGTAGAAGTCATTAGCCTTCTCTGATAGGTCTATAACTGATCCGTCGTCCTTAACAAACTCGATCTTGCATCTAAATCCTAGCGCAGCAACAACACCAGCAATCATTCCCCATGGTGCGATTACTGTTCCTACTATACCTACATTTAGCGGAATGTTTAGGAATGTGTTATCGTCTCTTGATACAACGATTCTTGAAACATTACCCTTGTCAAACATCTCCTTCATGCGACCTATCAAAGCATCCTTCTTAGCCTTAGTACTGTTCTTGTCTGAGCAGTCTACTGTCTCTTCAATTGCAATTATCGCATCTACAACGTTTCCGTTTGCTGCTTCTAAAGCTTCCTTGGCTTCCTTGTAGGTTACCCCTGTTCGATCCCTTACTAATTCAATCTTTTCTAATGTAATTTCCATTGTAAACCTCCTATACAATGCTCGGATATAGCTCGCTCTTTAGCGTTCCCACATCCATATGATATGAAATATATTCTCTTAAAATCTTATAAAGTTCCTCCTCGGTTTCGGCATCAAGCATGATGTTTCCGAAGGCAGAGATAGGTTTTTTGGAGAAATATTTAATTATACTAACTATATCAAATTTAGGGCTATAAATCAATCTCGGCTTTGCCCTAGACTTAGAATTTTGTGCGATTTCCTGCTCTATTTCTCTCATGCATTCCTCGCATATCATTCCTCCGTCTTCGACGCTGAAATACCTGAGCTTTTTCGCATCGTCTGGCTTTGATCCGCAAACCACGCATTCATCTAGATTTGGCAGCATTCCTACGGCATCAAGCAGCTTAATTTCATAGGCTATGACAAGGGTTATGAATCCCTTGCTTCTATCCTCAAGAGTTCCAAGAAAATCCACAAGCTCGTTTAAAAGCTTTGGCTGAGGAAGTTCCTCCGGAAGCGCCTTGTCCGTCAGCTCTAGCGCAAAGGATGCCGCAAAGTACTTGTCTGGATCCTCTCCTATTCGGAAAAAGCTCTTCACTACCTCTCCGCTGTTGACATTGTAGAAGTCACGGCTCCTAAAAATCTCATAGCGCCCGTAGGTAAATCGGTTTAGACTCAGCGTCGCCTTGCCCTTGCTGCTCTTTTCTGAGATGCTTGTGCCCGCACTTATCTTTCCGTATTTTTGCGTGAATATGGAGAGCATCTTCCTGCCCGAGGTTGCATTTATTCGCCTTAAAATGATTCCTGTAGAATCGGCAAGCATGCTATCACCTGTCCTCGCTGTATCCGAAGTTTGAGATAGCAAAGTCTGAGTCACGCCAGTTCTCTTTGACCTTTACAAATAGCTGTAGGTAAACCCTAACTCCCAGAAGTGCTTCTATCTCTAGCCTTGCGCTCTTTCCTATGCCCTTTAGCTTCTTTCCCTGCTTTCCGATGATGATGCCCTTGTGCGACTTTCTCTCGCAGTAGATAACGGCACCGATTTCGGTTAGCTTAGGATCTTCCTTATAGCTTTCTATCTCAACGGCAACGCCATGCGGTACCTCTTCGTTTAGGTACATCAAAAGCTTCTCGCGAATTATCTCGCTCACGATGAAGCGCTCTGGATGGTCAGTCACCATATCCTCTGGGAAGAACATTGGTCCCTCCTCGAGATATCCCTGAATAGCCTTTACAAGTCTCTTTACATGAGTTCCCTTGAGGGCCGAAATGCCAAATATCTCATCAAAGATGCCCATCTTCTCGTAGACATCATAGGTCTTTTTGAACTCCTCTGGGTCCATGGTATCAACCTTGTTAATAACTAGGAACTTTGGGGTTTCAACATCCTTAATCATATCTAGGATATAGGTATCGCCTCTTCCCTTATCAGGACTTCCATCTACAAGAAACAGTATTACGTCAACTTCCTTATATGTCTTAATAGCTATGTCATCCATAGCTGCTCCAAGCTTATTATGAGCCTTGTGAATTCCTGGAGTATCGATAAAAACTATCTGGCTTGAGTCTCCATCTTCCGTATGCTCTGTATAAATACCTCTTATGCTGTTTCTCGTTGTCTGCGGCTTATCTGTTGTGATTGCGATTTTCTCGCCCAGAATGGAGTTCAGCAATGTCGACTTTCCGACATTTGGTCTTCCTATAATTCCTGCAAATCCCGACTTCATAATCTAAATCCTTTCGGTAATAGTTCATCGAGACTTGTCACCTCGATATTCTCTTCATCTCTTCCTGTTATAACCTTGAGATTTGGTGCAAACTCAAAGAGAAACTGCCTGCACATTCCACACGGAACTGCCTGGTCCCCTGAATATGTCGCAACAGCAATAGCCTCAAAGTTTCTAAAGCCCTCTGAAATCGCCTTTGCACATGCGACGCGCTCAGCGCATATCGTAGCGCCATAGCTTGAGTTTTCAACATTTACACCTGTAAAAATCTCACCTGTTGTCGTCAAAATTGCTGCTCCAACCCTAAAGCCCGAAAACGGTGCATAGGCATTTCTCGCAGCTTTTCTTGCGAGCTTATATAGATCGACATCTGTTATATTACTCATGACTTCCTCCTTTAAGAAGCATTGCCTTAAACCCTCTTAAGTTTAAGCTCCGTCATTACTTCTTCTTCACGCTCTCTCATCTCAGCCTTCTCTTCCTCATCCATGTGGTCGTAGCCAAGAAGATGAAGAACGCTATGCGTAAATAGATATATTATCTCACGCTCATACGAATGCCCAAATTCCTCGGCCTGCTCCTTCGCCCTATCCTCGCAGATTACGATGTCGCCAAGGCAGATTATCTGATCCTCAGGAAGCTCGCTAAAATCCTCAAACTGAGGAAACGAAAGCACATCTGTGACCTTGTCAACGCCTCTATAGGTGCTGTTTAGTTCTTTTATTTCTTCCCTATCGACAAAGCTGACCGAAAACTCACAGTTTTCCTCTGGAATTCCTTCCTTTGCCAGACAAAGCCTTGCGCTTTCCTCCATCAAAGCTAGCAGTTCCTCGCTTATCACCTGTTCATTCTCAAAATAGATTTCCATTATTTCTCTTCCTTCTTTGGATGATGCTTATAATACCTATCGTAGGCGCTGATTACGCGCTTAACCATCTCATGTCTTACGACGTCCATCTCTCTCAGATAGCAGAATTCAATGCCCTTTACGCCCTTTAGGACTCTCTCAGCATCGATAAGTCCGCTCTTCTTTCCTGCTGGAAGGTCTATCTGTGTCACGTCACCTGTAACCACAATCTTGGAACCAAATCCCATACGCGTCAAAAACATCTTCATCTGCTCGCAGGTCGTGTTCTGAGCTTCATCAAGTATGATAAAGGCATTATCTAGGGTTCTACCTCTCATATACGCTAGAGGAACAACCTCTATAATCTCGCGCTCCTTAAGTCTTAGAGCATTATCTCTTCCAAGAAGATCATAGAGCGCATCGTATACTGGTCTAAGATATGGGTCCACCTTATCCTGAAGGTCACCCGGTAAAAATCCCAGCTTCTCACCTGCTTCAACAGCTGGTCTTGTCAGGATTATCTTCTCAACCTCTTTGTTCTTATATGCGCTTACCGCAAGAGCTACTGCAAGATATGTCTTACCCGTTCCTGCCGGTCCTATGCCAAAGACCATGTCACTTTTTCTCACCGCATTGACATAGCGCTTTTGCCCGACCGTCTTGGCTTTAAGCGGTCTTCCCTTTGCTGTAAAGCAGATAACATCTTTTCCGACTCCGCTTTCGCTGTATGAACCACCCTCAGCCTTGAGCTGAATTACGTAGTTCACCTTTTGTTCGTCGAGGAACTCTCCGCTATGCATTATATCTATGAGTTCCCTGAGCATCTCTATAGCTAGCTCAGGCTTTTCTCCGCGTATCAAAAGTGAGTTATCTCTTTGCACTATCTGAACGCCTGCTGCCTCGCTGATCAGATTAAGGTTTATATCTAGGTTTCCAAACAGTGCGACTCTGTCCACTGTCTCATCTATATCAAAACTTATAAATGCGCTTTCTCTCGCATCGTTTTTGGCTTCTTGTATTGTCAAACAAAGACCTCCATAGCTTGAAAAATAAATTATTATCCAGTTTAATTATATAATTTTTCCTTTGTTTAAGCAAGTTTAGGCTGGCAATATCTAGCTTTTTGTGCAAAGTAATTTTCGCTGGCTTTTAGAGGGCAAATCAAGTCACAAAAAAGGACCGGCGCCCCCTTGACTACCGGCCCATAAATATAGGCTATTTGCTATATTTTCTCTTTTTTGATACAGCGATAAATGCTAGACCTGAAAGTCCTGCCATCATGCTGTATAGCGCCATTCCGCCATCATCGAAGGTATTAGGCTTTCCGCCCTTCTTTCCTCCGTTCTTTCCAGGGTCATTACCACCGTTTGGCTTTACTGGCTCCTTGTATGTATTTGTCACTTGGAACTCAGTCTCATCGCCCGTGATTTTGCTCTCGTAGCTTGCTACCGCGTCCTCCTTGACTGTGTACTTAATTAGCTTTCCATCCTTGAACTTAGGCATATTCGCAAATGTGTGCGCCCAGTTATCTCCTGCGTTCAAATCTACTTCATCATCCTTTACACCACCGGCAAATAGCGTGATGTGTACGCTCTGCGGACGCTTTCCCTTAGCATCGTTATCGTCATTCCAGATTTTCTTTACTGGGATATCGATTTTTGCTGGATCATGAGTGTTTGTAATAGTTGTACCATTAATCTCTGCCGTGTATCCTGGAACACCTATCTCCACAACGCTATAGACGATTTCATCGCCGTTTGCATCATACTTATCTAGGTTTTTGAACTTGTAGCTCCAGCCACCTGCCTTGGTAGCCTTGGCTGTCTTTCCTGTGTCTACACCGTTTGCAAATAGCTTTATTGTAACTTCATCAGGTCTTATGCCATCCTGGTCATTTGCGTCATTCCAAACTTTATCGCCTTCGAGTTTAATCTTAGGATTAACAAGAGTGTTCTTCACCTTTGCTCCGTCATAGCTTACGACAAACTCCTTATCACCAAGCTTAATCTTACCGCCTGCATTCAGTGCATTTCCGTCAGCATCAACTTCCTTAACAGTATATACGTTCTTTGTGCTTACTCCGTTTACTGCGTCAGTATCAGGCAGATTATCAAATGTAGCCTTGAAGTTATTGTTCTTATCAAGAACCTTTACCTGAGATGTTGCGACGCCGTTTTTGAAGAGCTTTACGGTAACTGACTGCTCATTTGCATTAGCCTGCGATAGGCCGCTCCACTCCTTTGATACGGTCAGCTTTGTTGTAGCTGGAATCATAGGTGTGAAGGTCAAAGCCTTTTTATTTGTAACTGTGAAGCCTGCATCCATGCTTCCGCTTGTCGCCGCCTTGTACCAAGCTCCGCCTAGCTTAATGTCATTTGATGCATCTAGCCCCTTTTCTCTTACAGTGTATGCATAGTCAACTCCTGCTGCATTTGCCTTTTCGAGATTATCAAATGTAACCGTCCAGCCATTTGCTGCTGTAAGCTGCTTTTTTTCTACTACTGCTCCATCTTTTAGAAGCTCAACATCAACGCTTGTAACTGGCGCTGTAATTGCTGTGCCTGCATGATCCTTCCAAAGCTTTTTAACTGTAATATCTCTTGTTACTGGAGCATCAACATGGAAGCTAACGGCTGCTGGCTCCCTTGTGAGCGTAGATGTGTTTCCACCGATGTTGTAATCTAGAACTGGCGTGATTACATTCTTTTTCTCGTTATATAGATGAGTTACATCATTTCCAACCTTGTATGTGATATCAACTCGTCCGCCATCTCCTGGAGCAACTGCAGATCTTGATACAAGCATAATCATGTTAGCCTCTGCAGGATCTGTAACTATGTCATAGTCTGCTGGCTGCGGTGCCTCATTTATCGGATATGTCTTTCCTGCCTTGAGCTTTATGTACTTCACCTCAAAATTAGGTGTTGTCTCAACCTTCTTAAGCTCTAGCGGAAGCTCGTTCTTACCTTCTGGCATGAAGCCTGCTCCGAAGTTCAAATCCTTCTTTAGCAGTGGGACAAAGAGGCTTACACGGTCTAGCTGTGATGTCATATTGTTTCTCACAGTGATACGGAGGGTTGCATCGTCTCCTGGTTTTAGAACAGGTGTAGTTTCTTCCTTTGCGGCCACTGAAGTATTGTCGTATACATAGGACTTTCCGGTATCAGGTATCAAAAGTTCAGACTTAGCGCTTACCTCATATGCCTGCGTAATCTTGATTCCTGGACCCTCGGAAAGCGATACCATGTCCTTTCCAGAGTTAACCTTCTCACCAAATGTAGCTGTGTACTTACTAGTGTTCCAGTTGCTTGCGTCCCACTTCTCACGCTTTATAACTGCGTCAATGTCCTTGAAGTCCTTTGTTGTAATTCCGAGGAAGTCATTGATGTGATATGTCTTGACTCTCGCAGTTTTATCAGTCTTTACATCAAAGGAAATGCTCATATTCTTGCTTGTAAAGTTAGGCTGATACTGACCTCTAGTCTCATCGCCTATGTCTATTGAATACTTCCAAACTTTGATCTTGGTGCCGTCCTTCTCAAACTCACCAACATAGCTTGGTGCGCTGAGCGTTCCGTTAGTTACGGTCAAATTGGAGTACTCGAAGCCCTCTGGCATAATCATGTAGATTACCGGCTCCTGAAGTGGATTCCAGTCCCAGTTAGCATCGTCAATTCTTCCCGATACCTTGAAGCTATCTCCACCGTTTATCTGTGTCTTATTTATTGTTCCAACACCGTTTACAACTCTAGGCTTATCCGACTTTCCGACAACCTTAAAGGTCTCGGTTGCTGCCGGTGCCTGGCCAGTTGTGTAAACCTTGATTGTTGAAACTACATCAGCACTTGTTCCCTTCTTCCAGGTTCCGTAGATTCCTGCAGGGATATAGGACCATCCGTAGTACTCGTCGTAAACGTATTTGTTGCTTGGATTCCATGTCTCAAGTAGATCCTGCATGCGTCTTATTCCATCATATGATGCAGGGATAGGTCCTAGGTCGACCTTAAGAGTTTTGATTGAATCGTTTATGCCAAGTCCAAGCGCTTCGTTAGTTATCAAAGCTGATGCGTCTCCCGATGGCTTAATCACACTTGGGTCTGCTGTTCCGCTTCTTCCATCAGCCGTAGTCCAGTGTATCGTTCCATATGTCATACCTGGTGCATAAGGAATTGTTACGCCTCGAATTATTGCTGTGTCAGCATTATCGATATCAAACTCTATTGTCTTTGGCTGCGTTGGAATTGAAAGCTCGTTTTTTAGAAGCAAGCTTCCAAGACGCACATTGTATGTATCGTTCTTCTTTAGCGCCCAGTTTGGCATAGTGTCAACAAGCCCGTGTGAAAGTATTCTCTCTGGCGTATTTCCGTCAATGATAGTAACTACCATCTTAGCTTCCTGCGCCTTAGATGTTCTTCCCACATTTGGGTTATCGTTCCAGATTGTCTTGCTGAAATTTTTGATCACTACATCAAAGGTAGAACCGTTTGCTCTTGTACTATTTGCTGGAACCTTAAGGTGTGGATAAAATGAAAGTCCACCTGAGTATGAGCCTGGCTCATCCCACTCTACTGTAGTCGTCTTAAGACCGCCGCTCTCAGTTGTCGATACTACTCTTCCGTTTGTGTTATATAGTCCCTTTTCTTCTAGGGATACAAATTCAATATCGCTTGGGTATACTATCTGTACCGTTGTCTTACTTCCTGCTCTTGTTAGGGATTTTCCGCCCGTATTTGATACGTTTATGGTAGATGTTGTTCCACCCTTTGATAGAACCTCTGTAGCCTGATTTGTCCAAAATCCGTATTGCAGTTCCTGGGTAGAAATTGCATTAAAAGACTTAGCATCGATATTATTTGTGGCATCGGTGCTTAGGCTAAGCTTAAACAAATTGGATAAAATTTGGTTTGGATCCTGGTTTAGATAGGCCTCATCTACAACAAAGCATATCTCTCCGACCGAAGATACATTGGTCAGCGAAACCTTGCTCTTGTATTTGAGATCACCATTTCGGGATTGCTCGGAGCCTGTGGCCGGGTAACCGTAAGGCGATGTGCCTGTTCCCGTCGGCGTCTTTACGAGAGACTCAAAACCTGTCGATACGACCGGCCCCTCGGTAAATGTTGCTCCTGGAAGTGTCTTGATATATACTCCGTCCCCTAGTCTCACATTGAGATATGTGTTAGAGAACTGCAGATTCGATGGAACCGAATAGCTCACATTGAGCGCATAGGTCACACCGGTCTTTAGCTTAGGTGTCTGTCCGTTTAGCAGATCTGCTACTACAGTACCTGTTTCAGAATCTACTATCTTGATGCTAGTAAACTGAAGACCTGTGGTCGTTTCTGCGTTAACCACTGAGTTTGTCATAGGCGTTATGCCCACAACTACAATTAGAATTGAAAGCAAGCACGCAAAGACCTGCTTCACTCTATTTTTCATAGATATACCCCCTTATTTATCTACTATCTGTCTCATTAATCGCTAATCGAAGGGTGTCTAATCCAAGATTTACCCTACTATCAAGCCTGTCAATCTCCCGCCTGACTACAGCTTGGAAAAGCTATTAATCCATACGCTTCATTATATACTTGTTTGTGACAGCGCGCAACATGTTGACTGAAAACTTACCCGTTTGGTAAAAGGGGATTTTTCATCAAAAAAAGACACCCTGATTAGTGGGTGTCATAGTGTTTGTATTGACTTTTAGATTTTTTCTTGATAGAATAGATTCACTGACATGGCGGTCGCTCTCGCTTGTAAACTCCCTTTGTGGGGTTTGAGAGGACTCGCCATATTTTAGTTTTTGTAGGTTGTGGAGTTTCACCATGAATTTGATTGCATATTTATTTAGTGTTCTATATTCTTGATTTACAAGGTTCTCAAACCAAATGCCTTATTCTAAGCTCATATTCCTTGTTTTTCTACATTCTTGATTTACAAGGTTCTCAAACGAAAGAAATGTGGGAAAAGGGAGCTATTGAGTTTTTCTACATTCTTGATTTACAAGGTTCTCAAACATCACTATAAAGTGGAATATCGTCAACTAGGTTTTTCTACATTCTTGATTTACAAGGTTCTCAAACGATTACCTAGTTTGTCAATGTCCTTTAGATGTTTTTCTACATTCTTGATTTACAAGGTTCTCAAACATTTGACACGACGCTTGACACGATCCATCGGTTTTTCTACATTCTTGATTTACAAGGTTCTCAAACGTTGTTAGTATTTTGTGAGATATTTGTATTGTTTTTCTACATTCTTGATTTACAAGGTTCTCAAACGTTTTGCAGCGATGATATCACCTGCCATGAGTTTTTCTACATTCTTGATTTACAAGGTTCTCAAACAGAACGCTCCGAAGCCGCCGTTTGTTGTGTGTTTTTCTACATTCTTGATTTACAAGGTTCTCAAACTAAGTTAACATCAAGCAGTCCTTCGGTTTCGTTTTTCTACATTCTTGATTTACAAGGTTCTCAAACCGATTGGGATAATGCAAGCAATTGACGAGCGTTTTTCTACATTCTTGATTTACAAGGTTCTCAAACCCGCTTGCTTATATAGTTGGCTATTTGAGTGTTTTTCTACATTCTTGATTTACAAGGTTCTCAAACAAGTGAAGGCATTAAAGCTCTGTTTGTTTTGTTTTTCTACATTCTTGATTTACAAGGTTCTCAAACTTCTAGTGTGGCATATATAATCATCAGCCTGTTTTTCTACATTCTTGATTTACAAGGTTCTCAAACTGTTTCTTCATCTTCCGTGATCACATACTCGTTTTTCTACATTCTTGATTTACAAGGTTCTCAAACCATTGCGTTGATTTTTAATTCCATGATTCTGTTTTTCTACATTCTTGATTTACAAGGTTCTCAAACGAGACAGCCACAAATTTCACAGTGACAAGGGTTTTTCTACATTCTTGATTTACAAGGTTCTCAAACGTTCATGTCGCTTGGCATGTCCGCAACTCCGTTTTTCTACATTCTTGATTTACAAGGTTCTCAAACTATATTATCTGTGCTCTTATATCCCCATTGGTTTTTCTACATTCTTGATTTACAAGGTTCTCAAACCACCTGCATCAAGCTTTGTTGTCTCCGAATGTTTTTCTACATTCTTGATTTACAAGGTTCTCAAACAATATCCGTGCAACCAAATGATAAAAGTGGGTTTTTCTACATTCTTGATTTACAAGGTTCTCAAACGATGTTGATAAGCAAGAAGAACACAAACCAGTTTTTCTACATTCTTGATTTACAAGGTTCTCAAACTGCCAAATTGCTTGACACCGCCTGCGATACGTTTTTCTACATTCTTGATTTACAAGGTTCTCAAACCTGCTGCGATATAATCGTCCTCAGTAGAATGTTTTTCTACATTCTTGATTTACAAGGTTCTCAAACCGAACGAGCAATCAATATTTAAATTGACAGGTTTTTCTACATTCTTGATTTACAAGGTTCTCAAACTGTTGATGTAATGCCCGCAAGTTTAGAATTGTTTTTCTACATTCTTGATTTACAAGGTTCTCAAACCTCAAATTGATGAGATTATCTCCGAACCCAACATACTGCCATATGCGTAAATCATAACTCTATTATACACTTATCCGTATCTATGATAATTACTTTTTCATTTTCTAGCTTACATATAAATCTAGATTCTATGATAACTAACTGTATCTTCCAATACCGTGCTTCTTTATACAAAGTCAATATTTCATATTCTGTCAAATATCTCTTAATATCAACTAAAAATAGTACTTGCATATTAAATGCCATTGCAACTAGTTTGATATAAATTGATAACTTCTCTAATAAACTGCCACTCTCATAATTTAATTTTAAATCGTAGATTTTTATCATATCTTTTACATCACACTCGATATTATAATCTATTTCATATGATAATTTTACTGATATATCTTCCAAAACCCTAACAAAAGTATTATTTATATAACTAATTTCTTCAGTGAAGTTCTCGTAAATACACGCCTCTATTTCTTTTTGTACATTCCCAAGTAACCTTTTGCTGTTAATATCAAAACAGAACGGACTTACAATAATATCAATCTGTTTAGAGTCAATTCTAGTCCCATCCTTTTCAGATATTATCCAATTTGATTCATTGGATTGAAATAACTTTATGGAATCCTCTATAATTTCATAGAATACTTTTGGGTTTTCACATACAACTGATATAGATGTATTTTCGTCAGCTTCTATGACAAAATCAAATTCTCGATTTGTTATTCTCATAATATAACTAACCTTTCATCTGAATTTAGCACATCAGTTTCATGTTTGCCGATTATGCATTCCATTCTTGAATACTGCTTCTCTGTTATCTTAAGCACCTGAACTAACCCTGCTTTTGGTTTGTTCTTCCTAAGATTATCAACGATAGCCTCTGACATACCCGAATTTAGGGATATCTTACAATAAACAGATTCCTGGAGCATAAAAAAACCACTCTTTATTAAATGTTTTCTGAATTTAGCATACTCTCTTCTATCTAGTGAAGTTTGTACTGGCAAATCAAATAAAACTAAAATTCTCATATACCTATAGCTCATATCTATAAAACTTTATATCATCAATACTATTATTCTCTAGAGACTCGAAAATGCTTTTACAGTAGATTTTTATGGCATTGGAAACAATTTCATTTCTATAATTTATACAAACTGGCTCACTAAGGACTGAAACTATTCTTCTTTTTTCATCACTACCAAACTCTTCAATATTCATGTTCACAACCTTCCTATCAATAAGAACTCTAAACGGTTCCATGAGATCTGATGCAAGGTTAAATTGATTAAACATATTGTCATGAAATAATCCTAATTGAGTCAAATAGCCAGATGCTACTATTTCTCTTGTAAATGACGATAATAGAATTGAATATCCATAGTCTAATGCTGCATTTATTAGGCAGTCTGTTCCTCTTGTGAAAGATTTTCCAAATAAAGCATTAAAATATACCTTTGCAGCATGCCCTTCTCTATTCGATGAATCACCAAACTCTATTTCTTCAACATACTTATACAAAAGTCCACTCTCATCCTTACCACATTCATCTAGAAGAATCGCTTGCTGTACTATCTTTTCTTTTACAATTGCCGTCCATACATATTTTTTAATATCATTATCCCATTTAATTTGGGAACGTAATTTTGAACTAGTATCATGTGACCCATAATATGGCATAAGTTCTGATAAAGGATTCCTTTTCTCGTCACAGAATATTACCTTAACTTTTGATTTTACAAGCTCAGACATTAATACTGCAGTAATAGACACTGCCGTAGTCTCTATTATAAGCATATGTATTTCAGAAATATGTATTTTACTTGTCTCTTCCTGTCTAACTACCATATAACCAAGCTGGTAATCCAGCTTGGCACTTTTACTAATTATAATAGTTCTCCAGCTCATATCTTCAGAAGATCCTTTTCGTTTTCAAACAATCCAGAAGATGACTGTGAAATCAATTTAAATTCTTTGTAATTACTTATTTTCGTGTTAATGCGTACACTTCCAACATTAGCTTTTCCACCTATAGAGCTTAAGTCGACTTTCTCAGATTTACTAATATTTCTTATCATTTTTTCTAAAACTATACACTGATTTTTAGTATCAGCTTCAATAAAACTTTTCCTTGCTTTATTGAGATGTTCTAACAAAGGTCCAGCTTTGCAATTAGAATATGGCAATTTGTCAAATTTAGATAATATAAGATCAAATAACTCCTGATTTTTTTCACTTGTAATGATTTTGTTCTTTAAATTATCCACTTCATCGTAATTATTTTTAGAATTAGCTTTTTCTATTTTATGTACATACTTAACCCAATTTCTATCTAGTTTCAACTGCATCGCATTTCTTGCATAAAAATACTCTTCTGTCTTTCCTCCTAGATAATAATATGCTCCATCAATTTTTATTAAACTATTCATTGGTATAAATTTTTCACACACTCTAATGTTATAGACTTCTTGAGCTTTTCCTTCACTAATTAAAAGTTCATTCATATATTCTATAATATTCTCTTCTGTAAGTTTTCTATGATTCCCCAATATTATTGGAATTTCTTTTAAAAGCCTAGTTGTTTTATCTTTTTCTGTATATTCTATTAGTGTATATCCTTGTGTTGAAATAGATCTCTTTCCTCCATAATCATTCACATTTTTTAGAGCCGATTGTTTCGTTTTTACACCAATATAAGACTCTTTCTTTGCAGTAATGTTATTAAAAATAGTTTCTTTAAAGTACTCACCGTGACCTTGTTCTAATTTACGAGTAACTAGTGGTGTAAACCTTTCCATTGTTCTTTTAACAATGTCGATTGTCTCATCTTGTTCACTCCTCCATGCAACTTCATTCTTGTTATATATATCATATCTATAGAAATCTGAAATGTGGTATTTGTTCTCCTTCAATTTCGGATTCATCTTTGCATTTTTTATGAATTTATATGGATTTCCCGTAAATTTCACATAGTATGCATTGCCAACAACTATATTTAAATATGCATCATTTGCATGATGAAGGTCGTTAATTATTCTTGACTTAGGTAAATCGAATTTTTGCCTAAATTCTGATACAAGTTTTGCTTTTGAGAAAACAATTCTACAGTTCTCACCCATTGACTGTTGTAGAATTTGCGTAATAGCCTTTGATGCCTGGCTAGTCTCCACGATTTGCCTATTTATAAACCCTGTAAGTTCATCATCTGTAAAAGAGTCATTTCTCCTAGTCAGCCTAGTAAACTTCTCACTATTTATAAACCCTTTATCCTTTAACATACACCAGAATGTATATCTATCTGCCTGTATTTCAGACTTTAATGGTTTGTCTTGCTTTCTTCCATTTATTTTTTTCTTTACTAAAACAAGGTTGTTTTCAAGGCTATCATCCTTTATATAATGCTGTGGATACACATGTTCAATGTCATAAAGATTATCATTAAATAGTTCATGAAGATCTATTACCTCTTCTGAGTACATACACTTGCCCATCTGAAGATAATAAAGATATACCTTTCTCCTATTAAAGAAGTTTTCTTCCTTATCTTTTATTTCATTTAAAAATTCCTTACCTTCATTGCCTAGACTCATATATAAACTTTTTAGTTTATCTTTTCTAGATGTTGTTCTTTCTTTTTTTCCGTCACTTCTCGTCATCTCTACGAAGATACGTTTTGGAGACTTTCCAAGCACTCCTTGTATTTCTTCAACAATTTTCATAGTTTGCCAAGTCATCCTTTTAACTGATGGCGATAGGTAGAAGTCATCTAAATCTTCTATTTCCCAAGATGATAGTGGTTTTTCAACGCCTAAGAACTGTTCATCTATAATTTCTCTAAATGTATAATTCTGACTTAATAGTTCTTGTAAAGTAACTTGTTCATTCCAAAGAAAACCTATTATGCTATTTTCTGCAGTCCCGTTTTTATCTTTACCAATAATGCCTTCAAGAAAACGCCTAGATAAATTGCCCCATCCTGTGAAACGGAAACCAAGTATTTTCTTAAGTTGATTCTCATTTAATATATTAGGATATACAGTTTCAATCTTTGATTTTACAAGCTTTTTATCTCCTGAATAGATTGTTGACCAAAAGATGATATCTTCTATAATTTCTTTATTTGATTCTATTTTTCCATCAAAAACACCTTTGAACTTTGCAGTAGATGTTAAATTCTTACTCCAATCAACATCTATTCCTGAAATCTCAGACTCAATATCCATCTTATTAATCGAAACAAGATATTCTTTTATTTTTTTCTTCGTTACTTTTTTCCCACTTGTAAATAAATCATTATATATAGCTTGCTTTGTTTCTGTATCTAGTCTACATCCATTCACCCTTATAGCATTAATCTCATTTAATACCATGAATTTTTCATATATTAGTGAGTTTTTAGGCAAAGTGTTCTCATCATTGAAATATGTGCATTTACGCACCATTCTCTTAATAAACTCCTCTGCAGATGCGTTCTTATCGATTTTTTCATCAAAATTCCACGGGAAGACTCTTCCAGATTCTTTCCTAACAGCCCAACAGTTGTATCCTTTTTTGCCATTAAACTCTCTTCCAAGCGGACCAACATAGTATGGTATTTGAAATTCAAATAGCTGAATTATTTTCTCCTTTGTACTATATCCTGTATTATCAACTTCTGACAAAAACGGTATGTATCTCTCAGCTTTATTAAGTATAGCTCTTAACTCTCGGGAGTGAACCTGATTGGGAATAACGCCATTTTCGTTTGTTAACTGCTTTTCTAGGAATATATCAGCATCTATCTTTGCAAGTATTTCTATCTTATCTTTGTCATCATCTGGTATGTCTTTTATTGCTGCTCTTATAGATTTATATAATTCGTCCTTTCCTCGTTCTTTTCCTTGTCTTCTTTCAATCTTCCCGTGGCTATTTACACTTCCAACATATGCACTATATGTTCCGCTTTCAATAGTCCTAAAAAGTTTTTCATAAGCCTTTTTATTGTATTTTTTTAATAATGCTTTTAATTGCTTTAAATCCTTTTGATGCATGTCGTAAATCTTTACTCTTGCATCTGAAAGGTACTCGCATCCTATCATTATTTTTGACAGAAGGCCAGCGTCATGCACTGCCTTTATTTTTTCAATTATATTTTTATAATCTTCATCCACAATGTCATATACTTCTTCTATAATTTCTTCATAATTTGGCTCTCTAAAACCAATTTTTTTATTCGATTCTTTATCTATCTCCTGAACATATATATCTTTCAAATTGATTTTAAGTCCTGATAACAGATTGAGTACGGTGCATATTCTTTTATCCTTTTTTGTAACATTAAATAATGCTAGGAGTTGACTAAAATGTTTAGTTCTTGAGTTTTTATTATCAGAAAGAATTTCTTCCATTTTACTAACTTCAATATTGCTAGGAATTCCAAATTCATGCTCTTCAAGCACTTCAATCATCTCAGCATATGCATTTTCAAACCCTGTATCGTTCTTCTCTGCGTCTAATGTTGCATTAAGAAAATGTCCTCTATGACTAAACATATTGTATATAGCAAGAAATACTAATCTTACATCAAATATCTTATCACTATGTATTAAATCACTTCTTAGATGAAAAATGGTCTTATATTTATCATGAAATTCCTTATCTGTAAAATCAAAGTCATTAAATAGGGAGTATGGCTGTTGATTTTCCACACTTCTATCTTTCAACTTGAAAAAACTCTCATTCATTTTCATATAAAATGCAGGATCAATCTTTTCAATCTCATCTGCGAAAAATTCCTTTAGTAGTGCTTTTCTTGCCTTATCTCTTTCTATTCTGCGTCTTGCAATTCGTTTTGAACGTCTATTAGCAGCTGTTTGTGCCTCATCAAATAAACGAACTCCCCATAGATCTTTTCCCTTTGCACGTAGCAAATTGTACTCTAAATCCGTCACTGCCCAACCAACTGAATTTGTTCCCAAATCAAGTCCTAGATAATAATCGCCCTTAATCATGTAATTTCTCCTAAAAAATCATTGACAAAATAATTTATATCTAATACAATCAAAGTGATTTACAAGGTGAGTTCAAATAAGGCATTACGCCGTATCTGTTTGCTTGCATTGTGCAACACCTATGTAAAATGAGCCAAAACATGGCTCTTTTTTTATTTAATCACTGCATTTTTATAATAAATCAGATTATTAATTTGTGTCAATGTTTTTATATAACTCAAAATAGTTATTTGTTAGTTTTACAATTATATGTGTTCTTTAGCATACATTTTCAGGATTTATGCGTTGCACACTACTGCAAAAAGTGTTATACTATCACATAGTAATAAGAGTACTGTAGGTAGTAGTCACCTACACCCTACACTGGGGGTCAGAAATTCAGTGTTCGCCAAGAACTATTACCGTAAGGGATACGGTAAGCGTAGCGTGTAGCGATATACAGCGACATCCCAACAGAGCCAGGAAGTTTCTGGCTCTTTTTATGTGCATAATTGGAAACAGTGCTATAGGACAAAAAGTGTGTGTGAAAACTGACATAACAGTTGATATTTCAGTGGTTGTATTGATTTTATCTTTTATGAAGTAAGATAAGAATTTGACAAAATTGATTTCAAGCAAAAACTCCAGCGTTCAGCTGGAGCTTTGTAATCATTGTTATGGTATCAGGTTTTATGCTCATCTTAAATTTAAATTAATCAATTTCTTCCGAATCTGATAAATCATAGATCCCAATTAGTTCTTCACTATCATAGTTTACCGATATGCCAAATGGCTCACCTATGCCTAGGTCGTTTTCGAGGAAGATAATCGCCCATTCCTTGTTTTCATAGAAGGTAAACTGTGGACAGCCAAAAGGCAATGAGTTTTGCTTTGATAGGCGTTCTGCGTCTTCTTTTGATAGACCAAATAGCTTTGGTTCTGAGGTTAGCTTTTCGCTGAGATCCGCGAGAGCCTTCTCTTCGTAAGCTTTCCAGTCACTAGTGATTTTAGCTATGAAGTCTGCGTCTGCTTGGTCTAGTTTTGATGTATCTAGGATTATGTCAAAGCCTAGCTCGCTTCCTTCTAGCTCACCGTGCCAGCAGTGGATTTGTTCGGGGCTTTCTAGGTATTCTAGTTTGCCTAGTTTTGGGTGATTTATTGTTTCTGTCATGCCTATATCCTTTTACACGTCATTTCTGAGGACGTCTTCGAAGGTTTCGCCTTTGACTGCTACGTAGCTTTCGTTTCCGCCTTTGAGCATGACTACTGGTGGCTTTGGCAGTCTGTTATAGTGCGATGCCATGGAGTAGTGATAAGCTCCTGCTGTGCATAGGGCTAGTGTATCGTAGCGACCAACCGATGCTGGAAGCATTACGTCTTCCTGTATTATGTCACCCGACTCGCAGAGACGGCCTACTACTGAGGCTTTGAAGTCATTGGCTTCGTCCATCTTGTTTGCGAGAAGGCAGGTGTAGGCTGCTTTGTAGAGTGCGAATCTTGGGGAATCTGACATTCCTCCGTCTATGGAAACATAGTTCTTGTAGCCTGGGATTTTCTTTACGGTGCCGACTGTGTAGAGCACCATGCCTGCGTCTGCAACTATGGATCTGCCCGGCTCCATGTGGATTTCTGGCATTTCAATTCCAAGGTCTTTGCAGGCCTGTTTTACTGCCGCTGCAACCTGGCCTACCTTTGTTTCTATGTCAAGGTATGGGTCGGTGTCTACATATCTCACGCCATAGCCTCCGCCGAGGTCGAGCTCTGGTGTGATGAAACCGTACTTTTCCTTCATCTCAGCTACGAAACTTAGCATTACGACTGCTGCACGCTCAAATACGTCCTCTTCAAATACCTGCGAGCCCACGTGGCAGTGGAATCCCATCAGCTCTATGTGTGGCTGCTTGAGGGTGAATGCAGTGATTTCTTCGGCCTGGCCTGTTTCTATTGGGCTTCCGAACTTGGAGTCAACCTTACCTGTTGAGATTGCCTCATAGGTGTGTGGGTCGATTCCTGGTGTTAACCTTAGGAGTATCTTTTGCTTTAGGCCCCTTCGCTCTGCTTCCTTTTCTACTGCAATTACTTCCTCAACATTATCTGCGACGAAGTAGCCGATGCCATGTTCCATGGCATAGCTGATGTCTTTATCTGTTTTGTTGTTTGAATGGAAGTAGGCTTTTGATAGATCAAAGCCTGCTTGGAGCGCTGTGTAGATTTCGCCTGAGGAAACTACGTCTATGCCCATCTCCTCTTCTCTCATAATCTCGTACATGCGCTTGAAGCAGTTTGCCTTTGATGCGTAGAGTGGTACTGCCTTTTCGCCGAAGTGCTTTTGGAAGGCAGCCTTATATATTCTGCACTTTTCCCTTATTCTATCCTCGTCTAGGAGATAGACTGGTGTGCCGTATTTCTTTGCTAGTTCAACTGTGTCCTGTCCTGCAAACAGTAGGTGTTTGCCGTCCTTTGAAACCGAAATGTTTTCGCAGATCATTGTTTATCCTCTCATTTTTAGATTCTATCTAATTTCTTTGTAAATTATACCATAGCTTTTGGAATTTATAGCATTAATGTGCGCGTCATGTCTAGTTTTTCGTTCTTGAAGTCCTGTTTTTTGGACTGTTATATTTCACATGTGCTTACTAGGCCTTTGATGTTTTCATCTGTCACCTCACCTTTACAGACTATGTTTGTCCCTCCTCTTAGGTAGAGGTTTTCTATTCTGCCGTCTTTTGACTCTGCATTTACGATTAATCTTCCGCCTTGCATGTCTACTTTGATGTCTTTTCCGTCGCTTTCGCCTTTTAGGGTTAGGATGCTGACAAGTGAGCCAGTTCCAGTTCCACAGGCTAGGGTGAAGCCTTCTACTCCTCTTTCGAAGGTTCTCACGTAGTAGTGGCCCTCTGTAAGCTTCTCATAGAAGTTGACATTTGCTCCCTTTGGGTAGTTTTTGTGACTTCTTAGGTATGCTCCGATGCGATATAGCTTGTCTTCATCAAAGCTTTTTAGGCCTTGTATTTCTACAACTAGGTGCGGGATTCCCGGGTTTCCAAGCTCTATATATGAGCAGTTTAGGATTTCGCCTTCGCATTCTATCTGCTCGTCTAGCCTGATATTGCAGGGTGTGTTTAGCCTGATTTCGTATTCACTTTCGTTTATGCGTCTTCCTGTGACTATTCCGGCTTCAGTTTCTATCCTTTGCACTTCGCCTGCAAAGCCATTTTCGTAGGCATAGCGACAGATACACCTTGCTCCGTTTCCACACATTTCGCTGGGTGAACCGTCGTTGTTGAAGAAGATCATTTTTAGGTCTGCACCTGAGCTCACGCCCTCGTTTTCGGCTATCATTAGGCCGTCTGCTCCGATGCTATGATGCCTTTCGCAGAGAGTTTTAGCTAGGAATGGAAGATCCTTTTGCGTGATTTTTAGCAGGCTATTATCTATGATTAGAAAATCATTGCCTGTTCCGTTCATTTTCCAAAATTTCATATTGCGCCTTTTCTGCTTTTATTTCCTTTGATAGTTAAAGCATAAATCGTGCCAGCTTTTATTCGAGCTCTATGCCGTAGCGTTTTATTTTGTCGTAGAAGACGGATTTTGATAGCTCTAGCTCCTGCATGGCTTTCTTTCGGTTTCCGTTATGCTTTATGAGGACTTCCTCAATTATCTTCTTCTCACCTGCTTCAACACGGGCTTTGAGGGAGATGCCTTGTGCTTCTGGCTTTGTTATCATGAGATGCTCCGCATAGATATTTGTTCCGTCGCAGAGGGTTATGGCTCTTTCAATTATGTTTTCGAGCTCTCTGACGTTTCCTGGCCAGTCGTAGGCTGTGATGAGATCCATGGCTTCCTGCGAGAATTTCTTTTCGTCCATGCCGTAGGCTGATAGGAGGTTTTTGAGTATGGACTCTGCGAGGAGACTGAGGTCTTTTTTGCGCTCGCGTAGTGGTGGCAGGGCGATTGGGAATACATTTATTCTGTAATATAGATCCTGCCTAAAACTTCCCTTCTCTACCTCTTCTTCGAGGTTTCTATTTGATGCCGTGATTACTCTGACATCGATATCTATTGGCTTGGTTGATCCCACGCGATATATCCTCTTATCCTGAAGGACGTTGAGAAGCTTTATCTGCATCTCTGGCGGGATTTCTCCTATCTCATCTAGGAATATAGTTCCGCCGTTTGCCTCCTCGAAGAAGCCCTTTTTTCCCTTGGAGTCTGCGCCCGTAAATGCACCTGGAACATAGCCAAATAGTTCTGACTCTATGAGGCTTGGAGCGATGGCGTTGCAGGCTACTGTTACAAATGGTGTGTTTTCGCCTTTGATGCTGTGTATTTCACGTGCTAGCTTGGTTTTACCTGTGCCAGATTCTCCTGTGATGATTACATTGAATCTTGTGTTTGCTGCCTTGTAGGCTAGCTGCTTGACCTTTTGCATTTTGATGGAGTTTCCTACTATGTTCTTGAGGAATTCTATCTCCCGCATTTCGTCTCTATATGCTGTGAGTCTTGATGCGTTTTCTATCTTTTCTTTTAGGACCGCGCCTGCTTTTGCTGCCTTTTGTACAAGCTCTCTATCGCGTATGAAAATGTATACGCCGTCGTCTTTTGTGCCCTTCTTTATGCGTATCATTTTGACTAGCATCCAGCGTCTATATATTTCGAGTACCTTTTGGATTTCGGCTCCATCTTCTGAGTTTAGAAGTGTTTCTAGGTCTTCTTGGAATTCTTCTCCTCTTAGCACGCGTCTTGCACTCATGCCAACCGTTGGGACGAGCTCGCTGTTTTCGTCGTTTAGGTTCTTTTCTTGGTAGCTCTTTCCTCTTAAAAGTTCTCCTGCTTCTTCTCCTCTATAGCCATAGCCCTTGGCCTGAAAAAATTTGACTTCATTGGTTTTGCCGTCTAGGACAACTAGGTGACCTACGCTTTCGAGGTAATCCATGCAGTATGATTCTCCTTCGACTGTGATTTTGATGTTTCTGCTTTCGCAGTCTAGGGAGACTGAGATTTCGAGGTTGTCTAGCTTTGTTTGGAGGGTAATTAGTGGCTCTGGTACGTAGGCGCCGAAGGTCTTGTAGACAGGCTTTGTTGTCTTGTCCTTGTAGCGCCCTATGGCTAGTACTATGTCGCCTTGGTTTATGTCCTTGTCCTTTATGTTTAGGCACTCAAGGTCAGATGCCCTCATCATGTCGTCGTTTCCGAGGTCGTTATCTGCGAATATGACTATGTCGCCTGGCTCAATTTGGCCTGCGTCGTGTTTTTGGTGTCCGAGGGTTTTGATGCCTAGGATTTCTTTGGCGAGCTCGCTAAAATCGCCTATGATTCCATCCTTATTCACGTAGATGTATCCAGCGTTCATGCCCTTTGCTATGGTTTTTAGTGTTTCTGCTCCGATGCTTTTCATAGTTGGTCTCTCCTTGTATACGCGTGATGCCTTGCTTTGCCTTTGATTTTATTTGCCTTCGGCCTTGACCTTGGCTTTGACTTTAGCAGGCGTTTTTATTTTGATTATATGTTCAGGTAGAACCTTAGGATTCCTAGTATAAGTAGGTGGACTGGGTAGAAGGCGTAGTTTAGCCATTTGTACTGCCTTCCCCTCTCCCTATTATATGTCAGTGTCAGTCCGAAGCCTAGTATGGACCAAAGCTCTTTGATGATTGAGATGTATCCGAGTCCTGCTCCGATGATTGGCTTTTTGCGGAAGATATAGAATATGTATGCGACGAGTACTGCGTGATAGTCGTAGTCTAGGCTTAGCCATGTTGCTATGAAGCATGAAATTCCTAAAATTGGCAGGCTTGTTATGAACCAAAGCAGCGTGTTTTTTAGTTTCGCTCTTAGGCTGTCAATTAGCCAGATTACGCCTAGGCACAGGGATAGCGTGAACATCATGTTGTTCCAGTTTAGCTCAAAGAATGTCCTCGAGACGAACATATCAAATGGGACTTCGGAGATAAGTCCGAAGATCAAAAGGCTTGCGAGGTATTTCTTGCGACTTCGTGTTTTGAAGAAGCCTTCGATAAGGAAAAACATGAAGATTGGGAAGGCGATTCTTCCGATTATTGAAAACGCGTTCGATATGTATAGCAGTGTGCCTTTACCATTTAGTATTGGCGTGATTAGTGCGTTATTTGTGTGATCTATCAGCATTGAGATAAATGCGATGTATTTTAGCTGCGCTCCGCTTAGGATCTGGTAGGGTTTAAGCGGCTTTGCGTTTTGCGTTGTGGTTGTTGTTTGGGGTGCTGCGTGCTGAGGCGCGATTGCGCTTGTTTTTGTTGTGTTGTTTGGGGTCATAGTGGCTCCTTTTAGACTGCATTAGTTATGCAGTCTAGTTTCTACTCAAACCAAGCGATTGCTCTGATTGGTGAGCCGTCACAGTTTTCTAGTTTTAGGGGGAAGCAGCTGAACCAGAAGAGATTACTGCCACACTGGTCTAGGTTTTTTAGGTTTTCTATGTTGACGATTTCTGTTTCCTTAAATAGTTTCTTATGTCTTGTTAGGTTTTCGTCTGCGATTGGATCTAGGCCTATTACATCAAAGCCTATGCCTTTGTAGTTTCCTGCGATGATATAGTCAAGGACTTCGTCATCTATGCAGGCTTAGTCTCCGAAATATGTATCTTTTCCACAGCGTTTATCCCAGCCTAGATTGAAAAGCAGAAAGTCTGCTTCTTCTGCCTTTGATCCGTGAATGCGGATGAGGTCCATGGTTATTGCCTCTCCTTCTTTTAGGTCTCTGCAATCTATGACTAGTGCCTTTCCGATGAACTGCTCTGGAGGAAACTGATCCAGAGTTGTTCTTCCTGCGTAGAGGTGTGCTGGTGGGTCCATGTGGGTTCCTGTATGCGTGTACAGCTGCATCAGTGTTTCCTTGAAGCCGTCCTTTTCGTAGGTATTTGCTGGCATTAGTTTTGGTGTGTCGGTGCCTGGGTAGACAGGCATGTTTTCTTTGATTGTGTGTGTTAAATCTATTACTTTCATGTGGGTCTCCTTAGAGAGATTATAGCATAAAAAATGATTCTCTACGTTTAAGGTATTTCACAAAATACTTTATTCATATGTTATAAGTATTTATATAGATATAGTTTGCATAATGCTACAAATAGATAGTTTAATTTTTTGCATACAACATGATTTTTTTATTATATACTGATACCAAAATAAATTATTATTAGGAGGAAGTCATGAATAATAAAACAGTATTATCACTTGAAGATATCGACACATCGAAGTTAGGTGAATTTATTTCACCAACTGAAGAAGAATCATCTTTTATCGAAAAATATATTAATATACAGGATTACTTTAAAACAATGAGAGATTCTTTTTACATGACAGAATTTAATTTTTATCAAATCTTTGATAATTTCATTGTACATTCAGATGATAGGCTTACGAGAAATACAAATCAACCTTTCAACGATTTTTGTGTTATAAATTCTTTAATAGCAAACTATTTAGCTGTATCTAAGATGTTTATTGATTTAGTAGCGAAGTTTGATTCCCCTTCGAATTCAGAGTTGAAAACTTTTATTTCTGAAATATACAACAATAAATTTTGCTATTGTTTAATGAGTACACTTAGAAATTTTACACTGCATGGACATCTGCCTGTATACTATTTTCAAAATAGATATAGTTTTAATCTAGATTATATATTAGTTGAAGGTGAAAAATTTAAATTTAGCAAGTCAGGAAAAATGAGGATAAAGAATACTTCTTCTAAAATATTCAATCAATATCAACTCCCTCCCAATATTTCTCTTTCCGTAACAATTATAGAATACCATAAATTATTATTTGACATATTTATTAAATTCTTTGAGGTCAATATTTTATTTTTAAATGAAGTCCAGTCAAAGATTGATTCATACATAAATAGACATTTGTCGGAAGTTCGAAATAATACTATTTGTATTAATATAAACAACAAACGTCACTTATTAATAATTTCTGATTGTAATATCAAAATATTTGAACATGAATATAAATGTACTAAGTCAAAATTGGATAAACATATGAAGACATTTAAAGATATCTTACCTAGTTTATAATACTTATTTTCATATATTTGTTTTAGTATTGTATATAATAAAAGCCTTGATATTTTATTATAACTATTATATATATTAAAAAGCTAAATATCTATTGATATGCATATTGTATGGCTTTATCAAATTGAAACTCTAAATTATTGTTTGGGGTATTTTCATGCGTTACAGTCATGAATATAAGTTAGAGTGTATTGAGCTATATAGACAAGGAATATGGCCTGAAACACCAGAAGGAATAAAAATATCCAACTTCAGCTATGCTTAATTGATTTCCCAACTTATCTTCTTCAAGTTGATTTCTTATGTACTCCGTAATTCGGCTCATGTTTTTACCAGCCGTATCTACATAATATCCTTTGCACCAAAACAACCTATTTTTATATTTATATTTTAGTTCGCCGAATTGCTCATATATTAGCGTACTGCTTTTACCTTTTAAGTACCCTACAAAGCCTGAAACTGCAATTTTGGGTGGTATTTCAACCAGCATATGTATATGGTCAGGGCATACCTCAGCTTCGATAATATTTATCCCTTTCCATTCACACAGTTGTCTTAAAATCTTTCCTATTGCTACTTTTTTCTGTCCATAAAATACTTTTCTTCTGTACTTTGGTGCAAATACTATATGTTATTTGCAATTCCATTTCGAATGCGATAGACTATTTATGTCGTTAAGACCCATGATGTCCTCCTCCTATGATTTTGCAGTTGGCAGACCGCAATTATATCCTAACGGAGAGAGGATTTCTGGTCAAACGCGTAGCGTACACTGAACCCCACGTCTAACGCGGGGTTTTCTTATTACAAAGAGCACTTCAAGCATTTGAGCTTGAAGTGCTCTTGATTTTATTGGTACCCACATGATAATTTAGAGTTTATGAAAAACCTCACCCACACGATAATTTAAAGTACCTTTTTATATTACCACATGAGGCTAATTTATTCTTTAATTTACAGACTTTTGTCACACACTCTTAAAATGTGTCCAACTTGTTATTGCATTTAGGTCTTTATAAATTTCTTTGAATCACATCTATACTCTTGCCAAATTTTTGTACCATCTTACGTAACTCGTCCCATTGTTCTAAAGAATATTTGTTCTCGTCCGAATGATTACTACAATCTTCACCACATTTTCTTGATTCAAACTGATTAATTGTATCATAATATTTAATATACTTTTGTGTTTTACATACATCCAACTTCTTATGTGCCAGTTTATTTCTGGCAGAAATAATATCCTCTATATATTGTTTGACAGTCACATCATCAAATGCGTTCTCCGATAAAAAGGCAATCATTTTTTCAAATACTTGGTACTTTAGTTTTATAGGAAATAATTCATCCATAGATTTCATAGTCGTATTAATATTGGTAATTCCATTTTGTTCTAGGCTATTAATTGTACTTTTAGCATTGGTTTCAAAGGTATCAAGCTTTTTCTTTATATAATCCAGCAACAAATCTGCAATTTGTTTTTTTTGACATTCATCGAGTTTTGAGAAATTACGCAAAATATAGGATTTAATCGTATAATCATTCTCAGATGTCTGGTCCATCAAGAAACCTCGAATATTAGATAAAGTTGTTAGCTTTCGGGCATTTTTATTTATGAGATAATTAGACTTTTCTTCAAAATTTTTTCTATTTGCAATGTATACACCTTCATACGAACCTAAATTTTTTTTAACTTCAGTCCTAATATCATCTTCATTCTCTGACGAATAAAATAATATATCAGAATCCATTTTTTTGTCTCTTAAATTCCTTATTAGATCGCTTCCAACTGTATTATCAGACAAACTATAATCTATAAAAAATAAATCATATAATTTGAATCCTTGTGCATCATTTTCTATTTTATAAAAAAAATCAGCTGTATTACAGATATAATCAAATTTCAAAGAAATTCCAATGTCTTCAGAAAACATTTCTAAAATTTCTTTTGTTGCTTCAAAGTAAGTTGAAGTATCTTCAACCCACAATACTCTTAAATCATACCTCATACTATTTCTTTATCCTTATCTGTAATGTAAAACCATTATTTAACTCTGAGTCTATTTTTACAATTCCGTGAAGATTATTATCGACAATATCCTTTATATGATATAACCCCACACCTGTTCCAGTCTGTGTAAACCCTTTACCAAATTCAAATAACTCATCAAGATTAACAACATTTGAATCAATTCCGCTACCATTGTCAATGAAATCCATCTTCGCCTCGATTTCATTAACATCTAAGTTAATTCGCAAATTTCGGGCTTTATGTTTGATGGAATTGCTAACAATGTTATCTATGATAATAATAATATCCTGTGGTACAAATCTGATTTTGAAACTACGATTTTCTATTATATTTGTTTCTACTGCAATTTCCTGATTTCTAACAAGGAATTTATCACAATATTCTTTTATAAAGGAAAAGACATCACCGAACACATATTCGTCTTTCGTGTTAAAGTTCGCAGCCGCTCCATATTCTAAAACAGCTTGTATTCTTGAAACAAGATATGACATCTTTTTTAGCCATTCCCATGCATCGTCTTCTTTAAATCTTTTTCTTTGTAATTTCATAACACAATTTTTAATATTTTTTTGCATTGTGGATGCGTTTATCTTTAACATATGTAGGCGTTTTGCAAAATCAATCTGTTTCTCATCCATTGAATCTACAAGAAAATAGTTTCTTTTTTTCTCACTACCCAGATTAACATTTAACTTATCCGCACGTTCTTTTTGCTTCTTACTTTCCTCTTCAGCAGCTTCTTTATCAACTATTGCCCTCCGCTTTTCCTCTTCAATAAGTATTGCCTCTGCCTCTGCCTTTTTTCTCTTATCTTCTTCTCTTTTACGTTCTAATTCTATTTTTGCTTTTTCTGCATTATGATACTTCTCAACTTCATCATGAATTTGATTAGCAATCTTTATCCTCGCTCTTATTAAATTATTAATAATAGGCTTCAGAATATCTATCAATAAAATAATTCTTTCGTCATTTTCAATAAATCCTTGTCTATTCGAAGTTGCAATATCTCCCAGTTCATTATCATCTAATATATCGAAGCTAATTTCACCTTCAATGTAATTACTAAAAGCTTGTGTGTTTTTTAAATAATCCAAAAAATTATCAACAGCTAGTTTTTTCCTTACATATAATCTCAACTGGTTTGGACGATAAGCTTTGTTTTTTAAATAGTTTGGATCGTTCAAAATAGCATCTTCTTTTTTTATTGATGTGTGAATTCCAATCCATCCAGACATAGTATATTCAAGTTCTTGTTCAGTAAATTCACCATTACTTTTATGGAAAAATTGTTTACCACTAACTTTAAATTGTTTTGAATCAATTTTTATTACTGGTCTTTTTATATTTGAAATTGATTCAACATTTGTTACTATTTGTACTCCAGATGATAATTTATCATCGAAATCATTTTCAGTATTATTGAAGAATGCATAGAAGTTTTTAAATGCAATTGATTTTCTTACTTTTTGAAATTTTCTTTTGTCTTTTTCATCTAATAATACACAGACTTCAATCTGACCATTAATCATTTCCGTCAAGTAAAAATCTGCAAGTCTAGCATTTAAACCTTCCAAAGTCTTAATTCCAAAATTAGTAAGATCTACATTTGTAAGATGAATCATTGTACCTGTCTTGATTCTTCCCCATTCATCTAGACATTCTATCCCCACATCTTTTATATTGCATCTGTCCAAATGTGGAATATCTGAATCTTTGACTTTAGATGCATCTAAGCACCATGCAGATTCGCCTTCATTCTTAGTCTTTGATATTAAATAATACTTATTTGACAAATATAACGCAGCTAATTTACCAATTCCTTTTCTTCCCATTACCTGCTTTTTAATTTCATCCGATAATTCTCTATCTTTTCTTTTATCCTTTCCAATGAGTGCATACTTCTCTGACAAGTCATCATAATTCATTCCTATTCCATCATCAAAAATTTCAATGGTAGAATTTTTCTTATCAATCATATTAATATAAATTTTGACATTGTTAGCCTGAGCATCTAATCCATTAGCCACCAATTCAGCAATAGCTGTCCAATGATTTGAATATAACCCTTTTCCTAAAAGTCTCAATGCAAAATATGAAAAATTAAAAAAAATAACATTATCTGAGTTCTGCATAAATACCTCTAATCTAATATCTGTTCTAATTGTCTTGCCAATCGAATTGCTAAAAGCGGAGGAACGGCATTCCCAATCTGAGTCTTTATTTCATTCTTCTTTCCATAGAAAATGAACCAATCTGGGAAAGATTGAATTCTTGCACCCTCTCTTGGAGTTAAAGCTCTATTCTGTTCATAATGTATGCATCTTAACCCTGATGGTGTTGACATATTGTTTGTAACAGTCGTGCAAGGTTGATCTGCATATAATCTTCCATATGTATTTTTATAGCCTGAAGTTAATCTATACCTTTGATCAAGTACACCTTGATCTACTAGTTTATTAATATAATTCTTACCTTCACCTTGAATAACATGGTTCATTACTGTCTGTATCTTATCTCCATAAGAAGATACAAAATGGCCTGTTAAATTTTGACAATTCCCTCTCATCAAATATTGATATGCATTTACTGGTACTGAATCTCCGTATTCAACAATTTCTTCTCCTGATTCGATTCGAGGAAAATCAGATATTGCCTCACTTAATGTCAAATGATAATTGTCTTTAGGTAAATCATCAAAACTCCAATTCATTTCTAAATCATTTCTAGTACCAATAATAAACACACGTTCTCTATGCTGTGGAACCCCATAATTTACTGCATCTAAAGTATCATAAACAATATTATATCCCAAATCATCATTGATTCTTGCAAACTTCTCTTCAATATCATTAATGATAAATTTACCTTCAGAGTCTTTCATTGACAACATTCCTTTAACATTTTCAAAAAGGAACATTTTAGGGCGTATAATGGACAACATTCTAAAATATTCATTATAGAGTTTCGCTTTATCATCGTATACTCTTTTCCCTACATAACTATATGATTGACATGGAGGTCCTCCAATAATCAGATCAATATCCTCATCGCAAGTAATCTCTAACACTTCTTTTTCTGATAATAGCTTAATATCTTTATTTATCATATTAACATTTGGAAAATTGAGTTTAAACGCTTCTGCTGCTGCTACATCGTATTCGTTTGCAAAAACAATATTACAATTTTCATTTCTAACAAATTGCCCATCTATTAAATTGTAATAAAAGCCAAAGGTCAATCCACCAGCTCCTGAAAACAAATCTACTATTCTCATTATTTCACCTCAAAAAACAATTATCCATTATTATCTTAGACCCTTTTAAAAAAACTGTCAATCGTCATTTTCGAGCTTTGTTGACTGTATCTCTTAGTTGTCAACACATATGTTACGCTTTGAGAAGTATTCCGATACAACTTGGTTTGGGCTCTTGAAATCAAGAACTGTTTTTGCTGTCTTATTATACCTAGCCTCATGCTTTGATACTTGTTTTCTTAGGTCTTTTTCACTTGTAAATACTTTTCTTCCATAGAGAATCTTCCCATCCTCCCTATGAATTCTTTCGACTTTACCATTTTGCCAAGGTGAATATGGTCTTATCCTTCTTAACTACATGTCCAATGCTTTTGCAGCCTTCTCAAATGCACTTTCACGCTCTGTACATCACCATCATTTACAAACTCACTGCCATTATCAACTTGAATCATGCGAATAGGAAAGCCCATTCTCTTTTCTAATTCCTGTAAATACTTACATGTTTCATATGTGCTCTTCTCTTTTACTATTTTTAGTACTCGTTTTCTGCTGTATTCATCTATTCCTGTAATTCGATAGTATTTATTTCCGTAGCTTTGAAATCGTATACATTCAGCTGGCACATACTTTATATCTATTTGAACCTTATCACCTGGATATTTACCTTCCATGTGCTCATACTTACAATAACTCTTTTTATGCATTATTGGCTTTCTATAACCCTTTTTTCGTATTTGCCGGCACATACTTGCAAAGCTTCTTGTATAGCCTTTCTATTTGCATCTGATGAAAACCTCTGCCAATCCATATACTCCATTTCGTTTAAGCATTCTACGTATTAAGGCAAGTTCTTCTTTTGTGTGAGCGTTAGGACTATTATGTGGTCTTCTTGATTTAAGTGCTAGGCTTCTAACATCTCCGTTATATTTTTCTAACTGGCGATAAACAAACTGTCTATTAGTATAGATATCGTTTTGCAGCACATGTTACACCATGTTTAATTGCATATTCACATAAACGCTGGCGGAAACGCATTCCTTCGGTTATACTTTTCATGAGAGGACTCCTTTAGTACTTGAAAGTTTGTGGTAAAACCTATTGTACCAAAGTTCCTCTCTTTTTTTATTTATTTCTGTAACATATGTCTTATCACATTACAATTTATGATTTAGGCTTTAGATAATAGGGTTACGGCTTCAGTTCACAGGCGCCCGCATCCAATCAAACTTCGTTTTACTCGTTTTCTTGGGCGTGCTTTGTGTAGGACGTGCATCTACCTTCACATCGCTACTTTGTAGCTCGTGAAAGTAGTGCTACGGATTCCGTATGTTTTGCCCACACGAAATTATCGTATGCTTTGATATACTTTATCTCGTAGCCCATATTCTGGAAGTCTACGAGGTCGATTGCCATGGTCTTTGGATTGCAAGATATATAGACGATTTCGTTTACGCCATAGCCTGCTATCTTATTTACTGCCTTTGTTTGGATACCAACTCTTGGTGGATCTACTATAATTGCATCTGGAAGCTTTTCTACTGAATCTAGCACCTCAAACACATCTCCGCAGATGAACTCGCAGTTTTCTATTCCATTTATTTTCGCATTTTCTTCAGCTGCATGTATTGAGTCTGGCACTATGTCAACTCCAACTACGTGCTTTGCCTTTGATGCAACTACCTGAGAAATTGTTCCAGTACCGCAGTAAAGGTCAAATACCGTTTTTCCTTCTATATCATCAAAGAGATTTATTGCCTCTGTATATAGCTTTTCAACGGCATTTACATTAGTTTGGAAGAATGAAACGAGATTTACTCTAAACTCAAGTCCTAGAAGGTTCTCAAAGTAATAGTCTCTACCCTCAATTATATGCTGCTCGTCGCAGTTTACGGCATCAGCTAGGCCATCGTTTATGGTTCGTGCTATGCCAACTAGTTTGTTATTTAGCTCTAGTTCTTTAAGTCTTTCTGCCCAGCCATTCTCATCGAATTCGCTTTCCGAGCTTGTTACAATATCTACTACAAGTTCCTTTGTTCTAACGCCTTTTCTGACTATGAGATTGCGCAAAAGTCCCGTGTGCGTGCGCTTATGATACTTCTTGTAGCCCTTTTCTATTGCAAAATCGAGCGTACATCTTAGAATTTTGTTGAAGTCCTCGTCGACAAGTTGGCAATGATCAACGGTAACTATTGACATGAACTGTCCTGACTTATGCATTCCTAGGGTGATTTCACCGTCTTTAACAAGGTCTCCAAAGGTATACTCCATCTTATTTCTGTACCTATATCTTGCTTCTTCAGGCTGTCCTTCTATACCTACATAAAGTGAAGTATCTATGCCGTTGTTTTCAAAATATGACAAAACAAGCGAGTTCTTTTCTGCTAAAACTGTCTCATAATCTTCTCCGTTGTACTTGCATCCTCCACAAAATTCGCGATGTGGACAGGGACTAAAATTCTCCATATTTATCGTAAAACTCTTTCTTATATTCTAAAAATCTATCTTCTTCTATTGCCTGCTGTATGCCCTCCATCATCTTCTCTAGGAAGTGAATATTATGGATTGACAAAAGTGTGCTACAAAGCATTTCATTGGCCTTAAAAAGGTGACGCAAATATGCTTTTGAGAAATTTCTACATGTATAGCAGTCGCATTCATTATCGAGTGGTGAGAAGTCTCTCTCATACTTAGCATTTTTGATGTTTACCTTGCCGCTCGCCGTTGTCGCCATTCCATGTCTTGCTATTCTAGTAGGCTGAACACAGTCGAACATGTCAATTCCGCGCTCTACTCCCTCGAAGATATAGTCGACAGTACCAACGCCCATCAAATACCTAGCCTTTTCTGCTGGAAGATAATCAACGCAGCTGTCGAGAACCTCTATCATAAGTTCCTTAGGCTCACCAACAGAAAGACCGCCTATCGCATATCCTGGCAAATCAAGCTCAACTATCTGCTCTGCGCTCATCTTACGTAAATCACTGTACATTCCGCCCTGCATGATTCCAAATAGGGACTGTTTTTCAATATCTTTATGAGCATCCTTGCAACGCTTTAGCCATCTTGTTGTCCTATTTAGGGAATCTTCAACATAGCGCCTATCTGCTGGATAAGGTGCACATTCATCAAAGGCCATTATTATGTCTGCGCCGAGCGCATTTTGAATCTCTATTGCAATCTCTGGTGAGATAAACTTCTTTGATCCATCTATATGGCTCCTAAAGGTTACGCCTTCCTCAGAAATCTTTCTAAGCTTACCTAAAGAAAACACCTGAAATCCGCCACTATCTGTCAAAATAGCATGATTCCAGTTCATAAACTTGTGAAGACCACCAGCTTCCCTTACAATCTCATGTCCAGGTCTTAAGAATAGATGATAGGTATTTCCCAATATCAGCTTAGCTCCTGTTGCCTCAACTTGCTCAGGCGTCATAGCCTTGACTGTTGCTTGGGTTCCAACTGGCATGAACACTGGCGTCTGTATATCTCCGTGCGGAGTATGAAGAACACCTCTACGTGCCCCACTATTCTTATCTTTCTTCTTCAGCTCATAGCTGACTGCATGCTTCATTAATAAACCTCAAATTATTTATCGTCAACTTCTGTATAATCCACATCAATGTATCTATCGCCCATCGCATTTTTATGATATGTGTGCATTGTTCTACCTATGCTAAATGCCATGGCAATGTTAGAAATTCCATCACCAATAAGAACTATTCCTATGAAAAGCATGAGTGCACTAGCTGACGAGAACGGATTGATTAATATTATAAATGCTACTACAGCAAATATAACTCCAGAAAGGCAAGCAATCTTCCACTGATTGTATCCATACTTTCTCGAATTAAGCGCTGAAACTATTGCATTGATTCCGTGGACAAACAATATTAACGCAACTACTGTTCCAACAAAATTTACAAATGAAGCTGGTCTAATTGCAAGCACTATACCGAAGACAAGGCTTATAAGTGCGAACGTCATTGTTGAATACGTTCTATATGATGTTGTGCGCTGCATAAACTCACCTATTGCTGAAACACCTCCAGCAACAATCAAAACCCATCCGATGAAACGTATAATTGAGATAATTGCCCCACTTGGGTTTGCACAAATCATGATACCTATTATTATTGTCAAAAGACCTGTTAGCATCATTCCCCACTTCATTGATTTCAAAAGATCATTCATATCTCATCCTCCTATTCTATAAACATGGCATCGCCATAGCTAAAAAATCTATACTCTTCCCTAACTGCCTCGTCATATGCCTTCAGAATATGCTCGCGGTCATAAAGCGCCGATACAAGCATCATCAAAGTCGATTTTGGTAAATGGAAGTTTGTAATTAAAGACTCTATAATCTTAAACTCATATCCAGGATATATGAAAATATCCGTACTTCCTGAACCTGCCTTAAGAAGATATTTACCACTCTTTTCATCAAAGCAAGCTGCGCTTTCTGCAGTTCTCGTAGATGTCGTTCCAATAGATATCACTCTTCCACCACTCAAAATAGTTTCGTTTACAATCTCAGCTGTTTCCTCACTTACAGAATACTCCTCAAAATGCATGTGATGATCTTCTATAGTCTCACATTTAACTGGTCTGAATGTACCAATACCTACGTGAAGCGTCACAAATGCGGTTTTGACACCCTTTTCTCTAGCCTTCTCCAAAAGCTCCGTCGTAAAGTGAAGTCCCGCCGTAGGAGCTGCAACAGAGCCTTCCTCGTGGCAGTAAACAGTCTGATAGTCGTCCTTGTCCTCATCGTTACTAGGTCTTGAAATATATGGTGGAAGTGGCATAGAGCCAATTTCCTCAAGTCTTTCCATCAAAATACCATCGTAATCCATTTTGACAATTCTGGTACCATCTTCACCGTAGTCGAGAATGTCTGCCCTAAGCTTCTTTCCGTCCTCATCTGAAAACACTACACTATCGCCAGGCTTAAGTCTCTTTCCTGGTCTTACCATGGTCTCCCAGGTGTCACCCTCTATTCTTTTTATCAAAAGGAACTCGACTCTGGCGCCAGTTCCTTCTTTGATGCCGTAAAGCCTTGCCGGAATAACCTTGCTATCGTTTAACAACAGGCAGTCGCCTTCCTTTAGGTATTCTAGTATATCAAAGAAATGCCTATGCTCTATACTATTGTCACTTCGTCTCAAAACCATCAGACGGCATTTATCCCTATCCTTTTGTGGTTTCTGAGCAATCAGCTCTTCCGGAAGCTTATAATCAAAATCATTTATATGCATCTATTTCTCCAAATTACTCTGCACTATCTTCTTGTGCATCGATATTTTTGTCGCCACTATATGCGATTCCAAGGTGCTTATACGCAAGCTCAGTAGCCATTCTGCCCTTCTGCGTTCTATAAAGCAATCCCTGCTGTATCAAATATGGCTCGTAGGCGTCCTCAATCGTAATCCTCTCCTCACCGATTGATGCGGCAATGGTATCTATACCCACTGGACCACCGTTAAACCTTGTTATTATCGCATTTAGAATCTCTCTATCTAGTTTCTCAAGACCAAGTGTATCAACACCAAGAGCAGCAAGTGACTGCTGAGCAGTTTCAAAGTCAATATGTGATTTTCCGCTAACCTGAGCAAAGTCCCTTACGCGCTTAAGTATCCTATTTGCAACACGAGGAGTTCCTCTTGAGCATCTTGCCATCTCATAAAGTGCATCTTCATCTGTCGTCACCCCAAGCAAGGATGCAGACCTACCAATAATATTGATAAGCTCGTCGCTTCCATATACTTCGAACTTGTCTATAACGCCAAATCTATCTCTTAGAGGCGCCGAAAGGCTACCAGCCCTCGTAGTTGCACCTATCAAAGTAAACTTCGCTATATCGAGCCTTATCGACCTTGCCGATGGTCCCTTTCCTATGACTATGTCTAATGCATAGTCCTCCATCGCAGAATAAAGCACTTCCTCAACAGACCTATTTAGTCTATGTATCTCGTCTATAAATAGAACATCGTTTTCATTTAGGTTCGTCAAAATGGCCGCAAGATCTGCAGCTCTTCCGATTGCAGGACCCGATGTTATTTTAATGTCAACGCCTAGCTCATTTGCTATAATTCCCGCAAGGGTTGTCTTTCCAAGACCTGGAGGTCCATAGAACAAAACATGATCTAGTGGCTCACCTCTAAGCTTTGCTGCCTCGATAAAAATCTTTAGATTTTCTTTAACATGGCTTTGACCGATGAAATCATCAAGGCGCTGAGGTCTTAGTCCGACCTCCTGTCTCTCCTCAAATTCATTGGCACTTGTTTTTGTAATTCTATCTTCCATTCCTATTACCTACATCTGCTTGAGCGCAAGCTTGATATAATCCTCTATTGTCAAGTTCTCACCCTTAATCTTGCTTATAGCATTCTCTGCTTCCTGCTGTGAATAGCCAAGGCTTATCAAAGCAATCTTAGCCTCGGAACGAGTATCATCATTAACAAAGATTTTTTCATCTATAGGGCCATCTAGCTCAGACTCATCAAAGCTTCCAACCTTATCCTTAAGATCGATTATAATTCGCTCAGCAGTCTTCTTTCCGACACCATTTGCCTTTGCTATTGATTTACTGTCACCTGATGCAATAGCAAACTTTAGCGCGTTAGGACTGAGTACACTCATTATTGACATAGCACCCTTTGCACCTATACCGCTTACGGTTATCAAAAGCTCAAAGAGTTCAAGTTCTTCCCTATCAGAGAATCCATATAAGCTGATATCGTCCTCCTTGACTATCATAGATGTATGAACCTTGACATTTTCTCCATCTACAAGCTTATAAAAGCTAGATCCTGCGGAAATCATAATGTGAAAGCCCATGCCAGAGCTGTTCTCTACTATTATAGAGCCATCCATTTGATGGTATATAGTTCCCTTAATATATCTTATCACTTAATTATCCTCCTGCCGCGACTGTGTCCATGGCAAATCGCTGCTGCAACAGCATCTGCGGTATCATCAGGCTTAGGAACTTCCTTTAGGTTTAGGATTGCCTTAACCATTGCCTGAACCTGCTTCTTATCAGCTCTTCCGTATCCGACAAGAGCCTGCTTTATCTGTAAAGGTGTATATTCTGATATCTCAAGTCCTGCATTTGCGCATGCCAAAACCGCGATTCCTCTTGCCTCTCCAACCAGTATCACTGTCTTTGCATTGTTATTAAAAAACAGTTCCTCTATCGCAGCTTCCTCAGGCTGATATTTTGCAATAATAGCTCCAAGCTCGGCATATATATGCTGAAGTCTCTTAGGTGCCTCTACGCCTGCATCAGTTGTAATCGAACCGTAATCTACAACACTGAACTTATTTCCCTTTAGGTCTAAAATTCCCCAGCCCATTATGGCATAACCAGGGTCTATACCTATAATTCTCATACTTTATCTCTCCTAATTTTCGCTTGATATTATAACATATGAACAGATGTTTGTCTAACTAGAGAGCTTATATGTCAATATTTGTAAATCCCCATTCAAATTATCTTTAATTATAACTATACATGTGTTATAATTATCGAAATAGGGAGGCATCTTTGCCAGGAGAGGTTATTATTATGCGTTACTCGAGACAAAATAAGATACTTGAGATTATCTCAAACAACGAAATTGAAACTCAGGAGAAACTAGCGGCTATGCTAAAGAGCGAGGGCTTTGATGTTACACAGGCGACTATATCTCGCGACATCAAAGAGCTACAGCTAATCAAGGTACTGTCATCAACAGGCAAGTATAAATATGCAGTAAGCACGCAGCAGAATGCACCTATCTCAGATAGATTTGTAAAAATCTTTAGAGAAACAATCACTTCATTTGCATCTGCACACAACTTAATAATCATTAAAACTCTTTCAGGTTGTGGCGCAGCAGCCGGCGAGGCTATTGACAACATTGGCTTGCCTCATGTTGTCGGCTCCATTGCAGGTGACAATACCCTTCTACTCATCATCGACCACGAAGATCATGTAGAAGAAATCCTATCCATTTTTAACAACATGCTTATTTTAAGGAATCACAAGTAATGATAAACCACATCAGTATCAGAGATTTTGCTATTATCAAAAACACCGATGTTGACTTTTACTCAGGACTGAATATCATTACCGGAGAAACCGGAAGCGGAAAATCAATAGTAGTAACGGCGATAAGCCTTGCACTTGGAAGCAGGGCTGATTCGTCGTTTGTTCGTTTTGGGACAGATAAGGCAATTATCGAGCTTTCGGGTGAAATTGACGGCGAAGAAGTAATCATTTCTAGAGAAATAAATTCTAACGGAAAGAACCTTTGCAAACTGAATGGTAGACTCGTAACATTATCAGAGCTTCAGCTCACCTGCCAAAAGCTTGCAGATATTCACGGGCAGTACGACAATCAATCACTACTGAATACCGAAAATCACCTGACACTTGTCGACACCTATGGCTTTGAAAAAATAAATGAACTCAAAAGTGCTTATACCAATGAATATCAAAGATATATAGAAAAGAAATCGAGGTTGAACAAACTTCTCTCACTCTCTTCTGAGAATGCAAGAAAACTTGATTTTTATAAGTTCGAAATCGGCGAGATTAAATCCGCAAAGCTTGTCCCAGGAGAAGACACCGAGCTAGAGGAACGCCTCGACATGCTCAAAAACTCGGAAAAAATCACAAGCGATGCAAGCCATGCCTATGATCTTATCGATGGCGAACGCGGTGCATACAGCACTTTAGGTTCTGCCCTTTCATACATCGAATCGCTTGCTGAGTATTCAGGAAAGCTTAGTGAACTTTTAGAATCATGTAATGATGCATACTATAGGCTTGAGGAAGCTGTATCCGTTCTAAGAGACACTGTCGACGAAATGACATTTGATCCATCAGAGCTAGATGAAGCAATTGAGCGCCTAGAGCTCATAAAGTCTCTAAAGAAGAAATACGGAAATACTATTGAAGATGTTCTTACCTACTGTGAGAGCATTGAAGGTGAGCTTTTAACAATAGAAAATTTTGATGACGAAAAGCTAAATCTTGAAACTTCACTATCAAAGAGCTATGAGGCTCTGATTGACGCTGGAAACAAGCTGAGCGAAGCTCGTAAAACTGTTGCTAAAGAGCTTTCAGAAAAAATCTTGATAGAGCTAAACGATCTTAACTTCTCAGACGCAGCTCTAGAAATACGCTTTGAGCCTAAATCAGTCCCTGATGAAAGCGGACTTGATGATGTAGAAATTCTCATATCCACAAACAAAGGTGAGCCGCTAAAGCCACTTGTAAAGACAGCCTCTGGTGGAGAAATCTCAAGAATAATGCTCGCTATCAAAAAGATTACAGCAAGTAGCGACGCCATCCCAACGCTCATCTTTGATGAAATAGATCAAGGAATAAGCGGACAGGCAGCTCATGTAGTCGGTAAGAAGTTAAGGGAAATATCTCGCGAAAAACAAATTCTATGTATCACCCACCTACCCCAAATCGCAGCTATGGCCGATACTGCATATAGAATTTTCAAGCATTCAGATGACAGCAGTACCTATACTCACATAGAAAAGCTGGATTCGGATGCACAGATTGATGAAATTGCAAGGCTAATCGGTGGTGAAACAATAACGGATGCAACGCGAAAAAATGCTGAGGAGCTTATCGAATCGGCAAAGAACATATAGCTCATACATCCCCACTCCAAAAGTGGGGATTTTTAGTACGAAAAATCCCGCACTCAATTTATATCTGAATGCGGGATTCATTATTTTAGTTTAAGCTTTGCTTATCGCTATTACTCAACTACTGAAAATGGCTTTGGAATTCTGCTTTCATTTAGATTCATAAGCGCATCTGTGCACTCTAGTACATCTACAAGCTTGTCATCCTTTGCAGCTACTAGCTTAACCTCGATTGGTTCTAGAACACCACCGAAGATTTCGCCAACTTCTGCGTACTTGTAAAGAGCGATTTCATCATCCATTGCCTTGCTGATATCCTCTTCGTCTTCGAATCCGAAATCAACCTCAAATACATGTGCTAGCTCTGTTGCAAGCTCCCAGTTATTGAAGTCAACATCCTCTTCGATTGCTGACTCTACAGGAAGAAGTCTTCTCTCTGTATTTGTAAATGTTCCGTTTGCACTTGCTGAACCTGTTCCTGGTAGGAAAACGTTAGCCTGAAGTGCTGTATCAGTCATGTAGATATCTGATACTACTAGGAATTCAAGTCCGCTTAGGTCTACGCCAGCTGGATCCTCACCGAATATGATGAGACCCTTAACACCTTCCATAGCCTCAGCTCCAGCGTGGATTCCCATATCTACAAGTCCCTGTGAGTTGTTCTTAGCCTTAACCTCTAAGATACCGTCTCTTGGGCTTCCGATATGTCCTGATACAACTGCGATTCCTGCTAGAATTTCTGCTGCTGCGATGCTGATTACATTCTGTTCAAATACAATCATAGCCTTCTTAGCATTTGTATATAAATCAGCGATTTCCTTAACCTCATCGCTTACCTTTGCTCCAGCTACAGATGCCTTGAATTCATCAAAGCCTTCTGCTGCGCATTCACCCTTGTTTGCAATTACTGCATTTGCAAGAGCCTTTAGGAATGCTGTGCTGTCTTCTGTCTCAACAGTCTTGTATGCTCCTGGAATTTCTGTGCTTGCATCAGGTGTGTTTATAACAACTACCTTTGCTCCAGCTGCAGCAGCCTGCTTGATCTTGTTCCAGATTACAGCAGCCTTGCTCTTTATAAATGCAGGAACTAAGATTACCTCTGTTGAAAGAAGCTCGTCGATTGTGTTAGGTGAAGCATCAAGTCCAAGTACATCTAGAAGCGCATTGTGTCTGTGGTTGAAGCTAAATACCTTTGCTCCAAGAACTTCTGCAAACTTCTTCATTGTGTATGCTTCCTCGTTTGTATATCTATCTGATATAGCAACTGCGATTGAGCCTGCACCATGTCTTGCCTTAACTGACTCTAGGTTTTTAGCAGCGAGAATCAAAGCTTCATGATAATCTGCCTCTTCCATCTCACCGTTTAGACGCTTAATCATTGGATCTATAACCTTGCCCTCGAGAATTGAAGCATCAAAGCCCCACTTACCCTTAGCACAGCATAGTCCCTTATTTACGTAGCCTTCCTTATCAGGATTTGCTTTGATTAGCATATCTCCGTAGTTTTCTAGGTCCATAGTACATCCAACTGCACAATTTGCACATGTTGTTGTTGTAATTTCAGTATCTAATGGAATCTCCTTAACTACTGTCTGTCTCTCCTGAATAGCACCAACTGGGCAAACAGATACGCACTGTCCACAGCTATCACATGCAGTTGTCATAAGAGGCATCTCTAGTGATGGCTTAACAACTGTATCAAATCCTCTGTTTACAAGACCAAGTGCTCCGATTCCCATAACCTCGTCACAGACTCTTACGCAGAGTCCACAAAGGATACACTTATTAGGATCTCTTAGAATGAATGGATGATCGTCATTAAAGTCGATTTTTGTCATCTCTCCAGCAAATCTCTCTGGCTGAACATCATATTCGTTTGCGTAGTCGACTAGCTTACACTCGAAGTAGTCGTGGCATCCGCACTCTAGACAACGTGAAGCTTCCTTCATTGCCTGCTCTACTGTTAGCCCTCCATAGATAACCTCTGTGAAGTTGTCCTTTCTCTCTAGTGCATTTAGCTGATCAGCCTTTTCTCTGCAAAGTCTTTCTCTATCCTCGAATGTCTTCTCTGTAATATCGTCCTTCTCTACATGGTATCTTGGCTCATACTCGTAAACCTCACCATTTAAGTAAGCATCTACAGACTCAGCAACCTTCTTAGCATCTGCGATTGATTCGATTGCTATAGAAATCTTATCGTTACCACAGTCACCACCGGCAAATACGCCAGGAATGCTTGTCATCATTGTCTTAGGGTCGTATGAAATTCCGCCCTTCTTTGTCTTGTCGATTTCGAACATTGATGCGTCAACCTTCTGACCGATAGCAAGAAGTACTGTATCTACATCAATAGTCTCTGTCTTTCCTTCTACAGGTACTGGCTTACGTCTTCCTGAAGCATCTGCTTCACCAAGCTCCATAACCTGAAGAACAATCTGCTTAACGTGACCATTCTCATCCTTAACGATTTCGATTGGGTTTGTTAGATTCTTGAAGATTACTCCTTCTTCTTCACCTTCTTCGATTTCAATCATGTCAGCAGGCATCTCGTTCTTTGTTCTACGATAGATGTTGTAAACGTTCTCGGCACCTAGTCTTACAGCTGTACGACATGCGTCCATTGCTGTGTTACCACCACCTACGATAGCAACATTCTTTCCTAGGTTAATGTGCTCGTTTCTAACTACTCTACGTAGGAAGTCGATACCACCGATAACGCCCTCAGCATCCTCACCTGGGCAACCTACTCCTGTCGAGAGCCATGCACCGATTCCGAGTACTACTGCGTCAAAATCATTTCTGATTGTATCTAGTGGAATGTCAATTCCAACCTTTGTGTTTGGAACAATCTGAATTCCCATTGCTTCCATGATAGCGATTTCAGCATCGAGAACTTCCTTTGGAAGTCTGTATTCAGGGATACCGTATCTAAGCATACCACCAAGCTTAGGCATTGAGTCAAAGATTGTTACATCGTGCCCTTTCTGTCTTAGGAAGTAAGCTGCTGATAGCCCCATAGGTCCACCACCGATGATAGCTACTGTCTTACCTGTATCTTCATCCATATCTGGAATGAATCTCTCTTCTGCAGCGATGTCCATATCTCCAGCAAAACGCTTAATCATAGCAATGCTGATTGGCTCATCTACAAGTCCTCTTCTACATGCGTCTTCACATGGATGTGGACATACGCGGCCAATACATGCAGGTAGCGGAATCTTATCTTTGATTAATTCATTTGATTTTTCGAACTCACCGTTTGCTACAAGGCCTACATAACCCTGACAGTCAGTGTGTCCTGGACATGCCTTCATACATGGTCCGATACAGTCACCATAGTGGTTACTGATCAAAAGCTCTAGGTTTGTCTTTCTGATTTCGTTAACTCTCTCAGAGTTTGTTGAAATAACCATGTTTGGTGCTGCTGCAGTAGCACAAGCCTTTGCAAGCTTAGGGCTGCCTTCTATCTCAACCATACATAGTCCGCATGAACCGTAAATCTCAGTTCTCTCATCATAGCAAAGTGTTGGGATAAAAATATCATTCTCGCGAGCAACTTCTAGTATAGTCTGTCCATTGACAGCCTGAACTTCTTTGCCATCTATATTCATTCTGAATTTATTCATCGAAATAACCCCCTTCCTACAGTCTATCTATTGCACCGAAGCGACATGATTCTTCACACTTACCGCACTTGATGCATATTGTCTGATCTATCGTATGCTGTTTCTTTACTTCACCAGTAATTGCGCTTACAGGACAATTTCTTGCACATGCTGTACATCCTACACATCTATCTGTAATGTTGAACTTAATCAAAGCCTTACATGATCTTGCTGTACACTTGTGGTTATAAATATGGTCCTCGTACTCGTTTCTGAAGTACTTTAGTGTTGTAAGAACAGGGTTTGGTGCTGTCTGACCAAGTCCGCAGAGCGAACCGTTCTTGATCTTATCAGCTAGTTCTTCAAGAAGCTGGATATCTCCATCCTTACCCTTACCTTCTGTGATTCTCTCAAGAATCTCAAGCATTCTCTTAGTACCTAGACGGCAGTAGTTACACTTACCGCAAGATTCCTTACGAGTAAAGTCTAGGAAGTATCTAGCCATGTCTACCATACAGGTATCCTCGTCCATTACGATCATACCACCTGATCCAACGATAGCTCCTGTCTTAACGATATCTTCATATGTTACAGGTGTGTCTGCAAGTGACTCAGGTACACAACCACCTGATGGTCCACCTAGCTGAACAGCCTTGAACTCTCTGTCATTCTTAATTCCGCCACCTATATCATTAATAATTTCTCTGATTGTAAGACCCATTGGTACTTCTGCAAGTCCAGCCTTCTTAATCTTACCAGCAAGAGCAAATACCTTTGTTCCGTTTGACTTTTCGCTTCCCATTGCTGCGAAGGCTTCGCCACCGTTTACAATTATCCAAGCAACGTTAGCATATGTCTCTACGTTGTTGATATTTGTTGGCTTCTGCCAGTATCCCTTCTGAGCTGGGAAAGGTGGTTTTAGTCTAGGCATTCCTCTTTCACCCTCAAGTGAGGCAATAAGTGCAGTTTCCTCACCGCAAACGAACGCTCCGGCACCAGCTTTGATTCTGATATCAAAATCATATCCTGATCCGAATATGTTCTTACCTAGGAAGCCCTTTTCTCTAGCCTGCTCCATAGCAATCTCAAGACGCTTGATTGCAAGTGGATACTCAGCACGACAGTAAATGATACCTTCTGTAGCTCCCATAGCAAAGCCACCTATTGTCATACCTTCTAGAACTGAATGTGGGTCACCCTCAAGGATGGCTCTATCCATGAACGCACCTGGATCTCCTTCGTCAGCGTTACATACTATGAACTTCTCATCTGCTGAGTTGTTCTTAGCCGCATCCCATTTAAACCATGTTGGGAAGCCTGCACCACCACGACCTCTTAGTCCTGAAACCTTAATAACATCGATTACCTCATCAGCTGTCATAGATGTAACAACCTTTCTTGTTGCATCATATCCGCCAACTGCAATGTAATCATCAATATCTTCAGGATTGATAATTCCGCATTTATTTAGTACGACTCTCTGCTGCTTTCCGATAAATGTTTCGTCGTTAGCTCCTATTGCAAGCTCTTCGACAGGCTTTCCGCCCTTAACATGTCCGTCAACGATAGCCTGAACCTTCTCTGGTTGAACCTTGACGTATCTTGTCATTTCTCCATTGTCATCGTAAATGTCAACGATTGGCTCTAAGTAACATGTTCCTACACAACCTGTAAAGTCAACCTTAACATCTAGATTCTCAGCAGCTAATACTTTTCTGAATTCCTCTTCGGTCTTTTTTGCTCCGGATGCGATTCCGCAGCTTCCCTGTCCGATTATAATCTTCATTACTGCACCTCCTGAGCTCTATCTCTAAGTTCATCGATAATCTTTACTACCTTTGCCTTAGTAAGCTCACTGTATGTTTCATCACCTTCGCTTGTCTGAACCATCATAACAGGTGCTAGAGAGCAGCATCCTAGACAGGCTACGTAATTTAGCGTAAACAATCCATCCTCTGTAGTCTCTCCATCCTTTATGTTCAAGTGTTCGCTTACTGCCTCACCTATGGACTCTGATCCGTTAACGTGACAGGCTGTACCCTGACAAATCATTAGCAGATACTTTCCAACTGGTTGTAGCCTAAACTGAGCATAAAAAGTTGCTACTCCATATATCTTTGCAGGCGCGATTCCAGTCACTGCAGCAATATAGTTTATTGCATCTAGTGAAAGGTATCCATAAATTGCCTGTGTCTTTTGCAATATGGTAATTAAACTTCCTGGCACTTTGGCATACTTCTCTAAAACCGGAGCTAATTCCTCAAATCTAGCATCCGGTTCTATCTTGCAATTAGTACACATAATGTATTACCTCCTCTTCTTGATATATCATTATCAATATATAATCAACCTATAATAATTATACAAAAGCAAATCGCTAAAATCAATTTGTATAAGTCGTTTTGAAAAATTTTTTTATTCTGATAATGAAATAAACCACAAATTCGATTCATTTGTGGTTCAGTTAGTTTAAGCGAACACTTTTTCGGTTCACTTAGTATCTTATATAATTAAATTCCTGCGATAAAAAGCTCTAATGCCATAGATGATTTTAATAGTCCCGTAGTAATCTGTAAGCTTAGCTCATATGCAGATGAAAGAACTTTTGATAGTTTTTCTGCAGAAAAACCTTGAGTATACTTGGTGATATTTTTGATTCTGTATTCATTGGCTTTTAGCTTTGATGCTATATCGCGCACCTGCATTCCCTCATCCAGCATCTGCTTTGTGCAGTACATGAGCTCAAACTGTGACACAATACTGCCGATAAGCTGAAATTCATCTCCTCCATCACCCAAAATATTATGTAGCTGGGAAAGAGCTCTATCCTTTCGTCCTGCTGCTATGCTATCAAGCAAGTTGAACACAAAAGTATCCTCATCTCTGATTACCAGCTCTCTTATAGCCTTTTCCTCTATTACATCACCACTTGCTGCTATAAGCTTTGATATGTCATTCATAAATGTGTAGAGATCGTAGTTGCTCTCTCTGTTAAAATACCCTGTCTCATCTAGCAAAAGGTGCATATTAGCATTTGAAATGGTCTTCTTAGCCTGCTTAAACCTCTTGTTTGCAAACGATGCCAGGTCTTTTCTGTCTAATATGTCAAAGTTATATTCCTTACCAAATTTGATAATTTCCTTAGGCAGTTTCTTGCCCTTATCTACACTTCTAGAAGTGAATATCAAAATAGCCTCATCCTGAAGCTTCTCCAAAGAGGAACACAAAAGCTGAAGGTCTATATCCTTTATCGCCTGCGATGAATCAGATGAAAGTGCCTTCATTTCCTTTACTACAATCACCCTCTTGTCTGAAAAAAGAGGAAGTGTTTCACAAGCCTCGCATACAGCTGACACTAAGTCAGTCGAGCTCATTTCGGTCTCGTCAAAAACTGAAATATTCATCTGCTTTGTTGCTGAACTCACGTATTTATTTATAACACTGTCTATAGCCCACTTGATAAGGTATTCCTCTTCACCATGTATCAGCATGACATTCTTCAGCTTTGCTTTACTCAAATCTTCAGCAAAGACTTTATATGCGTGGATTTTCTCTTTGTACATCTTGCCACCTTTCTTACTGAATTAAATTCTATCAAAAAAAGAGCAAACACTCAATTACTTATGAGTGTTTGTCCCTTTAATATATTATTATATTATGTCATCCTTAATTGGGAGCATTTCCGAAAAGAGTTCTTTCAATGTAAATTCATCACCCTGTAGATATTGCTTACCAGTTTCCTTATTAACTCGCTTGCACTTCACATAGACTTCGCGCATCTCCTTGTTGTGCATCTTTTTGACCTGTCCGCATATCGATGCTCCAGTATACGAAAGCCCAGTTATATCACTCTCACCTATAGTCAAAGTGCTTTGACATTTAGGACAGGTAAAATCATACATCTTATCAAGTAAGGTCCAGCGACTTTTAATAGTCCAGTTTTCGACTTCTACACCACAAATTGGGCAGCTCTTAAGCCTCTTCTTTGAAAAATCTTTAGGTATGATATTCATGTATGACATATCATCCTTGAACTTCTCAATCTTTTCCTTATCAATGGTGAATTTCTTAATATCTACTTCATTTCTTCTGAACTTCATCTTATCTTTCGACCTTAAAGCTTATCCTTTTCTCATCTGCATCAAGAGTGCATAGAGCACCCATAGGAAGTGTCATCATAGGTTTTCCATGTCCTGACTGCACATTGTACACTACAGGAATATCAAGGTCCTTTAGCGCTGCAAGAACAACCTGGTTCTCATCATAGCTTGGGTCCTCCTTATTCTCAACCTCGGTGAACTGTCCTAGAATTATTCCTCTGCACTTTTCTAGCTTGCCCGCATTCTTAAGATGGAAAATCCACTTTTCTATCTTGCTCATTGGCTCGCACACCTCTTCGATAAAGAGTATATTGTCCTCGCTCTCAAGCTCAAATGGAGTACCTATGCTAGCAGATAAAAGTGACAGATTTCCTCCAACGAGATTTCCTGTAGCCTTTCCACCCTTGAGTGTTTTGATATCAAAGCCATTTGGATTTTTATAGTCAAAGTCAGATTCAGCATTTATCGTATCAAAGAAAGAAATGTTCTCCTCATCTGTAAGCCCATTTATCATATTCGATGAAATCATCGGGCCGTGAAAGCTAACCATACCACAGGTTTGATTTAGCGCCATGTGAAGATTTGTCACATCGCTATATCCCACGAATATCTTAGGGTTTGCTTTGATGGTCTCGTAATCGAGATAAGGCATGAGCCTTGAACTTCCATCTCCTCCCCTAACACAGAATATGGCATCTACCTCTGGATCTGCGAACATCTGGTTAACCCACTTTGCTCTCTCATCACCATCGCCTGCCATATATCCAGCAAAAACCTTGTCGAGATTATCAGCAAGCTTGGTCTTATACCCCATATTCTCTATGGTGCTCTTAACAAGTTCAATCCTATCTGTTGGCACTGCAGAGCTTGGACAAATAATACCTACAGTGTCTCCCTTTTTTAATTGCTTAGGATAAAGCATTTTTTCAAAATTTTTCATTCTAGAACCACATCAAATTTACGATAACAGTTGCAGCGATTAATGAAGCAATATCTCCTAGAAGACCTGCTATTACTGAGTGTCTTACATTTGTAACACCTACTGCTCCATAGTAAACAGCTACGATATAGAAAGTTGTCTCAGTTGATCCAAGAGCTACTGAAGAAATTCTTCCTATCTGAGATTGCGTTCCATATTCCTTGAGCAAATCTGCCATCATACCTTCAGCTCCACCACCTGAGAAAGATCTCATAATTCCCATTGGTAGAACCTCTGCTGGCATTCCAATCAAATCGGTTACTGGACTAATTAGCTTCACAAGCCAGTCCATTGCACCAGATGCTCTAAACATTCCAATTGCACAAAGCATTGCAACAAGGTATGGAATAATCATAACGGCTGTTGAAAATCCCTCTTTTGCACCTTCAGTAAATGTTGAGTATACAGGGACCTTCTTTATAATAGCATATACGCTTACAAAAGCAACCACAAGCGGGATTGCCCATACAGATATCAATTCTAATACGTGTGTCATGGTATTCCCTCCTATTTCTCTTCTGGCAGAACTATTGGATCATCGCCGATATAGTCTTCATTGATTTCTAGAGTGCCCGCTGCCATCTCTTTCTGAATTATATTGTCGTAGTTCCATCTCTTAAATTTTCCTAAAACTATAGTAAAGAATATACCTGTGATAGTTGAGATAGTTGTCGCGATGATAACTGGAGCAATAATTTCGGCAGCACCCTTTGATTGAATACCTGCACGAAGACCTATTGCTGTTACAGGAATAAGAGTAATCGATGTCGTCGCAATCGCAAGTAACATACACTGCGCATTTGTTGCTATATTCTTTGTCTTATTCAATGTTTGTAGCTCCTGCATTGCCTTGAGTCCAAACGGCGTTGCTGCATTTCCTATTCCAAGGATATTCGCTGCAAAGTAAAGAGCCATTGCTGAGTTAGCAGGATGATCTGCTGGTACTTCTGGAAATAGCAGACGCATCAAAGGTGAAATAAGCTTACCTAGCTTGTCGCAAAGACCGGCCGCCTCCATCACTTTCATGAGTCCACAGAAAAATGCCATTATGCCGATAAGCCCAATTGCTATATCAACAGCCGTAGACGAAAAGTTAAACAAATTGTCTAGTACGGCATCCATCTTTCCAGTAAATGCCGCTGCAATTACTGCGATTACCACAAAGGCAACCCAAATGAAATTCATCATAATTTTTTCCTCCTTAATAATTAAAAATAAATCTCTATATTTATAACTGCAAAACTTATGCCAATAAGTAAGCTAGAAAGCAAGACAAAATCACCTCAATTTAGCCATTCTATATATTAGACTTTCATAGTCGTCCTAATTTTAGGATTATCCATATATAAAACAGGACAAGTTTTCATTAATGATAATTTTCAAACTTAATTATGTAAAAACCTTGAATTTGAGTCTTATTTTTGATTAAATATGAAGTAATACATGGACAACCAGGAGGCAAATTATGAATAGAATCATATATAGACCGACATCTACGTTAAGACAAGTTTTTTTAATCCTGTCAAGCATACTTGTACTATTAAGATACAGTATCAACTTGGAAGTCAAAATACATAAACTCAAATATCACGATGTCATAAATATGCCGCTTACTACGCTTTTATATGCAGCTTTATTTATTCTTCTCATTTTTCTTATAGTCTTAAATCTGAAGTTCGTTGTAAGCTATGATGAAAACACTATAAGCTATGAGAATAAAATTCTCCGTAGAAAAACGAGCATTAATTTTTCAGATGCTAAATATGTTTTGATGAACAAAAAAGGAATATACTTTTACAAAAGTGAAGCAAACTCAGATGTTGAACTTTTGAAGATTCCCTTTTATCGCTTCGGAAAGCTCGATGCCCTTCAGGCAAACGGACTATTTAAGAAGCTAATAGCTAATCAGACCATCAAGGTAAAGAAGGAGTTTAAAATATTACCAGGCTACGAAAGCTACTGGAAAATTGCAGATTTAATTTACGGACTGCTTTCTCTTCTTGTTTTTTTCCAGTATCCACTACACATCAAACTCTTTGTAGTTCTCTTAAATCCATAAAAACACAAAACCCTCTCAACTACTGGATTTGCACCAGTATAAAGAGGGTTTTATTGTTCCAATTATCATATTTCCTTTTTCTCATTATCGGAAGCTTCATTCGCACTATCCAAAGCTACAGGATTGTCCTTAGGTTTATCCATTAGCTTGTCCATCATGCTCTTTCCTCGATTTTTTATCAAAAATATAAAGGAGAATACTATTATTATTAAACCTACAATTATCTTTAATTTAATCATGATTACCTATTTCTTCAGTTTGATTTCCTTATAATCTCTTTCCTTCAGATCTGCCAATATGGTTTCTAGATCCATTCTTCCTAAGCTAACAACAGCATCGGCGGTTTCAAGGTCTAGATTACCGTTCTTTTTAATATCAGCTATGTTTCCATAGAAGTAGTACTCAGTTTTAGTTTCACTTGAGCTTACCGATGTAACTTTATATACGCTTACAAATGAAATCTGATCACGAGAACCATCATCTGGATAAGGAATATATTTTATGAAATCACTCTGCCTTTCTATATTATATTTATTATAGCTATTGCTCTCGTTATTATACTCAGCCACATTATCATTTTCTTTAATAAGAGCATCTAGATTCTTTATTTCCGAAATATCCTTTAGTCCAGATACTTTTATCTCAATTTTTTCTTTATCAAGCTTTAGCCCATCACTTTTCAGTTCATCAACATAGCTTTCTGAAACCCTTAAAGTGACTTTATCCCCATTCTTTAAAGGGGAAAAATCACCAGCAACATTAAATACTTGCATATCCTCTTTACGAGATGTATCTATTGACTTATAAAATGACAATACACCATATCCATTATAGCCCTTAACCTCAACCGGATATTTCTTTAAAAGTGACTTTACACTTACTTCATTGTTTTTATTGATGTTTGAATCTTTTTGTACAAAGCTTTCATCTTCTACATGCTTTGGCTGAGAATTATAAATCTTAAAAGCTATTATCGACGCAAAAAATACTACAATAACTGATAAAGCGATATATATTAGCTTCTTATTCTTGCCATTATTTTTCTTAAATTTATCCATATCTAATCCCTCTTACAAAGTATTACGGACAAGTCTAAAGGAAGATATTATCATTGTCAATATTCGGTCGATAGCGAGTATGTATCAAACAAACGATATTAATACCTGATTTTATAATGCACTAAAGATTTTCCATCGCCTCTTTATAGCTAATTGCCTTATCTTCATCCTTACCAAATGAAGCAAATACAGGAATTATCTGGCTATCTCCTGAGTACATCAAAAGCTGACCTGCATCGTTAGATATGCTAGCAAACTTGGTAGCACCTTCCTTAGCCGAAACCTCCTTATCGTCTATATAGTAATCGTCTCTGATATTCTTTCTAAAAATATTCTCAAGCTTATTCTGTAGCTCAAGCCTTCCGTACTCGCCAGCCTTATACTTTAAGACTGAGAAATTACCAAATTCTCCTCCATTAAAAGGCGAAGCGATAGCAATATAAAAAGTATTCTTTTCATTTTTACTCATATATATTGCAAATGCGCTGGAAAACTCTTTATTTGCTGCCATGCTCAATCCATCTGCTATCGCATATGAAATTAAACCATTATTTTCCTTATCGGAAGAAGCGTAAATTATGTTATAGCTTGTATCATTTCTTCCCAGTCTACTAAGGTAGAACATTTCCTCTACCCCATCACCATTCAAATCATAAATCACGACTGATTTATCAGAAGCTTCACCATCTTTTCTTATAATCACTTGGTCTTGTGAGTTTATATCTGCACCCTTATCAGCAGTTAATATTCCTTTGAAGTTTTCTCGTGCTGAATTTTTAGCTTTGTTAAGTTTCTCATCGTAGTTATCTTTTATGTTTCTAAATTCTTTTACATTTTTTGATGGTACTAGGTATAAGTTATTGGATACGATTTTAAGATCCTTACTAGAATCATAATCTATCGCACACATTAGCTCATACTTCCCCTCCAGATACTGAAAATCATAGCCACCATCTTCAGTTCCATCCTTAGTAGCATAAGCTATTCTATATTTTGATAATACATTATTTATCTCTTTAATACATGAACTATAATAATTATTAAGTAATTGTTTCGCATTTGTTTCAGCATCATTTGCGTTGTCATGTTTCTCGAATAAAAAATTAATTGCATCATCAATTTTCTGCTTCTGAATCTCTTTACCATTCAGCTTATAGCTTCCCACTCTCCTTGAAGCAATAATACTTGTGTTGAACTGCAAATCGATAACTTCAACAAGTTCATCTCCTTTGACCTGCCAAATCTTATGAAGGTATGAAATACCATTTATTCCCTGTGTCGTTGTAACATTCTCGACTATATATAGCTCACCCTTGCATTCAAATTTATATACTTCTTCTGAGACAGAATTAAAAAGGCTCAAATCAATGGGCCACATTTCATTTTTGTATTTAGCTTTTGTATTTAAGGCTTTTAGCTCATCAGTATTCTTATCATACCTATATATCTGTGTATTAAGTGCTGGTGTCTTCCCATCCTTTTGGTATCTGCTGACTATACCAAGCTGCTCGATATCTTTCACATCAAATATATTTGTGGCTACTATACCTTCCTCAACATCATCTATTTTTCGGTTCATTCTATAAAAACCTTCGAACATGCTAGGAATATCTTCACCAAAGCAAGTTCCTTCTTCAAGTACCATATCAGCAAGCCTTGCCTCTGTAACCGTAGGCTGTGTGTCTGAATCAATGTCATGATCTACTGCAAAGAACTTAAAGTATATAAATACTCCAGCTACTGTAATTAATGTAAGCACTATAAAAAACGATGCTATCGCAATAATCATTATCTTAATAGTTCTCTCATCCCTCTTTTGCGTATCATTTCCGTTCATTTTATACCTCTTCTCATACTTAAACTCAATGAGTAATCAAATGACTCTATTTACAATTATATTATCATATAATTCTTAAAATCGTCCACTAAAAAGCTTTTTCAATATAAATATAAGTAATCAAAATTTACTAGCCAAGCGAAGCATTATAGTCTATAATTTCTTTAATGTTTAATTTTTAGTTATTTAGGAAAGAGGGACAATAATGCAAGATATGAATTTTGATATTCAAGAAGAAAGAGATATCCCATCAATTGCTCGTTTAGTAATTATTATTTCTTCAGCAGTGATGATGATTTCAACAATTCTACCATATGCTAGAGTTGAACTTTTCGGTCAGGGATATACATTTAACTTTCTTATCATTGAAGGACAGTTTGGAGATGGAATATTTTTCGTAGTTCTAGGAACACTAGCAATTCTATTTGCTGCTATTCAGAAAAAAATACCTTTGCTAATAATAGCAATCTTACTCCTGCTGATATTCATCTATGAGCTTGTACACGCTCTTGATGTTAAGAACACGTATGGAGATGTGCTCCACTTCAAGATTGGTTTCTACCTTGTGCGTATAGCATCTCTTGCAGTAATAGGTGCTTGCATTTCCTATTTTGTAACAAAGAAAAAGGTTAGAAACACTCCTTCAGCTATAAACTTCACAACAATTGGAAGCCATCTAGATGAGACACCAGCTACACCATTTCAGTCACAGCCGGTTCAGAATGAATCTTCAGTTCAGCCTGTTGCACCAGAAGCTCCTGCTCAGACAGAAGTAGCTCAAGAACCAGTTCAAAGCGATTCTGTATCTACTGAAGAAAATCTATAGATGTAAGCTATAAAGAATTAGGCCTTTGGTCTAATTCTTTTTTATATTCAAAACATAAATAGTGTAATTCCTATTAGAATAAAACCAAAGCACTGTTTTAGATCATGCCGGCTGACGATATTAACAAAAAAATACTCTGATGACACAATAAAAATGAATGCATAAAGCAAAATCACTAGCCTACCATCACTATATTCAATCTCTAGTGTTCCCTTCTGAAATAAACTAAAACTGTGATTAACTTTATATGTAAGTTCACCAATTGCAGATGTTAAGTAACCAAGAATATTAGAATAATGATTGCTGACAAGATATATAAAGAAGCTTGTGATTCCTATCGGTACGTAAATTGACATAAGTAAAATTATAGGAGTATTGGCTAAAACTGCTATCAAGCTAAACTGACCAAAGCTTACTATATTGTAGGCTCCAAGGCCAATTGGAAGCGCCATTATTTCTAATAACTTTCTATACCTTGTCCTTCTAATGTGAGGAAATATGAATACAATTATCAACGCTGAAAGAAACGAAAGCTGAAGCCCAACATCAAATATGCTATATGGATTATTTATTAACGAAATCAAAAATGCTATTGAAATTGCAGTCAAAAAATCAAATCGCATCATCAGTTTATCAGCAATAATTTTCAAAAGTATAATAATGACTGCTCTAATAATAGAAATGCTAAAAGAAGCCAAAATAGTGTAAATACCAAGCATCAAAATCAGAACAAAATCCATACTATTTCTTAATTTAAGACGGGTCTTCAGTCCCTTAAATATCGCATAAATTATACCTATATGAAGGCCACTGACTGCAAGAATATGTGCGGTTCCTGTATCTTGAAATTCCTCGATAACATCGGAACTGATTAAGTTTTTTTCACCGAATATTATCCCTGAAAAATATCCTCTTGCGCTAGGTGAAATCCTTGAAAGGAAAAGGTTTTTCTTACTATTGATGGCTTTGATAATAACAAAACGAGCTTTTGAAAATTTAGAACATCCATCTTTTAAAATCTTAATCCTTCTGCAAGTTGACCTATAATCAATCCCCTTGCTATATAAATATCTACGATAATCTATTCCATCATCTCTAACTTCTTGAACCCCTAGCTTAGCTCTAAATTCAATACGCTCCCCAACGATAGAGTACTTTTGCTTCTCCTTGCTTGTCAGCATAACTTTATAGTTATTGTATGTCATACCGTTAAAAACAATCTCATCAATCTCGCATACATATACTGATAATCCAAACTTATCTACACTCTCTGTAGATACATATCCCCTACATATTGCTTCTTTAGATACAAATGGCATATTCTCAGCATTATAATGTCCCAAAATAGATATTAACATCCAAATACATCCTAAAACTGCAAATAAACAATATCTTGTATCTATACCTAAAAGCAATTTATATATAAGCAATAGAATTCCTAAATATACAAGTGTTGAAACAACACCATAATCTATACTGAAATACATCAAAAGAAGTCCTATCAAAAAATTCAAAACTGCAAACGCTAAGCTACGCCTCAAAATACTTCCTCCTCAAGTTTAATATACTTTCTTCCCCATAGATTGACAAGATTGCTAAACTTGTGTTTACTTACATATTTTGATTTTCCCCATAGCTTCTATTCAAAAGTTTCATAGTTTCTCACCTCCCTGTAAGTATTCTAATTAACGGCAAATACTATACTTTAAAGGATTGATATGGTATAATTAGGTTTAATCTTTATGTATTTAATAGAAAGGAATTTCTGCAAAATGCAAGCAAATGTAAAGAACGATACTGCAGCAGTTGCACAGCGACGTAGAAGTGCGCCTAAGAAAAGCAAACATCCTAGACTTAAGATAGTTTTGATTGCTCTTCTTATTATATTTGTAATATCAGCACTCGCAGTGTTTGGATATGTATATTCTATAATTTCGAAGGCACCTAAGATTGATCCATCCAAGATTAACTCTCTGCTCTCCGAAAGTACAACAATATACGATGACCAAGGTAAGGAGCTTGATACAGTCTTTGCAAGCAGTAACAGAGAGGCTGTAAGCATCAAGAAAATGCCTAAACACCTAACCAATGCATTTATCGCTTTGGAAGATAAGTCCTTCCGTAAGCACCACGGTTTCAATGTTATAAGAATGTTTGGTGCTGTCAAAGATTCAATCTTCTCAGGAGGAAAGATAAGCGGAACAAGTACTATTACACAGCAACTTGCTCGTAATATGTACCTTCCAGATCAGCAATTTGATAGAACCATAAGCCGAAAGGTACTTGAGGCATACTATGCAACTAAACTTGAGAAATACCTATCTAAGGATGAGATTTTAGAAGCTTACCTAAACTACATTTATCTAGGGTATAGCTCCTACGGTGTTCAGACTGCTTCTAAAGCATACTTCTCCAAGGATGTTAGTGAACTTACAGTAGCTGAGTCAGCTGCACTAGCAGCACTGCCCCAGTCACCTAGTAAGTACGAGCTTGTTCAGTTCATAGAAGGCGGAACAGCAGCAGAATACAAAGGGGTTTTATTAGCTGAGACACCCGATGGCGTATATATCTATAACGATATAAGTAAGCCTCGTAGAGAGATATGTCTAAAGCTTATGAAGGAGCAAGGATATATCACCGACAAGGAGTACAAAGAAGCTATCAACACACCACTAAAGGATATGCTAAACCCTGATTACAATAAGTTTGATAGTAAATCAGCCTACTTCTCTGATTATGTTATTGACGAAGTAATCACTAAGCTCAAGAAAGAGAAGAACTGGGATCACAGCACAGCTTGGAACGCTGTATATAATGGTGGTCTTAAGATCTACTCAACAATGGATTCACAGGCTCAGAAGACAGTTCTAGAACAGTTTGCAAATAACAATAACTACCCTAATATCTCACCTAACTATGATCGTTACGGAAATATAGTAGGTAGAAATGGCCAGGTTGTTCTGTTTGCATATGATAACTACTTCGACGAAAACGGTAACTTCATCCTTCCAGCCGGAAATGCCAAAATGCAAAAGGATGGTTCGATGATTATCTACTATGGTAATGATTTGAACATCTATACAACTAAGGTAAATGGCAAAACCGATTATAGCCTTGAGTTTAAGAATATGTATACAACTGATGAATCAGGAGCCTTCTACTCAATTCAGGGTGGATACATAAATATCCCTTCTGAATACAAGTCGGTAGATAAGGATAACAACCTGATTATCTCAGCTAAATTCTTTAAGTCGAATGAATACAAGAATTTCATGACCGTTAATGATGATGGTAGTGTAACTATTCCTCCTTCATCCTATTCTCTCAGACCAAAGACAATACAGCCACAAGCTGCAATGACAATAGTCGAAAACAAGACTGGTCATATCAAAGCAATGGTCGGTGGAAGAAATACTACTGGAAGACAGATTCTAAACCGTGCATCTGATGCCCCTCGTCAGCCAGGTTCATCAATAAAGCCTTTAGGCGTTTATGCCCCTGCCCTTCAGCAAAGTGCTGAGGAATATGCAGCTGGACGAAAGCATAAGTTCACAGATTTTGGAATCGATAAACAAGGAACTAAACTTTACGGTGACTACCTAACGGCAGGCTCAATTGTAATTGATGAGAAAACAACTATAAATGGTCAGGTATGGCCACTCAATTTCTCTAGAACATACACTGGTACCCAGACTATGAGATCTGCCATGGTCAACTCACTTAATACATGTGCAGTTAAGATATGGCTCCAGGTTGGCAAGGACTACTCCTTAGAAATGCTGAAAAAGTTCGGAATTACAACCTTGGTTGAAGAAGGAGATGCAAACGATCTCAATGCTTCAGCTCTAGCTCTAGGTGGTATGACTAAGGGAACAACAACGCTTGAAATGGCAAGTGCATTCAGCACCTTCCCTAACAATGGTGTTAGATATGATACTTCATCATTTACAAAGGTTGTAGACAAGCAAGGAAATGTGATCTTAGAGAATAAACCTAAGGAGCATAAGGTCCTAGATGAAGGTGTTGCTTGGATTATGGCAGACATGCTCAGCAGCGTTGTAAACAGCGCAGCAGCAAACTACGCACAGATATCTGGAGTATTTGTTGGAGGAAAAACTGGTACAACAGATGATGCATTTGATGACTGGTTCAATGGATTTACACCTACCTACTCTGCTTCACTTTGGATAGGTAGTGACTACGGCGTATCACTTTCTGAGCACAGTATCATCTCCACATATATGTGGGGTAATATCATGAGAAACATCAATAAGGTTTACGACGGTACAAGAGCTGCAAGACCTGCAAATGTTATCTCATATAACGGAGAATACTATATTAATGGAACTCAGAGCGGTGCAAAGAGTGTAAGCGATTTAAAGAGTCGAGAAGTTGAGATTTGTGAAGAATCCGGATATCTAGCAACTCCTGACTGCAAGCACAAAAAGACAAAGACCTTTGATGTATTCTCTGAGGATGAAATCCCAGAATATTACTGTAACATACATAACAGTAATCCAGAGAAATACCCTATTTCACCAGATGAAACACTGGTTGAGCAAAAGAAGGATTCTAGCTCAAGTACGAGCTCACCTACTACACCAAGCTCCCCATAAATTAAACAAAGCAAAAGAGAATGCGAAAGCATTCTCTTTTTGGTCTGAATTTTTTTATCGGTTTAATATATTATCTGGAATATTTATAGAATACTCCTTGCACCAATCGGCAATACCTACATCTTTATCAAATTGATATGCTAATCTCTCTTTTGATAGCTGTTTGCCCGTTGCAAGTACACTACACTCTTTTCCAAGCTTCCATAAAGCTTTCACATCTTTCAATCTATTACAGTTGCTTAGCTCAATATATTTTAATCTTATAAGTTCATCCAGTGATGGAATAAATTCGATTTTTGCACAGTAGCTAAGCTTTATACACTCCAATTTGTCTAGCTTTGATAGAAAACTGAAATCAATCCAGTTAGAATTATTCTTAATTTGAATTTCCCTTAGTTCAGTTAGTTTTTCTAGCTCTATCGTGTCAGATGGCTGACGTCCATATAGACTAAGCTTTTCTAATGGAAGCTCGGAAATATACGTAAAGCTTTTGAGCGTTGTAGAATCCAAATTAAGAGCCTTTAAATTCCCAAGCTTCGGCAATATTTCATGTGAACTTTTGTTTATGGTTCCTTCAAGTCCTAAACCTATAAGTTCATCCTTATGTGCCAGTAGTGGTTCAATATCCTTTTCCACTAGGCTTATAGATTTAAGGCATTTTATATACTTTAAATCTTCTAGTCCCTCACCTAGACATCCCTCTACAGGTTCTGAAATGTTTTGCACATACGGAATATGTCTTAGAAGCCCTTTACAGGTTACTCTAAAAGCCACATCTGGACGCTTTTTAAAGAAATCATTTAGCAAATAAAGATCTTTTTCACTCGGTACATATCCACCACATGGTCTAATGCACTCAAGGTCTTTATTAGATATTAGCTCTGATATATCTTCATCTGAAATCGGACTTTGAAAGTCGCAATATATCACATTTACTTTTTCAAATGCTCCCATCTAAATCTGCCTTCATATATACCTATTAGCTATTCCATTTCTTTTCTGAATTCATCCATTCTCGCAGGGATATCTTCTGCTCCAAATACTGCAGAGCCTGCAACAAGTATATCTGCGCCTGCCTCAATTAGTTTCTTAGCGTTTTTCGTACTAACTCCACCATCTACTTCGATTTTGAAGTTAAAGCCCTTCTCTGCCCTTATTTTAGCTAGTCTTTCAATCTTATCAAGTGAAGCTTCAATGAATTTCTGCCCACCGAAGCCCGGCTCTACTGACATTATGAGAACAAGGTCTACATCTGCTAGTACCTCCTCTATCATGCAAAGAGGAGTTGCTGGATTAAGCGCTACTCCAGCCTTAACTCCAAGACTTTTGATATTCTGAAGGCTTCTATAAAGATGTACACAAGCCTCCTGATGAACAACTATGTATTCAGTCTTATCTGTAACAAAATCTGCAACATAATCATCCGCATTTTCTATCATGAGATGAACATCATACTTTGCTGTATCGCAATTGTTTAGCGATTTCATAACAGAAGCCCCATAGCTTATATTAGGTACAAAATGTCCATCCATTACATCTATGTGAAGATAATCTGCACCGTGCTTGCTAACTAATTCAGCCTGCTCGCCAAGCCTAGCAAAATCTGCAGATAATAGGGATGGTGCCAATTCTTTCATTTCGTTCTCCTTAATTAAAATCTCTTATTTCTCTTTATCTCATCTATCATACTAAGATATGAAGCATACCTTGTCCTAGCGATTTCTCCGCTTTCGACAGCGCTCTTTATAACGCATTCGGGCTCGTTTATATGCCTGCAATTATCAAATCTACATCCACGGCTTTTATCTACAAACTCTGGGAATAATGACGAAAGTCTAGCTTCCTCCACGCCTTCGGTGTAAAGTGATGTAAATCCGGGTGTATCATATATATACCCACCTTGACATGAAAAAATCTCTATGTGCCTAGTCGTATGCTTGCCTCGCCTAGTCTTATCACTTATATCTCCAGTCTCCATCAAAGCGCAAGGCGAAATGAGGTTTGTAATGGTCGACTTACCTACACCAGATGGACCCATAAGCGCTGTCTTCTTGTTTTTTAGAGAAGCCTTAAGCTCATCTACGCCTTCACCTGTTCTTCCGTTTACAACAAAACACCTATACATCGGTTTGTAGGTTGAAAGAATTTGTTCAAGCAACCCCTTTTTGTCGAGGTCTGGCTTGGTTATGCAAAGCATAGGTTCTATTGAGTTCATCTCAGCATTTACGAGCATCTTATCGATTATCTCAAAGCTTGGCGCAGGCTCAGATAGAGCTGTCACCACGATGATTTGATCCACATTTGCTATAGCAGGTCTGATGAAGTGGTTTTTTCGTGGATAGATTTTCTCTATTAAAGAGTCACTTTCTCCGTCCTTTGATATATTAAGCTCCACTTCATCGCCTACCATTAGCGTGTTCTTTGATTTCTTGAAAAGACCCCTGCCCTTTGCTCTATATACACCGTCTTCAGTCTTCACAAAGTAGAAGCCTCCGATACCTTTGACAACAAGTCCTCTCATATTTTACTCACCTGACTTAGCAATCCAAATATCAACTGTTGAACCTGTCTGATATTCTGAGTTTGCTGCTGGATACTGCTTAAATACAGTTCCAGCTGTGAATCCATTGTTTTCTTCTTCTGTTACTCTTCCGACACTAAAGCCTAGAGACTGCAGTGCAGATTCTGCCTGGTCATATGTCATTCCATTTAGATTTGGAACGGTCGCCTTTGACTTAGCCTTACTGATAACGATATCTACTGTAGTCTTCTTCTCTGCCGTTGTTCCAGCATCAGGAGACTGCTTTATAATGGTTCCTGGAGTCTCGTAGCTTTCTTCGTAACTAACCTTTCCGAGCTTGTAACCATACTTTGACAGTGTAGCGCTTACATCGCTTTCTGATGTAAATGTAGTTCCTACTAGCTTTGGAATTACAGCATCCTTCTTTCCCTTGCTGATATTAACTGTTATTATATCACCCTTATCTACCTTGGTTTTAGCTGATGGATACTGGCTTGCAATTAGGCCTTCTGTTACTGAATCACTGTCGACTTCATCACCCTTTGATATCTGAAGTCCCATTTCTGATAGCAAAGTCTTTGCTTCCTTATATGAAAGTCCCTTTAGATCAGGAACCTTAAGCTCTGTATTACCTGCACTTAGGATAACCCTGACTGTTCTCCCCTTCTTAACCTTGGAGTTCTTTGAAGGAGTCTGTGAAACAATCTTGCCCTTCTCTATCTTCTGGCTTGCTATTGGTTCGTCTGCCTTCTCTATCTTAAGCCCCTTTGCCTCAAGAACTTCCTTGGCTTCACTATAGCTCATTCCCTTTACATCAGGAACTGTAATTTCCTTACCGCCTCCACCTATAACGCCAGAAACATATAGGATTCCAAAGAGTGCTAAGATTGCAGCAGCTGCAACGCCTATAATAATTGCTCTCTTTTTCTTCTTTTTGTCGTCAGACTTAGCCTTAGGTTTTCTTGGATTTGCAGGTGCTATAACCATTTCTTGCTCCCTATTTTCTCTTCTGCTGCTCATAACAGGTGCCACAAGGCTTTCATCTCGTCTAGGCTTGTTATCTGTTTCTCCAGCAAACACTCTATCGCCTACCATCTGAGTTACAAACTCAACGTTCTTTAGCGCTTCGAGCATCTCGTCAGCAGACTTATATCTCTCTGTCTGGTACTTATCTGTAGCCTTGAGCACAACCTTGTCTAGTGCAGGTGGAATTCCTGGAACTAGCTTAGCTGGTGAAGGTACATCTTCATTGATATGTTTTAGCGCGACCTCTACAGGCGTTTCTCCATCAAAAGGAACTCGTCCTGTAAGCATTTCAAACATAACAATACCGAGCGAATAAATATCTGAACGCTCATCTACATAAGCACCTCTTGCCTGTTCAGGTGAGAAGTAGTGTACTGAACCGATAATCTTGCTCGTATCTGCTACCATGGTTGCCTTGCTAACCGCTCTTGCTATACCAAAGTCAGTCAGCTTTGCTACACCATCTGATGTAATCATAATGTTATGTGGCTTTACATCTCTATGTATAATCTGATGCTTATGCGCGATTGCTAGAGCTGAAGCCACCTGCTTTGCAATATCTATAGTCGTCTTGTAGTCTAAGTGTCCATTTTCCTTTATAAAATCCGAAAGTGGTCTTCCGTCTACTAGTTCCATTACTATAAAGTTAATGTTTCCTGTTCTACCTACATCATAGATTGAAACGATATTAGGGTGCTGAAGACCAGCTGCCGCCTGTGATTCACGCTTAAAACTATCTAGGAACTGCTCATCCTGAGTAAATTCCGGTCTCAAAATTTTGATAGCTACGTATCTGTTTAGCAATCTATCCTTAGCTTTATATACGACGGCCATTCCGCCTTCGCCGATTTTTTCAATTAATTCGTATCTTCCCGCCAATAACTTACTCATCGAAATCATCCTCCGTAAATTCTATGCATATAACAGTTATGTTATCATTTCCACCGTGTTCATTTGCAGCATCAACTAGAAGTCTGCAGGTTTCTGTCATGGATTCTCCCCTAGCAAGAATCTCCTCCATCTGCTCATCGCCTAGTTCGCCACTTAGACCGTCACTGCAAAGGATTATCTTATCTCCCTTGCTTATCTTTATTCGAGATATATCTGGCTCGATATCAGCTTCTGCGCCGACAGCCTTTGTTATCTTGTAACGCTCTTCATGTACCTCAGCTTCTTCCCTAGTTATTATTCCAAGTTTGACTAAGGTATTCACATATGTATGATCTTCTGTTAACTGTCTTAGGTAGCCTTGCTCATATATGTATGCACGACTATCACCGACATTTAATATATATAGCCAAGAATCCTTGAGATAGCCAATTACAGTTGTTGTCGCCATTCCGTTGTTTTCTGCATACCTCTGCGATAGTTCATAGACCTTGCTATTAGCCTGAACTATGGCTTTTAGCAGAAAATCTACTGGATCCATGCTCTCTATGTCATTTTCTTTTACGAAGTCCGCTATCTGATTTGCTGCAGTCCTGCTGGCAATTTCTCCGGAGTTATTTCCTCCAACTCCATCTGCTACAACAAAGACCCTATCATTTTTCATCACAAAGAATGCGTCTTCATTATTAAATCTGCGTCGACCTTTATCGGTCTTAAACCCCACATCCATTAGGGCATCTCCCTTCTAACTTTTTCAGCTTGTTCATATAAAATCCGTCATATCCATTATCAAATGGTGACAGCTTCACTTCTTTTTCTGAGATAAACTCCTCATGCATCTCTAGAAATTTCTTAATCATAAGTTCATTTTCTCTAGGATTTATAGTGCATGTACTATATATGAGTCTTCCTCCTGGCCTTAGGTAGCTTGACCCCGTCTCAAGAATATTTTTTTGAATTTCAACTAATTCATCAAAATCAAATTCATCTCGATACTTTATTTCAGGCTTTCTTCTTATGACACCAAGTCCGCTACAAGGAACATCTGCTAGAACTAAATCTGCCTTTTCAACTAGCGCATCTATCTGTTCTACCGCGTTCTGACATCTTACCTCGATGTTTTCTAGTCCAAGTCTCCTCGCTGTTGCTTCTATCAAAGCCGCCCTATGCTCATAAAGTTCAAGCGCTATAACCTTACCGCCTGCGATGCTTGGCTCTGTCTCGGCCAAAGGCTCCGTTGAAGTGCTTGGCTCTTTGCCTGGCTCTGTCTCGGTCAGAGACTCCGTTGAAGTGCTTGGCTGTTTGCCTGGCTCTGTCTCGGTCAAATGCTCCGTTGAAGTGCTTAGCTCTTTGCCTGGCTCTGTCTCGGTCAGAGACTCCGTTGAAGTGCTTGGCTCAAGCATTTGTTCAGCCATTGCGGCGGCCTTGCCGCCCGGAGCTGCGCAGAGGTCGATAACCAGCTCCGTGGATTTTGCGTCCGCAAAATCCGCAATGGCGCACGACTCCTCGCTCTGAATCGAAAATAGCCCTTCTTTGTATTCATTCGCTTCGGTAAGGGCTCCGCCCTTCACTAAGAGCACCCTGTCGCTAAGCTTTGAACCTTCAATCTCAAAGCCCTTTGCCCTAAGCCTATCAGCTAACTCCTTTACTGAAATCTTCGCTACATTTACCCTGATGCTCAGCGGTGGCCTATGACCTGCGTGCTCTAGAAGCATCTTAGCATGTTCAAATCCGAGCATGCTCACAAGTTCCTCTACAAGCTTTAGCTGGCATGAATATCGAATACTAAGGTACTCAAGCTGTCCCTTTACATCAATCTCAGATGCACTTTCCATATTTCTAATGAAATTTCTTAGCACGCCGTTGATGAAGCCATCTGTGCCTCTAGCGAATCTGCGCGAAAGTGCAACTGATTCGTTAACTGCTGCATAGTTTGGAACCGAATTCATAAATAAAATCTGATATATTCCCATGCGCAGAATTATAAGAGCTTGAAGCTTAGTCTTAGCTGCACCTTTTTTGATGAATTTATCTAGGATATAGTCTAGGTATATTTTATTTTCGGTCACTCCATATACGATTTCTCTTATGAAGCCCTTGTTTGAAAGCTCATCACTTGCTAGTAGCTTAGAAAGCTCAAGATTCGAATAAGATCCGTCCCTTTCGATTGCAAGCAGGGCCTTATACGCGGCCTCCCTATCGATATCTATCTTCAATTTCGCCTTCCTCTAATAGCGAGCACTCTGATAAGGTTTGCTGCAGCAACAGCAGTAGCTGCAACATATGTCATAGCAGCTGCCCTAAGAACCTTCTTGGCCCCCTGATATTCGTCTTCATCTACAAGCCCTAGCTCCTGTATGTTTGCAAGTGCTCTTGAGCTAGCATTAAACTCAACAGGAAGTGTTATAAGGTGAAATGCGAGTACAATTACAAATGCAAACACACCGATATTGAAAATCGTGTCTCCTATATACCACATGTTTCCTGCACCCTGAGCTCCAAGAAATAGGCCTATGATGATTAGAAACCAAGATGAGTGAGATGCGAAATTAACAGCTGGAACTATCGAGTTTCTCGCTGTTATAGCCTTATACCCGTATGCGTGCTGAAGCGCATGACCTGCTTCATGACAGGCAACTGCAACCGCACCTATCGTAGCTCTATCGTATACTGAATCAGATAGATTTAGCGTGTTGGTTCTAGGATCAAAGTTATCTGTTAAATTCCCTGGAATATGGTTAATTCCAACATTAGTTAGTCCATTTGCTTTTAGCATTCTCTGTGCAGCCTCTGCACCAGTCATGTTTCTGCTGTTTCTGATATATGAGTACTTCGAAAATGTACTCTTTACTCCAGCAGATGTTACCATAGCGAAAATGATTGCTGGAATTAGTATTATTATAGTGCTGTCCAAATACATAAATTACCTCCCAAGTACGGTACCAATCTCAAGCTTATTTCCTCTGAGATAATCTCCCGATTTCATACTTTTCTTTCCTGGAACCTGAAGCTCTTTGATTCTCAAAACTCCTTCGCGGCATGCGACATCAATACCATTGTTATTAGCAGCTATGACTTCTGCTGGTCTTCCTCTGCTCTCAATCTCATCAAGAACTTCTACAGCCTTAATCTTAATCTTAAGCTCTCCTAGCTCAAAATATACTCCTGGCCACGGCGTGAAAGCCCTAAGCTTTCGCTCTATTTCAGCAGCGCTCTCATCAGCAAAGCTTAGCCTTCCCTCATCTTTTTTGATGATTCCGGTGTGTGTAACCTTTGATTCATCCTGAACCTCTGCATGAGCCTTACCACTTTCTATTTCATCTATGGTCTTTAGAAGTAGATCCGCTCCAAGCTCTGCTAGCCTTTCACTAAGTTCAGGATAATTAGAGCCTGCGATTTCAAGCGAAGCCTGTGAGTACATATCTCCGGTATCTAGTCCCTCTGCCATCTTCATTATAGTGACACCGGCATGTGTTTCACCTGTCAAAATTGCGTGTTGAATTGGAGATGCACCTCTGAATTTAGGAAGTAGAGATGCATGAACATTAATACATCCAAACTTTGGTAAATCTAAAAGTTCCTTTGGCAGTATTTTACCGTATGCTGCCACGATAATCATGTCTGGATTTATCTCTCTTAGAGTATTCATGAGCTCCTCATTTTGCTTAATCCTCTCAGGCTGCAACACTGGAAGATTTTCTGCAAGAGCAATCTCCTTGATTATAGGCATGGTCATCTTTCCTCTATTTCCTGCTCTATCTGGCTGTGAAATTACAAGGCAGACCTCATGCTTTGATTTTGCAAGTGCTCTTAATGAAGGCGCTGCAAAGTCTGGCGTACCCATAAAAACTATTTTCATAAATCTTATTCCTCGTCACTTTGTGGTTCTGCTGATCTTATATCATATGCTTTATCTGTATATAAAACGCCATCTAGGTGATCGTTCTCATGGCACATAACTCTAGCATCAAAACTTTCAAATTCGTAATCCTGCTCAACTCCATCTCTATCCAGAGCTCTAATTTTAATTTTCTGAGGTCTCTCCACTATTCCTATAAGACCTGGAACTGAAAGACATCCCTCATATTCCTCTTCACTACCCTCTTCAAAATAAATCTCAGGGTTAATCATGTAGTAAACTCTGCCTGGCTCAGGCTCAGCAACAAACATTCTTCTCATGACGCCTACCTGAGGTGCAGCAAGACCAACGCCTCGCTCCTCTCTCATTGTATCAACCATATCATCAAGTGTTTCCCTTATTCTATCTGTAATTTCGCTTACTTCTCTGCATCTCTTTGATAAAATCTCGTCGCCTCGAACGACAACCTTTCTTAGTGCCATTTTTCCTCCTAAAATCCGCTGTACGGATTAACATCTATTACAAAGCTTAGCTTGGTCTTAGATGTAATGTATTCTCCATATTTGCTTATATAATATATATATTTATTTCTGCTCCCCTTAGAAGCCTTGATCAGGATTGAATATCTAAATACATCCCTATCCTTTGATATTTGATGCGTGCCCTTAGGTCCAAATATCTCATTTTCGCTTTTGTCTATCTCCTTCTTGCTAAGATAATTCTTGCATTCTAGAGCAAGCTTTTCGACCTCTGACTCATTTTCTCCTATGAATTGTACCTGTATAAGGTCACTGAAAGGAGGATACTTCATTAGCTTTCTAAATCCTACCTCTTCAGCAAAGAAACCCTCGTAATCATATTTGGATGCTGTAGTTATCGCTAGATTCTCTGGGTTATATGTTTGAATTATAACCTCACCCTTCTTTTGGCCTCTGCCTGCACGTCCTGCAACCTGCGTAATCAGTTGAAATGTTCTTTCCGCTGACCTATAGTCAGGTATATTGAGCGTGGTATCAGTAGACACCACACAGGCAAGTCCTACATTCCTAAAATCCAGTCCCTTTGCAACAAGCTGTGTTCCAACCAAAATCTTGGTCTTTCCCGATGCAAATCTATTAAGTATCGCTGAAACCTCCCTGCTGTTTTTGGCAGTATCAAGATCAAAGCGCTCCGTCTCGTAATCCCTAAATTCCTTCTTTACAAATTCCTCAACCTGCTCAGTTCCAACACCGATGAACTTGATGAACTTGCTTGAGCACTCAGGACATTCTTTAGGTATATCAAAATGCCTTCCGCAGTAGTGACAAACAGCTGCATTCTCTTTCTTGTGATATGTTAGACTTATGCCGCAATCTGGACACATCAAAGTGTTTCCGCAGTCCTTACAGCTTATGCTGCTCGAATATCCACGTCTGTTAAGAAAGAGTATTACCTGTTCTCCGCTCTCAAGATGTTTCTCCATGCTTTGATAGAGCTTATCACTGAATATACTGCGATTACCTTTTCTTAGCTCCTGCCTCATATCAACTATGGACATGTCCGGAAGCTCGACTGCATTATATCTAGTATTCATCTCTATGAGCTTATATATGCCTTCCTTAGCTCTTTGGTAGGAGACTATCGAAGGCGTTGCACTTCCTAGCAAAAGCACACCCTTATAATGCATAAGGCGCTTAAAGGCTATGTCAACCGTTTCGTACTTAGGCGTCATATCCGACTTGTATGTCGACTCGTGCTCCTCGTCTAAAATAATAAGCCCTATGTTGTCAAGCGGTGCAAAGACGGCCATTCTAGCTCCAATTACTATCTTGGCTTCTCCACTTCTTATTCTGCTCCACTCATCGAATCGTTCTCTTCCCGTAAGATGGCTATGAAGTATAGCGCAGCTTCCCTTTCCGAATCTTCCTATGAACCTTTCGGTAATCTGCTTTGTCAAAGCTATCTCTGGAAGCAGCATTATAACTGTCTTTCCCTTTGATATAGCTCTTGCAGCAGCCTGCATATATACCTCGGTCTTACCGCTTCCTGTAACACCCTTGAGAAGAAAGCTCGCCTGACTTCCTAAATCTATAGCTGCATTTATCTCTTCGCATGCTGCTTTCTGCTCATCAGTAAGATTATCTATGTCCTGTGCTTCAGCCTGTGCGTCGTTTAGCGGATTTTTCTCCTTGCCCTTCTTTGCTGCCTTTCCTCTAGGGATAAAGCAGTTCACTGCATCAAGGTATCTGATTCCGTATCTTTGCCTCATCCATACAGCAGTCTCGACCATCTCCTCTGTTAAAGAAAGGTCATCTTGAACTGAGCTTATCTCCTTGAGCTTTGTATCATCGATTTCACATTCATCCATTAGCTCAAAGACAAAACCTCGCCTTTCGGTATCTCCCTTGCTAAAGGGAACCTTAACGACCTGACCAATTCTAGTGTCATCAGCGCATCTATATGTGTAGAGCCTATCTGTATGTCTGCTCTTATTTTCTATAACAAGCTTCGCATATTTCATTACAATAAGAATATATTTGCCTTACGACACTCTTCGTCCATTTCATTTGGCCAAACGCTTACCTGAACCTCTCCAATATGAGCCTTACGCAGGAAGAACATGCAAAGTCTGCTCTGTCCAATTCCTCCACCTATTGAAAGTGGCAACTCACCATTTAGGACAGCGCTTTGGAATGAAAGGCTCTTTCTATCCTCTGCACCTGCAAGCTTAAGCTGTCTTTCCATTGCATCGCTGTCTACCCTGATTCCCATCGAAGTTATCTCAAAAGCGATTTCTAATACCTCGTTCCACAAAAGGATATCACCGTTGAGTTCCCAATCATCGTAGTCAGGTGATCTTCCATCGTGCTTTTCTCCTGATCTAAGAGTTCCACCTATCTTTTCTATGAAAACAGCCCCATGTGCTCTAGTTATCAGCTGCTCTCTCTCCTTAGGTGTTTTATCAGGATATAGATCCTCTAGCTCCTGAGATGTAATAAAGTAAATCTCGTTAGGAAGCTCAGTCTGTATATCCCTATATAGTCTATTTACATAATCGCCTAGATTCTTAACTGCATTGTATATGGTCGTTACAGTCTCATGAAGGTATTCCGTAGTTCTCTGCTCCTTGGTTATAACCTTCTCCCAGTCCCACTGGTCAACATAAAGCGAGTGGATATTGTCTAGCTCCTCGTCACGTCTTATCGCGTTCATGTCTGTGTATATACCGTGACCAGGTTTGATTCCATACTTGCCTAGAGCCATTCTCTTCCACTTTGCAAGTGACTGTACAATTTCAACCTGCTTCTCATCCATATCTAGGATGGTAAAGCTTACTCTTCTTTCCACGCCGTTTAGATTATCGTTTAGTCCTGTCTCTGGTGCAACAAAAAGAGGTGCCGAAACTCTTCGCAGGTTTAACCCGTAGGCTAGCTCCTGCTGAAAGTAGTCCTTTATCTTCTTTATAGCGCGCTGTGTTTCCATTGGAGGAATTACAGGCGCATAGTTCTTTGGTTTAATCAGTTTTGACATATATCTATATCCTTTCGAATTCTTATCTATCTTTTAGAAAATTTACATCCGCAGTAATTCTGTCTGTAGAGATGGTGTTCCTTGGAAAGCTGAATACTTCTCTGAAATCCTGCCTTCTTCTTAAAATCCATATCTAGGAAGGAAACTCCATATTTTTTCTCACATTCCTTACCAATCTCTGCGATTAAAGCGTAATTTTTGTGCGGACTTACAGTCAAAGTACTTGCAAAGAAATCAAATCCATATTCCTTAGCGATTCTTGCTGTCTCATCTAGCCTCTGCCTAAAACATACTGTACATCTTGCTCCGCCTTCAGGTTCCGTCTCAAGCCCCTTAACTAGATCAAGATACTCTTCAGGTCTATACGAACCCTCTATATACCTAACTCTTTGGTCTTCGTCTAAATCCTTATTGAATTCATCTATAAAGCGGATTTGCTCATGCTTACGCTTCTCATACTCATCATTTTCGGTAATGCACGGATTATAGTAAAATACCGTTATGCTATAGTCACCAAACAGTCTCTCTATTACTGCCGTACTACAAGGTCCACAGCAGCTGTGGAGCAAAAGCCTTGGCTTAACATTCGCTTTGCCAATCTTAACGATTTCTCCACAAATATCCTCGCGCTCACAGCAACATCCATCCATATTTTCCTGCCTGCATTTATTCTTATTCATTGCCAATCTTCCTGATAAATTTGTCTTCACATTTCAGTCGATGTGTATTAGTATATTATAGCATATAGATAGCTCAAATAAAAGGATTAACCATGAACAGCCACACCCCAAATAATGTTGATTTTACACGTTCTTCTGATAATTTCTCAGAAGGACTATTGAGAATAAACACGCTTAATCAAGCGCTCAAAAAAGAGTTTGGAGAAAAAGTCGTCAAGCTTTCGATTGACGCCGGTTTTACATGCCCAAATAGAGACGGAAGCAAGGGTTTTGGCGGCTGTACTTTTTGTTCTGCAAGCGGTAGCGGAGATAACGCATCAAGCATAGATGAACAGATAGCTTTACTCTCCGAAAAATGGCCAAACGCAAAGTATATAGCCTATTTCCAAAACTACTCAGGAACCTATGCCCCTGTATCAAAACTTCGAGAGCTCTACTATGGTGCTTTAGATGATCCTCGCATCTTGGGACTTGCCATTGCAACGAGGAGCGACTGCATAGACGATGATTGTCTTGCTCTTTTAGATGAGATAAACAAGAAGCATTTTCTTTGGGTTGAACTAGGACTACAAACAATACACGAAGATAGTGCAAAAAAACTTAATCTCTGCCATAGCTTGCAAGACTATGACGAGACTATATCAAAGTTAAATGCCCATAATATAAGGACTGTTACTCACTTAATTTTAGGACTTCCCGGCGAATCAAAGCAAGATATGAAAATGAGCGTAAAACACGCAATAAAGAGCAATCCCTGGGGTCTTAAACTACACCTTCTGAATATGATTTCAGGAACTAAACTCGCTAAAGAATATCCTGATTATATGCCATTTGAGTCCATGGACGAATATGCAGAGCTCGTATGCGACTTGTTGGAAATAATCCCTTATAATATCGTTATGCACAGACTTTCTGCAGATTCGCAAGCCAAGACTTTAATAGCACCAAAATGGGCATATCGCAAAAGACTCGTCCTAAATACCATAAATCAAAAATTGAAGGAAAGAGATTCCTGGCAAGGAAAACTTGTAGATTAAATAAGACAGGCATAGCCTGTCTTATTTAGTTCATTAATTTATTCTATTGTCTTTACTCTAAATGCGAAGTAAAGCATATGTCCAAGCCAAACTATGGCTAGGACAATTCTTCCAATCGGAACTGCGTGCATCATGTAAAATCCAAAGCCCATTAGCACTGTTATAACAACCATTATTCTTATCTTTGTTGCCTTGGTCATGCCACGTTTTTCAACAAAGGATTCTAGATTATTCTTATATAGCTTGGTCGACTTAAACCAGTTATTTAACCTCTCAGAGCTCGCCGTAAAGCAAACCATTGTCAGCATCAAAAATGGAAATGTTGGTAGAAACGGTAAAACAGCACCTACCGCGCCTATTCCAAGGCTGATGCACCCAACTATAACGAGAAACACCTTTTTAATAGTCATTTTATCCTCCTAGCTTACTCTGCCGTTATCAATTTTATAAATTCTATCTGCTATCTTCATCGTTGATTCTCTGTGCGATACAAGCACTACACTTTTACCTTCCGCCTCGTTTTTGAGCACCTTGAGTATGGCACCTTCGTTTAGGCTGTCTAGGTTTGATGTAGGCTCATCCATGAGAATAAGCGGTGAATCATGAAGGAATGCTCTTGCCACACCTAGCCTCTGACGCTCTCCGCCAGATAGTGTTTCTCCTAGCTCTCCTACCTCTGAATCGTATCCATTTGGCAAAGTCATAATAAAGTCGTGAACCGATGCCTTCTTGCAGGCTTCGATAACCTCTTCACGCGTTGCATCAAGCTTTGCTATCTTGATGTTATTTTCTATTGTATCTCTAAACAGCTCTGTTTCCTGAGTTACAAAGCTTTCGAGTTCTCTTAGATTTGATGTATTAACCTTATCAATATCCCTATCTGAAATATAGATATGTCCTCTATCGACCTTCCAAAATCTCATTAGGAGCTTTAGTAATGTTGATTTACCGCTACCGCTCTTACCTATGATTCCCAGAATTTCATTCTTTTTGATTTCCACATTGATGCCTTCAAGAATCATATTCTCTTGATCCTTTTCCGTGTACGAAAAATCCAGGTTTTCAACCCTTGCTCCCGTAAACTCAACACTTTCATTTCCAGCAATGTCCTCTACCACAGGTTTTTCATCTAAGATGCCAAACACTCTCCTTGCTGAAGCTAAAGTATTGTTTAAAGAACTTCCTAGGTTTGCTAAGGCAATTACTGGTCCAAATGATGAAAACATGGCAAATACGGGTATTACAACTCCTTCGAGGTTCCCTATACCCTTGCTTAGGTAGCTTGCAATAAACAGCATTCCAAAGTCAAAGAACATTATAACTCCACTTGTGAGAGCTATATTAGCTCCAAGATTTGCCTTGAGCTTTTTTTCTGTTTCACTCAGCTGAAGTGATTTCTCAGCCATTTGCTCTATGCGCTCATCGCCGTAAGAGAACTGAATTATTTCCTTTAATCCTCTGAGATTATCAAGCATATTGCTGCTCATATCTCCAGATCTTTCTCTCATCTCATCGCCTATGCCAGCGCTGAGCTTTGACATAATCACTGGAATTATAAAGCCTACGCATATATATGCAACTGCAGCCCATAGTCCTAGAATCCATCCATAGCTTCCAATGAAGGCAACCATTATAATCGAAAAGATTGTCGCTATTGCAACTGGCGAAATAGTATGTGCAAAGAATACCTCTAGAAGCTCGATATCAGCTGTGATAATTGAAATTAGATTTCCTTTTCCATGACCGTCAAGCTTTGCTGGACAAAGCCTTCTAAGCGCTACAAATACCTTGTCTCTAATTATAGCCAGTATCTTAAAAGCAATGTAGTGATTGCATGTCTGCTCTCCATATCTTAGGAAGCCTCTAGCGACCGCTGAAACCCCCATGATTATGAAGATAAAAGTCAAACCATCGATATCACCATTTACAAAACTAACTATTCCAAATCCTCCAAGGATGGTAATAAATGCGGCAGCAAGATGACCAAGAGTTCCTAGGAATATTCCTAAAAGCATCACATACTTGAGGGGGTTTATCATTTTAAGCAGTCTTATCATTACTTTCATATCCTACACCCCTCTCATATTTTCTAAGCTTTGCTGAGTTTCCCACAGCGTGCTATATGTACCATGCATAGCTAAGAGCTCTTCGTGAGTTCCCTCTTCCTTTAGCTGGCCCTTCTCCAAGACAAATATCTTATCTGAGCTTACGACATTTGCAAGCCTATGAGAAATCATCAAAACGCCTTTGTGCTTTGCAAGCTCCTTGATTTGCTCTAGAATAACCTCTTCACTTTCCACATCGATATTCGATGTCGATTCATCAAAGATATAGAACCTGCTGTCATGCAGAAGACCTCTGGCTAGTGCAAGTCTCTGCTTCTGTCCTCCTGAAAGGTTTCCACCAGCCTCTGCAATTTCAAAATCAAGACCATTGTCAGCCTCAAAGAAATCAGCTAGATTGGTCTTTTTAAGCACTTTCCAAAGTTCTTCATCCTTAGCATCTACTTTAGCCATCAAAAGATTATCCCTAACAGTTCCCTTAAATATATAACTGCTATGGCTGATATACGTTATGTTATCCATTACAGATTTCTCGGAAATCTCATTGAAATCTACTTCTCCTACGAATATCTTACCGCTATAGTTCTTGCTCCTCTTCATGAGAAGTGAAGCCATAGTAGACTTTCCGCTTCCGCTTGCGCCTACAAGTGAAACCATCCCTTGCTCTAACAACTCAATTGAAATATCGTTAAGAACATTGTGGCTTTCGTCATATGCAAAACTTAGATTCTCCACCTTGATTGACCCTTTTTCTGGAAGGCTCATAGTCTTTTCTTCTGGAACCTCTAGGTCTAGAATCTTGAAAATCTTGTCGATCGCAGCCATACCGTTCATTGCAATGTGGAAGAAGCTTCCAAGCTGCCTCATAGGAATAAAGAAATCAGCAGAAAGCAGTATTATCGCTATTGCCTGTTCAAGCCTTATGTTTCCTGCGACAAACTGTTTAACTGTCAGTATTATTCCAAGTGCTGCTCCGCCATATGCAACAATATCCATAATAGTTATAGAGTTAAGTTGCATTGTGAGGACCTTCATTGTAATCTTTCTAAATTCCTCAGCTTCCTCGTTCATTTTCTTATTCTTATATTCGTCCGCTTGATAGATCTTGAGCGTAGTAAGCCCCTGAAGATTTTCTAAAAAAGTATCTCCAAGACCTGTATACTTACCCCAATACTTTGCTAGAAGCTTCTTTGCAAAGGTTTGAACCGCTGCAATTGAAATTGGAATTAGCGGAACGCAAAGAAGCAGAACTATCGCAGGTGTAAAGCTCATAAATACTATTACAGCAAACAGCGTAAGTGGAGCTAGTAGTGAGTAAAACAGCTGTGGCAGATATAGACCAAAATATGTCTCTATCTGTTCAACACCTTCTACTGAAACCTGAACAACCTCAGATGTTCTCACCTTCTCGTTATAGCTACTTCCAAGCGTAAGCATTTTCTCCATTATCTTATGTCTGAGAACCTGCTTTACCTTCTTTGATGATAAATAGCTCATCTTACCTGATGCGATATTACAAATAACCCTAGCTAAAACGGCGATAGCAAGAATTACTATAAGTCTAATCAGCTTCGTATCAGTAACATTTCCGTAATATGTATCGCTGATAAAGCCGGATATTAAAAATATCGCAACTATATTGGCAATCAGGTTTATCCATTGAAAAAATATATTTCCGTATATATATTTTTTCCCATCAGATAAGAGCCTGACAAGTCTCTTATTAATCATAAACTATTTTTCCTTTACTAAGCCATATATACAAATGGTTTTCCCTTGACCTCTACTATATCTAAATCCACACCATATAGTTCCTTCAGAAGCGCCTCGCTTATAACGCTTTCCGGTGCTCCCTGCGCTATTGATTTACCAGCCTTTAAAGCTATTACCTCTGTGCTATATCTCATCGCTTGATTCATGTCGTGTAATACCATAATTATGGATATACCGTGTTCTTTGTTCAAGCTTTCTATCAGTTTCAACACCTCAATCTGATGCTTTATATCTAGAAAAGTTGTTGGCTCATCAAGAAGTAAGGTATCTGTATCCTGCGCTAAAGACATAGCTATCCATGCGCGCTGTCTCTGTCCTCCAGAAAGCTGAGATAAAAGTTCTCCCTTTATGTCATATACCCCCGTAACAGACATGGCCCAATTTATTTTGTCCTCATCCTCATCCCTCTTTGATGGAATACATAAATTTTCATATGGAACCCTGCCGTAGCCAACTAGCTTTTCCACCGTTACATCAAAGGGAATCGTATTCTGTTGATGCACTATCGCAAGTTTTTTAGCAAGCTCTCTGAGCTTTAACTTTGATACATCTTCACCTAGGAATTTAATTTCACCGCTATCGTATCTAAGATTCTTGGTCATCAAATTGAAAAGTGTCGACTTTCCACATCCATTTGCCCCAATTATCGTTGTTACTCCACCCGGCTTAATCGTCAAAGATAGATCGTCTATAACCTTGTCCTTATCATAGCTGAAAGACAGGTTCTTTATCTCAAATAGATTATCTGCCATATGTTTTTCCTGTCCTCCTCAGTAAGATAATAAAGAATGGTCCGCCAACAACTGACATTATTATGCCAGGACTTATTTCATATGGTGGTACCAAAGCCCTTCCGAGCGTATCTGCAAGAAGCAGACAAAATGCACCTAGTATAGCACTATACGGTATCAAGACCTTGTGATCTCCACCAACAAGAAGCCTTGCTATGTGAGGAACTATTAATCCCAAAAAGCTAATAGGCCCCATGATTGCCGTACTTATTGAAACAAGCAAAACTGCTATAGCAGAAATTCCTATTCTCATCCTGCCTACATTAATACCTAGTGACCTTACTGTTTTATCATCAAGTCCAAGAAGATTGCACGGCTTTGAAAATATAAGCGCTATGATAAGCCCAGGCACTGCATAGATTACTAGCGTTCTAAAATCTGTCCATGTCTTCATGCTTATATTTGCAGTAGCAAGGCTAGCTGTTGAAGAATAACTTCCACCAGTCATAGAATTTATTGCACTTATCATGCCCATAAACATAGCATTTATAGCTATTCCAACAAGGATAAGTCTTAGAGGTGAAAGGTCATTTCCTGCCCACGATAGCATATATATCAAAATGCAGGCAAACACTCCACCACAAAAAGCTAGACCTGGAATAAAGAAGTATAGCTGTGGAAAGAATGCAGTTATTACCACAGCAACAAAGCTTGCACCTGAACTAATTCCAAGTATTCCTGGATCTGCTAATGGATTCTTCATAACTGCCTGAAGCATCACGCCTGAAACAGCAACAGCTGCCCCACCTACCATTGCAATGAGTATCCTTGGAAATCTAAGATCATATATGGTTGCTACATTCTCATTGTATGCAACAAAGAGTCCTCGCATTAATGCCCTAAAGCCTACTCTAAGGCTTCCCGTATTTACAGCCCAGTAGAATATGCATAAAAGTGCTAGTGCTGTAATTACAAAGGCTAAAAGCTTTCTTGTTCTGCTAATTACCATCAGGTCTCCTACTTCCTATCGCCTACTCATAAAGCAGCTTCTTAAGCTCCTCTAAAGCATCCCTATAGTTGAAATTTGCACTCATATTAAATAGCGTATTGTCAAGGTCATATACCTTACCGTTTTGCACAGCATCAAAATGCTTCCAGATATCATTTTCCGCGAATTCCTTAGCAAACATGTTCTTTACATCATCAGGCATCGCATGAGAAGCTCTGAGAATTATATCTGGATTCTTAGCCTTCATATCTTCAGTATTAACCGTTAAAAACTCCTTAGAATCATCAGTGTAAACATTTTCTCCACCAGCGAGCTCTACGAGGCTTCCTACATAGCTCTTGTTTGTCGCAATTACATACGAACCAGGTAGTCCCATCAAAACAAGAACCTTCGGATGTTTCTTTCCCTCCACACTACTGTTAAACTTCTTCATGTACTGCTTATGCTCATCTATTAAAGCCTTTGCTTCCTTCTCCTTACCAAATTCATCTCCAAGTTTTTTGATAGAATCAAACATGCCATCTACACTGCTTAAATTTATAAACTCATAGTTGAGCTCTGCATTCTTGTACTTCTTTTCAAGCTCGTTTTTAAGGCTTATTGGAGAAAGAACATAGTCTGGACTTAGAGATTTAATCTTCTCTATGTCAGGTGACATAGGACTTCCAATCCTTGGTAGATCCTTATATTTATCTGCAATAGTAAAATCAGACTCTGGAACAGCAATAAGCTTTATATCAAGTTTGTTACATATCTCCACAGTTGCCGGCGACGTAGCTATTACTTTCTTATTTTCTCCACTGTCTTTCTTTTTACCTGCATGCTGATCAACACATGAACAAAGGGAAAAAGCAATAATCAGTGTAAATATTAAAGCAAATATTCTCTTATGCATTACTCTACTCCACTATTTCTTTATGAATTTCTTATATCCAAACATCCCTACTGCTGCAAGAATAATCACAACTACAAGGGCACCATAAACAACATATCTTTTGCTTTGAGTTTTGCTTGAATCCTTTGCCTTCGCATCCTTCTTATCTTTAGAATCAGATGTTTTTGCCTTCTTGCTATTCTTCTTTGTGCTGTCCTTTTTACTCTCGTCAGTCTTCTTAGCCTCTTCAGCCTTTTTATCTTCAGCCTTCTTAGCTTCTTCAGACTTTGAGCTGTCACTTCCCTGAGATGACTGTGCCTGCACAGAGGTATCTATTGTGCTAACAAAATCTCCCTGCCCAGGTGTAAGACCAGCAGATGTCATAAAGAATATGACTTCTCTTCCCATAGGTGCTATATATATTGCACATTTTACCGGTGCTCCCGCATATGGAACCTTGATTCTATAGTCTGCAGAATTTCCGACTGTGTTTGTATTTACAGCACTTACTCCATAAAATACACCACCTGCAGATGTACTAAAGCTTATGCTAGACATAGCACTAGCATTGTTTATTCTATATGTCGCATATACATTGCCTGAAGCATCAATCTCAACGAGCCCAACGCTAGAAACAGTACTCTGAGCCATGCTCTGTCCCAGGTCTTCTTTACTATCGCCACCAGAGTCCTCAATTGCGCCTGTAAGCGGGTTTCGATACTGTGGACTAACACTTGTTGTATAGGTTCCTGCACTCTCTGCAAAGCTAAATGAAAGGCTTAAGGCCATCACCATAAACATCGATATGAGGCATATCAAAGTGCGTCTTAAATTCTTAGATCTTAACATCTTTCCTCCAAACTTATTTAATTCTTAATGACAAACAGCAGGTCATTGCTTCTGCAACGATCCTGCCGTCTGTTATACATAGCTATTTCGAAAATTACTTCTCGAATTTCTTCTTAAGCATCAAAGCTATGAAAGCACTTCCGATAAGTCCTGCTAAAGCAATTGGCATCTCAGTGTTCGCATCGCCTGTATTTGGACGCTGAGCTCCAGTGCCAAATCCATCTGCGATTGTAAGTCTAGCTGCTGCCGTTCCATTAGTTGAAACGATTTCCACATTATGAGATCCAGTTGAAAGTCTATTTAGTGCTGTAGGAAGCAGTGTAACCTTTGTACTTCCTGAAACAACCTGGTAATCCTTATCCTTTACAAGCTCCTTGCCATCAACAAGCACCTTTACAAATGTGCTTATATCGGCATCTGAAACGATTACTATTCCATGCTGGCTTCCTCTTATCCATGTCTGATTTAGTCCAGATTTGATGCTTGGTCCTGCCTGTGCACCATTATTCTCTGACGGATTTGAAGGGTTAGAAGGATTTGATGGGTTTGCAGGTTCTGGCTTGTTAGCATTTTCATTCTCAGAAGGCTGAGCCTCAACTTTGTTATCTGAAAGAACTATCTTACCATCAATCCACGTATTCATTACATCTATATAAATCTTTACTGGTATTTCCTTCTCGTTTAAGCTATCTCTTGTGAATGTGAAAGCTGAAACATATTCACCCTCACCTTTAGTTGCACTGATTTCTTTACCATCTACACTAATTTTCTTAAGCTCTGCGGTGATTCCCATCATTCCGGTCTTCTTAAATGAAATTGTATATGTTGCCTTTCCATTTTCTTCAACAAGCTTAACATCAGGATTGAAAGCTTCTGTCATAAGCTTCATGTCTGAACCGTTTGGCTTTAAGAACTTGCTACCCTTAACTGTGTAGTGCTTCTTTGCATCTTGATTTCCTGTATTAGGATTTTCCTTGCCAGGATCCGGCTTTTCTGTGCCAGGGTTTTCCTTACCAGGATCTGGCTTTTCTGTACCAGGGTTTTCCTTGCCTAGATCTGGTTTCTCTGTACCAGGATTTTCTTTGCCTGGATCTGGCTTTTCTGTGCCAGGATTTTCCTTGCCTGGATCTGGCTTTTCTGTACCAGGATTTTCCTTGCCTGGATCTGGCTTTTCCTCATCCTTGACTTCAGTTTTCTCATCTACGAAAACTATTTTCATATCATAGAATCTACCCATCATACTTGAGTAAACCTTTACAGGAATCTTATCTTCATTTACAGTATCTCTTGTAAACTCAAATACTGAAATATATGGTTCCTTGCCTTCAGTTGCAGTATAGACCTTACCATCTACTGACATCTTATTGATTTTTTCTGTCATTCCCATCATACCGCCTTCCTTGAAGGAAACAGTATATGTTGCTTTGCCGTCCTTTTCAACAAATTTTACTACAGGATTAAAAGCATTAGAGAATACCATTGAAGTTCCACCGTTTGGATATAGAAGATCAGCTAATCTTGTATACTTCCTAGCAACTGTATTGTCTGTATTATCATTCTTGCCAGGATTTGGTTTTTCTGTGCCAGGATTTTCCTTACCTGGATCTGGCTTTTCAGTTTCAGGAGCCTTAGCCTCTGTCTTACCAGGCTTAAGAACAATATTCATATCATATGAGGTTTTCATCATATTTGAGTAAACTGTTACAGGGATTTTTTCTTCATCTACAGCATCTCTTGTGAATTTGAAAACTGATACATATGGATCCTTGCCTTCTTTTGCAGTGTAATCCTTGCCGTCTACTGTAAGCTTCTGAAGCTTTTCGGTAACTCCCATCATGCCACTTTCCTTAAAGGAAACCGTATATGTTGTCTTACCATCTTTTTCAGCAATCTTTACTTCAGGATTGAAAGCCTTTGTAAATACCATCGAAGATGTTCCATTTGGATATAGGAGTGAACCTTCTCTTGTATAGTGCTTTGCAGCAGGATCATCCTTTTCATCTTCTACTGGCTGTAATGATAAAGCAGCAAATTTTGCTCTTAGAGCCTTTATTCTAGCACCGTATCCAGCATTATTTAGCTTAGTCTTTGATTCTGGGCTTAGGCTTTCAAAGTCCTTCTCCAATTTATCTAGCGCAACACCAGAATTTTTATCAAGCTTTTCTTCAAGCTTGATTACATCAGTTTTAATCTGCTCTATGAGATTGTTTTCATCAGCCTTCTTAAGAGCCTCGCCAATTGCACCCTTTGCTGCGTCACTTGTGTATGTTGCATTTGAGATAGCATCTACATTCTGATAGTTTGAAGTAGTTTTACCTATATAGTTGTAGAGTCCTCCATTTGGAATGAATGTATCCTCCCAGTAAAACATGTTTCTTGATGCGAGATTCTCATTAGCTTTAATGTTTTTTACGGTTCCATTGTCTTCTATCTTTACAATCTTATCACCGCTTAGATATACTGTTAGGCTAACATCATATCCGTAGTTATCAATAGGATATGATCCTGAAAGTTTCTTATGGTTGTTCTTATATACTAGATCGAAAATTTCATCTTCAGCCTTAACTAGCTTCTGGTATACTGCAGCAGTTACTGTCTTCTTACCCTTGCGATCAAGAGCATTATACATCTGTCTTGCCTGCTCAACTGCCTCCTTCTTGTCAGCAGTGATGGTTCCAAGATTCTCAATAGCATCCTTTGTTCTATCGCCAGCACTCTTGCTGTTTTCCTCTTCTGTAACCTGATCAGAGGTTTTTAGCTTTGTAATCTTGTTCTTGAAGTTCAAGAAATGTCTTCTTGCATTTGATGCAAGCTCCTCTGAGTTAATCTTTTCTTTGACTTCTTTGATAAGTTTCTCAGCTTCAGCTCTATCCTTTGCAATGTATTTGCTAGCTGGACCGTACTCATCAACCTCAGCAAGAAGCTCATTCTTCTCTTCATCAACTTCAAAAGCGTACATTATAGTGTCTCTTACACTCTTTGTACTTGTTGTCGCCTGTGAAATTGCATTTACATCAACATCATTAAGAGTTTCCTTTGTCTTGCCCTTGAAAAGTTCAAAACCCTTGCCATTTACAAATTTCTGCCAATACTCTTTGCTCTCAGGTGCAAATCTATCGATGTTTGAAGCAGTATCAATATCTTCAACAGATATTATAGTGCCATTTTGATCGATTTTTACTCTGATGTGAGTATTGTAATCTCGGTAGGTTCCGTCATCCTCTACCACGGCTTTAGTTCCATATATTGTCTTTGTATTAGAGTCTCCGTTTGCAAACGCAAAACTAGGAAACATAGATAATACAGTTGTAAATGATAATGAAACTGCTAAAACCTTTGCAATTTTGCTTTTCTTCATATAAGCTCCTCCTCATTTATTTGTAGCTAACTTGCATTAGTTTAGACTAACATACTGGGTTAAAATAAAGAGCTAAAATGCTCCTCTCCCCCTTACAATTAAATTCTACATTTCTAATTTAACAAAATAAAGTCTAATTTTGTTGCACGCTTGCTACAAAATATACCCAAGCATTCCATCAAAGTATGCTTTTTCCAACAAATAAATATGTTGCAATACTGCTACAAAATTTTGATAAAACTACACTATAAGTGTAAAAATCGCTGGACTCTCAGGCATATGCATGCATCCCACACTGCAACCAAGCCTTACTGGAAGACTTCCGTGAAGTATCCTGTCCCTACTCTCACCCATAGTTATAAAATTCATTGCCTCAATAGGAAAAGTAACTATATTGCCTTGTCTTTCAGCTTCAACAAAGCTAGTTCCATCAAAATACCTAAACACGCTCACCTTACCGTTCATTTTCTTACCAGTGAGCCTTGATTTCCTACTTATATTCTTAGCCTTTAAACTTATGAGTCCCTCACCCTTTTCAACAGTGAGTGTACAAGGATGGTAAAATCCCTCATTGGCCATAGATATATTCGTGTTATTTTTCACCGAGTTTTTGTACATCACAAATTGAAGCTCAAATGTACCATCTCCAAGTTTATGACAGAGCTTTTTCCCAGTAAAATTAGTGTAAGAATCCGTTACCTGTTTGATCCTCATCTTATCTTCAATCTCTTTAATTACAGAAAGCGTCTCATTCGTGCAGTACATAGACAATAAAAAAGCATCTTGCTTTGCTGCAGCCGGATTCACGCCTTCCCCTAGCAGATGATTTGCTACGATATCTATCTTATCTGCGTATTCATATGCAAGCTTTTGCCCTTTCTCCGTCAAAACTGGACACCTATTATCACTTCTATCTAAAAGTCCACTACTTTCAAGCGATTTCATTGCCCTGCTTACTGCATATTTTTCTTCAGATAATGATTTAGCTAAGCCTGTAACATTGCAATTAGACTTAGACATTTTAATAAAGCACGTTAAAATGCGCATCTTAAGTATTTCTATATTGTTATGCATTTTACCTCCACTTATGTTAGTTTGAACTAACATTACATCGTAAGTATAGCACTTTAATAACAATTTATCAAATAAAAAGCCCCCTATAAGGGGGCTTTTTTTACAACGAGAGTAATATTTATGAAACTACATTTTATTCTTGTCATATTTAGGGTATCTGTGGAAATAATCCTTTACTAGCTTTACAAATGTTCCGCTTAGTAGGAATACACCAATCAAGTTAGGAATTAACATGAGTCCGTTGAATGTATCAGCAACGCCCCAAATTAGTCCTAAATCAAGTGTTGCACCTAGAATAGCTACTAACGCATATACTACTGTGAAAGGCTTTAGAATGTGGCTTCCAAAGAGATATTCTATACATCTTGAACCATATAGTCCCCAGCCAAGTACAGTTGAGAATGCAAAGCATACAAGAGCTACTGCTGTGAAAATTGATACCCAACCACCGTATGTGTTAATAAATCCAGCGATTGTTAAATCAGCACCTGCATTCTGTCCAAAGTTAATGCTTTCAACTCCACAAAGGATAACAAGAGCTGTAAGTGTGCAGATAACAATAGTGTCGATAAATACTTCGAAAACACCATATAGACCCTGTCTTACAGGTTCATCAGTATCAGCTGATGCGTGTGAAATTGATCCTGTACCAAGACCAGCTTCATTTGAGAATATACCTCTTGAAACACCCTTCTTCATGCAGAGGAACATTGATCCTACCACACCACCTGTTGCAGCTGATGGGCTGAACGCTCCTTCAAATATCATCTGGAATACGTGTGGGATAGTCTTGATGTTGATAACAACAACGCCTATTCCTAAAAGAATGTAGATACCTGCCATGAAAGGAACTAGCTTCTCTGTTACGGCACCAATTCTCTTGATACCACCAAGTAAGATTATCAAAATAAGAATAGTAATTATAATTCCTATAACTAGATTAACAGTCTTAATTGATCCTGCTGGGACAATATTGAAGTTTAGAAGTGCTGTATCAATTGCTGTAGTTATTGTATTAACCTGTGTAGCATTACCTGTACCAAATACAGTTAGAACGCCAAGACAGGCATATGCATAGCTTAGCCAGAGCCATTTCTTTGATAGACCATTTTTAATATAATACATTGGTCCACCAACCCAGTCACCATGCGCATTTCTTTCTCTGAAGTTAACTGCCAGAGTTACTTCAGCAAACTTAGTACACATTCCTAAGATAGCTGCAATCCACATCCAAAATACTGCACCAGGTCCACCGATCGCAATAGCACCAGCAACACCGGCGATATTACCTGTTCCTACAGTAGCTGCAAGAGCAGTGGTTAGAGACTGAAATGGAGTTGTTGCGCCTTCTGCTGATTCTGTTTTTGTAAATAACTTTCCAAGGGCAATCTTGAGCGCATATCCTAGCTTTCTAAACTGAACAAGCTGTGTTCTGAAAGTAAGGAATATACCTACGCCTAGTACACAAATAATAGCTGGAACACCCCAGACAATGTTATTGACGAAAGTATTAAGTGCATCAATTCTGTCAATCATACTGTACCTCCATAACTGATAACGTAAATAATTGCAATTTTAACTTAAGCAAATTTTCTAACACTTCTAAGAGGATTATACTATTTAAATCATGAATATTCAATAACAATATTCAAGATATTTTGTATACATTAAAAATTTAACAAACTTCAGACAATAACATTAGTAAAAGTAATAAAAAAAAGGCTACTTATGTAGCCTTTAGTGGTGCGCGATAAGGGACTTGAACCCCTACGGTCTCCCGCTAGAACCTAAATCTAGTGCGTCTGCCAATTCCGCCAATCGCGCATATAATGGTGACTCCAACGAGAATCGAACTCGTGTTACCGCCGTGAAAGGGCGGTGTCTTGACCGCTTGACCATGGAGCCATAAAGACAGGCAGACTGCTTTTACAGTCTGCCATAGTCAACCGGCAACGTCCTATCTTCCCGGGCAGTCGCCCACCAGGTATTGTCGGCGCTGAAGAGCTTAACTACTGTGTTCGAGATGGGAACAGGTGTGACCTCTTCGCTATAATCACCGGATTAAACCTTACTAAATAACGCTTTTCACTAGCATTTCTTTTCCTTTGAAACCACTGGTCAAGTGTTCGACCTATTAGTATCAGTCAGCTTAATACATTACTGCACTTACACCTCTGACCTATCACGTGGTAGTCTCCCACGGGTCTTACCTAAAAGGAGGAAATCTATTCTTGTGGGGGGCTTCGCACTTAGATGCTTTCAGCGCTTATCCCGTCCATACGTGGCTACCCAGCTATGCCCTTGGCAGAACAACTGGTGCACCAGAGGTATGTCCATCCCGGTCCTCTCGTACTAAGGACAGCTCCACTCAAATTTCCAACGCCCACAGCGGATAGGGACCGAACTGTCTCACGACGTTCTG
>CALIYX010000015.1 GCA_938049335.1 uncultured Clostridia bacterium | reverse complement strand
GTAACGCATAAAAATACCCTCCTTACTGGTTGTCCAGTAAAGAGGGTACATATCATTCCGATAAGGGGTTTCTTACTATTTCTATAGCGTGATGTCGCCTTCGATTACGCGCATATCGTATGGCTCATACTTAACATTTCTGTATGCCTCAATATCAAGGTTGTAATCCATGACTCTATCGTCCCAATCCGAGTGGATATCACCGTTCTGCTTGATGACCAAATCGTAGAGTATAGCGTATGTTTTGCCATCCTCCTCGTCCTTCTCAAGGATTGTGCTATATGGAAGCGTCTTATGGTATGTGAGCTCAAGGCCCTTGTACTCATAGTGGAATCCGCAGCGCATTCTGCATCCGTCTAGCCCCTTGTACTCCGAGAACTTCTCAAGGTCAGCGATGATTGGATCGCTCTCCGTATCGTAGAGATTGTCTAGCGTTGTCTCAGTATAGTCATAACGGAACTGGACAGGTATGCCGTACTTTAGCCAGCGCTCTACATAGTCCTCGAGCTTGTCAGCTGGATAATCATCGTAGAGTACGCAGTTTACCCTTGTTGGGACTGCAAGCTTAGAAAGAAGCTCGTCGCTCGACTCAGTAACATAGTGTCTCAAATGTCTTGAAACGTTAATACAAGTAATCTTATCCTTGTTATGTTCAGTGAAAGCAATTATGTCCTCTTCAGTCTGACCCTCGAAAACCGGCAGGGTGCTGTTTATGAATACTCTATGTGTATTAGGAACCGCATCGAGCAATGTCTGAAGCGCCTCTCTGTCAGCGAAAGGCTCCCCTCCTGTAAATACGATGTCGCATTCTGGGGTGATTTCGTTCATCAGCTTGAGTGATTCTACTATTTTATTTACATCAAAGCCTGTAGTATCTGCATATTCTCCTTTGTTAATACAAAATGGGCAATGATTTCCACAGTCGTAAGGCGTGAATACAGTTATCGTTGCTCCGCCCTTTCTTGTCTTATATGGGTATATCATCTTTCGTCTTTCGTAAAATTTACTAAACTTTCCTCTTCATAATATCTGTAAAATCATCTTATCATAAGATAATATCTTTGTCATTATACACCAAAAAGGTTAAAACAAACATTAGTATTATAACCTCTGTGAACCGAAATTGTCAAATTGATATTTTTATGAGTTGCCTTCGGTTCGTCAAAACAAACTCGCCGACATCTGCATTTTTCATTGTTTACGCCCGGGCACCCAATCGAAAGTCATATGAGATTTTATAAAGAATCATCATGATTTTAAGTTCAAGATTTCATGTACAAAAATTATCCCCACATTTTACTTTTTGATTCCACTAATATAAAATGGAATTGCATTTTGTTTTTAAAGATTCGGAGGAAATATGGAATCATTACATAAGAAATTGCCAGGCATCTTAGTCTGCCTAGCCATAGCAATTCCGTCGTACCTGCTCGGTAAATTCGTTCCCGTAGTCGGCGGAGCCATCTTTTCTATTTTGATTGGCATGGTTATAGCCACATTTTGGAAGGGAAAGGGCAAGGCTACCCCAGGGATTAAGTTTACATCAAAGTTTGTACTTCAGCTAGCGGTTGTTTTACTCGGATTCGGACTCAATCTAAACGTTATAATGCAAACAGGAAAGCAGTCGCTTCCAATTATAATCTGTACAATAGCAACATCGCTGATAACGGCCTTTGCTCTTCACAAAGCTCTGTCCATACACAAGAATACCTCTGTTTTAATAGGCGTTGGCTCATCAATTTGTGGAGGCTCAGCCATCGCAGCAACAGCACCAGTAATAGATGCAAACGATGAGGAGGTCGCACAGTCAATTTCGGTAATTTTCTTCTTCAATGTACTAGCTGCGATAATATTCCCTATTTTGGGCAAGGCAATCGGTTTTGATACCTTGTCAGGCGACGCATTTGGAATCTTTGCGGGAACAGCAGTAAATGACACATCTTCAGTAACTGCAGCAGCTGCAACCTGGGACAGCATGTGGAATCTAGGAACCCAAACTCTCGATAAGGCGGTAACGGTTAAACTGACTAGAACATTAGCCATAATCCCTATCACCTTAGTTTTGGCAATCTATAGAGCAAAGAAGGAGCAGGCAGGCACTGATAGCTCGCAGAAACAATCAAGTTTTAGCATAAAGCGTGCCTTTCCTATGTTCATACTTTACTTCGTGCTCGCATCAATCGTGACCACAATCGCTGTAAATCTAGGCGTAAGTACAGATTTCTTCGCACCGCTTAAAACCCTGAGCAAATTTTTCATCGTCATGGCGATGGCAGCTATCGGGTTAAACAGTGATATCGTTAAGCTTGTAAAGACCGGCGGAAAACCTTTGATTCTAGGCGCCTGCTGCTGGTGTGCAATCACAGCTGTGAGCATCGTTTTGCAGCATATGATGGGTTTGATATAAATCGAAATACTGTTTATTAACATGTAAGCATGTAACGACGAATACCTTCATATTTAAGTCAAAGTTAACAACTAAATTGTAATTAAAAATAGGCAAACGGAAATCTGACTTTATGTATCAAAATAGATAAAAATATATTGCCGTTTGCCTCTAACTTAGTCTCTATCTTCTTTTTCCTTTACATATTGCTGAATAGCATCACATACGTACTGTGCTGTTCCTTCTCCAAATTTATTTAAGTTAGTTTTAAATTCTATATTTTTAACATATCCATAACCAATGCTTGAAAATACACCTATTTGACAATCAAAACAGTATTTACAAAGATGCTTATGAAGTTTCTCTGCTAAGACTACATTTTCTATAGATGTAGCCTTGAGCCCTTTAGATATATTCCTAGAAAAAGAAAAGAATATCTCGTTAAATCCATCAGTCAATTCTTGTTCCTTTCCCTTTTGTTTTTCAATGGATTCTTCAATAACTTCTTTCCCGTACATATCTATTGCAGCTTGCTTGTATTTTTGATTATCTTGGTATGTGAACCCATTAAATTTTTCTTTTGTTAACATAGTAACTCTCCTTTCTTGCGATTCAATTGTCTTCTCTAAAGTGTCTATCAAGGTTAGAATCTTTTGTTTTTCTTTTCTCATTAAACTCAGCTGTATTCTTAGATGATTTAATATTTCGCCGTCTTCCTGTTTTAACAATTCCTTTATCGTTTTAAGAGGAAATCCCAGATATTTATAAAACAATATCATTTGTAACAACGACATATCCTCTTCAGAATAGTATCTATACCCATTTTCTTGTTTTTGAGGAGACAGCAAACCGATCTTATCATAATGATGTAAAGTGCGCACCGATACACCACTAATTTCACTGACTTTTTTGATCAAATACATTTAAACACCCCCAAACAATGAGAATTATAAACTATTACATAATGTCATAGTCAATACATATTCTAAAATTATTAAAAAATCCGCAGACAAGCCACGGATTCAGATTATACTATAGATTTTCCTTAGTAAAATTTAATATTCTTATGAGCCTAAAAATCTCTTATCAAATCAAGACAAAGCTCAAGCGCCTTTACAAAAGAGTCCTTTCCCCAGCCGCGCACATCGTAGTTATCCAGATTCGCAAGTGAGTCAGCCGTAAATATTATCTGACCATAATCTGCATCTCTGAACTTTGCACATGCGGCAAGAGCGGAACATTCCATATCTACCACAGTGCATCCCTCAGCTTTTCTCGCCTCAATCTTTGCAGGTGTTTCTCGAAAGAATGCGTCCGTACTCCAAGTGATACACTCGCGATAGTTTATATTTCGCCTTTTCATACCCTCTTTAATGAGGTTTCTCATTTTCTCATCTAACTCTATAAAACGAGATGGAGCAGCGTAGTGAAATGAAGTTCCCTCGTCTCTCAAAGCCTTTGATGGAACCAGAAATACATTCTCATCTATGTCTTCAAGAGCACCGCAACAGCCTGATGCCAGTATTGTTTTGCATCCGTAGCCTATGAGCCAGTCCATGACCATTGTCGCTGCAGGAGCACCGACCGGAGCTTGGCAGAAAGCAATTTTCTCGCCCCTAACCTCAGTGACGTATACGGGATATTTCTTTGTTAGCGAATCATACCTTGCAATGCACTTTACCCCTATCTTCTCCGCATATCTATCTATGCATTCATCGAGAAAGACATATACGAGTTTCTCAGGAAGCTTGATGTCGAGCCCCTCGTGTCTTGGCATTATTACTGCGCTTCTGTCACTATCAAATTCTGTCAATGCTATTTGCGTTAAAGCACATTCGCCATCCTTTTTTACAGCTTCAGGCATTTTGATTTCCAATCTTTAACTTATACATAATCGAAGTCGTCAGGTCCCTTGAACCATGTGTTTCTTCCTGCGTGGAAGACAAATGATAGCACTGCTATAATTAGGTATCCTATACCGAAGGATGAAAGTGGATAGAATCCGAGTGATGCGCTGTGGATGAAACCAAAGCATGATAGCACGTATCCTACTAGCGCTGTTATTCCAACCTTATCAAGTCTCTTATCTATGACGAAGGTAACCATGGTTCCAAGCAAGATACCAATTATTATGGCACCTGACTTTGTTGCTGGAACACCGTTCCACATTACGCCAGCATCCTTTATCATTTGTGTAACATCAGCTGCATACTCGCTTAGTCCTGAGCTTTGAACTGCAGTCTGTAAATTCGCAAGGCTTAGCGCACCTGTGACCTGAGTGTAAAGATAATCAGCTACCGGAGGAACCATTGCGACTGCAATTGCCGCATAGTGCTTTCTATCGTTATCCTTAAATGCTTGAGCTACCATTACAACTGCACACCATAGGAAGGTGATTGCACAAACTGCCGGTGGCACAACGCTGTTTAGGAAGGTGAATAGTCCAAATATACCTGAAAGACCAAGCACTATTCCTGAAATCAGAGAGTAACCAACACCAGCCTCTGACTTCTTAAGACCCGCATGACCAAGCCATACAGTATTAGGAATCACACCGCCACAAAGTGCTGAAATCATTGTACAAATTCCGTCTGCAAACTGAGCTTCACGGACATTGTAGTTGTCGCCTGCAGCATTTGATGCCTCTACATTATCAAGAGTTTCAATGAAGTTATAAATTTCAACTGGTATGATAATCGTTAGGTATGGAGCAACTATAGCAAATCCATCGATAAGATGCTCAATGCTGTTTACTGGATTTGGGATGTAGAATCCGATACCGCTGAAGTCAGGCTGAATACGGCCAAGACATAGCGCATAAACTATTCCGCCCACGATAGCGATAACTAGAGGTGGAATCTGCTTTGGGAACATGTATCCACCGAATAGACCTAGGATTGCTACAAATAGAACTGGAAGTCCAATCATCGGATCTCCGAGAATATCGAATACACCCTGAGTTGCCATCCAGATAAATCCGATTCCAGCAACTGTTCCAAGAAGCGCAGCTCTTGGAATTCTCTTCTTAAGCCAAGGACCTATGATTCCTCCACAGAATTCAACAAATCCACCGATGAAGCATGCAGCAACACCAGCTGACCAAGCAAGCTCAGGCTTTCCTAGTCCAAAGTGAAGCGGCATGATTACACCGTATAGGAATACGAACATGGCAGGAGTGGATACTCCTGAAGGAAGCGCCGTTACATCAGCTCTGCCTTCCTTTTTTGATAGTCTGCGTCCCATGAAAGCATAGTAGATGCATCCGAGCATAAGTCCTACGGACATTCCCGGAATTACTGCACCAAAGACAATTTTGTCAGGCCAGTTAAGAACACCTGAAAGTGTTGCAATTACAATAAGATAATTAACAATGTTGTTTGTTACGAGATAGGTGATTCCACCGATATCTCCTCTTCTAAACCAAGGTACTAAAGTTTTCTTGTCGTTCATTTTTCTCTCCATTATGACAATGTGCTAATCGCGCTTTGCGATGCTGATTATTTGTGAAGCTCTGGGCTTCTGATTTTGATTATTCCGCTTCTAGCTCTATAAATTCGAACTTTGTTACGTCAAAAAGTCCCATATCTGTGAGCTTTATCTCTGGAATTACTGCAAGTGACATAAATGTCAGGGTCATGACTGGCTCAACTGTTTCGTTTACACCTAGTTCCTCGTGAGCTAGCTTATGTATAGCTGAAAGCTTTTCGTCAACCCACTCACCGCTTTGATCACTCATGAGTCCTGCAATCGGCATCGGCATGCTCTCTATGACCTTGCCATCCTTGACGAGAACGATTCCGCCCTCCTGCTCAGCGAGCTTGTTGATTGCAAATTCCATATCCTCGTCACTAGCTCCAACAGCGATTATATTGTGTGAATCGTGAGCAATTGTTACTGCAATTGCTCCGTGCTTGATTCCGTATCCTGCGAGGAAGCCATTTGCCACATTTCCAAGAGCGTGGTGTCTTTCTGCAACGCTTACCTTTACGATGTCAACCTCTGGATTTCTGATAAAATCACCGTCTTCGTCAACATCAACAGTAGCTACAGCCTTCTTTGTTACAACGCCTCCAGGAAGTATCTCAATCACGTTAACCTTGTTGCTTTTTAGCTTCATCTTGAGCTTTTCTTTTGAGAAATCAGCTAGATGCACGCTACCCTTTACAGAGTCTATGGAGTGCTTCTTCATCTCTGGCAAATACTCTCCATTATCCGCGCAAAGCTCACCCTCTACCCAAACCTTGCCAACATTGAAATCCTTTAGATTGTCAAACAAAACGATATCGGCTCTGTAACCTGGAGCTATAGCTCCTCTATCTTTGATTCCAAAGCATTCACAAGCGTTTATTGTCGCCATTCTGAGAACTTCGATTGGATCTAGTCCTTCAGCTACGCACATGCGCAGGTGATTGTCGAGATGTCCTTCTTTGAGGATGGTCTTTGGCTGTCTGTCATCCGAACAAAGGATGCAGCGCCTTGCATTATATGATGTAACCCCTTTTATCAATCTCTGAAGATCCTTGCATGCAGAGCCTTCTCTTAGCATTACGTACATTCCGCAAGCGATCTTGTTTTGCATATCCTCTATTGAAGCACATTCGTGATCGGCAACAATTCTTGTTGATGAATAAGCATTTAGCGCTTTTCCTGAAACGCCTGGAGCGTGACCGTCAACTGGCTTTCCAGTCTCCTTTGATAGCATCAGCTTATCTAGGTCGCCATCAAGAGCTCCTATTACGCCAGGGAAATCCATAAACTCGCCGATACCAAGAATTGCCTCGTTATCTATGAACTCTTTCATCTTTTCTGCGTCGATAACCGCTCCCGAATGCTCAAAAACAGTCGCTGGCACGCAGGATGGAAGCATGTACTTAACATCTAGCTTTGTATTCTTTGCTGCATCAATCATATAGCTTAGACCTGTAAGCCCGCATACATTTACGATTTCGTGAGGATCTGCAATTATCGTAGTTCCTCCATGTGGTACGAGAAGCTTTCCAAGCTCCTCAGGTGATAGATATGAAGATTCGATATGGATGTGGCTATCGATTAAGCCAGGTGCAGCATAGGCACCATTAGCATCCACGACATTCTTTGCCTCGTAATCACCGATTCCGGCAATCATGCCATCTGTCAGTGCAATGCTTCCTTCAGTAATCTCTCCTGAGAAAACATTTACTATCTTACAATTTTTGATCAAGGTATCCGCTGGAACTCTTCCAGCTGCGACATCTATCAAATTCTTTAGACTTTCCTTTGTCATTTTCTATGCCTTTCGTTCGCACTTTGATTTTCTTACTTAACTACTTCGATAATAGGGTCAAAAGTTGTCAGATTAACGTAATCCACAGGACCTGCATCAGTTATCGCATAGTCTGGAATCGCTGTGATTGGAAGGAAGAACATGTACATCATTGGATCTGGCAAATCAGAACCCAGGTCTCTAGCCGCCTTGTCAATCAGCTTTTCACGAGCTGCAACCTCTTCAGGCTCAAGATCTGTAACGATTCCACCAACTGGAAGTGGCAAGAATTCCATTATCTCTCCGTCGCAAACAACGACCTGTCCACCGCCCTGTTCAATCAAATAGTTTGCAGCAATTGACATATCCTCTGCACTAGCACCCATAACCACTAGGTTATTGTCATCTGGAGCTGCAGATGATGCCATAGCACCCTTCTTAAGCTTCCATCCTGAAGCAAATGCAAGTGACTTGTTTCCATTTCTACCAAAGCGCTCAAGAACTGATACCATTACCACATCCTGAACTGCATCTGGCTGAACAATTCCGTCCTTAACCTCAAGAACTACATCTCTTCTCTTTCTCACAAAAGGTCCCTTAACATCCATCGAAAGCACCTTTACCTTGCCCTCTTCGATAGGAGCCTTGAACTCAAAATCAGCCTTTGTTGTCAAATCACACTTAAGCTTTCCTTTTAGAACTGAGCTTCTCTCTGGAGCCTTGAGCTCATAGCTTAGCTTATGGCCCTTAGCAACCATCTTTCCGTTTGTCATTACTTCATCTACATCAAAGTCATCTAGTGATCCAACGAAGAGAATATCTGCGATTCTTCCTGGGCAAATTGAGCCAACAAGGTGGTCGATGTGATAAGCTTCAGCGCTGTTTATTGTCGCCATCTGAATAGCTATCATCGCGTCAACTCCAGCCTTCATAGCAAGTCTTACGACATTATCTAGATGTCCCTTGTCCAAAACATCAGTTGCTGTAACGTCATCTGTACAGAAGCTGACTCTTCTAGCAAAGTAAGGATTAACCTCTGTAACTGCCTTGATATTTTCCTCAAGGAAGTGAGTAACTGAAGACTCTCTAATCAGCATATGCATGCCCTTACGCATCTTCTCTACAACCTCTTCGTGGTCATAGCTTTCGTGGTCAAGTCTAATTCCTCCGCAAAGATATCCGTTTAGATCGTTTCCACGAGCCATAGGTGCGCATCCGAATACTGGAAGCCTATTGTTATATGCTGTAGCAATCGCACCTAGAGTGTTCTCATCCTCTTCCTGAACAAATTCACGAACGGTCTCCCAAACGCCGTAGCACTCATCCCACTTCTGAACTTCCTCATGAGTTTCCTTAGTAAAGTTATATGCAACAGTTGATTCAGGAATAGTGTATGGAGTCTTAAAAGGAGCGCCCCAGAAAACCTTAAGCGGGCTCTGCTTCACTTCCTCAAAAATCTCACGAAGTCCCTCAAGTCCTGAAACAGATATATATTCATCAAGACCTGAAACCATGCTTGTTGTACCCCTTGGAACTACTGCCTTGGCATAGCTTGTGATACTTAGCTTACTACACTCGCTGTGGATATGCCCGTCAATCATTCCAGGAACGAGATAGCGTCCCTTAGCATCGATAATTTCTGTATCCTCGCCAATGTAGTCGCTAACATCTCCTACAGCAGCAATCATTTCATTATATATAGCAACATCAGCAGGATAAACCTCCGCAGACATTACATTTACTAGCATTCCGCCCTTGATAACCTTATGTGCAGGTACAAGTCCTCTGCCAGCCTTAACTCTCTCCTTAAGTCTTTCAATTGTCATTTCCATAAATCAACTTCCTTTCATCTTCTTCGATAAGTTAACAATACTATACTGCTAAAAATACCGTCAACATACAAAGACGTAATTTTACCTAATAACTTAGTCGCATATACATCAAAAGTGGTCATTCCCATAACATTATATGCGCACGTAACAAAAATCGTTCGTGTTTTATTTTTATCATAATCTTTCAAAAAAATGCATAAAAATATCTTATATCTATACAGTCACCCCCTTGCCACTCTGAATTCATGACACAAAAAGAGCCACATATTTTGTGGCCCTTGTGGTTTGTTAGAGCAAACTAGTCTTATCAATATTATTTTGCACTTATCTTTAAGTTTATGAGTTTATTCAAATGTCAGTTGCTTTTCATATTCCTCACTATCTACACAAAAGAAGCCTTCAAGATACGGCAGATCATACTTTGTTACAAGATCTTCCTTTGCAAAACCTATGAATATGGCGGAGAGACATACACCAATTACGAAGCAGGACAGAAGTAGAGAGATTATGAACGAGCAATTCGAGCAGAAAAGAGATACTTGGCCGGCTTAAATTCTGCTTACAACGAAGCAAAGGATGATACCTTAAGGCAGAGTTTAAAATATGAGATGGAAAACTCTGCGGTTAATTTAAAGCGCAAGGAAGCAGATTTGAAACATTTCTGCAAAGCTACTGATAGACGTATTGATACAACTAGAACTCAAGTTCATGCCGTAAAGAATTCTTCGGACAAGATTGTGGGATTTGATAGAAGTGCTGCGCAAAGGGCGAAAAATGTAGCTATTAAGCACCATACAGATTTGTTAATGTCAATTGGCGCGGAAAGCAGCGAATTAAAAGTGCTTGACAAATACTATGATGCCAAATATAATAATTCTCCTGCCTATAAGAATCTAATGGATTATAGATTTTTAGTAAGCAAAGGAGAGATAAAGCCCACTACTGAGTTATAAAGTATATGATGCGTATAGTAGAGCAGTGCAAAATAATTTAGTGGGAGTACAAACACCGTTAGGTTTACAGATAGAAGGATATGCGTCTCATTTTGTTGGAAGAGTGATTGAGAATTCGGCATTAAACCAGAAATATAATAGACCTGGTGTTTCAATGGAGGCTTTGATTGATTGCTTGAAATCGGGAAGAGTTGGAAAAGAACAAGTAAGCAAATTAAGAGAGCGCAGCATTCTTTTGAAAAGTGATAAATGCAACATAGCAATTAATCCGGATAAAAGAATACTTATACAGTGTAACCCTAAATAATTTTAGGAGGTGGAAATATATGGAAAGTATTTTGATTTATAAGCCTGAGGACTTTAGGTACTTGAATAAATATTATAGTGAAGAATATCTAAAAAATGCATCAAAATCGGATTTATTGGATGCTATGAATGAAAAAATCATGGAAGTAGGTTTTGATGATAAATTGGAATTTTATAATGACGAGGGTAAAAAGCTCCAGGAAATATATGACAATATTTACTATATGAATTAGTATCTTAAAACCATAGGCGAGTTTATCCCAATGATATAAACACACTCAGGCAGGGTGTGTTTTTTAGTGAACAAATAACGATACTTGAGGCAGCTGTATAGCTGTCTTTTGTTATACAAAAAATTAGCTTAGTACAGAGCGTAATCATGTACACGGAAGAGAAGCAACCTCGTATAAAAGCGTACCGAGAAAGGAAAAACATCATGAAAAGAGAAGTTATTGAAAATCTCCTTAAGGGACTAGGAGTGGCCGAGGATAAGGTCAAGGAGGCTGTTGATACTATCATGACCGAAAATGGTAATGATATCGAAAGATATAAAATCTCAGAGACTAACCTTAAATCGCCGCTTAAAACTGCGAACTAACGATTATCTCTTTAATGATGACACAAAGCCGGTTATCGTTAGATCCACTCCAGGAGCAACTGGTGGAACAGGGTCTGATGATAAGAACAAAGAAGTTAACACAGCAATAAGAAATCTTACGTTCCTTTAGTATTTCCCAAATTCTTATTAGGGCTAATTTCTTTGGCTCAAAATTTCCCATTATCAAACTCCTGTTTACTCTTAGCCGAAATATCTGTCCCTAAGAAATTCTCTTCTTGCACCTGTTACTCCTATAATATCTGCGAATTCCCTTGCTGAGACATATGCCATCTGAAACTCAGCTTTACAGTCATTTTTAAACAAATCAATCAGTTTATTTTTTGGATCTGTCATTGTTTTAATAAAGTCCTTAGCTTCATTTTGTTCTATGACTTTTCTTTTAAAATATTCTTCTTTAGTTTTCTGATCACAAATCCAAGAGTCTGGAATGTCATTAACTACATTTAAAAGAATTATATTTTCATAACTGCCTGCTATCGAATCCACATTTTTAGATTTCTCAAGATGATTCTTTACAGAAAATGATGTTTGATTATATATTGCCAGTGTATGTTTTATCATTTGCCATGCATCGTAGACAGTATATTTTGACTTAAGAGAATTCCTAAGGGGCGGGACACCTTTATTTTTGAAAATATCAATTAATTTACTAAAAACATGAAATGCATATAGTAAATTACTATTATTTGAATTTGAATTTATATTTTTAAAATAGTACTTTTCGTCACAATATCCTTCAGATAAAGCCGAACTTGGAGGACTTAGCCACTCAAAATTTTTCATTTCACAAAAGATTCCTGTTTTGTTTTCCTCACACCAAAGAAAAGCATCTAAATGCGATGGGCTATTCCCCTTATTAATTGGGAATAGCTTTTTCTCATATTCAATTTTGTATTTTCCTTTTGGAATATTTACTGTTGAAGCATTTACACTTGATGAAATGCTATAATCATTATGAATATCTACCGGATCATTTCCAATAATGTTAAACGTCATTGCAGAAGAAGAAGCAATGCTTGCCATTTTAGGGGGATTACCATCTAGTTCTCCACCATTTCCATCTTTATATGCCGTATATACTGCTTTGGACATTTTCGTATACAAATTATCATCATAGTCATCAAAATAAAACCTGTGATCATTATTCTGTTTATGTGCAGGAATATGATTCCGGTCCAAAACTTCGAAAGTAATCCTGTCTCTTAAACTTCTATTATTTGTCATTTTCCCTCCAAACTGCTTCAGTTTACTTATAATTTTATTTTATCTCTTTCTATGTAATCTAAATGGTACATATATAGCATAAATCTTGTTAAATTAACAATACTCCTATATAGAATATCAAAATTATTTAAATACTTCAACAAAAAACCTACTGCAATCTTTCGGTTGTAGTAGGTTTTATCTATAACGATATTTATATTGGCGCTCTAAAATATTGGGTTGGGGTTGGTACTCTCTAAATTATCGGGTTGGTAAAAACAGCCCGTTTTTTCTTTGAGGTTGGTGGACTCTAAATTATCGTTTTTATACTTGATTGCCCTATAAAGTACGTTATTTTGCCATTGCGTTTGTCACAAACGGGAACTTAATAATAAGTTCCTTATCATTCTCAATCATACTGAGAAGTCTGCTCGCAGCTCCTGATGGATGATTTGTGCCGGCTTCCCAGGCTTCAACTGTCTTATAAGACACCCCCATATAGCTTGCAAATATCTTCTGAGACATTCCAGTTGAATTTCTGATTTTCTTTACTTCATCAGCTTCAAAGATTTTAACCGGCTCTACCGTAACCTTATGCCTCTTAAGTATTGGCTTCTCGCTCTGGGCATCAGCCAATGCTTCATTTAATCCTGCCATTATGCTTTCATATACACTGTTGTTGCTCATATCATTCACCTCCAAGACTCTTCTTAAGTGCTTCAATCACTTTCTTGATGTTGTTACGCTCTTCTTTGGAAAGATTAGCTTTTTCTTTCTTGCCGAATACTGTGATTAGATAAACTGTCTCAGCGAAAACGAAATCAACATAACATACTCTGGCTCCGCCGCTCTTACCTTTGTTTTCTAGTGCCACTCTAGCCTTACGAAGTCCACCAGTCCCCTGCATAACCGGGTATTTATCTGGGTGCTTCATTATATCAAGTTCTAATAATCTCAGGTCTTCATCATCGAAGCCTAATCTATCCCAATTACGGGAGAACTCTGCTGTCTGAATAAATGCCCTTGTCATACTTCCTCCTGTTACCTTTAATATACTCCCTATTCAATAGGGTGTCAATATAAATCTTTCTATGTGACATAAAGAGTACATTATCATATTACCTCAGCTATAACACGTATGTATGCAGAATATCAAAATTATTTAAATACTTCAATAGAAAACCTACTGCAACCTTTCAGCTGTAGTAGGCTTTATCTATAACGGTATTTATATTTACTGTTAGATGTCTATTCGACATCCATGCCTGTGCATGTGTAACCGGTCTCATCGATAGCTTTAGCCAATTCATATTCGTTCAGATTGCTGTCCGTTACAAATGTAGCCGTTCCCTTGTGCTTTGATGCCTTAACTTTCTTCGCATCCGGAACCGCCTTTCTGATAGTTTCGCATACATGTGCCTCACACATGCTACATGACATTCCTTCTACTTTCAAAGTTACTTTCATTTGCACTTCCTCCTACGAATTTCTTGCTATTCGAATATACTAAAAATCGTTAGCTTCCTAATGGTATCTTCACTAGATTCTGCACTTTCCTACATAATAAACATCTTCTGGAAGCGCTAGGTCAACTGTAGGTGCATCAAAGCTCCACTTAGGTGCCTCTGCTCTTAGCGAACCAATTACTGCAACGAAGTTAAACATTGCAATACCGTAGTTCAGATGTCTATCATTTTCGCATGTCATCTCATCAGGTACTCCAACTAGGTAAATCTCACTGTCTCCAACTATTACTCTATATGGCTGTCTGTTGAAGAATGACTGCGCATGGCTTATTGCAAGAAGTGAATCCTCTAGCTCTGTGTATAGCTCATCTGTATTGAAAGCCTTGCCGTATTGTTTATCAAATAGCATACATCCTAGATGAATCTTTGGAGCAGCTCTTAGCTCAGTCTTAGTCATCGTAACATTTGATGGACTGACGATATCAAGTCTAGTCTCCTTAGTATCCTTGTCGCGATATCCTATTCCGATAACGCATGCAACCTCTAGTTTGGAATCGATGTCTGCTGCAGCCTTAATTCTATCTGAATCATTTACTGTAAGCCAACATGCAGCAATTCCGAGATCTGTAAGCTTAAGCGTCATTGCCTGAGCAAGATATGCAATGTTCTCTAAATAGTGTTCCTTTACCTCTGACATTAGTATGATATACTGAGGTGCCTCTATTGAATATCCGTTATAGCCTACGCTATCTCCAAACTTCTTACCTGCCTCTGCACCAGTAAACTTAATATCTGTCTCAATACCTGGAACAAGCCTCTCTAGGTTATCGTATACGCGATTAACCTCTACCAGTTCCTCAATTTCAACTTCCTTGCTTAAAAACTTTCTGCACGACTGTCTCTCCATAATCGTGTCTCTAAAAAATCTCATGTACTCCATTATAGGCTCCTTTCCATTAGATCAATTCCCATCGTTTAGTTACGATGCTCGAGTACCAGCTAATTCAATATTTACATCGCTGGCGTATGCCGTATTTATATTATATCATACTAAAAATGTATATACTATATTTACACACTTTTTGCACAATTAAGCATATTTCCTTGCTCTTTGCAAATAAAAGTGATTTACTCTTACGCTTTTGATGATATAATATTGAAAGATATACCATCAAAAATTACCCATAAGGAGATTTTAAAATATGATTACAACTAAACTTATTTTTTTGGCTGTACTTTTAGCACTTGTGCTATTCTTCATCTATATGAAGTTTAACGCTCCACGAGGACCTCATTACAGGCTTAAGTTAATACAGTTTAACATAGACCCTAATGCTATTAACGAGACAGGTGAACTCGGTAAGCGCATATTTACATCAAATACAATAAAGAAGGTTATGCTTCCGTGGGATCAAAATATCTGGGCACAGGTTGATTTACACGAAAACGGTATCGTCATAATAAGAAAAAATCAGGAAATCCCTATGCTATTCTCAGAGATATATGATATAGAGCCTCTACTAGTTCACTCGCTATTTATTATTGGAAAACACTTCGGATATAAGATAAATGCGATGGACGGCAGAACTATTATACTAAAAAGCACAAATTTAGGTGAACTGGATGTACTCATTGACAAGCTGTGCGCGCTATTCCCACCAGAAGATGGCAGAGCTATCATAAATGATATTGGCTAACATAATTATACTAGCTTAATATCAAATATATCCTCTATCCTTATACAAGCGCCTTTACTCAGCCTGAGTTTTTTCTCATGCTCATCAATTTTATCGACAGTACCTTTATAACTTATGTATTTACCGCCCTGTTTTAGCTTGTCTTGGACGAAATAGTCAAGTTCCACCTCTGGGAGCTCATCTTCATCCAAAGGCCTATCTAGGGCGTTTTTTAGTTCAGCGAGAACTTCGTTTATCTCGGCAATCTTATCCTCCGCAAGCTCAATTTTGGAATAAGTAAATCTAGCTGTCTCCTCAACCGCCTCTCCGTAACCCGTAAGAGCTGCAAATGGTGCGAACTGAGCTGCTCTATCGTGCGTCGACATATGAGCATGCCTATTTGACTTCTTGTATGGCATATCTATTATATCATCGTATTTACCCATGAATTCATTATCCTCTTAAATCCAGACTACTCTAAGCCTTGTGTCCACCGATTTGGGCGTTGCGTTCCTTTGCTGTTGCGCCCTCCTGAAGATTGGTGCCCTTTAGAATGGCGTTCTTGCCAAAGCGTTTCTTTATCTTGAGCATGGCCTCTTGAACCTGCTTCTCCTTCTCTAGCGCATCTTCACTTTTGTCATTACCTGCACTGCCTGAGGTAGACTCAGCCACCACTGAATCCCTTGGTTTTTCCTCTCCTAGTTCCGAATATGAAGAATTCTCTTTGCTTGGCGCAGGCTCTGTCTCTTGGGGAGCGCCTCCCCCTGCAAGCATATCAAACATACTTAGCTGCTCGGGTTCTGCCCTAACGCCTTCGCTCTCTCGTTTGTACTCAGACTCTAGTACAAGATTATTGGCTGTTATGCTTATTCTCCTAGTCAAAAGTTCCTTATCTACAACCCTGTCAAAAATCTCTAGCACACAGTCTGTTGTGAGCTTGGTAGATGCTGTGCTGAACGGAAGATTACCAGTTCCGTGTGCATGCTTAGGAATCTCTCTACCATATCCGTCTACTGTTATCTCACCCTTATAAGTCTTGCGTCTCTCAGGGTCAGATAGGTTCTCTATGTCATAGCCTACGGTTAAAACTATCTGGTTAGTGAGAAGCCCCTTATCTACCAAATCAAGCGCTAGAAGCTCCATCATTTCTCTAACTACGATTCTAGTCTTATCATAGGTGTATGCATTCTGTAAAACCTGTCCTGAAACGAGACTCTTACGCTGAGGCCTATATGACTTAACCTCGGCTAGAGTACACGGCTCATAGCCCCAAGCATGATCAATCAAAAACTCAGCGTTGACACCGAACATCTTATAAAGCAAATCTTCATTATAGTAGTCAGAGCTAGTACCTAGTGAGCATCTTGCAATATCACCCATAGTAAATATGCTCTTCTTAGCGAGCTTCTTGGCATAGCCTCTGCCCACTCTCCAAAAGTCCGTAATAGGCCTATGATCCCAAAGAAGTCTCCTATATGAGTATTCATCTAGTTCAGCAATTCTAACGCCATCAGCATCTGCCTCTGTATGCTTAGCCCCTATGTCCATCGCTATTTTGCACAGATAGAGATTAGGGCCTATGCCTGCAGTTGCCGTAATCCCTGTCTCCTTAAAAACCTCCCTAACCAGGAGCCTTGCAAAATCATGCGCATTTAACCCGTAGGTCTTAAGATATCCACTCGCATCGACGAAAACCTCATCTACTGAATAAGCATAGATATCCTCAGGTGCAATATATCTAAGATACACATCGTAAATCTGCGTACTCTTGCTCATGTACAAAGCCATTCTAGGTTTAGCCGCTATATAGTCAATAGCAAGCTTAGGGTTCTCATTTAGCTCAGTAGCGAACACAGACTTGCCATCAAGAATGTTCTTAGGCGCCCTCGTCTGTCTCCTCGCATTAGCCTCCTTGACCTTCTGGTCAACCTCAAAAAGTCTAGCTCTGCCTGGAATCCCGTAGGCCTTGAGCGATGGAGACACTGCAAGACATATAGTCTTCTGCGTGCGCGATGCATCGGCTACTACTAGATTAGTATTGAGTGGGTCAAGTCCTCTCTCCATACATTCTACGGAGGCATAGAACGACTTTAGGTCTATAGAAATGTATGTCTTGTTCATCCTCATCCTCCCTTGGCACTTATCTGAAACCCAGTTATATCAACCATTATGAACATCGTCTATCTGCGATATTTATAACGAACAAATGTTCTATATATATGATACCAAATCCCTTGCGATTTGACAATCAAAATATGTTTTTCCCTAAACAAAAAAATAGGAAGCAGGCTATCCTGCTCCCATAAAGCCACATTTAAATTCGGTTTCCCTTTTGATGTCTATTTTTTGAGCTCTCCATTTAGGTGTTTTATCTTTGATCTTAAGATTAAGTATTTAACTATCCAGATTACAGCGAAAATAACTACGAAAACGATAAAGTACCTGATTGCACCCTTAACTGAATGCTCCATCCAGTCTGTTAAATAAGCAATTGGTAGCAGAGCGAGGCCGCCAACTAGAAAGTATACCGCGCTTTGCTTTGCAATGCTCCATGAATCTATTTCCCATATTACTGAACCTGCAGAAAATGCAGAACCGATAACTCCACAAAGGATTGTTTGGAAAATAACTGCATTCAGCTCATTTCCCATCTTCTCTATCAAACTAGGTGCAACCAAATGAAAGCTACCATCTGCATACATGAGAGAAAATACAATTGAAAGTATATAGCCAATCATTATACCTGTTGGAAATCCAGCTAATCCGCGGACAAATGCTTCTTTTTTAATATTAATATCCATCATTACCACCTCAAATTCCTAAAATCTGCTTGATTTTGCTAACAAAGCGCCTTGATACATAGGTTACTGTTCCGTTTGAAAGCTTGACGCAAATCGTTCCGACAATGCTGAGATTAAACTCTTTGACCTTCTTCAAATTCACAATATCTGAGTTTGATATACGTGCAAAGTGTTTTCCTAGCATTTCTTCTAGTTCGTAGAGCCTTAACCTCAAAGCATATCTTCCATCTTCGCATTCAGCTATTACCCTGCCAGACTCCGCATAGATGCGATAGATTTCGCTAGGCTCAAGAATTTTTGCATTGCCATCCCTAAAGCCTGTTATTAGCTTTGGCCCTGTGCTTGAAGCCTGCCTTACGATTGCATCTAGTTCTTCTGTCATCTCATCCGTTATGATGATGAGCTTCGGCTCCTTGCAGTCCTTGTCAATTTTGATTTCTACTTGCATTTTTCAACCTCCCCTTAGGTTGATTTGATTTTACGAAAAAAGAAATGCTTTTTCAAGCGATTATCGATAGGTGGTCAATATGGCGATATAGGTGGTATTAAAACCGTTCTGTCTTAGTCATAATCTATTTTCCAATCCTCTCACCTCGATTAATAAAATGAAATAACTATATTAATTATAGCACTCACATTTCACAAAAATAAGTTTTACTGAAATATCATGCCAATTTATATCTTAGTAATTTCATAAAAAGGCTTATTTCTGAAATGTAATTTAAAATTACATGCTTTTATTTCACATAAAAAACTCGCTCAATTCGTTACCTACTATAAGCGAGTCCTATACATCTAATCTTGTAAAAATACCTTGATATGAATTTTAATCCACTTTCCTCTTTGCTCCTTCATCTGAATTCTTGCAAAGAGAAGCTTGCCTGCATCCATCAGTCTCGAAAATATGAGATTATCCATCTGTGGAACATATCCTATTTTGATGCCATCAGCTGTCTTTATAACAATAGCTTTGCTGTCATATTCATTTTCGGGTTCACGGTAAAAGCTAAGCTTGTCATTTATAGCTAGATTTGGCTCTATTTCCTCTATTCCTTCCACATGCATCGTTCCCGCAACATGTGTATCAAAGAGATAGATTTCCCTTTCAAAAGGCTTTGGTATATCAATATCTTTATTATTATGCATAAGGCTCATCAAACCTGATGCATCCACCTTAACAAGATTGCTCATTTTCTACTCCAACATTTCAGCTATTTTTGCTTTGTATAATTCTATTTTGTTTTCGTATAGTTTTTGTAGGCGTTTAAACTTCTGTTTCCTTTTCTCAATTTTAACGCTATCTTTTATAATATCTCTCATATTATACGGAAAGCATTTTTTTATAATGCAGATTTCCTCTTTAATGTGATCTATCAAAGCTTGAAGACGCTCTCGCTCTTTCACCAAATATGCTAGCGCATTATCCGATTCATCAGGAAGCTCACCATCATCCAACATTTCAGCGATAATCCTAATGGCATTTAAGTCCGCATTTTTATATGCCTCAACAGCATTCGCAAACAGGTCAATTTCTGCCCTAGATAAGTCGGGATTTAAATCAGGATGAAGTGCTTTTACAATTTCCCTATATAATGTTTTTAGCTCCTTTCTATCCTCGCTTGATAGAATTTTACCCTTGCTCCTATCTAAAGCTTCATTCATAGCTTCTATTTGCATTTCAAGAAGATCTTGATATTCAGCAAATTCTTCATCTAGTTGCTCTTCGATTTCTGAGATATCAGGCTTCTCCTGCCGGTTAAGTTTTGCTTGTATAAGCTCTATTTTTCTCTTAAGTCTAAGCATCTTGCACTGAGTTTCATATAGCTTATATTCGAGGGCTCCAAGCGCTAGCATATATTGCATTTCTATATTGGGACATATGACAAAGCGAAGCTCATCATATTCAAAGTATAACTTTACTAAATCAGCACGAAGCTTTTCGACCTCCGCTTTCAATTCTTCGTACTTAGGAAACAATATTATATTGCTAGATTGTGATTCACTTGCCATATTTTAATCCTCTATATCAAAATGAATTTTACCTATTTATCTCCATCCTCCCGGTAATTTTATAAGTCCAAAGCTCAAAGCCTCTACAAGCCAGTCAAAAACAGGATATAAACTTCTATCTGAATAGAACCAAATTACATAAAACCATACAAGATGTAATATACCTGTAGCTATGCATATTGCTATGACAAGCTTATTCTTTTTTACAAAGAAAACTCCTATTATCAATGCCCAAAGAGAAATGCAATAGGGTATAAAGCTGGTCACTGTGTCATATAAATTCATCTTATCGATATCTATCGCGTTATTCACGTATAGGTTCCAGAAAAACCTTTGATACAAAATCTGCCCTATCAAAAACAGTGCTACTGCTAAAACTATCAAAAAGTAAAATATTGACCTCATGTTAAGGTACTTTCTCTTTTGTTTCATTCTGATTCCCCATCCCCTTTGAATATCCTATACATCGATTCTATATGAAAATTTTCACTTTTTCAATAGTATAGCAAAAATGGACAGCCCCTTTGGACTGTCCACTTCGTATAGATTTCACCTTTTCTTGAATTGTATTGATACTTTGGTTTAAATAGCTTTTGGATGCTTACTTTCTCGCAATCGTATACTGGAAAGTCTCTTCCTCCGTCAAAGCGTACTCGCTAGCTTCAAGCATTCCATCCATTACAGCCTTACGGATTGCGTAATACTTTGATGTATCTCCGCCGTTCCAGTACTGCGCGTGGATGTCCTGAGACATCTTCCATGTCAGTGAATCCTCACCCTGAGCCACAACTGAGTTCACATGATCGCATGGCATTCCGTTTACAAAGAAATCCTCAAAATACTTGTAGATTCCCTCTGCATCAGCCTTTGCGTCTACTGCGTTACTCTTTCCGAAGTCAAAAGCAAGCGCCTTGACCTCATCAAATTTGTCACCTAGCAAAGCAATTAGTGATGCGTAGCGTGTCTCTGCATCTGTAATCTGTGACTGTAGCCATCCGTGGATATTGCTTTCGTCGATTACAGACTCTAGGGCAGGAAGCTCCTTTGTGTACTCAGAAGCGCTTGAAATCCAGCCATTCTTTGACGCCTCAGCAGCGATTGCTGCAGTGAGCTTTTCCTGATTGTTGATTTTGTTATATAGCCAATAGTGAATTGGCCCCAAAAACATACTCATATATCATCCTCTTTCTATTTTTATTTGTCGGCCCGTCGATTTATGCCTCTTCGATTGCGCCGACAGGACATCCGTCCATTGCCTCTGCTGCAGTATCTAGAGCATCATCAGGTACATCAGCCTCTATAGCTACTGCGATACCCTCGTCGTTCATTGAAAATACTTCTGGACATGTTCCAGCACAGAATCCGCATCCGATGCAGCTGTCATTTACAACATATTTCATTTTGATTTCCCTACTTTCTATTTATACTTAGATTACTCTAGCGTTAGCAAGAGTGCCATTTTGAACTTTTCTGTTGCCTTAACAAAGTGAGCTCCGCCCTTAGCAAAGTGGAATTCTTCACCCGCTTTGATTGTGTGCTCTGTTCCCTCGTAGCCAATAACACCTTCTCCATCTAATGCGAAGATGAGCGCTTCTCCAGGCGCTGCATGCTCTGAGAGACCCGTTCCTTTGTCAAAAGACATGATGATGAATTTCATCTTCTCGTTGTGAGCTATATCCATGTTGATTACTTTACCCTCTTGGTAAGGGATTAAATCGGCTAGCTTAAAAACTTCGCCTGCTTTGATTGCACTGTTCATATTATCCTCCTTTGAAATAGATATTTCTGTATATATCGCGCCCTCTTCGGTACGCATCCCAATAGGTTTATCCGTCTGTGTTAGAACTGCTTCGCCTGCGCGGAGTTCTCTTTGGTATCCGTCCGTGCCGTATACCTCGAGGCTTCCTTCCTCGACTAGTATCAGCTTGTGATATGGGAAGATCTCTGCGCTTATGTCTGTCTCAGGTGCCATTGAGAAGTAAATTATATAATTTTCTCCATCAAAGATTGACTTTGATACCGTGCACCCTGGGATATAGACGTTTTCCTTTGCTATTGAAAAGACCTTTCCGACAACTTCCTTCATAGGCATTCCCCTTTCTAACAGTTCTTTCTTGACTTTTCACTTGTATTATATTACTCTGATACCTATATTTCTGTTGTTAAAACAACAAAACATATATTTTTTGATTTATTTTTTTGAATCGGTAAAAAGCAGTAAACCGCTTTGATTTACTGTTTCAAAAATTATCCTGTTTATAGTTTGCTCCCGTACAAATTTTCAAAGGCTCTTTTAACGATATCTTCATAAGACTTGTTATCAAATTCCAACTTAGATTTTGCCATTTTCATCTTAATGATATCCGAAAGCTGTAAAAGATAGTCGTTATACAATTTAATAAACTTACTTACGTTTTCTTTCTCATTGGAATTCCACTCATTAGAGCTGAAATGAACATATACAATAAATTTCTTAGTTTTAGAATAATATCTTGCCTCGTAAATTCCAGACTCAGGATAATATTTCGATACATTTCCGCTAAAACAAACGCAAATATCCATCTTCTGCAGTGCATCTATCTCAATGCTTTCAAAAGAAGCTTTCAATTCTTTTCTTACTGTTCTTGCAGCAGATAATATATTATCTAACACATCATCCGTTCCTCCAACAATAACATTCATATTGACTTTCATATTTTTCCTCGACTTATCGGCTTTAAAATTAAATTTCTACCAAAATTTGTTGATGGTATTATAGCATATTCGTATAAGGTTTCATATCTTTGATTACTACTTCTTCTCTCATTATTTGTTTCTAACATCTGCCTTGACTTTTCACTCTAATTACATTACCGTAATACCTATATTACGTTGTTAAAACAACAAAAGGAGATTTTATGAATTATTTTTTTCTGTCAAAGACAGCTCTCTTTAACGGAATACAAGAAGATGAAATTAAACATTTAATATCCTGCTTAAATGGCAGAAAAAAGACATATACAAAGGGTGAAGTAATTTATCGTGCAGGCGATAAAGTACACGAGATAGGGCTCGTTCTCTCAGGGAGCGTAAATATCATCGTTAATTTTTATTGGGGTGGTAGCCATATTTTCGGCCATGTCGAGAAAGGCGAGATATTTGCGGAAAACTATGCTGCCATTCCTAGCAAAGAGCTAATATGTGATGTAATTGCTAGCGAGGATTCCGAAGTAATGTTTCTAGATTTAAGCAAGCTTCTCTCCACCTGTCAAAACTGCTGCAGCTTCCACCACAGACTTATTCACAATATGCTTCGTATCTCTGCCCAGAAGAGTCTAAACCTATCCAGTAGAATGATGCACACAGCTCCAAAGGGGCTTAGAGACAGATTATTATCGTACCTTTCTGAGCAGGCTATAATCCATGGAAGCACGCATTTTACGATACCTTTTGATCGTCAGCAGCTAGCTGACTACCTTGGAGTTGACCGCAGCGCGATGTCAAATGAACTAAGCAAAATGCAGAAAGACGGGTTGATAAGCTATAAGAAGAACAAATTCGTACTAAATGATATGAGTTAGATATTTTAAATCATGCTTTAAAAAGTTTTAGAGCTGATTTTTGCATTCAATTTGCTGCATAAAGATATCCGTCATCTTTCTATCTGCAATGATACTTACAGTCCTTGGCTTTTTTATTTTCTTCTCATGCATACCATAAAAAATAGGATTTTTAATTCTTATGGATAGCTTCTGACAATTAAACGGACGCCCTTTGATTTTTATTTGCTCTATATCTTCTAGCTCAAATCCAAAGAATAGCCTGCTATATCCTCTACTTCCATATGTATAGTATCTAGCAATATTATTTTCATAAATCTCTAGTTTCGTTCCATTGATGAATAGATAATATCCCACAAACCATATAACGAGTGGTGCAGCAATCAGCGCTATTGCGATAATAAATATACCCGAAAGGTCAGTATCGTGGCTGATAAGATGCTTCAGTAACCCAAGAACAACAAAAGATAAGGCAGCCATAGATAAAAGCCCTATATTATTAAATTTAGACTTATGGGGATATGTCAAAACAAGCTTTAGTTTATCTTGCGAGAAGTCACGTTCCATAGTTTTCTCTTGTCCTTTCGTTCAAATTGCGGTATCTAAATTCTATTTTCTTTTTATATTATAACATACCTATCAGCTTTTATATTCTTAACTACAGAAGGTTAATAGTTAAAAATATTTCCAAATAATTTTATAAAAATATCTTGTTCGTTACCCTAGGTAATGATTTATTATATATTAGGAGGTGCATAATTATGGCGAAATACCGAGCTATTCCGCAAGGCTTTATGACAGTTGGGGAAGTGGCAAAGAAAATGGGAGTTACCGTTCGTACTCTACAATACTACGATAAAGAAGGATTACTTTCCCCATCAGCAGAAAGCGATGGTGGTCGCAGGCTTTATACCGATAAAGATTTGGTTATGCTAAATCAGATTATATCTTTGAAATCACTAGGGTTTTCTCTAGAGGACATAAAAGGGCGTTTGTTCCCTTTGGAAACACCGGAAGAAGTTGCAGATGCACTTAAAGAGCAGGCAGATGATATACGAAAGAAAATAGAACAGCTTAAGGCTTCTCTATCAGCAATAGAACAGTTAAAAGCAGAAGTTTTACAAATACAGACGGTCAACTTCAAGAAGTACGCAGATATTATTGTTAATCTACAGATGAAGAATGACTCTTACTCACTGATTAAGCATTTTGATGATGATACGCTCGATCATATACGAAGTCAGTTTGACAAAAAAAGCGGACTAGACTTTATGGACAGGTTTAATCGCCTAAGTGATGAAATCGTGCAACTTCAAAAAGAAAACGTGCTGCCTGAAAGTGAAAAATGCCAACAGGTTGTGCAAGACTACTGGAGCTTGATTATGGAGTTTACAAATGGTGACATGAGCATGCTTCCGAAATTGATGGAAGTAGGAAATATTGACACTGCCACAAGTGCTTGGGAAGAAAAGCAGAAAATCGTAAATGACTATTTAGCTCCTGCTTTGCAAGTCTATTTTTCAAGGATTGGAACAAATCCTTTTGATGAGGTGAAACCGTGAAAGACGCAATACGGGTTCGTGGATTAAAGAAAAGTTATGGCAATAAGATGGTTCTTAGAAGTCTTGATTTTGAAATTGAAAAGGGTGAAATTTTTGCTCTGCTCGGTGTAAACGGAGCAGGAAAAACAACAACGCTTGAATGTATCGAAGGTCTAAGAAAATATGATAGTGGCACAATTATGGTAAACGGTAAAATGGGTATTCAACTACAGTCATCCTCTTTACCCTCCCATATCAAACCGATGGAAGCGGTAAAGCTGTTTGCAAAATGGAATAATACAGAAATTGATTATGACATGCTTAACGCTCTTGGAATAAGGGAAATTGAGAAGTCGCAATACATACAATTATCCACAGGACAAAAAAGACGATTACATCTTGCTCTTGCACTTATCGGTAACCCTGATATTATTTTTCTCGATGAACCGACAGCGGGACTTGATGTTGAAGGCAGACTATCGCTCCACAAACAAATCCGAAAGCTTAAATCACAGGGAAAAACAGTCGTCTTGGCAAGTCACGATATGGCTGAAGTAGAATCCTTATGTGATCGCATCGCCATTTTGAATGGTGGAAATATCGTTTTTTGTGGCACCGCTTCAGAACTGACAGATACGCTTGGAAGAAAATATTTCATCCATTTAAGAACACAGGCAGGAGACAAATCTTTTGAAACCGATAATATCGAGGATGCATTGATTTCATTATTGAGCGAGCTAAAACAGAAAAAAATCCATGTATTGGATATTAAGGTTGATCGTGGCACGCTTGAACAGCATTTCATCGAAATGGCAAGGAGGGAAGCAGAATGAACGGGTTTTTATATAGCCTGGCATTACAGTGGAAATTAAATATACGAAGTAAGGCCTTCTTAGTTACTTGCTATATCGTTCCTCTTATTTTCTTTCTTTTAATGGGTAGTATTTTCACTTCCGTTATGCCTGAAATGAAGAGCACGCTAATACAGTCTATGATTGTAATGAGTGTTTCAATGGGAGCATTTCTAGGTTTCCCACCTTCGTTGATTGATACTTACGGTAGTGACATAAAAAAGATTTATAAAACAAATGGCGTTCCTATTTATTTAGGACTTGTTACCATGTTCCTCTCGGCGTTTGTCCATTTGATGATTATATGCATTTTGATAGTGCTACTTGCCCCTATTTTATTTGAGGCAAATCTACCAACTGAGCTTCCGCTTTTCTTTCTTGCACTTGCCATATACATTCTCGTATCGCTTAGTATCGGAAGCATACTTGGGCTTATTATAAAAAATCAGGCGAAGTTGACGATGATAGCGCAACTCGTGTTTTTACCCTCAATTATGCTTTCGGGGATTATGTTTCCTATCAACTTGCTACCCGATTTTCTTAAAGTAATAGAGCATGTTTTCCTCGCTTATTGGGGATACCGTCTGATGTTAGATAATGGTTTTGGTCTTGAAAATCTTTGTCCTTTAATTCTTGCATTTTGTATAGCGGTAATTACATGTATAATACTTTTGAATAGGCAAAAATCCAAGTAGTTTGAGTTATACCAGTCCAAATATAACATGAAACCTATAATTTAACTGCTTTAGTCGCAATATATGTTTTAATATTAAGATTATGTAGTCTGCCGGAACCATTCGTATCTTCATATAGATCAAGCAATATGAATCCCGCTTTTAACTGTCCCCCAATCTGCTCTGTCATATTGTGAGAAAACTGCATTCCCGCATCTTCTTTAATCATATATTCTAGAGAAGCTTTATCTTTTAAAGGATTAAAAGGCATTCTCCAAATAATTTCTCTTTCTTCACTATCTACAATGTAATTTATTTCATTATTTAAACCCGCAAGCAAAATGCCATTCTTTTTTAAAACTCTATATGCTTCATTAAAAACATGTTGCACATCTTCAACATAGCAGTTGGAAACTGGATGAAAGACAATATCAAATGTTTCATTATCAAAAGGCAATTTCTTTGTTATATCACCTTCAATTGCTTTGATAATATAACCCTCTCTTTCAGCGACTAATAACTCATTTTCTGTTTGCTTTGGAGAGTAATCAATAACCGTACAATCTGCCCCTAGCGCATTAAATATTGGCATTTGTTGCCCACCTCCTGACGCTAAGCCCAGAATTTTCTTACCTTGTAAATCCTCAAACCATTCATGAGGAACCGATACAGTTGGAGTAAGAAAAACATTCCATTTTCCTTTTTTGGCTTTGATATATTCATCATGTGAAACTGGCTTCCCCCATTCCCAGCCTTCCTTAACCCATCTGTCAATTGTTTCTTTGTTTATATCCTGATAAGCTTTCATTATTGTTCTTTCCTCTCTAACAAAATATAAATTTTATTATCCGACATAACTTTTCATATATTATAACAATGTTCCAACAGAATTAACACAAAGTATTTCATAGTATATCACTTTATTCTGAAATATGATATAATTAAGAAAGCAATTCAGCAAAAAGTATATTTCTAGCAATCGCTATATGATTATGAAATCTACATCCTAAATACATTATATAAACGGAAGGCCTAAAATTATGAAAAAGCTGCTTGCATTAATTATCAAAGATATAACATTCAACAGAAGAAATTTTATAATAACATTTATAGTAATCACCGCATTAATCTTTATTAATGCCTCCGAATATGGTGATGGTGGTAATAATATTGTAAACTACCTATTTTGCTGCGGGGCTGCTTCAATTATTGCTGCTCCAAGCTCGTTTGGAATTGAAGATGATAAGAACACAAGAAGTTTTCTATCTGGCCTTCCTGTATCTCAGTTCCTTATTATAATATCTAAATATATATTAGCAATAATAGCGTCACTTATATTTTCTATTCTCGGTCTGTTAGCATCTTTTATAGCTAATGATCCGGTTCCACCTATATGTATTCTAATTCCAATATCGATATCTATTATAGTAGTGAGTATACATATGTTTGCATTTTATAAATGGGATATGAATGTTGCCATTTGGGCTTCCTGCTCGGTAATAGTTCTGCCACTGCTATTGCCAAAGAAACTTGATGAGATTGTTATACAAAACGATGAGATTACACCAGCTTTAGTTATTACTGTTTTTATTATTTCCCTAGTAGTTTCAACGCTACTGTCTACAATCACTATGAAAGTGATTTTAAAAAGAAGGTAGGTTAATATGGATAAGTTGTTACAAATCAAAGATATGTCGCTTGAGTATAAACATTTTAGGCTCGATAGTGTTTCCTTTTCATGTGAGCCTGGAGATATTATTGGTCTTATTGGAATAAACGGTGCAGGAAAGTCTACAACGATTAATACGATTCTTAACATAGTTGAACCTGATGCGGGATCAGTACTATGGAAAGGTAAAGAAGTACTGAAAAATGATATATCGAAATTTAGAGAACAGGTAGGTTTTGTTGGCGAAAACATCTGTTACTATCCGACTATCACCCTTAAAAAAATATTGGGTTTTATGTCACGTATATATAGTAATTGGGATAATGAAAGAGCTTCGAAACTAATAAAACTATTTAATCTTAATACTACAAAGAGAATGCGAGAACTCTCAACTGGTATGCGCGTGAAGTTCAACTTACTTATTGCAATGTCCCATAATGCTGATATTTATATTTTGGATGAACCTACTTCTGGACTTGATCCACTAATTCGTAAAGAAGTTCTAGAAATCCTATATAACGAAGCCAAAAAAGAAGGTAAGGCTGTCATTATTTCATCACACATCACCTCAGATTTAGAAAAGATAGCCGATAGAGCTGTTTATATTGTAGACGGAAGAATCGCCGAAGATATAGCTCTCAGTGAAGTTAGCAATAAATATGCTAAACTAATACCTGAATCTGCAAATGGCACTATATCACTTGAAAGCGTCTTATACTATCTCCAAGGTGAGAGCACCACTATCAAACGGGAGCAATAAAATGAAAACAATCTCTATAATAATCAAAGATATTTCTTTTTCATTTATATGGCTTTGCATGGGAATTGCAATCACATTGGCATCACCCATCTATGCAATTAACTCAAATCTACATTTGCTTTTACAAGCCCCATTCGCCTTTTTCTGCGCTGTAATCGGAGCTAACTTATTTCTTTCAAGAGCATGTTATATTGATGATGAGTATGAAACAAAGATATTTAACAAAGCTTTGCCTCTTTACTACTATGAAAGAGTAGCATCCAAGTATGTCATGAATTTCCTTATACAGTTTTTACTAATAGGATTTTCTATTGCAATGTGTACCTTAATCGGAATAAATTACTCTTTTATAGTAGTATTCGCATTTATTTCGCTTAACCTTATATACGATGCAATTTACCTATTCATTTTTCACTTTATCGGGATTAATGCAGCACAATATACTTTAGTCGCAATAGGTGGTTTAGGAATGGTAATTTATTTACTTTTTATTAAGAATTCAAACCATATAATCAATATATCCTTAGATGATTTTTGGTTTATAATTGCTCTTATTATTTCGTGCTTAATTTATATTATCTCTGCGATACTTAGCTGCAAATTCATTAAAAAATAAATTTTTATAAGCTTCTGTCCAAACAAAACAAATCGCCATACACACTCCAATCTAAATGCATATAGCGATTTTGTCAACTTTATTATAACTCTTCTGCTTTAAACTCAGCATAGCCTTCGTAGTAGTAGCTATGATCTATGCCCTTCATATATATCTCACGGTCGTTAATATCATCTATCAAAGCTTCACTTAGTATATGCTTAATCTCAATATCCTTGATAGGGCTTCTCTCCATAGCCATGAAGTAGTCTTCCTTGTCTACCATGCTCCAGTCAATCACCTTGCCTATTTCCTTCTTAAGCATCAAATCAAGCCATATTCTCATGCTTCGACCATTGCCTTCTCTGAAAGGATGTACTATGTTCATCTCTACATACTTTTCAACGATTTTATCAAAGCTACCTTGCGGCATCTTTTCGATGTTCTCAAGCGATACCTCTAGGTACATGACTGGTGCAAATCTGAAATTTCCCTTTGATATGTTGACATCTCTCAGCTTGCCAGCGAAATCATATATGTCCTCAAACAGGAATTTATGGATAGCAAAAAGTGCCTCACAGCTACCTGGTTTTAGCTGATCAAAGATATTCTTGTCGAACAGCTCAACAGCCTTCTTTTTGCTTATCTTCTCTTCAGCTTTAGAAAGCTCCACGGAATCTGTTATCCCTAGCTTATTCTCCAAAGTCATGAGATTCTCCATTCTTTTACGTGCTAGTATAGCTTTGCTCCTGCCGGAATTCTGTTACTTAGCATGATTAGGTTAAGCTTTTCCTCACCCTCTTCATCGTGGATAGCCGATAGTAGCATTCCGCAGGACTCTATGCCCATCATAGCTCGTGGTGGAAGGTTTGTAATCGCTAGAAGCGTCTTTCCAACGAGTTCCTCTGGCTCATAGAAGTTGTGAATTCCGCTTAGAATTGTGCGGTTTTCGCCAGAACCATCATCGAGTGTGAACTGAAGAAGCTTCTTTGATTTAGGAACTGCAACGCATTCGAGAACCTTAACGGCTCTGAAGTCTGACTTTGAGAAAGTCTCAAAATCAACCATCTCCTCAAATAGCGGCTCAACCTTAACCTTTGAGAAATCAATCTTTTCCTCAGCTTCCTTAACTGCTTCGCTCTTGCTTTCTCCCTTATCTGAGCCAATTGGCTTCATTGTAGGGAAGAGCATTGCATCTCTGATGCTTGGAGCATCTGCAATCAGCATGATTGCTCTATCGATACCGATACCGAGTCCACCTGTTGGAGGCATACCAACCTCAAGAGCATTTACGAAGTCCATATCCATTGGATGAGCTTCATCGTCGACACCTAGATCAAGCTGCTTCTGCTGCTCAGCAAAACGGTTGTACTGATCGATAGGGTCGTTAAGCTCTGAGAAAGCATTACCGATTTCCCATCCATTGATGTAGAACTCAAAACGACGAGTTATTCTTGGATCCTTAGGGTCACGCTTTGCTAGAGGTGAAATATCTACCGGATGTCCAGTGATGAAAACAGGTCCATCTAGATAGCCAGGAACATCCTCACAGAACTCATCAAACATCTCTGCTATGAGCTTACCGCGAGTTAGACCCTTTACATCCTCAGGCTTCATACCCTTTGATATTGCTGCTTCCTGAGCTTCCTCATCAGTATCAATTTTGCTGAAGTCAACGCCGGTAATTTCCTTAACTGCGTCAGCCATATCTAGCTTTCTCCATGGCGGAGTAACATCGAATTCCTTGCCCTGATACTTGATGATAGGAGTTCCGTTAACGGCCATCGTAGCCTTGTAAATAATCTGCTCAGTTAGCTCCATTACATCTTCCATGTCGCTGAATGCCATGTAGCATTCCATGCTGGTGTACTCAGGGTTGTGGTTTCTGTCCATACCCTCGTTACGGAACATCTTGCCCATCTCGTAAACTCTATCAAGACCACCAACTATCAGCCTCTTCAGGAATAGTTCGTTAGAAATACGAAGCTTCATATCTAGGTTAAGTGTGTTGTGGTAAGTGTTGAATGGGCGAGCATTAGCACCGCCAGCGATGGTCGTCAAAATAGGAGTATCAACCTCTAGGAAGCCGTAATCATCTTCTAGAACCGACTTAATTTCCTTAATTATGCGAGCTCTCTTGTAGAATGTTTCCCTTACGTCTGCATTCATGATAAGGTCAACATAGCGCTGACGATATCTGAGATCCTGGTCCTGAAGACCGCTCCACTTGTCAGGGAGAACCTGAATTGATTTGCTCATCAAAACAAGCTCCGTAGCGTGGATTGAGACCTCACCAGTGTTTGTTTTGAACACCTTGCCGACAACACCGACAATATCGCCTATATCATATGTCTTGAACCACTTATACTCGTCCTGACCTATGTCATCTCTCTTGATATATGACTGGATACGACCCTGCTTATCCTGAACATCGATAAAAGCAGCCTTACCCATGATACGCTTACTCATGATTCTTCCTGCGATGGAAACCTCCTGGTCCTCCATTGCATCAAAGTTTTCTTTGATATCCTTGCTGTGTGCAGTTACGTCCCACTTTTCAACAACAAAAGGATTTCTGTCCGCATCCTGCAAAGCTTTTAGCTTCTCACGTCTTATCTGTCTTTGTTCGTTTAGATTTTCTTCAGTCTGACTGGCATCTCTATCAATAACCTGAGATGTGTTAGTGTTGCTATCGTTCTGACTCATTTTCTTCACCTTACTTGAAATTTATTTCTCTATTGCAAGAATCTCGTAGTGTATCATTCCATCTGGAACAAGGATTTCTACCTTGTCACCAACCTGCTTCTCAAGCAGGCTCTTGCCTACTTCTGATTCGTTTGAAATCTTAGCAGGCTCAGCAAAAGGATCTGACTCTGTAGAACCAACAATGATGAACTTGTTCTCCTCGCCGCTATCTACATTCTTTACTGTAACTGTAAGACCAACGTTTACACGGTCTACAGTGATTTCATTTTCGCTGATAATCTTTGCATTTCTTAGCATCTGCTCAACCTTGAGGATTCTCTCCTCAACCTCAGCCTGCTCTTCCTTTGCTGCATCATACTCAGCGTTCTCAGAAAGGTCACCGTAGGATCTTGCCTCTTTTAGCTTCTCAGAAACATCCTTTCTTCTAACCGAAACCAGCTCGTCTCTTTCAGCTTCTAACTTATCGTAACCCTCCTGGGTCATCAAAACTACATCTGCCATTCTAATCTCCTTTTGTTTAAACTATGCATCCTTGTTGGACTCAACAAAACGCTTTATCTTCATACCCGTCGTCTTGTTAAAATCAGTCTTACGGATATTTAGCTTTTTGATCTTTTTAAATAGTGGTAGGCGCTCGTTTATCTTGTCGATTTCGCCCCACACCAGTTCCTTAGCCTGCTCGTCTGTATATTCCTCTCCGAGAGCTTCCTTAACCTCATCCTCATCTAGGGTTACAGTTGCTGCGATTGTTGTGCTGTTTACACCCTCGCCTTCGTTATCGCCCCAAACCATAGACTCAGCGATGTAAGGAATATGTGAAAGCTCATACTCTAGCTCCTCTGGGAAAACGTTCTTGCCATTTTCTGTTATTATAACATTCTTTTTGCGTCCTGTTATATATATAAAGCTATCTGTATCAACCCATCCGAGGTCTCCAGTGTGGAACCAGCCGTCCTTGAGAACTTCATCTGTCGCTTCCTGATTGTTATAGTAGCCGACCATTACATTCGGTCCATTAAAGCATATCTCTCCGACACCATCTTCGTCAGCATCGACAATCTTTACCTTCATGCCTGGAAGCAAATGCCCCACTGACTCGTTCTTCATATCCTTTTCGACATCTGGATTTAGGGCAGTCATAGGAGAGCACTCCGTTAGTCCATAGCCCTGAACTGCGATGATTCCAAGATCATTGAAGAACTGTAGAATCTTTGGATCTATTGCGGCACCACCTGATATCAAAACTCTCAGCCTTCCGCCAAACACATCCAAAATGTCCTTAGCAAGCTTCTTTGCGATGTTGATATTAAGCTTCTTGGTCTTCTTGTTTAGCTTCATGAGTTTTTCGAGCTTCTTGTCCTTGCCCTCACTCTTTGCCGTCTTCCAAATCTTCTTATATAGAGTTTCTATCAAAATAGGAACTCCTAGAAGCATTGTCGGCCTTACCTCCTGCAGGTTCTTAGTTATGTACTTTAGCCCCTCGCAGAATGCGATTGAAGCACCCTTGTATAGCGGCATCAGGAACGCACATGTGCACTCGTATGTGTGATGTACCGGAAGTACTGAGAAGAATATATCCTCTGGATATACATTTAGTAGGGTAGGTGCCATTATCAAATCATCTACGATATTCCTGTGTGTTAGAACCACGCCCTTTGCAAATCCTGTCGTTCCCGAAGTGTAGAGGATTACGGCAGGGTCTGTTCCTAGAACTTCAGCATCGATGAACTGCCTATCACCTAGCGCAATAGCGTTCTTTCCATCCTCGATAAGCTGTTTCCAAGAGTAGATGATATGCTCCTCTTCTCCCTGTTCCTTATTCTTATTCTTGCGTCTTCTCACCTTATCCTTAAGATTAGTTTCCTCACTATCCATAGGTCTTAGGCTTCTGTTCTCATCGATATCGAGGTTTATTAAGGTCTTGAGACTTGTATCTCCATCCTCTCTTATCTGCTCAAATATCTTCTCAAACTTATTGCTATAAAGCACTGCTGAAACATCAGCATCCTTTACAAGGTTCTTTAGTTCCTCTGCACCAAGCTCCTTATCTAGAGGTACTGCAAGGCCTACGCCTCCAGTTACTGCAAGATATGAAGTTTCCCACTGATAATACGTTGTTCCTATTATCGCAATGCGCTTACCCTTTAGGCCTAGGTTTATCAAAGCAGTTCCAAGTCCGTTTACATCAATCTGAGCTTGCCTATATGTTATCTGAGTATATTCCTCGCCCTTATTAAACTTTTGATGGAATGCCACCCTATCCCCATAAAGCTCAACACTGCTGTTGAACATGTGCTTAATATCTGTTATAGGTCTTCCATCCTTATATCTTAGGTATGGATCTATGCTCTTGCCGATGTTATCAATCAGCTCTTTAGCATGCTTGCGATCCTCTGCCTTCTTTTCTAGGAAGTCTGGGCTTCCCTTCTCAGCAGCACCTTCGACGAAGTTTCCGTATCTCTTAACCTTACCAGTCGTAGTCATAGCAAAACCATTTTCTCTGATATTGATTCGCTTGATTGCTTTATATGGTGGCAAGGTCTTGTTTATCTCATCGACTAGCTCACGATAGAAGTGGTAAACATCGCTACTGCTCATCTTGCCGCGCTGCTCCTCTAAAAGCTCATAGTTTGGCTGAATGTCAGCTGTAACGATTACGTTTCCGACAGTGTTATCCGTCACGCCGTGGACTATTGTCTCCTTGATAAGCTCGTTTTCCTTTAGGACTGCCTCAACCTCTTCGGGGAAGATGTTCTTTCCGCCCTTAGTAACGATTACTGTCTTCTTTCTACCTGTCAGATAGAGGAAGTCGTCAGAGTCAAGGTATCCAAGGTCGCCCGTACGAAGCCATCCATCCTCGATAACCTCATCTGTCGCTTCCTGATCCTCATAGTATCCAAGCATCACAGATGGGCCCTTAACTACGATTTCTCCGATTCCGTTTTCGTCGGCATTATCGATTCTTACCAGAGCTTCTGGCATAGGTCTTCCTACTGACCTTGCTATGCTGTAATTATCCTGGTTTACAGCGATAATCGGTGCATACTCCGTCATTCCGTATCCCTGAATCATCGGAATACCCATAGCCTCAAATGACTCTGTAATCTCAGGATCCATAGCAGCACCACCAGCTATAAATAGCTGCATTCTGCCACCGAAGGCCTGATGCACCGGCTTAAATAGCTTGCGGATTAGGCTGCGATTGTTATATAGCTTGAGGCGACGAGAAAGGGCTATAGCATTTCTTACCTTTTCACCTTCTCCACGACCTTCTGCCTGCTTCATTAAGCCCTTGAAAATCTTCTCAAACACTAGAGGTACACCGACCATACAGCTCGCCTTAACCTCGTTCATGTTCTTCAAAATATATTTGATTCCCTCGCATACAGCGATGGTTCTTCCCTGATAAATTGTTACCCAGTCGATGGTATTCTCGTAGGTGTGGTGCACCGGAAGAATTGAAAGTACAACGCATCCCTTCTCTAGGGTTACACGCTTTGATACATTCACGACATTTGATGCAATGTTCTTATGTGAAAGCATTACACCCTTTGATTTTCCTGTCGTTCCCGATGTAAAGAGAAGTGAAGCCATCTCATTAGGATTGATTTCGGCATCGACAAAGTCTCTAACTCCCTCACTTAGAAGCTTGTTTCCTTCCTCGATTAAGTGCTCAAGTGAAAGGATCTTCTCGTTTTCGCTCTCAGACATAGAGATGAAATACTCAATTTCGCCTGGCTCGTCAAATAGTGGCTTTATTGTCTTTTCCATTTTCTTTGAGAAGACAATTGCCTTTGCATGAGACCTTTCAATCAAACTCTTAAGCTCATCCTGAGGCAAATTCTTATCCAAAGGAACAATTACGCCTACTCCACAAACAGTTGCAAAGTAAGTTAGGAACCAGTGGTAGCTAGTCTCACCGACAACAGCGATCTTGCTGCCCTTTAGACCCATGTCTATGAGCTTTGTTCCTAGAGCGTCTACATCGGCCTTAACCTTGCCATAGCTGACAGGCTGAAAAGTTCCGCCTGGCTTGTCCTTTTCTAGAAATGCGGTATCATCCTTAAACATCGAGCAGCTGCTAACAATGATGTCCTTAAGGTCCGTTACTTGTCTAACAGGATATTCCCTACCGTCGTATTTCGCTTTATTCATCTTTTCCCTCCAGCTGCAAGCTGCAATAACCTTAAACTCTAAACTATTTCAATACTACCTTTAGGAATTTCTTCTTTCCCTTTTGTATTAGAAGCTCACCGTCCTCAAAATCAGCTTCGGTGACATTCTTCTTCGGATCCTCCACCTTCTTGCGGTTCAGTGAAAGTCCTCCCTGTTCGATGGTTCTGAATCCGTCTCCATTGCTCGTCACAAGTCCCAGCTCCTTTATCAGAGAAACTAATCCCTTGCCTTCTCCCTCAAAGACAGCCTTCTCAAGCTCCACAGTTGGAACATTTGCCACAGCCTGACCGCTAAATGCCGCACGGGCAGCATCTAAAGCCTTCTGAGCCTCTTCCTCACCGTGTACTAGCTTTGTTACCTCGTAAGCTAGGATTTCTTTAGCCTTGTTTATCTCGGCCCCCTCTAGAGAAGCAAGTCTCTTAACCTCATCCATAGGTAGGAAGGTTAGCATTCTCAAGCACTTTTCTACGTCTGCATCGCCGACATTTCTCCAGTACTGGAAGAAGTCGAACGGACTTGTGCGGTTAGGATCTAGCCAAAGCGCACCCTTCTGGGTCTTGCCCATCTTCTTGCCCTCGCTCGTTGTGAGAAGGGAGAAAGTCATACCGTAAACCTCTTTACCCACCATCTTTCTTGTGAGGTGAACGCCTCCGATGATATTTGACCACTGGTCGTCACCACCGAATTCCATGCGTACATCAAAGTCTCTAGCCATAACCATAAAATCGTATGACTGCATTAACATATAGCTAAACTCAAAGAATGTAAGTCCGCCCTCGCGCTCCATGCGCTGCTTGAAGGCTTCAGCTCTAAGCATATTATTAACATTGAACTTTGATCCTACCTCTCTTACGAACTCAACGAAGTTTAACGGTCTAATCCACTCGCCGTTGTTTACAGCGATGGCCTTGCCTGCCTCAGGAGTCTTGTTCTCTTTACCCGGGCAATATACACCCTGATTTCCCGTGTACTTCCACTCCTCATCAAACTCAATGAACCTATCAAAGAGCTTCTTGAACTGATTGCAGTTGTTGTCGATTTCCGCAACATCCATAACAGTACGCATATCTGAGCGTCCTGAAGGATCTCCAACCATTCCAGTTCCGCCACCTAACAAAACTACAGGTGTATGTCCAAACTTCTGCATGTACATGATTGCGATAACCTGCATGAAGTGGCCAACGTGTAAGCAGTCAGCTGTAGGGTCAAATCCTATATAGAACTTTATTTTCTCCTTGCCGAGAAGCTCGCGAACAGCCTCTTCATCTGTGCACTGCTCGATAAATCCTCTCTCCTTGAGAACATCAAATACATTATCGTGTTTACTAATATTATCAGGTATAAAACTCTTCATTCCCACTGGGCTCCTTAATTTATTTTGTTCCGTAGAGTCTGTCTCCAGCATCTCCAAGACCTGGCAAGATGTATGCTTTCTCGTTTAGTCTCTCGTCCTTAGCAGCGATGTAGATATCAACATCTGGATGTGCATCCTGAAGAACCTTGATTCCCTCTGGAGCTGCAATTAGGCACATGAATGTGATGTCCTTACCACCGCGCTTTTTGATGAAGTCGATAGCTGCCGAAGCACTTCCACCAGTCGCAAGCATTGGGTCAAGAACGAAAATTCTTCTCTTCTCAATATCAGCAGGAAGCTTGCAATAATATTCAACAGGCTCGTGTGAATCAGGATCTCTGTAAAGACCAACATGTCCTACCTTTGCGTTTGGAACTAGCTCAAGCATACCCTCAACGAACCCAAGACCAGCTCTCAAAATTGGAACGATAGCAATATCCTCACCCTTGAGCATATTAACTTTTGTCTTGCACATAGGTGTCTCGATTTCAACCTGTTCTAACTCTAGATCTCTAGTAGCCTCAAACCCCATCAAAATAGCGATTTCCTTAGCTAGCTGACGGAAGTCCTTAACATTTGTCTCCTGCATTCTCATAAGTGCAACCTTGTGCTGAATTAGCGGATGGTCAAAAACATATATCTTACCCATTTTTCTCTCCTACTTTGTATATTTAACTATTGACTTTATTAACTATCAAAATGCGATGCGATTCCTAGAGTGCATCTAGCTGAGCAACTCGTCTTGCATGTCTTTCCTGGGTGAGACCAGCCCACTCAGTATCTAGCCAGATGTCAACCATCTTGCAAGCCTCTTCAGGCGTGGTCATTCTTCCACCGAAGGCTAGAATATTAGCATTGTTATGCTCCTTTGCCAGACGAGCGATTTCCTCTGAATAACAAAGTGCACATCTAGCGCCTTTTGCTTTATTTGCAGCCATGGAAATTCCAACACCACTTCCGCAGCATACTATGCCAAGGTCAGCCTTACCTGATGCAACAGCATCTCCGCAAGCTTTTCCGTACTCTGGATAATCAACCGCCTCACCGTCATTTGTTCCTAGGTCCAAAATCTGAAATCCTCCGCGCTCCTGAAGATGCTTTTTGATTGCGTTCTTTAGCTCATATCCGCCGTGGTCAGCGGCCATTACCATTATCATATTATCCTCCTGACATTATATCCTGCCGACTTTAACATTCTATTCATAACTGAAAAGCCAAGTCCCTGTTCAGGTAGAGCCTCTGCCAAAATCACATCGGCTCCAAGTTCGTCAGCCTCTCTCAGCTTTGCAAACAATTCGTGTGCAGCTAGCTTCTCATCTGTGAACCTTAGCTTAAATACTGATTTCCCTTGTTTCTCAAGCTCATCTGCTTCTGCGTCCATAGCCTTTCTTACAGAATCGCCTTCTCCATCAAAGATAATCATCTCAGCGCAAGGTGCATAGTGCTTGTACTTCATTCCTGGCGATTTAGGATGAAAATCCTCATCAGGTGTCCCAGTATCTTCTATCTTCTCAGGATCTAGTATATTCTGAGGCCTCTTGAATAGACTTTGGTCAACAGCAACTTCCCTTCCTAGTGCCTCAGAAAACATCTCGCATGTTATAGCTCCAGGTCTCAAAATCATAGGCGTGTCACATGTCATATCGATGACCGAAGACTCTATGCCAAAGTCACAGTCCTCTCCGCAAATAATTCCGTCGATTCTACCATACAGATCATGTATAACATGCTCTGCTGTAGTTGGACTAGGTCTTCCCGAGATATTTGCACTAGGTGCCGCTATCGGGCAACCCGATTCTCTAATAAGTGTCCTTGCCACCTCGCTCGAAGGAAGTCTCACTCCCACAGTATCAAGTCCACCTGTTGTGACATCTGGAACTATATCCTTTCGTCTTACAATCATAGTCATAGGACCTGGCCAAAATGCGTCCATCAAAGCCTGCATATCGCTACTTATATCATCCGTAAGCTTTGCTAGCTCGCTCGTCTCTGCTATGTGAACAATCATCGGATTGTCTGAAGGCCTTCCCTTTGCCGCATAAACCTTGCTAACTGCTTCGCTATTCAAAGCGTCAGCTCCAAGTCCATAAACAGTCTCCGTTGGAAATGCAACTAGCCCTCCATCTCGGATTATGTCCGCTGCAGCCCTTATATTTTCAATTGTATCGTTAAATAACGATGTTTTCATTAGGACTAATCCTCCAAGTAGCTAAAGCTTAAAACGCCTTCATCTTCTCAGCCTGATCGTTTGTGATTAGGCCATCGATGATCTCGTCTATATCTCCATCAAGAATAGCATCAAGTCTATAGAGAGTCATGCCAATGCGGTGTTCTGTGCATCTTCCCTGTGGGAAGTTGTATGTTCTAATACGCTCAGATCTATCTCCGCTTCCTATCTGGCTTCTACGTTCAGCAGCAATCTCGCTCTGCTGTTCCTGAAGCTTAAGGTCATAAAGTCTTGACTTAAGTACCTTGAAAGCCTTCTCCTTATTCTTAATCTGCGACTTCTCATCCTGACATGTTACAACAAGTCCTGTTGGAACGTGGGTAAGTCTTACCGCAGAGTCAGTTGTGTTTACGCACTGTCCACCGTTTCCGGAAGCTCTGTAAACATCGACTCTTACATCGTTAGGATCAAGAGCAACATCAACGTCCTCAACCTCTGGGAGCACTGCAACTGTAGCAGCTGAAGTATGGATTCTTCCTGAAGACTCAGTCTCTGGAACACGCTGTACACGATGAACTCCGCTCTCGTACTTGAGTCTTGAGTATGCACCCTTACCCTTGATCATCATAACAGCTTCCTTGATTCCGCCCATACCTGTGTCGTTTATTTCTATGATCTCAGTCTTCCATCTGTGACGCTCTGCATATCTTGTGTACATTCTAAGCAGGTTCTGACCGAACAAAGCAGCCTCTTCACCACCAGTTCCGGCTCTAATCTCGAGGATAACATTCTTATCGTCGTTAGGGTCCTTAGGAATGAGCAAAATCCTCAGCTCATCAGATAGAACCTCAATTTTTTCCTCGTTATCGTTCACTTCTAGCTTTGCTAAATCCCTGAGTTCCTCGTCATTTTCGGTCTCTAGGATTTCCTTAGCCATGGCGAGCTCATCTTTCGCCTTCTTGTATTCCTCGTATTTCTTTACGATAGGCTCCATCTCTCCCATATCCTTGATATATTTCTGCCAAGTAGGCTGGTCAGCAATCACATCAGGATCAGAAACCTTGAGAGACATGTCCTTGTATTTTTCCACTATGAAATCCAATTTATCAAACATATTTATCATCCTTTTTTCGCGATTTTTCGCTATTTACTAATCATTTTCTAACTAACTATTGTAACACATTACGCCGTATTATAAAAGAAAATTAGCGTATTTACTTACAAAAAAGACGCTTGCCATTAGCTAAGCGTCTTAAATGCAAATCTTTATTTAGTTTTACTATCAAAGCATGTTTTCCATGCTCAATATATAAATATCCTAGAGCCTTTTCACTAACCTCTCCAGCCTCTCTTGCTTGGATCTGTCAAATCTCCAGCTGCATATAGCAAAGCGTTACAAATTGCAGCAGCGACATTGCTTCCACCCTTACGACCCTTTGCAACAATTGCAGGAATTCCCTTTTCCTTGCATAACTCAAAGATTTCTTCCTTACTCTCTACAACATTTACAAATCCAACAGGTACGCCGATTACAAGGCTTGGTCTGAAGCCTTCTCTGATAAGCTCAGACAGCTTGATTAGTGCAGTAGGAGCGTTACCAACTGCAAATACAGCGTTTGGATACTTCTCGCTCGCATAGCTTACAGATGCGACAGCTCTGGTAGTTCCATCAAGCTTCGCTTTTTCTGCGATTTCAGGCTCTGCCATGAAGCAGAAGGCCTCTCCGCCTAGCTTCTTAAGAGTTGGCTTTGTTATTCCAGAAAGAGCCATGTTCGTGTCAGTGACAATAGTAACTCCGCTAGACATGATTTCGATACCCTTTGATGTAGCATTCTCAGTAAATTCAAGGTTTGCACCATAGTCAAAGTCCGCTGATGTGTGAATTACTCTTCTCACAACAGGCATATCCTCCTCTGAAACTACGATGCCTCTTTCGGCCATCTCTTCCTCGATGATTTTCATGCTTGTGCGCTCAATATCCGCAGGTAGTAGGTGTTTGTATTCCATATCTTATCTCCTATCTTAATCCCATTATCTTATATATTTTATCAAAATCCATCGCCGCTCTAACTCCATCTGCCAAGATATCGTATTGCTTTTCGACATAAGCGCTGTGCGAAATAGGCGCAGCCTCGCTATATTCGACGCCCTTGCGGTCGCATAGATATTTAACTAGTTTTTCAGTGAGCTCTCCCGTATCAAAGAGCCCGTGCAAATATGTTCCGAAGTTCGTGCCACAGGCACATCCGTCGTCCTTACCGTTTTCGAGTGTCAAAAATGGATCGCCCTTTACGATGCTCTCGCCCATGTGAATCTCATATCCATCTAGCTTTGCACCCTCAAAATCCTTGGCCTTGACATCAGCCGTGAAACGGGTCCTCGTCTTCGTATTCGTAAAAGTCGTCTCAGTCGGAAGAAGTCCCATTCCATGCATCTCTTCAATGTCGCCCTCAATGTGATAAGGATCTGAGAGCTTTTCGCCCATCATCTGATAGCCACCGCATACACCAAGAACCGGAGTTCCTGAACTAGCAAGCTTTTGAATTGCAGATTCTATGCCGTTTTGACGCATCCAGAGAAGATCGTCCATGGTGCTCTTTGTTCCCGGAATTATAACCATGTCCGGACTATGAAGCTCCTCTGCTGACTGGACGTACCTAGCACCAATTACCTCGTGTGCTTCTAGTGGTGCAAAGTCAGTGAAGTTTGACATTCTAGGAATCCTTATAATCGCTATATCAAGAGGCTTGACCTCTGATTTTGCGTTAAGTCTTGGCGCAAGCGAGTCCTCATCATCGATATCCACTCTGATATATGGGACCACTCCGAGCACTGGAATTCCAGTCTTTTCTTCGACCATCTTAAGCCCTGGTGCAAGGATATCTATATCGCCGCGGAATTTATTTACGATGAGGCCTGCAATTCTCTTTTGCTCATCCTCAGTCAAAAGCTTAACCGTTCCATATAGCTGCGCAAATACGCCGCCCCTATCTATATCTCCTGCAAGAAGCACTGGAGCTCCTGCAGCTTCAGCCATTCCCATGTTGACGATATCGTTTTCGCGAAGGTTGATTTCTGCCGGACTTCCAGCACCCTCGATTACGATGATGTCGTTTTCCTCAGCAAGTTCATTGTAGGCCTTCATAACCTCAGGCATAAGCGAATTCTTGTACTCGTAGTACTCTGTCGCAGTCATCTGTCCGCGAACCTCGCCAAGCACTATTACCTGACTTCCGATATCGCTTGATGGCTTGAGCAAAACGGGGTTCATACGCACATCAGGTTCAATTCCTGCAGCCTCTGCCTGCATAACCTGAGCACGTCCCATTTCCATACCGTTTCTGGTAACGTAGCTGTTCAGTGCCATGTTTTGACTTTTGAACGGCGCAACCTTGTAGCCGTCCTGCTTAAAAATTCTGCAAAGCGCTGCACAAAGCAAGCTCTTTCCAGCTCCTGACATCGTGCCCTGAACCATTATACATTTAGCCTTGCCCACTATAACACCTCCTTCATCGCCTTTAACAATATGTTGTTATCATCACGTTTTTTGAGTCCTAACCTAAACCAGCCAGGTCCCAAGCCACTGTAATTTTCACATCTTCTAAGCAAAATTCCTCTAGTCTCAAGCTCGTCTGCAAGTCCTTCCCTAGCGTAAAACAAAAGATAATCCGCCTCGCCATAGACCCTGTCAATTCCCATGTCACCAAGCTCTCTTACGACTCTTTCTCTTTCGGATTTTACAAGCCTTCTAAGCTCTGATACATATCCTTCTTCTCTTAGAGCTGCAAGTCCTGCATTCTCAGCAAGACTAGAAACCGACCATTCCTGACCAGCTTTTCTTATCTTTCTCAGGAGATTTTCATCATAGCAAAGGCAGTATCCCAGTCTAATTCCCGCCATCGCATAAAGCTTTGTAAAGGACTTTAGTATAAAAAGATTATCAAAATCCGCTAGCATTTCCCTCATAGAGTGTTTCTCAGGCTCATCTAGGAAGTCATTAAAGCATTCATCGATTACGAGAAGTGCTCCCACCTCTGCACACCTTTCTAAAACCTTCTTAAGCAAATTCCTTGGCGTTGTTACACCTGTTGGATTGTTCGGCTCGCATATGAAAACAATTTCTGTATCAGCTTTTATATGCTCAATAAATTCCTCCGTCAGAGAGAATCCATCTATCTCCTTTAACTCAAACTCCTCTATCTCAGTGCCCTGCAATTCCATAGCTGCCCTGTATTCAGCAAATGTTGGTGCAGTAATCAAAGCCTTGCGTGGCTTTACAGCTGCTGCAAGTCTAAAAATCAGGTCATCTGCCCCATTTCCGCAAAGGCAGCTTCCCTCTTCGACATGCTCAAGCTCAGCAATCGCCTTGCGAAGCCTTCTGCAAAGCGGATCGGGATATCTGTCTGCTGTTTCAAGCGTCTCGATAACTGCTGTTTTTATCCCTTCTGTAAGTCCAAGAGGGCTCACATTTACAGAGAAGTCGAGAGGCTCGTATCCGAATCTCTCCTCAAAGCCTGCCCAGTCACCACCGTGAACGAGCCTCTCCGGCTTTCTTTCCTCCGTATTTACCTCTCCTCTTAGAAATTTATCGTTTTTCATTCAAATGTCCTTAAGTTGTTATTTGGCACAGTTTACCAAGCTTTACGCTTTAAGTTATGTGCTTGGACTTCGCAAATTGCGTGCCGCCTGTGGTTTTATGTTGTGCTTTTTGGGTCGCAAATTGCGTGCCACCTGTGTTAAATAGAGCGTCGGGTTCCTAAACCGTGCGTCGGGTGTTCGGGACGCAAAATACGTGCCAATCGTGGCTCAATTTGCGTGATTTGGATCGCAAATTACGTGCCAATTATCTCACGAAGTGAATCAGCAGATGTATTCCAACAAAGCAAGCCGTTGCCAGAAGCGATGCGGCAATCATCAGCTTATTTGCCCTCAAAATATCCTCAGCTTCTATCTCTCTAGTCGCATCGCCTATAAACGGCTTGTCGTAGTATTCGCCGAAATAGTACGCAGGGCCCGCAAGGCGAATACCCAAGGCGCCGGCACACGCCGCCTCGGTCTGGGCCGAGTTCGGGCTGGCGTGATTAAAGCGGTCGCGCCTCCAGATTCGGTAAGCTGATTTGAAGTCGCGACCGGTTAATGCGGCGGCGGCGACAAAGAACAGAGCCGCCAGCCGCGCCGGCGCAAAGCCGCAAAAATCATCAAGTTTTGCGGAGGCTCTGCCAAAATCAATATACTTTTCGTTTTTATATCCTAACATGCTGTCCATGGTGTTGACAGCCTTGTATGTTAGAGCAAGAGGAGCCCCGCCTATGGCGAGATAAAGAAGCGGCGCTAGGACGCCATCGGCGAAGTTTTCAGCAACAGTTTCAACAGTTGCCTTTGTTACACCCTCCTCTGTAAGCTCACTTGTATCTCTTCCAACTATCCTGCCAACGGCCTTTCGAGCCGCAACAAGCCTATCCTGCTTTGATTCAAAGCCCGCTGTGGCATCAAATCTTTTTATGCCATGAGAAGGCTCTTCTTCCCTTTTCTGTCTTGTTTTGATTTCTTTTCCTGTCAGACATCTATAGACATTTTTGCTTTCGGATACGAGTCCTTTTATCGCAAGACTCTGGAATCCCCAAAACACCTGAACTGCAAGGAATAGCCACGGACTTATGAACCATGCTACTACACTTATCGCCGAAGTTAAAATCAGCGTTGTCAAAACTACAGTTGCAGTTAGTAGCTTTCCTGCCCTTCTCAAAGCCCTTTGCCTATCGCTATCGCAGAGCTCTTTTTCGTCAATTCGCTTACGCAGACAAGCCTCCAGCTTGTCTATCAGCTTGCCAATGATTACAACAGGGTGCGGCAGCCATGCCGGGTCGCCAAACAGCAAATCCAGCAGGACAGCACCGACTAAAATACCAGTAAAAATCACTTTTCGTCCCCTCTATCACCAAAGGCCGCCGCCTTCTCCACAAAACGGGCCGCAAGCCTAGGCTTCCCCGCAAGATAAAGGTGCGGAAAGCCCGCGTAAAGCGTATCAGTTGCAAACGCACAGCGATAGCTCCTGCCACCAAGCGGCTTAGTAGCTAGTAAATCAGAGCCAGGGTCTGCCGCATCCCAATAATGGAATTCGTGCATTGGAACCTCTTCACCTGCTCTGAACAGGAGGCTGTCCTCCTCTTGACTCAGGAGCGAGTATCCGAAGCGAACGAGCTTCTCCTTATTAGTCGCAGCTCCTTTGAATATTCCAACCTGCTCGTATATATCACCATTTTCGTCTTCAAGCGACTCGCAGAGGTATAGGAAGCCACCACACTCAGCAACCGTTGGAAGACCGGATTCTATTGCAGATTTAATGTCTTTTAGCATATCTTCATTTGATGAAAGCTCACCAGCAAAGATCTCTGGATATCCTCCGGGAAGATATAGTCCGCTTATGCCTTCAGGAAGCTTCTCGTCATGTAAAGGGCTGAAGAATATAAGTTCAGCGCCCTGCTCTTTCAGAGTGTCTAGGGTCTCTTCGTAAAGGAAGCAGAAGGCATCATCGCGCGCAACGGCAATCTTCGTTTTGGCATGATTTTCGTGTCCATCCATAGTGCAATCCTCACCATCTTTGGCATGGCCTTTGCAAATTTCTGTATCACCTAGCTTAGCTACCGAGCTATCATCACTGTCCTTCTCGTCCCTATCACATAGCTCCTCAAAGGACTCAAAATCAAAGCTATCCTCAAGAGCTTCTGCTATCTTTTCTATTCTTTGATTTATGTCTGTGATTTCTCCAGCCGTGTAAAGACCTAGATGTCTGCTCGAAAACTCAGCGCCTTCAACATAGGGAAGGCAGCCTAGGAGCTTAACTCCTGTTTCGGCCTCAAGCACAGGCTTAAGTCTTTGATAAAGCATTTTGGAGCACTTGTTCAATATGACTCCAACTATGTGGTGAGGCTGTCTGAGCGACTTTAATCCTAGGATTTGAGCCGCGATTGAAAGACTTGCCCCCTTTGCATCAATGACTGCAATTACAGGTAAATCAAGGGTATCAGCGACCTTCCAAGCACTTGCTTCGTCTGTGATTCCGCCCAGGCCATCAAAATAGCCCATTGCACCCTCGCAGATTACGGCAGTCTTGCCTGCGCTATACCTTTGATAAAACTCCTTAACTCTGTCAGCAGAGGCGAGGAACAAATCTAGGTTATGCGATTCCACATCCATAACCGCGCGATGAAACATCGGATCTATATAGTCTGGTCCACATTTGAAGGAGCCAACCTCATATCCCTTCTTTTTCAACAGAGAAAGGAGACCAACAACGACGCTAGTCTTTCCACTTCCCGACGATCCTGCAGTTATAAGACACTCTATCATAAATTACTCCTATCTCACGGGAGTTCCCATGACTATAAATATAGGGTTTCCACCTATCATCATGTGAAGCTTTCCTACTGGCCTATCGTTGCTAAAGCTTACCTGAGTGATGCTCACATCGTAGCCAAGCCTTGCAAGCTCTGTAGTCGCCTCTCCAAGACTTTCAATTGCAATAGCCGATATACAGATTCTCGCTTCGCTATTCTTCTCCTTTATGAATTCCAAAATAGGATTCATGTTGCCCCTTGTGCCACCGATAAACACCGCATCTGGCGCTGGCAGTCCCTCTAGAGCCTCTGGTGCTTTGCCCTCAATAATCTTGAGATTCCAAGCACCAAGTTTTTTTCTGTTAATATCAATTAGCTCGCAGCCCTCTGGCACGCACTCAATTGCGTAAACCTTGCCTTCACTTGCAGCAAGTGCCATTTCAACTGATACGCTTCCAGTTCCAGCTCCGACATCCCAGACGGTTTCTCCCTCTTTGATGCCTAGCTTTGATAGAATTACGGAGCGAACTTCCTGCTTTGTCATAGGAACCTTGCCCCTTGTAAATGACTCATCGTCAAATCCCGATGTACGTCTTGGCTTAATTTCAAGCCTTTCGCAGAGTACAACCGCAAGTGTATCAAAGTCCTGATCAACAAAATCAGAAGCCTTTCCGTGCCAAATATGCTCATCGCTATATGAAAGTCTCTCAGCTATTGTAACTTCATGGTCTCCAAGACCAGCCTCTGTTAGCTCCATGCAAAGGTTCTTTGGCTTTAGCGCTCCACCCGTCAAAAAGTAGGCCGGCTTTCCCTTCAGCAAAGCTGTAACTGCACTGCAATCAACTCCGTGAGCCGAGAACAAATTCCAGTCGTGCCAAGGTCTCTGAAGCCGTGCAGAAAGCATCTGAACACTTGAAATTCCTGGGAGAACCTGAACCTCTGCACCCTTTCCCTCAAGGAGAGGAAGCAGGCTTCGGCATCCCGAATAGAAACCTGAATCTCCACTATATGCAACGGCTACGCTTTTTAGCTTTTCGTCACCTTCAGTGTCTATGACCTGCGCAATTTCCTTTGCTAGAATTGCTGGCACCTTGCGAGCCTCAAACTCATCACCAAGGTCCTCTAAAAGCCTTGGTGCACCAATAATCAAATCTGCATTTTTCAATGCATCCAAGGCTACAGCCGTAGCGCCTTTGCTAGTGCCACAGCCCATGCCTATAAGATAAATCTTCATTTCATCCTCCTGCAAAGCTCAAAAAGCTCATCCGCGGAAAGTCCCTCTTCCTTTGGTCTTTCGATTACAAGTATAGGAACCTTGCATTTTTCAGCTGCAGTAAGCTTTTCATCAAAGCCTCCCGCCCTGCCACTGTTCTTAGTAACCATATAATCTATGTCAAATTGCTCTATCAAAGCGATATTAAGCGACTCAACAAAAGGTCCTTGTACCGCTATGATATTGCGATGAGGAATCTCAGCCTCCTCACAGAGTCTTATGCTGTCACCTGTTGGAAGTACTCTAGGGTAAAGTCTTTCAGGACCCAAAACCATGTATTTATGAAGGTCCTTTGAGCCGGTAGTTAGCATGATTCTGCCCTCTTTTTCCCTGAGCCAATCAATGGCTTCCTCAGTGGTTTTTACACTGATTATATAGCTTGATTCATCCATGCCAGTCTCTCTTCTCTTGAGCCTATAATATGGAATTCCTGTAGCCTCACAAGCCGCACGAATATTTTCCGTAGCAAGAACTGCATACGGATGAGTAGCGTCTATGCAGAGATCGTGCTCTAGCATCAGCTCACGCATTTCCTCCTCGGTTTTGCGCCCTACACTAACCTCTATGCCTTCGGCCTCGCCCTGCTCCTCGCCACCGTATTCAGTCGCCACGTAAACGCTGACATCTATTCCGATTTCCGCAAGTCTCTTTGACATCTCACGACCATCGGAAGTACCGCTAAACAAACATATCTTCATGCTTTTCATATCCTCTTGGTGTTACCATCTTACCATCTACAAGCTTTGTCTGTGATGATCCAATAAACACTGTTGTAAACATATCAATAGGCTCATTATCGAGCTCCTTTAGTGTACAGATTCTGTACTCCTCGCCCTCTCTACCGATGTTCTTTACCCATCCGCAAACCGTATCCTCGCTTCTGTGCTTGAGCATGATATTGCAAGCTGTTGTTAGGTGCTCAATACGCTTCTTTGATCTAGGGTTATATAGGCAGGTTATGAAATCTCCCTCTGCCGCAAGCTCTAGTCTCTTAACAATCAAATCCCACGGTGTCAAAAGGTCTGAAAGCGAAATTACGCAAAAATCGTGTCCCACTGGTGCTCCAAGCACTGCTGCACCTGAAATAGCTGCTGTAATTCCTGGAACAACCTCAACCTCAACATCCTTATAGCTGTGAAGCAGCTGAAGCAAAAGGCCAGCCATTCCATAAACACCTGAGTCTCCGCTGCAAACCATGGCAACAGTCTTTCCTGACTGAGCTGTTTCTAGCGCCCACTTGCAACGGTCAATCTCCTTCTTCATAGGTGTAGTAAAGGTCTCCTTATCTGGAAACATCGATTTTATAAGGTCTACATACACCGTATATCCACAGATGACATCTGACTTTTCCATAGCGTAAATCGCCTCTTCAGTCATCATTTCTTTTCCACCCGGTCCTAATCCAACCGCATAAACTTTTGTCATTTTACAATCTCCAATCTAAATCAAGTGGCGCCGTAGCGATCGCCATAGTCACGCCATTTTTCGCCATTTTCTTATTTACGATTACTCCGCCAGAACCGCATATTGCGCTTCTTTCACATACATTATCAACACCTGTTATCTTGCGAACAAAATCAGATCCTGAAAACTCCCCCTCTACTGCAGAAAGCTCCTCAGCCGAGAAAGTCTTAAATTCCAGCCCATGTTTCTTGCAAAAGCTAATAAGCCCCTCTTCATCCTTCTTTAGGTCTATACTACAAACAAGACAGATTGCATCAGGTGATATATCCGACTTGCTCATAAACTCCTCAAAGCACTCCTCTATTGCGGTCTCGGGCGTTCCTCTCCTGCAGCCAACTCCTAGATAGGCTATTTGTGGAACTGCAACAAGGCACTTTTTATTCGCCTTTTCTATCTTTGATTTATCTATGCTTACAAGCACATTAGGCCTCTCATCAAAGCCAGCCTCACCTTTGGGGTTCTCCACCTCGCCATCATTTTGACCGCTCAAAGTTTTAAGTTCCACATTCTTTGGTGCCTGTCCTTTTATCTCGTAGTCGCTTACGAAATCGACCTTTTCGCCTGCAAGCAGTGCCGATGAGATAACTACAATTCTATCAGACCTCAAAATCTTGCAATTATTCTTCTTTGTCCAAAGGTCAATCGCAAACACGCCTTGAACATCTGTTGCTGTCGTTATTACAGGATTTGCACCTGCAATCTCAGCGACTAGATGCGTCAGCTCATTTCCCCCGCCTAGGTGTCCAGAGAGAACAGAAATCGCGTTATTTCCTTTCTCATCTATTACAACCACTGCTGGGTCTTTGACCTTGCTAGCCACATGGGGAGCTATAGCTCTTATCGCAATGCCCATGGCTCCAACAAATATCAGAGCATCGGCTTCCTTAAAACCTTTGCTTGCAAAATCTGAAAGAGAAAGCGGTTTTCCACACCTCAAAGCCTGAGCCTCCATCCCCTTTTGATTGAGTCCATCAGCAATCTTTTCTGCAAGTGACTGCCCATTGTCCGTGAAAGAGATTAAAAAAGCCCTCTTCACTTGCTTGCCTCACGATATTCCGTTGTAAAGCCCGGATGATATAGCAGGCTGCGCTTGTATTCATCTCCTAGGAAGTCGCCAACCATAATCAGAGCTGTCTTTGTTACACCGTTTTCCTTTGCTGTCTGAGCAAGAGTTCCTACTGTACATCTATAGCTTTTCTCCTCTGGCCATGTAGCCTTGTAGACGATAGCTGCAGGAGTGTCCTCAGTATATGCCCCCTTTAGTAGTTCTTCTTGAACCTTGTCTAGAAGCGATGATGATAGGAATATTACCATCGTTGCTCCAGCCTGTGCTAGAATATGCATTTTCTCCTTTTCGGGCACTGGAGTACGCCCTTCCATTCTTGTAATGATAACCGTCTGAGTTACATTTGGAAGCGTATACTCAGCATTTATTGCTGCCGCTGCTCCGCAGAAGCTTGAAACTCCTGGTGTATACTCGTATGAAATCTGAAGCTCATCGAGCAAATCCATCTGCTCGCGTATTGCGCCGTAAAGACAAGGGTCACCTGTATGAAGTCTAACCGTCATCCTTCCCTGCATTTCTACACGCTTTATTACGTCTATAACCTCTTCGAGTGTCATCTTTGCACTGTCATAAATCTCACAGCCTTCTTTTGCCATTTTTAGCAAAGCTGGATTTACCAAGCTTCCGGCATATATTATACAGTCAGCCTCGCCAAGTAGCCTCGCGCCTCTCAGCGTTATTAGATCCTCTCCACCAGGACCTGCTCCCACGAAATTAACCATAAACTCCTCCTTAATTCCCATATATCATAAAGTACATATCCATTTGTCCTTGCAAGCTTGCAGTATTCAGCAAACATCTATGTATCAACCAATCAAATTCTAGTATTCGAGTTTAATGTTAGCCTTTTTCTCGCTATTCCACTCGTCTATAATCTCCTTAGCCCCTTCGCTGACACCTAGAAGTCCGTATTCATTTGAGAAAGTACAAACCCCTATTTTTAGTTCATCTTTGACTCTTCTATTGAGAACCTTCTGAATGGATAAAACTATGCTCTCCATTACTTTTTCTCTCATATTTTCCTTGTCGAGAATCTCTATACAAGCATCTGTCGTTGCCGCTTTCATTATCTCTCTGCCAAGCTCTCCGCTTCCGCCACACATTATCGTATGCGCACAGAAAATTTCCTTACGGCAATCTGCACTCCTTGAGTGCGTATTCATTATAGAGCCTGCGACCTTGACCATTTTTCCGATATGCCCTATGAGAAGAACTCTCTCAAAGCCCTCTGCAACCGCCATATCAAGTGTGTCCCCTAGGAAGTTAGAAAACTTAACGCTAGGTATACCGTAAGTTTCCACCTGCTCGTTTGCAACGAAGCTCTCTCCGTAGTTTCCTGGTATCAAAATCAGGTCCTTAGATTCTACAGCAGCCTGTCTCATCGTCACCTCAATTGTAGCAACCAGAGCTTGCATGCTCATCGGCTCAACTATTCCAGATGTTCCTAGGATAGATATTCCTCCCTCTACTCCTATCATGGAATTAAAGGTTCTCTTAGCTGCCTCAATGCCTTCAGGCACCGAGATTATAACTCTAATTCCTCCCTCATAGCCGTAGTCCTCGCATACGCTTTCTACTGCCTCTTTGATCATACGGCGAGGCGTACTGTTTATTGCAGCATTGCCAACAGGCTGGTCTAGCCCTGGCTTTGTTACTCTTCCTACGCCCTCTCCGCCGTCAATTTCAATCTCTTTCTTATCTATCTTTGATACCGTTGCATATACGCGTATTCCGTCTGTCACATCGGCATCATCTCCTGCATCCTTGATGATACAGCTCCAAGCATCACTTCCATCCATTCCGAAATCTGCAAGTGGAACATCGACTCTTATGCCCTTTCCTGTCATAAGTCCAACAGTTTCAGGCGCCTTTCCGCTGAGCATCAAAATAGTAGCTCCCGTTGCAGCAAGCGCCGCACAGGTTCCGGTCGTATATCCACAACGCAATTTTTGATTTCCTGAACGCAGGTAGTGTTCAAATCCCATGAGAATCCTCCTCGCTTGGCTAATTTCTAGTTGTGCGAGCCTTCTGACTCGCCATTATATTATACCCAACTGTGCTTTTATTTAGCAGATTTTTTCCTTTTTGCACGACCTAGACCAAAAATTATTCCAGCTATCAAAATAACTCCCACCACTGCGCACAGAATTACAACAGTGTAATCCTTCTTTACAGCTCCTTCAGGTAGTGTATCTGCTAAGAAAACTATCTGGTGGTCATACCATTTCTGCTTTCTCTTACTGAAGCTTGTGCACTCTACAGGTGCATTTAGCTTATCCACCGAAACCTCGTAGGTGTACTTATCGTCTACGATTTTAAATTCTGCGTACTTTGACTCATCAGCCTTAACAGCTTCTTCGCCTGTTCCCATGAAAAGTCTTAGATATCCCTTTCCATTAAGTGTCAGAACAGCAGTCATCTTGCCATCCTTTACGGTCAGCTTTGCTTTTATGATTCTAAACATTGATGAATCGCTCTCAACTTCGATATCATATGTTCCATCTTTGATGTCTTTTCCAGTAAGCTCCTTTAAATCTGGCTTTGATACGTCTGTTCTTGGTCCTTTTTCGCTGTCCTGTGCAACCTGGTCGCTAGTCGACTTTGTCTCTGCGTATACGTCGTTCTTAAAAAGAACAGCCGATGTTTCGAGAACACCGGCTGTTACAACGCAGAGAGTAAGTAAGAAAATTACTAATTTCTTCATTTGCTCTCCTTTAAAATTCTTGCCTAAAATTTTTCGAATTCATCTTATTTGAGTGAATCGATAGCTGCCTTTACATGCTCTAGATAGATTTTCTGGATGTCATAATTCTGTCCTAGTCCTCTTAGAACTGGCTTAACTTCAAAGCCTGCTGCCTTGAACTTTGTTGCCCAGCTACCTTCCTCATCACCAGCCATATCGTTGTTTGCGTGGTCACCTGCAACTACCATAAGTGGCTGAAGGATAACTCTCTTGTATTTTCCGCTTTCCTTTACCTGTGCGATAACATCGTCAACTGTAGGTGTAGCCTCTACTGTTCCTACGAAGTAATCATTGTAACCAGCTGCCTTTAGCTTCTCCTGAAGTGTTGCATAAACCTTGTTTGAATCAGCTTCTGTTCCATGTCCCATGAAGCAGATTGCTGTCTCGCCATCAAGGTACTCCTTAGTGTCGTTTGTGATTGCTGCGATAACCTGCTTAAAGTCTTCATCGCTTGTTAGAAGTGGTTCGCCAAGAGCAATCTTGTCAAACTTATCCTTGTACTTGTCAAGCTCCTTCTTAAGATCGTTGTACTCAAGACCGTTCATAAGGTGTGTAGGCTGAACAATTAGAGTCTTAACTCCGTTTGCAACTGCTCTATCAAGTGCCTGCTTTACATTGTCGATCTCGATATTCTCTTCCTTCTTGAGCTTGTCGATTATGATCTGTGCAGTGAAAGCTCTGCGAACCTGGTAATCAGGATAAGCTTCTCTGATTGCATCCTCAATCGCACCGATAGTCACGTGTCTGCTGTTGCTGTAGCTTGTGCCAAAGCTAACAATCAAAATTTCCTTATCGCTTGAAGCTTTTGCATTTCCGCTATCCTTCTTCTCTCCGCATCCTGTCAAAAGCATTGACATTGAGAGAACCGCGATAATTACTACAGATAATAATTTCTTCATACATTCCTCCTATTGTACAAAAAAGCGAAACAACTAAATAGGGATACCTCGCCCTAAGCAAAGTATCCCCGTAAATTATCAGTCAAACTCATAAAATCCAAGACACCAATTACTCGTGGCGGTCATCTTACAGTCTAGGCAGGTCTCCTGGCTCACGGCATATATTATCACGCCTTCCCACATCCGAGGATGCAGTGGCATCTGTGTTTTAACCGTTTACAGTGACGAGTTCGCACAGGATTTACACCTGTTTCCCTTTTCACTAGAATTGCTCAAGCCTTTGATTTATATGTATCAAAGCGAGATTTCTTACTAGCACCTAAACAAATATTAAGTTGTTTATATTAATATACAGATAATATCATTTCCTCAATAATTTTGCAATCACTTTATCATATAATCACAAAACTTAAACCACGTAAAAAGCTCTCCAAAATGGAGAGCTTCGTTTTCTTATGTGTATAGGTCAAATTAGTCGATATTGTACTTGTTCTTGAACTTCTCAACACGTCCACCACGGTTGATGAACTTCTGCTGACCTGTAAAGAACGGATGGCACGCTGAGCAAACTTCTAGTCTTAGCTCTGGCTTAGTAGACTTAGTTACGAATGTGTTTCCGCATGCGCAAGTTACTTTACATTCCACATAATCAGGATGGATTCCTTCCTTCATGCTTGTACCTCTTTCCTGCTCAGGTCTCCCCGTGCATATATTTACTGATATTACAGCTCTACTATTGTATCACAGCAATAAAGACTGTGCAAGATGGCAATTATAAAAATATTATCTATTTGTTTTTAGTAAGGCTTTGTCTCATAGGATTTTAAACAGATATTTATTTATATTATTTTTTGAATTTATCACTATTTACATATACAAGAGTAAATATAACAATACCTCCAAAAACAACCCATGGAAATACGATAGCGATTATATTATTAATATACAACCCAAAATCAAATGCTAATAAACAAAGAGCCATTCCCGTAAGAGTTTTACTAATAAATCTACCTATTTTCTCCATATCATAGACATTTCGTTCTTCGACTGACATAGTGTTAAACCCTGCTAATAACCAAAGTCCTTTGCCTCTTTTGAGAAAAAAGGCAATTATAATCAGTATTATAGCAAAAACGATTACAGGTATATATTGCATTTTATCCTCCAATCCGCCAATCCATTACTACTTCGACTTCTTAGCAAAGACAATTCTATCTCTATTTGCTAGATCTTTTAGTACTCTTATCGAAGTGAAATCTCCATTTCTAGATAGAAGCCCGCTTACCGCTTCGCCCTGGTCATGACCTATCTCGAGCAGTAAAACACCGCCCTTTCGCAGGTGACCGCCTACTCCACTCACAATTCTCTCATAGAAATCAAGTCCGCTTTCTCCACCATCAAGTGCGGACATTGGCTCGTGTTCACAGACCTCTTTCTGCAGAGTTGGGATTATTGAAGACTTGATGTACGGAGGGTTAGAGACAATCATGTCAAACTTCTGCTTGCGGAAAGGCTTTGAAAAAGGCTTGAAAAGATCGCCCTGCTCAAACTTCACGGATTTTGCAACACCGTGCTTTTGCGCGTTCTCCTTGGCTACTTTGATTGCCCCTTCACTGATATCAGAGCAAGTTACATTAACCTTGTTAGCGATTCTAGCTAGCGAAACACCTATAGCACCGCTGCCCGTACAAAGGTCTAGAATATCCCATTCCTTACGCTTTACATCCATGTCTTCACCACGAAGAGTCCCCGTATTTATAATCTCTAGCGCATCCTCAACGAGTGTCTCCGTATCCTGCCTTGGAATTAGTACGTTTTCATTCACTATGAACTCAAGGCCCATGAATTCCTGACTCCCCATGATGTATTGAACAGGCTCCCCATTGCTTCGCCTATCGATTAGCTCAAAATACTTATCGCAAAGTCTATCCTGAAGTACTTGCTGATATTCTAGGATGATTTTTGAAAATGGAATGTCCATCATGTAACAGTATAGAATTTTGCAATCACGCGTGGCATCTGCGATATCGCTGTCCATGAGCTGCTTTTCACCCATGGTTAACATTTCTTTGACTAATAGACTCATTCCTTATTTCCTTCTCGCTCTATATGTCTTTCCTCAATCAAATTTGCGTCCTTGTCACAAATTCCCTCAATATAAGGTGTGTCCTTTGGTACTAGAACCGCCTTCATCGAAGCTATTGCAACCTCTAGCTGCTCGTTTGTAGGCTCCTTTGTTGTCAGCTTTTGAAGCAGAATTCCAGGCATGCTCATCATCTTAACAAGCGTTCCATCGCTTCTTCCGGCCCACTTGAGCACCTCGTACGAAAGCCCTGCAACCACTGGAATCAAAACAATTCTCGACAATATTCTCATCAGCAGATTAGGCCATCCTAGCATAGAGAACAAAATCAGACTTATCACCATGACAAACATCAAAAAGCTCGTTCCACAGCGCGGATGAAGTGTGTAAAAGCTCTGTGCATTCTCAGGCGTAAGCTCAAGTCCATTCTCAAAGCAGTGAATAGTCTTATGCTCCGAGCCGTGATACTGGAAGGTTACGCGGATATCCTCCATCTTACTTATCAAAAGTATATAGCCTATGAACATCAAAATTCTCAAAAGTCCCTCAGCGAGGTTGAGCAAAATATGATTCTTTGTCACCTTACCGAGCAAGTTTACGACCACGGTTGGAAACAGCACGAAAGCAAGCACACTCACAGCGATTGCTATCAAAACCGAGACGTAAATCATCAGGTTCCAGACAGCCTTTTCTCCGAAGTGCTTAACTAGCCACGACTCTAGTTTGCCAGGCTTTACCTCCTCAGCAGCTTCTTCGCCTTCCTCGTCCATCGAATATGCTTCAAGCACATCAGCTGAATATATTAAAGTCTTCATACCTATGACCATGGAGCTAAAAAACGAAACCACTCCGCGGACAATAGGAATCTTGGCCCAGCGCCCGATAGGTTTTATCGGCTGAGTCTTTATGTGAATCCTGCCGTCAGGTACGCGCATAGCAATAGCCATGCGATCTGCACCGCGCATCATCACGCCTCCCATTACAGCCTGTCCACCAATAGAAGTAGGGCAGGCATCCTTCAAAAAAATCTTACTTAAATCCATTAAATCCCCTTATATGTATTTCTTCTGGTCCTGTCCCAGGATCTTCTTAATAACCTGAATGAAGTTCTTGTTGTTAGTTGTATTTGCAAGATTATCTATGATAATCTCTGAAACCTCGTGCGGATTTACATTTGATAGAGCTCTCCTCATAGTCCAAATTGCCTCAAGCTCAGCCTGAGTCATCAAAAGATCTTCACGTCTTGTGCCGGACCTATTGAGATCAAAGGCAGGGAAAATCCTCTTCTCGGAAAGCTTACGGTCAAGGTGTAGCTCCATATTACCTGTACCCTTGAATTCCTCATATATAACATCGTCCATTCTGGAGCCTGTCTCAACAAGAGCCGTTGCAAGTATGGTGATGCTACCGCCCTCCTCAACATTACGTGCAGCTCCAAAGAACTTCTTAGGCTTGTAAAGTGCGCTCGGATCAAGACCACCTGAAAGCGTTCTTCCTGAAGTTGGCTCAACAAGATTATATGCTCTTGCAAGTCTAGTTATACTATCAAGCAAAATCACTACGTCCTTCTTGTGCTCAGCAAGCCTCTTAGCTCTAGCGAGAACCATCTCAGCAACCTTGACGTGATGCTGAGGTCTCTCATCAAAAGTGGAATATATTACCTCACCGCTGCTAAGCGAGCGCTTCATATCCGTTACTTCCTCAGGTCTTTCATCGACTAGAAATACGATTAGCTCAACGTCAGGGTGATTTTGCTCTATGCTGTTTGCGATCCTCTTTAGCAAAGTTGTCTTACCAGCCTTTGGTGGTGCAACAATGAGTCCTCTCTGACCCTTTCCGATAGGAGAAATCAGGTCGATTAGTCTCATGGAAAGGTCCTTTGATGTTCTCTCAAGCGTGAGTCTCTCCTGCGGAAATATCGGTGTCAGATCCTCAAAATCAGGTCTCTTTATAGCAAGTCCAGGCTCATCATCGTTTACTGTTTTAACGTAAAGCAGAGCACCGAATCTCTCACCGTCATTTGGCAGTCTTGAAATTCCGCAAACTTTATCACCCGTCTTCAGATTAAATCTTCTAATCTGAGTAGGGGAAACATAGATATCCTTGTCGCTTGTCAGGAAATTATTGAATCTCAAAAATCCAAATCCGTCCTCGGCAATTTCAAGTATACCGCAAACCTCGGGCCTTGGCCTTGAGTCACGTATTTCCTTTGCTGTAAGCTTTTGCTCAGCATCAGTATCAGAAGCCTCTATATCATCAAATTTCGGCTCAATAGCATCCAAAGAATCGCTACCACCTTCCTTGGAAGCAGTCTCCTCAGCCTCTACAGCAGGCATCTCCTCAGGCTCCTCAGGCTTGACCTTGCGTGGTCTTCCCCTCTTCTTCGGTGCAGGAGCACTCTCTTCTTCAGTAAGCTTTTCCTCGATTGCTTCGCTTTCAATCAAAATTTTACTCTTTGCCATAAATCAAAACCTAGGCTTACGCCTCCCTTTCTGACACAAACTCATCGCATATATTAAACTAATCAAAACTCGTCTGGAAATACACGGTCTGAACCGACCGCTCAAAGGTAATAATATGATTCCTAATTATATTACATTTAAAATCAAAATGTAACCCCAAAATTCAAGTTAAAAGCATGTAGAAAATAAAAACTGCTCCACCAAAGCCATCAATCTAGCTTTGATAAAGCAGCTATAAATTCATATATTTTACCTGAGCCTATTTTCCTCTAGAATTCTGCGCTCTTTGGTGTTCTTGGGAACGGAATTACGTCTCTGATGTTGCTTACGCCTGTGAGATACATTACCATTCTCTCAAATCCAAGCCCGTAGCCAGCGTGCTTAACACCACCGTACTTACGAAGGTCTAGGTACCAGCTGTAATCCGTAGCGTCAAGTCCCATAGCCTCCATTCGACTTGTCAGAACGTCGATACGCTCTTCTCTCTGGCTTCCACCGATGATTTCACCAACGCCTGGAACAAGAAGGTCGCAAGCAGCAACAGTCTTGTTGTCGTCGTTTGCTCTCATATAGAACGCCTTGATATCCTTAGGATAATCTGTTACAAACAACGGCTTCTTGAAAATCTCCTCTGTCAAATAACGCTCGTGCTCTGTCTGAAGGTCGATTCCCCACTCTACAGGATACTGGAACTCTTTGCCTGACTTCTGAAGAAGCTCAACAGCCTCAGTATATGTAACTCTACCAAAGTCTGATGAAACAATGCCATGTAGACGCTCTAGCAGTCCCTTATCAACAAATTTGTTGAAGAACTCCATCTCCTCAGGCGCATGCTCAAGCACGTAGTTGATAATGTACTTAACCATAGCCTCTGCAAGCTGCATATTATCCTCAAGATCAGCAAAAGCAATCTCAGGCTCTATCATCCAAAACTCTGAAGCATGTCTTGCTGTGTTTGAATTCTCAGCACGGAATGTAGGTCCAAATGTGTAGATGTTTCTGAAAGCCATAGCATAAGCCTCACCCTCAAGCTGTCCGCTTACTGTAAGACCTGTGTGCTTTCCGAAGAAATCCTGGCTGTAATCTATCTGACCCTCTTCAGTTCTTGGAATATTATCTAAATCGAGTGTTGTTATCTGGAACATCTCGCCAGCACCCTCAGCATCACTACCTGTGATAATTGGTGTGTGAGTGTAAACGAAGTTCTGATCCTGGAAGAACTTATGAATAGCATAAGCCGAAATTGATCTAACACGGAAAACCGCTGAAAACAGGTTGCTCCTTGGTCTTAGGTGAGCAATTTCACGCAAAAACTCTACTGAATGACGCTTCTTCTGAAGTGGATAATCCGCATCAGTATCTGCCTCAATCAAAACCTCCTCAGCCTTAATCTCAAACGGCTGCTTCGCATCCGGAGTAAGCTCTAGCTTTCCTCTTACGCAAAGCGCAGCTGAAACCTTAGCCTTACCTATCTCATCAAAATTATCAAGCTTATCTGCCTCATAAACTATCTGAACAGGTGTGAAAAAGCTACCATCATTCAGCTCGATAAATCCGAATTTGTTGGAATTTCGATTAGTTCTTACCCAACCTCTAACCGTAACTTCCTTGCCCGCATATTCTGCTGTGTTTCTGTGTAATTCTCTTAGCTGAATTGACTCCATATCTTTCCATCCTTTTAATTTATTTGATTAACTAGTTCATCAAAGCATCTTAGAATCAAAAATTCCACTTTGCATGACAAACATCCAATCAGTGGGATTTATTATAGCACAAAACAAAGCTATCATCTATATTTTTCTATTTATAAATAATGTTATATACAATTGGATATTTTATAATCAATATTATGGACACGGCTATATTTGCGACTTTATATATTTCAGAAGGATGCGTAACTGTTAAGAAATACACAGCAATAGTCAGCACAACTAGAGCTATATCAATCATTATCAGCCCAATCAACAGCTTTTTGTCTACCTGTTTGTTCCTTAGTCTACGCCACTCACCTACAATGTTACCTAATGAAACCATAGAGAAAAACCAATTAAGATAAGCTACTTGACCTTTAAAGAAAATTAAGCATAGAATTAGTGTTATAGAATATAAAAAGCCTATATATTTTATAAATCTACCATGTTTCGCCTCTTCCATAACTTACCTCGATTTTTCTATTTCCGTAGATAGTATCCAACAGCTAATTGGAAACGTCACTATCAGTATTATCGCAATTACCCTAATTGCATACATATATTGATTAGCTTCGTTTGTAGGATTCAGCATTTGTAGTATTACCGCTGTTATCGCAATTATGAAATTTGGTGTCATAACGCATATCAATAAGGGTTTATTGATTTTATTTTTATGTTTCACGACTAATTCACGAAGTATCAAACCCGACACTAGAAGACTCATAAAAAAGACTTGATATGTTAAGTTTCCTGGATCATTTTTAAATATCCATATAAGTAACAATGAAAAAGCAATCCCCACATACTTACCAAACATTTTATCAAATTTTTTTAAAGTATTCATTGATCTACCGCCTTTCTATTCTCTATTCAAAATAGATATTAGAATAGATATCTTAACAACATACCTAAAATTAAACCGGCAATAAATATTAGTACGTACTCGATTTTCTTCTTCCTGCTCATAGAACCACCACCTATCTAACTTGATAATATCCCCTATATTCAGAAAAATCAAGTTTTTTGTGTAGCTATGATATAATATCAGGTAGAAGGATTTTATTAGGTTTAGCTAATAGACAATAAGATATTCAAAGCATTGAAAAATGCATATCTTATTTGAAAGTTGAGGAACTAAAATGCTATTTATTGAAATACTTGCGAACGCTGCTATCTTATATCTGTTTTTAATGTTTTCAATTCTTTTTCATGAACTTGGGCATTTATCAGGATATAAAATTAAAACAAAATCTAATGACTGGATTATTCAACTGGGTACAGGAAAAGAGCTTTTTAGCACTAAGCGTCTAAGATATCATGCGATTCCTATTGGTGGTGCGTTTTTATTTGAGCATGGACTAAAATCCGAAAAAGAACAGTTATTAATGTCTGCAGGCGGACCAATATTTACAGCAATATTGCTTATTCTATTATTTATTTTACAAAGACACCCACCTGGATATGTTTCAAATGATGCTATTGTTTGGATGCGCAATTACAATTTGTGGATGCTATTTTTCACGCTTATTCCAATGAAATACCCAGCTTGTTTAGGAATTGATGATGTTAAGGTTAGCGATGGAATGGCTATATTGCATGCACTACGCAATAACAATAAAGATACAAAAATATAATAGTACTTTAAATTATCGTGTGGGTATATAAATATTACTTACAAGTAGCCTGCTATTCCGAAATTCTATAGTTATCTGACCTGCAATGCTGATTTTCTCCCCGCTTGTATTATCCTTCAAAATCAACTTGAACTCGTAGCTTCCTTGTCTGATTTCCAAGACCGTCTGTTACAGCATTTATATTACCGACAGCATCGCATGTGTAGCTTTCAGTTAATGCTCCTGCTGCATTGGTTATCTCTATTGAAAATATATGTGCTTTAGTTCATAAGAGCTAAGATGTCGTTAGCACTGCTTATTTGGTCTATATTGACTATGCTAATTTTTTTATTAATATCTGTACCTGTATAATCTACCCCTATACGGTAAGGCAAATAGTCATTTGCTCTTAAGAACTTAACTATTTCAAACAGCTTTTCAGATTCTTCTTGTTTTGTTCCGGCTTTTTGCACCTGAATATTTATTACATAGTCTTTTTTATATCTGTTTTCTATATTCTTTAGAGTTGCCTCCTGATAAGTTTCCCAAGTATAGTATGCCATTCCGGTTACTTCAACAGATGCACCTTCCCCCCACTCTTTTTTCACGACAGGTGATATCTCTTCCCCCATCTTTTTAATTAATAGTTTTTCTAGGTAATCATCCTTTTCAACATATTGTCCAATTTGTTTTAAGAAAAATCTATGTCCACCGTCTACTTCTACCTCAAATTCCAAACCGTTTTTCTCATCAAGAAACCACATAAAATAGTGACTGGCATCTAAGCTTGCACTATATCCTCCCGATATATATTTGGGTTTAAATTTATACTGCTCTTCAATATATTGTTCTGCATTGCTTCTAGCACTCCTAACATTCCAACTGAAATTTGGTGTGTAAATATACATAGCAATGAATGCAACCATTATCACTACTATTTTAAATTTTGTAATCCGAAATATCTTCTTTTCCATAATTTCCCCTTTTGCAAGGTTTTTCCTGATAATACGATTGATAGTGTAGCATATTTAGACAGGCTTTTATTAATACGGCTTTAACCCTTGTCTGATTTCCAAGACCGTCTGTCACAGCACTTATATTATTAGCAGCATTGCATGTGCATCTTGCAGTTAATGCTCCTGCCACATTGATTATCTCTATTGAAAATATCTGTGCTTTAGTTCATAAGAGCTAATATGTCGTTCGCACTGCTTATTTGGTCTATATTGACTATGCTAATGCCTTTAATATCTGTACCCGTATAATCTACCCCTATACGGTAAGGCAGATAGTCATTTGCTCTTAAGAACTTAACTATTTCAAACAGCTTTTCAGACTCTTCTTCTTTTGTGCCGGCTTTTTGCACTTTAATATCTATTACATAGTCTTTTTTATATCTGTTTTCTATATTCTTTAGAGTTGCCTCCTGATAAGTCTCCCAAGTATAGTATGCCATTCCATCAACTTCAACAGTTGTTTTATCCCCCCACTCTTTTTTTACGACAGGTGAGATCTCTTCTCCCATTTTTTTAATTAATAGTTTTTCTAGGTAATTATCCCTTTCAACATATTGTTTAATTTGTTTTAAGAAAAATCTATGTCCACCTTTTAATTCTACCCGAAATTCTACACCGTTTTTCTCATCAAGAAACCACATAAAATAGCCACTGCCATCTAAGCTTGCACTATATCCTCCTGATATATATTTGGGTTTAAATTTATACTGTTCTTCAATATACTGTTCTGCATTGTTTCTAGCACTCCTAACATTCCAACTGAATTTTGGTGTGTAAATATACATAGCAATGAATACAACTATTATCACTGCTATTTTAAATTTTGTAATCCGAAATATCTTCTTTTCCATTATTTCCCCCTTTAATCTAAACTAATTTGTTCATAATACTCATCCTCATTTACTGCAGTATTTTTAAAGTATTCTTGCATTTTGCTCATGTTAATATTTGGTAGCGGGGTTTCTACGTATCCCTTTCTATTTAGAAAAACTTTAACACTCTCACCTGACTCAAGTTTGCCTCTCATAAATAGATCCATGGTCTCTTGTGTACAATTTCGAGATCCCAAGTTATATAATTTGTTTGGACACAAATCTTTTCCCTCATATTGCTTATAGTATTTATTATAAAACCCTTGCAATCTTTTTCCTTTTTTTACAGAGTTTGAAAAATCTCCCTTTACGTATACTGCCTCGTGATACTCACTGTTATCCACACCCATAAGGTCTTTCTTTTTTAGATAAGCGGTCACATCACTCATGCTACCATTAAAGTTCCCAGGAACATCCTTAAATTTTACGGTATTTCCCCAGTAGAAGTAATACCAATTAGATTTAGAATCTTGGAAAAATCCACCCATATGTTCTACCCCTGTAAATCCAAATGTTTCAATTTTTTTGTTAATCAAAATAGCATCCATTCCATTCAGATCCACAAAGCCTACCGGATCGTTATGGCAGTACGCATACTCGTTAAGGCTCCTTGGTTGCTCCACTCTGCCCTTTATGACATCTCTGCCCATGAAGCGTCCTATTTCCGGCATATATTCTCTCGCCTGTGCAAATAGTGTATCTGAGATATCGTCTCTCATGTATCCTGTAAAGCCTATAGGTAGTTCACCGGTTGTTTCAGGTATCTTGATTGCTTCAGGTATTCCGAATTCATCATACGCAGAGGCATGTTCAGCAGCTCCTATTACTCTCTCCGGTGTTCCTAATCTGTCGGATAAGATTGCTGCTTCACCTGCCATTACCGGCTCGTTACCAAGCCATGTATAGTCACATGATTTGCTATGATTGCTCAGACTGCCTTGACCGTCTATCTGTATGCTTTCTAGCAAATTGTTATACATCTTTGTCTGGTCAAGGATATAGTCTACTTTTCCTGCCTCTGTAGCTCTTGATACTCTCATTCCAAGACCGTTATATGCATACCTTGCAGTAACTGACTTACCGCCTCCATTCTTTACTGCCTTTATGAGCCTGTTATTTGCTCCGTATGCATAGTCTACAGAAACGCATTGTTGTGCGCTATCCGTGTGCTTATGTATAACATTGCCTCGCTTATCGTACTCGAAGATAGTAGCACCATGCGGGGTGTCTGCTCTCATTAGCTGATTTGCTTTGTTGTACAGATACTCCGTCTTTGCTCCTGCTTCATATAGGATGGTTCTGTTTCCAAAAGCATCGTAGGTGTAGCTTCTGAGCGGGCTTCCGTCCTTCACTGCCTCATTAAGTCTTCCTATCTCATCGTATCCGTACTCGTAGTTTCCGGTAGCTTCAGGTATACCTTCTCTCTTTTGGCTTGATGCTACTATATTACCTATTTGGTCATAGCTGTACTCGTAGGAATCTATAACTTTACCACTCTTCTTATTTACAAGGCTTGCCAAGTATCCACATTTATCGTATGTATATGCTGTCTCAGCAGGACCTACTGTCTTTGATACTATTCTGCCGTAGGCATCATATGAAAGAGATACTGTTGACACATCTGCTGTAGTAGGCATAACGATATCTACGCCTGTGAGCAGTCCTCTATCATCGTATATGTACCTGACGTTTTTACCGTTAGCATATCTTATGGATGTTCTGTTGCCGGAATCGTCATACTCATAGGAAACCTCCCTACCCTTGTGGTCGGTTATGCTTCTTTCTCTTCCGAGGATGTCTCTATCTATCTTGGTTAATCCAAGCGAATCCCTTATCGCCTTAAGCTGCCCGAGAGCGTTATATGAATACTCTATCGCCTCGCCGTCTGCATGCGAAATACGCGAAATATCTCCAAGATGAGTTCTCGCTATCTCGGTTTTGTTTCCGTCCATATCCGTCTTGGTCTTGATAAGGCCCTTACGGTCATATTCATAGCTTTCGGCATTACCGAGTGCATCCGTCACAGATGTTACTCTTCCGAGGATATCTCTTGCATATGAAGTAATTCTTATGCTGTTATGCTTCTTGTTGAGTTTTAGAACTTCTTCGGCATCTTCAAGAAGTTCTAAATTGATATCTTCCGCTTCAGTTCCTGCGCCTTGAACGATATTCATAAGCCTATGAGCTTTATCATATCTATACACGGTAACATTGCCGAGTGGATCAATTACAGCTACAATATCACCGCTCTTTGTTCTTATATATCTTGTCCGATTCCCAAGACCGTCTGTCACAGCACTTATATTATTAGCAGCATCGTAGGTGTAGCTTGCAGTTAATGCTCCTGCAGTGAACTCTTTAGTGATTCTGTTCATGGAGTCGTATTCAAATGACTTCTCTACTTCTCCTACCTTCCTTGTTAAGAGATTTCCGTTGTTGTCATACGAAAAACTTGTTACCAATCCTGCCGCATCGACTACCTCTTTTAATCTTCCGGCTGCGTCGTAACTATACCTTATGCTCTTACCTGCACTTCGTTCTTCAATAAGGTTTCCACGTAGGTCGTATGCATATACGATTTCTACGCCCATTGGATTTACGGACTTTATCTTTTGACCTGCTAAATCGTATTCATTTATCCATTCACCACCGAGAGCATCTATGAATTTGGTTTCGTTTCCGAAAACATCGTACTCATAGTATTCTGTGCTTCCGTCCGCCATCGCTGCCGAGGTCATGCGATTCATTTTGTCATACGTATACTTTGTAAGGTATCCTTCCTGATCTCTAACCTTGCTTATGTTGCCACAGGAATCGTAAGTGTAACTGATTGTTGAATATGATGCATCTGTGATATTAGTTAGGTTTCCCTCGGCATCATATCTACAAATGGTCTTTGCACCTGTCGGATCTTTAATCTGCTCAATCTGCCACATCTTGTTGTAGTAGTATTCTGTCTTACTGCCATCTTTATCGATATATGCAGATATCTTATTCAGCTCGTTATATTCGGCAAATTCTTCATTGCCATCATAGTCAACAACATGTGTAAGTTTTCCGCTCTCGTTATAATCAAATGTCCTTGTGTCTCCAAGAGGATTTACACTTGCGGTCAGTTCATTTCTTGCATTATAACTGAACTTCTCCAAGTTGCCGTTAGCGTCAACTGTAGAAATAACCCTGTTTAGATCATCGTAGTTATATTTGCTGATATTACCAAGCTCATCTATAACCTCGGTTATGTTTCCTCTATCGTCATAACCTATTGCAAGGATTGTATCGTCCGGATTTATGATTTTCACCGGAAGCTTCTGCTCGTTATATTCATATCCGGTGGTCCTGCCTATCGCATCGCTTGAAGATACTATATTATCATTGTCATCATACTCATTTTTTGCCACGACCTTGCCATTTACTTCTACCGAAAGCAGCTTGCCTGATGCAGAGTACATAGCCTTAACGACATCTCCCGCAGGTGTCTTCTCTAAGGTCACATTCCCTTTATCATCGTATTCATACGATGTAATGTTTCCATTCTTATCGCGTAGCCTTGTTCTATCGTTTGCATCATTATATGTAAATTCCTCATATCCGCTCTTGTATCTGGACACGGTGCTTCGGAATTTATCATCGTGTTCATAAATAGTTTGGCTGCCATTTTGATGAGTAGCGATAGCCTTGCGCCCTATCTCATAGTATTGAATCCTTATCTCGCCACCATCCGGGAATATCTGTTTGGTAACCCTTCCGCTGCCATCGTATTCATTGATAAGGTTTACTGTATTTCTCGCATTGATTACGGTATACATCTTGCATAAATCGTTATACTTGAACGAGTAAACACTACCCATTTCGTCATGAATTTCAGAGAGAACATGCATCTTGCCCGTCCTGCTGAACTCATCATCTATATCTTCATACTTGAGTTTAATGATGCGCCCGGAGAAGTCAGATACCTTAGTCACATAAGACACTCCATCTTCAGCGACATCATAATCAAATATGTATCCTGTACCGAATTCTGTGCTGAGCTTTTTAAGCTGCAATTCATCGTACTCAAACAGCACAGCTCTGCCTTCACCTGTGAGTTTCTTGAGACACCTACCTATATCATCAAAGAAGAATTGCTCTTGCTTTTCGTTAGTATACTTATATGTGTATTCTTCGCCTTCTATGTGCTGAATTCTTCTCGAAGTGAAACCGTCCTCACTTACATAACTATCGCCTTTTAGTATGTAAGTTTCCTGCCTACCGCTGTCTGTATTGACCACAATCTTAGACTCATAAATCGTGAGTTCATTCCTATAGTTATGAGTCCAACCAGCAGATGCGAATCTCCTTTTGAAGTTATCCACACTGTTATATGTGAGCTCCAAAACGAGCGGAGTTACGCCGCTTGTCACAAGAAAGTTCTTGCGGTACATGTAATTTCCGGTAGCCATATTTACCGGGTCGAGAGCTTCAATATTGAGTCTTATATCTCTTGTTAATGCTTCTATCTTTTCCCTATTCTTGTCAAAATTAAGGTCTGATGGTTTAAACATACCTGTTTTACTATCAAAATGCTTATCTTTGCAGATTATATTTACATTGTTTTTGATAGACTCAATGAGTCCGTTTACTTCTTCGTAAAGCTCTTTCGTTTGATCTTCAAGTACATCCATTTTATTTATCTGTTCTTCTATTTTTTGAATCTGTTTTTTATATAGCGATTCGAACAATGTGCATTTAGGAGAGGCAAACCCAAGTACTAAGTCAATACCTGAACTGTTGTCCTTATCCACAATTCTTTCCAACTTTTTTATTTCACTCTTAAGTCCTGCTATTTCCTTATATAGTTCAGATTGGCTAGTTACACCCATAGAAGTTTCCATAAATATGTTATTAAGGATTGCATCCTTAAGCTCTATATTTCTTCCAATTAACAATTCACATACACTATTTAAATCGTGAATCAGCTTTTTGTACGTCCTGGTAAAATAATCCTCTACTGCTTCAAATCCCTTTCCTTGTAGAGTTTTTCCTTTGCCGCAATCCTCAAGCATATTATCTATCGCACGCTGAATAGAGGTAGTGTTTTTCTTAAGTTCATTTATATGCGTATTCATCTCATCAAGCATACGCTTTGCTGCTTCCTTGCCGATTACTTTGTTTCCACCTGACATATGTTCGTTCCATTCTTATCTTTTAACATTACTATTACCTATATCTTCAAAAGTAACCGTTAGATAACTTGCAACTTTCTTATCTTCTTTCTTCCATACATCTGCTACTCTGGCAATATTGGCACAATCCTTCTCCAAATTATGCTGCAATCTCTTTTTAATGGCATCTAATTTCTCATAGCACCTTTTAACATCTGTAATTGCAGTATACCCTGCATCAACTTGTCCATTAGTACGGTTTAAAGATATCTCTTCAATTTTTGCTGCTTCTCTTCGAATTCTCTCCGCGTGATCTTTAGCCAGTGAATTATTTACAGCTATATTTTTACTCATATCAATAGCCTCTCCTCATCTTCATAAGCTCATCTTCATACTCACGTTCTTCTTTAAGGAGCCTTTGAATAGCACGTCTTCGCTCCTCAATTCCGTCTTCCGCATCACTTATCAGTTCTCTGTATAAGGCTTCCCTTTCCGCATTTAGTTCCGCTACCTCTCTACCGAACTCTGTTCCGGCCCAATACAGTAGCCGTTCCTCATTAAAGCTATCGTACATATATTTCAGTTCGCTTATCTCATCAATAACTTCATTTATACAGGCTTGCTCCCTCTTGTTTAGAGAAACTTCATCCTGTATTTCGCGAAGGCGCTTATCGATTTCAGCTCTTTTGTCTTCTATACCTCTAGCTTCCATTCTTCTACCTTTCCCACATTCATAACCTACCGGTATAATCAGCTAATTACCAATTAATCTCCCTCTTCCATGTCTGAGAACCTTCGCAAATTATTGAACTCATTCTGAATATTAATACTCACTATACGACTATTCCTGGAATAGGGCCTCTTTCAGCTGTTGTAATATACTCTGAATTTTGCCAACTCTTTATTTCACTATACGATACTTTTCAGTGAAATTCAATAGCCGGAGCATAAACTCCGGCCTTATCTTTATTTCCCCATATCCTCCATATATCGATAAAGCAATTCTACAGAACCAAGGTTCATTCGGTTAAAAACATCCGCATAGGTATTAAGTGTGATATGAATATTCGTATGCCTATCCGGTTCTTAAGAAAAAGCATCCCTTTTTACTATAAGTCCTTTTGTACGGCATTACAGAATCAGTACTTGGTCTGCACGTATCAAGTGAATATTTTTCATTTCTACGCTAATGTTTTACCACGAATTGCTGGTGTTTCATATGTTTTATGACATAGAAAAAGCCCGAACCGAGGTCTCTCGGACGAGCTTTGTCTACAGTCTGGACACTACCCTTCGGTAGCGTTTTGATCTTACTATATTTCAGCTTACGCTAGCGCTGCTGTGATGATTGACATTGTGTAGATTTCCTCTGCATTGCAACCACGTGATAGGTCGTTGATAGGAGCATTTAGACCCTGAAGAATTGGTCCATATGCGTCGAATCCGCCAAGTCTCTGAGCAATCTTGTAGCCGATGTTTCCTGCTTCGATTGAAGGGAATATGAATGTGTTAGCCTGACCTGCAACCTTTGATCCCTTGCACTTTGTCTCTGCAACAACTGGTGATACTGCTGCGTCAAACTGTAGCTCACCGTCGATAGCTAGTTCTGGAGCCATTTCCTGAGCCTTGATTGTAGCGTCCTGTGAAAGCTTAACAGTGCCACCCTTTCCTGAGCCCTTTGTTGAGAAGCTTAGGATTGCAACCTTAGGGTCGATATCAAAGATCTGAGCAGTTCTTGCTGTCTCAACTGCAACCTCAGCTAACTTCTCTGCAGCTGTGTATGTTACATTGCCTTCCTTGTCAACTGTGTCCTGATAATCGATGTTGATTGCGCAGTCACCCATAGCTAGGCGCTCATCTCCGCGAACCATGATAAAGCATGAGCTTACAAGGTGTGCACCTGGCTTTGTCTTAACTAGCTGAAGGGCTGGTCTTACAGTATCAGCTGTTGAATATGTAGCTCCTCCGAGAAGGCAGTCAGCCTTACCCATCTTAACTAGCATAGTTCCAAAGTAGTTTCCGTGGCTTAGCATTTCGCGAGCCTCATCCTCTGAAAGCTTGCCCTTACGAAGCTCAACCATAGTAGCAACCATTGCATCCATCTCTGCATAGTTCTTAGGATCTAGGATTTCGCAGCCTGAAAGGTCGTATCCGTGAGCCTTTGATGCCTCATCAAACTCAGCCTGAGTTCCTACTAGGATAACCTTTAGGATGTTCTGCTTTGTTAGCTTCTCTGCTGCATCCATAACTCTCTGGTCCGGTCCGTCTGGAAGCACGATTGTGCGAGGTGTTTCCTTTAGCTTGTCGATTAACTTATCAAAAATATTCACTTTGATTCCTCCCATCAAATGTTAGTTGAATTCATACCCAAGTATTTTACCACAAAATTGGTAAAATTTCAAACCTAGGCAAGCGATTTCTTGCAGATTTGAACATTCTCTGATTCCATCCATCAAAGCTCGACCTTGTCGATAATGCCTTTTAGCTTTGAAATCGTCACGCCATAGTTCGTAACTGGAACACCGGAAGCCTTTGCCTTTTCTATGCGGCTCAAAACATGAGCTCTATTGAACATACAGCTTCCACACATGATTATGAGGTCGTAATCCAGTTCTTCAGGAAAATCCAGCCCCCTAGAGAAATCTATGGTTATATTACCGTATTTCTTTCTCAGCAAAGCGGGAATCTTAACCCTGCCTATATCCTCTTCGAGCGGCGCATGCGTACAGGCCTCTGAAATCAAAACCCTTGAATTCTCATTAAGGGAGTCAATTGCGGCAGCACCCTTGACTAGCTCCTCGATATCTCCTTTTGATCTTGCCATCAAAATGGAAAAGGATGTTATGTTTGATTCCTCAGGCTTAAGCGCGTAAACCTCTGCAAACACCTGAGAGTCCGTGATTATGAGAGCTGGAGGTTCTTTTAGAAGTTCTAAAGTCCTCTCCATGTCTTCAGTCTTACAAGATGTAATGCTGCACCCCAAATCGAGAAGCGCCCTCATTGTCTGCACCTGCGGAAGAATCAGCCTTCCCTTAGGTGCCTGAATATCCTGTGGCATGACGAGCAAAACAGATTCGCCCCCAGAAAGAAGTCCCTCTAGCAGAGGCCTATCTCCGCTGACATCCTTTGCTGCCTCTCTTATAGCTTCTAGCACTGCATCCTTATCAAAGGCTATGTATCCCTCTGGAAGCTCTATATTTACTGACGCATCGCCTAATTGCGAACCATTAAAAACCTTGATTAGAGGCTTTTTTCTTGCCATTAGAGTCGAGAGAAGTTTCTTGTTTTCTTCACCCCTCTCAACGTAGATATATATGTCGCATTCATCTAAAACCTTGCTAGTGCGCTTCATTCTCTGTGCTCCGAGCTCACTATCATCCTCAAAACCAGCCGTATCTATAAGTGTCGATGCTCCAACACCTTGAATTTCCATCGGTTTATATACTGGATCTGTCGTGGTTCCTCTGACCTCTGAGACCAGCGACACGCTTTGACCGCTGAGAAGGTTCAGAAGTGTGGATTTTCCGGAGTTAGTATCTCCGAATATTCCTATGTGCACGCGGTTTGCCTTAGCAACACCTTCGCCCTTAAAATCTAAAATCTCTTTCTCCATCTTCAATCTTCTTTAGCAACTTCCTTGTCTTTTCAATAACAACAGGGTTTGTTATGGTCTTCATTGATTCTTCGATGACCTGATTTCCCTTTGCCTTTATCTCTTCGTCACCGTAGTCTTCGATGTATTCCTTTAGGGTTATCAAAGCGTTCGGATGACAGCAGTTTACTATCTGTCCACTCTTTAGAAGGCTCATGAACCTGTCTCCAGTTCTTCCTTCTCTATAGCAGGCTGTGCAGAAGCTTGGAACATGTCCTAGCTCAAGTAGCCAGTCTACAACATCATCGAGTGGTCTTGTATCCGAAATATCAAATTGTGCAGATTCTTCCTCTATATCTTTGATATAGCCTCCGACTGCAGTCTTTGATCCTCCAGAAATCTGACTGATACCAAGCTCTAAAGCCTTGCGTCTCATTTCGACACCTTCTCTTGTCGATATAATCATTCCTGTGTAAGGAACCGAAATTCTTATTAGTGCAATCAGCTTCTCGAAAATCTCATCGTCAAGTGCATTTGTAAACTCAGTTGTATCGATGTCATCTGCTGGACAGATTCTCGGCATTGAAATAGTGTGTGGTCCAACGCCATACTTTGCCTCTAGGTGCTCTGCATGCATCAAAAGTCCAACGAGCTCATAGTGATAGCTCTCCAGTCCGTAAAGAACTCCAAGTCCTACATCATCTATGCCACCATCCATGGCTCTATCCATAGCCTCTGTATGGTAAGCGTAGTTAGCCTTTGGTCCTGTCGGATGCTGACGCTCGTAGTTTTCCTTGTTATATGTTTCCTGGAATAGGATGTATGTACCGATTCCTACTTCCTTGAGCTTGCGGTAGCTTTCAACATCAGTTGCTGCGATGTTTACATTTACTCTTCTAATTGAGCCGTTTCTATGCTTTGTTGCATAAATGGTCTTTATGCTTTCAAGCACATACTCTAGCGGATTGTTTATCGGATCCTCGCCTAGCTCAAGCGCGATTCTCTTATGTCCCATATCCTGGAGTGCAATAACCTCTGCGCGAATCTCGTCCTGTGTCAGCTTAAGTCTAGGTATGTTCTTATTCTTAGCATGGTATGGACAGTATACGCATCCGTTTACGCAGTAATTTGATAGATAAAGCGGTGCAAACAGCACGATACGGTTTCCGTAGAAGCGAGTCTTTATATCTCTCGCAATCTGCTTCATCTCAGCTATTATTTCTTCGTTTTCACTATGTAGAAGTACAGATGCTTCTCTATGTGTAAGCCCCTTCAGGTTTCTAGCTTTCTCCAATAACTCTCTCTGAAGCTCAATATTATCCTTGTTTTCTCTTCCATATTCTATCGATGCCAGAATCTCAGCGTCGTTAATAAATTCCTCAGCCTTACTGCTCTTTACATCGTATTTTATGGCTTTTTCATTCTTTATTTCATTCACTATAGTCACCCCTGTCCATCACCAGCTCTGAGCCGATGCTTTCAAATATTTCACCTAGCTGCTTCAGGTTTTCTGCCGCCTCAACCTCAAAACAAGCTTTATCATTATATAAATTGTATTCTCTTCGTCTATATGTCGGTGTAAGGTTCGGCATATACACGTTTGCTGCAACCTCTATCGCTCTGTCTCGAGCCGTCTTTGATAGCGTCGCAAGCGAAGTAGTCGCTGGAAGATTTGCATGTGGGAACATTATCCTCAAAATCGCCAAAATAAAGACCGTAAGCTCAGCCGACCCGCTCGCCTCGTTCTCAAATGGCGTTCCGCTAGCTGGAACAAATGGCCCTATGCCTATCATCTCTGGATTTAGCTTTCGCAAAAACAAAAGATCCTCTGCGAGGTTTTCCTCCGTCTGGTACGGACTTCCTATCATTATGCCTGAGCCCGTCTGAAATCCTAGCTTCTTTAGGTCCTCAAGCATGTGCAGTCTAAAATCCTGATCCATATCGCTAGGATGTAGCTTGTAGTAGTGCTCCTTGTCCCTCGTCTCATGCCTGAGAAGGAATCTGTCTGCACCGGCCTCCTTGTATGCCTTTAGCGTCTCAAATGGCTTTTCTCCAACTGAAAGCGTTATCGCAGTCTGTGGGTTAATCCTCTTGATTTCTTTGATAACCTCTATGAGAGTCTTATCTGAAAATCCAGGATCCTCACCACCCTGTAAAACAAAGCTCTTAAACCCTAGCTTGGTCCCAAATCTAACCTGTTCATAGATTTCCTCTGCGTTAAGTCTATACCTCTTCGCATTGCGATTCGACCTTCGGATGCCACAGTAGTAGCAGTCGTTTCCGCAATAGCTTGATATTTCTATTAGCCCTCGCACATACACCTTGCGGTGGAAGTTTTCTACATGTATTTCCTTCGATATCTGAAAAAGCTCGTCCTCTATCAGCTCCCTATTCTTAATGAGCTCGACAAACTCAGCCTTCTCGAGAGTTCGATCTGTCTGTAATTTGCGAAGCAGCATCAAAATATGGTTTTTTTTCTCGTTTTGCATCATACTGCCTCCTCTACACATATTGATTCCCCTCTGAATAGGAATTATAACATATTTATTGCATCATAAAACATTGTGGCAGGGTAAAATTCTATAAGGAATCGAAATAGTTTAGATGTATTTACTCTAGAGGATTGACCTTTGAGATTAATTGTTGTACTATTTGGAATATAGATAAGATTAAGAGTCGGTTTAGTAACTTTTTTTAATTTTAGAGAGGTGATTCTATATGTATGCGAATAACATCATAATTGCAAAAGATACGCTTGGAAATGAATGGGAATTTGGCAATTTATCCTGCGCTTCTAGTTCAGAAAACCTTAGCTATGCCAACCTTACAGATATTAAGTGGTCTGGTACAGAGCTAACTCTATCCCATAACGGAGTAACTCGGAGCTTTTATTTTAATACACCTACGGATGCTGCACACGTGGCAGAGATTATTAAATCAGTCTCTCAAAACCCTGAAAAATACGCTAGAGCATGCAATCCTAATGACGACTATTTAGAACATGCCGATATGCGCGGGCTACTCGTTGAAACCGTAAAACATCAGCAACGTATTGATAAGAATATAAAGACAATTACTACCATACTATATGTTTGGATTATAATCGTTATAGTTTCACTTGTTATTAGTTTATTAGCTTACTTTAGCGCAATATATAATATATCAACAATGTATAACAACTACAACGGCACCCAATTTAACAATATCCTCGACAACACGGAGACACAAGACGAAAACCAAATTAATGATCCATATGAAGACGAGGACACGGAGTCAGATGAGGATTATAATTGGGACAATAACTAACTATAAGGCTTAAGCAATGGAAGATTAAGCATACATATTTTGTGAACTAAGGAAAAACCCTGTGCGAGCGCAGGGTTTTACTTTGTTATTTTAGGTATTTTCCAAAATATTTTTCTACTAATTCCTTGTCATATCCATCTGCTCCGCGCCAGTAGGTTGCATATGTCCAGTCGTGCTTTGATGGCTCTCCCCTGTCATATGACTTAGGTGCAAGGATTCCTATACATGCTAATATCTCTATTATGACGCTTCTCTCGTCTTTATTTGCCTTCAGAATAGAAACTTCTGCAAGCTTATTTCTAATCGCGCCCGGATGGTCATTATCCTCACAGCTTGATACAGCATCGAGTATGGCCTTTAAGATTTCGACATCTTCTGCCGTTGGTTCCGGAATGTCCTCTTCAGCAAATCGCTCTAGATCAAAAAGAATATACACTAAGTTTCCTTGACGAACGCCGCCCCATTTTATCCTTTCGAAATTTAGGATGTTGAGATCTTCATTTGTATATTTTTCTTGCCCTATGACCCCGTACTTGACATCACGACAAATCCTGCAAGTATAACTCACACGCGTCACTTTCCCATTTTCGAGAAAACGTCCAGACTCAACAGGGGTATACTTGTGTTCTTTAAAAAGCTTTGCAAGATAGTATGATGCTGCTGCACTTCGCCAGTCCAGCCTCCTTGTAGACAAGCTACATAAAAAGGCTTTCACGACTTTCTCCATACTAATCGCATTTGCTAGCTTAACGATTCTTTTTATGCAATCATTATGTGAGATTGTAATAGGATCAAACATAAGACCTTTTTCCTTTGCATAAGCAAAGTCCTCTGGCGATGTGTATATCTCATTTTGTGGCTTCCACCCGTTGGCCCAATATCTGTTAAATAATATTTTCTTTGCTTTTTTGTCCATGTTACACCTTTATCTATCTGTCTCTAAAGTCTCTCTAAGTTCCATTAATCTAATCTTATATTTTTCTAATCGTTTCAGATCTTTTTCTGTTGGATTTTTTATTCTGCTTATATCGGAATTATGCTCCATATCCGCTATCTTTACTCTTAAGGCAATGGGATTTTGTTTTACTCTATCCAAATATTCCTCGTAATCTTCCTCGGCCTTCTTTGTAATTGTCGATACAACCAAAACAACTTCATCTGAGAATCCTGCTTCTCTCAAATCGTTCACAGTGACATCCGTATCCTCTATAACATCATGTAATAACGCAACGATTTTATCTTTTTCTCCAGACAACTTGTTTGACACAGTGAGTGGATGCTTAAAGTAATCTTCTCCGCCTTTATCTTTTTGTCCCTTGTGAGCCTTTAATGCTATATCATACGCCAACTCATATTCATTAATATACATATTTCTAAACTCCTTAGGTTTTCTTGCATAAAACTCACTCTTATTCTACCTCAGTTTTCTTTACAAATCACTATTCTGATGGGATATTCTTTTCGGTGGACAGTATTCCAAGCATGTAAGAGTGTCGATATGGCACTGCAAACGATATCTTGTCCGTGTGGGCCAGAGTCGAACTGGCATACTTGGAGTCACAATCCAATATCTTAACCGTTAGATGACTTTCACCATAGTTTTTTGACTTTTTGAAAGCAATAGTGTATTATTTAAATATAAAACATAGGTTTTAGAGGGTAGTCCCCTGACCCTTTAAGGTTGGGGCTCGTGCTACCCTCTTTTTTTATTTCAATATTGACCGTATCTCATTTCCAACTTTTACAATCACAGGACTACTAACAAAAGAAGAACCAGACGCAGATAATTTAAAGAACTGCTTCTAAATCAAAAAGTACTAAAGCCTTGCACGCTTGAATAGGTATGCAAGGTTTTTTAACATCAAAAATTCAATCTAGTTTAATTTATTTGTTGATTCTCTATTTTAAATATAATATAATTAGCCTTGCTTTTAAAAGGGTATTTTGGCGATGTTATGAGCTTATAACCAAGTTCTAAGTTATATTTTTAAAGAAAGGAAAAATAAATGGCAACAGAATTAACACAATCACTAACATGGACATTCATATCAGAATGCCCTATCCCTGGAGACGTAAGCGATATGCTCGTTAATGGAGAAACTGCAGTTGCTGCATACAAAACCATTAGAGATGTTGCAGTATTTACAAGCAAGAGACTCATCGTTAAAGATGCGCAAGGACTAACTGGTAAGAAAATCGAGATTTACTCTTTGCCATACTCCTCGATTGTGATGTGGTCTACTGAAAACGCAGGCAAACTATTAGATTTAAGTGCAGAAGTTGAGCTTTGGACAAAGGCTGGTCATGTCAAGGTTAAACTTAGTAAAAACTGCGATGTTCGCAAGTTTGATATACTTATAGCCAATGCAACTTTATAATTAATATTTCTCTCATTGGAGAAAGTTCCCAATACTAAAACAAACGGCTGAATGCAAGGATTCTTCACTGCGTTCAGCCGTTTTATATTAATGCTATATTTGTTCTTGCTCGATGTCATATCTGACCTTAAATTCTAGTAGCTCAACAACGTAAGCTGGTGGATTTCTTTTCTCTGTTTCCCAATCCTGAATAGTTCTCACTGGAATATTGTACTTCTTTCCAAAGTTCGCTTGTGAAAGTCCCGTAAGCGTTCTTATTTCCTTTATTTCCATTTACCTTCTCCTGTTTAGATTTCATCTAGCAAGCACTAAAGCCCTGCATTGCCTGAAATTCAAGCAATTGCAAGGCTTTTTCTTTTGGAGCTCCCGAGCGGGATCGAACCGCTGACCTGCGCGTTACGAATGCGCTGCTCTACCAACTGAGCCACGGAAGCGTATAAAAGTAATATGGCAACCCCTTGAAACTAGCGATTTGCCACATTACCTTAATCATTTTACTACATCATAAGAGCATCCGTCAAATGCTAAATCGAATCTACAAATTCCACGATATTCGCAATATGTGCACGGAATCTCTTCTCCGGATTTCTTCGGCCTTATGTCGATATTTCCACCTACCAAATCCTCGCATAGCTTATCAGTTACGGCCTTAACCTGACCTTGCAGCTCCTCAAATTCAGCTTCACTCAAAAGAGCCTCTGTTTTTCTGAACTCTCCGTCCTTCTTCTTTGATAGAGCAATGACTTCGGAGCTTTCCTCAAACTCACCTGCTATGTTCTTGATAACCTCTGGTTCATCGACAAGAATTCCCTTGAGCTTAAACTCACCCTTGAGCTCCTTAGCAATCATATCTGGGATTCCCGAAGCTCTCTGTCCGCTAACATCTATCTTAGGATCTGATATTAAGAAATAGAATACCCCTGCTGGCTTTCGGTTCTTGCCCTGCGCAGCTGCAAGGTAAAGCATTAGCTGTAGTCTATATCCTGTTCTCGCCTCAGTCTTATCAAAGCTTTCACGCCCTGTCTTATAGTCTATAATCTTTACGCGGTTTCCTGGAAGAAGATCCACTCGGTCTATCTTACCCTCGATAAACACCTTGCCAGATTCTGTCTCAACCTCAATTGGTGGGAACTGTCCTCGTCTGCCGAAGCGTTCTTCGTAGTAGCTCTTCTCTATCTTTCCAACTCTAGCTTGCTCAACAAGCTGCTTACATACCTCAAAGCAAGCGGTTTTCGCTCTCTCTAGCCAGTATTTTTCGCGATTTGAGTTCTCAAAGATACCCTCTCTATACTTGTGAGACACAGTCTCTATGTAGTCATATACAAGATCTCTGAGCTCGCTATTTCCTATAGTTGTCCAGCAGTCCTCGTCGCTTAGATGCCTAGTCACATGCATTATCGTCTCGTGGTACAGATCACCGATTTCGCGAGCAGACACTGCAAATTCGCGCCTTTCCTCAGGTCTTAGACCATAGCTAACAAAATGCGAGAACGGACACTTGCTGAATTTTTCTATGCGAGAAGGACTGAGCGAGTAGCTGGCACCTGCTACATCAAAGCTCGTAATCTCATCATTCCTGCGCTCGCTATATAGTCTTTCTACAATCTCAGCAGGAAGCTTGCTCTGCACATTCTCAAATTCAAGGCCTTCTTCGATGCGCTTATATAGCTCGGCTTCATTTTGCTTTAGCCACTCAGAAACGAGACTCCACCTACTATCAATCTTACCCTCGTACTTAAAATCCTTAAGTGCCTCTGTAAAGTGCCTTACCGTATTTGTCTTTCCACCTAGAATTGAAACTAGCCTTCCACTGGTAACGACATCCTCTTCTTCTCTAATTTCTGGGAACATCGTTAATAGGCGTTCTACGATTTCTGACCTTCTTATTTCTGCACCATCAGCATCTGCCATTGAGTAGCCGACCCAAAGGTATTCCTCAGGCTTTGATAAGTTTCTGTAGATTGCAAGAGTCTCCTCCCTCTGACGCACTTCCTCGCTGCTGTTTTTTATCTCTGCAGCGCAGGTTATATGCTTAAGCTCGCTATCGCTAAAAAGCTGGCTCTCATTAGCTTCTAGCGGTAATATGCCCTCGTTAGCGCCAAATATCAGCATGGCCTTAACATCACCACACCTTGTTCTCTGCATAGTTCCAAGCAAAATTTCATCTGAAACAGGAGGTACGACACCGACCTCCATCTGTAGTAAGCCTGCTGTCAAAATAGACGCAAAGGTCTTACCACTGAATCTCTCGCCACCCATAAGTTCAATGATTTGCTCAAATGCAGAAATCAGCATAGGCCAGGTCTGCGTAGTCTCATCAGCCTTGCTCTGCATGGAGTGCGAGCTGAGGCTTTCGACAAGCTCATCAATGCGAGCTCCAATCTCCGCCTTATTTATCAAAAAGTCAACGTAGGCCTCTATGAATTCCTTGTTTGTCTTACTGTTCTTATATATCTTCCTAAATCCATCAAAGACTACTGCAATCTGCTCTCTGATCTCATTAAGCCTTGCAAGTCCATCTTCTCCGTATTCAAAAGCACCCTTTGTAAAAGGTGAATACCACTGGTTTGCACGCACCTTATACTTTATCGCATAGTTTTCTAGGAAATCGACGTCATCTTCATCTATTCCAATAAAGCCTGTCTTTATCACCCTGAATACATCATGAGTTTTCATGCTACCGCTAACAGCCTCTATCAAAGATACTACAAAGACCGCTATCGGAGATGATGCAATTGCCCTCTTCTTGTCTGTAAATATTCCTATACCGTATTCCTGAAATACTCGCTTTAGAACCTCTGCATGCTTTGTTTCATTGCAAATGACAACAATATCCTTATATCTTAGCTTCTTCTCCTCAAGCAAATCGAGGACAAAGGAAGCGGCAGACTCCGCCTCGCTATAGATATTGTTTGCTCTGACAATCTTGATGCCCTTAGCCTCTACACCCTCTTCATTAAATGGTGAAAACAAAGACTTCTCTATCGCCTTAATTCCTGGCGCCCTCTCGCAAAGCTTCACGTTAGGACTGTCCTTGCCGAGATTATGAACCTTAAACTCAACATTGGATTCCTTGCAAAGTTCAATGAGCCTATCGCTCATATTCCCAGTTATCTCAAAGATTTCCTCATCCTTACAGTGCTCATCGTAGGTGAAAAATATGTTGACCTCCTCAGCCTGCCTTATAATGGCTGCAAGCATCTCAAGGTTTCGGTTTGTGAAGCTATCAAATCCGTAGATCCAGACAGTCTTTTTCTTTAGGCTCTCAGCCATATCTATTCCGGCCGTGTAGAGCCTTAGAAGGTCCTCTGCATCCGTATATTTATCCCTAATGCTGTTCTCGTATTCATCAAATATAAGCTTAATATCCGAAAGCTTTCTTCTCGTCAGCTCATCGACTTCAGAGGCTTCATCCTCCATAGACTCGATTACAGTCTGAATGTCTAGGTTTGCCTGCTTTGCCTTTGATATGAAGTCATTAATGGACTCCAAAAATCCTTGTTTTTGGACAACTCCGCCAAATACCTCAAGCTTATCCTTTTGCTCCGAGAGAATCTTATATAAAAGCATATATCTTCCGTACTCATCGATATATGTGTGCGGACTTCTGCCAGTCTCCTCTAGCACATTGCTACCGAACTTGGAAATTGCACTTATCTCAACATCGAGAAGCACATCAGTATCCATGCGGCTCATGGCCTGCTGCTCAGCAACTAGAGTGTACTGGTCAGGCACGATAACTAGAGTCTCCTTCCGAGACTCCTTTATCTTTCCGTATATAAAGCTTTCCTTATCAAGCGATTCTCTGCTTCGATAGATATTTAGCATATCCTCTCCTTAGATCAAAGACTAAAAACTATAGTTTCATTGTGAGAGAAACCTTGCCTCTCTCCTTATCTATTCCGATTATGCGAACCTTAACTGTATCGCCAACGGAAACGACGTCCATCGGGTGTTTTACAAACTTATCGCTTAATTGCGATACATGTACGAGTCCGTCATTCTTAACACCTATGTCAACAAAGGCACCAAAGTCTACGACATTACGGACAGTACCGCTCATCTCCATGCCTTCCTTGAGGTCCTCGAAGCTTCTAACATCATTTCTAAAAACAACTGGTGGTGCATCTTCTCTAGGGTCTCTGCCTGGCTTACGAAGCTCAGCAATGATATCCTTGATCGTAAACTCACCTATTCCAATGTCTTCCGCCATCTTGCGCACACTCTCCTTCTCGGTCTTGGCAGGGTATGCTGACTTGATCTTATCGTCTATAACCTGTACTCCGCCCTTAATGTCGCTTTCGGAGATGCCGATTTTCTTCATCAAAATTCTGCTAACCTCATATGACTCAGGGTGTACCGATGTTGAATCAAGCACCTCTTTACCATCGCTAATGCGAAGGAATCCTGCGCACTGCTCATATGCCTTAGGTCCGAGCTTTGCGACCTTTAGAAGCTGCTTTCTATCTGTGAACTTGCCGTTTTCTTCTCTATATGCAACGATGTTCTTTGCCACGCTGCTGCTGATTCCTGCAACATAGGAAAGAAGTGATGGAGATGCTGTATTTAGGTCAACACCTACTCTGTTTACGCAGTCTTCGACTACCGCCCCGAGTGCCTCGCTTAGGTTCTTCTGGTTCATATCGTGCTGATACTGACCTACGCCAATGTGCTTAGGGTCTATCTTAACCAGCTCTGCGAGCGGATCCTGAAGTCTTCTTCCAAGTGACATCGCGCCTCTTGTCGTCACGTCAAGGTCAGGGTATTCCTCGCTTGCGAGCTTTGATGCGGAATATACGGAGGCTCCACCTTCGTTAACAATAGTGTACTGAATCTGGTAGCTGTTCTTCTTTAGGAAGTTTGCAACTACTTCTTCAGTTTCTCTCGAAGCCGTTCCGTTTCCTATTACGATTACGTCAATCTTGTATTTATCAATGATTTTCTTGAGCGTTCTCTCCGTACCTACAACATCGCACTTAGGCTCAGTAGGATATATTGTCGTGTAAGCAAGAAGCTTTCCGGTCTCATCTATTACCGCAACCTTACAGCCTGTTCTAAAGCCTGGGTCTATGCTGATGATTCTCTTGCCACGCACCGGCGGAACCATAAGCAGCTTTTCGGTGTTACCTGCAAAGACCTTGATTGCCTCAGCTTCAGCTCTTTCGGTCAAAAGATTTCTCATCTCTCGCTCTACAGACGGTGCAATCAGCCCCTTATATGCGTCTTCTATGGTCTCGATAAGTAATGGCTTAAAGATAGAATCCTGCCTGATTACCTCCTTCTCGAGCAAACGGAGTATAGAGTCTGCATCTATGCTCACCTTAACCTTGAGCTTGCCCTCCTTCTCACCACGGTTTACTGCAAGAACTCTATGGTTTGGAATCTTGCATATTGCCTCATGCTTACCATAGTACATATCATAAACGGTCTTCTCCTCAGCATTGACTGCCTCGGTCTCTATAAGTCCGTGCTTATAGTATCTGTCACGAACCTCGCTAATCAAATCGGCATTATCTGCAATCATCTCAGCGATGATATCGCAAGCGCCCTGAATAGCCTCTTCTGCTGTCTCGACTTCCTTCTCGGGATTAACAAAGGGTTCAGCTACCTTTAGCACCTCACCGCTCTTATTCTGCTGCATGTAAATTATAAGTGCAAGTGGCTCAAGCCCCTTAGCCTTGGCCTTTCCTGCTCTCGTGGTCTTCTTTTGCTTAAAAGGCTTATACAGATCCTCAACCCTCTGCAGAATCTCAGCTTTCTCAATCTCTGCCTTTAGCTCATCTGTAAGCTTACCCTGCTCCTCAATACTGCGAAGAACCTCCTGTTTACGCTCCTCGAGCCCTCTTAGGTATCTGAGCCTTTCGTCGATGGCACGAAGCTGCTCATCATTTAGTCCTCCCGTAACATCCTTTCGGTATCTTGCGATAAAAGGCACCGTGTTACCCTCATCAATCAGCTTAACCGCCTGCTCAATCTGTACCTTCTTGACACCGAATTCCTCGGTAAGTTTTACAATAATATCCATATAAATCCTTTTCTCTATTGATTTTGCAAGGTGCTGTAGAGCGCGACACAAGTCACCTTCACTCTCACCAAGCAGATTTTACTAACTACCCATATATTATACTAGAATCAAAGCCATTTGTGGCAAACTTTCCATTTCCCCATACTAAAAAACGACCGGGATTTGCATCCCAAGTCGTCTCCTGAAGTTGGATTTACTTTAAAAAGCTTGAAACGAAGGCCTTTGTTCTTTCGTTTTGTGGGTTTGTAAAGATCTGCTCTGCAGTTCCTTCCTCGACGATTTTTCCATCGGTCATAAATATAACTTGATCAGAAATCTCACGAGCAAATCCCATCTCATGTGTAACGATAAGCATAGTCATTCCAGAGGAAGCGAGCTTTTTCATTACATCCAAAACCTCTCCTACCATCTCTGGATCAAGCGCAGATGTTGGCTCATCAAAGAGAATAATCTCTGGTTCCATCGCTAGCGCGCGCGCTATGGCAACTCTCTGCTTTTGACCTCCTGACAGGCTTTTAGGATAAGCATCCTTCTTGTCAGCAAGTCCCACGATTTGAAGAAGCTGCATCGCCTTCTTATTTGCTTCCACCTTGCTCATTCCTTTGACATTAATAGGTGCTGTTGTGATGTTCTTTAGCACCGTCAAATTATTGAACAGGTTGAAGTTTTGAAAAACCATAGCGGTCTTAGTCCTAACAGCTCTGAGGTTATTTTCTGTGACAAGCTCGCCATCGATGTAGATTTCCCCAGAATCCTTTTTTTCCAAACCATTTATGCAGCGAAGCGTCGTGCTTTTTCCAGAGCCAGACGAGCCGATAATAGAGGTGACCTTGCCCTCCTGAACGGAGAAGCTAACGTCATCTACGGCCATTGCACCGCCAAAACTTTTAGTTAAATTTTTTACCTCAATCATCTAATCTGCCTCACATTTTCTTCCAATTGTTCTCTAATGCACCAACCAGCTTTGATAGCGGAATTGTCATCAAAAGGTATACTAGCGCAGCGCCTATATACGCCTCAAAAGTGTTGTAAGTTGAAGCATTCCACAGCTGTGCACTCCTTAGAATCTCTATGACACCAACATAGGAAAGCACTGCAGTCTCCTTAATCATGGTTACAAATTCATTACCAAATGAAGGTATAACTATTCTTAACGCCTGCGGAAGCACAATTAGTCTGTTTGCTTGAGCCTTTGTCATTCCAATTGATAGAGCCGCTTCAAGTTGACCCTTATCAACAGCCTGTATTCCTCCACGAATAACCTCGGCCATATATGCAGCACTGTTTAAACCGCAAACTATGAAGGCTGGAATTAGAAGCACGCTCCACTTGAAATCTACATTGTGTTGCTGTAGAAAGTATGGGATTCCGTATGCTAAAACTAGCGCCTGAACTATCAGCGGAGTTCCCCTTACAATCTCAATATATATACCGGAAATTATCTTTAAGGGCTTTTTTCCCGAAGTCCTCATCAGCGCCAGTACTAGTCCAAGAAGTACGCCTATAACTAGTGCAAAGAAACTCACACTAAGCGTTATTGGCAAGCCTTTCAGCGCAACTAGAAAGCCCTCAACATATAAACTCATACTTATTTTCCCTCAAACCACTTCTTGTATAGCTTCTCGTATGTTCCATCCTTTTTGATGTTTTCAAGACCCTTATTGATTTTTTCGAGAAGTTCTTTGTCGCCCTTTGCTACTGCAAAAGCATATGACTCAGCGTCTAGAGTCTCTCCAACCGTCTTGAATGCCTTGTTTGCCTTAACTGCGCGGTCTGCAACTGGCTTATCGATTATCAAAGCATCCACGTCGCCGTTTTTAACCTGAAGAAGACATGTATCCACGCCGTCGTTAACCTTAACATCTTTGATTTTGCCCTGTTCCTTTAGCTCGTTTGCCTTATCAGCACCTGTTGTACCAATCTGAACTGCAACAATCATATCTGGAGTAAGGTCATCGATTCCCTTAATAGTTGTGTTGTCTGACTTTACTAGAACTGCATTTCCGCTGTCATAATATGTATTTGAGAAATCAACCTTTTTAACACGATCTTCGTTTGCAGTCATGCCAGCTGCGATAACATCACAGTTCTTAGCGTTTACTGCCGGGATAAGAGCATCAAAGCCAAATGACTTAAACTCAACATCAAAGCCCTGATCCTTTCCAATTGCCTTCATAAGGTCCATATCAAAGCCTACGATGTTTCCATCTGCATCTGTTGTATCAAATGGTGCAAAGGTCGGCTCCGTACCAACAACATAGGTTTTCTTTTCCTTGTTATCATAATTCTTCTTTTTTCCACACGCTGTCACTCCGACTACCATTGCTAGAGCGACTGTAAGCACTACCGTTTTCTTAAGTAAATTCTTTCCTTTCATTTCGCTTTCCCCTCTCAAGTAATTTTATACATATTCCTAAAATAGAATTTTTATCATGGCGTAATTATACATTATCATTTATATTTATGCAAGCATTAATTTATATTTTTCCTTTTTTATGTATAAAGTTTTTAAAAAGCCCTGTCATTTTAGTGCTTTACAAGTATAAAACACAAATAATGATTAAAAACATTGTTATTTTCTGCTTATATTAATAGTTTGAATCTATGCGTTTTGAATAATTAGAAACAAGGTGGATTAGCTAGTCTCATCTATGTTATAATGCATACTAATAGATAAAGGAGATGATTTATATGAAAGACAGAATTCTAGAGGTTCTAACTAAGCTCGTTGCCTGCGAAAGCATCAGTAGCACGCCAAAAGAGCCGTCGGCCTCAGTATATGTCAATGATTTTATCAAGCAGATACCCTATTTCCAGGAGCATCCTGAGCTATGCGGTGCATATGAGATACCAAACGATCCCTTCGGACGCACGGTCCCATACGCACTTGTTTTAGGTAAGAGCCCAAATACTGTAATTCTTTCAGGGCATATAGATGTAGTTTCTACTGAAGTATACGGCGATGCAGAGCCGCTTGCCTTCACACTAGGCCCTGAACTAGAGGCTAAGCTTGCTACTAAGGATTTGAACGAGGTTCAGAGAAAAGACCTTGAGTCAGGCGAATGGCTTTGGGGTCGCGGAGCAGCTGATATGAAGGGCGGTATCGCAATTGCCATGGTTCTCCTAGAGAAATATGCAAAGCTCGCCCAAGAAGGCAAGCTAGAAGGCTCCTACCTCTTTTCTGCAGTTGCAGATGAGGAATGCTACTCAGCAGGAATGAGAGCCATAATGCCAAAGTATCTAGAGCTTAAGAATAAATATTCACTGAACTTTAAGCTTTTGATAGATCCAGAGCCAGCATCTGAGGATGGACCTGCACAGGTTCTCTCGCTAGGTTCAATCGGAAAAACTATGCCAGTTATTATGACTCAGGGAGCTGTTGCTCACATCGGTCACTGCTATAACGGTATGTCATCACTCAACATGCTAGCCGGAATATACCAAAGGACGGGAGGTAGCCTAGAGTTTGTAGATGTCTATGAGGATGAGTCCTCAATGCCGCTAAACTGGCAATATATGAGAGATATCAAAGAGACCTACGATGTTTCTCTACCGTTCCGCTCAAGCGGATACATGACAGTGTTAAGCTTCAAGACAACAATTTCTGAGACACTTGCAAAGCTAAAGAAAATCTGCGTTGAGGTTTTTGATGAAGAGGTTAATAAGCTTAATGCTCAGTATCAGGAGTTCAAGAAGCACAACCGCTTTGAGACCAAGGAGAAAATCTACTATCCAAACTGCGTCTACACGGTTTCTGAGCTATGCGACAAACTACGCGAAAAGGATGGCGCTGCCTTTGATGAGTTCTACAATAAGCTCTACGATCAGGCTAGGGATATGGTTGTCAAGGGAAAGAGTTATCCAGATGCTACTATCTACCTTATGGATAAACTTTTGAGCTATGCGGACATAAAGCAGCCAGTCGTTTTGATAGGAATGGCTCCACCATATTATCCTGCAACTCACAGTGACCAGATTGAAGGCCGCGAGGGCTACGGAAGCAAGGTTTTCGAGTTTGCTAAGAAACTTTCAGAGGAGAGGTTTGGACAGGCCTTGACATCTGAGCACTACTTCACTGGAATCTCCGATAACAGCTACACATCAATTCCAGACCTAGACTTTGATGAGATAACAGCTAACTACCCTATGTGGGGAAGCGCATACAGCCTTGACTTTGAGGCGATCAAAGAAATCTCGGTGCCTTCTATCCTATACGGACCTATCGGCAGAGAATATCACCAGTGGTCGGAGCGCGTTAATAAACGCAGCCTCTTTGAGGTTATGCCAGAGATGATTCAGAGCGTTATCGAGTTTGCTTGGGAGAACTAGAGCTCGCTTTGATGTAAGAAGCCAATCGGCATTTGGGCAGGCTATTGCTTGCCAGTAAGATATTGTTTTTAAGGGTCAAATTAGGGCTCTTGAATATATGCATTTAAACAATGGGAGGAAAAAAATGAACGAATATGTAAGAAAGCGTATTGAGGAAATGTCCATCGACTTTACTTCAGTGCAGAGCGTTGTCGACACAGAGGGCGAAATCGTTATGGCGGAAAAGATCTACGACACCATGAGCGAGATCGATTACTATAAGAAAAACCCTGAGAAGCTTTACTACATCGACCTTAAGGACGATTTAATCGGCAGAAAGATTGTTGTTGCAGAACTTAATGGTGAGAAGAAGCCTTCTGATAAGACCATCGTTCTCATCGGACACTTTGATACAGTTGGTATTTCCGACTACGGCCCACTTAAAGAGTACTCAACTCAGCCAGCAGAGCTAATTGAGAGATTCCGCGAGCTAAAGCTTCCTGAGGAAGTAAGAGAAGACCTCGAGTCCGGAAAGTACATGTTCGGTCGTGGACTCTTTGATATGAAGTCTGGTGATGCTATCATCATCGCTATCATGGAAGAAATCAGCAAGGACCTAGCAAACTTTGAAGGAAACCTAATCTACGCTGCAGTTTGTGACGAAGAAGGAAACTCAGGCGGAATGCTTAACTTTGTTCCTCACCTTGTTAACCTCAAGAAGGAAAAGGGCTATGACTACATAGCTATGATAGATACAGACTACATGGCACCTGCATACCCAGGCGACCCAATGAAGTACATCTATGTAGGAACAGTTGGTAAAATCATGCCTACATTCTACATCGTAGGTAAGGAAACTCACGTAGGTGAGTCATTTGATGGACTTGACCCTAACCAGATTGCATCACAGCTAACACAGAGAATCAACCTAAACCCTGAGTTCAGCGATACAGTTGACGGAGAAGTAACACTTCCTCCTATCACACTAAAGCAGAGAGACCTCAAGACAGAGTACTCTGTACAGATTGCAAACAAGGCTGTTTTGATGCTCAACTACGCAACTCACGACTCAACACCTGACCAGGTTCTAACAAAGATGAAGAACGCAGGCCACGAGTGCTTCCAGCAGGTTGTTGACACACTAAATGAAAGATATGCTATGTACTGCGACATGGTAGGCAGAGAGTTCAGAAAGCAGCCATGGGTTGCAAGAACATTCACTTACGACGAGCTATACAAGGCAGTTAAGGCAGAGCTTGGAGACGAGCTAGATGCAAAGGTTGCAGCATACATCGAGAAGCTAAAGAAGGATACTACTATCGATGTTAGAGACAAGTCACTTAAGATTGTTGACTTCGTTCACGACCTATGGTCAGATAAGGACCCTATCCTAGTAGTTTACTTCACACCACCTTACTATCCACACATCCATGTTGATGATAGCACAGCAAAGGGCAAGGCTCTTATCGATGCAGTAAACGGTGCAGTTGCAAGCGTTAAGGCTGATCCAGCATTCGATTATCAGCTAATCAGCAAGAAGTTCCTACCTTGCATTTCAGACCTAAGCTATGGTGCAGCTCCTAAGGATCCTGCAGTAATTGAGAGATTCGAGCTAAACACACCTGGTTACGGCGAAGGTAAGATTTACTCACTTCCACTAGCTGATATGCAGGTTCTAGACCTACCTGTAGTAGATATCGGAACTGTAGGAAAGGATGCTCACAAGTACACAGAGAGAATCGAGACAAGATTTACATTTGAGTACACCCCTGAGCTAGTTTATCAGACAATACTTAACCTACTAAAATAGGATAAACCAAAGATTTTGAGGAGATCAAAATGAGAGCTCACGCAGACAAACTTTTTATAAATGGAAAAATCTATTCGATGGAGGCAGAGGGCTCATACTATGAAGCTCTAGCCATCAAAGATGGTAAAATCGCCTTCATCGGTGATAATAGGAGTGCGCAAGCTGGCTTTGATGCAGATGAAGTCATCGACCTTGACGGAAAGGTAATGCTTCCTGGCCTTGGAGATGCTCACCTACACTTCTTCGCTTACTGCCAGACCTTCACAACAGTGGACCTTGGCGGAGTTAAATCAAAGGCAGAAGCCCTAGAGCGACTCAAGGCGAAGGCGGCTGAAACGCCAGAAGGCGAGTGGATTAGAGGAAATAACTTTGACCAGTCAAAATGGAACGACTGCGAGGATGAGATTCCAACAAGACACTGGCTCGACGAAGCGAGCAAAAAACATCCTATTATGATAAAGAGAGTTTGCCTGCACACGGGAGTTGCAAACACACTTGCCCTAGAAAAGGCAGGTATAGGCAAGGGCTATGACTTTGGTGAAGGCGGTGTTGTAGAGCTAGAAGCAGACGGACATCCAAACGGAATCCTAAGAGAGCAGGCAACAAAGATCTTTGATGACCTAATCCCTGATCCAACAAAGATTCCAGAGGTCAAAACCGAGCTCATGGATAGAGCCTTGGCAGAAGCCTCTTCAGTCGGACTCACTGCAATCCATACATATGCAGCCGATATTTGGAAGTACACCGAAAGCTTTGATGACTACCTAAAACTCGATCACGAAGGAAAGCTCCCTCTCAGAGTTAGCATCTACCTCGACACATTGTATAACAAGCCATATCTGACCAAGAGAGAAATGAAAAATCCATACCTCAAGGTTAGATATGGTGGATATAAGATTTTTTCTGATGGTTCACTCGGTTCTCGCTCAGCCAAGCTTTTTGAACCTTACAGCGATGCTGCTGATACAGACGGACTTCTCGTTCAGACTCAGGAAGAGCTAAACGAAAAGATGCTCACAGCCTACGAGATGGGGCTTCAGCCAGCTGTCCACTGCATCGGAGACAAAGGCCTTGACTGCGTTCTAACTGGTGTTGAATATGCCCTTGCAAAGAGCAAAGAGCATGGAATGACAGAGGAAGAGCAGGCAAATCGAGATCCGTTTAGAATTATTCATGCGCAGATGGCAAATCCAGATTTGATTGAGCGTATGAGCAGGCTTCCTATAATAGTTGACATTCAGCCAATCTTCCTAGCTACTGACCTCCACTGGATTGAGGAGAGAGTAGGAGCCGAAAGAGCAGCACACAGCTATCAGTGGAAGACTTATATAGAAAAAGGTCTAAGACTTTTAGGCGGCTCAGATTGTCCTGTCGAGAGTTTTTCTCCATGGCACGGAATCTACGCAGCTGTTACCCGCAAGGACCTAGACGGCTATCCAGAAACTGGCTATCACCCAGAGGAAAAGATTTCTGTATACGATGCGCTCTGCATGTTTACTAAGAATGTTCCTTACGGAACTGGCCAAGAGGACTACCTCGGAACGCTAGAGATAGGAAAATTCGCTGATATGGTCGTTATTGACCGCAATATCTTTGAGATTCCTGAGGATGAGATAGCAGATATCAAGGTTGAATATACCTACCTTGCAGGTGAAGAAGTCTATAGAAGAAATTAATTTAGGTTTTTTCTGTGGTGAAGAAAAACACATCGCTTAACTACAGATGAAATAAACTATGCGCAAGTTATATCAACATTTACTTATTAAGAAAGGAGAAGCATATGTTTATAATCAATGCTTTAATTGCCTTTGGTAACTGGTTTTGGGGAGTTCCAATCCTAATTTTGCTAGGCTGTGGTGGTCTTTATGTATCAATCAGAGTAGGATTCCTACAGTTCCGTCATTTCGGATATATCTGCTCACAGACATTTGGTAAGATGTTTGCAAAGCCAGAAACAGATGATGGCGTATCACCATTCGCTGCTGCTTGTACAGCTCTTGCATCATCAATCGGTGCTTCAAACATCGTTGGTGTTCCAGTAGCTATCGCTCTTGGTGGTCCTGGTGCAGTATTCTGGATCTGGGTTATGGCATTCATCGGAATGGCTACAAAGTACACAGAGGTAACTCTTGGTCTACTTTACAGAGAAAAGAACGAAGCTGGCGATTTCGTTGGTGGTCCTTACTACTACTGCAGAGGCCTAGGTAAGAGTGGTCTTGCAAAGAAAATCGGTATCTTCTTCGGAACTTTTTATGCTTTCGGACTTATGATCGAACTTATTCCATCAATCGCTTCACAGGCTGCATCTGTAACAAAGCAGGGTATGGCACTTGGAATTCCTGAACTCCCAATCGCTATCGCTGTAGCTATTATCACAACAATCGTTTGTATCGGCGGCGTAAAGAGAATCGGTGACGTTTGCGATAAGCTCGTTCCAGTAATGGCTATCGTTTACCTACTAGGTGCTCTAGTTATCATCGTTAAGAACTTCAATCAGATTCCTAATGCATTTGCAGAGATCTTCGGATCAGCATTCACAGGAAGAGCTGCATTTGGTGGATTCGCAGGCGCTTCTCTAGGTGCTGCACTAAGATGGGGATTTGCTCGTGGATGCTACTCAAACGAAGCTGGTATGGGTACTGCTCCTCAGGGACATGCTGCTGCTAACGTAGACCACCCTGTAAGACAGGGGCTATGGGGCGTATTCGAAGTTACTGTTGATACAATTATCGTTTGCACAGTAACAGCTCTAGCAGTTTTGGTTTCTGGCGTTTGGACAGAAAAGGGAATCGATGCTGGTGCTCTAGCACAGGCTGCATTCAGCAAGAACTTCAACCCAACATTTGCTAACTATTTCGTAGCTATCTGCGTATTCCTATTCGTACTTTCAACAATCATCGTTGTTACATTCTACGGACAGAGACAGGCAGAGTTCCTATTCGGAATGACATTCGGTAAGATCTGGGTTTGGGTTTACATCATTGCAACTGTAGTAGGTGGACTCGGAATCGACCTTGGCGTACTATATGCTCTAACAGATGCATTCCTAGGACTAATCATCATTCCAAATATGATAGCAGTAGTTGTCATGGTTCCACAGGTAAAGAAGGCTCAGGACGAGTTCTTCAATACTCCTGGACAGTACTACTTAGCAGATAAGGCTGCAAAGGCAGCAAAGAAAGCTGCTAAATAGTAGGCTACAAGATCAAAATATTTAAAAACTTCTTTTGAGGTTCACTAATCAGTATATACTTGCGCAATAAGGCGGGAACGCGTTCAGCGTTCCCGTTATTCAATCTTTAGTTATTATTTTTTAGGAGAACGCTTATGTTTATACTCAGAGCTATTATCTTAGTACTCGCACTTTTTATGGGTGTATTTTTCACCATATTTGTACTTACAGCGATAGAAGCGAAGTCACCAAAATTTGAAGATCTCTCGCGTCGCATACACAAAGCGATTCCAGAAAAACTCTGGCTAGCATTTTTTATAGGCTCACTAGCAATCCTTTTGTTCGTATTCTACAAGCTCACAGGCCTAGAATATGTGCGAATCGGTATATTTACAGGTTTAATATCGGGAATATTCCTCTACTTCCGTGCAGGCCCTAATATTAACAGGGAAGAGATGGAAAGAGACGCGCAGAGAAAGGGAGCAAATCCAACAGGATTCCTGAACTTTTTCCAGGGCCCTGATAAGAGCAGCTATCAAAACAAGAAGCCTGCTAAAAACAATCCTTACAAGAGTAAGAAGAAAAAGAAATAGAATTGTGAAGTTAAATGCCTTATACAATCCAAGGCATAAAAAACGAGGAGTCTCAGAATAATTCAATTCATAACTGAAGGCCCCTCGTATTTATTTTATTATTACGTAGCTATTAGACCAATTAAGCTGTTATGCTTAATCTTATAGTGACTTAGTTAAATTTGCGTCTACCAACTACTACCAATGCTGCTGAAGTAGCACCTAACATTAGAAGATATCCTCCGAAATTGTTTCTGTCTCCTGTATTTGGAGTCTTTTTTATATCTTTCTTATTCACCTGATTAGATGGTGAAGATCCATTACTGTTAGGATTCACATTTGAAGGATCAGACTTTGGTGTGAACTTCCACTGGCCATAAACTTCAGTATTCTGAGTTACATCCACGGTTCTAACCTTTGTCGCATCTAGGTTATCCTTGTCTGTAGACCAGCCTGTAAATTCCCATACTCCGTTGACTCCGTTCTTTTCCGCTTCAATTCTATTTGGAGCAGCTTCGAGGGCAATGGTTTCACTGTAGCCTATGCCTACTACTGCATTAGGAACAGTATATCCGCTTGGGGTTTCGCCTATTACCTTATACTCAAGGCTGTATGAATTTACAGTAATCAACATAGGGACTGTGATATCAAGCTTTGATACATCTTCCTTAAAATTAACATAAAACTTCTGATCAATTCCCTCTGCCATAGTAGTTCCTGAAATATTTACATCAGTCTTTTCATTAGCAGCATCATAATTTGCAGCACTTGCAACTAGGCCGTTAGGAAGAGCCCCTACAATGTTAATTGAGTCGTAGTGCATCTTAGTGGTTACTATAGGACTAAATGAGCCTGGATAGTATGTGTAAGAAAAATCAGGGAATGTTAGTACTTCTTCATATGACTTTCCTTTGATTGCATCAGTAAGGCGATTACTCTTAACCTTAACACCTACAACTGATGTTGTTCTACCCATAAAGCTTGATGAGCTAGATGTATGGCCAAAATATGAATCTGTTATATATGTAACTCCATCACCTTTGTTTGTAGCTGTGCTATCCGTAAAAGTGCTGTTTGATACATTAGATATCCCGTATGTAGTAAGCCCATTATTAAACTTTACATTGTCAAAAGTAATATTTGCACCAGCCTCAACCTCTACAGGGCCATCAAAAGTTATGTTGGACACAGTTTCTGTACCGCTGTAAGTAGTCTTAGTAAGCTTTTTATCATATAGCTTTGTTATAATCGCAGGATCAATAACAGCGCTTGGTCCTTGGTAAAGAACCTCTCCATTTGCTTTGAATGTATATATGTATCCACTTCTATATTCTCTAGATACCTCTACTGGGTAATAGTTTATACCATCAGGCGAATACCATATTGGAGTGAGCGGTGTTCCATTAGTTCCAAGAACCTTCTCATATACCGCGGTCCACTTATTGCCGTCTGTATATCCGTAAGCACTACTTCCTGATTTTACAGAAGCGTCATACTGATTATACACATCTTCTGTCCTACTCGCAGCAGATACCAAGCTAATGCTCGAAAGCACGATGCTTAGTACAAGAACTACTACAAGCATGGCTCTTCTTTTTTTGATGTAACTCATCTTCTACCTCTCTTTACAATTATTAGTTATGTCAAATCCCTTTTAAAACAATAATTAAAACAAAACAACAGTTAGCTAAAACTAACTGTTGCGAAATTATAACATTATATTTTTATAAGGTCAACAATAAATCTAAATTTATTTACTCCTACGTCTCTTAATCAGGTATTAAACACGACTTTGTAATTTTTAACTCAAATTTGCTAACCATAGACTTTATATATCGTCTCTGTTGATTGGGCAAGACATGCAGCGTGGGCCGCCTCTTCCCCTTGAAATCTCAGCTCCTGGTATAGCGAGAACCTTGACGCCCTTCTTGTCGAGAAGCTCGTTTGTAACATAGTTTCTCTCGTATGTAACAACAGTTCCTGGCGCTATGCAAAGCGTATTTGAACCGTCGTTCCACTGCTCTCTCTGCGCAGCCATCTTATCGTCTCCACCGCAGCGGATTAGCTCTACCGCTGGAAGATTTAGAACTGACTTTAGGATGTTTGTCAGAGTATCTGTAACTGAGCTATATTTAACCTCGCCATCTCTATCAAGCTCCATCTCAAATAGCTGAAGTGGTGCCTCAATCTCAGGATGTATGGTGAATTTATCGTAGTCTACCATTGTAAATACTGTATCAAGGTGCATGAAAGCACGAGTCTTAGGTATGTCGAATACGATGACACGCTTGAATTCAGAGTTTCCAAGCAGGTTGCGAGCAAAGCGCTCTATAGCTGCTGCTGTAGTTCTCTGGCTTAGTCCAACTGCTACAGTCTCTTTGTTCAAAACTAGGATGTCTCCACCCTCGATTGAGTAATCGTGATCGTAGTCGTACCACAATCTTTTTTCACCACCAGAAAAGTCCTCATTATGCTCATACATGTACTTGAGAAGGAGAGCTTCTCTTCTTCTTGTTCCTGTGCTCATATGGTGAAGGCTTAATCCGTTTCCTATGCATGCGCCTGGGTCACGAGTGAAGTAAAGGTTTGGCATAGGATCTAGGTAGAACGGATAGGATGAAGAAATGAATTCAGCAAATGAATTCGACTTGAAGCTTGGAACCTCATCCTTCTTAACACCACTGATGATCTTTGCAACCATCTCCTTAGTTGGCATCTCGTTCAAATAGTGAAAAACCGCCTCACTAGCAAACTTGCTGTTCATATGGCTATCTGCTATGAACTCCTTCAAAAATTCAGACTTAATCTCTGGATTTGCAAGGGCCTTAGCGGTCTCGTCTACGTAGTATACCACTTCTACGCCGTTGTCTCTTAGCACCTGAGCAAAGGCATCGTGCTCCTGCTGTGCAATCTTTAGGTATGGTATATCATCAAAAAGCAATCTTGCAAAGTTTTCTGGAACTAGGCCCTCAACCTCATAGCCAATTCTATGAAGAAGAACCTTGTTCAACTTTCCAATCTCAGAATAATTGTGTATTCCGGGTCTCATAAATTCCTCTCTTTTCTCTATATCAATATCTTATACAACTAAGATTGTAACATTGTTAAAAAATTCGTCAAGCTATTCATTTTAATATGCAGCTTTGATGTGGTATACTTTTATCAAAGAAAGATATATTGAGGATGACTTATGAAGAAAATCTTACTCATTGCAACGGGCGGAACCATCGCATCAGTCCAGACCGAAAACGGTCTAAAGCCTGCGATTTCACCAGAGATGTTGCTCTCATACATTCCTAATGCCTGCAGTAAATGCGACATTGAGGTAAAACAGATTTTTAATATAGATAGCACCAATATCCAGCCCGAGCACTGGATGCTCATAGTTAGGGAAATTGAGGCGAGCTATGACAGCTACGATGGCTTTTTAATAACGCACGGAACGGACACCATGGCATACACAGCCTCTGCTCTTTCCTACCTAATACAGGGTGCGTCTAAGCCTATAGTTTTGACGGGTGCTCAGAAGCCGATTTCAGACGAATTTACCGACGCAAGACGCAATCTCAGCGATAGTATCAACTTTATACTTAACGGCGGTCTTAACGGTATTTTTATCGTCTTTGACGGCAAGGCAATATTGGGAACTAGAGCGCGCAAGGTTAGAAGCAAGAGCTTTGCTGCTTTTGATAGCATCGGCTACCCTATAGCGGCTTTCATAGATGATAGCAGGATAATCAAATACCTCGAGGCTCCAGCGGCCTCAGGAGAGGTGCGCTTTGCCACTTCCATATCCGATTCGGTCTTCTTGCTTAAACTGATTCCAGGAATTAGACCTGAGATTCTCGCTTATCTAGGGGAGCACTACGACATCATTGTAATTGAAAGCTATGGAGTTGGTGGTATACCATTCTATGATAAGAGAAATTTCCTAAACGAGCTTCAGGCTTTGACAGAAAAGGGCAAAATCATCGTTATAGCGACCCAGGTAATGCTTGAGGGTAGCGATGCCGAAAAATATGAGGTCGGAGCACTTGCACTAGACAGGTACAATGTTTTGCAATCCTTTGATATGACTGTCGAATCCGCTGTGACAAAGCTTATGTGGCTATGTGCAGAGCATGAGGGCTACGAGGAAATTAGGGATGGTTTCTACAAATGTATTAACCACGACCTGCTCTACGACCCTAAGAACTAGGCAGGTATTTGAACGCTAATAACTTGAACGGACGTCTGACACACCTTTGCGTCCATGTAGAATAAATTGGAGGAAACTATGGAATTAAGTCAAGTAAAAGAAAAACTACTTAAATTGCAGAGCCGCCTTAGCGCATACGCACACGCTATGGAAAGCATCAGCTACGACGGACAGACCGTTGCCCCAAAGGGCACAGCCGAAAACCGCGCGCACGCTCTTGCTGTGCTCAGCGAAGAAGAATACCTGATCAAAACAGGAAGCGAAACTGTTGCTCTTCTCGAGCTTCTAGATAATAACAAAGCTGTTTTGACCGAAGAGGAAAACCGCATGGTTCAGCTCATGCTAAAGGACATCCGTCGCATGCAGAACATTCCTATGGACGAGTACATCGCCTACCAGGAGCTGGTTGTCAAGGCTGAAGATGTTTGGGAGGATGCTAAGAGAAACAATGATTTTGCTTCCTTTGCACCATACCTAAAGGAGATCTTTGATACAAATATTAAGTTTGCAAAGTACTGTGCGCCAGATAAGGCGCCTTACGACTACTGGCTAGGCGAATACGAGGACGGCCTAACTATGGAAGTTTGCGACGAGTTCTTCTCCAAGCTAAGAGAGAGAATCGTTCCCCTAATCAAGCACATTGCGGCAAGTGAGCAGGTTGATGCTTCATTCCTAAATGGTGAATTTCCAATCGCCAAGCAGGAAGAGCTCTCTTACTATCTCATGGAGCTCTTAGGGCTTGACCTAGCACACTGCGGACTTTCAACAAGTGAGCATCCGTTCACAACAAGCCTAGGCTCACATCTAGATGAGAGAATTACAACTCACTATATGGAGGACAGCTTCGTCTACTCCATGTACAGCGTAATCCACGAAAGCGGGCACGCTCTCTACGATACAGGAGTTGATGACAAATATCTATATACACTTCTAGATGCTGGCGTTTCCATGGGCATCCACGAAAGCCAGAGCAGATTCTACGAAAACCTCCTAGGCAGAAGCAAGGAGTTCATAGAGCTTGTACTTCCTAAGCTAAAGGAGCTATTCCCTTCACTAAAGGACGTCACAGCAGATGCGCTTTATCGCGCAATCAACAAGGTTGAGCCTTCTTTGATCAGAACAGAGGCAGATGAGGTCACATATTGCCTCCACGTCTTGGTAAGATACGAGCTTGAGAAAAAGCTTATGGCTGGCGAAATAACTGTTGACGAGCTTCCTGAGCAGTGGAACAAGCTATACAAGGAGTATCTCGGAGTCGATGTTCCTAGCGACAAGCTAGGCGTTCTTCAAGACAGTCACTGGGCTGGTGGTGCAATAGGCTATTTCCCATCATACGCGCTTGGATCTGCCTACGGCGCTCAGCTTCTATCAAAGATGGCTGCCGAAGTCGACGTCAAAGACGCTCTATCAAAGGGAGACTTCTCAGAGATAAACAAGTGGAACAGAGAGCACATCTGGAAGCACGGAAGCCTCTACCGCTCAGATGAGCTTCTTGAAAAGGCTCTGGGAGAGAAGTTCTCAGCCGATGAATATATCGACTACCTAGAGAAGAAATTTAAGGAAATATATAAATAGAAATGACGGCAAAAGCCGTATAGGAGAGAAATCATGTTTTGCTTTAATCATTTTAATTTCAATGTTTTGGATTTGGAGCGCAGCCTTGAGTTCTACGACAAGGCACTTGGCCTAAAGCCTGTTCGCGAAAAGCACGGAGAGGACTTCACTCTAGTCTATCTCGGTGATGGAAAGACCGGCTTTCAGCTAGAGCTTACATACATGCACGAACGTAAGGAGCCATATAACCTGGGGGAAATCGAGTATCATCTCGCTTTGACAACTGACGATATGGAAACATCTAGAAAGCTTCACGAGGAGCTTGGATGCATTTGCTTTGTTAATGAGGATATGGGAATCTATTTCATCGAAGATCCAGACGGATATTGGATTGAGATTGTTCCAGAAAAATAGCAACTAGCAAACTACAAATCATTTGTCGATTGGAGAGAAAATGAGAATTAAAAAGCCCAAAAATCATATACTAAATCCGTTATTTCAATTTCTTGCCGTTACCTTCGGTGCTGTTCTATTTGCGATAAACCTCCGCACCTTTATCCCTGCTGGAGGCCTTTATCCGAGCGGCTTTTCTGGAATTGCAATTCTTATTCAAAGGATTTGTGACAAGTACTTTGGTCTTGGCATCCCGTTCACAGCCCTATACATTCCGATAAACCTTATTCCTATCTATATAGGCTTTAAGTATATCGGCAAAAGGTTTACACTTTACAGCCTCTATGTAATCACACTAACCAGTATTTTGACCGATACCATTCCAAAGTTTGTCATTACAGATGATATGCTTTTGATCTCAGTATTCGGTGGTATTCTAAATGGACTTGCAGTTGTCGTTACACTTCTCGCCGGTGCGAGCGGTGGCGGTATGGACTTCATATCGATATTCATGTCGGAGCGTAAGGGCAAGGATGCATGGAATTTGATACTGCTCACAAACTCTTTGATTTTGCTGACTGCCGGATGTATTTTCGGCTTCGAAAAGGCTCTATACTCAATCATATTCCAGTACTGCAACACGCAGATTATCAAGTTTTTCTACAAGAGATATCAAAAGCATACCCTGCTCATCATCACCGACAAAACTCAGGAGATCTACGAGCAGATTCGCATAGTAACACACCACGATGCAACTCTATTTGTCGGTACGGGATGCTACGAGGGCACCGAAAGAAAGATGCTTTACTCGGTTGTAAGTAGCGATCAGGTTTCAACTGTAATTAACATCATAAAGGAAATAGATCCTAAGGCCTTCATAAACTCTCTCAAGACTGAGGAACTAAGTGGCAGGTTCTATAAACAAAAGAAGAGATAAGTAAAAGACGAGGGCCAGTGGTTCTCGTCTTTTGTGTTTTGATGGAATGTATTTTTTAATATAGATATGTTTAAAATTAGGCTTGATTCCACCCAACAAAGAGTTATTATATAATTAAGAATAATTGAATACGATTCTTGGATGCGATTTTATGTATGCGAGGTACTTGTCATGAACACGGAAAAAATCGTAAAATACATGTTTTATTCACTGTCAGCGGTGATATTCAGCATACTGATATTAACATACTCTACAATCAAGCAATATATTGCGTGTTTATGGATTGGGGATATTCTGGAATTCATATATAAGCATTGTTTCGTTTATATGTCAATACTTTATATGTTCATCTTATCAATGCATTTTATGTATCGCTATCGAAATTACAAAACTATGGAAAATATAAATACCTATATTTCTGCAAGGAAAACCTTGGTTATAACTTCTCTAATTGCGCTGGATTTAAATGTATTTACATTTGCATTCGTTGTATATGCCATGTATCACCCTGAGCTCTCGCTTCCGATACCTTTTGACCCTAACATTTTGTTCATATCATGTTTTATCTCTATAATAGCCTGGGGCATTTCTTTAGTCATGGCTATATGCGGTTATTTTATAGTAAGGAGGAAATAGGTCATGAGAAACAAAGTAAAGATATTCTCTATAGCTTTAGTCCTTGTAATTGCAGCTATCTTGATTTTTTTCTTTTATAGCAGGTCTTCGAAGACCAAAGCTGCAAGCAATTTCCGCGATGATTACCTCAAGATTTCTATGAAGGCAATTCAAACAAATCCTGAGCTTGTCACTGTCAGTAAGAAGGATAAAAATGGCGAATTTAAGGATATAACCGCTAAGTTCTATATCGATTACATAACGGACATTCAGGAAGGTAAGTTCAACAAGGCTCTAAAACTACTTTCCGATAAGGATAATTATGATATCTACTTTGAAAGTGGGCACACTGACCTGAAACCTCTTTTGGTAGAATTTCGCGATTGCTATGAAAAGGCGGGAATAGGACGAATCTATCTGTATATCCGCGAGGCAAAGGAACAGAATCTAAAGCCGATAAAGCTTAGCGAAGAGGAGCAGGCAATAAGAAATTTTGCTCATGTAGTTTTTAACTTTAACTACAAGGATAGATACACAAAGTACATAGATAATAAAGACAAATACTATGAGCAATTTAAAGATGTTGCAACGAAAAACTGCATAGAGATGATGAAGCTTGAGCATTTTCCTTATGAGATTGAGGAAATATACGGTGCAGATAAAAAATCCAGTGTATTCATCAAAGTTAAACCAGGCCCAGGTGGTGACTACATCGCTATAAGCTACCAGTTGCGAGACGGTACAGTGTACAAAGTAACTCAGGTATTCGAAGCAAAGTGTAAAAAGGTTAATGGTAAGATGCTGGTAGACGAATTCCAAGAGCTTAGCACTGTTTGGAATGAACTATAAAGCAAGAAACACAAAAGGAGAGCAATGCTCTCCTTTTCCTATCGCTCAAATACGATTTTACCTCCAACCATGGTCATGACTGGAAGGATATCCTTAATTTCATTAGGATTTACCGTGAATATGTCCTTATCTAAAAGTACCATATCTGCTAGGTATCCTGGCTTTATGCGGCCTTTAATGTCCTCCATAAATTCGCCGTAGGCACTCTCTATGGTGTAGGCATCTATTGCCGTTTCTACATCAACGCACTCTGCTGGATAGAATCCACCCTCTGGCTTTCCCTGTCTATCCTTTCTGGTCACAGCCATATAGATATTAGGGAATGGGTTACAGTCCTCAACTGGGCAGTCTGTGCCGTAGGATACATGCGCACCCTTCTTTGCTAGACTTCCAAAAGCATATGAGCTTGAAGCTAGCTCTCGCCCAACTAGATCATCTACGATTTTCATATCGTAATCTAGGAAGATTGGCTGTGCAAAGACGAGAATGTTCAGCTTTGCGATTCTATCAACGAGTTCCTTGCTAGTAACCTGACAATGAATTAAGGCATGTCTCAGCTTGTTTTCGCCGTCGACAAATGCTTTCTCGTAGCTGTCGATTGTACGCTTTACGGCCTCATCTCCGATTACGTGAGTAACCACCTGAAGTCCGTGCTCCTTTGCAATTTGGCAGTACTCATCCATATCCTCAGTGCTTATCCACTCAAGTCCGTGGTCATCTGGATTGCCAACATATCCGTTAGTCATCAAAGCGGTTCTAGCGCCTAGACTTCCGTCCTTAAAGAGCTTCAGTGGACCAAGCGTTAGCCATGAATCATCAGGATAATCACCATTAGCATATTCGCCATTATCAAGATACTCCTTGAAATCCTCAAGTCTATTGAAGCAAACCTGATGCCTATATCTGAGCAAGGCCTCTCCCTTATCATAGATATCGTGGAAGAGTTTAAATGCCGCAGGACCGTCCATAAAGGTCGTGCCTACATCGTTACTCTGAACGCTTGTAAGTCCGTGGGCAACAGCATATTCCATGGTTTCAAGCAGAATTTTGCGTCTCTCCTCTAGCGAAAAGTCCGGAATAAGACGCTTTGCAATATTACAGCCGTTTCCTGTGAATATTCCGTTTGGCTTTCCGTCCTCGCCTACAAGGTAGTCACCCTCCTTGAAAAGCTCCTTGTTTGCCTCTATATCGAGCATTTCTAAAAGCTTTGAGTTTGTTGAAATTATGTGACCGCAAACTCTCTCAAGAACTATAGGAAATTCCGTGCTGATTTTGTCAAGGTCGCTTCTATCTGGAATCCTGTTACCATCTGTAAAGTTGTCTTGATTCCATCCAATAGCGTGAAGTCCTTCTTTGACGTGATTTGGATGAGTGCTTGCAAACTCCCTGCATATCTCAACCATATCATCTATCGAAGTAACGCCTTCTATCATCGCCTGGTTTTGCGTCTCGCCAAACTGCATAAAGTGCAGGTGGGAATCATTTAGTCCAGGTATCAAAGTTCTTCCTTCACAGTCAATCAGCTCTGCCAGGCCGCAAGCTTCGTCTCGCTTTGATGCTTCTGCTTTGATATCCTCGTTAGATCCAACCGCGATGATTTTTTCGTCCTCTATCAAAACAGCCTCTGCAAAGCTTCCTCTCTCAACATAAACCTTTGCATTGAATAAAATTTTACGCATTCTGCTTCACTTCTTTCTTAAGTTTCTGGTCAAAGATAAAGTAAACAACCGCACCGATTGCTGGAACTACAAGTCCAAGAGCACCATTAACCGGATCGTCTATAACTCCCTGAATGAGAAGTCCAGTGAATACAAGAGCTACAAGGATTACGGAAACTGGATAGAACCAAACCTTGTAAGGACGCTCTATAGTTGGATACTTATGTCTCAAAATAGGTAGTGCGACAATAACTAGAACATTGAATATAAGCGCACTGATTACAACTAGATTTGTTAGCTGGTCTAGGTTTCTTAGTAGAACTAGAGCGATTGAAAGCACTGCCTGAACGATGATAGGCACTGTTGGAACCTTATGCTTAGGATGAAGCTTCTTGAAGCTCTTGAAGAAATGTCCCTCTTCAGCCATCGCATAGTACATTCTTGGCTGAGCTAGAGTCATTCCATTAAGCGTTCCAAACATCGCTAGAATCATTCCTACAGATACGATAACTCCGCCCGCATTTCCTAGAAGAGTCTTAGCAACTGCTGTACCTAGGTATAGGTCTTCCTTTGCTATCATATCTACGATTGTCTCATGAGGTAGAACCTTCATAATCGCGAAGTTGAACAATGTGTAGATAAGTGTAACTCCACCGATACCAATAATCAAAGCAAGCGGCATGTTCTTCTTTGGATTCTTGATTTCCTCAGCAACCGTGTTCAGGTTCGTCCATCCCTCATATGCCCAAAGCGCTGCAACAATAGCAACAGCCATCATTGAAACAACATGAGTGTTGTTTTCAGCTGCATATGTTGATGCTGAACCTAGTGATAGGTCTGGGCTTACCTTACCAGCAAATAGCGCAACTCCCATTACAATTGCAATAGGCACAAGCTTAGCTACCATAGAAAGGCTCTGAACAATCGCTGCAATCTTTACCCCAATTAGGTTATAGAAAGTTGTACCGATGATCAAAACGATGGCTGCAACCTTGATACCGAAGTCACTTATATCAATGAATGATCTCATAACATTCATCAAAGCGATTGCAACTGCCGCTATAGAACCAGGTCCTCCGAGCAGCCAATCTGTGAAGCCTGCCATAAATCCTACAACAGGGTGAAAGGCCTCATTTAGGTAGACAACCCTTCCGCCAGCCTTAGGCATTGCAGTTCCAAGTTCTGCGTAGCAAAGACCTGCGACAAGTGAAATAACACCTGCAAGTAGCCAACAAATTAGTGCTAGTCCACTATTCATTCCCGTTCTCTGAAGAACGTATGACCCTAGATAGAATATTCCAGAGCCGATCATGATTCCGCCAATGATACTGATTCCACCAAATACGCCAATTTCTCTTTTGAACTCGGTTTTTTCAGATGTCAGCGAAGATAATTTCTTATCATCATGCATAAAAATTCCTCCTTAATATGTGTCATCATAAAGTTAAAAGTGCCTTAGATATCCAAAGCACTTTAACTTACTTTCCGTGAGTATATACCAATTTTTAAGCTATGTCAAACAATACTCAAGCACGAAAATTATGATTTTTTTGCTCAATAAAAAAGTATTAATTAAAATTTTTAATTATATTTATGCATTGTGCCATTTAATTTTGTATATCCTTGGTTTGACCTAAACCGATATAACCTTGCTCGCCTTTATAAGTTCTTTTATTACCTCGTTATCACTATTCCAGAGCTTTCTAGTTTCATCGTAGAACTCTAGCTTGCCCTCGCTCAAAACCATGGTCTTTTCAGCCATCATTCCTATAGCGTTTAGATCGTGCGATATGAAGATTAGCGTCATTCCGTTCTTATCGACCATTTTCTTTAAAGTCTTCATAACCTCAAGCTGAACTGGTATATCTAGCGCTGATATTATCTCATCAGCAATCAGAACCTTAGGCTCTGTTAGCATCGCTCTGCAAATAGCCATTCTCTGTAGCTGTCCTCCCGAAAGCTGCTCTGGATAGCGCTCAAGCAAATCCGTATCAAGCTCACACTGAAGGAGAAGCTCTTCAATTTTTTCTTTAACCGTTTCTTTGATAGGCTTCGACGAACATGACTTATCAGTCGACTCCTTTGCACTTTTCCTAAATTCCTTCTCGTGCCTTAAAGCGACTTCATTAAGTGACTTTTCAAGAGTCTGCCTTGGGTTAAAGGCTGCCTTTGAGTTTTGAAAAACCATCTGTATAGGAAACCTTGCCGTGTCTCTTCTCCCTTTTCCTATTAAGGGCAGAGCTTCTTCCATAAACAGTATCTCTCCGCTATCAGCCTCCATGATTCCCACTAAAATCTTGGACAGAGTTGATTTTCCGCTTCCTGATGCACCTGCTATACCTAGTGTTTCACCCTCATTTAGGCTAAAGCTAATATTGTCTAAAGCCTTGTGCTGGTCAAAGCTCTTATCTATGTTTCTTGCTTCGATTATCTTCTTATCTTGCTTACTCATTACCTTTATATTCTCCTCGTGATACGAGTTCCTTTGACGCCTCTAACAGCCTTAAACCTTCATCGCTTTTAGGCGATGTAAAGAAGTTTTCAACGCTTTCAAGCTCCACAAGCTCACCCTTGCTCACTATAGCTATATTGTCGCACAGCTTCTTAATCATGCCAGGACTGTGGCTTACATAGATCATCGTTAGGGCATGATTTTCAGCTAGTGTCTGCAAAATTTCCAAGGTGTTCAGCTGATTTATTACATCAAGAGCTGAAGAAGGCTCATCAGCTATCAAAAGCTTAGGATTCTTCACCATCGCCATTACAAAAACTGCTCTCTGCCTCATTCCCCCAGAAAACTCCGCAGGCAAAAGGTTAAGCTTTGCTCTGTCACTTCCTAGACCTAGCTTTTCGAGCCATTCTATGGCAAGCGCCTCGCATTCACTACCTTTGATGCTCCTTGTGAACTCGATTTCCCTGCATATCTGGTCCAAAACACCAACATAAGGGTTCAGTGCGTTTATTGAATCCTGCGGTATATAGCTTATGTACTTCTTTAGAACCTCCCTGCGCTCAGCTTCGTTAAGCTTGTTTAGGTCGTATTCACCTAAGACCTTGCACTCGCCGACTATTTCCCAATTTTCCCTAGGAAGGCTTCCTAGGATTCCCTTTATCAAAAGGCTTTTACCGCCTCCCGAGCTTCCCGTAATACCTAATTTACTGCCCAGACACATCTCAAAATTAATGTTCTCAAGTTTGTAATCCTTGCCTTGAAAACCTGCATTTTTAGACCTTCTAAGAGCTCTTTGGCTAGGACTAGCCTTATGTATTATTCCGAAATTTTTAAGCGAAAGTATTTTTTCATTCATCAAAATTCTATCGTCCTTTTCTATACTCATATAGCTTTCTGCTTATCCAAGATTTTCCCAAATCTTATTCATCACTTGTATTTTTTGTCCTTCCAATCGTCAAACATGTAATACATAAACAGCGATAGCGATAAAATTCCAAGCGTCGGCCACAGTATCAAAACAGGCTTTTCAACTATGTAGAATCTGTACTGATAAAGCATGCTGCCCCAGTCTGGAGTCGTTATATCAGAGCCAAGACCGATAAAGGTCAGGGATGCATATGCGAGTATTATATTTCCACCCTGGCTTGCTAGAACTGCCATTATAGGTGGCAGGTTATTTCTCAAAATATGATTAAACAATATCTTATACGTCGGCGTTCCAAGAAGCTTTTCAGCAATTATAAACTCCTCATCTAGCATCTTTCTCGTCAAGTTCTCGCTTTGATAAGCAAAGGTTCCAATCCCGTATATGCCGAGCGCCATACCCACGGCAAATGGTGAATTTCCAACCGTCATTATCACAATGAGAGCAACAATCAAAGAAGGAACGACCATGGATATATCGGCAAAAAGCCTAACCAAAATCCTTATATTTCCCCCAAAGTAGCCGCTGATTGTGCCTATTGCGCAGCCGACAATAACAGATGTAAGGCAGGCTGAAATGAGCACAGTTATCGTTCTGTTAAATCCGACGACCATTAGTGCAAATATATCTCTTCCAAGGTCATCAGTCCCAAGGAGATGGGTGCTGCTCATCGGCAGGAATTTATTATCGACATTTACCATCTTAGGATTTTGCGTCGGAAGTAGTGCGCAAACAATAATGACTGCCATCAAGATGCTTCCTCCAATTAAGATTTTTTTCATGATGACACCTCTCTTTTTAGAATCCTACCCATGATAAACTCGAACACTATGTTCACCAAAAACATCCATAAAACTAGAATCATTATGTAGTTTTGCACCATTGGATAGTCTCTTCTCGATATGCTATCTATCAAAAATGTGCTGAGTCCAGGTAGTGCCATGGCGTATTCGACCACCGTAGCCCCGCCAATTACTGATGAAAATTTAGATATAGCAATGGAGAATAGCCCGTACAAAGCTGGCCTGCTTCCATATTTCAGCAAAGCCTTTTTGCTTTCATAACCCCTCAATGTGTAATATTGCATAAACATGCTTTCCGCAGTTTCCTTGAAGTGAACCCTGACAGCTCTTGACATAGGACCAACCATTGGCAAAGCAACAAAAATAATAGCGAGAATAATAGCTGCAGGCGTTACATTAGTGAAGAACTTCATTATCTGAAACTTTACACCAAGGAAATATATGGTGAGCAAAATAAGCAAAAACACCGGTACCGTTTGACTCATCAAGGTCAGACCTCTCGATATATAGTTATATACGCCCTTATCGTTTAACGAAGCCTTATATCCAAGTCCAAAGCTAAGGGCCATGGCGAGAAGAATCCCACCTATTCCAATGCCAAATGATAATGGTAGCCTAGAGAGAATCTCAGGCTTAAGCGAGCTCTGAGTCAAGTAGGATTTGCCCCATTCGCCTGACAAAAAGTCCTTCATCCAGCTAAAATACTGCTGAACTAGGGGCTCATCAAAATGATAGAGCTTTTCTATAGCTTTAACATTTTCCTCGGTCTTTGGAAGTCCTAGATTCGTCAGAGTTATATCTACTGGTGATCCAGGTGTTATTCGCACAATAGCAAAAGCCACTATGCTAGTCACGAAGAACACAAGAATCCACTTTAAAATTAACTTTACATATTTGTTCATATGTTTCATGTCATCCTTTAAATAAGGGGATGTAGCACAAAATGCACACCCCCTTGTTTTACTATTTAACTTTTAGAGTTGAGTTTACAATGTAGTAATCTCCGTTCCAAAGCTTATAATCTTTCAGCTTGTCAGATACTGCAGCATGCCACTTAGGATCCATGGTCATCAAAACAGGTCTATCCTTTAGAACCTGCTCCTGCGCCTGTATTGCAAGCTTATCAATGTTCTCAGGATTTGATTCGCTTCCCATCTGATCTAGGATTCCATCCGTTACGCTTGAGCTGTATGACATGAAGTTGTTAGGTCCACCTGTTCTGAAGAACTGGTTCAAGAAGTATACTGGGCTTCCTGCTGGGGATGGATGCTGTGCATATACCAGGATGTCAAAGTCTCTAGCCTTTGTAACCTTTGATATATCGTCTACAACCTCTACAGTTACCTTGATTCCAAGCTTTTCTAGCTCTGAAGCTATTGTCTGGCTAACCTTTGGAAGATCTGGCTTTGAGCTATATGTCTTAATTGAAAGTGTAAGCTCCTTGCCGTCCTTTGTTCTATACTTTGCGCCGTCTTCAAGCTTCCATCCAGAGTTATCTAGAAGAGCCTTTGCTTCGTTTACGTTATATGTAGCTGCTATCTTTGCATCAAAGCTGTTATATCCTGCAAATAGTCCTGTTGGAATTGTTCCGCCATCTAGAGTCTTCTTGATAGCCTCTCTATCAATACCCTTGTCGATAGCTTCTCTTACAGCCGGATCTTTAAGAATATCATTTTCTAGATTTAGGAATGTATAGTACTGATATGCAGCATCAAAGTCTATTACATTCTTCTTTTTGTCCTTTAGTTCCTTTGCGATTTCGCCTGTCAAACCGAAGGCTAGGTCAACCTCTCCTGACTCGTAAGCTAGCTTAAGAGAATTGACATCCTTGAAAGCCTTGATCTTTACAGTTGCAGGTCTCTCGCTTGCATCTGGATAGTTTTCGTTAGGCTCTAGAGTAACTTCACTCTGTGCCTTTAGCGCTTTGATCTTGAATGGACCTGTAAATACATACTTATCGCCAACCTTCTTATATACAACATTAGTCCACTCACCTAGAATTGACTTTAGGTCAGTTGTTGCTCTTTCTGTCTTCGCAGTCAAAGTGTAATCCCCTGTTGCCTCAAACTTGATTACGCCAGCTGAAGCGTTTGAAAGTTTATTCTTTTCCTGAATCTCATTTAGACAAGCAGCTAGTGCCTTAGCATCAACCTTGCTTCCGTCAGCAAATTTTGCGTCCTTTTTCATTGTGATTACCCACTCTGTGTCGCTCTTTGCCTCTAGCTTGTCCACGAATCTTGACTCCATGCTTCCGTCTTCCTTCTGCATGAATACGTACTCAGAAATTCCGTGGCTTGTGATCGACCATGCATTTCCGCCATCAAGTGGATTATCATCTGTAATTACCCATGTCTGACCGACAGTTATAGCATTGTCGCTAGCTCCCTGTCCGCATGCAGTTACAATGAAAACCATTGCAAACATCATGAAAACAGCTAAAAACCTTTTCTTCATATCTTCCTCTCTTTCCTAATACACGATAGTGCATCAATTTGCCGAATAAAAAAACCCGCTCAAAGGCAGGCGAATACTGCCCTTCCTTTATCCTCGTAAAATCCGGCGATATCGCAACGAAGCAGGTCTTCTGACTTAGGCATCTACACCCTTTACCTTCCCAGATATATATCCAGTGGTTACAAAGAGCTAAACCATCACAGCGACGGGATCGCGTAAGAATTACACTTACTTCCCTTTTAATCATAGTAATATGAACTCGCGTTGCTTGAATTATTCTTTTTTACAAACTTGGTTTGTTATCTGTATTATATACAAAGGCGAAAGTTTAATCAATATATTTCAGTACATGTGTTGGGTGCTTGGGTATTATATTCGCTTGTAGCTGTGGTTTACACAGTAAGAAGATCCTAAAGGTGCAAGCCTCTTATGTACTGTATAAAAAACAGGTTTTGATTGACGTATTCAGGTGCAACAAAAAAGTAACGACCATATAAGAGTGGGAAAGCTAATGTGTGTTTATTATCTTTTGCTCAAGTACCGAAACAGTCGCGAGAAGATTATATGGTGAAATTCCAGTATGCATCATAATCTACGATTTGAATGTCATCTTCTGAGTAATTAAAAGAAAACTTATCGAATTTTTCCTTAAGACAATTTTTCCCACAGCTAGGTTGTTTATCCTTATTCTTTGCCTCTAAAAACACAATTTGCTTCTCTTTTCTCATTGGATGAATAATCATTCCATCAAATTCGCTAAGTTTACGCCCAACTGCACCCTTTTGATAAACAATAATACTTGCCGGTATTGTAATGCTTGTATCACTAACTGTGTCATCTTTAATTTGACTTAGCAAGAACTCAACCTCGTGATTCTCATCCTTATTACCGATAGAACCTTTTAATAGCGATTGTATTACATTTATACGAGTTTTTTTCCCTCGAGTACAAATAACACAAACTTCTTTATCTATAGTCGGTTTAATTACCACAGGATTTTCACCAAATAAATAAAACAAGAAAAACTTTACTATTAAAAGGTATCTCTTATCAGTTGATGGTAGTCCTGAAATTCTACGAAGATAACTAATAGCACACTTCATTGTTTTATATGCTGCATATCTCTTTGAAGCTGCGCTACAGTTTTTCTTTATTGATACAAGAACTGTTTGTTCTCCTGAATATCTATCATAATAACCAACACGGGTATTTCTGAATTTCTCCAAATCTAGCAGCAATTGTTCTGATAGTCCTCTTAATTCGCGAGGAAAAGTTAATTTCAATATTTGTGATTGAACATAGTCTCTTTTATGCGTGTGAATGCGATTCATAAAACTATTTTCATCAATAAACAAATCTTTATAATAATCTAAGTTAGAGTAATTCAGTTCTTTGGTTAATAAAGATACCATTTTTCTTGATATCTTATAATAACAAATAGCATTTGAATTCTCATTATAGACTGTATCATCTAGTAGCTTTGTAATTGAAGATACTAGATTATTTGATGATTGATTATTGTTGTATTCAGATAGCAATTCTTTTAACAACAAGAGCATAGCGTTCTCATTGCACAAATCAATAGTTAATGGTGTTTCTGCAATTTGCAAGTCATATGCTATGTATGATACTGTTCTTACCTTTTTAAAAATATTGAATACATATCTTAATTTGCCATCTTCACTCGTCAGTTGTTCATTTATGTAAGCATACAAAAGCTCTACAGCTATTGATACCGACTGCTTTGAATGATCACAGCGCTCAAGAATTAGTAAAGAGTTCAATAAGTGTAATCTTTTATAATTCTTACTTTCCAAAATAGCCTTAGCTGCATTTTGGTACCGTCCATCTTTAGATGCATTTACGACTAAATCATAGAAATTCTTATCTTTAGAAGAAATCATTGTGATGGCTCGTGAAGCTGTGAATGTATTATAAAAATGGCCAATGCTATATATGATGGTTAATATTTGCAAAATTTCACCAATCGATGGCTTTTCCATCATGTTTTGATATTGATAATCTGATCTGAATTCTTTAGAATTTATTTGGTTATTATAAGAAAATCGCAG
>CALIYX010000014.1 GCA_938049335.1 uncultured Clostridia bacterium | reverse complement strand
CTTGCCACCTTTTGAGCGTGCAGTAGTTGTTGTGAAATATTTTGAGGGACTGCACGGCTGGAAGAATTATCCGTATGTTGGATATGGGCATCAGCTGCAACCAGGCGAACGTTTCACGGCAGATATGACGGAACGGCAGGCAGACTCGCTGCTTCGTGCCGACCTTTGGAAATGCTTTGAACACTTCAAAGGCTATGGTAAGGATGCGCTGCTGCTGACCTTGCTTGCCTATAATGTAGGTGTGGGGAGGTTGCTCGGCTATGGTAAGCACCCTAAGAGTAGGCTGCTACGAAAGATTGAAACCGGCGACAGGAATATTTTCCGTGAATATATCTCTTTCTGCCGATACAAGGGGAAAGTGCTGCGAGGTCTTGTCAAACGACGAAAAGTAGAATTTGCTCTGTTTTATATACCCTGATTATTAAATACGCTTCTTGCGACATTTTATGCTTCGTAAGAGGCGTTTTTCAGCTGTTTTATTCGACTTTCTCACTATGAAATAGTAACTTTGCAAATGACAAAACACTTCTTATATATAGAGGAGTTTTCAATGAACTTAAAGAAAATTATATATGAATCCTTTTCGTTTATACATTATAAGAATAAGCGCATTGATTAGTGTTATTCTAATTTACATTCGTAAATTGAAGGAAAGAGGTAAGGTTACTCCAAATACTAAACGAACTGTTAAGATAATGGAAATAAATGATTTATTTGATGAAACCACAGAAAAAAAACGAAATAAAAACAACGGATAAAGTAGAGCAAAAAGAAATCAGAGTAAAATTAAAGAACAAGACTTGGTGGAAAAGGAATCATTATTTTTTTTTGAGTTGGTGTGCTATTTTATTCATAATTGTTCTAATATTTATTTTGTCGAGTGTTACCCACAGGAGATATAACTCTTTACACGAAATATCTATTCAGAAAGAATATCAAAAGAAATTATACGAAGATTCCATACAAAACAATAAAGACTCTATAAAAAACGAACAAATAAAACTTATTTCTTCCGAAGTCTCAGATATTGATAAGATCATCAGGGAGACAAATAAAATAATTCGTAGAGTAGAAAAACAGATAAAAAACATAGGAGAAAATGATTTTTGATTTTACAAATTATACTTTTAGCGGATTGCTTTCCATTTTAGCATCTCTTTATGGAGTTGGCTATCCTTTGATAATGCAGAGTATCGGTAGGATATATACACAATATGATTCCACATTACTTGCGAATAGATTTACGAAAGAGACAATATATAGGGTGTTCCAAGTCCTTCTTATTCTGAATTTGTTATTCGCAGTATCTACTCCTTTTCTGCTACATGCAGAATGGTGGAATATAGGTTTTGTGACAATCCAAGCCATTCTTTTGGTACTACTGATGGGATTTACTTTCCTGCTATTCCAGTTAATGATAAAGTACGAGAACGCAGGAGAACTTCTCAGGCACATAGAAGGAGGACAAATTGACAAATCCAACATTATGGATATTTTTGACTTGGCAATCTATGCAGATTCTAAAAACAATCATCAACTTTATATTGATGCCATGTCAAGTGTGTTTTCATACATAACTGTACAACAGGGTGATGATAATAAGAAACAGAATGATAATGACATTTTACCACCAGTTGAATATGATAAGCATGTCTGGGAAATAATTCAAAAACTAAAAGGATTCATCAGAGAGGATGATGGACACCATTTGTTACATCGAAATAATGATATAGTATCAGCCTTATATAACCAGGTCTCAAAGTCAAGAATTAGCCTACAAACTCATCAGCTGATGTGGTTATTACTAAATGAAGCTATAACATATAACAACTACTCTTGGTTTAAACAATATTGGCAGTTCGCTGAAAGTTATTCAAGTCTGCGATATCGCTTTGTAGCTAATGAAATATTATGGCAGGATAAAAAAGAATTTATGCTCCGCCATGTGATGATAGGAACATTACTACTCCATAATGAAAGATATAAATGGCTCAATGATATATTCCTTTATACACATTCAGAGCCAGAATACTATGGCTTAATTCCAAGCACATTTATAGAGATTGTTGAGATGCTGGAAAACATAGATTCGATATGTACTAGTCCTGCTTTTCAACAGCAAAATTTCTATTTTGCAGACGAAATGGGAGGAGTAAATGATGAAAAGTTTATATTTAGGAAAGCGATAAAGTACCTGTCTTTACTTGTAATTAGGTTATGGACTTTACAACATCGAAATTTTGACGACACAGATTCTCTCTCTCAAATACCATTCTCTCCAATATTGATAGAAGATGATGAAAGAATGGCAACTTTAATGGAAATGATGAAAGATGATGTAGAGGAGCTTATAAGAGATCACTTACAATTCCAATGTATGAAATTAGGAACTAATTTTACAATGGCCAGTATAGCGAGTTTAGAGTTACCTATGGGGGCTAGGGTTTACATTGATTACCCTATTCAAGACAAACAAGCAAAAGAATATCAGTATTTTAGGATTGCAAGTTTAGAGTTTGAATATATTACAAAAAGTATAACCGCTTCTGTATCACAAGGTGTTGATCTAAACAAAGGATATACGGAGTATGAATATGAATACAATTATAGAAAATAAACCTATCAATGTATTAAATTTATATCCTCCGAATATGCGATATGATTCGCTTTCTATCATTTTTTCTGATATACTAGAAAAAGGTATAGCTAAATATTATACTAAACAAACTGAATCAGTAGCTAATCTATATAATCCTGATAATCCATTTTATAGCCCTGAGTATATTATAAGCTTATTGGGTGGTTCTGAAATTGCTGAATTATTAAAGGATGATATAGATAAGAAAACTATTTCTATGCTTTATGCAGG
>CALIYX010000013.1 GCA_938049335.1 uncultured Clostridia bacterium | reverse complement strand
ACTTTGAATTACAAAAATGAGCAAAGCCCTTAGGTGATTTAATCACCGAAGGGCTTTGCTTTCTAAAGGTCATTTGTCTTGTTAGCTTGTTAATTATAGTATTCTGGCCTTATAAAAATTCTGATTCTAGGCTCTCTTACCGCAGCAGTTCTTATACTTCTTGCCACTTCCACATGAACATGGTTCGTTCCTACCTGGCTTTTTCTCTACATGCACTGTTCTTGAACGTCTATATTCGTTGTAGATTTCTATTCTTCTCTCTTCGCTGAGAACATCGTTCCACTCCTCAAGTCCCCAGAGATAATCGGCATCAGCCTTATGCATATTAAAATACAGCTTTTCAAAGTCAATGTCAAGGTCTATCTCACTATCTGGCGTAATTTTAGTCACATCTAACTCATTTTTTAGGCTAGTTGTAACTCCATCAAGAAAGCCAGTGAAGATAACCTTATCACATTCGAACTTCTCTGCAAGGTCTGAAACCTTACCCTTAAGATGTTCATTGTGGTTTGAAAGGATGTGAGCATATATTCTTGCTTCTGCCTCTGAATACTCCTTCCAAAACTCGTCGATTGACTCCTTAGTCTGTCCGTTGAGAAGCTTTTCCCAATCTTTGTATAAACTCATTTTGATTCCTCCATCAAATAATTATCATTTATTATACTGTCTTTGCAATTGCAATTACATCGCCTACAACTGCGCTTCCTGTAGGGAAGGCACCAGCGCCTGCACCGTAGAACATAAGCTCGCCAACTGCATCACCTGTAACGTAAATTGCGTTATACTCTCTTGAAACTGAAGCAAGTGGGTGACTGTTAGGCATTAGAACTGGCTTAACACTGTATTCGACCTGATCTCCAGAAAGCTTAGCAGATGCGATTAGCTTAATCTTGCTATCCTTTGCTTCTGCGTCTTCAATATCCTTCATTGTAATCTTGCTGATTCCAGTCGTTGGAATATCATCTGGCTTAACATACTTGTCAAAGCATAGCGTCATCAAAATGGAAAGCTTGTTTGCGGCATCAATGCCTTCAACATCAGCAGTAGGATCAGCTTCAGCAAATCCCTTAATCTGTGCATCCTTAAGAGCATCCTTATATTCCATTCCATCAGCCTGCATGCAGCTTAGGATATAATTTGTTGTACCGTTTACAATTCCCATAACTTCTAGGAATTCATTTCCACTCAAAGCTTCCTGAATTGCAGTAAGGGCAGGTATTCCTCCACCTACGCTAGCTTCAAATCTAAAGCTTACATTGTTTGCCTTAGCTGTTTCTGTTAGCTCCTTGTAGTTTGCAGCAACAGCAGCCTTGTTAGGTGTTACAACATGCTTGCCAGCCTTCATAGCCTTTAGCATATATTCGGTTGCTGGTTCAATTCCACCAATGGCTTCAACAACTATATCTATGCTGTCATCAGCCAAAACATCATCTACATTTGCAGTAGCTAGCTCAGCTGGAAGGCCCTTTGACAAAGCTTTCTCTGTATTTCTTGCGAAAACCTTAGCTACTTCTATTTCACAACCGCTGCGCTTTGAAATTAGCTCAGCGTTTTTCTTCAATATATCAAAAGTTCCTCCGGCAACAGTACCGAAACCTAAGAGTCCAATCTTTACCTTCTTCATAATTTGCCTCCTTAATTTATTAGAAAATATTATAAACGAAAATTTGCGTTTTGTCTTTGATTAAATTAAAATAATTAGCTCTTTCCGTCTTGTTTTCTACAGCAAAAGGTTTAATATATATTTATAAGCTAAGGAGGAACGCTAGATGAAAAACAGTATGAAGATTATAGATCTACATTGCGATACACTTTTGGAATGTTGGAAGCACAAGGACCAAGGACTAAAAGATGGTCCTACTGCAATAAATATAGAAAAGCTAAGAGAAGGTGGAAGCCTTGCTCAGTGCTTTGCTATGTATCTTCCATGGAAGAGTATGAACATAGGACCTTATGAGATACTTAAGGGTGTCTATGAGACATATAAAGAGCAGATGGAACTAAATAAGGATGCTATAAGACCAGCTCTATGTGTTTCAGATATAGAGAAAAACGCTGCAGATGGAATGCTTTCATCCATATTAACCATAGAGGATGGGGCGTTTTTAGAGAACAAAATTGAGAGGCTTGATGAAGCCTATGAGATGGGCGTTAGAATGATAGGACTCATTTGGAATCACGAAAACTGCTTGGCATACCCAAATAACAGAGACGCAGCAGCTCACGAAAGAGGACTCAAGGTCTTTGGTATGGATGTAATTGAAAGGATGAACGAGCTTGGCATGGTAATAGATTGCTCTCACCTAAACGAGGGCGGATTCTTTGATGTAGCAAAGCTTAGCAAAAAACCTTTTATGGCTTCGCATTCATGTGCAAGGGCTCTATGTGACCATCCTAGAAATCTCAGCGATGAGCAGCTTCGCACACTTGGAGAAAAGGGCGGTGTAGTAGGAATTAATTTCTATGGAGCATTTTTGAATGAAAGTGGGGATGCTGCAAGCTTTGATAGAATAATTGATCACCTAAAGTATATGAAGGATAAGGCAGGAATAGATGCAATTGCTTTGGGTTCTGACTTTGATGGAATAGATGATAATGGAGAACTTGTTGATTTCACTGGCTATGGGCCTTTGATTGACAAAATGAGCAAGCATTTTAGCGATGACGAAATTGAGAAGATTAGTCATCTAAATGCTATGAGAGTATTTAGGGAGAATATAGGCAGATAATGGCATTACATATAGTTTTTGTTGAACCAGAGATACCACCAAATACCGGAAATATTGCCAGGACATGCGCAGCGACTAATACAAAGCTTCACCTTGTTAAGCCTTTAGGTTTTGATATAAGTGAAAAGGCAGTAAAGAGGGCAGGACTTGACTACTGGCCATATGTTGATTTAGAGGTTCATGAATCGCTAGATGATTTCATGGATAAATATAAGGATAAGCGTAAGTTTCTTGCAACGACAAAGGGTGGAAAGATATATACAGAATTTGAATATAGGGATGATGACATGTTTTTGTTTGGAAGGGAAACCAAGGGTTTGCCACGCGACTTTATCGCCGAAAATGCTGAGCTAGCTATAAGAATTCCTATGAGTGAAGATACAAGACTTAGATCCTTTAATCTTTCAAATTCAGCCAATATTATTTTGTTTGAGGCCTTGCGTCAACTAGGTTTTCCTGAGCTTAAATAATTTGCCATAGTTTTTTCAATATGGTATAATAATTGCATAATATTGTTGAATTGCTGGAGATTTTGCTTTGAAGATAGGATACGAACTGACAATTGAACAGACCCAAAAGCTGTCGATGACACCAGAGCTTATTCAGGCGATACAGATTTTACAATACAATAATCAGGAACTTAATGAATATATAGACAAGGAGATTCTTGAGAATCCGATACTTGAGTCGGAATATCACAAGGAGTCTGATACAGATATAGATATAGACAGCCTGAGAGATCAGTTAATTCAGGCGGACGAGAATGTAGAAGCATATAAGCAGTGGGAAAGTCATAGTACAGGCGATGAGTACTCATACGAGAACTTTGTTGCTTTTAACTACACCTTGACGGAATTCCTGATAGAACAATTACATTTTTCGAGTCTTAAGGGTCAGGATGCGGAGATAGGTCGTTACATAATTGAGAATATCGATGATAACGGCTATCTTTCTATGTCATTAGAAGAGATTTGCAGAGTTTTAGATGTCGATTTAGATAGCTGCGAAAGAGTTCTAGATGTTATACATACCTTTGAACCTTCAGGTGTAGGAGCAAGAGATCTAAACGAATGTCTTATCATACAGCTTGCATCTTTAGGTGAGCTAACCGATGAGATTGAATTTATCATTTCAAATAGACTCAAGGACTTAGCTGACAATAAATATGCTCTTATTTCTAAAGAAGTAGGCATAAGTCCTTCTGAGGTTCAGGACATAGCTGATTTGATAAAGACGCTTGAGCCTAAACCAGGCAGAGGCTTTGATTCTGACAACAGCGTCAAATACATAATCCCAGATATTTATGTGGAGGCTGTAAATGACGAATATATTGTAAATGCAAACGATGCAAGCACTCCAAGCTTACACATTAGCTCATATTATAACTCTTTGATAGAGGAAGCAAAGTCCGACAAGGAGCTTTCTAACTATCTAAATAATAGATTTAATTCTGCGATGTGGCTTATGAAGAGCATTGAGCAGAGGAAGAAGACTATTTATAATGTTGCTAGCGCAATAGTTCAGTTTCAGAATGACTTCTTTGCTAAAGGAGATAAGTTTCTTAAACCTTTGACACTTAAGCAGATTGCAGAAACTGTTGGAGTTCATGAGTCTACTGTGAGCCGTGCAATAAATGGAAAGTATATGCAATGCCCTAGAGGAGTATTTGAACTCAAGTACTTTTTTACAGGCGGAATTTTAAATGATGATGGCAGCGGTGTTTCATCAAATAGTATTAAATCTATGATTAAGGAATTCGTAGATGCTGAGGATGATAAGAAGCCCCTAAGCGATTCCAAGATTTCAGAGCTACTGCACGAGAAGGGCATAGATATTTCAAGGAGAACCGTTGCAAAATATAGAGACGATATAGGCATATTGCCGTCGTCCAAAAGAAGACGTTTTTAGGTTTACACCTTTTAACATACAATATAGCTTTAATTAAGAAATAAAGAGACATGGAGGGTTATTATGTCAATTAAAGTTGGTATCAGTGGATACGGAAGAATCGGACGTCTTGTACTAAGAGCGTCACTAGAACATCCGGAAATCGAAATCGTTGGAATTAACTACAGAAGTGCAGAGGATATGGAATATCTCGCATATCTTCTAAAATACGATTCCACATTCGGAAGATTCCCTGCTGAAGTAGGATATTATGACGGAGGTATCATTATCGGAGGCAAGAAGATACCTGTTTATAAGGAGTCCGAAATCAAAAATATTCCATGGAGAGAATGCGGTGCAGAGTATGTTGTTGAATCAACAGGTGCATACACAACTACCGAAAAGGCTCTAGGACATATAGAAGCTGGTGCCAAGAAGGTTGTTATCTCAGCTCCTGCAAAGGATAAGGAAACTCCAACATTCGTTTGCGGAGTTAACACAGACAAGTACACAAAGGATATGCTAGTTGTTTCAAATGCATCATGCACAACAAACTGTCTAGCTCCACTTTGCAAGGTTCTAGAAGATAAGTTCGGAATCGAAAAGGGTCTCATGTCAACAATACATGCTGCTACATCCAAGCAGAAAACAGTTGATGGAAAGTCAACAAAGGATTGGCGCATAGGCAGAAGCGTATTCGGAAATATCATCCCTACATCAACAGGAGCAGCAAAGGCTGTTGGACTAGTTATTCCTGAGGTTGCAGGAAAGCTAACAGGTCTTGCATTCCGTGTTCCTACAGCAGATGTATCTGTTGTTGACCTAAACGTTGTTCTTAAGACAGCTACAAGCCTAGAAGAGGTAAAGGCAGCTGTTAAGGAAGCTTCAGAGACATACATGAAGGGCATCATAGAGTACATGGATGACGAGTGTGTAACAAGTGATTTCATCGGTGATGCAAACACATCAATCTTTGATGCACGTCAGGGAATCCAGCTTGATGAGAAGTTCTTCAAGTTCCTAGCTTATTATGACAACGAATTCGGTTATTCCTCCAAGATTCTCAATTTGATAGAGCATATGAGCGCTGTCGACAATAAATAGATATGAAAAAGACAATAAGAGATATAGAGTTAAAAGGCAAAAAAGTTCTAATCAGATGTGATTTCAACGTGCCTCTTGATAGCAATCAAAACATAACAGACGATACTAGAATAAGAGCTGCGCTTCCTACTTTAGATTACATGGTTGAGCAGGGAGCTAAGGTCGTTGTAATGTCTCACCTTGGTAGACCTAAGGGCAAGGCTAATGCTGAATTCAGTCTAGCTCCAGTAGCTGTAAGACTTGCTGAGCTTCTAGGAAGACCTGTTGAATTTGCAGACAGCGATGTTGTTGTAGACGATTCAGTTAAGGAAAAGGTAGCTGCACTAAAGGATGGAGATGTACTGCTTCTCCAGAACGTTAGATTCCGCAAAGAGGAAACAGACAATGAGCCAGGCTTTGCTAAGGAGCTAGCATCTCTAGGAGATGTATTTGTTCAAGAAGCGTTCGGTACTGCGCACAGAGCACATGCATCAACTGCAGGTATTGCAGATTATCTTCCATGTGTTTCGGGATTTCTTATCGAGAAGGAAGTTAAGTTCCTAGGCTCAGCATTACAGAACCCTCAGAGACCTTTCGTTGCCATCATGGGTGGTGCAAAGGTAGGAGATAAGATTAAGGTTATCGAAAATCTTCTAACAAAGGTTGATACTTTGATAATAGGCGGAGGAATGTCATATACATTCTATAAGGCAATGGGACTAGAAATCGGAACATCTATACTAGATGCTGATAATATAGACCTTGCAAAAATGCTCCTTGAGAAGGCAAGTTCTCTAAATGTAAAGCTCCTGCTACCTGTAGACATAGTATGTGCAGATGAGTTCAGCAACGATGCTAAGTACCAGACATACAGCAGAGATCAGATGCCAAGTGATATGATGGGTCTTGATATAGGTGAGGAAACAGTTAAACTTTATAGCGATGAAATTGCAAAGGCTAAGACTGTTGTTTGGAATGGACCTATGGGCGTATTTGAGATGGAAAACTTTGCAAAGGGCACAAAGGCAATAGCAGAGGCACTTGCGGCATCAGATGCGACCACAATTATAGGTGGAGGAGATTCAGCTGCTGCAGTAGAGCAGTTTGGACTTGCTGACAAGATGAGCCATATTTCAACGGGTGGAGGTGCTTCACTCGAGTTCTTGGAAGGCAAGATTCTTCCAGGTATAAGCATCATAGAGGAGAAATAAAATGATTAGGATACCTTTGATTGCAGGTAACTGGAAGATGTATAAAACCACAGCTGAGGCCAAGGCTTTTGCTGAGGAGTTTTCTAAGCTATACAAGGATACTGATGTTAGAGCAGCTATATGTGCTCCATTTACTCAGCTTGTAGCACTCAAAGAGGCATTTGCTGGGACAAATGTCAAGCTTGGTGCACAGAACGTTCACTTCGAGGATGAGGGTGCTTTTACCGGTGAGATTTCAGTAGAGATGCTTAAGGAAATCGGTGTTGACTACTGCATTATCGGACATTCAGAGAGAAGAGAATACTTTGCTGAGACAGATAAGACAGTTAACCTCAAGCTAAAGAAACTTTTTTCATCAAGTGAGATTATTCCTATTCTCTGTGTAGGCGAAAACCTAAGCGAAAGAGAGGCAGGTAATGCCTTTGATGTAGTTGAAGAACAGCTTAAGGCAGATTTAGAAGGAATCGATAAAGCAGATGTATCAAAGCTTGTCATAGCGTACGAGCCAATTTGGGCCATAGGTACAGGAAAGACTGCAACGCCAGAGCAAGCAGGAGAGATGTGCGCGCACATTAGAAACATCATAGAGAAATTATATGATGAAGATACATGTGACAGCGTAATTATCCAGTATGGTGGCAGTGTTAAGCCAGAGAATGCAAGTGAAATAATGAATATGGACGAGATAGATGGCGCACTTGTGGGTGGAGCTAGTCTAGATGCATCAAAATTCATTAAAATTGTCAATTTCTAATGCAATTTACTTGATTTTGCACTCTTCTTATGGTAGAGTTTAATAGTTAAATTGCAAGGAGGATTAACTATGCATACAGCTTTGATGGTTATACTAGCTATTGTCAGTGTATTTCTGATAATAAGTGTACTATTGCAGTCAGGAAATAGTGATGGATTGTCAGGATCTATCGCAGGTGGCGCAGAGCAGCTTTTCGGAAAGAAGAAGAGTTCAGGATATGACTTGCTTCTCAAGAGAATGACTGTTGTTGCAGCGATTGCATTTATTGTGTTGTCGCTTGTACTAGTCACAGTTAATAAGTAGTTTATTATTTTCGCAAAATATGAGAGGTGCTAATTCGGTACCTCTCAAGTTGTTGTTTTGTGAGTAGGAGGTATTATTTATGATGAGCTATATCGCTCCCGTTGCAGCGGCATTAGGCCTATTAGTTGCTTTTGGCCTTGCTAGCTGGATCAAAAAAGAAGACGAGGGCACAGACAGAATGAAGGAAATTGCCAGCTATATCAGAGAAGGTGCTATGGCATTTCTAACAAGAGAGTACAAAACTATGGTTCTTGTAGTCGCTGTTTTGTTCCTAGCACTTGGCTTTGGTCTAAATAGCTGGACAACAGCTATCCTTTACCTAGTTGGTGCGTGTCTATCAGTTTTAGCTGGATATTTCGGCATGAACGTTGCTACAAGAGGTAACGTAAGAACTGCTAATGCAGCTATGAAGTCAGGTATGCCTAAGGCCCTAAAGATTGCTTTCAGAAGTGGTGCTGTTATGGGACTTTGTGTATCAGGTCTTGGACTATTAGGACTTGGTCTTGTATTCTGTCTTCTAGACCTTGCTACAGTACAGCAGTGCTTAACAGGCTTTGGTCTTGGTGCTTCATCAATGGCTCTATTCGGAAGAGTTGGTGGTGGTATCTATACAAAGGCTGCAGACGTTGGTGCTGACCTTGTAGGTAAGGTAGAGGCTGGTATTCCTGAAGATGATCCACGTAACCCTGCAGTTATCGCTGATAACGTAGGTGACAACGTTGGTGACGTTGCAGGAATGGGATCAGACCTATTCGAATCATATGTTGGTTCAATCATTTCAGCTATTACACTAGCAACAGTTGCAGCAGTTAATGCACCTTTTGATGCTATGGATGCTGCGCTCTTCCCACTAATTCTATCAGCAATCGGTATTGTTGCTTCGATTCTTGGAATTTTGATGGTAAGAGGTGGAGACAATGTAAACCCAGCTAAGGCACTCAACATGGGTACTTATGTAAGCGGTATCATTGTAATCGTTTCATCAATTGTACTAAGTAAATACATGCTTCACACATATAACTATGCGTGGGCTATCATAGCAGGTCTTCTCTGTGGTATTTTGATTGGTAAGCTTACTGAAATCTATACTTCAGCAGATTATGGCTTTGTTAAGAAGATTGCTGACCAGTCACAGACAGGTGCCGCAACAACAATCATTTCAGGTCTTGGTGTTGGTATGATGTCAACACTTATGCCAATCATCTTCATCGCAGTAGGAATCTTTGTTGCTTTCAAATTCGGTGGAGTATACGGAATCGCACTTTCAGCAGTAGGTATGCTTTCAACAACAGGTATGACAGTTGCAGTTGACGCATATGGTCCTGTATCTGACAACGCTGGTGGTATCGCTGAGATGTCAGAGCTTCCACACGAAGTAAGAGATATCACAGATACACTTGACTCAGTAGGAAACACAACAGCTGCTATTGGTAAGGGATTTGCAATCGGTTCTGCTGCACTTACAGCTCTTGCACTATTTGTTGCATATGCTGAAGTTGCTAAGGTTGAACTTGTAAGCTTGCTAGATCCAATCGTAATCATTGGACTATTCATAGGAGCTATGCTTCCATTCCTATTCTCAGCTATGACTATGAACTCTGTAGGTAGAGCCGCTAACCAGATGATCGAAGAGGTTAGACGTCAGTTTAGAGAAGACAAGGGAATTATGGAAGGAACATCTAAGCCAGACTATGCTAGATGCGTAAGCATTTCAACAAGTGCTGCACTTAAGGAAATGGTTATCCCAGCAGTTATGGCTATCGTAGTTCCACTACTAGTTGGTTTCATCCTAGGTAAGGAAGCTCTAGCAGGTGCTCTTGCTGGTGCGCTTTCATCAGGTGTACTACTTGCTATCATGATGGCAAACGCTGGTGGTGCTTGGGATAATGCTAAGAAGTATATCGAAGCAGGTCACTTTGGTGGTAAGGGTTCAGAGCCTCATAAGGCTGCAGTTGTTGGTGACACAGTAGGTGATCCATTCAAGGATACATCTGGACCATCAATCAACATCCTTATCAAGCTTATGACAATCGTATCACTTGTATTCGCTCCACTATTCGGAAGTGGAATTCTCTAATAAGAGTATCAAGTAAATAAGGAATTAGCTCCTCTTCACAGATGTGAAGGGGAGTTTTTATTTGTTTAAAGCATCAAAAA
>CALIYX010000012.1 GCA_938049335.1 uncultured Clostridia bacterium | reverse complement strand
CAGCGCCGACAATACCTGGTGGGCGACTGCCCGGGAAGATAGGACGTTGCCGGTTCATCAAAGACTGCTTATGCAGTCTTTTTTTATGTCTAGAATACTTTTACTAGATTGTAATTATCTGGTACAAATGGTATAATTTACCTATATGTAATTTTACATTTAAGGAGCAGATATATGTTGATTTTTAAGATTATATTTTGCATACTCTTAGTTTGTCCAATGGCATATATTGTTTTTTTGCTCTTTCATAAAATGATAGATATGGTCATTAAAAGGAAATAGATATGTGCAATGACAAGAGAATGCCAGGGATCATGCCTAAGTGTGAACTTGCTTTGAACAAGGGTATATTTATATCCGTTGAGGGAGGCGATGGCTCCGGAAAGTCTACACAGCTAGCTAATATTAAGGATTACCTTGAGGCTAGAGGTGTTGAAGCTTTGTTTATTAGGGAACCAGGCGGCACAAGCATAGGTGAAAAGATAAGAGACATTCTTTTGGATCCAGCTAATGCAGAAATGTGTGCTATGACTGAAGCAATGCTTTATGCTGCTTCGCGTGCACAGATTGTAAGTGAAGTTATCAAACCTGCGCTTTCAGAGGGTAAGGTTGTTGTATGCGATAGATTTGTAGACTCGAGTATTGCTTATCAGGCTTATGGTAGGCAGATGGGAGATTCTATCTGGGATATTAACAAGTATGCTGTAGATGGTGCTATGCCTGACTATACATTCTTTCTTGATATAAACCCGCATATTGCTTCTAGCCGTATAGATAGCAGGGGAGAAGATAAGGATAGAATGGAGCTTCAGGAGGACTCTTTCCGCATGAGAGTGTATAATGGATATCTTGCACTTATGGATGACGAGATAAATAGAGATAGAATCATAAGGATTGATGCGAGCAAGGATATCGAGTCAGTTAAGTCTGAGATTATCGATAAGCTCAATGTGATTCTTGCAAGATAAATTCAGAGGTTGTTGTGGGGCTTAGTAAGTATTTTAAATATGGTAAATCGCTAGAATCTCTCGGCGATGCAATCAAAAAAGGCAATATTACACATGCATATATCATCGAGGGCGACAGTCTAATTGATAAGCCAGGGATTGCAAAGGCTTTTGCAAAGGCAACTCTATGCAAGGAAAAACCTGGTGAGGGATGCGACACGTGTAGTATTTGCAAGCGCATAGATAATGATTCTTACGAGGATCTTCACTACCTTCAGGATGAGAAGTCTATCAAGAACGAGGCAATAGAGCATTTGCAGGGGGAACTTGCGATGATTCCTTCGGCAGAGGGAAAGATGCACATTGCAATCATTGAATCTGCTGATACAATGACTGATAGGGCACAGAATAGACTCCTTAAGACACTTGAGGAGCCGAAGGCGAGCTCTTTGATAATGCTGCTATCTGAGAACAGCGTAAATTTACTTCCGACTGTTAGATCAAGATGTGCTAGCATCAGAATTAATGATGCAGATTTGTGTTTGGCAGATGATGCAAAATTACTTGCTAATGCTGAAGCTTTGATAAAGATGGTCGTTGATCGCAATTTGTTTTATGAGCAGAAGAATTTACTGGATAAATGTGTGAAGGATAGACGCGGGGCTTTGAGCTTTCTTGATGCGATGGAAAGAGTTTTGAGAGAGTATCTGATAAACAGTGGCTCTGCGGTAATGAATAGAAATAAAGCTGCGAAGTACATTTCCTATGTTGAGGAGGCTAGACGCAGCATTAATGGCAATTCTAATTTTAGATATGCTATGAAGAATTTAATTTTGAAGATGGGAAGGTAAGCGATGATAAATGTAGCCGGCGTTAAATTTCGCAACAATGGTAAGGTATACTATTTTGATCCGCTAGATTTAGAAGGACTCGAGGTCGGATGCGGTGTAATCGTAGAGACTGCTAGAGGACTCGAATTTGGATATATTGCAATGCAGCCTAATGCTATCAAGGATTCGAGCGTGGTTAAGCCGCTCAAGCCTATTATCAGGATAGCTACGGAAGAAGATATCAAGCGTAGGGATGAGAACGAGAGCAAGAAGTCTGAAGCGATGCGTATTTGTCAGGAGAAGATTGACAAGCGCGGACTTGAGATGAAGCTCATAGATGTGGAATATACTTTTGATAATAACAAGATTGTGTTTTACTTCACTGCGGATGGCAGAATAGATTTTAGAGAGCTTGTCAAGGACTTGGCTAGCGTTTTCAGGATGAGAATAGAGCTCAGGCAGGTGGGAGTTAGAGATGAAGCTAAGATTATTGGCGGATGCGGACCTTGTGGAAAGGGACTCTGCTGTGCTTCGTGGTTAACAGATTTTCAGCCTGTATCTATCAAGATGGCAAAGACTCAGAATCTGTCCCTAAATCCTGGAAAGATTTCGGGGATATGCGGAAGGCTAATGTGTTGCCTAAAGTATGAGAACGACGTGTATATCGAGCTTCGCAAGGGTATGCCTGAGAGCGGTGAGATAGTTAAGACAAGTGACGGCAGAGCAAAGGTAATAGATTCTAATATATTTAGAGAGACCGTGCGAGTAAGGCTTTTTACTGGCGAGAAGGAAGAGGACGGAAGCGACAAGCTTTCAGAGGATATCTACACATATCGCAAGGAAGAGATAAAGAGGCAGTTTGACAAGAACAAATCCGGTAAGGATAAGAGGTCAAAGGGCGGGCATAACAGCGACCGAGAAATTCTGAACGAGGTCGATGACGAATATAAGGCAGAGCTCGAGGAGCTTATAAAGAACAACTAACATGAAGAGACGAGTAGATGATATAGGTTTCGGTGGACTTAAGTTAGTTCAGGATGAGGATGCCTTTTGTTACGGAACGGATGCAGTGCTTTTAGCAAATATGGCCTGCAGGAAATTACAGATTACTGAAGATATGAGGGTCTGTGATCTTGGGACAAATACGGCGGTAATTCCACTGATTATGTCAGCTAGATGCAGGGCTAAGGAAATCGTTGGAGTTGAGGTTCAAGAGCAGGCCTTTGAGCTTGCGCAGGAGAACCTTGAGCTTAACTCTTTGATGGATAGACTTAAGCTTGTACTTGCAAATGTTAAGGATATTAAGGGTATGTACAGTGAGCTACTTGGAGCAGAAAGCTTTGATGTAGTGACGACAAATCCACCTTACATGGAGTCAGGCAGGGGTCTTGTGAGTGGTAATACGGCGAAGGCTATTGCAAGGCACGAGCTTCTTGCGGGGCTAGAGGACTTCCTAGAGGCAGCGGCATTTCTGCTCAAGGATGGCGGAAGTCTATTCATGGTTCATAGACCGGGAAGGCTGATAGATATATGTGAGGCGAGCAGGAGATTTGCACTTGAGCCTAAGACTATTCAGCTTGTTAACGGTAAGCCTGGTGGCGTGCCTAATATACTGCTTATGCACTTTGTTAAGGGCGGCAGGAGGCAGCTTAAATGGCTTGAGAACATTAGCGTAAGAAACGAAGATGGTAGCTTTTCGAAGGAAGTTTTGGAGGCCTATGAGGTCTAGTTTTGAGGCTGCAAGCTAAGTTCGTTGTAAATTATTAATATAAATTAATTAGAGATCAAAGAAAATACCGGGAGGGTGAGATGGTTACTATTGATTTGAACAACATGTTATATATTATTTTGATTGCAGTAGCGATAATATTGCTGATATTTTTGATTGTAGCAGTTGCTCGTCTTATACAGACACTTAAGAGAGTGAACGGTATTTTGGAGGATGTTTCTGTTGTGAGCGGAATCGTTAGCGAAAAGGCGATTGAGACAAAGCCTGTTGTAGACGATATATCAAAGACCATCGCAAGCTTTGCAAGCGCTGCTGCTGGGAATGAATCAAGGGTCGCTTCGCTTTCGAGCATAGCAAAATCAATAAGCTCTTTGATTTCACTTATCAAAAACGGAAAGAACTAGTTGGAGGGAGAAGCTAAATGAAATCGACGGGAATAGTAAGGCCGGTTGACGCGCTAGGGAGAATTGTAATTCCTATTGAGCTAAGACGAAGCCTAGACATAAATACGGATGACAGCCTTGAGGTCTTTGTTCAGGATGACTACATAATGCTAAAGAAGTTCGAAGCGCGATGTGTGTTTTGTGGGAGCGATGAGGATGTACAGGAAGTGCACGGCAAGAACGTGTGTGGAGCATGCATCAAAGAGCTAAAGAAGCTATAGAAATCGTCATAGAAGATTGCTGAATTCGGAGGAAGTCGTGGCAAAATTTTTAGTACAAAACGGTGAGCCACTTTATGGAGTGGTTCAGATAAGCGGAGCCAAGAACGCGGTGTTACCAGAGATGGCATCTGCTATACTAACAAAAGAAAAATGCAAGATAAGCGACGTGCCTAATTTGATAGATGTTAAGGTCATGAAAGAGATTTTGGTATCTCTTGGTGGAAACATCAATCAGATAGAGGAAAACGTGCTAGAGATAAATATGGAAGAGCTATCAAAGCATGAGGCGAGCTACGAGCATACTAGTAAAATGCGCGCATCATTTTTGCTGATGGGACCTCTTCTAGCTAGAGCTGGCTATGCTAAGGTGTATATGCCGGGTGGATGTACCATAGGTGAGAGACCTATAGGGCTTCATCTTAAGGGTTTTGAGGCTCTTGGTGCTGAGATTATAGCTAAGGAAAACTATATCGAGGCAACAGCGCCAGAGAACGGCCTTAAGGGTGCGGCTATCTACCTTGACTTCCCAAGTGTAGGAGCGACTGAGAACATCATGATGGCTGCTGTTTTGGCAAATGGAACAACATACATTGAGAACGCAGCTCAGGAGCCTGAGATTGTAGATCTTGCTAACTTCATGAATAAAATGGGAGCAAAGATCAAAGGTGCAGGTACTGATACCATTAAGATCGAAGGTGTTAAGTCACTTCACGGTGCTGCTCACAATGTAATTCCTGATAGAATAGAGACTGCTACTTTTATGCTTGCAGCTGCGATTACTCGTGGTGAGGTTATGATAAAGAATGTGGTTCCAGATCACGTTAAGCCTATAACTGCAAAGCTTAGAGAGTGCGGAGTTACAGTTGAGATAACTGAAGAGGGTCTTTATGTGAATGCCAAAGAGAGGAAGCTTATAGCAACTGACCTTAAGACTCTTCCATATCCAGGATTCCCAACTGATATACAGTCACCTTTCATGTCATTTTTGACGACTGTTGAGGGTTCAAGCACTGTTATTGAGACCGTTTTTGAGAATAGATTCATGCACGTTGCAGAGCTTAATAGAATGGGTGCAAATATTAAAACCGAAGGAAATCGCGCAATTGTTCAGGGTGGAAAGAAGCTTGAGGGTTCAAGCGTAATCGCTACTGATCTTCGTGCAGGTGCTGCAATGGTACTCGCAGGTCTTGTTGCGTCTGGAACTACTGAAGTTTCACAGATTTACCATGTTGAGCGTGGATACGAGAAGTTCGTAGAGAAGTTCCGTGCGCTCGGCGCAAATATATTGAGAATAGAAGACTAACGGCTCATACTGACAAGGTTGAGCCGTTGTCAGCATATAGGATAAATGCAAAGTAGATAATATAGCGCTTTGATGATGTCTCGGAAAGAGATGCAATCGAGTTTTAAAGGAGTAAAATATGTCAGATTCAAATTATCTGGAGCTTCTTGCAGACAGATACCCTAATATAAGAGCGGCTACTGCCGAGTATATAAACCTTAAGGCAATACTTGCTTTGCCTAAGGGAACTGAGTATTTTTTGAGCGATCTTCACGGAGAGCATGAGGCTTTCATTCACATGCTAAGAAGTGCTTCAGGTACGATAAAGACAAAGATTGACGAGCATTATGCGGGGATTTTGAGCGAGGACGATAGGGAGGACCTAGCGGCTTTGATATATAATCCTCAGGCTGAGATAGAAAGACGTAAGAAGACGGAGATTGATTTTTCGCAGTGGTGCGTGACTGTTATCTATAGACTGGTTACAATCTGTAAGTCGGTTTCAACAAAATACACTAGATCAAGGGTTAGAAATAGACTTCCTAAGTATCTCGACTATGCTATGGATGAGCTGCTTCACGCTGATGATGAGGAAAACCGCATTCACTACTACAGCGAGATTATCAATACGATTGTAAACTTTGGCTTTGGTGAAATCTTTATTACAGAGATGGCCGACGCTATAAGCAGGCTTGCAGTTGATAAGCTGCACATCATAGGTGATATCTATGATAGAGGTGCACATCCTGATACAATCATGGACTATTTGATGGATTACCACGATGTTGATTTCCAGTGGGGTAACCACGATATCGTTTGGATGGGCGCTGCGGCAGGAAACCTTGCCTGCATAGCTAACATCATTAGAATGAACATCAGCTATAACAATTTTGATATGCTTGAGGTTGGATACGGAATTAACCTTAGAAGACTTACAACATTTGCTGCTGATACATATGGAAACGACGAATGCAAGAAGTTCTGGCCACATGTTTTGGACAAGAACAAATTTGATCCTGTGGACGACCAGCTTGCAGCACGCATGCACAAGGCGATTGCGATAATGCAGTTTAAGCTAGAAGGACAGCTTATCAAAGAACATCCTGAATTTGATCTAGACAAGAGACTTTTGCTAGACAAGATTGATTTTGAGAATGGTACGGTCAATGTCGAAGGCACAGTTTATCCGCTAAACGATACTTTCTTCCCAACCATTGATCCAAACAATCCGTACGAGCTTACCGAGGATGAGCGTGCAGTTATGAATTCGCTCTCAGCGTCGATAATTAACTCTGAGAGACTGCAAACTCATATAAGGTACATGTTTAGCCATGGAGCACTTTACAAGCGTATAAACGGCAATTTGCTCTTCCACGGATGCATTCCTATGGACGAGAACGGTGACTTTATTCCTGTGGATATCTACGGAGCAAAGTGTGCAGGTAGAGCTTTGATGGATCATCTCGATAAGCAGATTAGAGCCTCGTATTTCACACCAGAGAAAATCAAGAAGTACGGCAAGGCTGGAGATTTAATGTGGTACCTCTGGCTTGCAAAGGATTCTCCGCTATTTGGTAAGGAGAAGATGACGACCTTTGAGAGGCTGTTCATCGACGACAAAGCCAGCCACAAGGAACATGTAAGACCTTATTACAAGCTGATTAATAGCAAGGAGCCTTGCGAGAAGATTTTGCGTGAGTTTGGACTTGACCCTAGTCATTCCAAGATTTTGAACGGACACGTTCCAGTAAAGATCAAAAATGGAGAAAGCCCAATCAAAGGAGGCGGCCTCCTTTATGTAATAGATGGTGGTATATCAAAGGCATACCAGAAGCAAACAGGTATTGCTGGTTACACCTTTATCTTTAATTCAAGATTTATGGCGCTAGCTGAACACAAGCCTTACGAGCCTTTGAGAGAGGACGGCACTCAGAAATTCTTTAGCCCTAGCATGAAGACCGTGGATACACTAGAGACTAGAATGTTGGTTATAGATACTGATGAGGGAGCTGAACTTCTAAGACAGGCAGAGGCGGTAAAGCGTCTTGTTGAGGCATACAAAACAGGTGAGATAAAAGAGCGTCCAGAGGGAAAGTATTCGGCGTATAAGGGGAAATAGTAAAGAGGAGAATTGTTATGGACAAAAATAATAAAAAGAAAAAGAAGATGACCGTTAGTGATTATGGATATTTTATAGACGATAGCAAGATGCCAAGTGCAGAGGAATCGAAGAAGATAGTAATACCCGAAGAGTTAAGAAAAAGAATGAGTGAAAGGATAGACAAAGAACTACGCGAATTAGGTTATTATTAAATCAATAAAATTATATAAAAACATTAAGCATCGCAAAGTAAAGTGCGGTGTTTTTTTAGTGATGGATTAGAGGTGCATAGACTAAGTTGATTAGTTTATAAAATTTTGGAATACAATTTATATAAAGGAAACTTGACAAAAAATGAAAAGGTGTTACAATATCAATGTAAAGGAAACTTGACGAGAGGAGATTGGCGCATTTGAAAAATAAATTGGACGAATTAAGAAAGCTTAAGGGATTGACTCAAGAAGATTTTGCAAAAGAATTAAGAGTTTCACGGCAAACCATCAGTGCAATAGAAAATGGCAAGTACAATCCGTCTTTAGATTTAGCATTTGAAATAGCGTTATACTTTAACAAAGCAATAGAAGATATATTCACTTATGAAAAGGAGGCAAATAATGAAGATAAGTAATCTAATCTATGGGTTGATTTGCACTATTTTAGCTGGAATATCCTTATATATATCCATTTCGTTTGATAATGATATGTCAGGTATATTTTCTGGAATGACAGGAGCTTTCGGGGTGATTGGGATTATTGCTATAATTCGATATTTTTATTGGAGAAAAAATAAAGAAAAATATCAAGAAAAAATAGAGCTTGAGGAAATCGAACTGAAAGATGAGCTGAAACAAAAACTTAGGGATAGGGCTGGAAAATATACTTATTGGGTTAGCATGTCAATTACAGCTTTATCTATTATTGTGTATTCACTACTTGGAGTTTTGGATATAATGGAAACAGAACATATTGTAGCTTATTTAGGTATATATTTGATTATTCAAGTATTTACTGGCTCTATAATTTTTTATCACCTATTAAGAAAGTATGACTAATTATTCGGCCTACTAGTATTAGCTACTAAATATTTTTATCATAAAATTCGAATCATAATTCTGAGCAAAGAAAAACCTTGAATAACTGTAAAACACAGTATTTTCAAGGTTTTTGTCTTATGGTGCGCCATGAGGGGCTCGAACCCCCAACCTACTGATTCGTAGTCAGGCACTCTATCCAATTGAGCTAATGGCGCATGTAAGTAATAATGCTTACCTAAAGTATTATATTAAAAATCAGGAACTTTGTAAAGTAGAATCTTTAGAAGCTTAGGAAACTGTAGTATACCTGACTACGAATCAGTAGGGTGGGGGTTGAAAATAAAAGTGAGGGGTACGAGGTAACAAATGCATTAAAAAAGCAACCCAGTAGCCGGTTAGCGATATAGATGCTAAGCTTGCCGGGTCGCCCTAAATATCTTTTAAGGAGAGCTGGTGACGTCACGAGCTCACAATAGCTTAGATATGGCGTACCAGTCTAAATATTAATTTGTATAGTTGTCGAAGTAGCCCTGAATGTAGACTACTGGAGTTCCCTTGTCGCCTGAGCCTGATGTCAGGTCGCATAGGCTTCCGAGAAGGTCTGTTAGCTGTCTTGGGGTTGTACCCTGAGTTGCCATCTGGCCTACTAGGTTGTCTGACTTGGACTTAATAGCTTCTTTGATAGCTTCCTTGAGCGCCTCGCCACACAAATCCTTGAAATCATTGTCTGCGAGGTATTTAAGCTTTAGCTCGTTTGGCGTTCCCTCAAGTCCGCTTGTGTAGCCAGGTGATACGACTGGGTCAGCGAGTTCCCAAATCTTTCCGACAGGATCCTTGAAAGCTCCGTCTCCGTAGACCATGACCTCAATGGTTTTGCCTGTGCGCTTCTTGACCTCAGCTTGGATTGCCTCAACTAGAGGTGAACATTCGCGCGGGAAGAGCTTGATCTGGTCTTCAGTTGACTTGTTTGAACCAAGAAGGCCGTACTTTTCGTTATAGCCAGAACCGTCTATTGGCGCATTCATGATATCGTCTAGACTGCGTACACATTCAGCACCATTCTTTAGAAGAAGGTTCTTAGTGCGCTTTCTTGTATGTATGTCGCAGTTGATAACGTATTTGGTGTGAGCTAGGATTGCTAGCGGATCGTTTGAGAATATGATTTCGCACTTCTTCCCGCAGTCCTCTACGAGCTCCTTGTAATATGTAACATAGTCGATACCTGTGAACTCGTGCTTCTGGTATCCGAATAGCTCGCAGTACTTAGCCTCTGAGATAGTCTCTCTCCAAGGGTTGATACCTGCGTTGTCGAGCTGGTCTAGTGTAATTAAGTGGTTTCCAACCTCGTCTGATGGAAGTGAAAGCTGAAGAATTACCTTCTCTACATCTGCGCTTGCAATGGCTCTTAGAACTATAGCAAAGCGGTTTCTGCTTAGGATAGGAAGTATTACTCCAAGCTCCTTACCAGCAAAGTCAGGGTTAAGATCCTTAGCGACCTGGTCTATTGTAACGTAGTTACCCTGTGTACGAGCGACAACGCTCTCAGTTATTGCAACTACATCCTTATGACCAATCTCTATGTTCTCTTGTTCAAAAAATCTATCTAATAAATCTGGGATCATCTGGACAAGATCGTCGCCAGCTTTAAAAATTGGCGCACGCAATCCTCTTACAACCGTTCCCACTATTTTTTCCATATTATTCTCCTTTAGATATAAAACGCTTTGTTAAATTTTTTACTAGCTAATAAAATAATATATCAAAATGGGCAAGATGTAAAATAGGAAATTTGTATACAGTTAAATTTTAGGCAAATTTTAAGATATAATCCTATAGCTGGCAGCAACAGAATATTGTTTCTCGCGGATTTCTTTGATGGCCTTGCTGTAGTCTCCGTTTTTGAAGTCTTCCTTATATCTCTTTAGGAAATCTTCTGTGATGTTATTACCATCCTTGTCCTTGATCTCAGAACTTACAGGATTTTCCTCGACTGCTTGTAGCATTTTGGTCAGCTGCTGATTATTTGCATTTAGAGTGCGAAAATAATCGAAACAAACAGTAGCAATTATTACTAGAATTATAAAAGCTGCAATAGCGATATTCTTTTTTGTTACTAAATTATATTTCATAATAGTACCTCTCATTCACAAAGAAATATCTCAATCTATATGCATAAAGGTGGTAAGCATAGCTTCACCTATCTTAAATTCATCTTAATCCTTATTCACAGAAATATCAATCTAATTTTTCAAAACGTGCATTTTCCGTCAAAAATAAGCCTCTATTTTTGATTATAATGTGGAGTAAGTGTAAGAAAATTTGTACGATGTTGATTATTATACAAATAAGTAGTATGATGAGTATATACAATTGAATGACCAATATAGGCGTAGACGTGTAAAGTATGCAGAATTAGAGGAGACGAGTATGAATGACAACAAAAAGCATAGCGATAGACGTGTCAAGAAGACCAAAAAAGCGATTCAGGATGCACTTATGACGCTTATGGACAAGAAAAACATTTCCGATATTACTATTATAGAGTTAACGAAAGAAGCGGACGTGAATAGAAAAACCTTCTATAATCACTATTCCGATATCTATCAGGTTATGGACGAAATCGAAAATAACCTAGTAGAGGATCTAAACGGATTATTGGTCGATTGTATAGCAAAGTCTCATGTGGATATGGCAAAGTATGAGGGCAAGAATCAGATGTCAGCTGAGCAGGAGGAACTATCAAAGATTATACTTCCTATCTTTGAGAACCTGATTAACCAGCTTAGGTATAATCCAGAGCTGTTTAGGCTTGTGATGTATTTTGATGGGCATTCGAGACTTACTAAGAAGATTGTAAAGCAGGAGAAGGCGACCCTGATTGCCTATGCAGGGGCTAGTGAAAAGAGCATGCCTTGGATGGATTTCTATCTAACCTTTGTAATGGAGGGAATGCTTGCGACAATCTTCCTTTGGAAGGAAATGAACTACCCGGTTAGCGACGACGATATTGCGCTATTTTTGAGCAATATAACGGCGAGCGTGGGAACGGTAGGAATGGCACTTGTCGAGGAACGCAGCTAGATTTAGCTGTATTTCTTTGATGGATGGGGCTAGTGCAGGATGCTCTAGTACTAGTGAATTTGAGCTGTGCCGAATTTAGGAGGCTGAGACCTAAGTCCTAGCATAGCCTTGGTTTAGTTCGGCAAGTTTTGATGTAGTAGTCAAGTAATTCATGGTTTTGATGAATTTAATTACAAAACAAAATATATAGATCAAAATAATTAACATTTATTTAACAAAATCTCTTTGTAATGTCGTATAATAGTATTAGTACAATTGATAGAGATTTTGGAGGATGAAATGTACGAAAATTCAACGAAGGCACTTATGGGCTTCCTAGAAAAGTCTCCTACGCCCTTTCATGTCGTGGCAAATGTACGCGCGATATTGGAAGAGCATGGCTTTGAGGAACTCAGCGAGGGCAGTTCGTGGAATCTAAAAGATAACGGAAAGTACTTTGTAGTCAGAAACGAGTCATCGGTTCTGGCTTTTAGGCTGCCCAAAAATAATTTTAAAGGATTCCAGATTGCCTCAGCGCACACTGATTCACCGTGTTTCAAGATTAAGGGTGATAGACCTGAGATTGAAGAGGGTGAACTATATGTCAAGCTTAATGTGGAAGGCTATGGCGGTATGCTAATGGCTCCATGGTTTGATAGACCGCTTTCGGTTGCTGGAAGAGTTGTTGTGAGTGAGGAATGTGACGAGGCAGGAGGCCAGGTTAGACTAAGCACTAAGCTTGTCAATATCGACCGTGATCTCCTTATGATTCCTAATCTCGCAATTCACATGAACCGTAAAGCAAACGACGGAATCGCGTTCAACGTGCAAAATGATATGCTACCGCTTTTTTCTCAGGCGGGATCAAAGGGTGAGTTCATGGAGCTAGTAGCGGATTCTGCCGGTGTATGTAAGGATAATATTGTCGGAAGTGATCTGTTTCTGTATAGCAGGACGAAGCCGACTTTCTGGGGAGCGAAGAACGAGTTCTTCTCAGCTCCGCACATCGATGATTTGCAGTGCGTTTACTCTGCTCTGCAGGCGCTCTTAGCAGCGGAGAGCAAGGATGCTGTCCAGATGCTGGCGGCCTTTGATAATGAAGAGGTCGGAAGCGAAACTAAGCAGGGTGCAGGATCGACCTTCCTAAGCGACACTATAAACAGGATAGGTGAAGCCTTCGGAAAGAGTGTTTCGGAGATAGCAAAGCTTGTGGCTTCGAGCATGATGGTCTCAGCGGACAATGCGCATGCGGTACATCCAAATGCCTCATCAAAGGCTGACCCTATAAACAGACCAGAGATGAATAGGGGCATAGTGATAAAGCACAGTGCTAACCAGAAATATACGACGGACGCAGTTTCAGCTGCTATGTTCAAACAGATTTGTAAAAGGGCAGAGGTTCCCTACCAAGAGTTTGCAAATCGCTCAGATATGGCGGGCGGTTCGACACTCGGAAATATATCTAGCGCTCAGGTATCATTAAATACAGTCGACATAGGACTGGCACAGCTTGCGATGCATTCGCCATACGAAACGGCAGGCAGTGAGGACACAGATTATTTGATCAAAGCGCTAAAATGCTTCTATGAGACTAGCGTGGTCTTTGAGGGAGCAGGAAGTTATTCACTAAGTTTTTAACTAAGATACTTAACTCAGATATAGGAGGAAACAAATGGAAACCTACGGACTGGAAACATCCGGCATTATTAATACAAAGGTAATTTATCGCAATCTATCACCTGCCAAGCTCACTGAGCATGCATTGAGAAGAGGCGAGGGGAAGATCTCAAATACGGGAGCGCTAGTTGTAAAGACTGGCAAATATACAGGAAGAAGCGCAAATGACAAATTCATTGTTGATACGCCAGCAGTTCACGATGAAATTGCTTGGGGAAAGGTTAATCGCCCAATCGATGAATCAAAGTTCAATGCGCTAAAAGCTAAGATAGTAGCATACTTGCATAATAAAGAAGTATTCATCTTTGATGGATTTGCAGGCGGAGACGAAAGATATAGACAGTCATTCAGAATAATAAATGAACTTGCTTCACAGAACCTATTCATTCATCAGCTTTTAATGAGACCTACGGCCGAGCAACTTGAGAACTTTAAGCAGGACTATACAATCTATGTAGCACCTGGATTCAAGTGTATCCCTGAGGTTGACGGAACACATTCAGAGGCAGCTATCATAATAAACTATGAATCACACGAGGTTTTAATCTGCGGAACATACTATTCAGGAGAAATCAAGAAGTCTGTTTTCTCGATTATGAACTATGTGCTTCCTAAGAAGGATGTTTTTCCAATGCACTGCTCGGCAAATGTCGGAAAAGATAATGACAGCGCAGTGTTCTTTGGCCTTTCAGGAACAGGAAAGACCACGCTTTCAGCAGATCCTAAGCGTAAGCTTATCGGTGATGATGAGCATGGCTGGTCTGATGATTCAATATTCAACTTTGAGGGCGGATGTTATGCGAAGTGTATCAATCTCTCAGTAGAAAATGAACCAGAAATATATAACGCCATTAAGGCTGGTGCTGTGGTGGAAAATGTTGTTATGGATGAGGATACAAGAGAGTTTGACTTCTTTGATGATTCCCTAGCAGTAAACACAAGAGTTGGATATCCTATTGAGCATATACCAAATGCGGAGCTCTCTGGAATGTCCAAGAGTGTGCCTAAGACGGTAATCTTCCTTACAGCAGACGCTTACGGAGTGCTTCCTCCGATTTCCAAGCTCGACAAAAACCAGGCTATGTACTATTTTGTTTCCGGCTTCACATCAAAGGTGGCGGGTACGGAAATCGGCATAACAGAGCCAGTTCCAACATTTTCAACATGTTTTGGAGAGCCGTTCCTACCACTAGATCCTTCTGTTTATGCTAGGATGCTGGCTGAAAAGGTAGAAAAGTCAGGTGCTAATGTTTACCTAATCAACACAGGATGGAATGGTACTGGAAAGAGAATGAAGCTATCGTACACAAGAGCAATGGTAACAGCTGCTCTTACAGGAGAAATAGAGAAGTCTGAGTTTGTTAATGACGAGACCTTTGGCGTAGCAGTTCCTAAGGCTATTGAGGGCGTTCCTTCAGAGCTACTATTCCCAGCAAACACATGGGAAGATAAGAAGGCTTATGAGAAGAGATGTCAGATGCTGGCTTTAAGCTTTGTTGAAAACTTCAAGAAGTACACAAAGATGGATGCGGAGGTTGTAGCAGCAGGACCTAAGCTAAAATAAAATATAAGAGTGTATGAGATTTTCATGCACTCTTTTTAATTAGGAAGCCTTGTTGTTTTATGCAGGGCTTTGTTTATTTTTCTGTGATTATCTTTGGAAGCGCAATATCATGTGGCTGAGCAAGTATTCTCTCTAGCCTTTGGCAATCAAAGGCAACTCCTATGGCCTTTGCTGATCCAGCTTTTGCAAGAAATCTATCGTAGTATCCGCCACCCATTCCTATGCGGTTACCAGCTTCATCAAAGCCCGCCAGCGGACATATTATGAGGTCTAGCTCGTCTGGCTTAACTTCGCTAGAGCCAGCTTCACTAGGCTCTGATATTCCGAAGGAACCCTCTTTCCATACTGTGTCAGGGCCTGGCTTGAGAGCGAGCATTTCACTCTTGTCCTTACAAAGAGGATAGTATATCTCCTTACCAAGGGACTGTGCCTTTTCTATTAAGTCATCAAGCCTTACTTCACAAGCTACAGCCTTGTAAACGAATATCTTCTTAGCGTTTTGAAACTCATCGCTAGAGATAAGTTTTTCGCATATTACACGTGAGGCCTGCTTTATATAGTCACCACTGAGTGAGTTTCTTGCAGCTAGAGCTTCTTTTCTTTGCTTTTTCTGAAGGACTTTTGCAGCGCTTTTTCTAAGCTCTCCTGCAAGATATAGCGAGCCAAAGGCCATTATAGGCTGTTCGCCTGCAGTCTCTAAGACTTCCGATAGACAGTCTTCGCTTGAAGCGTGTGCCCTAGCGCTTAATCCTTTTGATCTAATCAAACCTGCAAGTTCGCCAGCTGGCATTGCTCTATCGCTATCTGGTGTCAGGCAGTAGAACTCACTGACTTTAGGTGCAATTATATCTATGACCTCGCTGATATTCTTGTCCGCAAGCATTCCGATTACAAGTTTAAGCTTTTGCTCTGGAAGATAGTCTGAAATAGCCTTGACTATTGAGCTTGCGCACTGAGGGTTGTGCCCTCCATCTAATATAAATATAGGGTCAAGTGATAATATCTCAAATCTCGCTGGCCATTTTGCATCGCGAAGGCCTTGCTTTATAGCCACGTCAGAGACTGTCCAATCTCTTGAGCGGAGCGCTTTTATTACCTCTATTGCCACAGAGGCGTTTTTGCACTGGTGCTCGCCGAGAAGGGATATTGAGTATTCTATGCCCTCGTAGCTAAAGGATTGAGTTTTCAGGCTTTGGTTTAGACACTTTAGCTTATCAAACTTTGATATATGAAGAGGGATGTTTAGCTCCGTGCATCTGTTTTCTATGACTGATAGCGCCTCGCTAGCCATTTCGTAGCAAACGACATCGCAGCCTGGCTTAATAATGCCAGCTTTGTTTTCGGCTATTTCGGCAAGAGTACTTCCGAGGAAATCCGTGTGGTCTAGGCCGATGTTACAGATTACGGCAACTTCAGGAGCCTTTATAACATTGGTGCTGTCTAGGCTTCCACCCATGCCGACTTCGAGAACTATAATGTCACAACCTTGAGTCTTGAAGTAGAGAAAGGCTATAGCGGTTGAAATTTCAAACTGACTAGGATGGTCATCTAGGCTGTCTGCAGCAGCTGCAACCTTCCTTGTTATGTCTATGAAATCCTCTTCAGAGATTTGTACTCCATCTATCTGAAAACGCTCGCAGAAACTGAAAAGGTGAGGAGACAGATAGAATCCCGTCTTAAATCCAGCCTTTGACAGTATTGATGAGAGCATTGCGCAGGTACTTCCTTTACCATTGCTTCCAGCTACGTGGACAAACTTAAGTGCATCCTGCGGGTTTCCGAGCGCTTCAAGAAGCTCGTAGGTTCTTGAGAGTCCTAGGCGAGTCTTGCTCCATGTATAGTTTTCGATGTAGCTTAGTGCATCATCATATGTGATGATTTGCTCAGCCTTCATTCTTTGGTTTGTGTTTTCCATTATACTCTAATCTCACTTTGATATTTTCTGAAGTGGCTTCACTATCTGAGGTGCGATTACTGAGAATGCAATTCCCTTTGCAACGCAGAGTCCAAGTCTAGGAAGCAGAAGCCCTAAAATCAAAGCAGGAGTGTAGTAACCGTAAATGTGGCTATCTATGTAGAGTGAGATAGTGTTGATTACTGTAATCAGAAGTTCTCCTGACATTATGATGAAGAATGTCTGCTTAGTGCTTAGCTTGAAGCCGTGACGCTTTGCGTATAATCCCACGTACAGCCCATAGAGAGTGTATGGGAGAATCCAAAGTGGTGTTGTGAATGTGATGCCGAATTTGAGCAGCTGGTAAATTACGGTACCGAGTGTACCGATAGCGACCCCACTTAGTGGGCCGAATAACAACGCGCCGATGAGAACTGGGAAGCTCTCAAAGGTAATCTTCATTCCCTGTGTTGAGATTGCAAGGAAGGCTAGAGTTGCGCAAATAGCGGCTAGAACTGAATTCAGCGTCATCTGTTTTGTGTTTGTTTTCATAAAAAAACTCCTTTCGTGGCTATGCCACAAAAGAAGAATCTAAAGTGGCAGCGGATGCGGAATTGGCACCGCAGGAATAAATTCCTTTCGTTCGCAGACAACTCCCATCCTGCGACACTTAACGCGCCAAATCCTACTCTGACATTAAACATATTAAACTAGCTTATCTTAGTTGCTCTATTTAAGGCATGCTTGTCTAGCTGCGGCTTCAACAAGATGCTTAACTAGTATGGTTGATGTGACGCCACCAACACCACCAGGTACTGGGGTTATGGAAGCGACCTTATCTGAGACTGCATCAAAATCTACATCTCCGCAAAGCTTCTGCTTAGCTTCACTATAGCTGACGCCTACGTCTATTATACACTGATTTGGGTTAACATACTCAGGTCCTACGCTCTCTGGCTGCCCCGTGCATGCTATAAGGATATCCGCTGAGCGCGAAAGCTCCTCTATATTTCTGGTTCTGCTATGGCAGATTGTTACACTGGCATTCTTTCGGAGAAGCATCATTGCAACAGGCTTTCCGATAACTAGAGAGCGGCCTAGTACAACTGCATTCTTGCCACTCAGGTCAACTCCATAGAAGTCTAGTATCTCCATGGCTGCAGAAGCGGTGCAAGGTGGAAATCCTACTTCGCTATCAGTGAAGATGCCTGCAAGAGAAGCATCAGTTGATCCGTCTACGTCTTTTGATGCAGCAATCAAATTGCGAGCCTTCTCGCCATCTATGTGTGATGGTAGAGGTCTAAACATCAGTATTCCATGGATATTGCAGTCCTCGTTTAGCTTCTCTAGTTCAGCGTAAAAGCCCTCTGCAGGGATGTCCTCTGCAAGCACTACCTGCTTTGCTACTGCACCGATCTTTTCGCAACGCTTTAGAATTGTGTTTTCATAGCTTATGTCATTAGGCTTTGCACCAACTCTAACAATGGCAAGGCAAGGCTTAATGTTTTGCTTTGATAACTCCTCGACCTTAGTGATTAGCTCAGCACAGAGCTTATCAACGAGAGGGGCGCCCTTTAATATATCTGTCATTAAAATCTCTCCAATATGTTATAGAAGATTTCCTCTGAAAGCTTGCAGTACTGTTCAGCAAGGGCCTCTGCCTCTGCATTTATCATATCAGCATAGCATCTATCCTTCATGAGCTTGGTGTTTACCTTCACGTTAACCAGTGCACCCATAAGTGAGGCACGGCAAAGTGCGACGCCTGTTGCAGCATCTGAGATGACAAGTGGGCTTCCGACAATCGCAAACTCTCTCTGAATCTCTATAGCCTGAGCGGCTAGTCGCATAATATTTAATGGAACTGATGCAGCCTGCTGAAGGCAGCCTTCCATAATCTGGTCTCTTCCTGGTGTGTCCTTTGGCAAGGAATAGCATCTTGCAAGTGGAGCAAAGGCATCAGCGTCTTTTTGGATGCAATCCGTAAGACTTATGGTTAAATCCTTCGCATGTTTAAGCAGGAGGTCTATTTCGCCCTGAACATCCTCGTATTTTTTCTTACCACTGGTTAGGGCTCCAACCATGTGTCCTAGTGATACGCCAATGGCACCTACAAGAGCGCTGGCACCACCGCCACCTGGAGTCGGACTTGATGAAGATAAAACTCCTAGAAATTCTTCTATGTTATGTGATTTTGTCATTATTATACCCCTAAATCTGAGAAGGCAGAGCTTCTTCAGAGCACATATACTGAAACTGCTAAGCTTTGAAAATCATCTCTGAAAACTAGAATAGTCCAGTGATCTTGCCATCGTTATCGATATCAATTTTCTCAGCTGCTGGTCTCTTTGGAAGTCCAGGCATGGTCATGATATCTCCTGTAAGGGCAACGATAAATCCTGCGCCAGCAGAAACCTTGAGATTTCTAACAGAGATACTGAAGTTCTTAGGTGCTCCGAGCAAAGCTGGATTATCAGAGAAGGAATACTGTGTCTTTGCCATGCAGACAGGAAGATTTCCAAAGCCAAGAGCCTCGAGTTCCTCAAGCTGCTTAGGTGCCTTCTCGACAAAGTTAACGGAATCAGCGTGATATATCTTCTTAGCTATTGCTTCAATCTTTTCTTTGATTGAGATTGTGTCATCGTAAGCAAACTGGAATTCGTTTGGTTTTTCGCAGAGCTTGATTACCTCTTCGGCTAGCTCTCTTCCGCCAGAACCGCCCTTTGCCCAAACTTCGCTAAGGGCAACGTTTACGCCTAGCTCTTCACACTTTGTTCTGATGAGGTTTAGCTCAGCTTCTGTGTCTGTAGGAAAAGCATTTATTGCAACTACTGCAGGAAGCTTGTAAACGCCAGTGATATTTGATACGTGCTGTAGAAGGTTAGGAAGTCCGTTCTCTAGAGCTTCTAGGTTCTCATTGTTAAGCTGATCCTTTGGAACCCCACCGTTGAACTTAAGCGCTCTTACGGTAGCTACGATTACAACTGCATCTGGCTTTAGGCCTGCTATACGACATTTGATATCTAGGAACTTCTCTGCACCTAGGTCTGCGCCAAAGCCTGCCTCTGTGACTGTGTAATCGCTGAGAGCAAGTGCCATGCGAGTAGCTGTGATAGAGTTGCAGCCGTGAGCAATGTTAGCAAATGGTCCGCAGTGAACAAAGGCTGGTGTGCCCTCGAGTGACTGAACAAGGTTAGGCTTGAGTGCATCCTTTAGGAGTGCAGACATTGCGCCTTGTGCATTGAGGTCACCTGCAGTTACGGGCTTGTTGTCGTATGAATATCCAACGATTATTCTTGCGAGTCTATTCTTTAGGTCTTCGATATCGCTTGATAGGCAAAGAACTGCCATTATCTCACTTGCAACTGTTATATCAAAGCCGTCCTCTCTAGGTGTTCCGTTAGCCTTACCACCTAGTCCAATTACGATGTTTCTGAGCTGACGATCATTCATGTCTACAGCTCTGCGCCACGTGATACGGCGAGGGTCTATGTTTAGCTCATTGCCATGCTGGATGTGGTTATCAAGCATAGCTGCAAGCAGGTTATTAGCTGCTCCAATAGCGTGAAAATCTCCAGTAAAATGTAGGTTAATGTCCTCCATAGGTACTATCTGAGCATATCCGCCGCCTGCGGCGCCACCCTTGACTCCGAAAACAGGCCCAAGGGAAGGCTCTCTGATAGCCATCATGGAGTTCTTGCCTAACTTGCGAAGCGCGTCTGCAAGACCAACCGTAGTTGTAGTTTTTCCTTCACCTGCTGGTGTAGGATTTATGGCTGTAACAAGGACTAGCTTACCCTGTTTCTTGTCAGCGTCCTTAAGCAGTTTATAATTTATCTTTGCTTTGTAATTACCATATAGCTCTAGATATTCCTCGTCAATTCCGGCAAGCTTAGCTATCTCGGTTATCTTCTGCATTTCACATGCCTGAGCAATCTCGATATCAGATTTGAAAGTCATCTAAATCCTCCCTATTTTCCACTGGCTATAATATTATTAAAGTATATCACACATTATCTGTTAATTAAACAGAAACTGTGTATCAAAAGAATATAATAAATGGTATAATCAAAGCGTAGTAATGCAAAATAATTAATGGAATTTTTTCTAAATTTTTTCGAGGTGGTAATATGGATATTACAAAGCTAAAGGTACTGCATCCGGTAGTTGCAGACATGGCAGATGCTAAGGAGGTTTTCTGGTTAAATGAGAGAGCTGACGAGGACAGAAAGCTCGAGTTTGGAATGAGCGATATCGAAGATGCAGAGGCAAGACTAGCTCGCTTTGCTGCATACATACAGGCTGCTTTTCCAGAGACCGAAAAATCTAAGGGAATAATCGAGTCTCCACTCAAAGAGATACCTGAGATGAAGAAGGAGCTCGAGAAGATGACAGGATGTGATTTTGAGGGAAGGCTATTCCTCAAGATGGATTCGCACCTACCTGTTTCTGGCTCTATCAAAGCAAGAGGAGGCATTTACGAGGTTCTAAAGTTTGCCGAGAAGGTAGCTATGGAGCACGGCCTTCTTAAGGAAGATGATGATTACTCAAAGCTTATGAGTGAGGAGTGCATGAAGCTGTTTTCTGATTACAGCGTTGCAGTGGGCTCAACTGGTAACTTAGGGCTTTCGATAGGTATAATCAGCGCTAAGCTTGGTTTTAAGGTGACTGTTCATATGTCAGCTGATGCGAGAGAGTGGAAGAAGGCTCTTTTAAGGTCTAAGGGAGTTACGGTTGTTGAATATGAGGATGACTACCAGAAGGCTGTTGCAGAGGGACGCAAGATTGCAGCGGGTGATGACAAGTGCCACTTCGTTGACGATGAGGGCTCACTTGATCTATTCATGGGATATTCTGTTGCAGCAAAGAGAATCGTAAAGCAGTTTGAGGATGCAGGAATAGTTTGTGACGATGAGCATCCAGTCTTTGTTTACATACCTTGCGGAGTTGGTGGAGCGCCTGGCGGAGTCACTTTTGGACTTAAGGAAATCTATGGAAAGAACATGCATGTTCTCTTTGCAGAGCCTACTCACGCACCTTGTATGACTCTGGGTCTTGCTACAGGACTTAATGATGGCATTGCTTGCTCAGATATAGGCTTGGACGGAAAAACCGCTGCCGATGGACTTGCTGTGGGAAGGGCATCTAGACTAGTTGGAGATATAATGTCAACCTTGCTAGAAGCATGCTTTACAATAGAAGATGACAAGCTTTATCCATTCCTAACAAAGCTTGCTGACTCTGAGGGCATATTTATCGAGCCTTCTGCATGCGCTTCCTTCACAGGTCCTATGCATGTGACTAAAAATCTAGAAAGACTTAGCGACAAGAATCTGAAATCAAAGATGAAGAACGCAACTCATATCCTTTGGGCTACAGGCGGAAGCATGGTCCCAGAAGCTGAGATGAGAAGCTACTACGAGCAGGGCAAATAGATTTATGAAAATACTTGTTATTAGCGATACGCATGGCGATATCAAAAGGGCTATCAATCTGGTAAATAGTATCAAGGGGATAGACCTGATAATTCACTGCGGAGACAACAAGAGGGATGCGGAAAAACTAGCAGATAGCTTTTCTGATATTGAGGTTGTAGCAGTGAACGGCAATTGCGACATGCACATGGGCGTGGATTTTACGATTGTGGAAACCGAGGCTGGGGATATTTTTGTGACCCACGGCCATGACTATGGAGTGAACTATGGGCTTAGCGACATAGTCGAAGCGGCGAAGGACTACGATTGCAGTGCTATTTGTTTTGGGCATACGCATAAGCCGCTGTGCATGGAGCACGATGGTGTTTTGATTGTGAATCCTGGTAGCTTAAGTGAGCCTAGGGGCGGAAGTGAGAATTCCTGCGCTGTGATTACGACAGAGGGTGATAAACTCTATGCGAATATTGTTCTTTACGGAACTGTTTGCGGGGCGAGAACCGAGGCGAAAAAAAGCGGAAAGCTTAGGGATATGCTGAACTATAGCGACGGATTTTAAGAACTCGACGCTTTGGCTTGATTTATGGCTAGTTGTTTTGATGGATATAAGTGATTAATTGATTAAGAAGAAGGAGTTTAGGGTGAAAAAACTACTCGAAAGCAAACATGCAAGGCTGATGTTTATGATTTTTATTGTCGGGGCGCTTTTGATTATTTTCAATCAAATCGTGGGAAACTACGAATCCTTTAGCGAAGGTGTTGGCACGATAAAGACTATAATCTCACCATTTATCTATGGTTTTGTAATGGCTTATCTACTTAGTCCGATATATAACGCGACGGTTAGGGGTCTATACAAGCTGCTTGGGAAATATGTCAAGAATAAGCAGAGGCTATTTTCTTTCTGCAAGCTTGTAGCTTCAGTTGTTGCCGTGGTTTGCCTAATTGGTGCTGTTGCAGGGCTGATTGCTTTGATAGTTCCACAGGTTATAGAGAGTCTGACGGGTATTTTGAAGAGCCTTCCTCAGAGATTAACGCAGCTAAGTGCTTTGTTTAATGACATCACAAGCAAGATGGATAACAAAAGGCTAGCTATGAAGATGAGCGAAATCTATGCTCAGGTTCAGACTAATTTGATAGAGCTTGCTCAGACCAAACTACTTCCTGGCATGGGCACGCTTGTTGGTCAGGTTTCGACGCAGGTCCTTTTGACTCTGAAAACAATGATGAATGTTATGATTGGAGTCATGGCATGTGTGTATATGTTAAATAGCAAGGAACGCTTTCAGGGGCAGTTCAAAAAGGTAATTCTAGCAACGCTTCCTAAGGAAAAGGCAGAGGCTGTATTTGATTTTGCAAAGTTTACAAATAGGACCTTTGGTGGATTTATCAACGGTAAGATAATCGATTCTATAATCATTGGAATCATCTGCTTCATACTTATGGAAATCTTTGGTTTCCCATACCCGATTTTGATAAGTGCCATTATAGGAATAACTAATGTAATTCCTTTCTTTGGCCCTTTTATCGGAGCTATTCCAGCAGCAATAATAATTCTGCTCGTAAGCCCTATACATGCGCTGTACTTCCTGGTTTTGATCTTCGTTCTTCAGCAGGTTGACGGCAATATCATAGGACCTACAATACTAGGAAATACAACAGGTATCGCAAGCTTTTGGGTGCTTTTCTCCATCGTAATCGGTGGCGGGCTCTTTGGATTCATTGGTATGGTTCTTGGAGTCCCAGTGTTTGCAATTATCTACTACTATTTCTCACGCAGCATAAACAAGAGGCTTGAAGCAAAGGGACTTGAATTTAGAACTGATAGCTATGAGGACCTCAATAAATATAAAATCGACAAGGAGGATCTCCGTTAATGGAAATATTGAACAACGCGCCTATGTCAAAGTATACAAGCTTCAGATGTGGTGGAAGTGCAAAGAGACTTGTAATCTGTGAGACGGTTTCTGAACTCAAAGATATTATGAATGAGATTACAGAATCAAAGGAAAACTATCTCTTTCTAGGAAACGGAAGCAACACTCTGTTTTTAGATGGTGAATACGATGGCACTGTGGTTACTCTTGGAAAGGGCTTTGATGATGTAGAGCTCATCGAAGAGGAGGATGGAATTCGTCTAAAATGCATGGCGGCAAGTCTTTTATCAAAGATTGCCAAGAAGGCGCTCGCAGAGAGTCTTGCGGGCTTTGAATTTGCATCAGGAATCCCAGGAAGCATAGGCGGTGCAGTTTTCATGAATGCTGGAGCCTATGGCGGAGAAATCATAGATGTGCTTGAATCCGTAGAACTTCTTTCGCCAAATTCAGAAGGCAGCTGGGAGCTAAAGACAGTGCCTGCAGAGGAGCTAGAACTAGCGTATAGACACAGCAGGCTTCAGGAAACAAGGGAGCTTGTCGTTTCTGCAACTCTGAAACTTCAAAGAGGAGATAAGGCTGAGATTGAGGAAAAGCTAGCTGAGCTAACGAAGAAGAGAACCTCCAAACAACCGCTAGAATTTCCAAGTGCTGGAAGCTTCTTCAAAAGGCCTGATGGCTACTTTGCGGCAAAGCTGATAGAGGATGCTGGCCTTAAGGGTGTAAGTGTAGGTGGCGCTCAGATTTCAAGCAAGCACTGCGGATTTATGATTAACACAGGTGGAGCAAGGGCAGATGATATAGTAGATCTAATGCACCTAGTTCAAAATACTGTCTTTGATAAGTTCGGTGTCAAACTCGAACCGGAGGTGAGAATAATTGGCTTATAGTTTAAGTGATTTAGAAAATAAGGTATCGCAGTATCGCATGACCTTTGATTATCATACGCACACGACATTCTCACACGGAAAGGGCTCCATTGAGGACAATGTCAAGGTTGCAATATCAAAGGGGCTAAAGGCACTTGCGATTTCCGATCACGGGCCAGGACATCTGACCTACGGAGTGAAGAGGTCTGCGTTCCCTGTGATGAGGGCTGAGATAGATAGGCTCAAGGAGGTATATCCTGAGATTGACCTTTACCTCAGTGTGGAGGCAAATGTTTTAAACTGTGGAAACCATGTAGATGTAAATGATGAGGATCTAAAGTACCTCGACTTTCTTCATGCAGGCTATCACTACGGTGTTTTGCATGGATACTGCATAAGCAATTGGCTGGACTTCAGAAAAGCTTATCCAGAAAGCTGGGGCAAGAAGATGCTTGTAAAGAACACGGATATGTGTGTTAAGTGCATATATGAAAACGACCTGAAGATATTCACACATCCCGGAGACAAGGGACGGTTCGACATAGCCGAGATCGCAAAGGCATGTGAGGACAAGGGAACATGGCTTGAGATAAATATGAAGCACCCCTTCCTAGACTACGAGGGAATTAAGACAGCATCAAAGTACGATGTAAGCTTTGTTATCAGCAGCGATGCTCATAGACCTGAAAATGTGGGCCTATATGAAGGTGGGCTTGGCAGGGCCTATATCGCTGGACTTGATTTTGATAGAATTGTAAATATAGAGCATATTTAAGAGGTTGTTTAAATGGAAAAAATGAAAGTTGTAGTTGTAACTGGCCTTTCCGGAGCAGGAAAGACCAATGCTATGGACTGGTTTGAAGACAGGGGATTCTATTGCGTTGACAATATGCCTCCTGCTTTGATTGCTAACTTTATCGAGCTCACTAAGTCGTCTAAGAAGCAGATAGAAAAGGCGGCTTTTGTTTTCGATGCGCGTGGCGGTGCTTACTTTTCTGATATGAAGGAATATATAAATCTCCTAAAGTCAGATGAGAATATCGACTGTAGAATTCTGTTTATCGAGGCTTCGGATAGGGCTTTGATAAAGCGCTTTAATGAAACCAGAAGAGCACACCCTCTGGCGACGGGAAGTACAACAAAGGAAGTCATCGCAGCCGAAAGAGAGGAGCTCAAAGAGATCAGAGACCTTTCAGATTACATCATAGATACTACAAACCTAAAGGTTGCCGAGCTTAAACAGGAAATAAGCAAAATCTTTGAAGAGGGAAGTGGCAAGTCGTCATTTTTGATAAATATAAAATCATTTGGATATAAGAGGGGTATTCCTATCGAAGCTGACCTAGTGCTAGATATGAGATTTATTCCTAACCCATATTATCTACCGAGTCTAAAGAGACTCACGGGTAACAATAAGAAGGTATCCTCATATGTTCTCAGACAGAAGGTTACTCAGGACTTTATCAAGGCTGAACTAGAGATGCTAGACATGCTTATTCCAGCATACATCAAAGAGGGCAAATACCACTTAAATATAGCCTTTGGATGCACCGGCGGGCAACATAGATCGGTAGCTATGGCGGATATTATTTCAAAGGAACTAAGGGCAAAAGGTTATAGAGTAACTCTTGAACATAGAGACATTTGATGTTATAATGAATCTATAAAAATAAGTGAACCAAAATCGAATCACTTTTATGATATCAGGTTTAATTCGGTAGATTTAAGGAGAGAGAAATGGAAAAACTAATTATCAGCGCTTGTATCTGCGGTGCAGAGGTTACTAAAGAACAGAACCCAGCAGTTCCTTACACTGTAGAGGAAATCGTTAGAGAGGCTAAGTCAGCTTACGATGCAGGAGCTGCTTTAATTCACCTTCACGTTAGAGAAGATGACGGTACACCTACACAGAGCAAGGAGAGATTCCAGGTATGTGTAGACGCTATCCGTAAGGAGTGTCCAGATGTAATCATCCAGCCTTCAACAGGTGGTGCAGTTGGAATGACAGACCTTGAGAGACTTCAGTCAACAGAGATCGTTCCTACACCAGAGATGGCTACATTAGACTGTGGTACAGTTAACTTCGGTGGAGATGAGGTTTTCACAAATACAAACACAACAATCGAGAACTTCGCTAAGATCCTTAAGGAGAGAGGAATCAAGCCTGAGCTTGAGGTATTCGACAAGGGTATGATCGACCTAGCTCTAAGAGTTGCTGACCGTAAGGGGCTTCTAGTTCACCCACTTCACTGGGACTTCGTTCTAGGAGTTCAGATGGAAGCAACAGTTAGAGACCTAGTATACATGGCAACATCAATTCCTGCAGGTTCAACATGGACAGCTACAGGTCTTGGTAAGAACGCATGGCACATCGCAGCAGCTACAATCTCAATGGGTGGACACGTAAGAGTAGGCTTTGAGGACAACCTATACCTAGAGAAGGGTGTTCTAGCAAAGAGCAACGGTGAGATGGTAGAGAAGGCTGTTAAACTAGCAAAGCTACTCGGAAGAGAGATTGCTACACCAGACGAAGCAAGAGAGATTCTTAGTCTTCCTAAGAGAACTTGGTAATATAAACATACTTAAATACATGTGGATAAAAAAGTGGTGCTTGGAGTTTCCGAGCACCACTTTTGCATTAGGATTTCTCTTGCGGAAATTTTGTTCTCCGAGTATAATATATTTACGAATATGTGCAGCAAAACAGAACTTCTGGGAATACGGTGAGAATCCGTAGCAGTCTGCGCTACTGTATGGGGGACGAGAATGCAAGATGCCACTATTTAAGGCTTGCTGATAGGCAGGATTATTAGACGGGAAGGCGTATTTGAGGACGAACCTGAGTCAGGATACCAGATGTTTTGCATTTAGATATTCAAAGCTTCGACAGTAAGGTTTTGATATTGCGCCACATGATATTTGGATGCAATTGAGAAGAAACACTTATCAGATAACGGTCGAAGCACCGTTATTTTATTTTTAGAGCAATAATAAATGCGATGCTCGATTTAAGAAAAGGAGAAAATAGGTGAGAGATTTTAAAAAGGTATTTAGAAGACTAGCCGTTACAGCGGTATTAGCTGTTTTCGTAATGGCTAGCGCGATTCCGTCGCTTGCGGCGACATATCAGGATGGAACATACAGCGTTCCAGTAAGTTTGAGCGAAGGAAGAATGTCACATAATGCTATAGTTTCGCCGTGTTCTGTGACAATATCTGGGGGTCAGATTTATGCAACAATAGTGTTTAAAAGAGTTTCAGATGACGGAATTCCACAGTACTCATACTTTACAACAACGGCTGGAACGGTTTATCCTCAGCAATATGGGGCACATGCACAGATATTTAACAGTGCACCACTTCCAAGCCTCGGAAATGTTAATGTAACAATGGAAACAACGGCAATGTCAACCCCACATACTCTAAACTATACATTATACTTTGACGACTCTGCAATTCCAACGGTAGGTGGAGGAAGCACTGGTGATAATAGTGCAGCATCAAATAGTGCTAGTGGAGATGCAAAGGCATCCGAGAAGAAAGACGATAAGAAGGATGATAAGGCTAAGGAAGATTCTAAGGACGATAAGAACTCCAAAGCAAGCGATAAGTCAAAGAAGGCTGATAAGAAAGCAGCAAAGAAAGCTGATGATAAGAAACAGACTTCTGCAAAGGCTTCGGAGTCAAAGAATAGTAAGCTACCTTTATACATCGGAGGCCTCGTTGTTTCACTAGGAGTAGCAGGAGTAGGTATATTAATGATACTTAAGATAGGAAAGAAAAAATAATATGGCAAAGAAAAACAAAGCTATTTTAATAGGCGTGGTTGGGCTAGCTATTGCGATAGCAATAGGCTTTATGGTTTTGATATTTGCAGACCTAGGTTCTAGTGGATCAAATGAAAGCGGCGCGCCTGCTTTTGAAGGACTGAAGTTTAAGGAAAAGGTTAAGCTTAAATACGCTAACCAATTTTCTATATATAAGTACGAAGGTGGTTATGCCTATCTTGAGATTGTCGATGGGGATAAGCTTCTCGTTGTGCCTAAGGGCAAAGAAGCTCCAAAGAATCTAGATAAGGACATCATAGTTGTAAAACAGCCACTTAAGAATATATATCTTGTTTCTACTGCGGTTATGGCGCTATTTGATTCGCTCGATTCACTAGATAACATTAAGTTCGTAGGTACTGACCACTGGTACATAGAAAACGCTAGAAAGGCAATTGAAGAGAAGAAGTGGATTAATGCAGGTAAGTATAATGCGCCTGACTATGAGACTTTGATTAATGGAAAGTGCGAGCTTGCTATCCAAAACACTATGATTCTTCATAATCCTGAGGTAAAAGAAAAACTTATTGAGCTCGGAATCAAGACCATGATAGAAAAGTCAAGCTATGAGTCGCATCCGCTTGGAAGAACGGAGTGGATTAAGTTCTTTGGCGTGCTTTTGGACAAGGAGGAGCTTGCTAACAAGGTCTTTGATGAGCAGGCAGAAAAAATAGAAAAGCTCAAGGATATAAAATCAACTGGCAAGAAGGTAATATTCTTCTATGTGAACACTAGAGGAAATGTCGTAACATATAAGTCAAATGGCTATGTCCCAGAGATGATAAAGATTGCGGGGGGCGAATATGCTTTCTCTGACTTAGGGACAGGTGAAGATAGCAAACTTAGCACGATAAACATGAGCATGGAAGAGTTTTACAATACAGCAAAGGATGCAGATATCCTAATATATAACTGCAGTATCGTTGAACAGATTTATACGCTAGATGAGCTTCTCGATAAGAGCCCTGTTCTCAAGGATTTTAAGGCAGTCAAAGAGGGAAATGCTTGGTGCACAAGCAGAAGCATGTTTCAGCAGACCAACAAAATGGGAAGCATCATACAGGAGATGAACGCAATATTCTCAGGAGATAAGGAAGCTCAGAAGAAGATGGAGTACCTGTTTAAGCTTAAATAAAGAGGAAGAATATGACACTTCAGCAAAATCATAAAATCAGCGACAGATGGAGATACCTTGCGGTCTTCATCTGTCTCATAATTGCCTTTTTCGTTTTGATTGTATGGAATATCAATTCAGGCGCTGTGGATATTTCCTTTACAGAAATCATGAAGATAATATTCACTAAAAAGGGCGATCAAACAAATGTAAATATCATATGGCAGATTAGACTGCCTAGAATCATAACAGCTGCGATACTCGGTGGAGGTCTTGCAGTTTCGGGATTTCTGATGCAAACCTTTTTCAGCAACCCTATCGCAGGGCCTTATGTTTTAGGTATTTCGTCAGGATCAAAGCTCTTTGTTGCTCTAGTTATGATTGTCGCTCTAAAGTATGTTCACTACACGAGTTCATGGATGATGGTTTTGGCTGCATTCGTGGGTGCTTTGATAGCAATGGGCTTTGTGCTTCTTGCGGCAAGAGCGATAAAGCAGATGTCTATGCTTCTCGTTGCGGGAATCATGATAAGTTATATTTGTTCTGCGATAACGGAGTTTTTGATCACCTTTGCTCAGGACTCGGATATAGTAAATCTACACAACTGGTCGCAGGGAAGCTTCTCTGGAGTTAACTGGAGCGATGTAAGTCTTTCGAGCAAAATAGTGCTTATCTGCTTTGCTATTGTCTTTGCTATGTCGAAGCCTATCGGAGCATATCAGATGGGAGAGTCTTACGCTCAAAGCATGGGTGTAAATGTAAAGCGCTTTAGGGTGTATCTAATTATGATGTCAAGCCTTATAGCTGGATGCGTAACTGCCTTTGTTGGACCGATTTCATTTGTTGGAATAGCAGTCCCTCATGTTGTAAAAATTGGACTTAAGACAGCAAAACCAATCCTCGTAATTCCTTGCTCATTCATGGCAGGAAGCGTATTCTGTATGTTCTGCGACTACGTTGCAAGAACGGCATTTGCGCCAGTGGAACTTTCGATAAGCACTGTAACAGCAATGTTTGGTGCACCTATAGTTATTGGAATGCTCGTGAAGAGGCATGGAACTAAGTATTAGAGAGATCAAATGGAAAACATTTATTTTAGAACATCAGACCTGACGGTCGGATACAATAAAAAACCGCTGATAAAGGACATAAATATAGATGTCAATCTAGGCGAAATCGTTACGATGATTGGACCAAACGGCGCGGGAAAGTCGACCATACTTAAGAGCATAACCAAGCATCTTGAAATGGTTGGTGGAGAGGCTTTTATCGCAGATGCTTCACTTGCGAACCTAAGCTTTAAGGCTCTTGCTCAGAAGATGTCTGTGGTCCTAACAGAGAAGATTAAGGGAGAGCTTTTGACCTGCTATGATGTTGTGGCAACGGGCAGATACCCTTACACAAACTCGCTTGGCGTTCTCGATGAAAAGGATAGAGTCAAGGTCTCTGAGGCAATGAAGAAGGCTCAGGTGGAAGAGCTTGCTGGCAGGGATTTCAGCGCCATAAGTGATGGACAGAGGCAGAGAGTCTTGCTTGCAAGGGCAATTTGTCAGGAACCGAAGATTATTGTTTTGGACGAGCCGACATCCTTTCTTGATATAAAGCACAAGCTTGAGCTTTTGAACATCCTTCATACCATGGCAAAGAAGGAGAATATTGCTGTTTTGATGTCGCTTCACGAAATAGATCTTGCCCAAAAAATCTCAGACAAGGTTATATGCGTTCACGGTGACTCTATTGAGCACTTCGGAAGACCTAATGATATATTTACTGATAAAATCATTAGAGAACTTTACAGCATAGAAAAGGGTTCCTACAACATAACATTCGGTAGCGTTGAGCTTCCTAAGCCAGTGGGAGAGCCAGAGGTGTTTGTAATTGCGGGAAATGGCAAGGGCATTCCTGTTTTTAGGGAGATGACAAGGCTTGGAATTCCGTTCTGTACAGGCATATTACACGAAAATGATGTGGATTTTTATGTAGCAAAGAATCTAGCGAGCGATTTTATATCGGTGCCAGCTTTTGAAGAAATAAGCGAAGAGAGCCTAGAGAAAGCACTTGAAGCCATCAAAAAATGTAGACGTGTTATCCTAGCTAATGATAAAATAGGTTTATCGAATAAACGCGTTGCAACTCTTATAGAGGAGGCAAAGGCGCAGGGTAAACTTGAGAGGGCCTAGATGGACGACAGAATGCGTAAGCAGATTGAATTTGCACTGTTTATGGACAAGCAAAAGAATATCTTCAGGCAAAACCACCTTGCGGACAATTCTCGCAGGGAAAACGATGCCGAGCACGCATGGCATATGGCGGTTATGGCCTACCTTTTTAGGGAGTATGCAAACGAGGATATAGATATATCAAAGGTAATTCTCATGTGTTTGATTCACGATGTCGTTGAAATCGAGGCAGGCGATACCTATGCCTATGATGAGGATGCCAAAAAGTCTCAGCGCGAGCGTGAGGAAATTGCAAAGAAACACATCTTTGGAATGCTACCAAGCGATCAGGGACGCGAGCTTGAGACTTTATTCGATGAGTTTGAGGCTCAGGAAACTGCAGAGGCTAAGTTTGCGAAAGCCATGGATAACCTTCAGCCCGTACTTCTGCATGAAGCCAATGGCGGCGGAGCCTGGAAGGAGCATGGTGTAACCAAGGAGCAAATCATGCGCAGGCAGGAGAAGACGAGAAGGGGCTCTGAAGAGCTTTTTGAAGTGATTAAAGATATAATCGATAAGCATATTGCAGAGGGCAATATCAAGGAATAAATTCTTAGTTGTGAAATTCTTGTGGGTAAGAAGGACTGAGCATAAGATATTGGCGCAAGAGTCGTGCTAATAAAATTGACAGCAGGGGGGGAGGACTATGAGCTTCTCAACGGAAGTAAAGAATGAACTTGCTAGAACAGAAATAGAGAAAAAGTGCTGCCAGCTTGCCGAGCTGGCAGGTTTTTTACGTGTTTCTGGAAGTCTTCGTCTTGCTGGTGCAGGAAAGTTTAAGATAGTGGTTACTACTGAAATACCAGCGGTAGCAAGACATTATAAGCGCCTAATCAAAGAATATTTTAAGGTTGATGCAAAGCTAGAAATAGGTGAAGGCTCTGGCTTTAATAAGCAGAGGAGCTATCTTCTTACTATAGGACCTGAGGAGAGATCTGAGCAGATTCTGCGCGAAACAGGAATCCTGCTTGTAAGAGAGGGAAATAACTTCATTTCCGATGGTATTTACGACGATGTTGTAAGGACAAAGTGTTGTCGTAAATCCTATCTCAGAGGAGTTTTCCTCGCTTGTGGTTCTGTAAACAATCCTGACAAAACCTACCACCTTGAGTTTGTTTGTAACAGCGAGAGATTTGCTCTTGACCTAAAGAAGTTAATCAATGGTTTTGTCGACATGACGGCAAAGACGATGGAGAGGCGAGGGAAATACATTGTATATGTCAAGAGCCTTTCAAATATAAGGGATATGCTCGCAATAATCGGGGCGCACAGCCACGTTTTGAGCTTTGACAACACTGTAATCAAGAAACAGATGAGGAACCGCACTGTGCGCATTACAAATTGCGATAATGCGAACATGGACAGGGCTCTTGATGCGGCGCAGCGGCAGCTTTCTGCCATCCGCGCCATCGAATCCCGCGGGCTCTTTGACAAGCTGCCGCCGAGGCTGCGCGAAACCGCAAGGCTCCGCGTGGAGAACCCCGACGCCAGCCTCACACAGCTCGGAGAGCTGTGTGCGCCGCCGCTCAAGAAAGCTGGAATCAATAGCAGACTTCAGAAGATACTTTCTTTCGCGGAAGAGCACGGGTGCATAGAAAAAGAAAACTAGATCTAGTTAGAATAGTTTAGGAGAAGTCTATGAAAAGAAATACGTGGAAGGTAGTAACTATTGCATTTATAGCGATACTAGTTATGACATTATTTGCAGCTTGTGGAGAACGAAAAAATTACGATACTCAAAGCGATAATAAAGCAAGGCCAAATACAGCAATTAACAAAAAGCAGGGAACAAAGGCAGGAGAAACATTTAATTTAAAGCAAGGTAGTTTTGTGATTCCTGAGGGATGGAAACTTCACGAAGGTGATTCAACAAATGAAAAACCATTTGTTGTTCCAGTAAGCTATAGTGGCGAAGGAAAACTAGATAATATATCGGTGCAGTATGGAACAAATCCATATTCTAAGGATGATATCGACAGCTTTGCACATGCCATACTTTTACAATTAAATCAGCAGATCTCTGGACATGAAGCTAGTCAAATAGTTGCATCAGGATTCACATCAAAGCAGGGCTATCCGGTTTTGAAATATGAATTCACAGTGGATGGTGATAGGATTGTGCAATATTACATAGCCTCCGATCACGGACATATCTTTGTTTATGAGAGCAACTACTCAGGTAGCGAGGAAACGGGAAGGGCCTCTCAGAGCATAGTGGATTCTTTTGAATGGAAATGATTATGTAAGTGTATGCTAAAAGCATACACTTATTTTGGTACTTTAAATTATCGTGTGGGTGTGAAAAAGTGAACTCTAAATTATCGTGTGGGTGAGGTTTTTCATAAACTCTAAAT
>CALIYX010000011.1 GCA_938049335.1 uncultured Clostridia bacterium | reverse complement strand
ACAGAAAATTTTAAACGCACTATACAAGCCTATTTAGAAGAACGTGCAAAGGTCGATGACTTGTTTGCAAAGTCATACGCAAAGCCAAACAAGAGTATTGATGAATGTATAACATACATTCTTAACGAAGTTCAGCGTAGTGGTTGTAACGGCTTTGAAGATAACGAAATTTTCGGAATGGCTGTCCACTACTATGATGAAGATAACTTGGATGTAGGGAAAAAGATAAACTGCAATGTCGTTGTTAACCATACGGTAGAGTTGACAGAAAAGGAGAAACAGGAAATTAGAGAAAAAGCCCGTAACGCCTTTTATGAGGAGCAGCTTGCCAAACAACGCGAAAGTCTGAAACCAAAGAAAAAAGTTAAGGAAAGTGTTAGTGGACCATCACTTTTTGACAGCCTATGAAACCAAGGAACAAGATACAAAGGGAGGTTGTGGCATTAAGTGCCACAATCCGCCCTATTTCTAATAAACAAAAAGAATGGGGTATTACTCATTCCTACACTGAAAAGGAACGTACCTATGAGAAGACTATCTACCGATACTTTGTCATGTCCTCTCGAGTAAATGATTGGCAGGTGTGCCGTTTCTTTCAGATACGGAAACAAAGGCAACTCTATGATGTAATAGAACCAGTGCGTTTATGGTTTAATACTGACGGACACATGGAAATCGAGGCTATGAACAGATTTTGCATGAGTGGCAGAATAGATAGTTGGATAATTGATAGCGACTTATCATTAAAGCAAGCCCCTTTGCCTTACAGAGATTATACGCAAATGTTGCCTATTTCTGCATCAAAAGTTACATCGGCACTTCCTATTTTGAAGCGTAACGGTTTGAAAGGAAGTTTTCATAACATGCAACCTCGTGATGTGATAGAGGGTTTGTTGAAGAATAACATGTTTGAAACACTTTGGAAATGTAAACAATTTCCTCTTTTGCGAACTTTCGCTTATGACTGGAACAGAGATTATAATGATACTTCTAAAATGGCTGCTGTAAAGATAGTTTTACGGCAGAATTATTACATTAAAGATGGTCGTATGTGGGTTGACATGGTAAATATGCTTGAAAGAGCTCACAAAGATTTTAGAAATCCTAAGTTTATTTGCCCTATTAGTTTGAAAGCAGGTCATGATAAAGCAATGGACTTATGCAATAAGTACGAAGAAAAGCAAAGGAAGATAAAAGAGCGAAAGGAACTGCTCAAAGATCAGAAAGCAGTAAAAGCGTACGAAGTTGCACGTAAATGCTTTATGGGTATGGTAATTTCTGACGGCAAAGTAGTTATACAAGTTTTGCCAACGGTCAAAGATGTAGAACAAGAAGGCAAGGCTATGCATCATTGCGTATTTACCAATAAGTATTACAAACGATTAGACAGCTTACTATTAACTGCAAAGGTTGATGGTGAGCGCGCAGAAACCATTGAGGTTGACTTGAAACGCTATCAGTTAGTCCAATCTCGTGGCGTGTGCAACCAAAACAGCAAGTATCACGATGAAATTGTAAGTCTAGTAAATGAGAATATGAGCGTGATTAGGAAATTTAATAAAGTAGTATGAAATTAAACATATTAAGAATAGAATGGAGAAGAAAGTAAAACGGACAGAACGAGGGTGGGCAGGACATTTTATATGTGCAGACCGGTGTCTCTTCAGGCGGAACACCCTGTTGGAGTACGAAAATATAAAAATAGTTGTCTCTACCGTAGGAAGGCTATTTGCGAAACGACAAGGCAGGATGGAAATTGTTACTGTCGGTTGCGAACGTTACTACGAAACAATGGCTTTCTACTCAGACCCTAACGATACGGTATACCACGACATAGACGTCGAAAGGTATATAGAACTTGGCTGTGATTGGCAGCTTAATGAGATTGACGACAATAAAGCTAACAATATGCACGAAATGGCTGTCGAATGGGTAAGCGCACAAATTGTCGAACATAAGATTTAACAACTCACGTAGAGTATTAAAAAACAGAATTTGAAAAAGAAGAACTATGATTAAAGAATTTAAGACTAGAACAGGCTGTATTTACAGCGATGACGTTAATCTTTTGGAGTGGCTGTACGTAGGTGACTATGGCAAAGAAAATAACATCAAGGCCGACTTCCTTGGATTAAGTAAGGAGATTAATGGCGTTAAGCATCATGATGTCGATTTGGGAGAAAAGATGGTAGTGACTATTTCCACACAAAAAGGCTGCCCTATGCACTGCCAGTTCTGCGACTGTCCGAAAGTCGGTTTTCATGGGAATGCGAGTGTTGAAGACTTGTGTTTCCAAGTCAGTCATGCTTGGAGGAGTAGCGGTGTGAAACATACTAAGAGGTTCAATCTACACCTGGCTAGGATGGGTGAGCCATCCTTTAATGCTGCGAATATAATGCAGTTTTTATGGTCTGACCTCAAACGTATCATAACGCCTATACAGGCAGACACTCTACATCCTGTATTCACAACTATGATGCCTCGTGCTATCAAAAAGGATATTCCACACATTTTAAAGGATGTGTGTGAGCTTAAGAATGTGAGGTATAAGGGAGAAGCAGGATTACAACTATCCATCAACTCAACTGATGATGGACAAAGAAAAGCCCTTTTTAGGGGACGTTCTCTTTCGCTTAATGAAATATCTGATATAGCAGAAATGCTCCCAATGCCAGTAGGGAGAAAATACACTTTGAACTTCCCCGTAACAGCGGAAACAATCCTTGACCCTAAGGTGTTGTCAGAACTCTTCGATAAGGAAAAGTTTATCGTCAAGATAACTCCCATCCATGAGACGAATGAGGCCAAGACCTTTAACCTGCAAACACAGATGGGATATTACAAGTATGACGTGTATAGGCAATTCGAGCAACCGTTATTGGATGCAGGTTGGGACGTGATTGTCTTCATCCCATCAATAGAGGAAGATGAGGACAGAATTACTTGCGGAAATGCCTTATTAAGTACTCGCAATAATGGAATCTAATAATATCCCTTATGTGTTCTGTGCTTACTGCCCTGTATTTAAGCATAACCAAAAACACATAAGTAACCTCTCCTGTACTAAAAGTATGTGTGAGATCGCTTCTGACAATCAGAAAGAAGTAGAATACACATATTAGTTTAATAGAAAATTTTAATAAATGCTTAGTTATGTTTGATTTTAACGATACAGAAGCCTGCCACCTTTCTGAGATTTACGATGATTATGAAGGCTATTCATCTTACCAAGAGTATATTGCGGAAAACGAATATAGGAGAGCCAATGTTATAACCACTATCACGGGTTTAGACGAAAGGCACTATTCTAGGAAAAAAGAAAGACATAAAAGGAGAAAAGCAGAAATAGAAAGAAAAGACAGGTTGAACAGGGAAAAGCAAAAGGATGATTTGTTTGTGATAATCCAAGACAGCAGGAAGGACGGCACGACGCTTATGCTTGTCGACAGACGGAAGTCAAATGAATATTGGTGGACTCGTGATTTTTCCCTTGCATATAAGGGCAAGAGAGAAGATATGGAAAAGGCTGCACGGAAACTGCACATGAACAACGTAAGGGTTGTTAGTTATGAAACTTATTTTAATAATTTATAGTATGGAACGGTTTTATTTCACATTCATGATGGGCGATGCTAAATATCGCAATTGCTACCATGTTGAGGAAGCAGAAACTTATGGTGATGCTCGTGACAAGATGGTAGAGAGGTTCGGAACAGATTGGGCTTTCCAGTATGATGAAAGCGAATGGAAAGTACCCAAGGTAAAATATGATAGCATATATGGCCTCGACCCGATATTTCCTGCTTGGTTCGATGGTATGACACAAGCGGACTTGTTCAACTTAAAGGAGGTATAGTATGGAACAGAGAGCAACAATAGACAAGGCTTTACAGTATATCAGGGGAAAGCTGTATAGGGATGCTAGTGGCAATGAAGTGTTGAGTAGGCACTACGCAGAACTTTCCGCTAAGATAGCATTCGACGGAGGAAGACAGAGCATATTGGACAACGTCACAGATTTGAAATGGTGTGAATTTGATGGCAGGTACTATGCGCCCATTACATTTGGTGGTTACATCATCTACCCACCAGAAGAAAGCGGAGGTAAGTTCAACTTGGAAATCGGTAGGTGTTTCATGGAAAACTGCATGTTTAATTCTTTGGAAGAAGCCCAAATTGCAGCCAACGAAGATTACAGGCAAAGGTTGAGAAAGGCATTATAACTATGAAACGAGAAAAAGCTGAATGTTAAAACATTGTTAACAAGCAAACTTTTATTACAAAAAGTATTTGTTTTTCAAATAAAATCACTAACTTTACATATAATTCAAGAATATGAGAATTTACACATCTTACTTCGCCAACAGCAAGAAATTGCAGCAGGCGGGAATTAAGGTCGTTGGGATAGCTCTCTATCCTCCAAAATGGTTTAATGGTATTTCGCTGAAACAGGTAGCCCCGACAAAGAGTATCCTGTTCGCGAAAGATGAAACGCAAGAGGATTATGTAAGGCGATATAAGTCTGAGGTGCTTGGCCGACAAGACATGCAACAGTTTCTGAAGAGTGTAGAAATGGCTGGCAACGGTCAAGATGTCGCCCTTTGCTGCTACGAAAAGCCAGAAGATTTTTGCCACCGCCACATCTTGGCGGACTGGATAAAAGAAAAGACTGGCGTAGAGATAGAGGAATACGGCTCTTCCAAAAATAAAGAGCCTACGTATGTTCAAGGAAATCTTTTCTAGCTCATAGGATAAGACAAAGCGGAAAGACGCTTGACATTCGGACAGACGAAAATTGCGCAAGTAGCTCAGTGGTTAGAGCGTTGTCTTCCCAAGACAAAGACGGTGGTTCGATTCCATCTTTGCGCTCAATAATGCGGAGATAGCTCAGTTAGTTAGAGTGCATCCTTTCCAAGGTTGAAGTCGTAGGTGCAAATCCTACTCTCCGCTCAAATGTGTATTAAGCAATACATAACTTATGAATGTATCAGTAATAGGGACGGGAAACGTAGGGGTAGCAATAGCTACTGATTTGTCAATTAATGAGCATAAGGTTTCGCTCATTAAAACATCAGAAAAAAAGTCTGAAATATACGATAGACTTTTAAGAAACAAAAATCGTGTTTATCTTAAAGAAAACGGCACATATACGGAAACAATAATAAACAATGTTTCCAATGATTTAAGTGAGATAGCTAAGGCAGATGTCGTTATAGTAACTGTACAAAGCACATATCACGAAGATTTAATAAAAAAAGCAGCCCAGTATTTTAATAAAATCAACTATAGCAGATTCAGAAGAAACAAAAAAACAGCTGACCTCTAACATGCACCATTGCAAAATGCAGCTCAACAACATAGTGTCTCGACAGGAAAAAAGAGCTACTAAAACTCTCGTATGTCTCGAATTGGACTGCGACGCATGTTGCGTATTAATGGCAACATAACACTAAACAATCCAGTGAGAATACACGTACTTACAATAAAGATTATCTGTCGCATATCCACGGCTATAAGTCGTATCGCTCTATTTGAATTAATAGAACCGAAGCTATATTGCGCCTGTGCCGTAAGCTGTGGTGCAAATTGCTTATCCAGGAGATACGCACCGATAAAGCCGATAGCAAGAGCGAACATAGCTACTAATATAGATATAATTATCGTATATAGTATATATATCGACACGATATCAATACGATTAAAGCCAATAGCACGAAATACCGCCGTCTCATGTCTATCATCCACAATTGTACGACTGATAGTAATCCACATAATAAGCGCAGCCAATACTATAACTACCAGCATAGCATAGATCGACCACTGCTTAAATATATTCTGCATATCATCCAAAGCAACGCTATTACTAAATGCCAAATTAGATTGATATAAACGACCAATCGGCTTACAAGAATTATCATACTGGACAGTACAGCCCTGCTCATCTATAAACTTTTGCGCATCACTGGCATTTGCAAACTCAACAAAACGATGTTTATTATCCTCATTGCCCATAATATAAAGTGGCTCGTATGTAAATAAATCAGCATAATCGGCTTTATTAGGTAGCTTATCGTATAGTGAGCGCGGTATAACCTGTCCAACACCTTCCGTGCGTAATACTCCAGAAATCATATCGTTAGTAGTGCGAGCCTTCTCGCGCTGCTGTTTCTGTTCTGGATTTAGCACTTCACTATCACCAGGAGACATACCAACCACTTTAAAAGTAATAAATTTGCTTACAGCAGTTGTTTCTTTACCAAATCTTGCATCAAACAGCTCTTGGTTTGCCGCCTGCTTCTTCTCCTCTGCCGTACGTTTGTCGCTTATTACAGGAGTATTTTCACATGTTGTAGGATTGGGTAGTCCATACAAAAGGCTTGGCTTTTTATAGTCCTTGTTATTTTGATTTGCTGCGATCTCTTTATTTTGTTGCAAGGTCTGCTGTATCAGCTCCAGCGAGGCGCTATTTCGGTAACACATTTTAAAACTCAAGTTAGTTATATTGTCACGAATATTTTTAAGGCGCTCAAATTTAGCCTCAGCACTCGCACTTGCCGGCAACTTTTCCAGCTTCAGTAAACGCTCAATAACATTTTGTGGCAAGATTATAGGTAAACTCGACCCGTCAGGCTTCCAACCAGCATTGTTAGGAAGCATAATATTATCTGTAATTTCAGGTGGTGCAATAACAATACTTGAGCTATTTACAGGAGGATTTTCATAATTAGCATTCACCTCCGCTTCATCCGAAGTGTCAAAGAACAACTCTTTGCCGTCAATAAGAGGTACTAGTGCCGAGCCTTTTTTGACACTATAAAATTCTTCAGTAAAAAATTTAATAGCACCATATCCCTTAGCTAAACGAGAGAGTTTTGCATCGTCAAAAGCCGGCATGGCGCTATATTTCTCTTTTAGTAATTGAGCGGTAATACCGTTTTGGTCATTAATAGATAGCTGCACAGTACCGTCAGCAGACTGTGAATACGGCGGCCGATCATTGATATAGGAATATTCCAGATTAAGTCGCTTTGACTCGGCGGCTTTTTGTGAAACGAGTAATTCATAGCGTTTTTTCGCCTCGGCAATAAGATTAGGGTCACGAATAGTCTTATAAAACCCATCGACATTTGATGGTGCGTTAGTGACACTTACGATATAGCGACTAGTCAACCCCTCTTTACGAAACGAATCAATACCACGAAAGAGACCATTAGCAATCAGGGAAGCTGAAATAAGGACACCGAACAACATACTCGCCAACAATACCGTAATAAATGTACGTATTTTACGAGCACGTAATTTTGTATAAGTCAACAGTACTATATCGGCTAGCCTAATCACACAATCTCCCATCTTTTAGGGCAATGACACGATCAGCCTGGGCGGCAATTTCATTATCGTGCGTAGCAATAATAATCGTTGCATGATATTGCTCTCGAATTTGCTGGAATAAACTAATAATATCGCGACTGTTGGCAGAATCCAGATTGCCAGTTGGCTCATCTGCCAGAATAATAGCCGGTCTATTGAGTAAGGCTCTAGCAATAGCAGCGCGCTGAATCTGCCCACCGGAAAGTTCGTGAGGGTGGTGATTTAGTCGATCATACAGACCGACTTGTCGAGCTAATGATTCAATACGTAGCTTGCGCTCCGCCTGCTTCATGCGCTGAGGCATTGAAGCGACTTCAATATTACGGCGCAACGTCAAAAAAGGCTGCAGATAAAACGATTGGAAAACAAATCCAATTGTCTGGTTGCGAAACTTAGACAGTTGACGGTCATTCATACTGGAAACGTTTTTCCCTCCTACAACAATCTCACCAGACGTAGGCTTATCTAGTCCACCAAGTAAATGCAGTAAAGTGCTTTTACCACTGCCGCTTGGACCAACAAGAGCCACAAATTCACCTTCGTGAATGTCTACTGAAACATCATCAATAGCTCTAATTATTTGCTTGCCAACTTTATACTTCTTGATTACATTCGTAGCCTTGATGGCGATCGGTCTGAAATCAAGGTTCGTAATATTATCAGCCTGCGCAACTAGAACACCCGTATTATTACATTCCATATAAAATTACCATTAGCATTATTATAGCCGATAGCTATCCGTACGGTCAACATAACCACATAAACTAGCCTACCCATTTCCTTAATGCTAGAATATAAAATATTATGCCAGAAATAGATAAATATATTATTTCAAAAATCCTGTTCTTTATTTTCGGATCAACTACTGTAATTATTTTCTTTTTATTCTATACGGGAGTATTTGTAAATATCGTTGGATCCATAGAAGCTGCAATTACGATATATTGCATAAACACCGCCTTACTGATACCTATAACAATCTGGTATGCAATCGAGCGCTCACATAAACCGAAATATAAGGAGAGCGATATACTTGAAGCCTATTCTGAAATGATGTCTCGGACTGACGATGAGTCTGCCGCCAAAGAAACTACAAAGCAATAATGAAAAAAGCTCGCCACAATAAGCGAGCTATTCCAAACAATCTTTATGGTGACCTTACCGGGAATCGAACCCGGATTGCCAGGATGAAAACCTGGTGTCCTAACCGTTAGACGATAAGGCCACGACTTCAGATATCATAACAAATTATCGTCGAATTGTCTATAACAAATCAGCCACTTCTCCGCCGTTATCTATTAATGTATAATATTTCCATGACAAAGCAGAAGAAAAAGCGCAATAAAAAATATTCTGGAATGGACGCGACATCTCAGCGACCAAAAGTAACAAGGATTACAGCAACGAATCGCTCCAAATTATCTCAATGGTTTTTCGATCGAAAAAAGCTCATTCGCACCATTGGCATGGCGGGACTCGTTGTAATCGTCTTAATTATCGTTATTTCTGGAATATTAAGCCTGTTTCGTTAACGAACCGGCAGCTTAAATCCAAAGGTACTACCTTTCCCTTCTTCTGATTCAAAGATCATCTCACCGTCGTGCGACAAAATAACTTTCCTCGCCAAAAACAGACCAACACCAGTGCCGTCTGGTCGCTTTTTTCTGGCGTTCGTACCGCGGAAGAATTTACCAAACAGATTTGCTTGCTCTGACTTTGGTACACCAATTCCCGAATCTTTCACCGTAAATTCAATCACACCATTATTATTTTTCAGAGAAATTATTACCTTTTTATGTGGATTTGAATAGTAAATGGCATTGTCAATCATATTCAGCATAACTTGACGAATCTTCTCAGAATCAGCCGTAATCAATGGAACTTTTTTATCAATCTTTAGGTCCATCTCAACAGACCTCTGATCTGCTACAACCTTAAGCAAAGCAACTTCATCCCGAAGAATTTGAGCAATATCTATCTTCTGTTTATCGATATTAAATTTGCCAGTCTGAAGCCTAGAAACATTAAGAAAATCATTAATCAACCTAACCATACGCTCACTCGAAGAAAATGCCTCCCTAAGAACCGCACGTTGCGTCGGCGTAATCTTTCCCAAATCGCCCTCCAGCATCATATCCAGATAACCCTTAATACTAGTCAGCGGCGTTCTTAACTGATGTGAAGCCATAGAAATAAACTCATTCTTCGCCTCGTCCAGTCGCTGAAGCTGTCGATTGCTAAACCTCAATTCTTTCGTCGCCTCGTCGATTTTACGCTGCAAACTCTTATTCAACTCATTAATCTCTTCCAATGACAAAGAATTTCGAATCGACACCGCCAATTCCCCAGCAATCGATTCCAACATTTCAATATCGCGAGAACTATATCCCAAACTCTTATGCTCGCCCAGAAATAGAATTCCCGTTTCTTGATTTTGATGCAGCAGCGGCATAACAATTTTTGTGCGATGAATATCCAAAAGCTTCTTCAGCTCTGGATCCTTTACTTGATTTGCCAAAATAACTTCCGGAAAACTACAATTCTTATAATAGTAATCCATAATCCTGTGAACATCTTCCTCGACAACAGATATTCGTCGCCTACCCGCTCGACCATATATTCCTTTTTCCGGAATACAAAACGCCACTTTTTCCGCCTTAAGAGAAGTCGCTATATAATTGCCAACACGTCGAGTTAGTAATTGCAGATCCGCCGTATAGGTTAATATTTTGCTAATCTCACGCGTAAATGTATCGGCATCATATTCTCCGTAATAAAAAACTCTATCAGTAAATTTATCAAAGATTTTCTTCACCGGCTGATACATAACCGCCAAAATCATAGCCAAAATCATATTCATAAGATTTACGTGACTATCAACTGTCAGGCTGCGTTGGAAAACTAAAATTGAAATGACATATGCAGAAATTACGTAGACGACAGCCAGTGCGATCAATAGCAACATATACGAAACGCTTCGAGCCACCGCCATTTTTACGTCCATCAATCGATATCTGACGATGCTATACATAATTGCAAACAAGAAAATAATCGTAGCAATTGGACCAATCCATATATATCGATAATCACCAAGCGCTGGAAGAAACAGATCCACTACAAAGCCAGGAATACTACATATCAACAGACCAATCATGTAAATCGCGACCTGCTTGCGTCGAACAGGATCTGATTTGCGCCACGCTATATGCCCAAAACACATAGAAATTAAGAAGAATACCGAGAAAAAAGTTGCAAAAATAACATAGTTGACCGCATGAATCGGAATTCGAGAAAAATCTACTGGAGTGACGATTTCTGATGTATTAATAATAAATTCAGGCACCAAAATAATATACAGCGAAAAAATCGTTATTAGTATACTAGACGCGCAAATAAAACTCTTTGTCGATTTTGTCGATGGGAGAAATGATTTTGTAGTAAAAATAGCCAACGCAGGACAAAAAACAGCCGAAGCGACATAAAACCATCTGGATGCAGTGTCTAATACTACACCATTGTCTGCCAAAGAAAACACCTCAAGTCCAGCTGACCACACAGCCAAACATAGA
>CALIYX010000010.1 GCA_938049335.1 uncultured Clostridia bacterium | reverse complement strand
GGAAAGCCTGAACTTAAATCTGGTTCTGCGATAATCTACTGCAAGAATACTGGAGAAAAGGTTTATGCAAAATCTGAGAAGAAAAAGTTTGCACCATATAGCTTGACCAAACTTATGACAGCTATTTTGGTTACTCAGAAGCTTTCACTGGATGCTAAGGTAACCATATCTGCAGAGGCTGCAAAGCTAAGTAACCAGGAGAAGGGAATTCAGCTTAAAGAAGGCGAGATTCTCACAGTCGACCAGTTGCTTCACGCGATGCTAATCATGTCAGATAATGGTGCAGCATACGCTTTGGGAGAAGCTGTTTCAGGAAGCATGGATGAGTTTATCAAGCTCATGAATGAGACCTCAAAGAACATCGGCTGCAAGGACACACTGTTCGCAACTCCTAACGGTTTGATTGACGATGTTTCGGCGGAGCATACTACAGCTTCCGATTTTCTTGAGATAGCAAAAGTTGCCTTCGGAAACAAAACTATCTTAAAGGTTTCAGGAACTAAGAACTATAGGATACCTAAGACTGAGATGAGCGACGTCCGTTTTTTGAAAAATAGCAATAAGCTTTTATCGGGAAGTAAATCGGGGTATGTATCAGGTAAGCTGGGATATATCAGCGAAAACAGTACATCGATAACCATGGTCTATAAGCAAAATGGTATGGAGCTTATCATGGTTTCACTCGGTGTAGGCAAGAATACACGCTATACGATTTGCGAAAAGATGGTTGATTATGCTAAGACTAAGATCAAGGGCATAGAGGTTGTTCCAAAGGGTAAGGTTTTAGGAAAGGCGCGAGTTAAGCACGGTGTCAAGACAAGAGTTGAGGTAGAATCTGCAAGTTCAGCAATGGCCTATCTGCCAGCTCAGGGTTCCAAGGATTTGATTAAAACCGAGGTGGTACTTAAGAGCGATGTTGAGGCCCCTATCAAAAAGGGAGACGTAATGGGTAGCTACCGCATCTACGTTTCTGATGAGCAGGTCAATGAGATAGACCTCGTTTCCACAGAATCTGTCGGAACAGGCTGGATTCCTTCATATATAGGAATCTCAAACAAAACGACTATAATAGTTCTTTTTGTAATATTTTTGATAGTATCACTTTTGATGCTTAGAACGGTCAACAAAGCTAAGACCAAGGCACGAAGGCGCAAGCTTCGCAAGGAGCGTATTAAGCAGCTTGCTATGGAAGAGCTGATGAGAGAGCACGAACGAAACAATAGATACAATCGCTATAGATAGAGGATTAGGCGATACAATGTTTGATATTAAAGAGAATCTCAAAAAACTCCCGGACACACCGGGAGTTTATATGCATAAGGACAAATTAGGGCAGGTCATCTATGTCGGAAAGGCTATTTCACTGAGGAACAGGGTTCGTCAGTACTTCCAAAGCTACGGCAAGTCGACCGCAAAGCTTAGGGCGCTAACGGCGAATATAGCGGAGTTTGACTATATCACATGCGCAACTGAGATGGAGGCCCTTATCTTAGAGTGCAATTTAATCAAAAAATACATGCCTAAGTACAATGTACTGCTTAGAGATGATAAGACCTATCCATACATTGTGGTTACACTTAGTGAAAAATACCCTAGGGTTATGAAAACCAGAATCATCAAAAAGGA
>CALIYX010000009.1 GCA_938049335.1 uncultured Clostridia bacterium | reverse complement strand
GAGATGACGGCTGAGTTCATTAAGCAGTACTACAGCAGATGGGCTGAGGTTCCTCACGAAATCATAGTCGAGGAGCTTCCAGAGGAAAGCGCTTTGATAGAAGAATTCTTATCTCAGGGCAGACATAAGGTGAGGATAAGTGTGCCAAAGCGTGGTGAAAAGCTGAGCATGCTAAAGCTTGCGCAGCAGGATAGGCTTGAGATGAGCAAGACTATAAGCGAAAAGAATAGATCAAAGGCCGAAAAGCAGCTTCAGCTAAGGAAGGAAATAAAGGCTGCGTTGCTAGAAGGGAATATTGATATAGAACCTAGGGGAGAGAGCTACCGCATTGAGTCCTACGATATATCTAACACCAATGGAATTGATTCTGTTGGAGCTATGGTTGTCTTTGAGGGAACAAACAAAATTCGAAAAGACTACCGAAGGTTTAAGATAAAGACAGTTGAAGGACCAGATGATTACGGAAGTCTTCAGGAGATGATTTATAGGCGCTTTAGCAGGGCCCAAAAGGGTGATCCTGCCTTTGCAATACTTCCAGACTGTATATTCATGGACGGAGGTAGAGGGCAGGTTACTGCAGCTAAGAAGGTTCTAGATGCATTAAGGCTAGAAGTTCCTGTAGTAGGTCTTGTCAAGGATGACAGCCACAGGACTAGGGGCATAATGTTTGAGGACGGAAGAGAGATAAGCCTAAAGGATAGACCTTTGTTATTTGCCTATGCAGGTACAATTCAGGAGGAGGTCCACAGATTTGCTATTGAGTACCACAGAAACCTTCGCGGAAAGAAGACCATAAGCTCCATTCTTGATGAAATCAAGGGAATAGGTCCGAGAAGGAGAAATGCACTTCTTGCTCACTTTGGATCTATTGATTCAATCAAAAAGGCAAGCCTTGCTGAGCTTACCGAAGTTGAGGGCATGAGCGAAGAATCAGCAAGAAATGTAATTGAGTTTTTTAAATAGACAAATAGGGGATTTTGATGAATAAATACCCTTATGCAGTTGCTTTAAAATATGTTTGGTGATATAGTTAATCAGAGGTGTCAATTGGACACTAAGGATGTTAATAACCGGAGGTAAAAATGTCAGATAAGAAGCAGACCGTTCAGGACGAAGCCGCAATCATCACACTAGAATTTGATGACGGTGAAGTTATTGAATGTGAAGAGATGGGAATTTTCGATTACGACGGCAAGGACTACATCGCACTTATTCCACTAGATGGCAGTGATGATGTATATATTTATGGATACAAGGAAGTTGGAGAGGACGAGTTTGAGCTTGTTGATATCGAAGACGACGCATTGTTTGCCAAGGTAGTTGAAGAGTTCGACACCATTATGGACGCAAACCAGGAATAATTAAGTAAGTGAAGGCCTCATCGTAAGATGGGGTTTTTTCTTTGCTAATTTTAGCAATTTTGCTTAGCTGTTCCATGCAAAAGTTAAAAGTTTCATTTTTTGAAGCATTAAGAAAATCTTAAATTCCTTGCATTGGATTCTAATAAATCTTATAATATTTAGAACAAGCTTTCAGAGTTTAACTAAAATTCAGGGGGTAAAACATGAGAAGTTATTTTAAAAGAACAATGCTACTAGCAGTAAGCTTGATAGCGATAGTTGCACTAGTTGGATGCCAAGGTGGTGGCGGTAGCAAAACTGACAACAAAAATCTCAGCAAGGACGAAATCCTTGAGAAGAGTTTTCAGGGTTTTGAGCAGCTAAAGAATGGTAAGATTAGCATTACTACTAAACATAATGGTGTAAAACATGAGCCTAAGGAGGGGGAGGCGCCTGAATACTGGCGTGAGAGAAAGTTCAAGGGAAGTTTTGAGCTAAGACCAAACCGTGTTTCAGGCGAGGTTACAGTCACAGGAACTACAATGGCACATGAGAAGATAGAATACAAATATTATGGTGACTCGATGCTAAGCTATGAATTACCTCAGGTGCCTGAGAAAAGTAAGGTTTGGACTATAAGCCAGTATTCGGATGAATTTTATGGACAGCCACTTGGCTTCAATTATGATTTCATTGAATTCCTTAGAGAACACAAGAAGGATGTTAAGCTTTCAGAGGAGAAGGATAGCTATACATTTACATATGAGACAAGTGATTTAAAGCTTGTAGACCCAAACAACTATCTGATATTTGGTGCTCTAGATACTGCATTTGGTCTATATGATTTCTACTATAGTGGAAGTGCAAAAATTGTATTTAAGGTATCCAAGGAAGACTTTACACCTATGGGAATAACCTATACGAGTGAGTACGACTCAGAATATGCATCAGCAAAAATGACAAGCAAGGTTACTTATTCAGACCAGAATACAGGTATTGTAGTTGAGACTCCTGACGGAGTTGATAAAGCAGAAGTAAAGTAGAATGGAGTGTGAGATAATAATGAAGAATAAAAGATTTTTAGCACTTGCACTACTTGTGCTTATGTTATGTGTGGCTCTTGCGAGCTGTGGAAATAAGCCAGAATCTAATGTTAAGTCTTATGTAAAGTCAATCGGTGAAGCAAAGAACTTAGAATATACAATAAAGATATATAGAAAAAATCATATGTATAATGATCAGGAACAAATTTTTAGGTCAGAGACAAAGGCTAGACAAGGAAAAATACAGCTTGATCCATTAAGCTATAGTGAATTTTATGTAGATGGTGACTCTAAATACGATTACTTCGGTGGAACAGGTGAGTATGCATTAGCAGATAAAAGGCGTATTGAAGAGGCTTTAACAACCTATGGTAGCAGTGATTCACTTTTTAACAAGGATAAATATTACGCGCCAAACGATAAGGAACTTTACAAAGCAAGCTCTGATTATAAATCTGGTAAATGGAACTGGAAGGTCGCAGATCCAAAAGAGCATACAGTACCAGAAATAGGAAATAAAGAGGCCGTACTAAAACTTTACGAAAAATACGCAGATAAGTTCGTTAGGACTGAGAGGGGCGATTACGTATTCCTTGAATTCAAGGGTGATGTAACTAAGGATATCGCTGATATCAAAAAACTTCAGGGCTCATTTGTAAAGAGTAATCTATATAAAGATGAGAAGCTTGTGAAGTCCATAAATCTAAAAATTACGCTAGTAATGAAGAAAGAAGGATCCTTTGGGAAGCTCATTCCTTGTGAAGCCATAATTAGCACAGATACGAAGCTAGAGTCTACTAAGGAAAACTGGAAGATGAATAACGAAGATCACTTCGAGATTTACTACAAAAACATCAATGATACCGAGGTTAAGCCGTTTTCAGATTTTGATAAATCAAAGATAGAAACAAAAAAGTAAAACAAAAAAGAAAAAGTTGGGAACAAAAATCCCAACTTTTTTATTGCAACTTATAGCATTAAGCTTTCATTAGAACTAAGCCTTCTTCATATAGACGCTTGCCTTGAATAGGTCGCCATCAATCTCAATCTCAAACTTACCGTGCATTAGCTTCACAAGGTCCTTTGCGATGCTTAGACCAAGGCCACTTCCATCGGTGTTTCTTGAAGTATCACCACGCCTGAATCTTTCCATAAGTTCATCTGGATTGATGTTTAGCGGAGAATTTGAAATATTTTTGATCTCCAAAGCGTAGTATGTATCGGAATCATATAAATTTATATATGCTCTGCTTCCGGTAACGGAGTATTTGCAAACATTTGTAAATAGATTATCAACAACCCTCCAAAGCTGCTGTCCGTCTGCATAGACGAAGGCACTCTCCAAATTTGTGTTCATAACCGGAGTTATATCCTTGTTCTTGAATGCATCTGCTTCTTCAGCAATGGCCTGCCTTACGAGCGAAACCATCTCGATTTTAGTGAGTTCGACAGGTATATCTCCGCTAGAAATTTTGGCAGCCTCAAAGAGGTCGTCAGTTAGCTTTGATAGCCTGTTTGTCTTATCTGTTATTATGTCTAAATACTCTGGAGCCTTTTCGCTATCTAGACCCTCAAATCTAAGTAAATCTAGATAAGATATCATAGAAGTGAGCGGTGTTCTTAGGTCATGTGATACATGTGATATGAGTTCGGATTTGAGCCTCTGATTATGAAGCTCGTTTGCAACCACAATTTCCTGAGCATCTGCTATGGAGTTTATATCCATGGATAATCTATCCAGCTCGCCGCTAGCATATACGGGTATGTTATAGTCGTAGTTTCCTGCTTTGACCTCGCGGATGCCTCGCTTGAGCTCAGCATATTTTCTTAGCTGAACGGGAACGAATATGAAGATCAAAATAAGAACTATGAAGGCGCCCCATCCGGTTGCAGCAAGAAGAGTGCAGAGGATTAAGCATCCTATTATCTTAGCAAAAAGGTATTTCTCACCGCCCGCGAGTTTAAATGTATGTGTTAGGATATAGCCTAAGATGGTTCTTTTTAGGAGCTCGCCACGCTTGATTTTCTTAGATAGCGAGTGAATTGTCATGATATCTAAAAAGAAAATGACAAAGGCTATTGTCAGGCTCAAAACCAGCTGAACCCAGTGCGGCTCGACAAATATCCCAGAACTGTTAAAGGAACTTAGATTTTCCTCAATGAAGTACCTGATGGTCTCATTGTTAGGTGCTGAGTTATAGGCCTGCTTGAATACAGCAGCAATAGGCTTATCGAGCAGATGGCTTCTATATATCCAGGTGCGAATAAGTTCGTCTGAAATCACTATGCCTGCACTTGCAAGCATTGCAACTAAAATCTGAATTTCAGAGAAAATTTTATCAAACCAGCTAAGCTTGATCTTGCCATCCTGTCCAAATTCACCAGCTCTCATTATCGAAATTACAAAAGTAATCGGCACAAGAACAAGTGCAGGAATCAAGACAATCCATGGGATGCCAAGATATTCTCCTGTACGAATACGTGCGACATCTATATTTTTCATGCCGAGGTCATCCGAATAGTAGGCTGCACTAAAAACGGATGAAACTGACAGTATATATACAGTCAGTGCAAATACCATCAAAATCGTAATCATAAAGCCTACCGTAGAGGCGATATATGTTATGCGTCTTCTTCTATTTAAATCGTTCAGATTCTCAGCACTGAGGCTGCTGATATCCGATATGTGTTCCTTTCCCATCAAAATCTCCACCTGTCAAAATATAACTCGCTATAATAAACTATAGTATACTTTTATTACAAAACTATAAACATAATTATAAAGAATTTATTACTTTTATATTCTAATTTTGATGTTATAATCAAAGAAAGTTTTTCGAAAGGAACAGAGGGCGAAATGAAGGTAGGAGTAAAGAATCAGATAAAGAAAACTGTCGTTGAGGAATTAACCGCAAAGGTGATGGGAAGCGGAAGACTCGATGTTTTCGCAACACCAGCTATGGTAGCTATGATGGAGGAGGCGGCTCACACATCAGTTGAACCTGAGCTAGATGAAGGACAGGGCACTGTTGGAACATCTATGACAGTATCACACATTGCAGCAACACCAGTTGGCATGGAGGTTACATGTGAAAGTGAGCTTGTTGAAGTAGACGGAAGAAAGCTGGTATTTAAAATCAAAGCCATGGATGAAGCGGGGCTAATCGGCGAGGCAAGGCATGAGCGCTTCATCATCGAAAATGAGAAGTTTCTTGCAAAGACAAATGCAAAACTGAAGTAGTTTTATTGAATAAGACAAAGTAAAACCGTCACAGTAATTTATGTGGCGGCTTTTATTTTGCAAGAGGCATATGCCATAAGCTATGATCTAACGCTGGCAGTTAGGGCAAAAACATGAGCTTCGTCCACCTATTGTCAATTTTTCTATTTTAGTACCACAGACTATACATTTACTGCCTGCTTTTTGATAGACCTTCATCTTTTCTAAATCTGAATACTGCTTACTGGCGCCTAACATATATGCTTCGATTGAGCTCCGATTTGCCTTGATTCCATTAGAAATGACATCGTTTATTGCATCGTACAAGGAAAGTGCAATGTTCTTGCTTATGTCACAAGCTCTAGTCTGAGGAAGTATTCCCGCCTTAAAGAGGATTTCATCAGAGTAGATATTTCCTATACCTGAAACTATGCTTTGATCTAAAAGTACAGCTTTAACCTGTCTCTTGGTTTTTGCGAGACATTTGTAAAGATATTCTTTACTAAAATCGGCACTTAAAGGTTCGGGCCCAAGCCTATCTATTCCGCAAGCTTTGTAATCTTCGTCACTCGAGTAAAACCACAGCCTGCCAAACTTTCTTTGGTCGCAGAAGCAGAGCAAGCTGCCGTCATTCAATGTAAAAATAACGCGCGCGTGCCTTGGTAAGCCACTTTCGTCTAACTTAATATTTAGCTTTGAGCTTCCATCCATGTAAAGCAAGTTCCCGGTCATTCGAAGGTGGACTATCATCTTTGATGTATCATCAAAATCAAATATAAGATACTTAGCATCTCGCCTAATACTGAGGATTTTCCTGCAGAGAATGGCGCTGCAAAAGCTATCAGGCTCAGGTCTTGCAATAGCCTTGGTATCAAGGATTTCTAACTTTGATATTTTCTTGTTTAAAACTCGTTTTTCGAGCATGCTTCTTATCGATTCTACCTCTGGTAATTCTGGCATGACATCCTCCTAAATAATTTTTTATAAAGCATAACACAAAATCGGTTCACTGTAAAAATTTGCTTAAAGCAGTATTTGCAGAACTAAAGGAATATTTATTTGTATGCTCAAAAATGGTATTATACTCATGTCTATTTATCACGATTTTTATCAGGAGAGAAATATTTGATGAATGAATTAAAGGTAGAAGCTATTGACATTTTGGAACTTGCCAAGGAAGCGGATGAACTGTTTTCCGGTGGCGAGGCTGCGTGCAGCATCCAGAGGCGTCAGTGTAAGCTTTTGATAGATAAGCTAAGCAATAGCAATATGACAATTTCAGTCATAGGACAGTTCAAGAGGGGAAAGAGTACCTTGAGTAACTGCATACTCGGAAAAAATTACATGCCGGTTGGCATAGTCCCGATTACCTCGGCGGTGACCAAGGTGGTTTACGGAAAGCAATCTGCAGAGGTTTGCTTTGAAAACGGAGAAATCAGGCCCGTCGAAATAGATGAACTTTCCGCATATATAAGCGAGCAGGAAAATGCCAAAAATGAGCTTGGTGTTAAGGAAGTTGTCATTCACAGTGAGTCCGAATTTCTTAAGAACGGAATCACATATGTTGACACGCCAGGCGTTGGCTCTTTCCATAAGAACAATACAGAGGTCGCGTACGACTACATGAAGGAAAGCGATGCCGTAATCTTCCTTCTTTCTGTAGATAGTCCTATCAATCAAATAGAGATAGACTTTTTGCAGAGCACCAAGGAATACGCAGGGAAATTCTACTTTGCTGTGAACAAAATGGATACGGTTAGCTTGGAGGATTTAGACGCCTACACAGGCTACTGCGCGGGGCTTTTGAGCGAGATTATGGAGACTAGTGAGATAAAGCTGATGCCGGTAAGTGCAAAGACTGGCGAAGGTGTCGAAGAACTGAAGTCTACGATCCTAAGAGACAGCAGTGCTTCCATAAAGGAGATAATGCAAGAGTCGACCAGAAAGAAGCTAACAGACATCATAAATTCAGCGCTCAAAGAACTTCAGTTTTACAGAAGTGCGATGGGCATGCCTTACGATGAGCTAGATGAGAAGTTTGCGGCACTAGAAAGCTTTATGGCGCAGCAGATGGCTGAAGCGCAGGAGCACACAGGAATGTTTGCAGTTAGAGCAAATGAGCTTAAGCTTCGCCTATCAAAGAAGATATTTGAACTCTTTGATATAGAATATACTTTTGATATAGAGGAGCTTCCTGCAGGACTTAACAATATGTCAAAGGATGAGTACCTTGAGCAGGTCAAGGAGATTTGCGACGACATTAAGGCTAAGCTTTCAGCCGTTCTTTTGTATAAAGAAGATAATGCCTATGCAGTAATTCGAAGGATAGAGGATACAAATAAACTCACTCGCAGGCTGCGCTCGCTAAAGAATAGGGTTGAGAGATCTGTACTCAAATATTAACGATTGGCACAACAAAATACGACTTTAATTGGAAAAAACCACAAATCAATAACAAAAACTTTTGCAAAGTAAAGCGTTTTGTGGTAGAATAAAATTCGCTTTTATTTTTCAATAGTTTTGAGCGTGATATGTGATGAAATTGTGATAAAATTTTGTTGGAAAAGCTCATAAAGTGACGAGTTTTTATTGCGAATCAAGGCAAAATAGGTTATTATAAAAGTTAACCAAATGATGTGAAAAATGTGGCAAACCAAAAGGAAAAGGTGATGAAATAATGGATTCAAGGACTTTGCTTTATATTCTGAAGAGAATATTAATCGCAATTGTGACCGTTTGGGTTGTAATCACTATTACATTTTTTGTAATGAGATTAGTACCAGGCGGACCATTCATAGGAGAGAAGGCGGCTTCGGCAGAAGTAAGAGCTCAGTTAGAGGCTAAATACGGGCTTGATAAGCCGGTCATGGAACAGTACACAACATATCTGAAAGGTATAGTTACTCAGTTTGACTTTGGACCTTCGCTAAAGCAGAGAGGACGTCAGGTTATTGATGTATTATCAGACGGATTTGCGGTATCAGCAAAGCTAGGTGTAACAGCAGCTATTTTTGCTTTGATATTTGGCGTTGGGCTTGGAGCTTTGGCAGCTCTTAAGAGAAACAAGCTGATTGATAAATTTATCATGGTTCTGACGACAGCTATGGTATCTATGCCATCGTTTATAATGGGTATTTTCTTGCTTATGCTATTTTCTATTAAGCTTGGAGTACTTCCGGCAAACGGCGATGCAGAAGGAGGTTTAATCCTTCCGATTATTACTTTGATGCTATATCCTATGGCATATATAACGCGTCTGACACGTTCATCTATGCTAGATGTTCTTGGTCAGGACTACATTCGTACAGCAAAGGCTAAGGGCGTTTCAAACCGTGATATAATTTTGCATCACGCACTTAAGAACTCACTTATCCCTGTAATCACATACTTTGGACCTATGCTAGCATACATAGTTACAGGTTCACTTGTAGTTGAGAAGATATTCGCAGTGCCGGGTATCGGACGAGCATTTGTAAACAGTATAATAGGTCGTGACTATCCTTTGATTATGGGAACAACGATCATACTAGCGACACTCATTGTAATAATGAACCTTGTCAGCGATATACTATACAAGATTGCAGATCCACGTATCACTTTAGAATAGAGAGGGCACAATGGATAATATTACAAATAAACTAAGCATGCATGTAGATATGGACAATTTCATACCTGCAACGGCTGACGAAAAAGCATATATGGTGCAGATGCGAGAGTCATCAACATTCTTCAAGGATGGAGTTAAGCGTCTTATTAAGAATAAGGTTGCACTCGTCAGTCTGATTATAATCGTAGTTATAACTTTAGCAGCTCTGATACTTCCTGCATTTTGGCCATATGGCTATGACCAGCAGCTCGGAGTAAAGAGAGGAGAGCCTGTAGACGCAAGCTTCAACAATATTGCTCCTATGCAATACGGTATGACTGAGAAGATGAAGATTAGCCAGGGCGATAAGGTGTTCCCACATATCTTCGGAACAGATGGACACGGAAGAGACTACTTTATCCGTGTAGTATATGGAACAAGAATTTCGCTTGCAGTAGGTTTCTTTGCAAGTATCATAGTCTTGGTAATCGGTATGACAATCGGTTCAATAGCAGGATATATCGGCGGTAAGGTCGATATGGTTCTAATGAGAATAGTCGATGTCATTTACTCGCTTCCTGACATGCTAATGGTTATACTCTTAGCATCAGTCCTCAAGGCAGCGCTAGGTAATGTTTTAGATGGCACAATATTTGAGAGAATCGGAAGCAATATCGTCAGTCTTTTCGTCGTATTCGCTTTGCTATACTGGGTATCGATGGCAAGACTTATCAGAGGACAGATTCTATCCCTAAGAGAGCAGGAATATGTTCTTGCAGCTCAGGCAACAGGAGCTAAGGCAGGTTGGATTATAAAGAAACATCTGATACCTAACTGTATCAGTGTTATCATCATATCGACGGCACTACAGATTCCAAGTGCTATATTTACAGAGAGCTTCCTCTCATTCCTAGGACTTGGTGTTAATGCACCGCTGCCTTCACTTGGCTCACTAGCATCGGATGCTCTTAACGGAATATCATCATATCCGTCACATTTGATAATTCCGGCAGTCGTTATTTCTCTAATCGTACTTTCTCTAAACCTATTCGGTGATGGATTGCGCGACGCATTTGATCCTAAGCTTAACGCTTAAGAGAGGAGTGTAAAATGGCTTTATTAGAAGTAAAAGATTTACATACATCCTTTTTTACAGATGCAGGCGAAGTCAAGGCAGTAAACGGTGTTTCATTTAATTTGGAACGCGGTAAGGTTTTGGGAATCGTTGGAGAATCAGGCTCAGGCAAGTCTGTAACGGTTTACTCGGTACTTCAGATTTTGGCATCAGCAGGCAAGATTGTCGGTGGATCAGTCAAGTTTGATGGACAGGAGCTTGTGGGCGCTGGCGAAAAGGTAATGAAGAACATAAGAGGTAATAAGATCTCAATTATATTCCAAGATCCTATGACCTCACTAAACCCAACATATACGGTAGGACATCAGCTGATGGAGGCAATACTTCTCCACACTGATAGAGATAAGAAACAGGCATACGATAGAGCAGTTGAAATGCTGAAGCTCGTAAACGTAAACGATCCTGAGAAACGTATGAAGCAGTATCCATATGAATTCTCGGGAGGAATGCGTCAGCGTGTAATGATAGCTATGGCGCTTGCTTGTGAGCCAGATATTCTCATAGCAGACGAACCTACGACAGCGCTTGACGTTACAATTCAGGCTCAGATTCTTGAGCTCATGAAGGATCTCCAGGAGCAGCTAGGAATGGCAATCATCATGATTACTCACGACCTAGGTGTTGTAGCTCAGATGTGCGATGAAGTAGTAGTAATGTATGCTGGTTCATACTGCGAGAGAGGAACTGCTGAAGAGATTTTCTACAATCCAAAGCACGAATACACTAAGGGTCTTCTGAGATCCATTCCAAACGTAAGCAATCTTGGCCAGAAACTACAGCCTATCTCAGGTACACCGATAGACCTGTTAAATCTTCCTAAGGGATGTCCATTCGCTCCAAGATGCGATAATGCAATGAAGATTTGCATATCAGATGCACCTGAGAGCATGGATATAAACGCAGAGCATAAGGCTTCATGTTGGATGAATGTCAAAGAGAAACTAGAGAAGGGTGAGCCTGTAAGCCTAGGTGAGGCTGCAGCAGAAGCTGAAGAGAAAGGCGGTGCAGATAATGAGTGATAATATCAAAACAGAACAGCCGCTTATTCAGGTAAAGAACCTAAAGCAGTACTTTGACATAAACATGGGATGGTTCAAAAATAAACCACTTAAGGCGGTTGACGATGTAAGCTTTAACATAAATAAAGGTGAAACACTAGGACTTGTTGGTGAGTCTGGATGCGGTAAGACTACTGTAGGTAGAACAATATTACACCTTTACAAGCCTACATCAGGAGAAGTTATATATAACGGAAACCCTATTAAAACAAAGGCAGATATCAAGAAGTTCAGAGAAAAGGCAACTATGGTATTTCAGGATCCATACTCATCACTGAACCCAAGAATGACAGTATCTGATATCATCGGAGAGCCTTTAGATGTACACAAGCTGTACGAGAATAAGAAGGAAAGAGAAGAGAAGATTCTTGAGCTAATGGATCATGTTGGACTTAACAGTGAACATGCTGCTAGATATGCTCATGAGTTCTCTGGCGGACAGAGACAGCGTATTGGTATCGCTAGATCTCTAGCCGTAAACCCTGACTTCATCGTCTGTGACGAGCCAGTTTCAGCTCTAGACGTATCGATTCAGGCACAGGTGATAAATATGTTTGATGAGCTACAGGAAAAGCTAGGGCTAACATATCTGTTCATAGCTCATGACCTGCTCGTTGTTAGACATATAAGCGATAGAATCGCAGTGATGTATATAGGAAAGATGGTTGAGCTAGCCGATGCTGAGACAATTTATACAAGGCCGCTCCACCCATATTCACAGTCCTTGCTTTCGGCTGTTCCAGTACCGGATCCTAAGATTGCTAGGGCTAACAAGCGTATAGTTCTTAAGGGCGATATTCCAAGTCCTCTTAATGCACCTTCAGGATGTCCATTCCGAACAAGGTGTCAGTATGCAAAGCCAATATGTGCTGAGCAGGTTCCTGAATTCCAGGAAGTCGAGAAGGGACATTTTGTCGCATGTCACAGAGTTAAGGAGATTAACTAATCTGTGAATCATTTGTTGGTTAGGACAGAAGTCCTTGCTATAAAACATTTCATTGAAAAGGAGAAAAATCATGAAGAAGCAACACATGAAAAAAGCCCTTGTATCGGCTCTAGCTTTTGTAATGGTATTTGGACTCGCAGCTTGCGGTGGCAAATCCAGCAATAAGTCAAAGCACGATGCTGACACAATTTCGGTCTGCATAGCTTCAGAACCGGAAACAATGGACCCAGCTAGAAACTCAACAGTTGACGGCGGAACCATGACTTTGCATTTATTCTCAGGACTTGCAAAGTGGGACTCAGATAAGGACGGCAAAGCAGTTCTTAAGGCAGATTTAGCAGAAAAGCTAGTTGACCCAGTAGCAAATGAAGACGGCACATATACTTATACTTATAAGATTAGAAAAGGTGCTAAGTGGTCAGATGGAAAGCCTGTAACAGCTCACGACTTCGTATTCGCATGGAATCGTGCAGTATCAAGAGAACTAGCAGCTGACTATTCAAATATGTTCCAGCTTATCAAGGGTTATGATGACATCTGGCCTGGCGAGGATAAGGAACCAGTACCAGGTGCTAAGCTTGATGTTACAGCAGTTGACGACAACACACTTCAGGTTGTTGTTAAGAACAAGGTTTCATATTGGAACGAGCTTCTTGCATTCCCTACATATCTTCCAGTAAGAGAAGATGTTGTAAGCGATGAGTCATGGGCAACATCACCAGAAAAGTATGTATCAAATGGTGCTTATAAGCTAAAAGAGTGGAAGCACAACAGCTTGATCGTACTTGAGAAGAACGAAAACTACATCGACAAGAAGGACGTTACAATGAAGACAATCAAGTTCTACTTGTCAGATGACACAAACAACATGCTTACAAACTTCAAGAACGGCGACTGGCAGATGATTGACTCAATGCCTTCAAATGAAATGGATAGCCTAAAGAAGGATTATAAGGATGAATATCATGTAGCTGACCAGCTAGGTACATACTACATGGGATGGAACATCAACAAGAGAATTCTACCTGAGGATTCAACTCTAACAGGAGTAGAAGCTGAGAAGGCTCAGGCTGAAATTCGTCAGGCAATCGGCCTAATGATTGACCGTAACTACATCGTAAACGAAATCGGTAAGGCTGATCAGATTCCAGCATCAACATTCGTTGCTAAGGCTCTAAAGGATTCTGATGGCAAGAGCTTTGCAGCAAAGGCTGGAAAGAGCAAGGACTACGAAGGTTACTATGATGCATCTTCAGAAGCAGTTAAGTCAAACTACAAGAAGGCTGTAGAAATTCTGAAGAAATACTACAAGTATGATGAAAAGTCAGGAAAGTTCACTAACGTTCCTACACTTACATACCTATATAATACTGACGATGCTCACAAGGCAATCGGTGAGTACATCCAGTCAACACTAGCAAACGCTGGAATCAAACTACAGCTTGAGAACCAGGAGTGGGCTACATTCCTAACAACACGTAAGGCTGGAGACTTCACAATCGCTCGTAACGGTTGGGTAGCAGACTACAACGACCCTACAACATTCCTTGAAATGTGGCAGACACATTCAGGAAACAACGACATGCAGTTCGGTAAGGGCGAGCACCAAAATCTTGCAATGTACGACCTAGACCTAACAAAGTTTGGCAAGGATGTAAATGTTAAGAATGGTACATGGGCTCAGACTTATGATGTTTTGATTGATGCAATCAAGACAACACCAGACGACAAGGCTCGTTACGAAATGATGCACATGGCAGAGGATATGATCATGAGCACAGGTTGTATCACACCTCTATACCACTACACAGATCCATATCTACTAGCTAGCGATGTAGAAGGATTCTACAAGTCACCACTAGGATTCTCATTCTTCTGGCATTGCAAATACAAATAAGCGATAAGCTATAATAAGTAGTGTTTAAAGAGTCGGTTTCATACCGGCTCTTTTTTATGAAAGTAGTTTCATGTTGACAGAAGTAGACTAGTTTGTTAAACTTTATCTAGAGTGTGAAAGACCACACGAAGGGGTGCACCACCTTGGGTGTACATCTTCGTGTGGTCTTTTAATTTATATATGACTAGTAGGAGAAAATATGAAGGTTAACGGAGAAAGATTTGAATTTAGGGAAGGTATGACAGTGAGCAATCTTATCGCTGAGATGGGATTTTCTGAAGCTATGGTAGCAGTTGAGCTAAATCTTGATATTCTGCCTAGAGGTAGTTTTCCTAGCACTGTACTCAAAGAAAGCGACTGCCTAGAGGTCGTTAGATTTGTTGGAGGTGGCTGATGGGAGCTAGAGATTCAATGCGAGGGGAAAGCTGCCTTGATAACAGGGATAAAATACCTAGTGAAGCAGAGTTTGATGCGGTGAAGGATGAGCGCTTTTCTCCTCATATATATGAGAAGCTTAGGAATTCTAAGGTGGCGATTGCTGGGCTTGGTGGCCTGGGCTCGCACATAGCCGTCATGCTCGCAAGAAGCGGAGTAGGGCAACTTCATCTTGTGGATTTCGATATTGTTGACCTTAGTAATCTTAACAGGCAGGTCTATACTGTGGATGAACTTGGGATGCCTAAGACAGAGGCTCTAAAGAGAATTTTACTAAAAATAAACCCGTATATAAATGTAAGCTATGAAAATGTCAAGGTTGACAATAAGAATATAAAGCAGCTATTTACAGGATTTAACATCGTATGCGAAGCTTTTGACAATCCTAGCGCTAAGGCCATGATTGTTAGCGAGCTTCTTTCTAGAGATAGCGAGACAATCATCGTATCAGGAAGCGGTATGGCTGGATATGGTGATGCTAATGAGATTAAAACTGAAAAGAAATTTTCGAGACTTTATGTTTGCGGCGACGGAAAAAGCGATGCCTTTGAAGGAATAGGCCTTATGGCACCTCGAGTTATGATATGCGCAGGACATCAGGCTAACATGATAGTAAGACTTATTTTAGGCGAGGAGTAGGAAAGGACTGACAAGCTATGAAGACAAATATTACAGATGACAAGCTGATTATAGGTGGTCATGAATTTAATTCTAGATTTATTTTGGGCTCAGGCAAGTATGATGTAGAGCTTATTAAGGCAGTGGTTGAAGATGCGGGTGCTGAGATGATAACGCTGGCACTTAGGCGCGCAAACTCAAGAAGTGAGAACATTCTTGAGTATATTCCTAAGAATGTGACCTTGCTTCCGAACACTTCTGGGGCGAGGAATGCGCACGAGGCTGTGAGGATAGCAAGGCTTGCGCGCGAGCTAGGATGTGGTGACTTTGTTAAGATAGAGGTTATTAGGGACAGTAAGTACCTACTTCCTGATAATCACGAGACTATAAAGGCGACTGAGATTTTAGCAAATGATGGCTTTGTTGTTATGCCTTACATGTATCCTGACCTAAATGTGGCTAGGGATCTAGTCAGTGCCGGTGCAGCTGCTGTTATGCCACTAGCTTCTCCGATAGGATCAAATCGAGGTCTAGCGACAAAGGAGTTCATTAAGATTTTGATAGAGGAGATAGACCTTCCTATAATCGTTGATGCTGGAATAGGAAGTCCGTCTCAGGCTTGCGAGGCAATGGAGATGGGTGCTGCTGCGATTATGGCAAATACAGCGATAGCTACTTCAGGAAATGTTCCTGCTATGGCATCTGCCTTTGCAAGAGCTATAGAGGCTGGAAGACTTGCCTATCTTGCCGGACTTGGCAGGGTTTTGGATGGAGGTGCTTCTGCATCTTCACCACTTACAGGATTCTTAGCAGAATAGCAGGAGGCGATTAGAGTATGAGTTTTGATGTAATAAAAGAGCACAGACCCGAGGAAAGATGCGACCATATGACATATATGGATGACATGGAGCAAATTCCTCACGAGATTTTGGATAAGGTAGTAGCTGAGATAGAAAGCTATAGAGCTGAGGACTATACGGCCAGCGATGTTTTGAGAGCAATTGAGTCTGATAGTTGTAGCCTAGAGGATTTTAAGGCACTGCTTTCACCGGCAGCTGAGCCATTTTTAGAGCAGATTGCAAGAAAGGCAAGGCTAGAAACAAGAAAACACTTCGGAAATTCGGCATATTTTTTCACGCCTATATACATTTCTAACTACTGTGAGAACTACTGTATTTACTGCGGGTTTAACTGCCATAACAAAATCAAAAGAGCAAAGCTTTCCATGGAAGAAATCCATGAGGAGATGAAGGCAATAGCAGATACAGGGCTTGAGGAGATTCTCATTTTGACGGGTGAGAGTCGTAAGGCTTCGGATGTTAAATACATAGGTGAGGCTTGTAAGATTGCAAAGAAGTACTTCAAGAACATAGGTATCGAGGTCTATCCTATGAACAGCGATGAGTATAGATATCTTCGCGAGTGCGGTGCTGACTATGTTACTGTTTTTCAGGAGACATATAACTCTGATAAGTATGAGACTCTTCACCTTGCAGGTCATAAGAGAATCTTTCCATACAGGTTTAATGCGCAGGAGCGCGCTTTGATGGGAGGGATGAGAGGTGTTGCCTTTGCTGTACTTCTTGGTCTTGATGACTTCAGAAAGGATGCGCTTGGAACGGGCATGCACGCATATCTTATTCAGCGCAAGTATCCATGGGCTGAAATCTCAATCTCATGTCCTAGACTTCGTCCTATCATAAACAATGCGAGCATAAATCCAAAGGATGTACACGAAAAGCAGCTTCTTCAGATAATGTGTGCGTACAGGCTTTTCCTACCTTTTGCTGGAATGACAATATCCACAAGAGAGCGCGCTGAGTTTAGAGATAATGTTGTTGGTCTTGCTGCAACAAAGATTTCCGCTGGGGTAAGCACAGGCATTGGAAGTCACAGCGAAAGCGAAGATAAGGGTGATGCACAGTTTGAAATTGCTGATACTAGAGGGCTTGAAGAAATTTACGATAGCCTCAAAAAACGTGGCATTCAGCCGGTGATGAATGACTATGTCTACGTTTAAGAAAATCGCGGTTACAAACCGAAGTCTCTGCAGGGCGAGCCTAAAAGAACAGGTCGAAAAGATATCTAGACTTGGGCTTTGCGATGCTTTGATACTTAGAGAAAAGGATCTTAGTGAGGCGGAATATTTAAGTCTAGCAAAGTCTATCAAAGAAATTTGCGATGAAAAAGGCATAGATTTTATCTGTAACAATATGCCTAATGTGGCAGAACGGCTGGGATGCAATCTTCAGCTTTCATATCAAAGCTTCCTAGAGCAGGAATATATGGCTGATAGTACCTGGGTATCAGTTCACTCGCTGGATGAGGCTATCGAAGCAGAAAGGCTAGGTGCAGATGCACTTATAGCTGGTCATATTTTTGTCACTAACTGCAAGAAGGGTCTTGAGCCTCGCGGCCTAGATTTTCTCAGAAAAATATGCGAGAATGTCTCCATACCTGTATTTGCAATAGGTGGAATAGATGACGATAATACTGAATTTGTAAAGCAGGCGGGAGCGCAGGGTGAGTGCAGGATGTCTTGGTATATGAAATTCTAGCTTTGATGTATATATGCTGATCATATATTTCCCTTGTTTATAGCCCGTGAATTTGTAGTATAATATAGTAAATTGAGCCTAATGCGTGATTTAGAATATTTGAGGAGTAATGATATGATTAAAATAGTTTACGAAGAGCAGAATCTTAGAACTGCAGCATATGATGGAGATACGCTGGCTGGTCAGTGCACCTATGTTGTAAGAGATGGTCTTTGGGACCTTGAGCATACAATAGTTGATCCTGCCTATGGCGGACAGGGTCTTGCAGGAAAGCTAGTTTACGAGCTTGCACAGAAGGCTAGAGAAAAGGGTGTTAAGATTGTACCTACATGCTCTTATGCGCTTAAGACCTTTGAGAAGAATGCTGAATACGCTGATGTGTGGGCTAAGTAATGCAGCAGTATTTTAGCGAAGTGCCAATTGAGGTTGGCGATGAATATATCTTTGACAAGAGGCAGGCTCACCATGCAAAGAATGTGGTAAGGCTCGAGAACGAGAAGGTGCGAATCGTCCACGACGGAATAGGATACTTTGCCACCTGCTATAGCAGTGGCAAGGAGTTTGTTGCCAAAATAGAGGAAAAGGACGAGAGAGTAAACGAGATTGGAGTAGAGCTAACTCTTGCTGTTGCCCTCATTCGTAAGGAGAAGTTTGAACTTGTTCTTCAGAAAGCGGCAGAGCTTGGTGTGACCAAGATAGTGCCTTATGTTTCTTCTAGATGTGTTGTTAAATACAAGAAGGAAAAGGGAGACAAGGTTTTGAGCAGGTATCAGGACATATTGCTAGAGGCTAGCGAGCAGTGTAAGAGAAATATTGTTCCTGAAATTATTGAACCAGTTAAACTTTCGGAACTTGCCAAATATTGCTCAGACGTAAATCTTCTTCCTTATGAGAATGCTTACGGTGGCGCAAGGTATATGAGCGAGATTATAGATGAGAAGAAATCTTTGACCATTGTAATCGGTCCAGAGGGCGGATTTAGCGATGAAGAGGTTGCAGAGCTAAAGACTGCAGGCTTTGAGACCGTAACACTCGGATCTAGAATACTTCGTGCAGAAACTGCAGCCATGTACGCATGCAGTGTGGCAGGTGAAATACTTGCAGGGAAGTAGGTTCGGATTAGACATATAATTAGAAATTTAAAAGGCTGATCACCTTGCTTTGGTAATCAGCCTATTTGTTTATCTTGGATATGGAACTGGAAGCGTTGGCATGTTGAGATATACTGGAATCTCAAATGTTAGCGCTGATGAGTACGCAGATGCGTATCCCTTGCCGAGTGTTTCTCCTGTACTGTTAGCTCCCCAGAGTGCCGTCATGTACTGGCCTCTTGCTACTGCTGAAGCGCCGTTCATAACGTTGAATTTCTGGAAATATGCTGTAGTTTTGTTGCTTCTAATATAGTCCTTAGCAAAGAATTCAGTTCCTGCCATTATAGACTTTTCTCTTGAGTCCCAGCCGTGTTCTTTAGCATAGATTAGACCATTTTCAATTGCTGTTCTACCGCTATGAGCATAAGCTCCGATGTTGAAATAGTTATAGTAGCCTTCGTAGCCGCTAACCTTTCCTGAAACGGAGCCAGAATTACCGCTGCTTCCGTGCTCGTTGATAAGCTTTGATGCAAGTATGAATGGATTTACACCGTATCTCTTGCCTGCGCTCAAAAGAAGGTCAGCATATGATGTGTATCCACCTTCTGGAAAGGCTTTACCTAGGAATGTACCCTTAACAATTGTGTTTATTCCAGATAGCGTCTGAGTATTTCCATCGTAGCTATTTGATAAGAACTGGAAGAAGGTTTCATCAAAGGAATTACGTGGATCCATATAGTATTCGATAGCTTCTCTAGATGCTGCTATGTATCCACCACTATCGTAAACCTTGTATGAACCGTCTGCATTCTTTGCGTTAGGGTCCTTTGATTTAAAGGATTCTGGTGATGATGGAAGAACTGTATTTACGCCTAAGGCACTTTCCTTGGTTATTACATAGTTCCAGTCAAGACCTGTCTGCGCTGCCTTGAGTACCCAAGTAGGGTGGGCCTTATGCATGGCTCTCAGCAAAGGTTTGTAGCTTTCTGGGAATCCTTGAGTTATCATATACTGCTCAAATTCGCTATCGTTCATTACTGGAGGAGGTGTACTTCCTGTATCTTCCTTTACCTCTGTCTCTGTTCTCACGATATTATATACTAAATCGGAACGCACATAGCCTGGGCCGTTTGCATGGTTGATATAAAACCATTTATAACCATCATTTCCGACTACATCCTTGATTATAGATATCACAGCATTAAATGGAAGTCCGTATAAAGCGGGGAGATTAGTTCCAGCTGTTGGTCTTACATTTGCACCTACAGTTGATGAAATCTTACCTGTTCTAGTAACCTTGACTTCGTATGCTTCGCCATCGGCTCTTGTGTTGTAGTCTTTGCCGTCAAAGCTAAAGCTTCCGTGTACTAGAGCAGCGTCTGCCCCCATAAAATACCTACGAACACCAAATGAAATAAACTGATTTCTATAGAGTTCGCCTTCAGCGTTAGAAAAGTACTTCTTGCCGTTCTTGTCTATCCACTGAGCTTTCATGATTATCTCACCAGTAGCATTATCTGCGTTAAACATTTTACCGTCAACTGTTGTGATTATCCCTTTCAGCACCGCACCATCTGCTCCAACATAGTATTTGGAACTGCCAGAGGTGACAAATTGGTTTTTATAAATTTGACCTTCTGAATTTGCCGCGTATTTATTTCCGTCGCTTGCTACAAATAAACCAGTAGTAACAGTGCCGTTTTCACCTATATAATATTTGTAAGCACCTACCGTTAAAAATTCATTTTCGGCAATTTCGCCCTTGGAATTCGCGCCGTATTTTCTTCCGTCGTTTGCAGTAAATATGCCAGTCATGGCCGCTCCATCCGCGCCCAGATAATACTTATTTGAACCACTAGTCTTAAATTGGTTCTTGTAAATCACACCATCTTCATTGGTAAAATATGTTTTTCCGTTTTTTTCGAGCTTGAGGTCCTGTCTTACGATTTCACCATTTTCGTTTGAGTGGTAGCTTTCGCCATCGTTTGCATAAAAGACATCTGTTCTCGCAATTCCGTTAGAATCCAGATAATATCTGTATGGACCAAAGGAAACGAACTGATTCTTATAGATCTCACCTGTTTCGCTTGTTAGATACCTGTTGCCGCTGTAATCAACCCATCTTGCCTTCTGGGCTACCTCTGCGCTTCCGTCAGCCTTATATATACGACCATCGCTCGTTATATATAGACCGTTTGAAGGAGTGGTATAGGTCAAAGGAAGCAAGCTCGCATCTTGCATGTTTGAATTATTTTGACTAGGGGATTCACTATCGTCAGCGTAGGCGAATGCTGTGCTGAGCAAAAATGCTGCGCCCAAAGCCATAAATATTTTTATTTTACGATTCATTATTTCCTCCATAATCACATTTTGCAATTAGCTAAATAGTGATTCAAATTTCACTATACCTTACTTCACATTTAATTGCAAGCATCAAAGGATATCATAATATGTGTAAATCAAAGCGAGAAAACACCTAAAAATGAGCATTTGAGGGTTGTATAATTTAAGGAATAGATTTGGTTTTGAGAGATTAATATCGAAGGCTTTCCTGTTTTCACTTGAAAATCGTAAAAGCGGTATGTATAATTGTATAGGTGAATAAAAATAATATTTGCGGTCTTGGCGGAATTGGCAGACGCGCACGGTTCAGGTCCGTGTGAGGAAACTCATGGGGGTTCAAATCCCTTAGACCGCACCAATATTGTAATAGAAGAGGTGGGTTTCTCAGGGGGCTGAGTTAGCCACGTTTTTTATTTTGAATTCGCATTTGCGGAGAAAAGGAGGTAGCAATGGTTAGAAGAAAACAGAAATGGCTTAGCATATCGGTGGCTCTTATTTTGATGATCGGAATTGTTTTTTCACAGAGTATTTTCTCATATGCAGATGATGCGAGAAGCTATAACATAACTGTTGAAAACGGCATAGCTATGGACACTCATAATGGAAATATGATAGTGAGTGCTAAAGAAGGTAGCAAAGTTTATCTCTTGCCGAGTGATGCACCAGATGGAATAATCTTTGATGGATGGGAGATTACTTCTGGTAATACCCAAATTTATCTGAGTAGCCCTTACGACAGCAAGGAATACTATGACTTTACGATGCCAGCTGGGAATGTAAAGGTCAAAGCAAAGTATAGGCCAATTACAAGCAATAAGCTTGACTTAGTCCTAAATATGAGTGATGCTAACTCATCAAGAAATCCTATTGTTGAACTTGCGTATGGAGATATGAGGACTCACGTGCTTGATCTTTTGAGAATATCAGGCAAGCTGAAGTTTGCGGGTGGAAGCTCAGGAAGCGGTGAAATAGGATATCAGGAGAAGTATAGAACGGATAGCGGTATTGAGATTTCAAGCCTTGACTATAGATATAAGAGAACTGTGAAATATGTGCAGTCAGGAAGGGCCAGCAACAGCCCAAGCGATGATATTACTTACACTTTGACGGGTGCGGATTATGCACGTTTTAAGGCTGAGGGTAAGAAACAGTATCTTGAGATTCGTTCGGTTACTCTTGTTTTTAATAAGTCAACTTTGAGCAAGAGAATAGCTGGTAGCGACCGCTATGAGACATCTCTTAGGGTTGCAAATGAACTAAAGGCGAGTATGAATGTTGACAAGTTTAGCGCTGCAGTTGTGGCTAATGGTGACAACTATGCCGATGCACTTTCTGGCGCTTATTTAGCAAAGATAAACAATGCTCCGCTTCTACTTGTGAACGAGCACAATATGGAGGCGGCGATTGACTATATCAATCAAAACCTCAGCGCAAGCAAGGCTAACAAGGTGTACTTAATAGGCGGGACACGTGTAGTTCCAGAGTATATGAGAACTCGACTATCAGGCAATTTTACTGTTAAAAGAATCTCTGGAGATGACCGCTTTGCAACTAATTTAGCTATACTCAAGGAGGCTAATGTAAACAACGAGGAGATACTTGTGTGCTCGGGATATGGCTTTGCAGATAGCCTTTCGGCATCGGCCTCGGGAAGACCTATTCTTCTAGTTGGAGATGCATTGAGCAATGAACAGAAGGCTTTTTTGAAGGGCATAAACAGTAGAAAATACGCAATTATCGGTGGATATAGAACCATAGGTAGCGCGACAGAAGGCTGGCTTAAGTCAATGGGAAATACTACTAGAGTATTTGGAGCTGATAGATATGAGACGTCTATAGCCATCGCTAAATACTTCTTCAATAAACCAAATAGTGTTGTTTTGAGCTATGGTGATAATTTCCCTGATGGTCTTTGCGGAGGAGTTCTTGCAGAAAGGCGCGGTGCACCTATGATTTTGATAAACGAGAACAACTTTGACTATGCAAGGGAATATGTAAAAGCAAATTCTATAAAGGATTTGCTGGTGCTAGGAGGCAGTCGTTTGATCACAGATACCGCTATAAGCATAATTGGCGACTAATGTTTTATCTGTAAATTTTTAATATCAAAATAGGATGATTTTGCAGGCCCTCTTTACTGTGAGAACAGTAGGGAGGGCTTTTGATTTTAGACTGTGTATTTTGAACAAAAAAAGTCATATAAGTATTGTATTTCTTAAGGATTGCGGACTTTTATTTGAGGCGTATATATGGTATAATAGATAGAATTAATTTTGGGCTCATTTTGATGGGCAAAAGCTAGGATAATAAACTGTATTACAAGATTTTATATATGATTTCAGGAGGATTTTATCATGAAATACGCGCTCATAGGATGCGGAAGAATTGCAGTTAACCACATGAAGGCAGCTATTAACAACGAGCTAGAGATTGTTGCTGTTTGCGATGTCATTGAGGAGAAGATGGAAGAGCTTCTTGCTAAGTATGGTCTTGAGAAGGATGAATCTATCAAGAGATACACTGACTACAAGAAGATGGTTGAGGAGATGCAGCCTGAGCTTGTAAGTATTGCAACCGAAAGCGGAATACATGCTGAGATAGCTCTGCACTGTATAGATAAGGGTGTAAACCTAATAATAGAGAAGCCTATGGCTATGAGCATAGAGGATGCTAATAAGATCATCGATCTTGCAGAGGAGAAGAATGTTAAGGTTAGCGCATGCCACCAGAACAGATTTAATGTTGCGATTCAGAAACTTCGCAAGGCTGTTGAATCAGGCAGATTCGGTAAGCTTTCACACGGTTCAATCCATGTTAGATGGAATAGAAACGCAGGATACTATGAGCAGGCTCCATGGAGAGGTACATGGGAACAGGATGGTGGTGCTTTGATGAACCAGTGCATCCACGGTATCGATCTTCTCAGATGGATGATGGGTGATGAGATTGAGGAAATCTACGGAGCAACAAGACAGCAGTTCCACGACTACCTTGAGGCTGAGGATGTTGGAATGGCTGTTATCAAGTTCAAGAATGGCGCAATCGGAACTATTGAGGGCACAACAAATGTCTACCCTAAGAACCTTGAGGAAACTCTATACATCTTCGGAGAGAACGGAACTGTCAAGATTGGCGGAACTTCAACGAACAATATAGATGTTTGGGACTTTGCTGTTGAGACTGAAGAGGATAAGGAAAACAAAGGCCTTGAGGAAGAGACAAGCAATGTTTACGGAAATGGTCACACAAGCCTATTTGCTGATGTGATGGACGCTATAGAAAACGACAGAAAGCCATATGTTGACGCTGTTGCAGGAAGAAATGCGCTTGAGGTTGTGCTTTCAATCTACAAGAGCCAGAAGACTGCGGCCCCAGTTAAGTTCCCGCTTAAGGAATTTGCTTCAACAGATATGAAGGGCGAGTTCTAGTAAGGCGAAGAGAGGAATAACAGCTTTGAATAGCAAGAATTTAAGAATTGCAGTATTGATGGTTTTGGATGCGGTCATAGTAGAGCTTGGCGCCCTATTTGCTATAGCGCTGCGATTTGACATAAGAGAGCTTCCAGCTGAATACCTAGACTATGTTTTGCGTTCTGCTCCTGTCTACATCACTATTACTATAGCGATTATGCTGGCTTTCAGGCTTTATAACAGAGTTTGGAGCTACGCGTCTATGAAGGAACTAATGGATATATTTAGAGCATCTTTTGTTATAGAGGCTTTGATAATATCCTTCCACGTGCTCATGCAGTACGACATGCCGAGAAGCTACTACCCTATGCACTTCATTGCAATCGTATTTATGTTTGCTGTGCTAAGATTCAGTAAGCAGCTATATAGAAGTATTAGAGGAACCTACGGTGACAGCAAGATAAACAAATTTATTCTTGTAATTGGTGCTGGCTCAGCTGCTTCGATTTTGATTAAGGATATCAACAAGACAGGATCAACATCCAAGATTGTTTGCGCTGTAGACGACAATGTAAACAAGAGGGGCAAAATGCTGATGGGCGTTCCAATTGTAGGAACTAGAGATGATGTTAAGCGTGCTGTAAAGAAATACAATGTAAATGAGATTATCATTGCAATGCCATCTGCTGCATCAGAAGATATCAAGAAGATAATCGCTATTTGCCAGGAAACCAAGCTTCCTGTCAAGATTCTTCCATCGGTTGCTAAGAGCCTTTCTTCTTCGATTGTTAGAGAGCTTAGAGCGATAAGCTACGAGGACCTGCTCGGAAGAGATGCGATAGAGGTAGATGCTACGGGCATCAATAATTTTATCAAAGATAAGACCGTGCTCATAACTGGAGGCGGTGGTTCAATTGGGTCTGAGCTTTGTAGACAGGTTATAAGATATGAGCCTAAGAGACTTATCATCTTTGACATTTACGAAAACAACGCCTATGAGATTCAGATGGAGCTTGAGAGACATTTCCCATATGCAGAGATTATAACTTTGATAGGATCTATTAGAGACTACGATAGACTGGACGCACTGTTTTATGAGTATAGACCTCAGATCGTTTATCATGCTGCAGCACATAAGCATGTTCCTTTGATGGAGGATTCTCCTAATGAGGCAATCAAGAATAATTGCCTAGGAACACTCAATGTGGTTAAGCTTGCCGATAAATATCTTGTTGATAATTTCACTTTGATTTCGACCGATAAGGCAGTAAGACCTACGAATGTCATGGGGGCATCCAAGAGAATATGTGAGATGATAGTTCAGGTTTATGCACGTAAATCTGAGCATACGAGATACTCGGCTGTCAGATTTGGAAATGTGCTCGGAAGCAACGGGTCAGTTATTCCGCTATTTCTCAAGCAGATTGAAGAAGGTGGCCCAGTTACAGTTACACATAAGGACATTAGAAGATTCTTTATGACCATACCTGAGGCAGTTTCTCTAGTACTTCAGGCAAGCTTATTTGCAGAGGGTGGAGAAATCTTTGTTCTTGACATGGGTGAGCCGGTAAAGATATATGAACTTGCGGAGAATCTTATCAAGATGAAGGGCTTTAGACCTCATGAGGACATTGAGATAGAGGTTGTGGGGTTGAGACCTGGAGAGAAGCTTTATGAGGAAGTTTTGATGGATGAAGAGGGGCTTAACAAGACCGAAAACAATATGATATTTGTTGGTCAGCCTATCAAGATGGATGACGAAGAATTTTTGACAAGCCTAGATGCGCTTATTCGAGAATCTGAGAAGAATGACGGAAACATCAAGGGCATGGTCGAGGGAGTTTGCAAGACCTATAGAATTACCGAAAATAAGAGAAATTAGTCTTAGCAAAGAGAGCAAGAGATGAAGATTTTTATTGTATCAAGGGGTGTACCTAGCGAAAACAACCAAACTCTGGGAATTTTTGAACACGATCAAGCCAAGGCGCTGGCGGAGGCGGGGCATGATGTTTTGGTGCTATCCCTTGACTTAAGATCTTTTCGTCGCAAGCGAAGCTGGGGACTCGTAAGCTATGAGCGAGATGGAATCAAGGTTGAGGAGATGAATGTGCCTGTAGGTGCAGTCCCTAAGCCTGTTTTGATAAGTATTGGAACTCTCGGTCTCAAGAAACTTCTAAAGCATGCTATATCAAAGCATGGCGAGCCTGACATAGTTCACTCGCATTTTTTTGATATAAGCTATATGACACAAAAGGCGCTGGATGGAAGATATAAACAGGTTATAACTGAGCATTCTTCGTTCATAAATACAGAACTCACAAGCGCTCAAATTCAAAAATATGGTAGCATGTACGCGAAGGCAGACCTTGTAATTGCGGTTAGTAAAGCGCTTTGCCAGAGGATGGAGAAGCTCTTTGGGGTTAAGCCTATATGCATAAGTAATATAGTGGATACAGATATTTTTAAGGTTAGGGCAGAGGATGCTATGGGCTGCGAGAGCAAGCCTTTCAGCTTTATTACTGTGGCAAATTTAACGCCTAACAAAAGAATAGACCTTGTTATCGACGCTGTGGCTGAGCTAATCAAAGAAGGAAAAAATCTAAGCATGACCATCGCTGGTGATGGTGAGGAGCGAGCTTTTATAGAAGAGAAAATAGGAAAGTATGGCATATCAAGTCATGTGCGAATGCTAGGTAAAATTGATAGAAAGAAAATCTGTGAGGAGCTTTCCTTGGCAGATTGCTTTGTTCTCACATCAAAGAGTGAAACCTTTGGACTTGCATACATAGAGGCAATTGCCTCAGGACTTCCGGTTATAGCAACTAGGTGTGGTGGGCCAGAGGATTTTGTCAGTGAGGAAAACGGCCTTTTGATAGAGCGGGATAGCCTAAATGAACTCGTGGAAGCTATGAGGTTTATGCACGAAAACGCAAAGGGATACAACCATGAGAAGATATCTAAGGATATATCAGAGAGGTTTAGTGCTAAGACTATATCCGAGCAGATAAGTGAGGCTTATTCTAGCATAATTTAGAAAAATAGGGTGGAGAATTAATTTTGAAGATATTAAAGAGTAGTAGCGATAGAGCTTTATTCAAGAACATTTCCGGAGCTTTTATGTTTAAAGGCCTCGGTATGTTGTTATCTTTCTTTTCTCTGCCTATTTATATGGGATTTTTTGAGAATAAGCTAGTATTAGGAGTTTGGTTTACGATTCTATCGACCTCAAACTGGATATTCATGTTCGATATTGGAATAGGTAACGGACTCAGAAATTGCCTGACAAGAGAATTCGTAAGGGGAGATAAACAGAGGATAAAGACATATATCTCGTCGGCGTACATAATGATTACAGTCATAGCTCTGGTTCTACTTGGAATCGGCACGATAGCTCTAGGTTATGTTGATTGGAATATTTTTTTCAATATATCAGAATCGGTCGTAGATAAGGCAACTCTAGCAACTACGGTAAAAATCATCTATGTAGGAATAATATTACAGTTTGTTTTTAAAATCGTAATCTATATTCTATATGCACTGCAGAAGTCTGCAGTGAACAATATGATAGCCTTTTTGACATCCTTATTTCAGTTTTTAGCGGTACTACTATTACCTTCTTCATCGATAAGCGATAACCTTATAAGGCTTGCGATTGTATTTGTAGTTAGCTCAAATATCCTATACATAGCTGTGACGCTAGTTGCATTTAGAGATGAGCAGCTCAAGGGTTGTGGCGTTAGTCTTAAATACTTTGAGAAGGAAGCAGCAACAAAGACTATAAACATAGGAATTTTGTTTCTGTGGACTCAGATACTCCACCTTTTGATCTTGCTAACAGATGACTATCTAGTGACAAAGTTTACATCACCTAAGTATGAGGTTTACTTCTCGATATACTATAGGCTTTTCTCAATGGCAGGCACTGTGTTTGCGCTTGCGCTTACTCCTGTATGGTCTGCGGTTACAAAGGCTCAGGAAGAGAGAGACTACCTTTGGGTGAAGAAGATATACAAGACAGCTAATCTTGCAGTAATAGTTGGAGTCATAGGGGAGTTTTGTATAATTGCAGTTATGCAGTTTGTCGTAAACATATGGCTAGGCGATCATGCAATTCAGGTGGACTATAGCTATGCGCTTATCTTTGCAGTCTACGGAAGCATCATGATGCTTCAGTCAGTTCAGGAGACCTTTGCCTACGGATTTGGTAAGGTCATGGTTTTATGCATTTGCTACAGCATAGGAGTCATTGTTAAATATAGTGTTGTCTATTTTGGAACCATGCTCTATCCAAATGCCTGGATCATAGTTGTGCTGTCAAATATCCTAGTAATAGTACCGTACTGCATAATACAGCCATTCTATCTCAAGAAGGAGATTGAGAAGCTTAGAAGTTAGATTTTGTTTAGATCTAAACGCAATTTGCGCTTAAACAATAAATATGTCAGCATTTAGTTGATTTTACGAAAGGAGAGCAGGGTCTTTGACCGTGCAAAATCTTATGTCAAAAGAAACCGCATTTAAGTTCGAAAAAAAGGTATGGCTAGCAACGCCTACAATCTATCAAGAGTCGATGGACTACATGAGGGAGGCATACGAAACAAATTGGATGTCCACGGTTGGGGCAAACATAAATGAGCTAGAGCGTCTTGTAGCCGAAAAGGCTGAGACCAAGGATGCTGTTGCTCTTGCTTCGGGAACATCGGCGCTCCACCTAGCAGTTAAGCTTGCTGGAGTTAAGCCGGGCGATAAGGTTTTCTGTACCGATATGACCTTCTCTGCTACAGTTAATCCTGTTCTTTATGAAGGCGGCGTGCCCGTTTTCATAGACTCAGAGTACGAAACCTGGAATATGGATCCAGTTGCACTTGAGAAGGCCTTTGAGCTATATCCAGAGGTAAAGCTTGTTGTCATAGCACACCTATACGGCACTCCAGCAAAGATAGACGAGATAAAAGCCATTTGCGATAAGCATGGTGCCATAATCGTCGAGGATGCTGCTGAGTCATTTGGAGCGACATATAAAGGCAAGCAGACTGGTGGATTTGGACAATTTAATGCGATAAGCTTTAACGGAAATAAGATAATTACTGGATCTTCAGGAGGAATGCTACTTACAGACGACGAGAAGGCGGCCGAGAAGGTTAGGAAATGGTCAACTCAGTCAAGAGAGGCAGCAGCTTGGTACCAGCACGAGGAAGTAGGCTATAACTACAGAATGAGCAATGTTATTGCAGGAGTTGCAAGAGGTCAGATGCCGTATCTTGATAAGCATATCGAGCAAAAGAAGGCGATCTACGAAAGATACAAAGAAGGCTTCAAAGGCCTTCCGATTTCGATGAATCCTTTTGATGAGAAAAACAGTGAGCCCAACTACTGGCTCTCATGCGCAATCATTGACGAGTCTGCGATGTGCAAACAGGTGAGAAGCGATTCTGAAGCACTATATATAAGTGAGCCAGGAAAGACCTGCCCTACAGAAATTCTCGAGCGCCTAGTTGAGATAAATGCAGAGGGACGACCAATTTGGAAGGCTATGCATGCGCAACCATTATTCCGTATGAATCCTTTTGTTACGAGAGAGGGAAGCGGAAGATGTACTACAAACGCCTACATCTCAGGTGGCACGGTGGGCTCAGATGGCAGGCCTTTAGATGTATCGATGGACATATTCCATAGAGGCCTTTGTCTGCCGAGCGATAACAAGATGACGGTGGAGGAGCAGGATATAATAATCGAAACGATTAGAAAGTGTTTCGAATAAAACAAGCCTCAATATAGAGCCTGTAAGAGGCTAGTAGAGCTTGCAAAAACTTGCACAGACACTGCATTTGAGGTAAAATGAAGAGTGATAAATTAGAGACTTTTGTAAGATTTTATATGTAATTCTTTAGAGGTATAGAAGTGAAAAATATTAAAGAAACCCTTATTAAGAAAATTGAAAACCACGAGATAGTTGTAGGCGTTGTAGGTCTTGGATATGTAGGTCTTCCACTTGCAGTAGAGAAGGCAAAGGCTGGCTTTAAGACAATAGGCTTTGATGTACAGCAGGAGAAGGTTGACCTAGTTAATAAAGGACACAATTACATTGGAGATGTCGTGGATGACGACTTAGTAGAGCTTGTAAATGCAGGACAGCTTTCTGCAACAAGCGACTTTTCATTTGTTAAGGATGTTGACTTCATCGCTATCTGTGTTCCAACACCACTTGATTCTCACCAGCAGCCAGATATCAGCTATGTTAAGGACTCAACAATAGCTATTTCCCAGCACCTAAAGCCAGGCACAATGGTTGTTCTAGAATCAACAACATACCCTGGAACAACAGAGGAGCTAATCAAGCCTATCCTAGAAGAAGGTTCTGGACTTAAATGCGGAGAGGACTTTTACCTCGGATTTTCACCTGAGAGAGTAGATCCAGGCAACAAGCAGTTTAAGACAAAGAATACTCCTAAGGTTGTTGGAGCTATTGGCAAGGATGCAACCGAAGTTATAGCAAAGATGTATCGCGAAGTTCTCGTAGGAGATGTTCACGAGGTTTCATCACCAGCTGTAGCTGAGATGGAGAAGATTCTAGAGAACACATACAGAAATATCAATATCGGACTCGTTAATGAGCTTGCTATCCTTTGCGATAGAATGAATATCAGCCTTTGGGAGGTTGTTGATGCTGCTAAGACAAAGCCATACGGCTTCCAGGCTTTCTATCCAGGACCAGGTCTAGGTGGACACTGCATACCTCTAGATCCATACTACCTAACATGGAAGGCAAGAGAGTTCGGCTTCCACACTTCTATGATCGAAGCATCAATGATGATAAACGACAAGATGCCAGAGTACTGCGTGGACAGAGCTGCTAAGGTTTTGAATCGCGCAAAGAAAGCTTTGAATGGATCAAAGGTACTAGTTCTTGGAGTAGCATACAAGGCTGATATAGATGATTACAGAGAAAGCCCAGCTATCGATGTAATCGAAATCTTGCAGCGCGAAGGTGCAGATGTTGATTTCTTCGACCCATACATTCCTAAGTTCAGAGCGCACGGTAAGGAATATGTCGGATTAACTGATATAAGTCCTGAAGCAATTGCTAGCTACGATATAGTATTTGTTGCTGCGGCACACACAAACGTTGACTACGACATGATAGAGAAGAACGCTCAGGCTATCTTCGATTCTAAGAATGCAATGAAGGAAGTTAAGAATAGAGAAAAGATTGACGTTCTTTAATCCGAAGAGTAAGGGAAAGAGATAATTCAATATATTTATAAGGATATAGGTTTATGGAAAAACGAGAACATCTAGCGATACTGGATATAATTAAGATCTGCTGTGCAGTTCTTATATATATGAGGCATTCCATAACGATGTTCGGATGTACATATGGGAGTAGCTTAGTAGATGGCTTGATATGTGCGACTACATCACCAATAATGGTTTGCTTCTTTGTCGTATCTGGTTTTTCCATATACTATAACAATAGCAATAGAAACTTGCTCGACGCGGGAGAACTTAGAACTTTCTATAAGAAGAGGTTCATAACGCTTTTCCCGATCTACATTTTGGTGCATATGCTCTCGTATGTACTTGTAGAGAACACGCTTCAGCAGAAGATATACTCAACACCAGTTGAGCTTCTTGGATTGCAATCCATGTACGGCGGTCTATTTGGAATATCGCACAGTGGAGCGACGTGGTTTATAAGTTCTTTGCTTCTAGGATATTTCATATATCCGCTAGTTCAAGAGCTGCTCAAGATGAACCGAAGGTGTATATACCTAGTAACATCAGTTATATTCTCTGTTCTAGTATACTCGGAAGTGGTTATGCTACAGATATTTGGGGTGCAACCTGGATATGTAAACCCTGTATTTCGTGCAATGCAGGTGGCATTTGGAGCAGCACTTTGCATGGCATTTACTGAGGACGATAAAGGGAATAATAAGAAAGCAGCCCTTATGATGGCAGTAAATCTGATTATCACAGGATTGATAACAGCTTTTACACTGCACTATAAGATGGGAATAGTATATGTAACTACACCTCTGTACTACTATTTAATAGCTTTGGCTATGCTAATTTCAATTAAGTTTAAGCCTCGCTTACTAACAAAAAGCAAGCTTATAAAGTATGCAGGAAGTCTTACATTTTACTTCTTCATATTGCAGGTATTCCTGTGGAGACTTTCAGCTAAGGTTTGTGGGCTCACTGGATTTGAGTCTAATAAGGGTAAGCTGCTAGTCTCTTTTGTACTTTGTGTAGCGCTTTCAATACTTTGCAAGGAACTCTATGACAAGCACGCGCAGAAGTACCTAAAGAATAAACTTCTAAAGAAATAGATGAATATTTAAATAGAAATAGAAACGAATTTAAGGTAAAGAATGAAATCAAAATCAAATGGATTGTACTGCAAATTAATAAAGAGGTTTATGGATTTTCTCATAGCGGCGCTAAGCATAATAATCTTTAGCCCCTTACTTATAATTCTTGCAATACTTGTAAGAGTAAAGCTTGGAGGGCCTGTAATCTTTAAGCAGGAAAGACCTGGACTAAACGGTAAGGTGTTTAAGCTATATAAGTTTAGAACCATGACTGATGCCAAGGATGAGAATGGGAATCTGCTTGATGACGAGTATAGACTAACTAGCTTTGGTAAGAAACTTAGATCAACAAGCCTAGATGAACTACCTGAGCTTTACAATATACTAAAGGGCGATATGTCCATTGTTGGGCCGAGGCCTCTCTTAGTTAAATACTTGCCATTATATAGTGATGAGCAAAAAAGAAGACACGATGTAAGACCAGGGCTTACAGGACTTGCACAGGTGTCAGGAAGAAATGCGATAACTTGGACTGAGAAGTTCAACAAGGATATCGAATATGTCGACAAGGTTTCATTTGGACTAGATGTATCAATATTTTTTAAAACCATATACTGCGTGCTTAAGAGAGAAGGAATAAACTCAGATTCAGCAGCTACTATGGAAGATTTTACAGGAAATAATTAGAGGATTGCTATGAAGGAGAAGATAATCCTAGTTGGAACAGGACAGCATTTTAATGTTGTTCTTTACAATTTAAGAGAGCAAGATAAATATGAGGTTGCTTGTGCAATCGACGGAAATCCGGAAAACAGAGGTAAGACCATAAACGGCGTCCATATAGATGAAATATATGAAGACCTCGATGCTCTAAAAGCAAAATACAATACAAATAAATTCTTCATCTCATTTGGCAGTATGAAGTATAGAAGAGAGGTATATAACAACTTTGTGGCAAAGGGCTGGGAGGCTGTAAACATAATACATCCAAACGCTGTTGTTGCACCAGGTGCTAAGCTTGGCAAAGGTATATTAATAGAGTGTGGCTGCTTGATAACACCTAATCCTACGATAGGTGACAATGTTGTGGTAAATACAGGTTCACAGGTAAATCACGACAATGTCATTGAGGATCATGTCTATATTGCGTCTGGTGTAGTCCTTTCGGGAGGCGTCAAAATAAAATCGAACACACTTATTGATGATGGAGTAATTGTAACACTCGGAAGAACCGTTGGTTCAGATTGCATTATTGGAGCTGGTGCTGTGATAACTAAAGATACTTCAGATAAGATAGTGGCTTATGGTAATCCGGCAAAAGAGATACGAGAAAACCTAAACATCGGGAAATAAGAGAGAAAAATGAAGATTAAAGAACTTCTAGAATATCTAAAAGAAAGTGGAGAAAGCTTCAAGTTCAGTGGAGATGAAAACTGTGAGATAGACGGTTTTTCATCGCTAAAGAACTACAAGCAGGGAACCTTCACATGGATAAAAAAATTAGAATCAATTCCTAAGGGTATGGATATATCCGGATGCAAACTTGTTATTACGCAAACTGGTGAGAGCATAAGCTGTCCAAATATAATTTACACCGTTAGCTCAAAGAGAGTATTTTTCTCCTTAGTTGAGTACTTTGCAGAGACAAGTAATGAAGCAGACCAGTCAAAAAATATAGGACATAACACCTATATTTCAGACGAATGCGTGATTGGAGAGGGTGTAAAAATCGGACACAACTGCAGTCTAGATGGAAATATCAAAGTTGGCATAAATAGCATTATTGGAAACAATGTTTCCATAAAGGGAAATGTCAAAATTGGAGAAAACGCCATCATAGAATCAGGCGTTTGCATAGGTGATGCAGACCTTGGATATGTAGAAGGTGCTGATGGACACAGAAAAATGCTGAGCCACTATGGTGGTGTTGAGATTGGTAAATCCGTTTACATAGGAACTGGAACAACAGTTTCTAGAGGAACCATCGATGATACCGTTATTGGAGATGAGACATCGATAGATGCGCTTTGTCAGGTGAGTCACAACTGCATCCTCGGAAAGAAAAATACACTTGTTTCAGGAACGTATTTGTACGGTTCTGTTGAGACTGGTGATAATGTATATATAGCTTCGTCTGTTATTATGAATCAGATTAAGCTAGGAGATAATGTTACAGTCGGCATGAATAGTGTTGTTATGTCTGATGTTGAATCAGGACTAACAGTATTTGGCACGCCGGCTAAGGCACACAAAAAGAGTAAATAATTAATTCAAGGATATAATTTAGCAACAAGGAGTAAGAAATGGTTAAGATCGGTTTAGTTGGATTTGGATACTGGGGACCGAATGTAGCGAGAAATATTTATAGAAATAAGAATTTTGATTTCAAATATCTTTGCGACAAAAAGCCTGAGAGAATTGAGCTTGCAAAGAATACTTATGCTGAGTCCGTTACATACACAGAGAATTTTAGAGACCTACTAGAGGATCCTGAGCTAGAGGCAGTAGCACTTGCAGTAGAGACTAGCGCTCACTTTCAGCTTGCAAAAGAGGCACTACTTGCAGGAAAAAATGTATATGTAGAAAAGCCTTTCACAGATTCGGTAGAGCAGGCTGTTATTTTGAGGGACCTTGCAAAGGAAAAGAATCTAAAAATACATGTTGACCACATAATGGTATACCACCCAGTGATCAAAAAAATTAAGGAAATAATTGATGGTGGAGATCTTGGAGATTTACTATATTTCGATTGCTCAAGAATAAATCTTGGTCAGCTTAAGAATGATGTGAGCTCAATGTGGGATTTAAGTGTTCACGATCTTTCTATCATAGATTATCTATCTGATGGAGCAGAGCCTATTGCAGTAAGCGCTATGGGAGAGAAAATCTATACTAAGAGAGAATCGATAACATTCCTTAACATCAAATTCGATAAGTTCCTAGCTAACTTACGCTCAAGCTGGCTATCTCCAATCAAGGAGAGAAGAATTATCATCGCAGGAACTAAGAAGATGATAGTATACGATGATGTTGATGCATTGAACAAGTTAATTGTTTATGACAAGGGTTTTGATGTTAAAATCGTTGAGAATATGGAATACGAAGACTTTGTTGTAAAAACAAGAATTGGGGACGGTATCATACCTTCGCTTGAACAAGGTGATGCTCTGTTCAACAGTCTTGACCACTTCAGAGACTGCATAGAGAATAATCATGAGTCCGTAACAGGTCCAGACTCAGCAATTAGAATGCTAAAGATTTTAGAAGAAGCAGATAAGCAACTAATATAGTTTTTGAACAAAAATATTTCATTTAGATATTTAGATATTGGAGGGGATGTAGTTATGCAATTTATTGATCTACACAGACAGTACGATGTTATAGAGGCAAAGGTAAACGAGAGAATTCAGGAGATTCTTGCACACAAGCACTTCATAGGAGGAGCTGAAGTTGCAGAGCTTGAGAAAAGACTTGCAGAATATGTTGGAGTTAAGCATGTAATCGCTTGCGCAAGTGGTACAGATGCTTTGACAATTCCACTAATGGCATATGGAGTAAAGAAGACTGATGCGGTTTTCGTACCATCATTCACATTCTTTGCAAGTGGTGAAAGCGTAAGCCTTGCTGGAGGAACACCAGTATTTGTAGATTCATGCAGAGATACATTTAATATTAATCCTAAGGCTCTAGAAGAGACCATAGAAAAGACTCTTGCTGAAGGAAAACTTGCGCCAAAGGGCATTATTGCCGTTGATCTATTTGGACTTCCTGCTGATTTCAATGAGATAAGAAGAATTGCTGACAAGTATAACTTGTTTGTCCTAGAGGATGCTGCACAAGGATTCGGTGGAACTATCGGTGAAAAGAAGGCTTGCTCATTCGGTGATGTTGCAGGTACATCATTCTTCCCAGCTAAGCCACTAGGGTGCTACGGTGATGGTGGTGCGATATTCACAAACTCAGATGAGCTTTATGCAAAGATGAAGTCCATCCATGTCCACGGACAGGGATCAGACAAGTATGATAACATTCAGATTGGTCTAAACAGCAGACTTGATACTATTCAGGGAGCAGTGCTTATCGAAAAGCTGAATATCTTTGATGATGAGCTGGTCAAGAGAAATCATGTGGCTGATTACTATACAAAGGAACTAAAGGATATAGTAGAAACACCGGTAGTACCTGAAGGTTACGGCTCATCATGGGCTCAGTTTACACTTAAACTAAAGTCAACTGAGGAAAGAGAAAAGCTAATTAAGACACTTAATGACAATGGTATTCCAGCCATGGTCTACTATCCTATTCCAATGCACAAGTCGACTGCATATGCAGAAGCAAATGAAGGCGTAGTTCTACCTGAATGCGAAAAGCTTAGCAAGACGGTTATGAGTCTTCCTATGCATCCATATCTAACAGATGATGAGCTAAAGACAATATGCGATGTTGTAAAGAGCGCATACTAGAAATTATGAACAAAAAAGTTTGGATTTTTAATCATTATGCAACTGATACGATGCTCGATCATGGCGGAAGACACTACTGGTTTGCAAAGTATTTAATTAGAGCTGGCTATGACGTGAGGATATTTTGTGCGTCGACAGTGCACGACACGGATATAAATTTTGATGTGGGAGAGTCTGGCTACTGCGACAAAGAAGTAGACGGCCTCAAGTACACGCTTATAGAGACATCTAATTATGTAGGCAACGGAAAGAGCCGCGTAAAGAATATGTACCAGTTCTATAGGCGCATATTTCGTGTGGTTAAAAATTATGATAAGCCAGATGTGATTTTTGCATCTTCAGTTCATCCTTTGACATTGCTTGCTGGTATTAAAATTGCTAAAAAACTAGGTGTTAAGTGCATCTGTGAGGTAAGGGATCTCTGGCCGGAAAGCCTTGTGGAATATGAAATTATTCCTAGAAATCACATACTAACAAAGCTTATGTATAGAGGGGAACGAAGGCTATACAGGAGAGCAGACACTCTTATATTCACGATGCCAGGTGCCGGCAAGTATATTTCGGATAGAGGCTGGGAGAAGGATATTTCAAAGGAGAAGATTCACTTCATAAATAACGGTATAGATCTAGAAGTATACAATGAGAATAAGATGACTAAGAGCTTCGAAGATGTAGATTTAGATGATGACAGCTTCAAGAAAGTTCTATATACGGGATCTCTTAGAGCTGCAAATAAGCCCGGTAACTTTATAGATATAGCAGAGCATCTATCAAAGATTGCAAGCAACATCAAAATCATAGTTTACGGTGGTGGTGATCAGCTAGAACTACTTAGAGAAAAGGTTAAGGAAAAAGGACTTACTAATATTGTTTTTAAGGGAAGAGTTGAGAAGGAATGCATTCCTTACGTTTTGAGCAAAAGCGATCTAAACCTTATGGACGGTGATATAGGAGGCCTGTCTAAGTATGGAATAAGTGGTAATAAGCTCTTTGACTACATTGCAAGTGGAAAACCAATTGTAATGGATTGCGAGGAAAATGAATTTGGCATAATAAACAAAAATCAAATCGGAATTGCTAAGAACTCTGATGGACCGCTTGAGATGGCAGAGCTGATTGCAGATATGCTTAACGGCGATGAAGATAGATATAATATGTGGTGTAATAATGCCAGCATGTTAGCTAAGGAGTTTGATTTTAAGAGACTTACAGATAAATTAATTGAGTTAATTGAGGAATAGATAGGCGAGGAAAGATAATGGAATTTACCCATTCTTGGTATAAAAACATAATAGAGCTAGCAAAGAAGCAGGGATATTCTTTCTGTGGTTACTCTAACTATAATAGATATGATCAGGAAATAATCCTAAGGCATGATGTAGACATGTCGCTAGAAAAGGCTGTTGAAATGGCTAAAATTGAAAATGAACTCGGTGTTTCGTCAACCTATTTTATTCTGATGTTTACAAACTTCTATAATATTGGAGGAAATAGAGAGAGGCATTTGATTAAAGAACTTGTTAGATTAGGCCATAATGTCGGCTTACACTTTGATGATACAGTCTACTGTTCTGAAACTGATAGGAGGAGTTTTGACTACGGCAAAGCTATTACGCAGGAGGCGAAGATCCTATCGGATATCATAGGGGAACCGGTGAGATTTATGTCAATGCACAGACCTGACAAGATTACACTCGATATGAACATAAAGACCGATGGAATAATAAATGCCTATGACAAGGTCTTTTTTGATGGAGATATCAAATATGTCTCCGATAGCAGAAGGCGCTGGAGAGAAGATGTCGATGGTATAATCGCAGAAAAGAAGTTTAATAAGATTCAAATGCTAGTTCATCCGCTTTGGTATTACGAGAAAGAAATATCAATAGGAGATGCCCTAAAAAAGATAATTGACTCTAGCGTACGCGATAGATACTTGGCAATCAAAGAAAATATAAGTAACACTAGCGAGATCCTTAACGAAAAAGACTATATTTAGAGTGTGATTAAGCCCACGGAGGTAAACATGAAATTATCAGAATTAAACAGTGTTATAGATGAAAAAATTGAAGTGGTTAATGATGGCGAGTTCGAGACTGTCATGCTTTCAGGACTCAGATTTGATGAAAGCCTCAAAACCATCTCATACATTATGTCTATGAAATATTTTCCGGCTGTTAGGGATGCAGGTGTAAGTTGCATAATATGTCCTAAAGACATAGCAGAGGATATAAGTAAAGAATTTGATGGAGGTATATGCACATCAGATGATCCTAAAACTGTTTTCTTCCAAGCACATGAGGCTATATCAAAACAAAGAGAACTTAACTTCGATACTGTCATAGGCGAAAATTGCAATATTGCAGAATCAGCTGTGATTTCACCTAAGAATGTAAGGATAGGAAATAACGTAACCATAGATCCTCAGGTTGTAATTTATGACGGCGTTGTCATAGACGATAATGTTAGAGTAATGAGCGGCACAGTTATAGGCTCTCCTGCATTCTATTACTATGGAGAGGGGCCAAAGAAAAAACTTGTATATAGTTCAGGAACTGTTCACCTATATGAGGGATCGACAATCCATACAAATGTAAGCATCCAAAAGGGTGTAATAGGCGGGGAAACCAAGATAGGGCGATATTCATCCATAGACAATTGCATAATGGTAGGCCATGATACTTGGATTGGTGAAGATGTTATTGCTGCAGCAAACATAACATTTGGAGGTTGGGCAGAGATTGGAGATAATACTTTTGTTGGTGTCCAGTCATGTATTGCGCCTATGACTAAGGTAGGTAAGAATTGTAAGATTTCTATGGGAGCAGTAGTTACAAAGGATGTTGCTGATAATTCTCAGGTTTCGGGAAACTTTGCAATTGATCACAAGCTCTACATAGAGCATCTAAAGTCAATTTTGGGTGATAAATAAATCTAGGTGGTTCTTTCGAAAGAAGGTATAAATGTTTTTAAGTGAGATTTTAGAAAAAATGGGAATTGCCTTTGAGGTGATGGATGAAAGGCCGGTGGAGTCATTAGGGCTAGTCAGCTACAATGATGGCTCAGATGTGTGTACATTTGCCGAAAAAATATCTTTTGTCGAAAATGTTCCTGATGGCATTTCAATGCTAATAACCAAAAGGGAAGTTGCAGAAGAGCTAAAGTCTAAAGACAGAAACTATGGAGTAATTGCAACAGAATACCCTAGAGCTGTGTTTTTCTCGCTACACAACTACCTGACTAAAACAGATGGATATAGAAGGGAAAACCATCCGACTACTATAGGCGAGGGCTGTAATATCAGCAAGATGGCATATATTGCGGATATGAATGTTACGATAGGAAACAATGTGACAATAGAGGAATTTGTATCGATCAAAGAAAATACGGTTATAGGAGATAACTCGGTAATTAGAGCAGGCACTGTAATCGGTGGAACTGGTTTTGAGTTTAAGAAAAACGGAGAAGGAACAGAGAGCTTTTTGGTAGAGCATGTCGGCGGTGTAAGGATAGGCAAGAATGTCGAGATACAGCACAATGTATGCTTAGATAAAGCTATTTATCCATGGGACAATACAATTATTGATGATTACAGCAGCATAGATAATCTTGTGTATATTGCCCATGGTGTCAAAATTGGAAAGCTTAGTCTTGTCGCATCTGGCGCTACAATAGGTGGTCGTTGTAACATCGGTGACAATGTCTGGATTGGACTAGGTGCAGTTATCAGAAATGGCATTGATTTAGGCCCAGGTAGCAGGGCAAATATGGGAGCTGTTGTTACCAAATCAGTGGGCGAGGGAGAAGCTGTAAGCGGGAACTTTGCTAGAAGTCACGAGGAATTAATTGCAGAGATGAAGAGGAAATAAGACACTCTATGAAATTAAAAGTTTTATATATAACATTTACTGACTTTGGAGAGCTTTCATCGGGATCTTCAGTAAGGCCATTCAGAATGTACAATGCGCTTGTAAACCTAGGTCATGAAGTCAAGCTCCTAGAAGGACAACAGAACAGAAGAAAGGAAAGACAGGCAAAGGTAAAGGAAATACTAGACTGGCTTGATAACAATAAGCCGGATATATGCTATGTCGAGCCACCTTCGGGTCCATTCTTCAATCAAATAGATCTTTCACTTTTGAAGAAGGTTCATAAGATGGGAGTTCCTATAGGCTTGTTCTATAGAGATTTTTACTGGAAGTTCTCAAAATGGGCATGGAAGGGAACGCCTCTTTGGAAGCAAACGATTCTAAAAATGATGCACAGGAGAGATCTTGTGGCATTTAGAAAATACTGCGATGTAGTCTACTTCCCGTCACAGGAATGCATAAAGATTTTAGAATCTGTGAACTTTAGAAGGGTAGGCGTACTGCCACCAGGATGCAATGAGCCTAGAGGCGAAGTCAAGCTAGGCGCTAGAGAAATTTTTTATGCAGGTGGAGTCAGAGAGGCTGATGGCATAGATGACTTGCTTATAGCACTTGACCGCATAAATAAAAGTGGATTTAGAGTGAAGTTCAACCTGATAACAAAGAAGGAAGAGCTTGTACATCTTAAAAATAGTGAGCTTCTAAAAAGCGACTGGATAGAGGTTATAGAAGCATCGGGAGAAGCTCTAGAACCTATTTATGCAAGGTGTGACCTTGGAGTCCTTCCAAAGAAGAGACATTTCTATATGGACATGGCTATATCTGTTAAGGTACTAGAGTGTATGAGCCACGGACTACCGATGATTTCTACGGACTGTCCAGCTATGGCAAGATTTATACAGCAAAACGAGAGCGGACTAATCTGCAAGGAAGGTGCAGATAGCATAGAAAATGCTATTTTAGAGTATTATACTAATGACGAACTTTACCACGCTTTGTTAGAAAATGTAAAAAAAGCTGCATTGAACAACACCTGGGAAAAGAGAGTTGAGCAGGTGATTTCGGACTTGCTTAACAAATAGTAATTTTGCTCAAAAACAAAAGGAGAATTAATACTAGAGGCTAGTGTTATAAAATTAATTATGAAAATAATGCATGGAATGAGAGAGGTTGCTGGTCAGGCCTACTACTCTGTAAAAGGGTTGAGAAGCAACGGATATGATGCAAAGCTGATACTGTGGGACGAGTCTCCAGTTCACTATCCATACGATGAATGTATGATGATGGTGCAAGGTAAGAAACACATGTATCCTATATATGCAGTAAGGGTATTCTTCAATTTCTTGAAGTGTAGCTTTAAGTATGACACCTACCATTTCCACTTTGGGCATAGTCTTTTGCCTTGGAATTTAGACCTGCCATTTTTGAAGCTCCTAAAAAAGAATATTTTCTTTGAGTTTCATGGCTCAGACGTTAGGCAGGAATCTATAGCATATAGAATGAACCACTACTGGAGGGAGGTCGGCTTGACGAATGAAGAGAAGCTTAGAACAAGAATGCTTAAGCTAGGGAAATATGCTAAGGCTTTCATTGTTCACGACGATGAGCTTCTTCCACATTTTCCGGCGGAGCTTCAGCCATTTGTTGTTCCTTTAAGGATAGAGCCAGATAAATTTGAGCCTAAATATCCTGATCCGGATAAAAAGACGGTGACCATTGTTCATGCACCATCAAATAGAGGTGTTAAGGGAACAAGCCATGTACATAAGGCTGTGGAAAATCTGAAGAAAAAATACGAGATAGAATACATATTAGTTGAAAATATGAATCAGGAAGATGCCTTCAAGGAATATACGAAGGCCGATATAATAGTAGATCAGATTCTCGGAGGAACCTACGGCGTATTCGCAATTGAAGCCATGGGTATGGGCAAGCCTGTAATTACATATATAACAGATAATATGCAGAAGAACTTGCCAGAGGAGCTACCTATAGTTAGCGCTTCACCTCTTAACATAGAGAGTGAATTAGAGAGACTGATAAATGACGGAAAGCTTAGGCATGACCTTGGCGTTGCTGGTAGAAAGTATATAGAAAGCTACCACGACTGTAAGAAAAATGGCAAGGTTATTGGTCAAATATATGAAGGCAAGGCAAAGAAACTCAGCGGAAGAGCTGCCTTTGAGGAAGTAAAAGAGCTTTAGTTATGAGTGATAGTAAACTTGGTAATTTCATAAAAGGAAGCGCAATACTCGTGCTTGCAAATATGATGATTAAAGCGATAAATTTTTTCCTGTTACCGCTTTATACAAAGTATTTGACACCGACAGAGCTTGGTATTTCGGATTCTATAACCAATGTGACGGCTATACTTATGCCACTTCTTATGTTAGGTCTAGACTCCGCTTTCAGTGCTTTTTACTTTGATGAGAGAACAGAGGAGCATAAGAGCAAGGTGTTTAACACCTCACTGATAACGCTCATAATTGCCGGAATAACGCCGTTTATAATAGCGATATTCAGCAAGGATATTTCTCTTTGGCTATTCCATACCGAAAAGCACCAAATTCTCGTTGCTGTTTCGCTTATAACCATAAGCTTTAACCTTTGGTATACGCCATACGCTTTACACGCAAGGATGGAGAATCGAATGTTCCTCTTTGCTATGGTAAATGTAAGCGCATCGCTTTTGATGATAGGCACAAACATAGTGTTTGTATCTGTACTTCACCTAGGGGCATTTGCTTTGATACTAAGCTCTGCGATAGTACAGCTATTTCAGCTTCTGGCATACCTAATTTTCTTGCCTAAGCTATTTAATTATAGGGAGTACGATAAAGCTCTTTTAAACCAAATGCTAAAGTACTCGGTTCCTATTATTCCGACTGCGATTGCTGCTTGGTTTTTGAACCTTTCAGATAGATACTTCATACTGCACTATTTCTCGGCAGCCGAGGTAGGAATCTATGGAATTGGAGCAAGATTTAGCTCTGTTCTATCGATTATATCAAATGCAGTATTTACAGCATACACCACATTTGCCTTTGACAAGAAGGATGATGAGGATGCCAAATACCAGTATAAGCGAGTGCTGGGATTCTACTATATGATTTTGATGATAATATGCATCTTTGTGACTATGTGGGGTAAGGAAATCATTGCAGTAATGTCAAATACCGCGTATGGGGCAGCTTACCTGCTTCTTCCAGGACTTCTCTTTGGACAGGTTATGTACGGAGTCTCAGTTATAGTTGGATACGGCCTATCGTTTGAAAAGAAAACTGGATATATATTGCTGGCAAATGTAATTGGTGCAGTGCTAAACATAGTGCTGAATATAGTCTTTATTCCAAGCTATGGACCAGAGGCTGCAGCATATACAACATATGTAGGTTACTTTGTTATGGCGATTCTGCTCTACGTATTTGCGCAGAAAGTATATCCGTGCGATTACGGCATATCAAAGCTTTTAATAAGCAATGTAGCTATTATAGCTCTTTCAATATTTATGAACCACTATGAGATAGGACTTGTTTTTAGAGCCCTGCTCACAGCTATGTCGATCGCTTTTATCTGTATAATTTACAGGAATGCGATAAAGGATATTTTTTCGATTCTTATCAGAATCAAGGCTAAAATAAGGGGTTAAGATGAATTTATCCAAGCAGAAAACAGATTCCATACTTATAGGAGCTCTAGTCTTCTCTGTCTTCTTTGGCGCGAGCATAGGCTTTGGTTTTAGAGTTGCCGGAATTGTTGTAACGCTGTTTAGAGTGGCGATACCACTACTTTTGTGCGTTTTCTTCTACCGTGCATATAGAAAGAAGGAACTGAAATTCGAATCCTTGGATAAATCTTTTGTAATACTCATGGCGGTATGGTTCATATATAGCATAGCCTTAATGCTGCTAAGAGGAACGATTACAGACAAGGATGCTTTTAAAGAGCTGCTTCAGATGGTTTTACAGTTTTCCATAGCACTGTGCGTTCTCCTTGCCGTGAAGACGGAAGGTATGGAAAATCGCATTTTCCTATTCTGTAAAGTATCGATAGTAGCCTTGACATTGTTAGGAATCTTTGAGATTGTAACGGGGAATCACCTGTCCACATCAAGCTACTACAATGTTTCAGCCGTGGCTAATTCAAGTAGTGGCATTCCTAGTGTTGCGACGGGTATCTTCTTTAACGAAAACGATTACTGTGCCTGTCTTGCGCTATTTTCACCACTTTTCTTTCCTCAGCTTGGGAAGAAGCTATATGTTAATGCGCTGAATGTGATTGAATTATCTTTGATGGAGTTCCTTCTTCTAAAGGATGATGCAGTAATCTGCCTATTTGGTATATGCTTAGGCCTTTTGATTTATTCAATTGTATCGACAGTCAAATATAGATGGCTAATCGCTGGAGCTATATACGCTTATGGTCTAGAAAAGCTGATAATAACCGTTTCTCTAAAGAGAGGGGGTAGAGGACTAGGAAACGAGGTTTTCGAGCAGTTTTCTGGTGTAAATACTCAGACTGGATCAGCCTATATAAGAATGAACACCTATATAATGGAGTTTACACATGCAATTAGAGATGCCAAGGGACTTGGATACGGGCCATACGGGGTAAATAAATTTCTTGCTCCATTTGATCATAACTATGTCCTGAGCAATCCACACTCGCTGTGGCTTGAAATAATTGCAAACTACGGACTAGGTATATTCATATTCTTTGTAAGCATTTGCATCTTATCGCTGGCAGTAATGATTGCTTGCGGTGAGAAAAAAGATAGAATAAGAGCTGTGCTCATTCCTATGGATATTATTTTTGTAATAGTTGGATTTGCTTCTAGCAATTACATAGGTATAGCATACTGGTGGATAGTAATAGCCCTATCTGTCGCTTATGCATCAAAGCTTTTAATCACAGGGGCTACTAGGAAAAGTATAAAGAAAAAGTACATAGTAACAATAATAGCATTACTGCTTTGTCTAATAGGAGCGGCATATGCTGCGCTTACTTCAAGCCCTGTAAGACATAAGTTCCAGCTTCCGCTTAAGCCTTTATTTGAAACGGAGGCGAGCTATAGATTTGAAAGAATTCCTAGCAAGGGCGTTAGCAAGGTAAAGGTTGTTTTTGATGGCAAGGAAGTAAAGAAGCTTGACGTCAAGGATGGAAAGTTTACATACGAAATGGAGCTAGCAAGCCTAAATGAAGGCTGGCATTACTATCGCTTTGATTACTTCACAGATGATGGAAAGGAATCTGGTCACGAGGCTTATTTCGTAAACAAGCTTGACGAGAGGTATTCGATTTTGATGCCGGAGGAGCATATCATCAATGCAAGATACTTCAACAGAGGTATGCACATAAAGATGGATGACTTTTACTATAATAAAAAACTCAGCGAAAGCAAGTATGAAGCTATGGGTCCGTACTGGAAGCCAGACGAAATGACTGATAAGAACGTAGGTCAAAGAGTAAGGCTTGACAAAAACGGAGTTCCAAAGATTATAGCAGGGGAAGATAAATTCGAGTACGACGTAGACCTTGCTACGAGCTATGCTTTGATATGGTATACAGAAGCAATTGAAGACAATAACTCTGAAGCAAGGCACAGATTTATAAGCTGCACAAATTGGCTTTTGGAACATCAAAAGTCTGATGGCTCCATTCCTATGATGCTTGGTAGCAGATATAGAGAGGACACTATAAATAGCGGATGGGTATCGGCAAAGGCACAGGGAAGAGCCTTAAGTGTATTTGCAAGAGCGTATAAACTAACTGGTGATGAGAGATATCTTGAGGCAGGGGAAAAGGCACTTGGATTTCTAAATGAGAAATGCCTAAGAAGCTTTGATGGCAGTATTGATAAACAATCTGCATTTACAGATTACCTAGGCAAGGATGGTAAATTCGCTTATTATGAGGATTATTCGAATCTAGCTCCACATTATAGACTTGATACGCAGCTTTATGTTCTCATAGGACTTTACGACTGGAGTCAACTTGATGCATCAAATAGCAGTAAGCAGATTGCGAAAGAGAGCTATGATAAAGGCGTAGAAATGCTAAAGAGGACATTGCCGCTATACGACTTAAACGGATATTTGACAGGCGATTTGATGCATTTATCGGAGGGGCAATTAGTGGCCTTGGATAGCGATGACAAGTTTGCAAAGTGCATAGTGATGCTAAAGGCGATATATGAGCAAAGCGGAGACGAGAAAATCAAAGATTTCTACGAAAAATACAGCAATTTTATGATAGATGAATTCTATAAGCAGCACGATGTACTGTTGAAATAGAAACTATGTAAGTAGTGGGTGAATTTAAAAGACTATGAGAGATAAATATTTATTTTTAATAAATTCCACATTTCCTCCAAGACTAGTAAAGCGTATGGATTTGCTAAAGGACAGCTTTGACATACATACGATTTACTGGGACAAGGATGGTGAGGCAGGACTTGAGCTTCGTAGAGACTACGTATCTGTTAACAGGATAGATATATCTGCAAATAGAACAAATCCTATGAAGCGTATAGTTCCAACGCTGAAATTCATAAAGCAGGCACTCGCTTTGATTAAGGAATTGAAGCCAAGGGTTATCCATGTGCAAAGCTACGATACCCTTGTGATAGCATATAGGTACAAGAACAAACTAGACGCTGATGTTAAAATCATCTACGAAGTACCAGATATACATTACTATCTCACAGATGAGAAAAAGAGTTTTCCTATCAATTTACTGTCTAAGTATCTGAAACGCAGGGAGCTTCATATGCTGAGACTTGTTGATTTAATTGTTGTTACAAGTAGAAGCTTTTTGGGTCACTTTGAAGGGCATTTTGATATGGAAAAAATAATATTCATGCCAAACATGCCAGATGGTAGATTGTTCAATAATTATGCAGAGCTTAGGAAGAAAAATGAGGGAAGACCGTTCACCGTTGGATATATTGGAGGAATCCGTTATATAAATGAGCTTAAGAGACTTACTGAGGCTCTTGATGGAACTGGGGTTAAGCTTCTCATGGCAGGCTTTGAGAACGGAAGTTATTTCAAGGAGCTTGCAGAGAAAAAAGACTTCATTGAATACCGTGGTAAGTTTTTCTACGATGATGAAATTGCAGAGCTATATTCTAAATGTGACTGTATTTTTTCTGTTTATGACGCATCGATGGAGAATGTAAGGATAGCTCTTCCAAACAAGCTATACGAATCAATCTTTGCTAGTATGCCAATCATTGTAGCGAAGAACACATACTTGTCTGAGCTTGTTAAAGAGTGGAATATAGGGCTTGCCGTAGATCACCTCTCAGTAGATGAGATGCGCGAAGCTATACTGAAGCTAAGAGACGATAAGGAATTTTACAATGCCATTAGAGAGAACTCTTTGAACATGCAGAGTGAGTTTTCCTTTGAGGCATATAATAATAGACTTTTGTCAATGATTAAGAAACTATTCTAAGGAATTACGATATTTTTGAGGGGTATTTTACAAAAGGAGTACAAGCATGATCAATGTAATAGGGCTAGGATATATAGGTCTTCCAACTGCGCTGATACTGGCTAAATCTGGGAAGCAAGTTGTCGGTACAGATGTGAAGAGCGATATTATAGATAGTCTGCGTGAAAAAAAGGTGACATTTGAAGAACCCGGCATGACCGAGCTCTTAGAGAAGGCACTTGAAAATGAAATAGAGTTCAAGACACATCCTGTTGAGTCATCATTTTATATAATTACCGTACCGACACCATATGATTCAGTATCAAAGAAGCTCGATTGCAAATATGTAGAGGACGCAACAAAATCCGTGCTTGAATTTGCCGAAGATGATGCAATCATCGTTTTAGAGTCGACTGTTACACCGGGTGCAATAGACAAATATGTTAGACCGATAATTGAAGATTATATTGCTAAAACAGGTAAGAAAATAAACCTAGCACATGCTCCTGAGAGGGTTATGCCAGGAAACATAATATATGAAATCGAAAATAACGCTAGAACTGTAGGAGCTGATAGCGAAGAAATAGCCCTAAGAGTAAAGGAAGTTTACAAGAGCTTTTGTAAGAACGAAATCAATTTAACCGATATTAAGACGGCAGAGATGACGAAGGTAGTTGAGAATACCTTTAGAGATGTAAACATAGCTTTTGCAAACGAGCTAGCAAAGATCTGTAGACAAGGCGGGGTAGATGTTAACGAAGTGATTAGGATATCGAACATGCACCCTAGGGTAAACATACTTTCGCCAGGACCGGGTGTCGGTGGGCATTGCATATCTGTAGATCCTTGGTTTTTAGTCGGAGAATATCCACTTTTGACAGAACTGATTTACAAGGCACGTAAGATAAATGATTCCATGCCTGAGTACGTTCTAAAACGCGCTTATGACATAATGAAGAAAAATGGTCTAAAGGATTTTACTAGAGTGGGAATTTACGGACTCACATATAAAGAAAACGTAGATGATGTGAGAAACTCTCCGACAATGCAGATGCTCGAATACCAAAAGGAGAATCTAGCAAGCCCGCTAAAGGTTTATGACCCTATGGTCAAAAATGATATAGTTGATAATCAGTACCATAATCTAGATAAATTCCTTGCAGATGTTGATTTTGTAATAATAATGGTTGCTCATGATGAGATAATACAGAATCTAGATCTACTCAAGGGCAAACTGGTTCTTGATACTAGAAATATCGATAAGAATAATAAATGGGGATTCGAGTCACTGTAAGCTGATTGCAGATAATAAACCCAGCAAGTGTACAATGCTTAAGGAGGCAGGAATGAAAAAAGTAGTGGTGGTTTTTGGTACAAGACCAGAAGCTATAAAAATGTGTCCACTCATAAAGGAACTACAAAATAGAGATGATTTTGAAGTGTTTGTTCTTGTCACTGGACAGCACAAAGAAATGCTGGAGCAGGTGCTTGAATGCTTTGATGTAAAAGAGAATTTCAATCTTGAAATAATGAAGCAAAACCAAGATCTCTTTGATGTCACAGGCCTAGTCCTAGAGAGAATTAAGAGCGTACTCAAGAGAGAAAAGCCAGATATTGTCTTGGTTCATGGAGATACAACGACAAGTTTTGCTGCGGCACTTGCTGCATTTTATTTGAAGATTCCAGTGGGACATGTCGAAGCAGGGCTTAGGACATATAACAAATACTCACCTTACCCAGAGGAATTCAATAGGCAGGCCATAGGCTCAGTTGCAGATTTTCACTTTGCACCTACAGAGACAGCAAGGCAAAATCTACTAAAAGAGAGCAAAAGGGACGAAAGCATATTCATAACGGGAAACACCGTTATTGATTCGCTAAAAACAACAGTAAAGGAAAACTACACAAACGAATATATCTCAGATGAAGGCAGAATGATTTTGCTAACTATGCACAGAAGGGAAAACCTGGGCGACTCGATGAAGAATGCTTTTAGAGCAATTCTAAAGGTGGTAAACGAGGTTCCTGATCTCTATGTGGTATATCCGATTCATTTGAATCCCGCAGTAAGAGAAGCTGCTTATGAGGTTTTTGAAAATCACCCTAGAATAAAGCTGATAGAGCCTTTAAATGTGATAGATTTCCATAATTTCATCAAAAAATGCTTCTTTGTCATCACAGACTCAGGTGGAATACAGGAGGAAGCTCCTTCGCTAGGAAAGCCTGTGCTTGTTATGAGAAATACTACTGAAAGACCAGAAGGTGTAGAAGCAGGTAGCACAAAGCTCATTGGGCTCGACGGAGATAATATATATAAAGAAATGATGAAGCTCATCAATGAGCCTGAAGAATATGATAAGATGAGCAAGGCGGTAAATCCATATGGTGATGGAAACGCATCAAAAAGAATTTGCGATATACTATCAGAGAAACTTTGAGACCTGATTAATTGTACATCAAAGGGAAGACGTTAATGAAGTTTCGTCTTCCCGTTTCTATGTTAAATTTGCTTAGGGGTGAATATTATGAGATTGAAATTAAGAATTGGTCTTGCTTTGTGCATAGTGCTAGTATTTGGCGTAATGTATGCTTATGCAGATGAAAACAATCAACAGGCACTAGGAGCAGAGCTTTACGTTACAAATGATGTTTGCATATATAGGGCCGGTACAGATGAACTTGTAGCAAATAAAGCGCAGTGGATAGAGCAGGATGGCAAAAAATATCTGACGAGTGAAACTGGCGAAATATATAAGAACCAGTTTGTGTCATTTGGTCCATATAGATATTATTTAGATGCTGACGGTGCTGCAGGCGAGGATATCTTCAAAGCCGGAGATGGCGAGATCTATAATGCAAATAACAATGGCGAGATTGTAAGGAATGATCAAAGGATAGAGAAGAATGGAAATAGTTACCTATCTAACGAAGATGGTAAAATCTATAAAGAACAGTTCGTATCACATGACGGCGAGAAGTATTCCGTTGACAAAGAAGGCGCAATCCAAAAGGGCATATTTATAGGTAAGGACGGAAGCTACTATAACGCTAGTGATACAGGAGAAATACAGAGAAAAGCTCAGTGGATAGAGAAGGGTGGAAAGTACTATTATTCTAATGCCGAGGGCGTTCTCTACGTAAACCAGTTTATTAAATTTGGCTATCATAGATACTATATGGGTAAAGATGGAGCAGCCATGACTGGAGTTTTCAAAGCGCCAAACAATCACAGCTATAATGCTGATGAAACTGGAGAGTTTATCAGAAAAGCGCAGTGGATAGAGCAAAATGGCAAGAGGTATTTCTCTAATGAAGATGGCGAGATTTACACAAACCAGTTCCTTCATTTTGGAGCAACAAAGTACTTTGTTGGACCTGACGGGGCAGTTAGAGACGATATTAACTTTGATGGAATAGACTTTGGCATAAGGCAGAGCCCTAACTATAACATCGGAAGAGCAGAAAAACCAATAGACTATATAGTAATTCATCACTGGGGACATGAGGGACAGTCTTTCTCAGGAGTAGTTTGCTGGCTTTGCAGAATGAATGGAGATTCTTCAGCTCACTATGTTGTGCAGGGCGGCAGAGTTGAGTGCATAGTAAATCCAAACGATACAGCTTGGCATGCAGGAAACTGGAACTACAACCTAAGAACCATAGGAATCGAGTGCAGACCTGAAATGACAGATGGTGACTTTGATACAACGGCTAGACTGATAGCAAATCTTTGGAAGATGTACGGAAAGAAGCCTATAATCGGTCATAGAGATATAGTTCCAACAGCTTGCCCAGGCAAATACTATACAAGGTTTGCAGAACTAACACAGCTTGCAGAAAGCTACTATAAATAAGTAATAATTCGGAGGAAAAATGAATTTTGATATTTTGATAATTGGCGCGGGAATTAGCGGCACCATGCTGGCTAGAGAGCTTTCTCGCTACAAGCTTAAGATAGCAGTGGTCGACAAGGAAAACGACGTGGCCAATGGAGCGACTATGGCAAATTCTGCGATAGTTCATACAGGCTATGATCCAGAGGACGGAACGCTAAAGGCAAAGCTAAATGTTAGGGGCGCGCGTATGTACCCTAAGCTTTGTGAGGATCTAAACTGCCTTATCAAAACAACGGGTGCCTATGTTGTTGCTTGTAGCAGCGACGAGGAAAAGCAACTTGATGTCCTTGCAGGAAGGGCTTTGAGCAGGGATATACCACATGAGTTTTTGACAGGTGATGAGGCAAGGCTTCGCGAGCCGAACCTAGTTGATAACATAACGAAGGTGCTTTCCTTTCCGACGACAGCAGTAATCTACCCATGGGAAGTTGCAATCGCATGCATGCAGGTTGCAATCGGAAATGGCGTAGAGCTTTTCCTAAACCACGAGGTTAAGAGCATATCAAAATCAGAATACGGCTATACTGTCAAAGCAGGAGACAAGGAATTTAGTACAAAACTAGTTGTCAATGCCTCGGGTACTGGTGCAGAAGAAATTTGCAAGATGATCACAGAAAATGTAGGTTTTCAGATTAAGCCAAGACGCGGAGAATACTTTGTCATAGAAAAGAATGTGCACATCGTAGATAATGTTATTTTCCCAGTTCCGACAGAGAAGGGAAAGGGCGTACTTGCTGTGCCTACAGTCTACGGAAACACTTTGATCGGTCCTAACAGCGAGCCTATAGACGAGGCGAGCATAGCGACAAGCGATGACGGAATAAAGTATATAAAGGACAACATTTTTAGAATTCTAAAGGAAGTTCCCCTAAACAAGGCGATTCGTACATTTGCTGGCGCAAGACCAAGCTCAACATCAAAGGACTTCATCATAGAGCCACTAGGGGAGGATAATCCTAATTTCATAAATATTGCATCAATAGAGTCACCAGGGCTTGCAAGCTCGCCTGGAATTACAGAGTATGTAATCGAAGAGTACATCAAAGACAGACTAGAGCTTGTGCCAAACCCTGATGCAGTCATGACTAGAAAGGGCGATATCGTGATGGCAAAGCTCACAGATGAAGAGAAGAATGCTGTCATCAAAGAAAACCCACAGTATGGAAATATAGTCTGTCGCTGCGAGCAGATTTCAGAGGGAGAAATCGTTGCAGCTATAAATGCGGTATGCGGTGCGCGTAGCGTCAAAGGTGTAAAGAAGCGCGTTCGCCCAGGAATGGGTAAATGCCAAGGAGGATTCTGCGAACCTAAGGTCGTTGAAATCTTAGCACGAGAGCTAAACTGCTCGCCAGTTGATGTCGTGCTTGACAGAAAGAAATCAAAGATATTAGGAAGGGAGAATCGCTAGTATGAGACAGTGTCAGGCAGTAGTTATAGGTGGAGGCTGCGGAGGATTAGCTGCGGCAGCAAAACTAAAGCAGGAAGGTCTCAAGGATGTAGTTCTCATCGAAAAAGATGCAGAGCTCGGCGGTGTTCTCAACCAGTGCATACATAATGGCTTTGGTCTAACAACCTTTAAGGAACAGCTCAGCGGGCCAAGTTTTGCAGAAAGATACGAAGATCAGGTAGTTGAAGCCGGTGTCGAAGTCAAACTGAACACCATGGTAACTCACATGAGTAGCGATAGAATTATCGAGTATGTAAACCAAGAAGAGGGATATCAAAAGCTACAGGCAGACATCATCATTCTATCTGTAGGCTGCTACGAGAGAAGCCGAGGTGCTCTAGCTATTTCCGGTGAACGTCCGACAGGAGTCTACACAGCAGGTCAGGCTCAGAGATATCTAAACATAGACGGCTACATGGTAGGAAAGAGCGTGTTCATCCTAGGCTCAGGTGATATAGGGCTCATCATGGCAAGAAGAATGAGCCTTGAGGGAGCAAAGGTTTTAGGCGTAGCCGAACTCATGCCTTACAGCAATGGGCTTCCAAGAAATATGAAGCAGTGCCTCGATGACTTTGGGATTCCGCTATATCTCTCACATACAGTAACAAATGTTTACGGCGAAGATAGACTAGAAAAAATTGAACTAGCAAAGGTGGACGAAAATAGAAACCCTATACCAGGAAGCGAGATGTATTTTGATGTAGATACACTTCTGCTAAGCGTAGGACTGATTCCAGAAAACAGCCTTGCTGAGGAAGCTGGAGTAGACATGGACATGAGCACTCGCGGCCCTATAGTAGACGAAAACTACATGACGTCAGTGCCAGGAATCTTCGCATGCGGAAACGGACTTCACGTTCACGACCTAGCAGACTTTGTAACAAAGCAGGCAGGAGAAGCTGCGCTAGGTGCACTCAGATACCTAAACGGTTCGGGCGGTGATTACAGCAGTGTCAAAGCGGGAAACCTCATCGGCTACGTGGTTCCAGCAAAGCTGCATAAGGAAAACTTGCCTAAGACTGTAACTCTTTATTTCAGGGTTAGAAAGCCTTTGACAGATGTTACAATAGAAATCAGCAAGGGTGGCAAGGTGATAAGGTCAATCCATAAAGATCACCTGATACCTTCTGAGATGGAGCAGGTAATTATTGCAAATACCATGCTAGAGGATGCCGAAGGGGATCTGCTAGTTCAAATAAAAGAAAGCTAAAGGAATTGAAATGAGACAAGAGGAATTAGTTTGTGTCAACTGCCCAAAGGGCTGCAATGTAACAGTGCAGCTTGAGGGAGATGAGGTCAAAGATGTACAGGGATATGGCTGTAAGGAAGGTCTAAATTACGCGCGCCAAGAGGTAATAAGACCTATGCGAATCCTTACATCAACGGTTAGGATAGAGGGCGCTTTGAGCAGAGTTATCCCAGTCATAACGGATGGAGAAATGCCGCTTGACATGTGGCAGGAGGCAATGGATGAAATAAAAACTATCAAAGTTCAGGCACCGATTGCCGTAAACCAGGTTATCATAGCTGATTTTCTAGGAACGGGTGTAAATCTCGTGTCAAGTAGAACTATGCGAAAAGCCTAAACGCATCTGAAAAATACAGGCTTTGCGAATTTCCCATACAGAAGTTTGGAAAGTTGACATCGAATTGCACTGTGATATAATATAGGTAATAAAAGCCAACGGCATGCACTTTTGCACGCCAAAAAAGACGGAGGTGCGACTCCGTCTTTTTCATTGGGCTAATTGTCATCACTTAGACTATCTAACCACTTGCAGATGTAATGTGCGATTACTTCTGCCATAATAGCCGATATGAAAGCCAATAGCTTAAGCACTTTTGCACCTCCTTTCCGTTGCCGGTTTGGAGAATGACAACAGAAGTAGTATAGCATAAGTCTAGTTAGGGGATTTAATTTCCCATACTTGTTTAAAATAAGTAGATTTTATGATATACTACAAGGTGCTAATAAACGGTAGGAGGCAAAGATGAGCGAACCTATTTCAAATAACTTTATACATAATTTCATAGACAAGGACTTGGAGGATGGAGTATACAAAGAGGTATATACTCGTTTTCCGCCTGAGCCAAATGGCTATCTACACATCGGACATGCTAAGGCAATTTGCGTCAACTTCACAACTGCGCTAAAGTACAATGGAAAGTGCAATCTCAGATATGACGATACAAACCCTGTCAAGGAGGATGTAGAGTATGTTGATGCAATCGAAGAGGACATCAAGTGGCTTGGTTTTAAGTGGGAGAAACAGCTATGGGCGTCTTCATATTTTGAGACAATGTACGATGCTGCTGTTGCCTTAATCAAAAAAGGAAAGGCCTTTGTAGATGACCTTACTGCAGAGCAGATTAAAGAGTACAGAGGAACACTTAAGGAGCCTGGTAAGGAAAGCCCATTTAGAAACAGAAGTGTAGAGGAGAATCTCGCTTTGTTCGAGGATATGAGAGCTGGCAAGTTCGCCGATGGCGAAAAGGTCCTAAGAGCAAAGATTGATATGTCATCTCCTAATATAAACATGAGAGACCCTGTAATTTACAGGATTGCGCATGCCACACACCACAACACTGGAGACGAATGGTGCATCTATCCGATGTACGACTTTGCTCACCCTATAGAGGATGCGATTGAAGGAATCACACATTCGCTTTGCTCGCTAGAGTTTGAGGACCACAGACCGCTATACAACTGGGTTTTGGATGAAGTTGGCTTTTGGGAAAATCCACCTCGCCAGATTGAGTTTGCAAGACTTAATCTAACAGGAACGGTTATGAGCAAGAGACTTCTAAAGGGACTAGTTGATGACGGCGTTGTTGAGGGCTGGGATGATCCGCGCATGCCTACCATTGCAGGCCTGAGAAGAAGAGGCTATACACCTGAGGCAATCAGAGACTTCTGTGAGAGAATAGGCGTGGCAAAGGCTAACAGCACGGTTGAATCATCACTTCTTGAGCACTGCGTCAGAGAAGACCTTCAGGACAAGGTTGAGAGCAGAAACGTAGTTGAGAATCCTATCAAAGTTGTAATCACAAACTATCCTGAGGACAAGACAGAGATGGTTGAGATAGAGAACAATAAGAATGTTCCAGAGATGGGCGTGAGAGAGATTCCATTCTCAAATGAACTCTACGTCGATGGAGAGGACTTCATGGAGGTTCCTGCAAAGAAGTATTTCAGACTCTTTCCGGGTAACGAGGTAAGATTCAAGGGCGCATACTTCATCAAGTGCGAGGAAGTCATCAAAAACGAAGATGGAAGCATCAAAGAGCTTCACTGTACCTATGATCCTGCAACAAGAAGCGGACTTGACTTCACAGAGCGTAAGGTTAAAGGTACAATCCACTTCGTTGATGCTAAGACTGCTGTTCAGATTAAGATTAGAGAGTACGATCAACTTTTGATAGAAGATGAGAACGGAAATCTAGTTCCTAATGAAGCATCTAAGGTAGAGAAGATTGCCTACGCAGAGCCAGCGCTTGCAGATGCAAAGGCGGGAGAACGCTTCCAGTTCTTTAGACATGGATACTACATCGCAGATAGCAAGCTAAACACAGAAGATGAGAAGGTATTCAATAAGATTGTAGGGCTAAAGAGCAGCTACAAGCCAACAAAGTAGAAATACGTTTCAGATGGGACCTAGAGCTTTATGTAGCTTGACAAGTTGGACCCAAAAAGATAATATATCAGTGTGTAATTTTACCTTTTGATGGGTGATTTACACGCGAACTTATTCAGATTTTTTACGAAAGAGGTACGATAATGAAGAGAATCAAGACTATAGAGACAAGAGATCTTAAGGACAGCCTAAAGGACGGCGGCTGTGGTGAGTGCCAGACATCATGCCAGTCAGCTTGCAAGACTTCATGTGGTGTAGCTAACCAGGAGTGCGAGAAGAAGAACTAGTATGGTACATCAGTATAAGCTAAATGGTTACAACATTGTAATCGACGTTTATAGCGGAGCAGTACATGTGGTGGATGATGTTGCTTATGACATCATCCGTCTTTTTTGTGAGAAGACTAAGGGCGAGATCGTAGAATACATCATGAAGAACTACGGGCATCTTGAGGATGTGACAGAGGCTGAGGTAATCGAGACCTATGAAGATGTTGTTTCACTAAAGAAAGCGGTTAAGCTGTTTACCGAGGACATCTACGAGCCTAAGGCAAGCGTTCTAAAAAACAGACATACAGACATCAAGGCACTATGTCTTCATGTTGCGCATACATGTGATTTGACATGTTCATACTGCTTTGCAGGACAGGGAAGATTTAAGGGAAAGAGCGCTCTCATGAGCAAGGAAATTGCTCGTAGGGCCATTGACTTTTTGATAGAAAACTCAGGTTCAAGACGCAATCTCGAGGTCGATTTCTTTGGCGGGGAGCCGCTTCTTAACTTTGATGTAGTTAAGGACACGGTTGCTTACGCAAGGTCGATTGAGAAGGAACACGGTAAGAACTTTAGATTTACGCTTACGACTAATGGCATGGGCATAAACGATGAGGTTATTGAGTTTGCCAATAAGGAATGTCATAATGTTGTTTTGAGCCTAGATGGACGTAAGGAAGTCCATGACCGTGAGAGAACGACTGCAGACGGCAAGGGTAGCTATGATGTCATAGTGCCTAAGTTTCAGAAGCTCGTTGAGTCACGCGGTGGCAAGGGCTACTACATTCGCGGAACCTATACCAAGTACAATACGGACTTTACCGAGGATATCAAGCAGATGCTATATCTAGGCTTTGATGAGCTGTCACTTGAGCCTGTCGTCTGTGAGCCTGATAGCGAGTTTGCGCTTAGTAATGAAGACCTTCCTGTGATTTTTGAACAGTATGAAAAGCTTGCTAAGGAAATGATTGAGATGCACAAGCAGGGCAAGGATTTCACCTTCTATCACTATATGATAGATTTGAACCATGGACCTTGCATATATAAGAGGATTTCGGGCTGCGGATCGGGTACAGAGTACTTTGCGGTGACGCCTCAGGGAGACCTCTATCCATGTCACCAGTTTGTTGGTGAGCCTGAATATTTGATGGGCAATATCTTTGATGGAATCAAAAGAGACGATATCAAGGATGAGTTCAAAATGTGCAATGTCTACGCTAGAGAGGACTGCCGTGATTGCTGGGCTAAGCTATATTGTAGCGGTGGCTGTGCAGCTAATGGCTTTAAGTCTTCCGGCGATATCAGAGGTGTTTACGAGTTCGGCTGCGAGCTCTTCAAGAAGCGTATGGAATGCGCGATAATGAAGGAAATCGCCATCAGCGATCTTTAGCAAGACCTAGCGAGCAGGTTTTGATCAAACCTTTACAAAGAGGGAGAGAGATGAGAATAAATAAGTATATAGCATCTGCAGGAATCTGCAGTAGGCGTAAGGCTGATGAGCTTATTACTAACGGAAATGTCAAGGTCAACGGGGCTGTTTTGACTAGCCCAGGCTACGAGGTCTGCGAGGGTGATAAGGTCACGGTAAACGGCAGAACCATCGATACAGAGCAAAAAAAAGTATATATTCTTCTGAACAAGCCTGTCGGATACGTTACGACTGTGAGCGATGAGCTCGGACGAGCTACGGTCATGGAGCTGGTGACGGATTTTGAGGAGAGGCTCTTTCCTGTGGGAAGGCTTGACTACAACACTTCGGGCATGATAATTCTCACAAACGACGGTGAATTTGCCTATAAGCTTGCGCATCCAAAGCACGAGCTGCCCAAGACCTATAGAGCACATGTTGCAGGATATCTATCAAAGCAAAAGTGCCACCGTCTGATAAACGGAGTGGATATCGGAGGATATAAGGTCAAAGCCGATTCAGTTGAGATAGTAAAAGATTTGCCTAAGTCGACTATCGTGGATATTACTATTCACGAGGGTAAGAATAGACAGGTCAGAAAGATGTTTGCAGCTGTCGGAAACCAGGTTCAGGAGCTTCAGCGCATAGCTATAGGAGACATCAAAATCGGAAGGCTTTCACTAGGCCACTACCGTAAGCTGACAAGAGAAGAGATAGATAAATTACAAGGATAATCAAACCACCGAGCAGAGTTTAGTAACTTTGACTCGGTGTTTTAATGTAGGGTGAATAAAAGGGGTTTATCAACTGGTTTAAAGCTATTTGGAGAAAAATGTTTATTCCCATATAAATAAATCTTGACAGATATTTTAATGTATATGATAATTGTTGTGAAAATAGATATTAATTCTATATTTAAAACAAGATTTATAAACAATATAAGGAGAAATTGGCATATAATATATGCCAGCATAAATGGATAATATGCTTCAGGATAATACGATAAATAAGAAAGTTTTAGTCATATTATTAACAATGATAATAGTTTTTGTAGTAGCTTTTGCAGGTTGTTCTAATAATAAAGTTACAAAAAAATCTAATGTAGAAGATTCATCATCAAGAAAACAAACAATAGCAATTGTTAATCAAGATGTTGGAGTGGAATATTCAGGTAAAATAATAAACTATTCTGAGGAATTTGTTAAAACTCTCGACGAAAAAACTTTTAAGCTAGTTTCAAGTATAGACGCAGAAGAAGGCCTTAAAAATGGAACCTATGCTGGTATTATAGTCTTTCCTGGAAATCTGTCTTCAAGTATACTGAGCATTAACTATAAAAATCCTCAGACAATAAATCTTGAGTATAGTATTAGTAAAAAAGAGAAATTTGATGATATATATTTCCAAATCTATGATGTGTATAATTCATTCAATAATAAACTCTCATATGCATATATTAATGCCTTAATGGATGAGGTTGAACTTGGTCAGTACAATATAAAAGAAGTTTTCAATAATGATGGGAATAACCTAGCTGCAGCAAGAAAAGTTGCAGAAGGAAATTATAGAGTTGAGTTTAAGGAACCAACAATTCCAATGGAAATGCCGGAATTTAAAGAGCAAAACACGGATGCATACCAAAATAGTGGGAATAATTATGCAGACGAAATTGATGACTTATTTAAGACGGCATATGCATCCGCACATAAAAGTATAAGCGATGAAATTAATATAGATATTGATATTAAGGCAGTAGATGATAGCGTATCCAAGGTCAAAGAAATGTTAAGACTGATTACCAAATATGCTGATTCTATAGCTGATTTCAATACTAGATATGATATATATCTAAATGATTTATCGGTATATCAAAAGAGTGTAGATGATTATGAAGCATCCGTTACAAAATATCAAGAAATGGTGGATGAGTATTTAATTAGTCAGAATCCAACAGATATACAGTTGCATAATATAGACAATGCTAAGAATGATCTTAAAGTCAAAAAAGAAGCTTTAAATGCAATTAGTGAAAAAATCAAAGGGAAATCACCTACAATATCATTTGATGAGGTTCTACCTACTAAAGAGGATATAAAATCAATTGAGAATTCAATCCAAGATGCTGTTGCGGGATATCAAGAAAAACTTAGACTACAATCCTCACGATTAGCACCTAATGAATTTATTAAATCAGCTATGGATGAGTCGGTGGGGTCAAACACATATAAGAGCAAAATTGATAATGTGAGAAACGCATTCATTAAAGATGCACAAGATACATCAAGCAGATTTAATAAAATACAAGAAGAAAACCGAACAAAACTCGATGAGGCATATTCTTTGAATAGTAAGTTCGTATCTGATACTGTTAAAATTCTGAACGAAACTAATTTGAAAGACCACGATACACTTGGTGAATCTGTTACTGCTTTTATAAATACTGTTGAGACAAATAGTAAAGATACAAGATCAAGGCTGAGTGCATTTGAGGGGATGCTATCAAATGCAAAGGTAAACGGAAGAGTCAGCAGTGATGTAATGAAGTTTTTAATCCAGCCCGTGAAGCTGGTTGAAAAAAATACAGTTAATTAACTAAGTTTATGGAGGGGAATATGTCACAAATCAGACTTAACGCTGAAGGACTATCACAAGCGTCATTAAACCTAAGAAATTACGGTAATAATCTTGAAAACCTAATAGGTGAGATCCAGAACGTAATAAACAGTTTACCAGATAGTTGGGAAGGTGCTGCTGCTAATGCATATGTAGAGCAGTTTGCTGGTCTTAAACCAGGTCTTAATCAGACAAGGGAACTCGTAGAAACAATTGCAAGGCAGATAGAGCAAACTTTAGCTGCTGCACAGGAGCTAGATTCAAATATCGCAGGACAGTTCAAATAAGATTAGTTATTCTTCGGCGTCTTTGGATGTCGAAGAATTTTTGTTATAAAAGGAATATGATGATTGTAATTTATAGATTACGGAGTAAAAGCAAAATATGCAAAATCGCTTTATTTATCGTGTTGATTTTTTTAATATTCATTTCATATATGCCTACATGCATATATGCAAATGATAACAAATTAATAATAAATCCAGAAAGTATAAGTGGAGAAAACGAAAAGGAAGGAAATGTACTTGCCGAATATGGATTTGCGGTATTTACAAATGATAGTATGGTGAGTATGCATACAATCAAAAGTAACAAGGAAAAAGAGCAAGTTCAAATTATTTCAGGCTTGTTTAACGGCGAATGGAAAGGAATAATAAATTATGACAAAGAAGTCGACAATACATTGAAATCGTTTTCTTTATTCGATAAGGTAGATACAGGAGTAGAAGTCGAAAGTAACAAAGAAATAAATAATCTTTTTATCCAAAAATATAAAAAAATTGCATTATGTATAATCTTGACATGTATTATGTCAACAGTTGTTATCAGATGGAACAGGAAAAAATATGAGAATAACCATAACCTTAGAACAAGGCGATATTAGAGTAAGTGTGATAGCAGATGAAAATAGAACTATAGCAGATGTTATAAATGAACTAAATACAAATGGATATCTGCCATATAAAACAAAGTCGTTTGTGCGATCAACTGTACAGGAGCGTGTTATAAGCACTTTTAATACATTCAAAGAAGAAGGTATTTTTTCAGGAGATAAAATTACGGAGATAGGTGAAGTATGAAGAATAGAAAAAAGACAAGTAAAGTCTCAAAATCTTCAAAAATAAATTCGGATGAAAAGATAAAAAGAAAGAAAATTGAAATAAGGTGTTTAAAAACTAATTATCCCGTTGGTGATGATGGAATAAAGCAACTTGTAATAAAAACTAAAAGACTAGTTAATTGCAATATATCATCGGACGACGACTACTATATATTCACGTATGACGCAGAAAACTTTCAGACTTTTGACAGTGTACGGAATGCGCGTCTTATTGATAAATATGGTTTTATTTTGGCAGCTGGTGAGCTTGAAGAACTCACGCCTATATATTCGTTTTCTTTAAATCCAAATAACGTTCTTATTGATGCGGCTTTTAGACCGAATGTTATAGATCGAACATTCTCTATCAAGGATAATAATTTTCTTGATGAGTATAAAGCATTGATAGGTACAACACTTGACATTGAACATTCGTATGAAGACTTTTTAAGAGGTGGTGCAGATTTATTTTTACAAAGCGATATATTATACAAAGTGTTTATGGCAAAATCTGCATCCGAAGTGCGTGAGATAATTCTCGAAGCCATAGAGAATGAACGTGAATATGAGAACGAGAATTTTGTCGTGATTAAAAAAAATGACATAATAAGAAATAAAAGATTACTACCCATAGTGTGCATAATTATGGTTATTTCCATTTTTCTTTTTGGCTATGAACATTTTATAAAAGGGAAAATAAATGATAGAATAATGACAGCTACTGAGCAGTATTTCGCAAATGATTACGGTTCTGTAGGAAAATCTTTGAAATCTCTCAATGAGACTGACATGTCAAATTCTACGAGATATATGGCAGCAGTATCTGCAGTAAAAAGTAGTGGACTTACGTCAACTCAGAAAGAGAATGTGCTGAAGGCAATTGACCAATACAGAACAAATAAAGATTATCTAAACTATTGGGTCATGATTGGAAGACATGACTATATTACTGCGGATGACTACGCTCAAAAATTTGGCGATAATGAGCATCGTATCTTTGCACTTGCTCAGAGAAAAGCACAGGTGAGCAAGGATGCATCAATGACAGGTTCAAAGAAAACAGAAACATTAAATGCATTGGACGAGAAAATAAAAAAACTACTTAAGTCAGTAAATGAAGAACGGTATGGCTTAACAAATGATAGTAATTCAATTAAAAAAGATAATGATATAGAGAGGAAATCTAACGAAAAATCAGCTTCGAATGAAGATGCACATCCTCAAAATAATAGTGATGATGAACCGAAGTTACTTAAATAGGAAGGAACAATGGACTATAGAATTTTACTATTTGAAAATGATAAATATACAGAACATCTAATTCATTCAAATGAAGATAGTGTCGATGTTTTCTCTTATAAAATAGATGCCGAGGGAAGGACGCAGCTATTTCTACCTACAAGATATGAAGCGGTTTCTACCTTAGGAAGAGAAATAATTAAAATTGGCAATGATAATTCATGCATGCTCAGATTAATGTCAAAGACCCCAGATGTAATAATTATTGGTAAAAATCTTAAATCCGATGATTATATTTTTATTAATGGGATAAAGAAGGTTAATGCTGAATTAGTATCTGGTGACAAGATCCTCATCGGCACAACCGAAATAATTTATCATGACGGATGGTTAGAAATATGTGGAATATGTGGTAATACATTTGAAACCGATTTTGTATCATATATAAAAAAACCGGATAGGTTTGATGAATATCCTATATATAAACGTTCACCGAGAATCGTCAAGACCGAGCCATATGCAAAGGTTCAAATTAAGACTCCCGATAAACGTGAAAAACAGAGAAAAGGAGAGCTTGTAAAAAGGATACTCCCCAGCTGTGTTATGATAATCGCCACAGTGCTTATGAGTATGTTCATGAACCGAGGATTATTCATGCTTGTTATGGTTGCTGCAACCGGGGCAACGATGATAGTCACAACCATTACGTATTTTGATGACAAGAAAAACAAAATCGCTGAAAACAGAGAAAACACAGCATCATATAAGGAATACCTGCTTGCTAAACGCAAGGAACTTTATGACAGAACGGAAGAATTTAAGGAGGCGAGGAGATATCAAAACCTTTCACTCAAAGAAATCGAGGATGAGGTCAGCCACTATACTAACAGGATATATGAGAGAAACTTCAATGATGATGATTTTCTAAGTATATCCATTGGAACTGCGCCTTGTGCCCCAAGCTTTAAGATCGAATGTGATGATGAAGTATATGGAAGAGCAGGTGATGATCTATATAAAGAGATGCTTGCAGTATACGGAAATTTTAAAATTGTAAAGGATATCCCTTATGTTGTTGATCTAAAGAAATCTCATCTCGGGATAGTAGGCAGACCAGATTACTGCAGGGCAAGATTAAGGAATATTGTAACTCAAATAGCTTTTTTTCATAGTTATCACGATGTTTGCATTGTACCGATAATCGGTGAGGACAGTAAAGATGAATATGAATGGATGCGTTGGCTTCCACATACCGATATCAAGGACATAAATGTATCTGGCGTAATTTCCGGCGAGAATCAACGTGATCAGGTTCTCGGTCATATAACAAGAGAATTAAAGGCAAGGAGCATAACACGAGATGAGTCGAAAAAAGAAACAAGATACATTCCCCATTATGTGTTCTTGATTGATGAGTCTAAACTTATAATAAATCACAATATAATGGAGCACCTTAATGAGGAGGGTGTTGAACTGGGATTTTCACTGATATATATGACCCAAATTGAGAACAATTTACCTGAGAACGTAAAGACGGTTCTTAATATTGAAGCAAAAGATGAGGGAAGTATCCTCATGACTGAGGGAAATCTTGCAAACAAGAAACTCAAATTTGACGTTGACGAGATTAACTACGAGACATTTGCAAGACGCTTAAACCCGATTATTCATAATAAGGGAGTAACTACGCAGATTCCGGAGAACATATTCTTTCTTGACCTATACGGAGTGAAATCACCAGAAGAAATTCATATCAAGGAGCTGTGGAATAGAAATGCAACACACAAGTCACTATCTGTTCCGCTTGGAGTCCGAGGTAAAGGCGACATAGTAAACCTTGATCTTCATGAAAAAGCTCACGGCCCTCATGGTCTTGTCGCAGGAACGACAGGTTCGGGAAAGTCAGAGATATTGCAGTCATATATACTATCCCTTGCTTGTAATTTTCATCCGTACGATGTAGGGTTTCTTCTGATAGACTACAAAGGCGGTGGAATGGCGAATTTGTTCAAGGAACTGCCACATCTTCTTGGAACGATTACAAATCTTGACGGAACAGAAAGTATGAGAGCTCTTGCTTCGATCAAGAGTGAGCTTAAGAGGCGCCAGGATGTCTTCAATCAAAACGGTGTGAACAGCATAAACAAATATTCGGAAAAATTTAGGGCAGGGCAGGCAACAGAACCGATGCCTCATTTATTTATAATATCCGATGAGTTTGCGGAGTTAAAGAAGGAGCAACCGGAATTTATGGCAGAACTTGTATCGACAGCAAGAGTTGGCCGAAGTCTCGGAGTGCACCTAATTCTTGCTACGCAAAAGCCGTCAGGCATAGTGGACGATCAGATCTGGAGTAACTCCAGATTTAAGCTCTGTCTAAAGGTACAGAACGAGGCTGACAGCCGAGAACTTTTACGCAGTGGTGATGCGGCCAATATCACTCAGCCGGGTCGCGCATATCTTCAGGTAGGAAACAATGAGATATATGAACTTTTCCAGTCAGCATATAGTGGAGGTGCATACAGCAGGGACGCGGAGAAGAACGAAGTCGATGATAGAATTTTTGTACTGAATGAGCTCGGTCAGGGGATGCTCATAAATGAGGATCTGAGTGCCGGTGAGTCAAATGACACTAATAAATTGACACAGCTTGATGCAGTTGTAAAGCATATTAAGAATATATATGAGGATACACCGTGCAAGGCTGTCGCTAAGCCGTGGTTTCCTCCGTTGCCTGAGCAGATAGTAAATCCGGAAATTCGTAAAGGTGTTACCTGTGAAGTGCCAGATATGTCTTATGCCGTCGGAATAATCGACATGCCTGACAGGCAGCTACAGGAGATATATTTCCATGATTTTTCAAAAGCAGGAAATATGGCGATATTCGGGACATCAAAGGTCGGAAAGTCAACTGCTGCAACTAATGCAATTTTGTCGCTTGCATCGAATAACTCTCCGGCAGCACTCAATATGTATATAATCGATTTCGGTAACTCAGCTTTATTCAGGCTTAAAGAACTTCCACAGGTAGCCGATTACATTTCATTTGATGATGAAGAGAAATTCAGGAAGTTGCGAAATTTGCTGACAGCTGAAATATCGGAAAGAAAGCGGAAGTTCGCGAGGGCTAATGCAACATCTCTTGAAATGTACAATGCTGCACTTTACGAAACGCTTCCTGCAATACTTGTAATAGTTGATAATTATGATGTAGTCAAGGAGATTGATTATGAGCTTGAGAATTTCTTTACGCAGCTTACGAGAGATGGGGTTGGCTTAGGAATATATACACTTGTAACTGCAACAAGAGCAAATGCGATGAAGTATGCCGTGCTGAATAATTTTGGTGCGAGGATTTGCAATTTCATGTCTGACTCAAGTGAAGTGACTTCCCTTATAGGACGAAGTGATTACAAATTATCTGATATTAAAGGAAGAGCGCTTGTGAGCAGAGATAATGTATATCTGATGCAGGAATATATGCCTTGTGAGTGCAATAGCAATATAGAATATACTATTGAGTTGCAAAGGCTGATAGAGATAATCAAGGAGTCCAATGATGGTATAGAAGCAAAACGTATCTCAATTTTGCCTGATGAGGTACGACTTGAAAATATTATATATGACAAGAAAGATGGGGATAGGAGAATTGCAATAGGACTCGACAGTGAGAAAGTAATGCCGTACTATCTCGATTATAAATCTCAGATACATCTTATTTTGGGAGTTCCTCAATCAGGTAAGACGAATACCATAAGAGTTATTCTATCACAGCTGGGTGACGGCAGGATTTTCTTATTTGATTCAAGAACAAGAGACATGGATGATTATGAGAAACATAAGAATGTAATATATGCGGATCCTTCAGGTGGAATTGAAGATTTTATATCAGAATTTGAAGAATTAATAAAAATCAGAGAAGAATCATATGACAAATATACCGGTGATTTAAAGATGAAAGATTTTTATATGTCTCTTGAGCCATTATCACTTATAATTGAAGATGTAGATGCTTTTGTTGAAGCACTTGGAAATGATGGAACTAAGTATGGTATGCTTCTTAGACGAGGAATTGTAACGCAAATACAGATATTCGCATCCTCAGCATCGAATAAACTCAAGGGATTTGACGTAGTATCAAAGGCGTTGAGAGATAATTCGCAAAGCGGGGTTGTGTTAGGAGATCCACAATCCCAACAAATTTTCAATATCAGGAAAAACGAACTGGGAAAAGAACGTGGAATGGCATATATGTATGAAAACGGTGTTGTAACAATGGTTAAAATTCCGCTTATGTAAAGGAGAGCGTATGGATAGTAAAGAAATAGTAATTGAAAGCGCATTAATTATAAACCTCAAAAATGATGTTTCTTCCGCAAAAATGGATATAAAGGAGCTTGCCGAAAAAGATACGGAAACTACGATAGCAGGAAATACGAACAGCACGGAGTGCTATGATGTTTGCGTTAATGTGATAAAAGATATGAATATGGCGTTAAAAAATGATACAGAGAAAATTGAACGTTCATATAATGCATTTAATGACTTTGATGATAAAGTAGCACAGCTTTTCAGCAAGAAGTAATCTTGATTCGTGGACAGATTAAATGGAGAAAAATGATGGGTTATAGAGATAAGTATGACAATCAAATTTTGGAAATTTTGAAAAGTATTCATAAAAAATTGGATGCGGACTATTTTGAGGAAGAATTTGAAAGAAGAAAGGATATTTACGAAGTAGAGGGACAAATTGATTATTTGTATTCTGATAATAGCTTAAGAGGTATCCTAAGTGAGCAGCGTGAACTACTTATTGTCGAAAAACAAGGTCATGAAAAGTTAATGGATTCGCTAAGCGGTGAAATAAAACAACTGCGTAAGAAAATAGGGGAAAGTGAAGGAGAAAATGACAATGGGAAGAATTGTTAATCCACATTCAATTCGAACGAGCATGAACGAAATAAAAAGTAATGTCGATGAATATAGTTCTTATTACAAGAAAGCAAAGTCTACCATTGCCAGATATTCCTTTGGATCGCCTAAACTAAAGGGCATGACGGGGAAGGCGGTATTAAACCAACTATATTGCTATGAAACACTGATGGATATGTTTATAATTACTGCTGAGAACATATCCAAGGCTTGCGATACCATGATAATGAGTGTAGGAGATGAGAAGCTCAATGAAGACATCATTAACAGCATTATATATGAGCAAGAAGGAATAAAGGCAAGATGTGCTAAGAGAATTGAAGAATATAGGCATAAGCAGATGCAACTTGAACTTTGTCCTATTATTGCTAGTTATTGCGGATTGCAGATTAATAGAAATGCTTATATAAAGACAAGGGCAGAAAAGATTATCGCTATAATGAATAGTAAGTTAGAAAAGATTGATGAGATAGAAAGAAAAACAAATGAACTGTTTTTAGCGGAAAAAGCTGCTATGACAAAGATAGGTAGGTGCATTGCAGAACTTAAAGGATCGGGAAAAAACGGATTTAGGTTCCAAGAGTTACCTGTATGGGCTGCTGATATGGAAAAGCAGTTGTTTGACAAATACAATAAAGAGATGCTGACCAAGGGAAGGCTTAACGAAGATTTCGTAGAAAAGTTTTCCAATTTATCTGTTGCTGAAATGACACCAGCAGAATTTAAAGCGTACCAAGAATATGTAAAATTCCTAATCCTTAAGGCAAAACCTGATGACCTGAATAAGGTTATTAAGCATGCTTATAGGAAGACAATTAACGAGGTAATGGTGTTGAAAGACAGTGCATATGAGCTTGCAGCAACTATGGATGTTGCAACGAGGGTATATTGCATGGAAAGCGCTGAACTTGTAGATTCAAGTATTCTCGAAAGATGCACAATGATGAATACGGCACTTACTATAGATTATATATATGAAACAGGAAAAATTTCACTCAAAGATGGTCGTTATCATTATGAATATAGACAACATAGAAGAGCAGATCACAATCATGCGAAACCAATGGAACTTAGAGAGTCGTATACAACGATTAAAGTATCCACAATGATTTCATCAACAACGGATAAAGTAGGCGCGTTAAAGAATGAATATTTAAAGAATTTGATGCGAAAGGATGGAGGGGATTATGCAGTAGTTATATGTAAAGCAGCAGTGGAGATTGGAGCAAACGTCGCATGCCCGGGGATACCAGTGGGAGTGCAAGCTGCATATGGGCTAGCTGATTTGGGTATTGAAATAGTAGATATGCCTAGTAAAAATGAAGATTTCGGCATCAAGTCCGATGGAATAGGTATTATGGCACAGAAACTAAAATTAAGAGCTTCGATAGCGAATCCGGGGACAAAGACAGGTGAACTTATTTATAAAATGTATCCAACAAATGAGACAACCGATAGACTCGTTTTTTACAACAAGGTATTCAAATACTATAAAATGAAGCCGATAAAGATGACAGATGTATACTATAATCCTGAGAGTGTAAGTGGGCAACTTAATGCACTTAATGATAAAATGGGACCCAAAACCCCATACACATACAAAGGAAAAATATGCACAAATTTAGATAATTTAGAATCTGCATATGATAATAAAAGAACAAAAGAGTAAAAGTAATACGGAGTAGAAAATGAATAAAAAATATTTAGCGGTGACTATAGTTATGCTGTCGTGTGTTATATTGGTAGCATTAAGTAGCTGTAATTTAATTACTACGGATAAGGACAGGTTCTATGTAGATGAGGACAACCGTCTTAAGATGATAGACATAGAAAAAACAGGTCCTGATATTGTTGTTCCTGAAAAGGTTGGTGATAATGTCATACGGAAAATCTATCTTTATGATCCATATTATTCAAAAATTAATTCGATAGATGTAAGTAATGTATCTGAGTTGGAGTTTTTCAAGTTAAATCTTTTGTATGATAGTAATTACTCAAAACTCAAAAGGCTTGATTTCAGTAAAAATAAAAAGCTTAGAGATGTAACTGTCAATAAAACTAAAGCATTGGAAGAAATTACTTTTAATGAAGACTGTGAGGCAATAGGTCTATATAACACATCGGTAAAAGAACTTGACTTAAAATCTATGAAAAAACTCGAATATTTCGATTATTTTAATGGTCCTCTTGAAAGTATTGATCTTTCCAATAATACTAATCTTGATCAAGTGTGGATAGAAAACGCCAATATAAAGACTGTCGATATAAAAATGTTGAAAAAACTCGAAAGTATTATATTTTATGGGGTTCCTCTCGAAGAACTTGATATATCAAATAATCCCAATCTTAGAGCCGTGCGAACATATAACACCAATCTGAAAGTTTTAGATGTATCCAATAACCCCAAGTTAAAATTCATTGAAGTTGACGAAGGAACCGAGATAATAGGTGAAACTAATGCCGAGATAAAATATTGGACTAAAGAAGATATAGAGAGGCTGGAAGAGAAGAGTAAAGATAATTAGCAAAATTAATTAGCTTTGAGTAATACTGTTTCCGCAAATTGCAAAATCAAGTTGAATATAGAGTTAAAATAACATAGAGGAGAAAATGAAGAGTAGATATTTAGCAGTGACTGCAATCATATTGTCTTGTGTCCTAATGATAATACTAGACGGTTGTGATTTAATTACCACGGATAAGGATAGGTTCTTTGTATATGAGGATAACTATCTTACAATGATAGATATAGAAAAAACCGGTCCTGATATTGTTGTTCCTGAAAAGGTTGGTGATAATGTAATACGTACAATCTATCTTGAAGGCTCATATTTTTCAAAGATTGATTCGATAGATGTAAGCAATGTATCCGAGTTAGAATATTTCACATTAGAACTTTGGGGGGGCGGCAGTTATTCAAAGCTCAAAAGGCTTGATTTCAGTAAAAATAAAAAGCTTAGACATGTAACTATCAATAAAGCTAAAGCATTGGAAGAAATTACTTTTAATGAAGACTGTAAGTCAATAGATCTATATAACACATCGGTAAAAGAACTTGATTTTAAATTATTAAAAAAACTTGAGGATTTCGCATATTGGAACGGACCGCTTGAAAGTATTGATCTTTCCAATAATACTAATCTTGATCAAGTGTGGATAAAAAACGCCAATATAAAGACTGTCGATATAAAGAAGTTGAAAAAACTCAAAAGTATTAAATTTTATGGGATTCCTCTCGAAGAGCTCGATATATCAAATAATCCAAATCTTGGAGCCGTGCGAACATATAACACCAATCTGAAAGTTTTAGATGTATCCAATAACCCCAAGTTAAAATTCATTGAAGTTGACGAAGGAACCGAGATAATAGGTGAAACTAATGCCGAGATAAAATATTGGACTAAAGAAGATATAGAGAAATTGGAAGAACTGCGTAAGAACAACTAGCTTTAATAATACTATTTTTGCTGATAAAAAATCAAGTTGAATATAGAGTTAAAATAAATATGGAGGAACAAATGAAGAAACATTTAGCTGTGACTATAGTTATGCTGTTGTGTGTTATAGTGGTAGCATTAAGTAGCTGTAATTTAATTACTACGGATAAGGACAGATTCTTTGTAGATAAGGACAACCGTCTTACAATGATAGACATAGAAAAAACCGGTCCTGATATTGTTGTTCCTGAAAAGGTGGGAGATAATGTCATACGGAACATCTATCTTTATAGTCCATATTATTCAAAAATTAATTCTATAGATGTAAGCAATGTGTCCGAACTAGAATTTTTTAAAATAAAGCTATTTGAAGAAGGGGCAAATTCAAAGTTAAAAAAACTAGATTTTAGTAAAAACAAAAAACTCAAATATGTAATTCTCAATAGTTCAAAAGGATTGGGAGAAATTATTTTTAATGAAAATTGTAGAACAATAAGTCTATATAACACATCTGTAAAAGAACTTGATTTAAATTCAGTGAAAAAGCTTAAGTATTTTGATTACATTAATGGACCTCTTGAAGAACTTGATATATCAAATAATCCTAACCTTGAAATAGTAGAAGTGTATAACACTAATGTGAAAGCGTTAGATGTATCAAGAAATCCTAAACTAAGAAGAATCGAAGTTGATGAAGGAACCGAGATAATAGGTGAAACTAATGCCGAGATAAAATATTGGACCAAAGAAGATATAGAGAGGTGGGAAGAGAATCGTAAAGATAATTAGCATAATTAATTGACTTTAAATAGTACTGTTTCCGCAAATTGCAAAATCAAGTTGAACATAGAATTAAAATAAATATGGTGAACAAATGAAGAAGTATTTAGCAGTGACTATAGTTATGATGTTGTGTGTAATAATCTAAATAATATACGTGATTATTAAATGTAGGAGGTATTATTATGTCAACAAAATCTATGCTTTTTGGGAAAAAATTACTTATTGCTTTTGTCGTATTAATCGGTATCGCTGCGATAGTCTTTGCCGTCTTACATATGGCATATAGGCCAACAGCCGATAAAGACCGCATCACAAATGAAACGGATATCAAGCTAAACGTTGAAACTTCTAAGGAAACGGCATCACCATTCATAAAGACCTACGATGCAGAAAAATTTTCATCCTTCTCGGAATCAAAGCAAATGAAAATCAGAAGCTCTACCTGTGGAAAGGTAGAGGGAGATGTTCCTTTTGTATCCATAAAGAACAAGAAAGATTCCTATATAAAAATAAGCTTTAAAGATAAAGACTCCAAGAATTTAGTACCCGAGATCCAGAAGATTAACCTTTATACAGCAGATGGGATGCCTGTTTCCCCTAAGAAAAGACAGGACATTGGGGTAGCATATGACTTTGACCACAAAACAGGAAATCTCAGCATGTATCTCTCAGATTTTATCCCAAGAGACAAGCTGACCTTCCAAGCTGAAGAGGAAGAAACGGGCAGTGATAACCCTGAAGACACAGGCGATAGCATTTGGTTTTGCATTTTCGAAATAGAATATTCGTTAGAAGGCAAGGATTACGTGAGTATTACAGCAGTTTCTGTTGGAGAATAGAAGAGATATTGTAATGAGTAGTATATCTTATCAAAGTAAATCCTATTCAGCATCATAAAACTATAACAAAAAGGCACCGAAGTTCGGTGCCTTAGCTTTTATTGAAATCTGTATTTAACTACTTTCTCTTGCTTTCCTTTGGTGTTACGCAAGTTCCTGTAGCTCTAGCTACAACGATTGGCTCCTCAAGGAAGTCTGCTGCTGAAGCATTGATGTCTGTTCTAGCTACGATTACCTTACGAGCTTCAAATGACATCTTTCTTGATGTGTTTCCAATCTTTGTGATTTCACCAACTGCTTCGATATAGTCACCTGCATATGTTGGAGCAAGGAATTCAACGTTATCGTAAGCGCAGAAAAGACCTTCGTCTCCGTCACACTTGATAAGAAGCTCTGTAGCAACATCGCCAAATAGGTGTACCATGTGAGCTCCGTCTACAAGGTTTCCGCCGTAATGAGCGTCCTTTGCTGACATTCTAACTCTAATCATTGAAGTGATTTTCTCTTCCATTACTGTTCTCCTTTTGCATATATACGTCATTGATAATACTTTATAAATAAATTATAGCTTTAGGCGGCGAGGCTGTCCACACAAAAACGGTTGCAAAAAGGCACTTAATGCGTTAATATTGGAAATAAGCAAAATGAACCGAAAAAGGTTCGAAAAATGGAGTGAACATTAAATGAATAACAATTATGGCATCAATAGAGTTCTAGAGCCAAAGCATGTGCTTCCAACTTCGGCTTGGCAGCTTGACAATAACCACAATATATTTCCTGATGAGATTCGTATAGATATCAGGAGAATTCATATAGAGGGAACCAGCTTTAAGGAAATCTGCCTTGAGGCAAACGACAACGATCAAAAGATTAAGCAGAAGATAATGGACATAGTTATCCGAAGGGGTAAGCTCCACAATCCTGTTACAGACACAGGCGGAATGCTTTACGGCGTGGTCAGTGAGATAGGGTCTGAACACGAAAATCTCAAGGGATTTAAGGTTGGTGACGAGGTTATATGTAATGCTTCGCTGACATCACTTCCGCTATATATAGATAAGATTACTTCCATAGATAAGTCCTTCGGACAGATAGAGGCAGAGGGCTACTGCATTTTGCCAAATGATGTGCCGATAATAAGAAGGCCTCAGGGGCTGCCGCTAAAGCTTTTGATGTTCACCTTCAACGAATCTGGAACAATCTACAGAATAAGCAGTACAGCTGTCGGCAAGAGAAAGTTCCTCGTTGTTGGTAATAACCTTCTATCAAATCTTCTTTTTGGCTTTGCGATACGCAAGGTAGCAAGAGAAGATGCAGAGGTTATCTGTCTGCTAGATCACAAGACGGATATGGTGCTCAAGGGAGAGGGAATCAACCAGCTTATTAAGAAGGTTTTCACAGAGGTCCACTATGTGGATATCCTCAAGCCGCTTGAGTGCATAGCTGATATCGACGGCGATTCTGCCTTTGATCTTTCGGTCAACTGCGCGGATATTCAGGGTGCAGAGACAATCAACATTCTTGCAACAAAGAGTGGAGGAACGGTCATCTTCGCAAACCTGATAAATAACTACAACATCGCCCTATATATAACAGAAGCGATATCCAGACAGCTAGACATAAGGTGCGCAGATGGTTACCTCGAGGCTTACGACAAGTTCGATATTGAGATTGTAAAAGACTTAGCACCATATATAGAGAATGCAGAGGAGACGACCATCAGACTAAAGGATGATTCTTCCTATGGTGGAGCCAAGAGCAGATTCGTGAACGCTAGCGGTGTAAACCAAACCATAATGGAGGACTTCGTATTTACGAGTCATGCGATGTCGGTTGTCATCGATGAGGTGCTCACCGTTGCGAAGTACGACTGTAATGTTTTGATTACCGGAGAAACTGGTGTCGGCAAGGAAAAGGTTGCTAATCTAATTCACAAGAACAGCAACAGAAAGATGCAGCCGTTTATCAAAGTGAACTGTGCTTCGATTGCACCATCCATGCTTGAGGCTGAGTTTTTCGGAGTCGAGAAGGACGAATCAAAAGGCCTTGAGACGAGCAAAAAGGGATTCTTTGAGTTTGCGGACAACGGCTCGCTTTTCCTCGATGAAATCGCCGATTTGCCACCTGATATGCAGGCTAAACTTTTGAGGGTAATACAGGATGGAGAGTTCTTCAGAGTCGGAGGTCAGGAACCGATTAAGTTCAATGTAAGAATCATTTCTGCAAGCAACAGAGAGCTAGAGGATTTGATAGACGCAGGTGGATTTAGAAGAGACCTGTATTATAGACTAAATGTTGTTAGAATTAGGGTTCCAGCTTTGAGGGATAGACCTTCGGATATTCCTGTTTTGGTCGAGCATTTCCTCGATGCCTACGGCAAGGTTTTTTCTATCAAAAGAGCTATAAACACAGATGCTCTTGACTACCTCGGACAGTGCGAGTGGCCGGGTAACACTAGGGAACTTGAGAACATAGTTCAGAGGCTTATGATTGCAGCAAGAAGTGAAGAGATAACTCTGCTTGACGTCATGAGGGAGCTTCACGCAGATGTCTTTGATATGAATGTAATGAACTCAGGTGAGGAGAGCATGGCAGTGGAAGAGGTCAACATGCAGGTTATGGTCGAGAATTTTGAAAAGAATATAATCAAGCATGCCATAGAAAAATATGGGTCAACTCGTAAGGCAGCAAAGGCGATAGGCATAAGTCAGACTCAGCTCGTTCGCAAGAAAAACAAATACAACATATAACTACACACGGAATAATTAAACTTACTAATCAAGAAAATAACGAGCGTTAATTAAAAATGATTATAAAATGGTTCGCACACTATTTTATGCGAACCGAAATTAATTCGCTTGTTATTTTTTTGTTAAATCCTTGTATACACGCAGTCAAGCATATAGAAAAAAATAGAGACTGATTTATAATATATGGAGAATGTATATTACATTATATACGCCAAATTAAGTTAGTTAAAATTTTTATAATTTTTAGGAGGAAGCTAATATGAAAAAGGGTAATCCATACGGTACTCACAGAGTAATTTCACCAAAGGGTGTTCTACCACAGCCAGCTGACGTTATAGATAACGATATGGAGATCTATGACAACGAAGTTAAGATCAATGTTCAGACACTAAACATCGACTCAGCTTCATTTACATCAATTTGTGACCACGCTTGTGGAAAGAAGCCTGGAGATGATCTAACTGCTGAAGATATCGAGAAGATAAAGGAAACAATGCTTGGTATCGTTGCTAAGGCTGGTAAGCACAAGAACCCATGGACAGGTTCAGGCGGAATGCTTATCGGAACAGTAGAAGAAATCGGACCAGAGTGGAAGGGTGACCTAAAGGTTGGCGATAAGATTGCTACACTAGTTTCACTTTCACTTACACCACTTGTAATCGACGAGATCGTAGCTATGAGACCAGCTATCGACCAGGTTGACATCAAGGGACACGCTATCCTATTCCAGAGCGGCATCTACGCTAAGCTACCTGAGGATATGCCAGAAGGACTTGCTCTTTCCGCTCTTGACGTTGCTGGTGCTCCAGCACAGGCTGCTAAGCTAGTAAAGCCAGGAATGAAGGTTCTAGTTATCGGTGGCGGCGGTAAGTCAGGTCTAATGTGCCTATACGAGGCAAAGAAGAGAGCTGGTGTTACAGGTCAGGTTATCTGCGCTGCTGGATCACAGAGATCAGAGGATAGAGCTCGTGAGCTAGACCTAGCTGATGCATACTTCCACCACGATGCTACAGATGCAGTTGGAATGTACGAGAAGGTTATGGAGCTTACAAATGGAGAGCTTTGTGACCTTGTTATCAACTGTGTAAACATCGAAAACACAGAGATGGCTTCAATCCTTTGCACAAAGGACAAGGGTCTAGTTTACTTCTTCTCAATGGCAACAAGCTTCACTAAGGCTGCTCTTGGTGCTGAGGGTGTTGGTAAGGACGTTGACATGATCATCGGTAACGGCTACACAGCTGGACACGCTGAGATCACACTTCAGGTTCTAAGAGAGCACGAAGGACTAAGAAAGCTATTCAACGAGATGTACGCTTAATAGCAAACAAGTACTTATAGAATACTATCAATCCTATCAAAGTGTTATCAAGCTTTGATAGACCCAAAATGACTATTGCGAGGTGGGGTGATGACTACTCCATCTCGGATTAAAAATTTCACAGGCTAACCTATGAATGAAAAGGAGAAAATCATGGCACTTAGAAATTGGAAAGATATTCCATTATTTAAGGATGTAACAGAAGAGCAGTGGAACGACTGGCACTGGCAGGTTTCACACAGACTCTCAACAGTAGAAGATATCGCTAAGGTTGTTAACCTAACAGAGAAGGAAAGAGCTGAGATCGAGAAGGTTATCGGCGGTTTCAGAGTTGGTATCACACCTTACTACGCTTCAATCATGGATCCAGACGATCCAACAGACCCAGTAAGAATGCAGGCTGTTCCAACACTTTTGGAGATGCACAGATCACCTGCTGACGATGCTGACCCACTTCACGAGGACGCAGACTCACCAGCTCCTGGACTAACACACAGATATCCAGACAGAGTTCTATTCCTCATCACAGACCAGTGCTCAATGTACTGCAGACACTGCACAAGAAGAAGACTTGCAGGTGAAACTGACGGTGCTAGATCAAGAGAAGATATAGATGCATGTATTGCATACATCAAGAAGACTCCAGAAGTTAGAGACGTACTTCTATCAGGTGGAGATGCTCTTCTTGTTGAGGATGATACCCTAGAATACATCATCAGCGAACTTAGAAAGATTGACCATGTTGAGATTGTTAGAATTGGTTCAAGAACACCAGTTGTTATGCCAATGAGAATAACAGACAAGCTCGTAAACATGCTTAAGAAATATCACCCAATCTGGCTAAACACACACTTCAACCACCCACAGGAAATCACAGCTGACGCTAAGGAAGCTTTGAGAAAGCTTGCTGACGCAGGTGTTCCACTAGGAAACCAGAGCGTACTCCTAAGAGGTATCAACGACGATAAGTCAATCATGATGGACCTTGTTCACGAGCTAGTTTTGAACAGAGTAAGACCTTACTACATCTACATCTGCGACCTATCAGTTGGTATCGAGCACTTCAGAACAACAATGGCTAAGGGACTTGAGATCATGGAAGGTCTAAGAGGACATACTTCAGGATACTGCGTTCCAACATTCGTAATCGACGCTCCAGGCGGTGGTGGTAAGACTCCAGTAATGCCACAGTACGTAATTTCAGAGACACCTGATAAGATCATTCTCAGAAACTACGAGGGTGTTATCACAACTTATACACAGCCACGCTTGCCAGAGGTTAAGTGCAACTTCAACTACAGAAACGGTAAGGAAGGTATCAAGGTTTCAGGTGTATCAGCACTTGGAGAAGGCTTACAGATTAAGTCAATGGAGCCTGCTAACCTTGCAAGACACGAGAGAAACAAGCACTAGTTCTCGCAATATGTTAAATTTAATATGGGGGGCTTCGGTCCCCCATACATTAGATATTAAGGAATTGATATGGGATTGATATATGACTTATCACAAAAATATAAGACTTTATCCATAGTGGGAATGTCCAAAAATGCAGGCAAGACCACTGCCCTCAATTACCTGATTGAAGAGGCGATGGACGAGGGAGTCATGCTGGGTATTACGTCGACCGGACGTGACGGAGAGACTGAGGACCTTGTAACCGGAACCGAAAAGCCTAGAGTTTACCTCGATGAGGATACGCTCGTGGCAGTACCGTCGTTCTTATACGACATGTCAGACGCCGGACTAGAGGTAGTCAAAGAAACCAAGTATTCAACAGCGATAGGAACCCTTTTGATTTGCAGGGTAAAATCCGCAGGATACGTTCAGGTCGCAGGACCTGTTATCAATGCTGAGCAGAAAATGCTTTGTCAGGATATGCTAAATGAAGGCTGCGATATGGTTTTGATAGATGGCGCAATCGACAGAAAAACAATAGCATCTCCGGATACTTCGGATGCGATAATCCTTGCGACAGGAGCTGTCATCTCAAGAAAGATGAACAAGGTTGTCGAGGAAACCGCGCATGTTGTAAACCTCTACTCAATAGATGAGCTTGAGGATGGAATTTACAGGGATGCGATAGAATCTTATAAACACGAAGACAAGATTATGACCATAAGTAAGAGCGGAGAGGTTAAGAAGCTTGACCTTCTCACTGGACTTGGGGCAGCTAGACACATAGACGAGGCAATCGAAGAGGATACCGAGTTTGTCTTCATCCCAGGTGCTTTTACAAACAGCGTAATTTCAGATATAAGCACAAAGAAGCTAAAACAGGTCAGATTCGTTCTCAAGGATCCGACTAAGATATTCATAAATCCTATGGATTGGGGAAAGCTCCGAAAGAGGGGCTTTAGGGTATCTGTCCTAAATAAGATAGAAATCGCCCTTATAACTGTCAATCCATGGGCACCGGCGGGATATACCTTTGATAACAGAAGCCTATTAGAGGCGATGAAGGAAGCTATCCCAGATATTCCGGTGATTGATGTGAGGATGTAGATATGCAAAACGGAGCAAACAAAAGATTAGCAAATCTGAAGACCAAGGCTGAGACAGGTCTCGATTATGTGATGCTGAAGCTCGATGTAATCTCACCCTTCGGAAAGAAAAAACTAAAAGCTACGAGGCCGTTTTATCCCGGAGATGAACAGCTGCTGAATGAGGAGCTTGACAGGATTCAGGATATAGTGGATTTCATCAAAGCTTATCCGATGCTAAAGGACAAGATTCAAGAAATCTACATGGAGCTAAAGGATTCCACAGGAACCATAGAAAGAAGTGAAAATAGCGTTCTATCGGTTGTGGAGATTTTCGAAGTAAAGTCTTTGCTCCTTCAGATGAGAAGACTCCTAAAGATAACCAAGGAGAGAGAAATCGTAGCATATAGGCCGGCCTGCGGATGTGTTTCACAGGCAAAGGCTGGTAGTGACGAGGAGGCAGCTGAGACAAGCTTAGCAGATAGTGAAGCTATCAAAGAGGCAAAGATTCCTGAGAGATATTTTCTTGAGGATACCGAGGAACTCTTAGACATTCTCGACCCAAGAAAAGACAGGATGAACACCTTCTACATATACGATGAGTTCAGCGAGGAGCTGGCTTCTTACCGAAAGGAAAAGCGAGAGCTGGAGCTTGAGATAAGAAGAGTTCAGAAGAAATCGAGGGAAGAACTGCGAAGAGAACAAGGCGTACAGCTTACACCGAAGTTTGACATAGTCGTAGCAAGGTCCCACCCAGACTTAGAAAAGATTAAAGGTCTCAAGGAACTCGAAGAGGTTGACCAGGATTACATGAGCATAACCTTTAAGCTAAGACCTAGCGAAGAGGTGTTCAAGATAACCCAGAGCATGGAAGCGCTCAACGACAAAATCGAGGCTGAAGAGGAAAGAATAGCAGAAATACTATCGAAGAAAATCGGAGAGTACAGAAACATTCTTCTCAAGAACTGTGACATAATGGGAGAGTTTGAACTGGCGCTTGCCAAGGGACTATTCTCAATAAAGAGAAATCTTGTAAGACCAGAGATTGTCAAGGAACATGTAATAGAGTTCGATGAAGGCAGGAATCTACAGGTTGAGGAAATTTTGATGAATAAGGGCAAGGAATACTGCCCAGTATCGATTTCACTAAAGGATGGCGTAACCTGTATAACGGGTGCCAACATGGGCGGAAAGACGATTTCCCTAAAGCTTTCTGGGCAGATAGCAATCCTCTCGCAGTACGGGTTCTTCGTTCCAGCAAAGAGGGCAAAGATTGGACTTTCAAACTACATGCAGATGCTAATAGGTGATAGTCAATCAGTGGAAAGAGGACTTTCATCATTCGGATCTGAGATGGAGGAGCTCAAGGAAATCTTTGATCACAGCAAGGACAGATCTCTCATTTTGATAGATGAGATAGCGAGTGGAACAAATCCAATCGAAGGTCTTGCTCTAACGAAATCGGTTGTAGATTATTTGATAACAAAACCTTACATATCGCTTATAACGACTCACTTTGAGACTGTGAGCGAAAGGGAGGGTGTTATAAATATGCAGGTCAGAGGGCTTGCAGATGTGGACTTTGATCTTCTCGATAGAGAGATTAAGTACGCAAAAAGAAAAGACAGGATAAACATTATATCCAAGTACATGGATTACCGACTTTTCGAGGTCGGCAAAAACGGTTCAGTTCCTAAGGACGCTCTAAATATTGCAAAGATGCTAGGAATCAGCGCGGAGATAATAGAAGGAGCGAAGAAATATATCAATAAGGAGAAAAAAGATGAAAAGCAAACTAAATCTTGACTTTGATGTTGTTGCAAGTGCCAGAAATCATGCTGCTAACATTGCCAAGGATATGCAGGAATTTATCTCAAGACACACAACTGTGTCAACAGAGAGAACAATTCTCAGACTTTTGGGAGTAGACGGCGTTGATGATGTTGACACTCCACTACCTAACGTCGTAGTAGATCAGCTTAAGGACGCAGGCGTTCTATCGACAGGTGTGGCATATTGGATTGGTAATGCAATAGTACAGACAGGCAAGGATCCTCAGACTATCGCTGAAGAGATGTCAGAGGGTAAGCTAGACGTAACAAAGCTTCCTACCTGTACAGTTGAGGAGGCCGCTGAAGCACTCAAGCCATCAATCAAAAAGACATTCGAGAGAATCGATATGCAGAAGGCAAAGCGTCAGGAATATCTCGACAGAATTGGATCAGGTCCAGAACCTTATCTATATGTTATCGTAGCTACAGGTAACATATACGAGGACGTTCTTCAGGCACAGGCTGCTGCTAGACAGGGTGCAGACATTATCGCTGTAATCAGAACAACAGCTCAGTCACTTCTCGACTACGTTCCATATGGAGCAACAACTGAGGGATTCGGTGGAACATACGCTACACAGGAGAACTTCAGAATCATGAGAAAGGCTCTTGATGAAGTTGGAGAAGAAGTTGGCAGATATATTAGATTGTGTAACTACTCATCAGGTATGTGCATGCCAGAGATTGCAGCTATGGGTGCACTAGAGAGACTTGATGTAATGCTTAACGACGCTATTTACGGTATCCTATTCCGTGACATCAACATGCAGAGAACACTAGTTGACCAGTTCATGTCCAGAGTTATCATCGGATACTGCGGAATCATCTTTAACTCAGGTGAGGATAACTATTTAACTACAGACGACGCTATCGAGGCGGCACACACAGTAACCGCATCACAGTTTATAAATGAACAGTTTGCTGTACTTGCAAACATTTCAGAAGAGCAGATGGGTCTTGGTCACGCATTTGAGATGGATCCTAAGACAGAGAATGGATTCCTTCTTGAGCTTTCACAGGCTATCATGGCAAGAGAAATCTTCCCTAAGGCAAGACTTAAGTACATGCCACCTACAAAGTTCATGACAGGTAACATCTTCATGGGCCACATTCAGGATGCGCTCTTCAACCTAGTTGCAATCTGGTCAAAGCAGTCACTGCTCTTGCAGGGAATGCTTACAGAGGCTATTCACACACCTCATATGCACGATAGATATCTTTCAATCGAAAATGCTCAGTACATTTTCAACAACTGTAAGGACATCGGTGATGAAGTTGAGTTCAAGAAGGACGGAATTATCCAGACTCGTGCTCAGGAAGTTCTCAAGAAGGCTGACAAGCTACTTGCAGAAGTTGAACAGGAAGGACTTTTCACAACTATCGAAAAAGGTATTTTCGGTGGAGTTAAGCGTCCAAAAGACGGCGGACACGGTCTTGCAGGTGTAACTACAAGAGGTGAAAACTACTTCAACCCATTCATAGATTTATTTATGGATCATGAGTAAGGATAAGGAGGTTATGAAAATGGCAGAAAACACAGTACAGACAACTGGCGATCTAACAAAGGTAAAGCCTTACGGTGATACCCTAAACGACGGTAAAGTAGAAATGGCATTCACACTTCCTGTACCTTATGGTGAAGAAGCTGAGGAATGCGCAAAGCAGTATGTAAAGAAGTTAGGATTTGACGAGCCTAGCGTAACATATTATCACGAGCTAGCACCTGGATTTACATTCTTCGTAGTTTACGGTTCAGCTCAGCAGACAATCGACTACACAGCAATCAAAGTTCCTAAGGTTGAGGGTAACGTTCTTGACAGAGTTGAGTGCGGTGAGTGGATTGGCGAAAACATAGGAAGAGACATTGTAGTAGTTGGTGCATCAATTGAGTCTGATGCTCATACAGTAGGTATCGACGCTATTATCCAGATGAAGGGCTTCCATGGACACTTCGGTCTTGAGAGATTTAAGAACGTTGTAGCATACAACATGGGTTCACAGGTTCCTTGCGAAGAGCTTATTGCAAAAGCAAAGGAAGTAAATGCAGATGCAATTCTCGTTTCACAGACTGTAACTCAGAAGGATATCCACATCATGAATCTAACAAAGATGATCGAGCTTGTTGAAGCTGAAGGTCTTAGAGATAAAATCATCATGACATGTGGTGGACCTCGTATCTCTCACGAGCTAGCACAGGAGCTAGGTTACGATGCTGGATTCGGTCCAGGAAAGTATGCAGAGCATGTAATGTCATACATCATGCAGGAAGTACAGAAGAGAGGTTGGCAGGATAAGGCTGACATCGCTTCAAGAAAGTAAGTAATTATAACCTATAATATAATTATATAAGTACCAAACCAATATCCCGAGGCTTGTCCTCGGGATATTTCCTTTTTTGATGAATATAGCACAGTTGAGGTCTATTATTGTTCATTACGCTTTGTAATCAAATAAATGCAAAAGTTTCAAATAAGGGAAAATCTTGACTACACAAAATTGCGGGAATATAATTAAATTGTAATTGTTTTTTAATCCAATTCTTAAATCATAGGAGGACAAGATGTTTAAGAAATTTACTAACGGATGTGTACACTTGGTAAACAGATTTCTACCTGATCCATTTATCTTCTGTATTGTCCTAACTATTATCGTTTTTGTCGCAGCTATTCCTGCAACTGGAGCAACTCCTTTTCAGGTGATTGAGCTAGGATGGGGTGTAGGTGTTTGGAATCTACTCGCATTCTCAATGCAGATGGCTTTGGTACTCGTACTTGGAAGTGCGCTTGCTAATGCACCAGTAGTTAAGAGAATCGTTGCAACTATTGCAAGTATTGCAAAGTCGCCTACACAGGGTATCGTTGTTGTAACGTTCTTCTCACTTATAGCTTGCTGGATTAACTGGGGCTTTGGTCTCGTAGTTGGTGCCATCCTTGCAAAGGAAATTGCAAGACAGGTTAAAGGCGTAGACTACAGACTTCTAATTGCTTCAGCTTACTCGGGATTTGTAATCTGGCATGCAGGATTTTCGGGATCAATTCCTCTAGCGCTTGCAACACCAGGAAAGGATGCACTTCAACTAGCTACAGGTGGTGCGGTTTCTGACGCTATCTCAACAGCACACACAATCTTTGCACCATATAACTTAATCATGGTTGGTATAATTCTTTTGTTCTTACCATTTATCAATGCTAAGATGCATCCATCTCCAGACGAGACTATCACTGTTGACCCTAACTTACTTGTAGATGATGTAACAGTATTTAAGAAGCCAGAGACACCTGCTGAAAAGATTGAGCAGAGCTTCATTCCTTCAGCTATTATCGTACTTGCAGGTGTGATTTATCTGGTTCTTTACTTTGCACACAACGGATTCAATATCACACTAAATACAGTAAACTTCATGTTCCTAATCTTAGGTATAGCTTGCCATAAGACACCAATTGCTTACGTTAGAGCTATAACCTCTGCAACCCAAGGATCAGCAGGAATCATACTTCAGTTTCCATTCTATGCAGGAATCATGGGAATGATGGTATTCAAGCTTGCAGAAGGCGGAACAGGACAGTCACTAGCTTCAGTAATCAGTAACTTCTTCGTTTCAATCGCAACAGAGGTTACCTTCCCACTATTCACATTCCTATCGGCTGGTATAGTCAACTTCTTTGTTCCATCAGGTGGCGGACAGTGGGCAGTTCAGGGCCCTATCATGATGCCAGCAGGAAAGGCTCTTGGCGTAGACCCAGCTATCACAGGTATGGCTATCGCATGGGGTGATGCTTGGACAAATATGATTCAGCCATTCTGGGCTCTTCCAGCTCTAGGAATCGCAGGACTATCAGCTCGTGACATTATGGGATATTGCATAATTACATTGCTCTTTACAGCACTTGTAGTATGCGGTGGATTCTTGATTATAGGACTGATATAGTCTAATGATTTTCATCACAAAATAGAACGCAAATATTGGCCGCAATCCGTGAACTTCATTGAATTGTGGCTGATTTTGTGCTATAATATTCGAAGTGAACATTATAAAGAAAGGTGATTTAGAAATGTCAATTAACAAAGTAATAACTGCTGACGAAGCAGTAGCCGGAATTGAAGACGGTATGACGATTATGGTCTCAGGATTTCTGGGAACCGGTTCACCTGAGATACTTATGGACGCGCTCGTAAGAAAGGGCGTTAAGCATCTTACAGTAATCGGTAACGACGGCGGACTTGCAGAGGGACAGCCAGCAAATGGACCTGGTAAGACACCAAGAGGAATTGGTAAGCTTTTAGAGCATGGCATGGTTGACCATATCATAGCTTCCCATCTAGGTGTTAACCCAAGACTTAACGAGCAGTTCGCAGCGGGTACTCTAACTTATACACTTGTTCCACAGGGAACACTTGCTGAGAAGATCAGAGCAGCTAACTTTGGACTCGGTGGCGTACTTACACCAACAGGACTTGGTACACCAATGGAGACAGAGAAGGACGAGCTAGGCAAGGACAAGATGGTAATAGAGATCGATGGCAAGAAGTATCTTCTAGAAAGACCTCTTCGTGCTGATTACGCTCTATGCAGAGCTTCCATATGTGATAGATTTGGTAACTTTATGTGCAGCAAGGCAACTAAGAACTACAACTATATAATGGCAGGAGCTGCAGATAAGGTAATCGTAGCAACAGAAAAGCTTGTTGAGATCGGAGAAGTAGATCCTGATACATTCCAGGCTTCCGGAGTTCCGGTTGATTATGTAGTGGAAGGAGAACCAAAATGGCAGATATAAAAGCAAGAATTGCTAAGAGAGTAGCAAAAGAACTTCATGATGGAGATGTTGTAAACCTCGGTATCGGTCTTCCAACAATGGTTCCACAGTTCGTACCAGAAAATGTTACAGTAACACTTCACTCAGAAAATGGATTTGCAGGACTTAACTCAGTTATTAATGATATTGCAGATGCAGATGTAGATAACATTGACTCAGGAGGAACATATGTAACAGTAGTTCCGTGGGTAAGCTATTTTGATTCGGCTACTAGCTTTGGTATCATCCGTGGTGGACACCTTGATGCTACAGTTCTTGGCGCTATGCAGGTAGCACCTAACGGAGACCTAGCGAACTGGATTGTTCCTGGCAAGAAGGTTGCTGGAATGGGCGGAGCTATGGACCTTGTAGTTGGAGCTAAGAAGGTTATCATTGCGATGACACACACTCAGAAGGGTAACCACAAGATTCTTGAGCAGTGCACACTTCCTCTAACAGCAGAGAAGGTTGTTGACATGATCATCACAGAGATGGGTGTTATGGAAGTTAGACCAGAGGGGCTTGTAGTAACAGAACTTCACCCTGACTTCACTAAGGAAGACATCCAAGCTGCAACAGGATGTAAGCTAATCTTCGCACCTGATATGAAGGCGATGGAAGAAGAGTAAAGCAAATCTTTGCCATAGTCAAAGCATATAGAATTAGTTGAAATAATCGGCATACTTGACAATCCGTTAAAGCGTGCCGATTTTTATATTTCAGCATATAGATACTTATCTATCTAGGCAAAAGGTATCTTTAAAAAAACACGGTTAGTGAAAACTAATCTTTATTTGGATTGTTGACTTTGATTGAATCAGAGAGTAATATAAAAGTGTATACAAAGTTAATTGTATTATAGTGTTTATATAATTCAGGAGGGAGATATCCACATGAGAAAACTTAAGACAATGGATGGTAACACAGCTGCTGCACACGTAGCATATGCGTTTACAGAAGTTGCTGCTATCTATCCAATTACTCCATCTTCACCTATGGCAGAAAGTATGGATGAGTGGGTTTCTGACGCAAGAGAGAACATCTTTGGTGAAAAGGTGCATATCGTAGAGATGCAGTCAGAAGGTGGTGCAGCAGGTGCCGTTCACGGTGCAGTTGCAGCAGGTTCCTACACAACAACATTCACTGCTTCACAGGGACTTTTGCTCATGATTCCAAACATGTACAAGCTAGCAGGTGAGCATACTCCTGCAGTATTCCATGTATCAGCAAGAGCTCTTGCAACACATGCTCTGTCAATCTTTGGTGATCAGGCAGACGTTATGGCAGTACGTCAGACAGGTTTCGTACTACTAGCGTCAAACAGCGTACAGCAGGTAATGGACCTTGCAGCTGTTGCTCACCTTGCAGCTATAGGCGGAAGCCTTCCAGTTCTTCACTTCTTCGATGGTTTCAGAACATCACATGAGAACCAGAAGATCGAGATGTGGGATTACGATGACCTTAAGTCAATGGTAGACTGGGAAGCTGTTAAGCGTTTCAGAGCTAGTGCACTTCATCCAGCACACCCACACAGCATGGGTTCAGCAGAGCAGCCAGAAACATACTTCCAGCACAGAGAAGCTAGCAACGGAGTTTATAACGAGACACCAGCTATCGTAGAGAAGTACATGAACATGGTTAACGAGAAGCTTGGAACAGATTACAAGCTATTCAACTACTATGGTGCTCCAGATGCAACAGAAATCCTAGTAGCTATGGGTTCAGTTTGCGATGCTGCTGAAGAAGTAATAGATATGCTTACAGCAGAAGGCAAGAAGGTTGGTATCATCGAGGTTCACCTATACAGACCTTTCTCAGCTAAGCACCTTCTTGCAGTAATGCCAGAGACAGTTGAGAAGATTGCAGTTCTCGACAGAACAAAGGAACCAGGCGCACTTGCAGAGCCTCTATACCTAGATATGGTAGCAGCTCTTAAGGGCACTAAGTTCGAAAACTGCGTAATGACACGTGGTCGTTACGGACTAGGTTCAAAGGACGTTCAGCCAGGAGACATTCTTGCTGCATATGAGAACCTTTGGGCAGACAACAGAAAAGAAGAGTTCACATTGTCAATCAATGACGATGTTACACATCTATCACTCACACCATCACGCTATCCTGACACAGTACCTGCAGGAACAGTTGCATGTAAGTTCTGGGGACTTGGTGCAGACGGTACAGTTGGTGCTAACAAGAACAGCGTAAAGATTATCGGTGACCACACAGATAAGAAGGTACAGGCTTACTTCCAGTATGACTCCAAGAAGTCAGGCGGTGTAACAATTTCTCACCTACGTTTCGGTGACAAGCCAATCAAGTCAACTTACTACGTAAAGCAGGCTGACTTTGTTGCATGTCATAACGAAGCATATGTAAACCTATACAAGATGGTTGAGGACGTTAAGCCAGGCGGAAGCTTCCTACTAAACTGCACATGGTCAGACGCTGAACTAGAGTCACATCTTCCAGCATCAATGAAGCAGTACATTGCAAAGAACAACATCAACCTATACACATGTGATGCTGTATCAATTGCTAAGGAAATCGGTCTTGGTGCAAGAAGAACTAACTCAGTACTTCAGGCAGCATTCTTCAAGATTGCTAACATCATTCCTATCGAGGAAGCAGCAAACTACATGAAGGACGCTATCAGAAAGACATATGGCAAGAAGGGCGAAAACGTTGTTAACATGAACATCGCTGCTGTTGACGCAGGTATCGAGAGAGTTCACAAGGTTGACGTACCTGCAGCATGGGCAACATGTGAAGCTGACGTTGCACCTATTCCATTTGTTGGACGCGACCAGCTACAGACAGACTACCTCAATAAGGTTCTTTACCCATATGCTCACATGGATGGAGATTCAATCCCAGTATCAACATTCCTCGACACTCCAACAGGACTTGTACCTAACGGAACAGCTGCATTCGAGAAGAGAGGTATCGCTACTGATATTCCTGTATGGAACAAGGATAACTGTATCCAGTGTAACCAGTGTGCATATGTATGTCCTCACGGCGTAATCAGACCTTTCGTAATCGAAGGCGAAGCTGAGCTAGCAGGAACAAACGGTGACTATGCTGAGTTCAAGGGTGGCAAGGACGAGAACAAGAAGTACACAATGGGTATTTCAGCACTAGACTGCACAGGCTGCGGATCATGTGCTCAGACTTGTCCAGCTCCTAACAAGGCTCTTGTTATGAACGCTGTTAACGACGAGATCGTTTCAGTTTCACAGGAGAAGTACAACCACCTATTCAATAACGTTACACCTAAGGAAGTTCCATTCAAGGAGAACACAGTTAAGGGCGTTGAGTTCAAGCAGCCACTTCTTGAGTTCTCAGGAGCTTGCCCAGGATGCGGAGAAACTCCATATGCTAAGCTGATCACACAGCTATTCGGTGACAGAATGTTCATTGCAAATGCTACAGGCTGCTCATCAATTTGGGGTAACTCACTACCAAGCACACCTTACACAGTAAATGCTGAAGGAAGAGGTCCAGCATGGGCTAACTCCCTATTCGAGGACAACGCTGAGTTCGGATTCGGTATGGCAGTTTCAATGAAGGCTAGACGTAACGAGCTTAAGACAGTTGCTACAAGACTAGCTGCAGAGCTTGGCGACGTTGCAACAGCATGGGTTGATGCAATGGAAGATGCTGAAGGTGCAGAGACAACAGGTAAGGCACTTCTAGAAGCTTGCGAAAAGATCGCAGCTAACAACGAAGATGCTCAGTACGTTGTAGATAACAAAGAAATGCTAATCAAGCCATCAATGTGGATCTTCGGTGGTGACGGATGGGCATACGATATCGGTTACGGCGGTGTAGACCACGTTCTAGCAAGTGGAGAGAACATCAATATCATGGTATTTGATACTGAGGTATACTCAAACACTGGTGGACAGTCATCAAAGTCAACACCACTAGGTGCTGTAGCTAAGTTCGCTGCTTCAGGTAAGGCAGTAAAGAAGAAGGATATGGTTCAGATCGCTATGGCTTACGGCTACATCTACGTAGCTCAGATCGCTATGGGTGCTAGCCAGAAGCAGACTCTAGATGCAATCAGAGAGGCTGAGGCATATGATGGACCATCACTAATCATCGCATACTCTCCATGTATCAACCACGGTCTAAAGAATGGTATGAACAAGGCGCAGGATGAGATGAAGCGTGCTGTAAACTCAGGCTACTGGAACCTACTCAGATTCAATCCTGATCTAGCTAAGGAAGGTAAGAACCCACTTATGATTGACAGCAAGCCTGCTACAGAAAGCTACAGAGACTTCATCATGAGCGAAGTTCGTTACGATTCTCTAACAAAGAGATTCCCAGAGAGAGCTGAACAGCTATTCGAAGATGCTGAGAAGCTAGCTAAGGAAAGATACGAACACTTCCAGGCACTAAAGGAAAGCTACGAGCCAGAGAAATAAACTCTAGTTTTAAGCTGACTAATAGCAGATAATCAAAGAGCTCCGCGAAAGCGGAGCTCTTTTGTCGCATGAGCGCAAAACAAAAGACCGAATCAGCTTCGGTCTTCTTTTATTGCTGTAATGCCTGTTTTCATTATGAGTTTGCGCAGTACTGGATTAAATATGATGTCGTGTTTAAAAATCTTGCGCCTTAATTTAAATCTCAGTGGACGCGTCAGCCTTCTATATGTTTTGGCAATCTTGTTTTCGTCACCTTTAATAAAGGCCTTAGCAAGCATGGTTCCGCTTGTAAAGGCTGAGCTGAAGCCCTCAAGTGAGCTAGCGCTGATGAAACCAGCAGCTTCGCCTATGAGGAAGACATTGTCTGAACCAGTTACGAAATCAGATAGATGTTTAGGGCTACAAACAAGACAAGCTTCGGTTTTTAGTGGCTCACCAAAGCTTATTCCCATAAACTCTTCGAATCCCCTTTTTTGCTCTTCAAAAGCCTGCCTGCAATTGTGCAATTCGAAGGATCCACCGAATATCACATAGCCGTCCTTGTGGATGGTCCATGAGCATCCACTGCTGGTCTTCTTGTCGAAAATGCAGGAATAGTAGGGACTTTCCTTGCCATTACCTTTAAACCATTGCTGTATGGCTGTGTATTTGTATATCTTTTTATCAAAGAATCTGCGTCTAATGATTGAAGAAGCTCCATCGGCACCTACGAGGAATCTGCAATCTATCTCGTGTCTGGCTTTATTTGCATCTGATATACTTAGGCTAAATCCATCGCTGTTTCTTTCGGCTTTGATTAGCTTTGCGTTTATTCTAGTCACATCATCAGGAATCAGCGTTAGCAGAAAGTTATCAAAGGCACGTCTATCCATATTAAGATAGTATCTCTGATAATTACAAATGTATCCTGAGCCAAGATCTATCGTTTTAACCGAGAAAATCTGTGGGTCGACAAGAATATCCTTTGGGAGAACAAAATCCCTGTGAGCCATCAATTTTTGGGCGTCAGGGGCAAGAAGACCGCCACATGGCTTATTACCTATCAAATCCTGACCGTCGATAAGCAAGACTGAGTATCCGCTTCCTGAAACCTCACGTGCAAAAGTGGCGCCAGCAGGGCCAGCGCCAACAATGACAATATCGTATTTATTTTTTGGATTATCTGTAAAATTGAGCATTTATGCTTTTCCTAACTTCTTCTTTGATATGATAATGCTTACAATGCCGCAAATCGCCATCAGATATGGATAGAACAGGTATGGCATTATATCAAAGCTCGATAGCCCAGTCAGGCTTGCTGCAGAAAGCAGCTGAGCTCCATAAGGTATTATACCCTGAAATACAGATGCAAACATATCAAGAAGAGAAGCTGTTCTCGCAGGTTCAATGCTGTAATCATCAGAAATTTCTTTGGCGATAGGACCTGCGATTACGATAGCTACAGTGTTATTTGCAGTAGCGCAGTCGATGAGACCAACAAGAGCAGCAACGCCAAACTCGGCACCTTTGTATGAATGTATGTGCTTATGAATGTTTTCGAGAATGAAAGCAAAGCCACCGTTATATTTAACAAGAGCGCTTATGCAAGCAACTAAAATGGAAATAACTGTGATATCGTACATTCCTGTAGCACCCTCACCCATAGAAGTGAAAATCTGGGAGACCTTCATTGCGCCAGTAGCAAGGCCTGCAATTACTGAGAATGTAATGCCACAGATGAGAACTATGAAAACATTGAGTCCTATGAGTGCAGTAACCAGTACAAGAATGTATGGAATTACCTGGAATATATTGTAGTCAAGATCCTTAGACACTGTGAAGTGTGCGCCTCTTGTCATGAAGAAAAGAATGGCTATAGTTGCAATAGCAGCAGGTAGGACAATCAAAAAGTTCTTACGGAACTTATCTCTCATGTCACAGCCTTGAGTTCTTACTGCTGCAATAGTAGTATCAGAAATCATTGAAAGGTTATCACCAAACATAGCGCCAGAAACTACGGCACCTATGCAGATAGCTATAGGAAAGTTCGTCTTTTCGCTGATACCCATTGCAATAGGAGCAAGGGCAGCTATGGTACCCATGGAGGTCCCCATCGAAATGGATATGAAGCAGCCGATGATGAAAAGTCCTATTACTGCAATGCCAGGTGGAAGCAGAGAAAGGCCTAGGTTAACCGTGCTGTTAACTCCGCCTGCAGCAGAAACGCTTCCAGAAAAAGCACCCGCAACTAGGAAGATTAAACACATCGTGATAATGTTGTCATCGCCTACGCCCTTAGCTATGATGGAAATTTTCTCATTAAAGCTGATGCCTCTGGTCTGCAAAAAAGCGACAGCAAGTGCAATCAAAAAACCAATGACTGCTGGCATCGAGTAGAAATCTTTCTGAACAACACCGACGCCGATGAAGAGAATCAGAAAGACTATGATAGGCAGAAGCGCCAATCCGTTTGGTTTTACTTTGTTCACGTTCATAATAGTCTCCAAATAATATTAATCTCCATAATTGTATCAAAAAAAGAGAAAACTCACAAGCGGATTACACCGAATGTGAGTTGATTTCAATACTTATTTGTTAGACTTTAGCTTTGACAGATAAGGCCTTCTGCGAAAAACATAGGCAAGCCCAATACTGCGGTTAAAGGCTCTAAATCCCCAGGTCGCTGGAAAGCTATGCTTGAGAATATGCCTCATGAGAAACTCACGCTCAACACCGCCAAAGCTTGTGATTTCGTTGGCCTTAATGCTCTTGATCAGGTCGTTATTGTTTTTGATAGGGGATGAAAAATCTGTAAAGCCCTTGCCTACATGCGCCTTATTGTGGGAGTCTGAACCTCCAGTACACGGAAGTGCATACTTCTTTGCGAGCGCAACAGCCTTGTCGTTTGCTTCCTTGGCTTCACATGTATTAAAGCCCTCAAGAAAATCTAACTTCTTAAAAATGTCGGGATTTCGCCTTACCTTGCGGCAAAACATTGCACTTGCAGCCTTTGCTCCGAAAGGATGGGCAGCACCGAGTATACCACCACCAGAGTGAACGACATTAATGAGCTGCCTTAGTGACATTCCGCGAATTGTGAGAAGCTTATTCTCAACGCCTTCTGGCATGATGACAATGAAGTGACCAGCGTCCCTTGTATCGTATTCAATGCCTTTTAGTACTGCGAAGTCGTCAAATTTCTGACCCTCGCTTTCCCAGGCGTTAAAGCCCTTATAGGAATCGTGATCTGTGACAAGCATTCCACCAAAGCCTTTGCTCCTCAGGATGTTTACATATTCATCTATATCTATACTTGAATCTATTGAACCACCTTTGATGTGGCAGTGTAAATCAAACTTCATTATCTTACTCCTTAAAGACCTATTATATCACAAATAGAGCCGAGAATATAAGTTTTCTAAAACAGTAGGCATATATCACAATATTGTATATAATAATATATATGAAAGAGGATCGAATTTTTTTAGGTAAAATTGAAGACAAAATCAAAGGCGCTAGCGAAAAGTACATGCTGACCTATAGCGATTTTCTAGATCCCCACGAACATTCTGTTGCAAGTAATTATATTAGGGGAAAAGGGAGATTTGATGTAGAAATTGTATTTTTTGGTGGTTATGAAGATGCAGAGAGAGTGTTAATGTTCTGTCTGCCAGACTATGTGAGCCTCGAGGATGCATCAAAGGATGCTCTAAAGGTCATCAGGGTTAAGACCAAGGAAGGCGGCAAAGCGCTAAGGCATGGTGATTACCTCGGTTCCCTTACAGGACTTGGCGTGAGCAGGAGCAAGATTGGAGATATCCTTGTAAATGAAGGTGGAGCAGATATAATAGTGTCGTCAGAGATAGTGGAATTTTTGATGACCAATTATGCAAAGGCGGGAAGAAACTACCTTTCGCTTTCGGAACATGAGCTTTCGGAGCTTGAGCTCCCAGAAAACAGCAGGCTTACGGTAAAGGATACGGTGGCCTCGCTTAGGCTTGATAATATTGTATCTAGCGCATTTGGACTTTCGAGGACGAAGGCGCAGGAGGCTATCAAAAGAGGAATAGTCTTTGTTAATAGCCTAGAGCAGACTAAGGTCGATGCTCAGATTGATGAGGGCGATAAGATTGTGCTCAGAGGCAAGGGCAAGGTACTTGTCAAGGAAATAGGAAATAGAACACGTAAGGACAGGATCTTTATGGAGTTTGAGAGATATGTTTAGAGTGAGGTTTTGATATAATGTGGAATTCTTCAGTATCAAATGGCACAAGCAACCAAATATTCAAGAAGGCGGCAAGGGACGAAAATAAACCAAACACCGTCATCGATGCAGCTGGTACCAAAATCGGCGGAGGAAATTTTGCGGTAATTGCAGGTCCGTGCTCGGTGGAATCGGCGAAACAGATAATCGATATCGCAAGCTCAGTCAAGGCTTCAGGCGCGGGAATTCTTAGAGGTGGAGCCTTTAAGCCGAGAACCTCACCATACTCTTTTCAGGGCATGAGGGCAGAGGGCATAGAGCTTCTTTCTGAGGCGAAGAAGGCGACGGGTATGCCTATAGTCTCAGAGATAATGAGTGAAAAACATCTATCGCTTTACGAGGATGTTGACATAATTCAGGTAGGTGCAAGGAATATGCAAAACTACGAGCTTCTCAAGGCTCTTGGTAAGCTCAATAAACCTATTTTGCTAAAGAGAGGAACGGGCTGCAAGCTTGAGGAACTCTTGCTTAGTGCCGAATACATTTTGGACGGCGGAAACGAGAATGTAATCCTTTGCGAGAGAGGAATTAGAACCTTTGAGGACTACACAAGGGATACGCTTGATCTGTCGGCAGTTCCAGTTTTGAGAAGCCTAACACATCTTCCGATAATTGTTGACCCAAGCCACGCAACGGGACAAGCGAGTCTCGTTAAACCTATGGCCTTTGCAGCAGTTGCCTGCGGAGCAGATGGCGTGATGATAGAGGTGCATGACAATCCGGCAAGAGCTTTAAGCGACGGAAAGCAGTCGGTGACGCCGAGTGAATTTGATGAGATTATGAAGGGAATTCTAAGAATTAGAGAAGCGATTAAATGAGTAATTTATCCAGCGATGCAAATATCAAAGCAGGCTCAATCAGAGATATAGGAAGGGAGCTTTCCTCTATTAAAACAGGAGTTAAACTTGCCTTCATCTATGATGCTAATATTCCTGAGGAAGCCGTAAATGACTGCCAAAGCAGTATGCTTGAGGCGGGTTTTGATGTTGCAAAAATTAAAATCGCTGGTGGGGAAGGCTGCAAGAACATTGAGAAATACCAGATGCTAATAAGCCTTCTAATAGAAGAGGAAATAAGCCGAGATGACATGATTGTTGCCATGGGTGGAGGAGCGCTCTGCGATTTAGCCGGTTTTGTAGCTGCAAGCTATCTCAGAGGTATAGATTATATCCAAATTCCTAGCACTCTCCTTGCAATGGTAGATTCATCAATTGGAGGAAAGACAGGAATAAACATAGATAAGGGCAAGAATCTGATAGGGGCATTCCATACGCCTATACTTGTTTTTAGAGATATAAAGCTACTTTGCTCACTTGATTCAGCAGTTTTTTGGGATGGCTTTGGCGAGGTTATAAAGTATGCCATGCTATCAAAGCCAGTTTATGAGCTAGTTACAGGGAAGGCTGACGCGGGATTAGACCTTGAAGCAGTAATTTCCGAGTGTGCAAGGTTTAAGTATGAGATTATATCGGAGGACTTTGAGGATAGAGGACTTCGCAAGACTTTAAATTTTGGACACACGCTAGGTCATGCGATAGAAAAGGCTTCTAGATATGAAGTGAGCCACGGCATGGCGGTGGTCAAGGGAATGGCTTTAATGTTTCGAATTTCAGCTGGCGAAGGCTGGTGTGATGAGAGTATAGAGGAAGCATTTCTCGCTTTGATAGATGAATACGACTACGATGCGAGTATAGATTGCGGTGTAGATGAGCTGATTGAATATGTCAAAGCGGACAAAAAACGAAGTGGCGATTACATAGACATCGTAATCCCATGCAAAATGAACAAGTGCAAAATCAAAAGACTTTTAGTGACAGAGCTTGCAAGCCTCCTAGAGAGGTATCTCAGATGAATAGGGTAGTAGCGCCAAAATCAAAGTCCTATGAGCACAGAATTTTGATATGTGAGCTTCTATCAAAACTTGGCGAAGCAGATACGCTAGATGCACAAGGAGAACCGAGGGAAGCTTCAGATTTAAGTAGGACAGCCGCAAGGCCGTCTGAGGATATAATGGCTACAAAGGACTGTATTTATAAGATGCAGTTATCGCTCATGGACGGAAGGAGTGAGGTAGTCCTAGACTGTAATCAAAGCGGATCGACATTAAGATTTCTTCTTCCTATTGTCTGCGCGCTAGGTCTAAAAGCGAGATTTCTCATGCGAGGAAGACTTGGAAAAAGACCCATGGATGAGTTAATTAACGAGCTCAAATCCCACGGGTGTAATATAGATAGAGAAAATGATACTATATGCACTAGCGGAAAGCTAGAGCATGGAATTTTCAAGCTACCAGGAGATATTAGCTCGCAGTATATAAGCGGACTTTTGATGGCTCTGCCACTGCTTGAAGGTGACAGCGAAATACATGTGCGAAGGCCACTTGTTTCAGCTGGCTATATAGATATAACTTTAGATGTTATGCGCAAATTTTCAATCGCAGTTTCAGAGGAAAGCTCGGGCTTTGAATATATTTATAGAATAAAGGGCGGGCAAAGATATATATTGCCCGAAAAATACATCGTCGAAGGGGACTGGTCAAATTCAGCATTCTGGTTTGCTGTAGGAGTGCTCGGAGATGATCCTCTTGTTATCGAGGGACTAAACCACAATTCTCTTCAGGGTGATAGAAGAATATTTGATTTACTTAGAGAAATGGGCGCAGACGTTCGCGCTGTAATGGACAATGATAAGGCAGTCTTTGAAGCATATCCACTTGGAGATAAAGCTCTTAAGGCTATAGCTTTAGATGCAGAAAATATCCCAGATCTAGTTCCTTTAATAGCGATTTTAGCATGCTTTACAGATGGAAAATCCAAAATTACGGGTATCAAAAGACTTAGACTCAAGGAGAGCGATAGACTTCTTGCAGTAGAGGAGCTTATCGATGGGCTTGGAGGAAGTTACAAAATCCATGAGGATGCCATAGAGATAAGTGGTCTAGGTAAAGGCGCAATGCTGAGGGGTGGAGAAGTCAGATGCTTTGATGACCACAGAATTGTAATGAGCGCAGCTGTTTCCTCTTTGAGATGCAGGGAAGATGTTTTGATAGACAATGCTTTTGCTGTGAATAAGTCATATTTGGGTTTCTTTGATGAACTTGATAGGCTAGGGCTTTCAGGCAAATGCATAAGGAAATAGGAGGGTTACATGGCCTCGGTTTTTGGAAATAATATAAAGCTATCAATATTTGGGCAGTCGCACTCTGAGGCGATAGGAATGAGCTTTGATGGACTTCCATGCGGTTTTAAAATCGACATGGATGAGCTTAAGCTTTTCCTAAGTAGAAGAGCTCCAGGAAGAAGTAAGCTGACGAGCAAGCGCTCTGAAAAAGACGTGCCAGAATTTGTCAGCGGTCTCTTTGATGGTAAGACATGCGGTGCGCCACTTGCTGCCTTGATATATAACGAAGATGTAAGAAGTGCTGACTACGAGGATATAAAGGATTCTCCAAGACCTTCACACGCAGATTTTACTGCTGAAGGTAAGTTCAGAGGATATCAGGATTATAAAGGCGGCGGTCATTTTTCGGGAAGGCTCACGGCTGCTCTTTGCGTAGCTGGAGGAATTGCAATCCAGATGCTTGAGCGAAATGGAATTAAAGTTAAGGCTGTGCTTGAGTCAGTATGTGGACAGGAATCTGGAATAGATGAACTTATCGCAGAGGCAATATCAGAGGGGGATTCGCTTGGTGGAAGCATAGCTTGCAGTATTGAGGGGCTTCCTTGCGGAGTTGGAGAGCCTATGTTTGATGGGCTTGAGAACAGGATTTCTCAGGCAGTCTTCGCCATCCCAGCGATCAAAGGTATAGAGTTTGGCGATGGTTTTAAGCTAAGCGAGCTTAGGGGAAGCGAGGCAAGAGACGAATACTTCATAAGCGATGGAGAAATCGCTCTTACTAGCAATCATAACGGTGGAATACTAGGTGGAATAAGTACAGGTGAAGCTTTGAATTTTAGGGTTTGCATTAAGCCGACGCCTTCGATTTCAATGCCATCAAAGAGCGTAAGCTTTAGCAAGGGTGAAAATGTGGAGCTTAAGATTAGTGGAAGGCATGATCCTTGCATTGCACTTCGTGCAGTGCCTTGTGTTGAGGCAGCAGCAGCTCTTGCTATTTTGGATTTGATGCTTGGTGATATTAATTTTTCGGGTAGGTTTGTTTTCAATGATTGAGTTAAAAAAATGCAGGGATAAAATAGATGCATTAGACCGCGAGATTCTAAGGCTTTTTGAAGAGAGAATGCATGTTGTAAAGAAAGTTGCTGGCATCAAGAAAGCAAATGGAATCGGCATCTATGACTCGAGCAGAGAAGATGAGCTGGTTGCAGCTATCAAGAAGATGAGCGAGGATGGGCTTTCTGAGTATGATGAGGCTCTGTTTGAGAAAATCATGGAGCTATCTAAGCTCTACCAAAGCAGGTGTCTGGAGGATAAGCTATGAAGATTCTAGTCATAAACGGACCTAATATTAACCTTCTTGGAATTAGGGAGCCTGAGATCTACGGTAAGGAAACCTACGATGACCTCATCGCTTTGATATCAAAGGCAGCTAAAGAGAGAGGCATAGAGGTGGAATTCTTTCAGTCAAATCACGAGGGCGTTTTGATAGATAAGATACAGGAGGCCTACGGTAATTTTGATGGAATAGTGTTTAACCCAGCAGGCTACACTCATACTAGCATTGCGCTTTCCGATGCGATAAAAGCCGTGGGAATAAGGACGGTAGAGGTTCACATCTCAGATATATCAAAGCGTGAGGATTATAGGAAGCATTCGTTTATCAGCGAAGCTGCATGTGCCTGCATTTCAGGGCACGGCTTTGATGGCTATGTTGAGGCTCTCGATATATTGACAGAAGTCTAAAGCCTTATTATAATTGAAATAGAATTATGATTTTTCATGATTAATATTTCTATGTGTAATTAACGAGCCTAAGTGGAGGTAGAAGATGTTAAAATTGGACTGGCTAAAAGATGGCGACAATGTAGCATATGTTGATGCAAATGAATTTATTGATAACTTCGAGAAGGAGGCTGGCATAAGCAAGCTTCGCCTGGCAATCGAGGAATTTGTGGCAAACCCTACTGCAGAAGGAAGAACTGTTACAGGAACTAAGAGAACTGCGGTTAAGATATTCATTCCAGATGTTAGCTTTGATGAGCATATCGAGATGGGAGAAAACCCATGGCTATTCATGGGAGAGCACTATCCTGCTTACTGCATCTACGGTCTGTAGGAAGTCGAAACAAGTCGATATTAAGGCAAAAACCTTTGCTTAAAAATTAGATTTTAAACCAAATCAGCCCTAAGCAGTTAAGTCCGCCTAGGGCTATTTTGATGTAGACGAAAAGGCTTTTAGATAGTAAAATTATTTTAGAAAATATTGTTTTAACAAGGTATAAATAAAGGTAAAAAGATGAACTTAATCATAGTAATTTTATCCGTTATAACTTTGATTGTAGCGCTTGTATCAGTTGCGCTAGTGCTTAAACTCAGCAAAAGCATTGAGGATAGCAGCAAGGACGAAGAACTACGAAAGCTTAAGGATGAGCTAAAGGCTGATATTGATGCTACAAGGCGTGACACCATGGAGCATATAAATAGCAGCTTCAGAAACTATGGTGACTTAATCGCTGGGGCTCAGAGCGAGCATTTTAAGACGCAGAACGAGAGCCTGAGAAGAATCAATGAGACTCTATCAAACTTCAGTATGGAGAGTGAGCAGAAACTTGAGAACATCAGGCAGACTGTGAGAACTCAGCTCAGTGAGATTAAGGAAGATAACAACAAGCAGATTTCAGAAATCAGAAGTACTGTAGATGAGAGACTTCAGAAGACACTGAACGATAGAATCACTCAGTCGTTCAATCTGGTTAATGATAGACTTGAGCAGGTTTACAAGGGTCTTGGAGAGATGCAAAACCTCGCTTCAGGTGTTGGTGACCTTAAGAGGGTTTTGACTAATGTAAAGACAAGGGGTATTCTCGGAGAGGTGCAGCTTGCCGGTATCCTAGAGCAGATTTTGTCGCCTGAGCAGTACGACGAGAATGTGAGTGTAGACGGCAGTCCAAAGAGAGTTGAGTTTGCTATCAAGCTCCCTGGAGTGGATGGTTCTGAGGATGGATTTATCTATCTTCCAATAGATGCTAAGTTCCCAGGGGATGCATACGCCAAGCTTCTTGATGCATATGATTTAGCTGATTCTGCTGAGATAGAAAAGGCTGGTAAGCAGCTTGAACAGGTAATCAAGCAGGAGGCTAAGGATATTTCTAGCAAGTATATCAAGCCGCCATACACGACTGACTTTGCGATAATGTTCCTTCCTTTTGAGGGACTTTATGCCGAAGTTATTAGGCGCGGACTTGTTGAGACCTTGCAGAGAGATTACAAGGTAAACATCGCTGGACCTACGACTATGACAGGTCTTTTGAACAGCCTTCAGATGGGATTCAGAACTCTTGCGATTCAGAAGCATTCAAGCGAGGTTTGGGAGATTCTCGGTGCGGTTAAGACCGAGTTTGACAGCTTTGGCAACGTCCTAGAGGCGACAAAGAAGAGAATAGATCAGGCTAATGTAGAGCTCGATAAGCTCATTGGCGTGAGAACGAGAAGCATCAATAGAAAGCTTCGCAATATAGAGAAGATAGATCAGGCTAGAGCGAGCAAGGTTCTTGAGCTAGATGATGGTGATGAGGTGTAGAATTTGAGCATTTTTGCAATAGGAGACTTACATCTATCTTTTGATGAGAGAATATCAAAGCCCATGGACATCTTCGGTAGCAGATGGGAAAACCACGCAGAAAGGCTCAAGCAGAACTGGGAGGAAAACATCGCTAACGATGATACTGTTTTGATCTGCGGAGACATCTCATGGGGTCTTAGACTAGAGGAAGCCTTGGCTGACTTTAGGTGGATTGAGAGCTTGCCTGGGCGCAAGATTATAACCAAAGGAAATCACGACCTTTGGTGGGGATCTGTCAAGAAATTGAATAGAATAAGCGAAAATATTCGCTTTCTGCAAAATGATGCGGCACTTATTTTTGATGGAGATAGACGCATATGTATATGCGGAACGAGGGGATGGATTTGCCCTGGTACAGAAGGCTTTGATGAGCACGACGAGAAGATTTTTAAGCGTGAGCTGATTAGACTTGAGATGTCGCTTAAGGAGGCTAGGAAGCAGGAGCCCGATTTGATAATTGCAATGCTTCATTATCCACCTTGTAACGATAAGTTTCAGCCTTCAGAGTTTACGAATATGCTTTCGAGATACGGAGTTAAGACTTGTATTTATGGGCATCTGCACGGTAAGGACGCTTTTAAGAACGGTTTTCAGGGTATATTAAATGGAGTAGAGTACAAACTAGTCTCCCTAGATTATATCGAGGCTAATCCTATAAAGATTCTTTAGAATGAGGCTTGAGGAGGTAGCTATGGACAAGAACAGAGTAATTTTAATTGTGATGGACAGTCTAGGAGTTGGAGAACTGCCCGATGCAGGAAGCTACGGCGATGCTGGTAGCGACACCTTTGGTCATATTGCAAAGACCATGGGCGATGAACTGAAGATTCCTAACCTGAGAAGGCTAGGGTTTGGAAATATAGACGGGCTTTGCCAAGGAGACGGAAGCTTTGCTATTTCTAATCCTTCGGGTGCCTATGGTAAGCTTAAGGAAAAATCAAAGGGAAAGGATACCATAACAGGTCACTGGGAAATTGCGGGCATAGAAAGCCTAACACCGTTCAAAACCTACCCTGATGGTTTTCCTGCTGAGTTCATCGCAAAGTTTGAGGAAAAAATAGGCAGGCGCTGTATAGGTAACTACGCAGAGTCTGGTACGGTAATTATAGAAAAGCTAGGAGAGGAGCACGAGAGGACAGGTTATCCTATCGTATATACATCAGCTGACAGCGTATTTCAAATCGCTGCAAATGTAGATGTTATACCTCTTGAGGAGCTATACAAGATTTGTGAGGCTGCAAGAGAGCTTCTTCAGGGCGAATGGGCCTGTGGAAGAGTAATTGCAAGACCATATAAGCTTGTGGACGGCAAGCGTGAGAGAACGACAGACCGCCGTGACTATGCGGTTTCACCACCAGAAAAGACAATCCTAAACCTGATTGATGAAGCAGGGCAAGAAGTCTATGCCATAGGAAAAATCCACGATATTTTCAATGCCAGTGGCGTTACGGACTGGGTTCATACAGACGGTAATATGGATGGAGTTGACAAAACTCTTGAGGCTCTAGATAAGGTAGAAAGCGGTTTCATTTTCACAAACCTCGTTGACTTTGACTCGCTTTACGGGCACAGAAGAAATCCTATCGGCTACGGAAATGCGATAATGGATTTTGATGCAAGAATCCCTGAACTTGAGGCGAAGCTAGGTCCAAAAGACATAGTTATCCTGTGTGCAGACCACGGAAATGATCCTACGCACAGCGGCTTTGATCACACGAGGGAACACATTCCTTTTGTGGCCTTCGGCGAGCCAATTAAATCTGCAAACATTGGAACTAGGGAGTGCTTTGCAGATATAGGAGCTACAATCTGCGACTACCTTGATGTGGATGAACCGGCAATAGGCGAAAGCTTTTTAAGTGAGATTTTAAAGTAGGAATAGATATGAATGCAGTTGATATTATATGCAAAAAGAGAGACGGTAAAGAGCTCAGTACTTCCGAAATCGAGTTCTTCATCAAAGCTTATCTTAATGGCGATATACCTGACTATCAGGCTTCGGCTCTTTTGATGGCCATATATTTCAGACATATGAGCGAGAAGGAGACTTTTGACCTAACTAGGGTAATGCTTCATTCCGGAGATATAGTCGATCTATCGGATATTCACGGAACAAAGGTGGATAAGCATTCGACGGGAGGAGTCGGTGACAAGGTGACTTTAATAGTTGCACCAATCGCTGCATCATGTGGAGTTCCTATCGCCAAGATGAGCGGAAGAGGTCTTGGATTCACAGGTGGAACCATAGATAAGCTTGAGTCAATCTCAGGATTTAAAACGACGCTTGAGCCTGCGGATTTTCACAAGCAGGTTAACGAAATCGGAATTGCCGTAATCGGTCAAAGTGGGCATATCGCGCCAGCAGATAAGAAGCTTTATGCGCTTAGAGATGTAACTGCAACAGTCGAAAATCTCAGCCTCATAGCATCGAGCATAATGAGTAAGAAGCTCGCCGCAGGAAGTGATGCGATTCTCTTAGATGTTAAATGTGGCAAAGGTGCTTTTATGAAGTCCGAGGATGATGCCAAGGCACTAGCTGAGCTGATGTGCAAAATCGGAAGCTCTCAGGGCAAGAAAACCGCAGCAATAATTTCAGATATGAGCGAGCCACTAGGTCATTCTGTAGGAAATAGCCTTGAGGTGATAGAAGCTATAGAGCTTCTCAAAGCTAATATAGAAGGCGACTTACTTAAGCTTTGCCTTAATATATCAGGGGCTATGATATATCTTGGTGGTAAGGCATCTAGCATAGATGAGGGAATTGCGCTAGCAGAAAGTGCAATTTCAAGCGGAAGAGCACTACAAAAGCTAGCTGAAATGATAGAATATCAGGGCGGAAACAAGGCTGTAATCGATGATTATTCGCTATTTCCAGAAGCTAAGCTTAGTGCTGAGATTAAGGCTTTGCGCTCTGGGTATATAGAGTCTATTGATGCTGAAGGAATTGGACTTGCTTCGCAGCACTCAGGTGCAGGAAGAGCTAGCAAGGAGGATGAAATAGATCACAGTGCAGGCATAAAACTAGTCGCAAAGAGAGGCGATAGGGTTGAGCTTTCGGATACGATTGCCATCGTCTACTCAAGTGATGAAGGAAAGCTAAAGCAAGCCTGTGAAGAGGTTCTCAGTGCTTACGCGATATCAGATAGTGAGCCGGAGGCGGAGCCTCTGATAAAAACGATGATTGGATTATAGATTATAAGGAACAGTAACTGCGTATATGAAGCATTATTTTTTTGTTAACCCTGTCGCGGGTAAGGGCAATCAGAGCAAAGAGCTGATTGAGGAAATAAAAGTCGCGTTGAAGGACACGAAAAGTGAATCCGTGATAATTATGACTGAGCCAAATAGAGGTAGTGAAGCGAGAGTAAGAGCTATTGCAGAGGGACTAAATGGTGAGCCTGCAAGGTTTTATGCTTGTGGAGGCGATGGTACAGCTAATGAAATTGCATCGGCGGTAATAGGCTTTGATGGAATTGAGCTAGGAATCATTCCTATAGGTTCTGGCAACGACATGATTAGGAATTTTCAGGATGCTGGAGATTTCATGAGCGTGCGCTCCCAGCTAAATGGAAAGAGTAGAAAAATCGATGTGATGAAGTACACAAGCAAGCTTGGGAATGAAGAACAAACAGGGTACTGCCTTAATATGTTCAACATAGGCTTTGATTGTAATGTTGTTGAAACGGCTTTTAAGCTTAGAAAGAAAAAGTTCTTTGCAGGGGCTACGGCTTACCAATCGGCCATACTGTTTAACTTCATCAAAAAGAGAGGTGCCTGTCTTGATATCTACGAGGATGGCGAGCAAATCAGAGAAGGAAAGATGCTTCTCTGTGCCATATCAAATGGATCTTATTGTGGAGGCGGAATAAAGTCATCACCACAGGCGATAATTGACGATGGTTTCTTTGATCTTAATATAATAAACGATCTTCCAAGGCTAAAGTTCCTAAAGCTATTGCCTAAGTACAAGGAAGGAACACATCTTGAGGTTGATGGGATAGATAAAATTATATATGTGAAGAAGAGTAAGCAGCTCAGTCTAAAACCAAAGGGAACAAAGGACTTCGGTATATGCATAGATGGAGAACTTGCACGCACTGAGGGTATAGATATTGAAATCTGTGAGAAAGCCCTAAGCTTCATTGTTCCTGTTGATGTGAAATAAACAGTATGATATAATATTACGGTGGTTTGTGAACGGGGTATATCTATTTGCAAACCTTATTTGGAGAAGTATCGAAGTGGTCATAACGAGCCGCACTCGAAATGCGGTTGCTCGCAAGGGCACGTGGGTTCGAATCCCACCTTCTCCGCCAATTTTGTCCTCTTTTGAGGACTTATATTTCACAGTGGGGTTAGTGATTACTAACTTTTCAGCATAGCTCATAAAAAATCCGTATGCTTACTTTGCCTGCGAGCTACAGGGGGGAGCAATAATAATTTAAAGGAGGAACTATACTGATGTTAGGTATGTACTGTCTTATAACAGTAGTTGTCTTAAGTTATCTCTTTAGCGACATTATCAAAAAATATTCTAAGGAGATTTATGCTATTGCAGGTGTGATTTCTATAATTTCAATATATCACGCGATTTTGAGACTGAACGGATATAATGTCCAATATGTTGATGGTCTTGAGCCATTTATGAGGTCTATATCCTCAGGCGCTCTAGGAGGAGCCTTTTTCATACTCGTAATGTATATGGGTACATTCAGCATGAAGTACAAGGTATTTAAACAGCTTCGTAAGAATCGTGCAGAGCTTTCCATAATAGGCGGGCTTATGATTTTACCACATAACACATTTTATCTATTTCAGGCACTTCTATTCACGCTTCCTAATGTGAATAAAATGAATGGAATTGCGCTTTGGACAAATCTAATGATGTTTGCAGCAGGTGTCTTTGCCATAGCAGTTATGCTTCCGCTACTTGTGACATCGTTTAACTTTGTTCACAAGAAGATGCAGGCAAGTAAATGGAAGAACTTGCAGGAATTTGCATACATCTTCTATGCAATGGTATATGTGCAGGTAATGATGGTTTACATCGGAAAACCAGCATCAAATACTGTGACATTAAACATAGTGTTCTACTCTGTAATTTTCATCTCATACACAATTCTCAGAGTTAGAAAAGCCCTAAATGCACGCAAAAGAAAGCTAGCACAGGCAGTCTAGTGACGGAGGAGGATAGATATGAAAAATAAGTCGATATTAAGCATTCTCATTACGTCACTGATCTGCGTTCTAGTGGCTGTGGGAATAAGCTTTGGTACTACAACAAAGAAGGTAGAAGCAAGAAAGGTGCAGCCTAGGAAGACAGAAGCTAAGGCTGATAACAGCAAGAAGGCTAATGATTCAGCTTCAAATGGGGAAGCTGATGGATATAAGGACGGCAGCTGGGAAGGAACAGGAAACGGCTACAAGGGCGAGGTTAAGGTTCGCGTTACGGTCAAGGACGGAAAGATAACGGCAGTCGATATTCTATCAAATGTGGATGACGCAGCCTACTTTAACAATGCAAAAGGAGTTATTTCATCAGTTATAGAGCAGCAGACACCTAATGTTGATACTGTTAGCGGAGCTACATTCAGCTCAGTTGGAATCCTAGACGCAATCTATAACGCACTGGAGAACGGAGGTAATTAATGAAGAAAAGAGCAGATAAGATAATCGCATCACTTTTGATATTCGTGGTCTTCGCTGGAATTACGGGATTCAGTGTGGCAAAGACAATGAACAAGGATAACCAGGATAGTGAAACCGCTAAATCACAGGTTGTTCAGCCTAAGACTCAGGCTAAGAAACAGGCTGAGCCAAGCAAACAAAAGAAGCAAAAGAAGAAGATAGAAAAGCCTAAGGCCGTTGCAAAGAAGAGTGCTGCGACTGGCCCAAGCGCACCAGCACAAAACTTGAATTTAAGCATCCAAGCTCCAAGCAATGCCAAGCTAAAAGATGGTGTTTACTATGGAAGCGGAACAGGTTTTGGTGGAAGACTGAGCGTTAAGGTAGTTGTAAGTGGTAACAAGATAGCTGATATTCAGGTGACATCCCACAGCGAGACTCTAAGCCCAATAAACTACTTTGCAAATGGTGCATCAGTTATAAGCAGAATTCTAAGTGCCCAGACACCTAATGTAGATAAGGTTACAGGAGCTACATATACGAGCAATGCGATAAAAACAGCTGTATATAACGCAATCAAGGATGCCTACGAGACCGAGGCACCACCTATCGTCGCACCAGTAGTACCAGAAGAAAAGGATCCTAGCGAAGATGTAAAGCCTGGCGGTGACAAGGACAAAAATAAGGACGACGACAAGGACAAGAACAAAGACAACAAAGACGAGGAAAAAGATAATAGAACTGAAGAGGAGATTGCAGAGAACAAGCAAAATATCTTCAGAGGGGATGTTATCTTCCATGGAAAAGACTACGATTACGATGTTGTTGTAAAAGTAGAAATCAAGGATGGAAAGGTTGTCGAGGTTACAGATCATGCAACGAGAGAGCAACTCGATAAATCAAAGTATGCTGGTCCAAATCTATTCTACTGGAACCTATTCCTAGAGGAAAAGGGCTTTGATAGATTCGAAGGAAAGACGGAGACTGAAATCAAAGGTGTTGATGCAGTAACAAATGCAACTGCTTCTACAGATGGCGTTAAGCAGGCAATCCTCAAAGCTTTTGAGAATGCAAAGAGAGAAGCAAAGTCCAAAGACAAGGATGTAAACAAAGACACTAATAAGGATAAAACAGAGTCAAATTCTGGCAAGTAAATATCTAAAAAAATGACCCCTAAGTTCAATGAGGAAGCTTAGGGGTCTACTCTTTGGGTCGATTATTGCGAAGTCTGATTAGCTCTCTTTTATTTTGTTTCTCATACGAACTGAGATTGCAAGTCCTGCAGCTAGTCCCATGAGCATGATATAAGGTGGTAAGCTTGATGAATCACCTGTAATTGGATTTGAAGGTTTTTTAGCTTTGCCTCCAGTGTTTGGAGAAGCATTCTTTGTGTAGATAGCATATACGGTAACATCTTCATTTACTAGGGTGCTTCCTGTGAACTTTGTTCCACTACCATCCATTGCAGTGTTCCACTCCTTGAATGTGTATCCTGCTTTGTTTGGGTCAGCCGGCATAGACTGATCTGTGAGGCTATCAGTGTCTATAGATTTGCCTGATTCTACATTAACAACTGCATGAGTATTACCATCGTCTATGAATGTAACCTTGTTCTGATTTACTCTAAGTGAGTAGGTAATTAGCTCAGGCTTATTAGGGTCTCCTGCTTCGTCTTTACCACTAGCAAGCTGCTTCGAAGCAAAAACTGTTGATAGTCGAGCAAATGAATGATGGTCGTCATTTTCAATAGCTGAAGCATCTTGGTTTATAATTGCATTATTATCTGTGGTAAATATGTTTTCGTAAGCTCCATAAGCGTATCCAGTTACAGTGCTGTTCTTGTTCGTTTCAACTTCGGAAGTGACTTTTAAACCATTTATATTTAAAGTAACGGAATTAACCTTCTGAATCTTTGCGAATACATCTTTTAACATTTCATAGTTAGCAGGGGCTCTAAGTCTTGCTTTGACAACAATTCTTCTGCCACCGTTCTCTTTTGTAACGGAAAGGTCAAATCCATCAATTCCACTCAGCTTATATTCTGTAGCATCTGTTGATTCTAGACCTTTAGGAAGATCTAAAACAAATACTAACTGTCCGTCTGATTGCGTTATAGCTGTCTCAGGCATATTGTCCTTCATCATGTAATACGCAGGGAATTCCGAATTTATATAAGCTATGAGGATTGTGTTCATCATTTTTTTGAACAGTGACATATCAAGATTAAAATCAAGGTTGATATTATCACCGATACTATGCATAGCAACTTCTGTGCTTGATAGTCCTCTTTCGGTAATATCCCCACGAACATTATAATCAGTTATATTCTTAGTTAAAAGATCAGTCGAGTAGTTAAAGTTGTACGGATTCCATTGCTTACCACCCTGCCATCTGTTAAGTGCAGGATCGCGAGGTTCCCTATGTGGTAAATCCTGCGCATACATATCCAAATTATTCAAGGTCTCCGAAACTTCCTCAGAAAGATTAGGATCACTGGAAATTCCGGCATTAGGGAAGCCTGTAACATAATCATAATTTAAGGTATTAACCCATTTAACTCTGCTACTAGCGAAGTAATCCGATAGATAAGATGGTATGACAGCACGAAAGCCGCTGTCTTTGTACCAAGCAAGTTCTGCCCAATAATTGTCTTTTGTCTGCTCCTTGTATTCGCTTGGCATTTCCTCAGCGAATACAGCGCTAGGTATTGCTATCAATACCATGACAAGGCTTAGTGCGACGCACAAAAATCGTTTAGGTGTTTTTTTCATTACCATTCTCCTTAATAATTTTAAAAATAAGTATGTAACTTATTCTGCAATAGTATCTAAATAATAATTAAAAGTAAATATATTAAATTTGCCTATGATTCATACTATCTTATATTTTATATTATATGTAACAAAAATTCAATTCTTAATTAACTATCAATTCTTTTAAAATTTTTCTTGCGTGTTAGTAGGAGATTATGCTAATCTTTATAGGTTGAATGGATTGATTTTATATTTAATAATCGTAGTATATTGTGAACACATCAAAGGACGGAATAGACTATGGGATTTATGGACTCATATAAACGCTTAGAAAAGCTCTGCGGTGATATGCTTGAAGATGAGAGGCGAATTTCAGCATATATAGATAAAATGTATGAAAATGATAAAGGATGGGATCTAGTACCTGGATGGGAAAGTGATTTAAAAAACCTTAAGTATTACAGGAGGATACGGAATAAGCTAGTACATGAACCGGATGCTTATGAAGAGGAACTGTGTGATACAGAAGATGTAGAATGGCTAGAAGATTTTTATTATAGGATTATTGACGGTGAAGATCCTCTGAGTAGATATTACAAAATTGTTCGCGCAAGGAATAGTATTAATAATGCATCTAGATATGGAATGGATACATCATCTTATGGTACAAACAGTAGTTCATCGTATAGCAGTGGAATCTTAGGAACGATTCTAATAGTCATTTTTTTTGCAGTAATATTTTTCTATATAATACTAGCAGAATTCAATTAAAAAGCAGAGAATTTTTTGATATAAGACACGTACAAAAATGCCCCGAAGGCCTAGGCCTCGGGGCTAAATTTGTATTATAGTGTTTATATTGTTATCCTTCGATGTTTGGTAGTGTAGCAAGGCTTGCTTCAATCTCTTCGTCGCTTGGTACGTAGTCAGTCATAACGCCATCATTGAACTTTTCGTAAGCATATAGATCAAAGTATCCTGTACCAGTTAGGCCAAATAGAATTGTCTTCTCTTCGCCTGTCTCTTTGCACTTAAGAGCCTCGTCGATGGCTGCCTTGATAGCATGGCTGCTCTCAGGAGCAGGAAGTATTCCTTCAACTCTTGCAAAGTCACGAGCTGCCTCAAAGACTTCTGTCTGTGTATAGCTTATAGCTTCCATCTCTCCCTGGTGGTAAAGCTCAGATACGATAGGGCTCATGCCGTGGTAGCGAAGTCCGCCTGCATGGTTAGGGGCAGGGATGTAGCCACTTCCGAGAGTGTACATCTTAGCCATAGGGCAAACGCGTCCTGTATCGCAGAAGTCGTAAGCGTAGCGACCTCTTGTAAGGCTTGGGCATGATGCTGGCTCAACAGCGATGAAGCGGTAGTCAGCTTCGCCTCTGAGCTTTTCTCCCATAAAAGGTGACATTAGTCCACCGACATTGCTTCCACCACCGGCACAGCCGATAATAATATCAGGCTTGATGTCGTATTTCTTCATTGCAGCCATAGCTTCCTCACCGATAATGCTCTGGTGGAGAAGTACCTGGTTTAGTACGCTGCCTAGAACGTACTTATATCCATCGTGTGTTGTAGCAGCTTCTACTGCTTCTGAAATAGCGCAGCCAAGGCTTCCTGTTGTGCCTGGATGCTCGCTGAGAATCTTCTTACCGATTTCTGTAGTCTCAGATGGGGAAGGTGTTACTGATGCACCGTAGGTTCTCATTACCTCACGACGGAAAGGCTTCTGCTCGTAGGAAACCTTAACCATGTAAACATTGCAGTCCAGCCCAAAGTATGAGCATGCCATCGAGAGGGCAGTACCCCACTGACCAGCACCGGTCTCGGTTGTGACGCCCTTGAGACCCTCCTTCTTAGCATAGTAGGCCTGAGCGATAGCAGAGTTTAGCTTGTGGCTTCCACTTGTATTGTTACCCTCAAACTTGTAGTAGATCTTTGCCGGAGTCTGAAGCTTCTCCTCTAGGCAGTATGCACGTACAAGAGGTGATGGTCTATACATCTTATAGAAGTCTCTGATTTCCTGAGGAATCTCGATGTATCTATCAGTATCATTTAGCTCCTGCTCGATAAGCTCATCACAGAAAACTGGCTTTAGGTCATCAAATGTAACTGGTTTACCTGTAGCTGGATTTACAAGTGGAGCTGGCTTTTTCTTCATATCCGCTCTAACATTGTAATAATGTGTTGGCATTTCGCTCTCGTGCAGATAAATCTTGTAAGGTATTGCTTTGCTGTTTGTGCTGTTTGACATTTTTTTCTCCTTCTGTCTTTTCATCAAAACTTGCGAAGTGTGAAAGGATGTATAAAACAAAAAACTCTCATCCCATATTCGCTGGGACAAGAGCTGAAATCTCCTGCGGTGCCACCCGGCTTGGCGTTAAACGCCCACTCCTTCGCATACTAACATATGCAGATATTGTTAACGAAGTATCTTCTCCGTCGCCCCTACTAAGACTATCAAAGTAACCCGTTCAGTTTGCCCTCAGGAGGCCATTCAACAAAGCGCATACAGTCTGCAATCACACCATCTGCAAATCTCTCTTCTGCTGCATCTAAGCCTACTATTCTCCATCAAAGGTTTGTTAAATTAGATAAATACTAACACCAAAAAATGTGCGTGTCAACATATTTTTGATTTATTTTTTATGAAATCTTTCTAATAGAGCATGCCGTTTAGGATTTGCTCACATAGAAGAAGTCCACCGCCTATACCTAAATGTGATTTTTCAATTACATCTATATAGCCTAGTGATGGGAGTGCAATTTCAATTCCGCTGAATCTTTTTCCCTTAGCTCTAAGCATGGCAATTGTCTGTCCATCTGCAAAGACAAGCTCGGCATCGGTATCAAAAATATTCTTTTCGAGCGCTTCGCTAGAGCCATACTCCTTTAGAATATCCTTAAGCTTAGTTTCCTGTGCCGAAAGCACAGAGGAACTTCGAATCTTATCTTTGAGTGCATCTGTTTCAGTAATAGATATGGAATTTGGGCTCATTCCAAAATAGCTTGTAATAAAATCGGTATATCCAAGACACTGTGAAAGCGTGCCGTGTACGGCAAACTTAACGCCCTTTGGTCGTCCAGTTAAAGTATGAATCCTAGAGAGGTGAGAAAAACACTTCGCTCTTGCTCTTTCGCTTTGTTCTATATATGAACTCATATCATTGCCGAGAATGTCGCAAACCTTACTTACAAGATCTTCCATGGCCCTAAATCCAATGGGAAGACCATCGCATACAATATAGGGCATATCAAAGCGCGCAGATAGAAGCTCTGCAGAATCAAGTCCGTAGAGACTATCGATGACTATATTTAGGTCTGCGCTAGGAATGCTTTCTATCTCGCCTATGCTGGAGCCTGCACATAGGAAACAGTTCACATCTATACCGCAGAGAGAAAAAGCTCTTTTTAGCTCTTCCTTATCTCCGGCAAAGTCTCTGTGAAATATGGAAAGTCCAAGTATGTTTACGGTTTTACCAGCTAGTTTTTTGCCATTCCTTGCGAATTTTTCTAGTAGGGTGCGGCAGGCTTTGATGTAGCCATCCCAAATAGGGAGGGAGTAGCCAGGGCTTCCTATGGAGATGATTTTTTTCTCGTCCCTGCTTGACTCTCTTACGATTCTTTCTATATCGTCACCGATAAGCGCAGCTCCAGGCGTGTTTACGATGGCAAGTAGATCAAAGTCAATTTCCTTTTCAAGAAAGGCTATTACCTCAGAAAGCTTATCCTCGCTACCATAAACGTAATCGCGTCTATCTAGGAAGGTTGAAGGAACGCGAGGCTGTCCGAAATACCAAAACTCAGGGTATTCGAGCGGATCAAATTCCGGCTGCCTTATCATCTGGTTATCAGATGTGGCTGAGTGATAGAACTTGCAGCCCGTTGGGCCATTCATAAGGACTAGACCCTTTGATATTCCCTCAAAAGCAAAGACTAGCCCAGACATGCTATCTGGAGTAATACTTGTCAAATAGTTTTCTGTCATTGAGCCATTCTCCTTCCTTTGATTTACTAAAAAGCCTCGACCAACGCTCGACCATTTCAAGCCCTGTAAAGAAGCCGTTATCTGGACACATTGGAATCGTGTCTGTGATGCAACTTTGCTCGCTTACAGGCTCGTAGTTTGAGAGGATGATGTCAGGCTTTAGCCTTTTGATATCAGAGCTTCTCTCATCTCTATCGTAGTTTTCTACAACCTCGATACCGTCTATTTCGGAAAGAGAGGAGCGGAAGCCTTCATCCTGAGAGAAATTTAAAACGCATATTTTTACGATTTTCATACCGCAGTCTAGGGCGGCGTTCAGTATCCAGTCGAGCTCGTGATTGTATGTAATAATCATGAGTTTTTTGCCTTCGAGCTTGGGCTTTACTGATTTTATCCTATTTTGATATATGAACTCGTTTTCCGATATTATGCTCTTTGCTTCATCGCTTGCATCAAAGCGCTTTCCTAAAGCAAGAAGCCAATCGGAGGTTTCCTTAAATCCAATAGGGAACTGCTTTTCGAAGAAGCTTGCGCCGTATTCTTTGATGAAGAAGTCTTCGAGTATTTTGCCAGTATAGTCGCGATATGCGAGCAGATTTAGCTCTGCTGAACAGAAATCGCGCAGCGAAGCGTAGCTTGTGTTACATAGGAAGCGGCAGTTTACCGATATGTTCATGCGAGTAAGGAAGGTCTTAAGTCTTTGAAAGTTCATCTCCGTGTTTCGAGCAACGACCTTTTCGAAGACTATGTTTACGGTTCTTTCTCTTTTTTCTACATTCCTATCTATTATCTGCTTTGCAAGCGAAGTGTATGCCATTAGCATTCCCTGAAGGTAATCTCCTGTGAGGTTGCCTTCCGCCTTTACCGTCACTATCTTAGTTCTTTCGGTCGAGAGGCTTAGTGCATCGTCAATATCATCTCCAATTATGCCAGAAGGGCAGGAGCTTACTATGACAATGGCTGGTGGTGGAGACTTAGAATTCAGGATTGACTTGACTTTGCTAATAAGGTTTTCGCTTCCTCCAAATACCATATCTGTCTCGCTCATATCAGTCGAAAGCACATTAGGTATAAGTGACGATGGCAGGATGTTTCCGCGCTCAAAAAGAGTTCTTCTTCCAGCAGAGCTAATGGTCTGTATGGAAAGGTAGGTGCAGCTCTTTGGTGAGTGGGCGAGGATCACAGCATCCTTAAGGTTTGAGCTCATAGTCATAGCACCATTGAAGGCACAGCCGTGGAGTGGCTCATCCCTGATTACATTCTTTGATAGATATGGAGCATCATAGTCGCTAGTGCTTTCTTCTTGGCCAGAGCTGATGCCCGTGCATGTTTCGCAAGGCTCTACGGACTCACAGCTACAGGAAGAAGTGTCTTCCTCTTCTTGCTTTGGCGAAGAAGCTGTGCTGTGGCTAGCCTTAGGAGGTGCGCCTTCATTTGATAGAATCAAAGCCTCTAGTTCATCATCTGTCAAAGGATTTGCGGCAAAGTGTTCAGTGCCTTCGCATATCCTTTTCGCTATATCCTTAAAGATATCTGCTACAGGATTTTCCTCGTTTTGGGTGAGCTCAAGCACAGTCACATTAGCTTTTTCTGCGCGTGCAAAGATATCGTCTCGAGGGATTCGCGCAAATACGGGAAGCTTAACTGCTTCTGCAAATTTGTAAACCCTATCGTCTTCATTTTTGACATTTCGGCTATTATATAGTATTCCCAAGAGTCTTGGGCGATTTTCATCATAGTTTTGGATGCCGCGCAGTATATTGTTGGCTGCGTATAGCGACATATATTCACCAGAGGTGACAATAAAAATACTATCGGAATACTCCCTGCGTATCGGAACTGCAAAGCCGCCGCAGACTACATCTCCCAAAACATCGTAGACTATCATGTCGTAGTTATCTTTGATGTGAAGGGTCTCAAGTAGCTCAAAGGCAGTTATTATACCTCTTCCAGCGCAACCGACGCCTGGCTTTGGGCCACCTGCTTCTATGCAGCCGATTTTTCCAAAGCCCTCAAAGAGTATATCGCTTTTGCGGTACTCCAAAGGAGATTTTGTCTTTATATAGTCCAAAACCGTAGGGATGGAAAGGCCTCGCATCAAAAGCTTTGTCGAGTCGTGTTTAGGGTCACAGCCAATCTGGAGTATTCTTTTATTATTTAATGAAAGGGCTGCGGAGATATTCGCACTCAAGGTCGATTTTCCTATGCCTCCCTTACCGTATACAGCAATCTGTTTCATATTTATTCCTAAAAATTAACCCGAGACCAAGGTCAATGACCTTAGCGCTCGGGAAATGTAAGCAATTTATTTTTTTTCACTGTTTCTAGCAGCAACAGCGATGATGTCCTGATAGCGCTCCAAAATCTTCTCGTAGTTGTTTCTCACGTGAGGGAACATGCAGTTTGTACAGTCTTTGAATCCGTTAGCTGTGTACTGAAAGTTCCCACCGCATTTATCGCCGAGCGCATATAGAGGACAGTAGCAGAACAAGCAGTTGAAATCCTCCGGTTTGTTAGTCTTGTGACATGGGAAGAATTCACAATCCTTGTGCTGGAAAAACTTATAGTTTTCGGTAGTGGTATTAACCATATTAACCTCCATATTTCATTATCAAAAATAACCCGCCTATGGTATAATTTTATTAGTAAGTTATAAAGCTGTCAAGGAGACACGTAAAATGTCATTTACACATCTTCACCTACATACGGAATATAGCCTTTTGGACGGCGCCGCAAGAATTGACGGCGTTGTTAAGCGTGCCAAGGAGCTTGGTATGGACTCCCTTGCCATAACTGACCATGGCAATATGTTCGGCGTTATAGACTTCTACAAGGAGTGTAAGAAGCAAGGCCTTAAGCCACTCATCGGATGCGAGATATACATGGCTGTTCGCGGTATGAAGGACAAGGATCCAGATTTAGATAGATACCAGAACCATCTCGTTTTGATTGCCGAAAACAACGATGGATACCGAAATTTGATAAAAATCGTATCCGAGGGCTATATAAACGGATACTACTATAAGCCTAGGGTTGACAAGGGTGTTCTGAGAAAGTATAGCGGTGGAATCATCGCTCTTTCAGCATGCCTTGCAGGCAAGGTTCAGCAGAGGCTTTTGAACAAAGATTATGAAGGGGCTCGCGCGGAAGCTCTTGAGCTAGATGAAATCTTCGGACACGGAAACTTCTTCCTTGAGATGCAGGACCAGGGTCTTGAGGAGGAATACCTCGTCAATCAACAGCTTCTCAAGCTATCTGAGGAACTTGATATTCCTCTAGTTGCAACAAACGACGTGCATTACATCAAGCAGGAGGACGCTGAGGCTCATGATGTGCTTCTTGCGATTCAGACTGCTACGAGCATAGACGACGAGAGGAGAATGCGCTTTCCTAACGACCAGTTCTACCTAAAGAGCGAGGCTGAGATGAGAACTATTTTTGCCTTTGCTCCCCAGGCTATTGATAATACCGCAAGGATTGCCGAAAGATGCAATGTCGAGTTCACCTTTGGTGAGTATCATCTGCCAGAGTTTGTTCCACCTGAGGGAAAAACCTGTGCAGAGTATTTGCGTGAGATTGTAGAGGCTGGCCTTAGAGATAGATACGAAAATATAGAGCCTGAACTTTTAGAGAGAATTAACTACGAGCTAGATGTCATTGAGAATATGGGCTATGTAGAGTATTTTTTAATAGTTTGGGACTTCATTAATTATGCGAGAAATAACAATATAGCTGTTGGTCCAGGCAGAGGCTCAGCTGCAGGAAGCCTTGTTTCGTATTGTCTTAAGATAACGGACATAGATCCGATTAAGTACACTTTGATCTTTGAGAGATTTCTAAATCCTGAGCGTGTCAGCATGCCTGATATAGATATAGACTTCTGTATCGAAAGACGAGGTGAGGTAATCGAGTATGTTAAGCAAAAGTATGGCAGAGAGAATGTTTCTCAGATTATAACCTTTGGTAGACTCAAGGCCAAGGCTGCGGTGAGAGATGTTGGAAGAGCGCTTAACCTGACCTATGCAGAGGCCGACAGAATTGCAAAGGCGATACCATTTGAACTTAATATGACGCTTGAGAAGGCTTTGAACATAAGTCCAGACCTTCGCAGAATGTACGACGAGGACCTAGGCGTCAAGAAGGTTATAGATATGGCGATGAGAATCGAAGGAATGCCGAGAAATGCCTCAACTCACGCAGCTGGCGTAGTGATATCTAAGCTTCCTCTGAACGAGTACGTGCCGCTTTACATGTCAGATAAGGGGCTTGCGACTCAGTTCAATATGACAACCATTGAAGAGCTTGGACTTCTCAAGATGGACTTCCTAGGTCTCAGAAACCTTACGATGATCCGAAACGCGAAGTCTTTGATAAAGGAAAACCACGGTATAGACATAGATTTTAGCAAGATAGGCTACGAAGATCCTGCGGTTTATTCTATGATTGCTGATGGTAATACGCTTGGAGTATTTCAGCTTGAGAGCTCCGGAATGACATCTTTTATGAAAAGGCTAAGACCGAGCTGCTTTGAGGATGTTGTTGCCGGAATATCACTCTTTAGACCGGGTCCTATGGACTCGATTCCAAAGTATATTGAGAACAAAAAGAACCCAGATAAGATTCAGTATGTGACGCCTAAGGTTGCAGAAATCCTAGATGTAAGCTACGGCTGCCTCGTTTATCAGGAGCAGGTAATGCAGATAGTTCGTGACCTTGCAGGCTATAGCTACGGAAGATCTGACCTCGTTCGTCGTGCCATGAGTAAGAAGAAAGCCGACGTTATGATGGAGGAGAAGGAGTGGTTCATAAACGGTAAGCTTGCAGATGATGGAAGCGTTGAAATTCCTGGATGTATCAGAAATGGTGTATCAAAGGAAGCTGCAGAGGCCATCTTTGATGATATGGTTTCCTTTGCGGAGTACGCCTTTAACAAATCGCATGCAGCGGCTTATGCGGTTCTTGCCTTTGAGACAGGGTACCTCAAGAGATACTATCCAGTTGAGTTCATGGCTGCGTTGATGACAAGTGTTATGGGCGATTCAGCTGCTATATCCAAGTACATTGCAAACTGCAGAGAAATCGGCATAGAGGTTTTACCACCATCTGTACTTGAGAGCGAGCATAGCTTTTCAACAAAGGATGGAAAGATACGCTTTGGCCTCATGGCAGTTAAGAATGTCGGTGAGGGCGTTGTCAACGCGATAATAAAGGCAAGAGAGGGACGTGAGGCACCTAAGGATATCTTCGAATTTGTAAATAACCTCGATATCAAAGAGGTAAATAAGAAGGCGATGGAAAGCCTTATCAAGGCAGGTGCGCTAGACTGTATAGACCCTAACAGAGCGGTGCTTCTAGCCGTTTACGAGGATGTGATGGAGTCTGCACAGCAGAATGCGCGCAAGAACATTGCTGGACAGATGTCTCTATTTCAGCTTAATAGCGAGGAGATGGGAAGCGGCAGTGTTTCAGGAAGGCTTCCTGATATTGCTAACTTTGATAAGGGTACGCTTCTAAGTCTCGAAAAAGAGATGACGGGTGTATATATCAGCGACCATCCGCTAAACCAGTACAAGGATATTATTGATAGGCTAGCGACCGTAAATACAACTCAACTCGGAAGTAAGAGCCAGTCTGAGGAAGATGGCAATATGGACGTGGTCAGCGAGATTCAGGACGGTAAGGAGCTTGTGATCATAGGTCTTATCGTGGGGCACAGAAATCTTGTCACAAAGAAGGGGCAGATGATGGCCTTTGTGCAGCTTGAGGATCTTTATGGAGATGTTGAGGTCATAGTTTTCCCTAAGACCTTTGAGAACTGTGCAGAGCTTTTAGCCCAGGACAATATCATAGTTTTGAGCGGTCGTGCCGATGTGGCGGAAAGCGGTCAGGCCAAGATTATAGCTGAACATATAGTCGGCATAGATGAAGCGGATAGGATAATTGAGCTTGTTAAGTCTGGAAGGTCAAATGGAAAGCAGTCAGGTGGACAAAGAACGTCAAGAGCTCAAGATGATTCTGCAAATGCTAGCCCTAACTCACAAGCTACTTCCTCCCATGAGGGAGTAAAGGCAAATTCGAGCGCTAGCGCTTTGACGGATGCTGTAAAGCTAAGAATACCGCAAAGCGGTGAGGGTATATCAGAGGCCGCTAAGCTAGACGAAAAAGAGGTTCTTAGCGAAATCAGCAAGATAATGGCAAGGTACCCTGGAGATAATCAGGTGCTGGTATATCTGAGAAATGGCAAGATAATGTCTTCGGTGAATAGCCTTGTTAGGCCTAGCCTAGAGTTCGCCGAGGAAATGGCTGAGCTTTTAGGACATGCGAATGTCAAGATAAAACATATTGCAAATAGCTAGTTAGGTCAGGAGTTTACTATGAAAATCGGAGTTTTGACAAGTGGTGGCGATGCACCTGGCATGAATGCAGCAATTCGTGCCGTTGTTAGATGCGGTATAGACGCAGGCTTTGAGGTCTACGGAATAAAGAGGGGATATGAAGGTCTGCTCGATGGTGAAATCGAAAGAATGAGTCTCAGCAGTGTCGGAGATATTCTGCACCGCGGCGGAACCATACTTAAGACCGCAAGAAGCGAAAGATTCAGCACTGAAGAGGGCGTTAAGAAATCCAAGGTAATTCTCGACACCTTCGGTATAGATGCACTGATTGTTATAGGCGGTGATGGTTCAATGAGAGGCGCACTAGAGCTATCAAAGCTCGGTGTCAATGTTATGTGTCTTCCGGGAACCATTGATAACGACCTAGCATATACAGACTACACCATAGGCTTTGATACTGCGGTAAACACCGTTTTAGACGCTATATCAAAGGTCAGAGACACAAGCTCTGCTCATGAGAGAAATACCATAATCGAGGTTATGGGAAGGCACTGCGGAGACATTGCTCTTTATTCCGGTGTAGGTGGCGGTGCCGAGGCAGTTTTGATCCCTGAGATTGAGGCAGATGTAAATCGCGTTTGCCGAAAGATTCTTCAGGGTGCGGGACGTGGGAAGCTAAATAGCATAATCATAAATGCGGAAGGCTCGGGTGTAAGATCAGATGAGCTCGCTAAGGAAATCGCTGATGTTACAGGGCGCGAAACCAGAATAGTGGTTTTATCCTATCTGCAGCGTGGCGGTGTACCGACTCTCGATGACAGGCTTCTCGCCTCTCAGTGTGGAGCAAAGGCGATTGAGCTTATAGCAAGTGGAATCGAAAACAAGGCGATCGGCACTGTAAACGGAAAGACTCAGGCCTTTGAAATAGAGGGCGCGCTCGCCGAAAAATCTGAGTTTGACCATGAGCTATATGAGCTAATCGATGTTCTGAGCAAATAGATAAAGTTAAATAAAATTATTAAGTAAGGGATATAAATATGGGTGAAAAAATAGCGGGAAAGTACCGTGGTACCAGTGCACTGACGGGACTGATTTATGGAATGGCGGAGTTTTACGGAGGCGGTGCCTTTGTAATAATCAACACCTTCTTCATGGTATTTTTGACTAAAGCGCTCGGAATTCCAGCGGCTTGGGCTGGCGCAATTCCGCTTGCCGGCAAGGTTTGGGATGCGGTAACAGATCCGATAATGGGAAATATCACAGATAGAACGACTTCAAGGTTTGGACCTAAGCGCTTTTACATTTTGATAGGTGGCGTAATATCGGCAGTTACATTCGTTCTTCTTTGGACGACAATTCCAAGTGACAGCAAGGTGATGCTATTTGTTTACTACATAGTGATTTACTGCCTGTTTTCGACAGGGTTTACGATTTTGATGGTTCCATATAATGGACTTCTTCCTGATATGATAGATGACTATGCGATAAGATCAAAGTTTTCAACCATGCGTATGATATGGTCTACTCTTGGAGCTATCGCTGCCGGGATTATTCCAACTCTAATGATCAAAGATACTCTTCATGTTGATATGTATCTCAAGGTGGGTATTCTCTTTGGAATTCTATTCTGCATGAGCTCGCTCATAAGCTTTGCCGGAACATGGGAAAAGCTCAAGGAACCTGTTAAAAGCAGCATTGGAGATAGCTTCTCTCAGGCTGGTTCGGTATTCAAAAGCAGATCCTTTAGAATCTTTGTCGGAATCTACCTATCAGGACAGTGCGGCATGGACTTCGTCTCAGGCATGGCAATCTACTATGTTGATGAGGTGCTAAACGGATATTCTAAGGGCTATCTAACTATGCTCATGGGCGTTCTTCTAATTTCTCAGCTACTCGGCATGCTCGTGTTTGGCCCTATAATGACTAAGACATCAAAGAAGGCGACGATTTTGATAGGTGCACCTATAAGAATAGTTTGCACTCTAGGCCTTTTGGCATTCTCTTACGAGGGTGCGCCAATTGCTCCAATCCTTGCATTTTCAGCAGGTGTGGGCATAGGAAACGCAGCAACCTTGACAAGCATATTCGCTATACTTGCAGATATGGCAGATGTTGATGAACTGATTACTTCGGTGAGCAGACCGGGAATTGTTTCTGGTATGGCAACCTTTGCAAGAAAAATCTCAGCAGGAATATCTGCTTGGGTTATCGGTCTTCTGATTTCATTTGCCGGCTACGATGCTGGTATTGCAAAGGCTGGTCTCAGACAGAGTCTTCACACCCAAAACGGCATAGCGATGATTTTCATATTCTTGCCAGTGATTCTCGTTACACTACTTTTGATTTTCGGATATATGTTCCCGATTACGAAGAAAGAGTTTGAACTTGTTCACAAGGAAATCGCAAGAAGAAAGGGTGAGGACGATTCAGTGGCAACTGTAGAGGAAAAGAAGGTCCTAAAGCGAGTAACTGGTATAGAATACGAGCAGCTTTGGGGAAATAAATAGGAGAATTTGTAATGAATGGACAGATGAATAGACCTTTTGTTTGGGCGCATCGCGGCGCGAGTGCATACTGCCCAGAAAATACGCTTCCTGCCTTTGCTAAGGCGATAGAGCTAGGAGCTGATGGAATAGAGCTAGATGTACAGATGACAAAGGACGGCGAGCTTGTTGTTTGCCACGATGAGAAGATTGATAGAACTTCTGATGGCAAGGGCTGGCTAAAGGATTTCACTTTGTCAGAGCTAAGAGAGTTTGATTTCTCGTATGGAGATGAGACATTTAAGGGTGCTAAGATTCCAACGCTTGGAGAGGTTTTTGAACTCTTCGCAGATACTGATATGACGATAAATATCGAGCTTAAGACAGGCATAATGTTTTACAGCGGAATAGAGGAAAAGACCATCGCGCTGACTGAGGAATACGGTTTTATGAACCGCGTTATTTTCTCTTCGTTTAACCACCTTTCGGTTAAGAAAATCAAAGAGCTTAGACCTGATGCAAAATGTGGCTTCTTATACGCAGACGGAACTATTGGCATGCCTGATTATGCAAAGCTTCACGGTATGGAAGCACTACATCCAGCACTCTACAATTTACAGTACGAGGGTTTCATGAAGGAGTGCAAGGAAAAAAACATTGAGGTCAATGTCTGGACTGTCGATGAAGAGGAATATGTCAAATTTTGCTGCATGCTAGGTGTTGACTCAATAATCACAAACTACCCAGACAAGGTCTTTGCAGTAATAGAGGGCATGGCAGGTAGCAAAAATGAGTAATATTACATTAGAAAACCTAGATATCAAGCTCATCAAAGATGTAAACTACGATGAGTACATGGAAAACGAGAACCCTAGGTGGCGTAGCGAATGCGTAGAGCAATGTGATTTTTCTTCCTTTGATGGTCTAAATCTAAGGTATTACCACGCTAGCCAGGGCGAGGGGAAAGAGCCTAAGGGCTGCATAGTCATGCTCCACGGCTACTGCGGCTTTTGGGGAAAGTTTCACGAGGTCGCACATTTCTTCTGGCAGGCTGGGTTTGATGTTTTCTTCCTTGAGCAGCGCGGGCACGGATATTCTGGCAGGCAGATTGATGACAAGGACATGGTTCATGTTATGGATTATGCTGACTATATCGCAGACGTAAAGACCTTCATGGACAAAATCGTAATGCCTAGCGCAGGAAGGCTTCCGAAAATAATATACGCACACTCCATGGGCGGTGCTATTGCGGCTCTATTTCTTGAGGAGCACCCTGAGTATTTCGATGCAGCGGTTTTGAGCTCACCAATGTTTAGCATCAAAACAGGAAGTACTCCAAGTATAGCCGTTAAATTGCTATGTGCAAAGATCAGGCTCATGCACCAAGAGAACTTGCCTTTCCCAGGAGGAAGGCGCTTTGATGGCATTCCAAGCTTTGAGACTAGCAGTGCAAGATCTGAGAAGAGATATAACTATATTTTCAATCAAAGACTAAGGGACGAGCACTACCACACCTATATGATGTCAAATGGCTGGGGCGCTGCAAGCTTTAAAGCAACAGCTAGGCTTTTGAGAAGGGCTTCTAAGGTAAAGACTCCAGTTCTTCTTTTGACGGCTGGTAACGACGCACTCGTAAATATGAGCGGACACGAGAAGTTTGCTAAGAGGGCATCAAATGTTCAGCATATCAACTATGAAGATTCCAAACACGAAATATATAACGATGTAGATGAGGTGAGGGAGAAATATTTTAACGATATATTTACCTTTATTATGAGTTATGCTGTAAACTGAGCATTACTTAAAAGTAAATAATTAGATTGGAGGATGCTTTGCATGAGTGCAGAAATCCTCCATAATTTAAGGCCTAGCCTTGGGTGGGAAAATGAGTAAAAAAGCAAAAACAAAGAAAAAAGTAATTACAGGTGAGATACATAGAGCAAAGGGAGGCTTTGGTTTCCTTAAAAGCGATGCTTTTGATAAAGATGTCTTCATAGCGAGAAAGCACATGAAGGATGCCATGGATGGAGATATAGCAGAGGTTGCATTGATCCCCATGCCACTTTGGGAAAACGGACCTGAGGGCTTTGTCGTAAACATCAAAGAAAGAGCGATCACAGAGCTTGTTGGAACGCTCGACAAAAGCGGGAAGAATGGCTTTCTAATCCCTATGGAAAAACGCATCAAGGAGGATGTTTTTATCCCGAGCAAATGGCTTAATGGCGCAAAAGATGGAGATAAACTCCTCGTTAGAATCAGGAAATACCCCCAGGAAGATAGACTTGCCGAGGGAGATGTACTCAAGATTATTGCAAGAAAGGATGACTCGGATAGGGACATCAAAGCTTTGATCTTTGAACACGGAGTTAATGCAGAATTTAGCAAGGAAATAGAGAACGAGACGAAGAAGGTTGTAAACCTTGTGCTTGAGTACACAGATAAAAAACAAAGACTAGATCTAAGAAAAGAGGAAATAGTAACCATTGATGGTGCGTATTCTAAGGACCTTGATGATGCCGTTTCACTTAAGAAAAACGAAAAAGGAAACTACGTTCTTGGAGTTCATATAGCAGATGTCAGCGAGTTTGTAAGAGAGGGCATGGCTCTTGATTCTGAGGCTCTATCTAGGGGCAACAGCATCTATTTGATAGATTATGTCGTGCCTATGCTTCCTGTTTTGCTCTCCAATAAGCTTTGTAGCTTGAACGAAGGCGAGGATAGGCTTACTCTGAGCTGTATAATGGAAATCGACAAGAGCGGTAAAGTTATCGAATACAAAATAAGCGAATCCGTAATCAAGTCAAGTGCAAGGCTTGTATACGATGAGGTTTCGGACTTTTTGGAGAAGGGCAAAGCAACTGCCAAGGTTTCGGCTCACGCGGAAATGCTCAAGGAGATGGAGGAGCTAGCTAGCTGCCTGAGAAAGGCAAGAGAAGAACTTGGAAGTATAGATTTTGATATAGATGAGGCCGAGTTTGAAATCGATAAGGATGGAGTTCCGGTAGACATATTTCTGAGCGAAAGACGCACGGCAAATAGACTGATAGAAGAGTTCATGCTGATTGCAAATAGAACTGTAGCAGAACACTATTTCTGGATGGAATACCCGTTCATTTACAGAGTACACGAAAAGCCGCTTCCAGAGAAGGTTATGGAGCTCAAAGCCTTCCTAAAGGGGATAGGGCTATCACTTCCGCTAAATGAGGGCAATATTCATCCTCTAGCTTTGAGGAACTTGCTTGATGAGGCTGATAAGGACGGAAAGCTTTCTCTTGTCAGCGCAGTCATGGTCAGAAGCATGCAAAAGGCCTTCTATTCGCCTGAGTGCCTAGGACACTACGGACTTGCTTTCAAGCAGTACTGTCATTTTACATCGCCGATAAGAAGATATGCAGACCTTTGGATTCATAGAATGATTAAGCATCAAATGCATGAGGAATTTAGCGATGAGCAGCTATCAAAGTATCGCGAAAAGGCTAAGAAGGTTTCAGACATTGTGTCTGAGACTGAGCGCAAAGCTATATCCATGGAACGTGAGTTAGAAAGACTGAAGAAGGCTCAGTACATGGAGCGCTGGGTTGGCTACGAGGAGCAGGGTATAATTAGCGGAATAACTAGCTTTGGCATTTTTGTTCAGCTTCCTAACACCGTTGAAGGCCTTGTAAGACTTGACACTTTGATAGATGATTACTATGAGTTTGATCAGGAAAACTATAGGCTAGTTGGAAGCAATCACGGAAGAGAATTCAGGCTTGGCGATAGTGTAAATGTCGTTTGTACAAAGGTGGATACGCTTATTGGAACGATTGATTTTAGACTTTGCTAGCATGGAATAACTTGGAATTTATATATTCATAATTACATACGCATGCGATAAATTGAAACATATATAAATACATAAACAAGGTAATTATGTACAAATATAAAAACAAATGGTTGACTTATGTATTCTCATATGATAGTATTTATATAAGAATTAATTGAATTTTGCTTAATTATGAATTAGTAGCTTAATTATTGCAACTTAAAGTAAGGAGGGTGTTTTATATGAATAAATATTTCAAAAACAAGAAACTCGCTTTTTCATTTATTATTGCATTTCTGATGGTATTTAATTCGGTTTTACTTTTGCCATTATACGCCTATGCCGAAGAAGAAATCTCAACGGAATCTGTTTCTGATAAACGAGAAGGCGATACGACCATTAATTCCGATGGGACAGAGTGCGTAGTCGGCAAGGATATTCGTATGACAAATTTGATTGTGTTGGAAAACGGTTTCTATGCAATTGTAGATGAAATAGAAAATACGGAGTTAAACACTCAGAACATTCAATTTCCGATATTGCAAGGATTTCCGGATAAAACAAAAACAAAGTATTTCACACACAGGGTATTTGATCGTAACGGTAAATTTATGGCGTACTTAACAACATCCGTTACAGGTCTTTATTCGCAGGTTGATGGCGGTTCATCAAGAATAATAAACATTTCAGGAAGTTTTTCGGGCGCATATGCAAATAACTTATCTTATTCAACCGTGTTAAATGGAAGTACGGGAACGATATATATGCATTACAGGGGAATAAATGTAGGGGCAATTACATACAGAATATATACTAACGGATATATTGAAGATATATAATCGTTTCAAAGTAGCTGCCACATTTATTTGAACGGCTACTCGTCAATAAAACAAATGATTTTGACAACCGGCAATATTGCCGGTTGTTTTGCTGCATAAGCAAAACCACGCGCCTAAACGCGTGGTTCAGTGTTTGTGTTCTTAAGGCTGATACACGATTGTATGATTTTGAGGTATGTACCGCCCTATTTTATAACTGTCATATCCTTAAGGAATACCTTGTAACACTTATATGCTTCGTAGATATCTGCCTTGCTTGCGATTTCCCATGGGCTGTGCATGCAGAGAACGGCAACACCGCTGTCAATTACATTCATTCCGTAGTTTGCTAGAATGTAGGCAATTGTTCCGCCGCCGCCAGCGTCAACCTTTCCGAGCTCAGCAGTCTGAAAACCTACCTTTGCATCGTCGAGAATCTGGCGAATCTTTGCCATGAACTCAGCGCTAGCATCGTTGGAATCGTACTTTCCGCCTGAGCCTGTGTACTTGTTGAATGTGATACCATGTCCGCAGTAAGCAGTGTTCTTGCGCTCGAAAACGCTCTCGTATGTAGGGTCAAATCCTGCGCTTACATCAGATGAAAGCGCACATGAATTCTTAAGTGCGCGGCGAAGCTTAAGCTCGGAGAACTCTCCGCAAAGCTCCATCATCTCAGCAAATGTATCCTCAAAGAAGTGTGACTTCATTCCTGTTGCGCCTACGCTTCCAATCTCTTCCTTATCTGAAAGGATGCAAAGAGATGTTCTGTCCTGAGCTTCACTGTCTAAGATTGCAGCAAGCGATGTGTATGCGCAGATACGGTCATCGTGTCCGTAGCCGATAACCATAGCTCTATCAAAGCCTAGGTCTCTTGCTTTTCCGGCAGGAACAACTTCAATCTCAGCAGATAGGAAGTCGTCTTCTTCGAAGTTATATTTCTCTTTTAGTATTGCAAGGATTCCAGCCTTAACTCTGTCCTTTGTTGCTTCCTTGTCGTCTGAATCTCCAGCATCTAAAGGCTTGCTTCCGAGGAGCACGTCTAGCGCTTCGCCTTCGATAACAACATTTGCCTTCTTTGTCATCTGCTGTGATGAAAGGTGAACGAGAAGGTCTGTAACTGAGAAGACTGGATCGTTTTCATCATCACCAACTGCGATATCGATAACAGTGCCATCCTTCTTTGCTACAACTCCGTATAGAGCTAGTGGAATTGTAACCCACTGGTATTTCTTGATTCCACCGTAGTAGTGAGTGTCTAGGTATACGAATTCTGAGCTCTCATAAAGAGGATTCTGCTTGATGTCAAGGCGTGGTGAGTCGATGTGTGCGCCGAGAATATTTGTACCGTTTTCAATGCTATCCTTACCGATGATTCCAAGAATCATAGTTTTGTTCATATGCTGTGCATAGAACTTGTCACCAGTCTTTAGCTTCTTTCCTTCTTTGATCAAAGTCTTAATATCTACATATCCTCTTGCTTCTGCCATTTTGATAGCTTCTGAAACGCAGAGGCGCTCTGTCTTTGCTCTAGATATGAAGTCCTTATATTCCTCTGAAAGCTCGTTAAGCTTCTTCAGGTCACTTTCTGTATATGTTGGCCATAAGTTTTTGGTTTCCATGTTTCTTCCTTTCCTATATCCATTATTTGTGTATGTTTTATATTTTAATATAAATATATGCTATACACATTATATGTAAATTTGATGAGCTTTTCAATCTAGCTATTTAAAAAACTATGTCTTGGGAGTATAATTCAATATGGAGGCGTATATCATGAACAAAGAATTTGAGAAGATAAATTATTGCCTAGAGCAGATTAGAAGCAAAACGGATTTTGAGCCACTTATGGCTGTGGTTTTGGGTTCCGGACTCGGAGGCTATGCATCAAAGATGGAAGTCGTTTGTGAAATTCCATATAGCGAAATTGATGGTTTTCCCGTGTCCACTGTTCAAGGACATGACGGAAGGTTTCTATTTGGATATGTTGAAGGCGTTCCAATAGTTGCAATGAAAGGCAGGGTGCACTTTTATGAGGGCTATGCAATAGACGATGTCGTTCTTCCGATAAGGACGATGGGACTTCTAGGCGCTAAGTATATTCTTTTGACAAACGCCGCTGGAGGAATTAATTTAGATTTTGAGCCAGGGGACCTAATGCTGATTGAAGACCATATCTCAAGCTTCATCAGAAGCCCTTTGATTGGCGAAAACATAGAGGAACTCGGTGTTAGATTTCCCGATATGAGCAGAGTCTACGATTTGAAGCTTTGCGAATGCATAAGAAGAGCAGCTTCAAGCGAAGGCATAGACATCAAAGAGGGAACATACCTTCAGACTAGCGGTCCTCAGTTTGAGACACCAACAGAGATTAAGATGTTTAGAACGCTTGGAGCATCAGCTGTGGGAATGAGCACAGTAGTTGAGGCAATTGCAGCTCATCACATGGGTCTTAGGGTCTGCGGAATTTCGTGCATAAGCAATATGGCAGCAGGAATACTGGACCAGCCGCTAACTCACTCAGAGGTGCAGATTACCGCAGATAAGGTAGCTCACAAGTTTGAAAGGCTTGTAAGTGGCCTGATTAAAGAGATTAGCAAGCTAAAGGAGGTATAGATGAGAAAAAGTGTTTTTATCACAGGAGGATCAAGGGGAATCGGAGCAGCCTGCGTAGAGCTCTTTTCTAAGAATGGATTTTCTGTAGCCTTCGCATACGGAAGCGATGATAAGGCGGCGCAAAAGCTTGCAGCTAAGACTTCAGCTCTTGCAATTAAAGCTGATGTTTCAGATGCTAAGCAAATAGAAAAGACCTTTGATCAGGCTAGAACATATTTTGGAATACCTAGCTTTGATGTAGTGGTCTGCAACGCAGGAATTTCAGCTTCGGGACTCATAACAGATATGAGCGATGAGGATGTAGATAATCTCATAGGTATTAACCTAGTTGGAACCATAAATGTGAGTCGTAAAGCTGTAGCACACATGGTCGAGGCAAAGAAGGGAAGCATTGTCATGATCTCATCTATGTGGGGTCAGAGAGCAGCTTCCTGCGAGAGCGTCTATGCGGCTACAAAGGCAGGAATAATTGGATTTGCTAGGAGCCTTGCAGCAGAGCTTGGACCTTCGGGAATAAGGGTGAATGTCGTATCGCCAGGAGTTATTGCAACCGAAATGAACAGCGAATATAGCGAGGCCGATATGTCTGCCTTAGCAGAGGAAACTCCGCTAGGAAGAATAGGGCTTCCTGAAGAGGTTGCAGAGGCAGTCTATTACCTAGCTAGCGATAAGGCTAGTTTTATAAACGGGCAGGTGCTCGGAGTAGATGGCGGATTCGCCGTTTAGTTATAGTCGAATTTTGAGGGATTAAAATGTCAGTTATACAAAACATTTTATCGAAAATAGGAGAGTTTTTCATAGGCATATTCGACCTGTTCAAAGAGCTTTTTACGCTCTCAGACGGTTACGGACTGCTTTACACGGCCATCGCAAGATGGGTGTTCATAATTCTCTCGCTTTTCATCTTGATCAAATCCATAGTTTCGCTATTGCGAAGCAGGAGTCCAAATGAGGTGTGGGCATATTTCAATGTAAACGATCGCATAGCCTATCCGATAACTCACTGGGAAAACCTAATAGGAAGATCAAAGAGCTGCGACCTTGTACTAAAAGACGGTGCAGCTTCACGAAGCCACGGTACGCTCAGCAGAGACGCTGAGGGAAGGTGGTCATATATGGATCTTGGATCGAGCAACGGCAGTATCTGTGCCGGAAAAAGACTCACCAAGGGCAAGAAGTATCCTATAGAGCCAGGTGATAGCATTCTCATCGGACAAAGCACATGCACACTTCTTCCAATAAGCCTTGAGGAGAAGAGAAACAACGAGAAACTCAGAAAGGAAGAAACCTTCCTTCTATCGCCATGGTCATCGCTTTTGATGCTGACACTATTTCAGCTAATGACAGTGATTCAGCTAGATATATCGCTAGGAGAATCATATACAAGCCAGATTGCAGTAGCATTTGCGGGTCTATGCATACTTATGTGGGTTTATGTTATCTCCATGAGAATGCTCAAGAGAAAGAGTTTTGAGATGGAGACAATAGCGTTTTTCTTGTCAACTTTAAGTCTTGCGGTCACGGCAAGTAAATTCCCGCACTCAGTGCTCAAGCAGTTCATAGCTATAGTCTTTGGAGTGCTCCTATTTGTTGGAATGTGCACGGTTCTTAGAAATCTAGATAGAAGTAAGGCTATCAAAAAATACCTCTACGCAGGAGCTGCAGCCATGCTGATTTTCAACCTGCTTTTAGGTACAACAAAGTTCGGTGCTGCCAACTGGGTAAGCATAGGAGGACTTTCAGTACAGCCGTCTGAGATAGTTAAACTAGCCTTCATCTGGGTAGGTGCGGCGTCGCTAGATGAGCTGATGGAGAAGAGGAACTCTTTGATATTCATGCTGTTTTCAGGATTCTGCTTCATTTGTCTTGCACTGATGGGTGACTTCGGTACAGCTTTGATATTCTTTGTTAGCTTTTTGGTTATTTCATTTCTGCGAAGCGGTGACTTCACAAAGCTCATTTTGATTGTCGGCGTTGCCTTTGTTGGAGGACTCATGGTTCTCAAGTTTAAGGCCTATGTTGCCGCAAGATTTTCGGCATGGGGACATGTTTGGGAATTCGCAGACGAGATGGGCTACCAGCAGACTAGAACCATGTCAGCTGCATCAAGCGGAGGACTCATAGGAGTAGGTGCCGGAGATGGATGGCTTAAAACCATACCAGCTTCCGAAACTGACCTTGTCTTTGGATTTATTACTGAAGAGTGGGGACTCATAATCGCGGTACTTGCAATCCTTGCTATAGTAACGCTTTCGCTATTTGCGATTCGCTCGATTTGGAGTGGCAGGTCGACCTTCTATACGATAGCTGCCTGCTCTGCGATGTCGCTATTCATATTCCAGACAATGCTAAATGTATTTGGCTCAGTGGATCTATTCCCGCTTACTGGTGTTACCTTCCCATTCCTATCAAATGGAGGAACTAGCATGGTTGCATCTTGGGGACTCTTAGCCTTCCTGAAGGCTTCAGACACTAGAGCAAATGCGAGCATTGCGGTATCAAGTGAGGAGGCGATTGCATGAGAAAACTAGAAGTTAGATCGATAATCTGTTTAGCACTTGCAGCTATTTTGATAATCGGTACAGGAGTATTTGTGTTCCGCTTTGTCAAATACGGAAGCAAGTGGGCGACATTTTACGGAAATAGAAGCATATATGAAAACGGCGTTCTTAAAAGTGGAGCCATCTATGACAGAAATGATGTCCTCCTAGCAAAGAGTGGGGGCGGTGAGATAAAATACAACGACGATCCCGAAATAAGAGAGGCAACAGTCCATGCTGTAGGCGATGTGAACGGTAAAATTTCAACATCTGCACTCAGCGCATATAAGGATAAGCTCATAGGATATAATCTTTTGACGGGTACATATAAGCTAAAGGGCAAAAACGAGGACCTTAAGCTCACGTTAGATGCCGATGTGTGCAAGGAGGCCTATAGACAGCTATCCAAATACGATGCTGGATGCATTGGAATCTACAACTATAAGACGGGTGAAATTATATGTATGGTGAGCACACCTACATTTGATCCCGAAAATGAGCCAAGCGTTTCAGCAGACGACCAGTCTGGTCTATATATGAATAGATTTCTTTCATCAAAGCTACCGCCAGGCTCGATTTTCAAAACGGTAACTGCGGCAGCAGCAATTGAAAACACAGACTATCAAAACTTCAGCTACGAGTGCGATGGAACTAGAGTCATCCACGGTGAAGATTTAAACTGTGCATACCTATACCCACACGGACATGTTGATCTTGGTGGTGCGCTACTTCAGTCGTGTAACGGTGCATTTTCGGTCCTAGCTGATGAAATGGGACCAGATGTCATGAAAGACTATGTAAACAGGCTTGGACTTACCAAATCATACAATATTGATGGAATCAGAAATGTAAAGGGAAGCTTTGATTTTCCTAAGGATTCTGAGCTAAACCTAGGATGGTCTGGGGTAGGTCAGTATCATGACCTTGTGAACCCATGCTCTATGATGGTATATATGGGAGCTATTGCAAATGGTGGAAAGGCTGCCATTCCTCATATTTTGATGAGTGACTTCAGAATAACCAAGATGACAAATCAGATGATAGATGAATCTACATCCGAAATTCTTTCTGATATGATGAAGAAAACTGTAGAAAAAGCCTATCTTGGAGATTCTAACCTACCAAATCTAGATGTATATGCTAAGACTGGAACTGCAGAGTCTGCAGGAAAGAAGCCTTACGGATGGTTTGCTGGATTCCTAAAGGATGAGAATCATCCTTATGCATTTATAGTTTGCCTAGAGAACTCTGGTGAAGCTTACTATACGGCGCTTCCAGTTGCAAATAGTGTTTTACAGGTCGCAGTAAGCAAATAATTTTGTAATAGAAAAGATATGATATAACTAAGAACATCGCAAGATGAAAAACAAAAGGGGACTTTTATGAAAGACGAAACAAAATGCCTGCACTCAGGCTATAAACCAAAGAATTCAGAGCCACGCGTACTTCCTATCGTGCAGAGCACAACCTATGTATTTGATTCGACACAGGATGTTGCAGACGTATTTGATGATCCAACCAAGGCTTTAATCTACTCAAGATTTGCGAATCCAACTGTAATGGCAGTTGAAGAAAAGATAGCTGATCTAGAGGGTGGAATTGCAGCTATGTGTACAAGTTCTGGTCAGGCAGCAAACATGTTCGCCGTAATGAATATCTGTAAGGCAGGAGACCATATTCTCAGTGTCGCACAGATCTACGGAGGAACATATAATCTTTTCAATGTAACGCTTAAGAAGCTAGGAATAGACTGCACATTTGTATCTACAGATGCTAGCGATGAGGAAATCGAAGCTAAGATCCAGCCAAATACAAAGCTAGTATTCGGTGAGACTATTGCTAACCCAGCAATTAGCGTATTTGATATTGAGAGATTTGCGAATATTGCTCATAAGCACAAGATTCCTCTTGTAATCGATAACACCTTTGCTACACCTATGCTCTGCAAGCCTATTGAGTTTGGTGCAGACATCGTTACTCATTCGACAACAAAGTACATGGACGGACATGCAGTACAGGGCGGAGGAATTATCGTAGACAGCGGTAAATTCGACTGGGCTAACGGAAACTTCCCTGATTTGACAGAGCCAGACGACTCATATCACGGACTAAGATATGTGGAGAAATATGGAAATCTGGCATACATACTAAAGGCAAGAATGCAGCTAATGCGTGACTTTGGTGCATATCCAGCAGCTCACTCAGCCTTCCTTCTAAACCTAGGACTTGAGACGCTTCACCTCAGAATGGAAAGATACTGCGAGAACGCTTTAGCAGTTGCAAAGTACCTAGAAAAGAACGATCTAGTTGAGAGCGTAAGCTACCCAGCGCTAGAAAGCGATAAATATCACGAGCTATACAAGAAGTATCTAAAGGGTGCAAGCGGTGTAATTTCATTCGTAATCAAAGGTGGAAGAGACACTGCAATGAAGTTCATGGATTCTCTAGAGCTAGCATCAAATGAGGTTCATGTAGCTGATATCAGAACCTGCGTGCTTCATCCAGCAAGCGAAACTCACAGACAGCTTTCTGACGAGCAGCTTGCCGAAGCTGGAATCAATGCAGGCATGGTTAGACTTTCAGTTGGACTAGAAAGCATAGATGATATTCTTGAGGATTTACAGAAGGGCTTTGATGCTATAAAGTAGTGAATTTCAATATTTTTAACTATTTTCGAGATTTATAAAGAAATGTAATTGACGACTTAGCCTTCATAAGGTAGAATAATCTAGGTGGATTTTTATTTTCATAAACTCACAAGAATTTTAGAGAGGAAAGAGGAAAGATATGAAAAATAAGAGATTTTTTGCATTGCTAATGGTAGCTGTTATGACAATTTCAGCACTAGCACTAGCTGCTTGCGGAAGCAAGACACTAGAAGAGTATGTTAAGAACGATTCTAAGCTAGACTCAGAGATTAAGAATGTTGCACAGCAGAATGGTCTAGAGATTACAGTTAAGGAGAACACTCTAACATACATCTACAAGTACCAGGAGAAAATGACAGATGACCAGATCAAGCAGATGGCTACTCAGCTAGACACAGCTCTAGAGAGTGCAAAGGCTACATTCCAGAACCTAGCAGCTGAGATGGAAACAAAGACAAAGATCAAGGGAATCAAAGTCGCTGTTGAGTACCAGGATGCATCAGGTAAGGTAATCACAAAGAAGGAATTCACTTCTAAGTAAGATCAGGCCAAAAATGTTTTTAAACATAGCCGATAACTCGGCTATGTTTTTTTATTGAACAGCATCTGCTTTTACTGTAGAATATATGTATTAGTGATGCGTGAGGTAAGCATGGAAAATAAAGATTATCAGAAGTATATTAGAAATTTTAGCATTATAGCTCATATAGATCATGGTAAGTCTACTCTAGCAGATAGAATTATCGAAAACACAGGTCTTGTTGCTCACAGAGACATGAAGGAGCAGTTCCTTGATAACATGGATCTTGAGAGGGAACGTGGTATAACTATCAAGCTTCAGACAACGAGACTCGTTTACAAGGCAGAAGATGGCAATGAGTACATATTCAATTTGATAGACACACCAGGTCATGTCGACTTTAACTACGAGGTTTCAAGAAGTCTTGCGGCTTGTGAAGGTGCGGTTCTTGTCGTTGACTCAACTCAGGGTGTTGAGGCTCAGACAATGGCAAATGTTTATCTTGCACTCGATGAGGACCTTGAGATAGTTCCTGTCCTAAATAAGATAGACCTTGCTAGTTCAAGGCCTGATGAGGTAAAGGAAGAGATAGAGGAGATGATAGGCATAGATGCTTCAGAAGCTCCGCTTGTATCTGCAAAGGAAGGTATTGGTATAACCGATCTTCTTGAGGCTGTGGTTAAGTCTGTTCCAGCACCTAGTGGAAATCCAGATGGTAAGCTTAAGGCTTTGATTTTTGACTCCGTATACGATAACTATAAGGGTGTTGTTATCTACACTCGAATAGTTGATGGCCAGGTAGGAGTTGGAGACAATATCCTTTTGATGAATACGAAGAAAAAGTACGAGGTTACTGAGGTTGGCATTATGGCGCCTTCTCACGTTCCAACTAAGTATTTGAGAGCTGGAGAGGTAGGATATATCTGCGCTAGCATCAAGCAGGTTAAGGACGCTAGAGTCGGTGATACTGTGACGCTTGCTCAGGACCCTGCTGATGAAGCTCTTCCAGGATATAAGAAGGTTCAGTCCATGGTTTACTGCGGTATCTATCCTGCAGAGGGAGAGAAGTACGAGAGCGTTAAGGATGCACTTGAGAAGCTTCAGGTAAATGATGCTGCCTTTGTTTTTGAGCCTGAGACATCTACTGCTTTGGGCTTTGGTTTCAGATGCGGATTCCTTGGACTTCTCCACATGGAGATAATCGTAGAAAGACTCGAGAGAGAGTTTGACCTTGGAGTAATCACAACTTCGCCTAGCGTAGTATATAAGGTTGTTATGAACGACGGCAGCGTTCAGATGATACAAAATCCGACTAACCTGCCACCTCAGACGGAGATTGACCATATAGAGGAGCCTATAGTTAAGGCAGATATTATGACTCCTAAGGAGTATGTTGGTACAATTATGGACCTTTGCCAGAAGAAGCGTGGAACCATGCTTCACATGGAGTATATTGCCCAAGATAGAGTTCAGCTTCACTACGAGCTTCCGCTAAATGAGGTTATATATGATTTCTTTGATGCCCTAAAATCAAAGACAAGGGGCTATGGCTCGCTAGACTACGAGTTTATCAAGTATCAGAAGTCCTCACTTGTTAAGATGGATGTTCTACTAAATAAGGATTTAGTCGATGCCTTCTCCATGATAGTTCACGAGAGCGCTGCCTACGATAGAGGAAGATTCGTTTGCAAGAAGCTCAAGGAAGTTATTCCTATGCACCAGTTTGAGGTTCCTATTCAGGCTGCCATAGGTCAGAAGGTTATAGCAAGAGAGACGGTAAGAGCCTACCGTAAGGACGTAATCGCAAAATGCTACGGCGGAGACATATCGCGTAAGAAAAAGCTCCTCGAGAAGCAGAAGGAAGGTAAGAAGAGAATGCGCCAGTTCGGTAAGGTAGAGGTGCCTCAGGAAGCCTTCACAGCGGTCCTAAAATATGATGATGACAAATAATATAGATGCAGGACTAGGGATATATGTACATATCCCTTTCTGTATAAGTAAGTGCATATATTGCGGATTTTATTCCGCAGCAGGAGCACCAAACGCTGAAGAGGAAAGTACCTATGTAAATCTTCTTGTGCAGGAGATAGAAAATGCCAAAAGGCCGGGTCGAAAGGTAGATAGCATCTTCTTTGGCGGAGGAACACCAAGCACGCTAAAGGCGGAGAGCCTAATAAAAGTACTAGATGCAATAAGAGATTTCTTTGATGTGACAGATGACTGCGAAATTACTCTTGAGGCAAATCCTGGAGCAGTGAATGAGGCGTATTTATCAAAGCTTCACGATGCAGGCTTTAACAGGCTTTCCATGGGATGTCAGTCTTTTTCAGACGATGTGCTCAAGACGCTTGGCAGGATTCATAGATCAAAGGATACACGCGAGAGCTTTGCCGCTGCAAGGGCAGCAGGTTTTGATAACATAAATCTAGATTTGATGTTCTCGGTACCTGGTGCAGACGAGGATGTCTGGCAGGATACTTTAGAACAGATGCTTGAGCTTTCACCTGAGCACATATCTTTTTACAGTCTTCAGATAGAGGAGGAAACCCCGCTATATGATATGTATAAGAATGGTGTATTTGCAGAGGTCAGCGATGGTGCAGATAGGAAGATGTATCACAGGGCAATAGAGTGCCTGAAGTCTTCTGGATATGAGCACTACGAGATATCAAATGCAGCAAAGCCGGGTTTTGAGTGCAGACACAATCTCAAATACTGGTCTTTATCAGACTACCTAGGCTTTGGTAAAAGTGCTTCATCTTATATAGATGGTGTGAGATTTACAAATGCAACTGATGAAGGCTATTGCAAGGGCGTTTTGATGGAAAGAGATTTTCTAAAGACAGGCGGTGCTAAGAATTTGAAAAATCTTGGGGATGCTGAATTTGCGAACTACAAATACAGCGAGTTTCATGTTAACAACTTCATGGATACGGCTTCTGAGTTTGTGTTTCTTGGACTAAGACGCACTGCAGGTATAAGCTTTGATGAATTTGAGCAGTTATTTGGTAAGCGCTTTGCTGATGTCTACGCTGGTAGAAGAGATGAAATAGAGCAGTTCTTGGAAAGCGGAGATTTAATAGAGGACGAAAAAGGCCTCAGGCTAAGTGAGAGAGGCTTTGATATTTCGAACAAAATAATGGCGATATTTGTGTAGATCCTTTGATCTATTTTTGTGGAGGTAATAATGGAAAAGTTTATTATGGCGCTAGACCAGGGAACAACGAGCTCACGCTGCATCATATACGATAGAACTGGCAAGCAGATAAGCTCTGCACAGCTAGAATTCAAACAGCATTATCCTCAGCAGGGCTGGGTTGAGCACAACGCAAACGAAATCTGGTCATCGCAGATGACAGTTGCCTACGAGGCCATGCTTAAGGCAAGACTTACGCACAAGGATATCGACGCCATAGGCATTACCAATCAAAGAGAGACCACCATCGTTTGGAATAAGGAAACGGGCGAGCCTATATATAATGCCATAGTATGGCAGTGCCGTAGAACGGCAGACTACTGCGAGAGCCTAAAAGCGCAGGGACTTGATGAGATGTTTAGAGATAAGACTGGGCTTCTTATAGATCCGTATTTCAGCGCGACAAAGCTTCGCTGGATACTAGAAAATGTTGAAGGCGCAAGAGATTTAGCAGAGCAGGGCAAACTTTTATTTGGAACTGTGGACACATGGCTTATTTGGAAGATGACGGGCGGAAAGGCTCATGTTACCGACTACTCAAATGCTTCGAGAACCATGATGTTCAACATACACACTCTTGAGTGGGACGATGAAATCCTCGAGATTCTCAATATACCTAAGTCCATGCTTCCTGAGGTCTGTGATTCGAGCAAGGTTTATGGAGAAACTACAGACGAGCTCTTCGGTGGTGGACCTATTAAAATAGCTGGTGCAGCAGGAGACCAGCAGGCAGCTCTATTTGGACAGATATGTTTTGAGAAGGGAACTGTTAAGAGTACATATGGAACAGGATGCTTCCTTCTTATGAATACGGGAGATGAACCGATTAAATCAAAGAACGGACTACTTACTACTATAGCCTATGGCATAGATGGTAAGATAACTTATGCTCTAGAAGGCTCAGTTTTCATCTGTGGTGCGGTTATTCAGTGGCTGAGGGATGAACTAGGGCTTCTCAAAAAAGCTTCAGACAGTGAGAAAATGGCTCGCAAGGTTGAAAACTGCAACGGCGTTTACATAGTTCCTGCCTTTGTTGGACTTGGTGCTCCTTATTGGGACGCTAGGGCAAAGGGCACAATCTTCGGACTTACTAGAGGTGCAAACAAATATCACATAGTGCGCGCAGCACTTGAGTCCATTGCATATCAGTGCTACGATCTAATAGCTGCAATGTCTTCTGATCTAGGTCGTGATATTCATGTGCTCAGGGTTGACGGAGGAGCTTCTGCAAATGACTTCTTGCTGCAGTTTCAGTCAGATATTCTCGTAGCTGATGTCGTAAGGCCTAAGGGCATAGAAACTACCTCGCTTGGAGCAGCATATCTTGCAGGTCTTGCAACAGGATATTGGAAGGATATAGACGATATAAGAAGCAACTGGAAGGTAGACAAGGTATTCTCGCCTAAGATGGACAAAGAAGGTCGTGAGTATAGACTCGAGGGTTGGCACGATGCGGTTAATAGGACCATGGGGTGGAACAGATAGAATTTGAAATTAAATAAGCTATAGGATAAGCAGATGTGGGCTAGCATATCTGCTTATTTTTATAGCAAAAGTACGGACAAAAGTACGGACTTGATTAGCAATATCCCACACAAAATCAACAAATTTCGCATACTAAAAAAACACAAGAAAAAATTAAATTTATTTGCAAATAGGGGTTGACAATCTATGGGATAAGGAGTAAATTATACATAGTGATTAGCACTCGAACACGATGAGTGCTAATAACAAAGATAGGTTAGAGCTAAGGCAGCAGGCACGGAAAGGTGCTTGTTACTGAATGGAGATGATGCAGATGGAGATGACAGAGAGAAAGCTAAAGATTTTACATGCTATTATCAACGATTATGTTAAATCTGCTGAACCTGTTGGCTCAAGAGCTCTATCTCGTAAGCTTGAGCTTGGCATAAGCCCTGCGACAATCAGAAATGAGATGAGCGACCTTGAGGAGATGGGTTATTTGACGCATCCACATACATCGGCGGGTAGAGTTCCTTCGGATAAGGCATATCGCCTTTACGTAAACCAGATGATGGAGAGGCAGGAACTTACATTAGATGAGAAGAGAGAAATCGCACGTGAGCTTCAGGCGAATATCAGGGAGTTTGATAGAACCATAGAGCATGCGGCGAGAATCCTTTCTAAGATAACGAATTTGACATCATTTGCGGTAACGCCTACGGCAGCCGACGACACAATCAAGTTCGTAAATCTTTTGCCGGTCGATGATCGCACGGTTGTGATGATGATAGTTTCAGATACAGGCAAGGTTAGCAATACGGCGCTCAAGTTGGAATCGCCATGCAGCAATGATAATTTGCAGCTGCTAGCTAAGTCGATGACATATAAGTATAGAGGAAGAACACTTACGGATGTGCTGACAGGTAACATAATCGAGTGCTTCCAAAACGATGTCGAAGCTATGGATAAGCTCGAGCAGGATATCATGCCAGACTTCCTCAAGACTCTTGAGGATATGTTAAATGTTCAGCTATACATGGATGGGATGACCAATATATTTGACCTTCCAGAGTATAACGATATAGAACGTGCTAAGAGCTTCTTCAATTTGTTTAGTCATAAGGATGAGTTTATCAAGACTGTCATAAACCGTGATACGGGAATGATAGTAACCATAGGCGAAGAAAATATGGATGAGCAGATGAACGACTACTCTATGATAACAGCCACATATAGTGTGGACGGTAAGCAGGTGGGTAAGATTGGTGTAATTGGCCCTAAGCGAATGAGATACGACAAAATAACTTCGATAATGGAGTATCTGACCGATAATTTGAATCAGAGCTTTCAGTTAGAAGAGGGAGGACACGATAGTGGCGAATAAGAAGAAGATGAACGCAGAGGCATGCGAGCTCAAGGATGAGGAATGCAAGGCTTGCGAGGATAAGGCTGAGGATATAGATAAGCCAGAAGAAGCTGAGGAAGAGCTTGTAGCTAAGGAAGAAGAAAATGCTGATGATATGGCAAACAAATATGTCAGACTCATGGCAGAGTTTCAGAACTATAAGAAGAGAGTCTCCAAAGAGAAGGATGACCTCAGAAGCTATGCGAATGAGAATCTTGTCTCAAGCCTTTTAGAGGTTTTGGATAACTTTGAGAGAGCGCTTCAGCACGATACAGATGACGAAGGCTTTGTTACCGGAATGCAGATGATTTTTAAGCAGATGCTAGATAAGCTAAACAAGGCTGGACTTGAGGAAATTCATGCTCTAGGAGCTGACTTTGATCCGAACTTCCATAATGCTGTTTTGACTGGTGATGATCCACAGTATGAGAGCGGCAAGGTTACGGATGTAATGCAGAAAGGATACACGCTTAACGGCAAGGTTATCAGAGCTGCAATGGTTAAGGTAAACAACTAACAATTAGTGAAATAAATTAAGTATTTTAGGAGGAATTTGATATGGCAAAGGTAATAGGAATAGATCTAGGAACAACAAACAGCTGCGTTGCAGTAATGGAAGGTGGCGAACCAGTAGTAATTGCAAATGCAGAGGGTAACAGAACTACACCATCTATCGTTGGTTTTGCAAAGAACGGCGAAAGACTTGTAGGTGAGACAGCTAAGAGACAGGCTGTAACAAACCCTGAGAGAACAATTACATCCATTAAGAGACACATGGGTGAGGACTACACAGTAACAATCGATGACAAGAAGTACACTCCACAGGACATCAGTGCAATGATCCTTTCTAAGCTAAAGGCTGACGCTGAGAGCTACCTAGGAGAGAAGGTTACTGAAGCAGTAATTACAGTTCCAGCATACTTCTCAGATGCGCAGAAGCAGGCAACAAAGGATGCTGGTAAGATTGCAGGTCTTGATGTAAAGAGAATCATCAACGAGCCAACAGCAGCTTCACTAGCATATGGTCTAGATAAGGAAGAGGGCTCACACAAGATTCTAGTATACGATTTGGGTGGTGGTACATTCGACGTATCAATCCTTGAGCTAGGTGATGGCGTATTTGAAGTACTGGCAACAAATGGTGACACAATGCTTGGTGGTGACGACTTTGATAACAAGATAGTTACATATCTTGCAGATACATTCGCACAGGAAAACGGTGTGGACCTTAGAGCTGATAAGATGGCACTTCAGAGACTAAAGGAAGCAGCTGAGAAGGCAAAGAAGGAGCTTTCAAGTGCTCAGACAACAAATATTAACTTGCCATTTATCACAGTTACAGCAGATGGACCACTTCACCTAAACATGGACCTTTCAAGAGCTAAATTTGAACAGCTAACTGCAGACTTAGTTGAAAAGTCAGTTGCACCTATGAAGAAGGCTATGGAAGATGCTGGCGTTACAAACAGCGATATTGAGAAGGTAATCCTAGTAGGTGGTTCAACAAGAATTCCAGCTGTACAGGAAGCTGTAAAGAGAGTTACAGGTAAGGAGCCATTCAAGGGAATCAACCCTGATGAGTGCGTAGCAATCGGTGCTGCTATCCAGGCTGGTGTTTTGACAGGTGAGGTTAACGACGTTCTTCTACTAGACGTAACACCACTTTCACTTTCAATCGAGACACTTGGCGGAGTTGCAACAAAGCTAATCGAGAGAAATACAACAATCCCAACAAAGAAGAGCCAGGTATTCTCAACAGCTGCAGACAACCAGACAGCTGTAGACATCCACGTAATGCAGGGTGAAAGAGAAATGGCAGCAGATAATATCTCACTAGGACAGTTCCAGCTTACAGGAATCGCTCCAGCTCCACGTGGAATTCCACAGATTGAGGTTACATTTGATATCGATGCTAACGGCATTGTAAATGTAAGCGCTAAGGACCTCGGAACAGGTAAGGAGCAGAAGATTACAATCACATCATCAACAAAGCTTTCAGAGGAAGAAATCCAGGCTAAGGTAAGAGAAGCAGAAGCTTATGCTGCTGAGGATAAGAAGAAGAAGGAAGCTATCGAGAATAGAAACCAGGCTGAGGCTCTTGTATACCAGACAGAGAAGTCCCTAAAGGATCTAGAAGGAAAGATTGATGCAGCAGATGAATCAGCTATCAAGGAAGCTAACGAGGAGCTAAAGAAGGCTCTTGAGGCTAACAATGAAGAGGACATCAAGGCTAAGTCAGAAGCACTTTCAGCTAAGTTCACTGAAGTTTCAACAAAGCTATATCAGCAGGCAGGCGCTGAAGCTGGCCCAGACATGTCAGGCATGGGTGGAGCAGGTCAGAGCGCAGGTGCAGATGCAGGAAGCGCAGCAGACGACAATGTAGTTGATGCAGATTACACTGTTGTAGATGATGAGAATAAATAAAGGAAAGATTTAGCTTGACTCGCAAGAGGATTTGCTCTGAAGCAAATCCTCGTTTGCGGTTAGTATAGGTGAGAATATGGCAGAAAAAAGAGATTACTATGAGGTCCTGGGGCTACAAAAAGGAGCCTCAGATGATGAGATAAAAAAAGCATTCCGAAAGCTGGCAATGAAGTATCATCCTGATAGAAATCCTGACGATAAAGCTGCAGAAGAAAAATTCAAGGAAATAAACGAAGCATACGCTGTACTTTCAGATGCTGAGAAGAAGGAAAAGTATGATCGCTTCGGACATGCAGGTGTAGATCCAAACGCTGGATTTGGTCAGGGAGGCTTTTCTGGCGGTGGCTTTGAAGATATCTTTGATATGTTTGGTGGCATGTTTAGTGGTGGCTTCGGTGGTGGCTTCGGAGGCGGAAGAAGAAACGGCCCTCAGAAGGGAAGAGACCTTCAGAAGCACGTTACAATTGAATTTGAAGAAGCTGCTTTCGGTACAAATAAGAAGATAAGACTTACCAAGATGGTTAAGTGCGAAAAATGTGGTGGTGAAGGTAATGCACCTGGAACAGAAAAGCACACATGCTCAAGGTGTAACGGAAAAGGTGTTGTAGATAGCGTTCAGAGAACACCTTTTGGACAGTTCCACAGCCAGAGCACATGCCCAGAGTGTAATGGTACAGGATATAAGATAGAGACTCCATGTCCAGATTGTAATGGAACAGGAAGCGTTCGCAAGACGATAACAATAGATGTTAAGATACCAGCAGGTGTCGATACAGATACAGTTATTCCACTAAGAGGACAGGGTGAGCCAGGTGTGAACGGAGGTCCGGCAGGAGACCTCTACATCGTGCTAGATGTAAAACCGCATAAGCTATTTAAGCGTACTGGAGATGACCTTTACCTAGACATGCCGATTACTTTTGTTCAGGCAGCGCTAGGAGATGAGATTATAGTACCAACGCTTGACGGTAAGGTTTCATATAAGATTCCAGCAGGAACTCAGCCAGAGACTGTTTTTAGACTCAAGGGTAAGGGCGTTAAGAATGTTAGAAATGGCAGAATGGGAAATCTTTATGTAAAGGTCCAGCTCGAGGTTCCAACAAAGCTTAACGCAAAGCAGCGCAAGGCTATAGAAGATATGGATGCGGCTCTAGATAAGAACTGCTATCAGAAGAAAAATGGCTTTGCACAAAAGGTAAAAGAAATCTTTGGTTTTTAATAAATAAGCTGTTGACATGGCCTCTGGATTTATTTTTTAGTCATGAGCAGCGTATTGTAAACCAAATTATAAAATAGTTTACCAATGAAATCCATAGTGATATAATAACCTTCGTAATTTACTACGGAGGTTATTATTATGATTACAGACAAGTTTCAAAACAAGACAAGCAGACTAGCAATTGTAGCTCTATTTACAGCACTGGTATCAGTTGGTGCATTCATCAAGATACCGATGCCGTTTATGGACTATGTAACCATGCAACTCTTCTTCGTTATCCTATCGGGATTTGTACTAGGTAGCAAGCTAGGTGCACTTTCCCTTACAATATATCTGGTCCTCGGAATATGCGGAGTTCCAGTTTTCGCTGGTGGCGGAGGCTTCAACTATGTGCTCATGCCGACATTTGGATATATCATCTCCTTCATCTTTGCATCGTATGCAGTTGGATATATCTCAGAGAGAGGAACACCTAGCATTAAAAGATATTTCTTCGCATCGATGGTTGGCTTTGTTCTGATTTATGCCATAGGAATCACCTACAAGCTGATCATCATGCTTTGCTACATCAAAACTGATAAGGCAGTTTCAGTACTTCTTCTCTCATCAATATCAATTCAGATGCCTGTTGATGTTGTAAAGTGCTTCTTAGCGGCAACAGTAGGACTTCAGCTTAAGAAGGCGATTTCCAAGATGTCATTCTAAAGTATTCGACAAGATACTCATCAAAAGGAACCTGACATATTTATTGATAATTAGCTTCGCAAATGATATATTTTAAGCGGAGCTATTTTAGTTTTTGAACAAAAGGAGCTATAGGCATGAAATATATAGAAGTGAAGATTAAGACGAGCAAGAGCGGAATTGATCCAGTCCTTGCAGCACTTATGAACATAGGAATTAACGATGCGATGATAGATGATCCAGATGAAATCCTTGCAATGATAGCATCTCCTGGTCCAAGCGAATGGTACGACGGAAGTCAGATACCAGACCTTAGCATGATTGAGCCTGCAGTTACTGTTTTCTTTGCTGATGATGAGGAAGGACACAGCAAGTCAAACGATGTAAGAAAGGCTATAGAGGAGCTGGCTAAATCTGCAGCCGAGGGAAGATATGGTGCTGAAGCAGATCTAGGAGAGCTTTCAGTTAGTGCTAAGGTTGAAGACGATGTGCTCTGGCGCGATAAGTGGAAGGAGTATTTCAAGCCAACGAAGCTTTCTAATAATATAGTAGTAAAGCCTACGTGGTGTGAGTATAAGCCTAATGAGGAGGATATTGTCATAGAGATAGACCCAGGCATGGCGTTTGGAACGGGAACTCATGAGACAACTATGCTCTGCATAAGAATGATAGAAAAATATATGCACGGCGGATATAAGGTATTAGATGTAGGAAGTGGATCGGGGATACTTTCAATAGCTGCTGCAAAGCTAGGCGCATCTGATGTACTTGGAATAGACATAGATGAGGATGCTGTAAGAGTATCAAACGAAAACTATGAACTAAATGGTGTTAGCGATAGAGCTAAGGCAATAGTTGGAGACCTAACAGTGGGTGTTGACTATAAAGCAAATATTGTAGTTGCAAATTTACTTGCAGATATTGTCATGAGACTATCAAAGGATACCAAAAGACATCTTGAAGAAAAGGGCATATTCATTACATCAGGCATACTAACAGAGAAATCTGAGGTTGTAGAAAAATGTATGATAGAATGTGGATTTGAGATAGTAGAAAAAGCTATTTTGGGCGAGTGGTGCAGTATCGTTGCAATGAATAAAGCAGTCTAGTAGGCTATAAAGAGGTAATTTATGCAAATACGAAAGATAGATCAAAGCGAAGCAAAGATATTCTTTGATTGTATGAAGAGTATAGATCAAGAAACAAAGTTTATGATGTTTGAGCCCGATGAAAGGCAGTTTGATGAAGATTTAATAGTAAACAATCTCTCAAATGAAAATGATTTATTCCTAGGTGCTTTTAGTGAACACGAAATTGTAGGTTTTTTAGCAGCAAAAAGAGGAAGCTTTCGAAGAATAAGACACTCTGCATATATTGTTATTGGAATCAGACGTTCATTTCAAGGACAGGGAATCGGAACAAAACTTTTTGATAAGCTAGATGAATGGGCGAGAAAAAATCAGGTCAAAAGACTTGAGCTTACAGTAGAGACGCAAAATACATCTGCTATAAATCTATATGAGAAACAGGGATTTTCTATTGAGGGAATCAAAAGAAAAACCACGCTAGTCGATGGTGAATTTGTTGACGAATATATGATGGCAAAATTATATATGTGATTTATTATGACAATCAAAGCTTGGTATTTAAGGGTTTAAAGCCTCAAATGCGAGGCTTTTTTTATTTGCAATGACTTATGATTTCACAAAAACAACACATTTTTACACGAAAAAACCTTTGACATAGATATATCAAAATGGTATTCTAACAAAGAATTATATAAAATATTTTAACTAAATTCTTTTAGATAAAATATTTTACTTACTTCAAAACCACCGCGTGAGTGGGAAAAGCAATAGTTTAATTTTGATTATTAAAGAAGAGAGAGGTATTTATAATGACTTTTGAGAAGGTAAAGGAACTAATCGTTGAAACACTTAGCGTAGATGAGGACAAGATCAAGCTAGAATCAAACCTAGCAGAGGATCTAAAGATTGACTCACTAGATGCAGTTGAGCTAGTTATGACTCTTGAGGAAGAGTTTGACATCAAGCTACCTGATGATGTACTAAAACAGCTAAAGACAGTTGAAGACGTAGTTAAGTGCGTTGACCAGTATAAGGCATAGTCATGGAAGTTAAGAACAGGGTCAAGGAATTAATAGAGATATTCGAGACCTCTGGCCTTTCGGAGATGGAATTTGATGCTGATGGTCTTAAGCTTAAGCTTAAGAAGGCAAACACAAATTCAAGCTTTGATGTATGTGCTGTTCAGCCTAGCCAGCCAGACATGGTAAGCAAGGCGGTAAAGGCAGCTCCAAAGACTATGGAAGATGAGAGTGGCAAGGAGTACATTAAAAGCCCACTTGTTGGAACTCTCTATCTTGCAGCAAACCCCGAAAGCGAGCCATTCGTCAAAGTGGGTAGCAAGGTCAAAGCCGGAGAGCCAATGTGCATAATTGAGGCTATGAAGATGATGAATGAGATCAAGGCACCATATGATCTAGTGGTAAAGAATGTACTGCAAGTCAATGGAGATATGGTTGAGTTCAATCAAAATATTTACGAGGTAGAGAGATGCTAAAGCGTGTCCTAGTTGCAAACAGAGGAGAGATTGCTCTGAGAATAATCAGAGAGTGCTTGGATAAAAATATAGAAACCGTAGCGATATATTCGTCAGCTGACAAGGATTCGCTGCACGTCCTGCTCGCAAATGAATCTGTTTGTGTCGGCGCTGCACCACCCTCGGAAAGCTATTTGAAGATGGATAATATAATAGAGGCGGCGCTCGGAACGGGCTGTGATGCAGTCCATCCGGGCTTCGGCTTTCTATCAGAAAATCCTGCATTCGCTGCGCTTTGTGAAGAGAACGGTATCAAATTCATCGGTCCCTCATCTAATGTCATAGAACAGATGGGAAATAAGTCTGCTGCGCGTGAGCTGATGATGAAGGCTGGGGTCCCAACGGTTCCAGGTTCAGATGGGGCGGTTACGGATATCGAGACAGCAAAGAGTATAGCTGAGAAGATAGGATTTCCTATTTTGATTAAGGCTTCCGCAGGTGGCGGTGGCAGAGGCATGCGAAGGGCAGATTCGCTTAAGGATATAGAAAGAGCCTTTGATGAGGCAAGAGCGGAGGCAAGAGCGGCCTTTGGCGATGACACAGTATATATTGAAAAGCTTATTTTGAGCCCTAAGCACATAGAGGTACAGGTGCTTTCTGACTCCTATGGGAAGACGATTCACCTAGGTGAAAGAAACTGCTCAATACAGAGGAAGAATCAGAAGATGCTAGAGGAAGCTCCAGCATTTGCTTTTGATCAGGGACTTAGAGATAGGATGTGTGAAGCAGCGGTTAAGGCTGCTGAGGCTTGTAACTATGAGGGAGCAGGTACTGTTGAATTCGTGCTAGACAGTGAGAACAACTTCTATTTCATAGAGATGAACACGAGAATTCAGGTTGAACATCCTGTAACGGAGATGGTAACAGGGGTAAATATTGTTGCTCAGCAGATCAGAATCGCTTCGGGCTTGCCACTTGATATAGACCAAAGCGATGTAAAGATTAAAGGTCATGCAATAGAGTGCAGAATTTGTGCTGAGAATCCGGTCAGGGATTTTGCTGCTTCTCCAGGACATGTGAACATGGTTCACTTCCCAGGTGGAAACGGTGTAAGAGTCGAGAGCGCGCTTTATAGCGGTTGTGACATCAGTCCTTACTACGATTCTATGGCAGCTAAGATCATCGTCTACGGCGACACTAGAGTTGAGGCGGTGAGAAGGATGAGAAGGGCTCTTGAGGAGACCATCATCGAGGGAATAGATACAACGCTTTTGTTACAGTATCTAATTCTATTTAATCGAGTATTTCTTAGAGGAAATTACAACACTTCATTTATTGAAAAAGAGCAGGAATCACTATTAGAACTTTTGAGAACTGCTACTGATATAAGAGGAAAATAATGGAAAAGATTTTAGGCGACAAGATAAAGCTGCTTAGATTTGTTAAGAAAATCAGCAAATCATCAGCGACGCTTGAGGAGATACGCAGTGAAAACGAAATAGTAGAGTGTAAGGGCTGCGGATTTCAGGCGCCAAAGAATGAGTGGAGAGACAATCTATACGAGTGTCCTGAGTGCGGAAAGTATAAGAATATCGCAGCAAGAGTACGCATCAAGTACATCTGCGATGAGGACAGCTTCAGAGAGTTCGGAAGATGGATAAAGGGGTACAATCCACTCGATTTTCCTGAATACGAAGATAAGCTTTCAGAGGTGGAAAAGAAGACTGATATGCCTGAGGCTGTAGTCACTGGAACCTGCAAGATAGACGGACACAAAGCAGTTATCTGTGTCATGGATTCTAGATTTATGATGGCTAGCATGGGCATGGCTGTAGGCGAGAAGGTTACAAGGGCTGCTGAATATGCGACAAAGAAAAAGCTTCCGCTCGTTATTTTTTCAGCTTCTGGAGGTGCAAGAATGCAGGAGGGAATGCTGTCTCTGATGCAGATGGCAAAGACCTCAGCCGCTATTGGTAAGCTACGTGAGGCGGGAGGCCTATTCATTTCGGTCATGACAAATCCGACAACGGGTGGCGTCACGGCGAGCTTTGCTTCCCTTGGCGATATTCAACTTGCAGAGCCCGGAGCACTCATCGGCTTTGCAGGTCCTAGGGTCATTAGTCAAACTATCGGTGAAAAGCTACCTGAGGGTTTCCAAAGTGCGGAATTCCTCTACGAGCATGGTCTCTTGGACGGGGTAGTTCCAAGAGCAGAGCTGAAAAGCTACATTGCTAAGCTCATTTCACTCCACCAAAAAGGAAAGAAAAGTCAGCTTGCTTCTTCAGACAAAAAAGAACTAGCTAGAGAACTAGACGAGGCTATTTCAAGCCGCAGTGCAGATGAACGTGTTTTGATAGCGAGAATCGAGACTAGGCCTACAGGCAGGGATTATATCGATAGATTAATTTCTGACTTCTGCGAGTTTGGTGGAGACAGGCTTCATGGAGAGGATGTCTCTATTGTAGGAGGTGTCGGAAGATTTCACGGAGTGCCTGTTCTTGTCATAGCACAGGAGCGTGGAAAGAGTCTTGACGAGAAGATAAGTCACAGATTCGGAATGCCAAATCCAGAAGGCTATCGCAAGGCCGAAAGACTCATGAAGCATGCTGAGAGATTTGGACTTCCTATCATTACCTTTGTCGATACTCCTGGTGCATATCCAGGTAAAGAGGCTGAGGAGAACGGCCAGGGCAGTGCGATTGCTCATTGCCTTCTAACGCTTAGCAGGCTAAGAGTACCAGTCGTAAATGTCTTCATAGGTGAAGGCGGAAGCGGAGGCGCTCTTGCAATAGGCTTTGGCGACTGCATGATAATGCTAGAAAATAGCGTATTTTCAATACTTTCACCAGAGGGCTTTGCTTCGATTTTATACAAGGATGCTTCAAAGTGGAAGGAAGCTTGTGAGAACATGAAGATGACAGCACCAGAGCTCAAGGAGATGGGCATATGCGACTACATCATCAAAGAGGATGGTGAAGGTGCTCACGAAAACAGCGAGCCAGTATTTAAGAGACTAGATGCTGCACTTGCAGGGAACCTCGCAAGACTGATGAAGATAAGTGGAGATGACATCGTAAAGCAGAGATATCACAGGCTGCGTAAGGTCGGAAAGGAACTTATTTAGTATGATGAAAGAAAAGCTTGCTATGAAGTTTATAGGAACTGGACTTGCTCACGGCAAGAGAAAGGTTCTAAACGACGACCTAGCTAAAATCATGGACACAAGTGACGAATGGATTAGAGAAAAGAGCGGTATCGAAAGCAGATGGTTTGCAGACGGGCAAAGCAATGCAGACATCGCCTGCGAAGCATCGCTTAAGGCTATAGAGGAATCAGGACTATCTGCTCGTGATATAGATGCGGTAATCGTATGCACATTTACAGCAGATAAGGCAACTCCAGGAGTTGCTACAGAGATTTGCGGTATGCTCGGGCTAAGAGAAGATGTGCTTGCTACAGATGTGAACGGTGCTTGCTCAGGCTTCATATATGGAGCAATCGTGGCAAATGCCCTTCTTCATACAGGAAGCTACCAGAACATTTTGCTGGTCGGAAGTGAAACTATAAGCAGCTTCATGAGCATGAAGGACAGAGGGACAGATGTGCTCTTTGGAGACGGTGCTGGCGCTGCCGTATGTACCTTGAGAGAGGATGGCTTCTTTGCACACCTAGAAGGTGTAATTTCAGATTCTGAGGTCCTATACTGCGAGAGATTTGAGCAGAGAATTAGCATGCAGGGACAAGAGGTCTATAGATTTGCGGTAAACAAGATTCCGGAGGTAACCAAGGAACTCCTAGATCAAAACGGTGTGAATAAGGACGATGTTGATTTCTTCATCTTCCACCAGGCTAACAAGCGCATTATCAGAAGCATTGCCTCAAAGCTAGGCGTTCCTATTGAAAAATGCTTCATGGATTTAGAGGAATACGGAAATACCTCGGCAGCCAGCGTTGCAATCGCAATGGCTGACATGAGGGATAAGGGCCTTCTTAAGCCCGGAATGCTAGCAGTAAGCGTTGGATTTGGCGCAGGACTAACTTATGGAGGAATGCTTTTTAGGGCATAAGGGGATTGAATATGAATTTAAATAAAATTTTTGATATAGAATTTCCAATTTTTCAGGGAGGCATGGCACAGGTTGCTACTGGTTCATTTGCAGCTGACGTATCAAATGCGGGTGCCATGGGAATCATCGGTACTGGAGCTATGAATGCTGAGATGCTAAAGGCCGAAATCGATGCTGTTAGAGCAAAGACAGATAGACCTTTTGGCATTAACCTAATGATGATGAATCCTGATGTAGAAAGAATGACAGATGTTATCGCTGAGTCGGGCGCATCTCTCGTAACAACTGGTGCAGGAAATCCTGGTAAGTACATCGAGCTTTGGAAGAGTAAGGGCATCAAAGTGTTCCCTGTTGTTTCATCGGTTGCACTTGCTAAGAGACTTGAATCTATGGGTGCTGATGGCATGATAGCTGAAGGCTGCGAAAGCGGTGGGCACATCGGTGAAATAACAACCATGGTTCTGGTTCCGCAGATTGTAGATGCAGTGAGCGTTCCAGTTGTAGCTGCCGGTGGTATAGCCAGCGGACGTCAGATGGCTGCTGCAGAGCTCCTTGGAGCTACGGGAATTCAGGTCGGCACTGTACTGCTTGCAAGCGAGGAGTGTCCTATCCACCAAAACTATAAGGATGCCGTTATCAAGGCAAAGGATAGAAGCACTATCGTTACAGGAAGAAACTCAGGAGCTCCTGTGAGAGTCATCAAAAATCCTATGGCTCAGGAGTACCTAGAGAGAGAACAGGCTGGTGCAGACCTAATGGAGCTCGAAAAATATACGCTTGGCGCACTTAGAAGAGCCGTTCACGAGGGTGATGTCAAGAGAGGCTCGCTGATGGCTGGTCAGGTGTCAGCGCTTGTCAAAGAAGTGAAACCACTTCGCAGTATTTTCGAGCAAATGATGAGAGAATATGAGGAATGTAAGAATGAGTTTTGCAAATAGAGCGTTTGCTAAAGTTTTTAGTGATAAGCTCGAAATTCCAGTTATTCAGGGCGGTATGGGAGTTGGTATATCCATGGGAAAGCTCGCCGGAAGCGTCGCAGCTTGCGGTGGTATGGGTGTTATTTCAACTGCTTTAATCGGCTTTCGTGAGGAAGATTTCTATCAGAATCATGTAGAGGCAGATGTGCGTGCCCTTAGAAAAGAGATACAAATTGCTAAGGAAATTGCTAATGGTAGAGGAATGATAGCCATAAATGCTATGACTGTAACTACTGACTATAGGGAATGTATCGAGGCTGCTGTCAGAGAAGGAATAGATGCGATCATATCGGGTGCTGGGCTCCCCCTTGCCCTACCTGAAATAGTTGATGGCAAAGATGTCCTAATAGCTCCGATTGTCTCGAGTGCCAAGGCGGCAGCTTTGATCGTGAGAAGCTGGAATAAAAAATGTGAAAGAAAACCTGACTTCATAGTTGTTGAAGGCTCAGGAGCAGGCGGACATCTAGGTTTTAAGAAAGAGGAATTGCTAAACAAAAGCCATCAGCCTCTGACCGAGATAGTCTCAGATGTCGTCAAGGTCTGTGGAGATATACCTGTCTTTGCTGCAGGAGGCATCTTTGATGCAGATGATATCAAAGAAGTACTTAAGTGCGGAGCCTACGGAGTTCAGATGGGAACGAGGTTCATCGCCTGTGAGGAGTGCGATGCAAGTCAGGGATTCAAGGATAAAATCGTGAAAGCGAAGGCTGAGGATATAAAAATCATACAAAGTCCTGTAGGGCTTCCAGGAAGAGCACTAAAATCAGCTCTTCACGAGCAGGTCGAAAAGGAAGGTCGAAAGGCGCCAAGTCGCTGCATAAATTGTATAAGCACATGCGACCCTAAGACGACGCCGTACTGCATAAGCGCGGCTTTGATAGCAGGATTTAATGGAGACGAAGAAAACGGACTTTTCTTCAGCGGTGAAAACTGCGGAAGAATAGATAAAATAGTTAAAGTCAAGGACCTTATGGATGAACTGTCAAAGGGATTTGAATAAATATTAAGCGAGGAGAACAAAATGAAAACAGCTTTTTTATTTGCTGGACAGGGAAGTCAGAAACCAGGGATGGGCAAAGATTTGTACGCTGAGTTTGAAGGATTTAAAAATTGCTTTGACAAACTGCCAGCTGAGCAGAGAAGCATCGCATTTGATGGAAGCATGGAGGACCTTTCTCAGACCCAAAACACGCAGCCAATTCTCTTGACTTTCGGTATGGGAATTTACAGCGTACTAAAAGAGAACGGAATTAAACCTGATTTTGCAGCAGGTCTAAGTCTTGGAGAATACACAGCCTTGTGCAGTGCAGGCGTTTTTAAATACGAGGATGCGCTAAAGCTAGTTCAGTTTAGAGCAAACGAGATGGTAAAGGCATCAAAGGACGTAGATTCAAGCATGGCCGCTGTTCTTGGACTAGAGCAGGAGCCGCTTACAGAGTGCTGCAAGCAGGCATCAAATGGGGATAAAAAGGTCGAGATAACAAATGTCAACTGTCCTGGTCAGATTGTAATTTCGGGTGAGGCTTCAGCAGTAGCTAAGGCATCTGAGCTTGCCCTAGAAAAGGGTGCAAGAAGAGTCATGCCATTATCAGTTTCAGGACCTTTCCACACATCATACATGAAGCCAGTTGGAGATGCTCTCCTTGAGAAGACAAAGGAATTTAATCTAGGTGAAGAGGAATTTCCTGTTTTGTTCAACTACACAGGAGATTTAAAGCAGGCAGATGAGTCAATCTCAGAGCTTCTATCAAAGCAGGTTCAGTCTGGTGTTTTGATGGAGAAGATAATCAGAAAGCTGATAGAGCTTGGGGTTACATACTTTGTTGAAATAGGTCCAGGAAATGCACTATCTGGATTTATCAAAAAGGTAGATCGCTCGGTGAAGACAATTAGCATAACTACAGCTGATGAGCTTCGCCAGGCTATTGAAGAGTTAGGAAGGTAATCAATATGGGAAATAGAGTTGCAATAGTTACAGGTGCCGGAAGAGGTATCGGAAGAGAGGCTGCGGTAAAGCTAGCGCAAAGCGGTGTTGATGTTGTAATCAACTACAGCAGAAGCGAGGATGCTGCTCTAGAGACAAAGAGACTCTGTGAGGAAGCAGGCGCTAAGGCAATCCTAGCAAAGGGTGATGTCTCAAGCGAAGAGGAGTGCAAGGCAATCGTAGATCTAGCTATAAGCGAGCTAGGAAGACTTGATATTCTTGTAAACAACGCTGGTATCACAAGGGATGGACTTGGCGTGAGAATGAGTGCAGAGGACTTTGATAGCGTAGTTAAGACAAATCTTTATGGACCTTTCTATATGATTAAAGCAGCTGCGTCTGTGATGATGAGAAAGAGATATGGAAGAATCGTAAATATTTCTTCTGTCACAGGAATTGTCGGAAATGCAGGTCAGGTAAACTATGCTGCAGCAAAGGCTGGAATTATAGGTATGACAAAGAGCTTTGCTAGAGAGCTAGCAGGCAGAGGCGTTACTGTAAACGCTGTTGCACCAGGATTTATTAGCACTGCAATGACAGATGCTATACCTGAAGAGGCAGCAGAAAAGCTTCAGAGCAACATTCCAATGGGAAGAGCTGGAACTACAGCAGATGTTGCAAGTGCAATTCTATTTTTGACGACTGAAGAGTCTGGATACATCACCGGAGAGGTTCTCAAGGTCGATGGCGGAATGGCCATGTAGGAGGAAATTATGAAGAGAAGAGTTGTTGTTACAGGTATCGGAGCAGTTTCCCCTATAGGAATCGGAAGCTCAAATATGTGGGAAAACGCCAAGGCTGGAAAGCTAGGCATTGACGTCATTACTCAGTTTGACACTGAGGAATCAAAGGTAAAAATCGCAGGTGAGGTCAAGGACTTTGACCCTTGCGAAATCATGGACAAGATGGAAGCTAGAAGAACAGCTAGATTCACGCAGTTTGCTCTCTATGCGGCAGAGGAGGCTTTTAAGCAGAGCGGTCTTGATATGTCAAAAGAAGATGCGCTAAGATGCGGCGTAAATGTTGCTAGCGGAATCGGTGGACTTCCAGTAATCCAGCGTGAATGCCTAAGAGGAGATAAGCATGGCTACGATAGAGTTTCACCTCTATTTGTTCCATCAAGTATCACTAACATGGCAGCAGGAATGATAGCTATCAAACTAGGCTTTAAGGGAAGCTGCACATGCGTTGTTACAGCCTGCGCATCAGCTTCAGATTCGATAGGAGCTGCTTTCCACCACATAAGAGATGGATATTCAGATGTGATGGCTTGCGGAGGTGCAGAAAGCTGTATCTGTGAGCTAGGAATAGGTGGATTTGCTTCTATGAAGGCGCTTTCAGATTCAGATGATTCGGCTCGCGCATCAATTCCTTTTGATAAGGAGAGAAGCGGCTTTGTAATGGGTGAGGGAAGCGGAATCCTAATCCTTGAGGAGTATGAGCATGCGGTTAAGAGAGGAGCTAAGATTCTCGGCGAGATTGCTGGCTACGGTGCTAGCTGCGATGCAAACCATATGACTGCACCGCTCGAAGATGGTAGCGGAGCTGCTGACTGCATGACCTTAGCTATTAGAGATGCAGGAATAGAGCCTAGCGAAGTGGGATATATAAACGCTCACGGAACAGGAACACCACTTAATGATAAGGGTGAGACCAAGGCAGTTAAGCTTGCCTTCGGTGAGCACAGCAAGGAGCTTTTGATCTCATCAACAAAGTCGATGACTGGACACCTTCTCGGTGCGAGTGGAGCCATTGAAGCTGTAATGGCAATTAAGGCTCTAGAAGACCAATTTGCACCTCCTACAGTAGGATATAAAGTGCCAGATGAGGACTGCGATCTCAAGATTTGTCCTAACGAGGGAGTAGCTTTTGACAGCGAATACGCTATGTCAAATTCACTCGGATTTGGTGGACATAATGCGTCTTTGATTTTCAAGAGAGTTTAGTGTAAAATAAAGGAGATTAAGATGACTCTTAATTCAGAACAGATAAAAGAAATTCTTCCTCACAGATATCCTTTCCTTCTTGTCGACAGGATTACGGATATGGAGCCAGGTAAGTTTGCCAAGGGAATTAAGTGCGTATCACAGAACGAAATGCATTTCCTAGGTCACTTTCCACAGAAGGCTGTCATGCCAGGGGTTTTGATCCTCGAGGCTCTGGCTCAGACTGGTGCTTGCGCAATTTTATGCGCTGAGGAGAACAAAGGAAAGCTAGCCTTCTTCGGCGGAGTCAAAAACTGCCGATTTAAGAGACAGGTAGTTCCAGGGGATGTTTTGACGCTGGAATGCGAAATCATTAAGAGCCGCGGTAACGTAGGCTTCGGAAATGTGGTTGCGACCGTGGATGGTGAAGTAGCTTGCAGTGGGGAGATTTCATTCGCAATAGGATGATGGGAGAGATATATGCTGAAAGAAAATTTTTCGCATGTTTATGACAAATTCAAACTGCTCTTGTACGATAAGGCATTTAATGATGATGGTGACGATGATGCACTATCTGCATTTGAGGTTATCTGCATGGAGATAATCACAGCCCTAAAAGAGCCAACTGTAAATGCATTTGCCGACGCAGCACATATGTCTTCGCCTAATGCGACATACAGAGTAAACAGCCTTATCAAAAAGGGATATATCAACAAGAAGCGCGGTGAAACCGATCGCAGAGAGTACTACCTCGAAGCAACTGATAAGTACACCAAAAACTACGGTATGGTCTATGACTATATCGGAATCGTTTGCGACCGCATCAAGGAGAGATTCTCAGAGGAGGATGTCGAAAAGCTCGACGAAATTTTAGAAGTAGTTGCAAAGGAACTGACCCAAGAGGCAGATAGCTTCCATAGCGTTGCGATTAGAAAGCGTAAACTCAGAGGAGCGAAAGCTTAATTTATGTGAATATGTATCAAAGTAGCAGCCTTGGCATAACGCTAGAGCTGCTATTTTCTTTGTTTAAGCGATTTTTATATAAAAGGTGGGAAGTTACACTAGACCACAAACAAACCCCGTATACGGTGATACGGGGTTTTATACACTATGTATTTAATTTGAATTGAGATTACTTTTTAACCTCTAGTGGAGTATCCACAAGTGGTGTATCTCCAGCCTTTGTATAAACCTTTACCATGTAGAAGATGAATACTATTGCAGCAATTGAGATACCGATTATATCAGAAACCATTGCATTAATTCTTAGACCTTCCTTAGCCTGCAAGATGTATGCAATTGTTACAGCTGTCATATATGTTGCTGGAATTGAAGCCATCCAGCTGCTGATCTTGCTTCTGTAACGGCATAGGTAAACTGCTATAGCCCAAAGTACCATCATAGCAAGTGTCTGGTTTGACCATGAGAAGTATCTCCAGATAACTGCATAGTTTAGCTTAGAAATTCCGTAACCCACTAGTAGGAGTGGAAGTGATAGAAGAAGTCTCTTCTTCTTATCCTGCTGGTCAATCTTGAACCAGTCAGCGATTGTAAGTCTTGCTGAACGGAATGCTGTGTCACCTGATGTGATAGGACATGCGATAACGCCTACCATAGCTAGGATACTACCAACACCACCGAGCAGTGCCTTTGACATCTGATATACAGTGTTTGAGTTTCCACCCTGCATATCTAGAAGAGCCTGTAGCCCTGTACCATCGCCAGTTCTGTTGTAGTAGAAAGCGATACCAGCTGATGCCCAGATAAGAGCGATAATACCTTCCGCAACCATTGCTCCGTAGAAAATCTTACGGCCGTTCTTCTCTTTTGTTAGGCAACGAGCCATCATTGGTGACTGTGTTGCGTGGAAGCCTGAGATAGCTCCGCAAGCCACCGTGATGAACATTAGAGGCCAGATTGGAAGCTTTTCCTTTGCAGGATACATGTTCTCAAAGTGATCCCAAATCTCTAGCATTGGTCTTTCGCCTGAGTGGAGAAGTGTTGCACCACCGATTCCAAGAGCCATTACGATAAGAGCTAGTCCGAATACTGGGTAAATCTTACCGATAATCTTGTCGATTGGAAGTAGAGTTGCTAGGAAGTAGTAGACAAGAACTACTATTGTCCAGAACTGAACTCCAAATGCGCTTGGTGTTAGAAGTGCTATAAGCTGAGCAGGTCCAACCATGAATACTACGCCAATCATAACTAGAAGTACAACTGAGAAAAGTCTCATAATAAAAGCCATAACTGGTCCTAGGTACTTACCAACAATCTCAGAGATTGAAGCACCGTTGTTTCTCTCTGAAAGCATTCCTGATAGATAGTCGTGAACACCACCTGCGAAGATTGTACCAAATACAATCCAAAGGTATACTACTGGTCCCCAAAGAGCACCTGTAAGAGCTCCGAAGATTGGGCCAAGTCCTGCGATGTTAAGGAGCTGAATAAGGAATGAGCTGCTAGCCTTCATTGGAATGAAGTCAACGCCGTCTTCCTTGCTATATGCAGGTGTTACTCTATCATCTGGTCCGATGAGTCTTTCGACAACCTTTCCGTAGGTAAAGTAACCTGCGATAAGCAGTACTACACCCATGATAAATGAAATCATAAAATTCCTCCTTCTTACTTTAAAACTAAAGTTATATGAACAAAATCACATACATAATCTACATGTTAGATTATAAATGTTTACCAAAACAGTTTCAATTGTGATAGGCTGATGTTAATAATCTGATTTCTTATAACTAGTATTAAAAAGACTAATCACATATCGCAATTCATATCGAATAATGTAATAGATGATACAAAGTTCATAATTCCATAGCTCGTAGATCAAAACATATTGCGTATCACTTTAGAAAAAGTTATGATGTAAGTGGCTAAAAGCCTGTATTTTTTGTACCCAAGGCACCACATTTCAATCACAATTTAGACAAAAAAATAACAATGTCAAGGAAGGATTGAATCAGGAGATGATTGATGGATAAGAACAAAGTGAAAAGCTTTGATGTAATAGTAATAGGAGCAGGAGCATCTGGTATGATGGCAGCAGTTTCGGCTGCGAGCCTCGGAGCTAGGACTCTTTTGTTGGAGAAAAACGATTCTCTTGGTAAGAAGCTTCTTCTAACAGGAGGCGGAAGGTGCAATCTCACAAATGCAGAGGGCAGGGATGAGCTCCTTGCGAAGATTCCCGTAAATTCAAAGTTCTTATATAGCAGTATGGCTAGCTTTGACAACAAGGATATAATGGATTTCTTCACATCGGGAGGGCTTAAGCTGAAGGTAGAAGACAAGGGCAGGGTTTTCCCAGTTACCGACTCATCAAAGAGCATAGTTGAGCTCTTTGAAGTTAAGTTAAAAAAGCACGGTGTAAAGATAAAGACAGGCAGTGCCGTAACAGAGATTCTGCGACGAGAGGGGAAAGCTCTTGGCATTAGAACAAAGCATGGTGAGGAGTTTTATGCTCCATGCGTTATAGTTTCCTGCGGAGGAAAGTCATTTTCTTCAACTGGATCAAATGGAGATGGCTATGTGCTCATGGAGGCTTTAGGACATAGCATAAGTCCGATTTATCCAGCAGAGGTTCCAATAGTATGCAGAAACTACGGTGATTTTCTCTCTGAGCTTAGTGGGATATCGCTTCAAGATGTAAAGCTCAGTGTATATAACAAAAAGAATAAACTCACATCAAGCCACGAAGGGGATTTGATTTTCACGCATTTTGGACTATCAGGTCCTATTGCGCTAAGGTGCTCTGGCTTTGTTAATACCATAATGCGAAAAGATGGGCTAGAAACCGTAAGACTTAGCCTCGACCTACTTCCGCAAAAATCAAAGGGAGAAATCCTAGATGAGCTTAGAATCATGGCAAGAACTAACGGAGAAAAGGAGCTAAAGAGCTACCTTAAATCAGAGCTTCCTAAAAGACTATCTGACTATCTTTTAAAACTTGCAGGAATTTCGGATGGAGAGAAGCTACAGCAAATACCAGAGAAAAAACTTGAGGACTTTGCTAGGCTTTTAAAAAATGTGGAGTTTCAGGCAGAGGGAACGCTATCGCTAGACAAAGCCTTTGTTACAGCTGGTGGTGTCTCAGTTAAGGAGATAAACCCTAAGACCATGGAATCTAAGCTAATCTCAGGGGTCTATGCCTGCGGGGAGGTGCTCGATGTAAGTGGATACACGGGCGGATATAACCTAACCATTGCTTTTTCGACAGGTCATACGGCAGGTAGTGCTGCTGCAGAAAAGGCGCTAGGTGAATAAAACAGAATTAATTTGATAGGAGCTAAGAGTGTATAGAATTAGCCAAATAAAGCTCGCGCTCGGCGAGCCTAAGGAGCTTCTCGTAAAGAAAATAGAGAAGAAGCTCGGAAATAGCATCAAGATAAAGGAATATAAAATCGTAAAGGAGTCGATAGACGCTAGAGACAAGGGCGATATTAAATTTGTATATACGGTTGATTTTGATGTGGAGCAAAGGCAGGGCGCAAGGAAAATAACGCTAAAGCCTGACCCTAAAAAAAATCTTTCTATAGCACCTGACATGAGCTACAAAGCCCCTGAGCCTGGCGTGCGTGAGCTAAAGCATAGGCCAGTTATTGCAGGCTTTGGACCTTGTGGAATCTTTTGTGCTTTGATACTTGCTCAGCAGGGATATAGGCCGATAGTCATCGAAAGAGGTAAGTGCGTGAGCGAGCGTGCAGAGGATGTGCAAAACTTCTGGAATGGCGGAGCCCTAAATACAGAATCAAATGTTCAGTTTGGCGAGGGTGGTGCCGGAACTTTTTCTGACGGCAAGCTTACGACAGGAATCAAGGATCCGAGAATCCATAAAGTCCTAAGTGAATTTGTAAGTGCCGGTGCACCAGATGAAATACTTTACAAAAATAAGCCACACATAGGAACAGACCTTCTCAGAGATGTGGTTGCAAATATACGCGAGGAAATAATACGTCTAGGCGGTGAGATTAGATTTTCAAGCAAGCTAGTTGGCATAGACGCACCATCGGGAAAAATCAAAGCCATCAAAGCTGAGGATGTTTTGACTGGAGAAAGCTACACGCTAGAAACAGAAACTCTAGTCCTTGCCATAGGCCACAGCGCAAGGGATACCTTTAGGTATGCGCACGAGCTTGGCATAAAGATGTCGGCAAAGCCGTTTTCCATAGGAGTGAGAATAGAGCACCCGCAGAAGATGGTAGATGAAGCTCAGTATGGGAAAACCAAAGGTCTTCCGCCTGCAGAGTACAAGCTATCACATCGCTGTGAAAATGGAAGAGGAGTTTATACATTTTGCATGTGTCCAGGTGGTGAGGTCATAATGTCTTCTTCTCAAGAGGGCGGTGTTGTAACAAACGGCATGAGTAATCACAAGCGTGACAGTGGAACGGCTAACAGCGGGCTTCTAGTTGATGTTAGTGTTTCTGACTTTGATAGAGATGATGCACTGGCTGGAGTAGAGTTTCAGGAAAAGTACGAGAGGCTCGCTTACAAAAACGGTGGCGGAAGATATGCCTTCCCTAAGACCTGCTGGTCTAAGTTCAGAGATGGAGATGAAGATGCAAAGGCCGTGATTGATTCGCTTCCTAGCTTTGCGGTTGAATCTATTAGAGAAGCCATGCCATATCTAGGAAGAAAGCTCAAGGGCTTTGACGATGATAATGCTGTGATGAAGGCTGTGGAGACGAGAAGCTCATCACCTGTTAGATTTTTTAGGGACGAAAATCTTCAGGGAAGCATCAAAGGTCTTTACCCAGCTGGCGAGGGCGCTGGATATGCTGGTGGCATAACGAGTGCAGCCTGCGATGGGATAAAGGTTGCCGAGAAAATTATCGAGGAATTTTGTTTCAAGGCCTAGCTTTGATGCCCTGAAAGGAGCAAGGGAATGAGAAAAGAAAAATTTGCCTTTTATAGCTTTTTGATACTGGTGACAATAGTATTTGAACTCTATATGTTTTTGAATAGAAATGCTTGGTCTGGACTAATTCTTGTTTTGGTTACAGCCTTTATAATAAGTCTTTATTGGAATAAGACAAGAAAAGGCGGAAGGGCAGTGATTGCCATGTTTATTCTTTTCGCTTTAATTTCATTCATAAGTCTTCCTAAGGAAAAGCTCGTCCCAGCTACCTATGAGGGAGCAAATAGCACGGGCGAAATCAAAGTAAAAGAGGGCAGGCTCACGGGTGTATATAACAAAGATCGCTCAGTTGAGGTCTATGCAGGCATTCCATATGCTAAGGCTCCAGTTGGAGATTTGAGATGGAAGGAACCGAAAAATCCTGAGAAGTACAAAGGTGTTCTCAGGGCGGATCACTTTCAGCCCATGGCCATGCAAAAGCGCACGAACAGAGTCGTTTCATCTGCAACTGATATTTTCTTCTACCACAATGTGACTAGAACAATAAAGAACAGATATGTTCCAAAGATGAGCGAGGACTGTCTTTATCTCAATATTTGGAAGCCAAGAGGACCACAGAAAAAGCTTCCGGTCGTCTTCTATATCCACGGAGGTTCGCTCACAACTGGTCAGGCTTGGTGGGAGGACTATAACGGCGAGTCCTATGCGAAGAATGATGTCATATTTGTAAACTTTAGCTATAGACTTGGGGCACTCGGGTTTTATGCTGATGAAAATCTAGCTTCTGAGTCTCCAAACGGAACTACAGGAATGTACGGTTTCCTTGACCAGGTAAAGGCTCTTGATTGGGTGAGAGCAAACATCGAAAAGTTCGGTGGCGATCCTGACAATATCACAATTGCAGGTGAGTCTGCAGGCTCATCCTCGGTAAATGCAATGTGCACTTCACCACTGGCAAAAGGCAAGTTCAAATACGCAATCTCTGAGAGTTCATCAATTACAGCAAAGAACCCGCCTCATTCATATATGGATATCAAAACGGCAATCAAGCAGGGTAAATCTCTTCGCGATGAGCTAGGTGCAAAGAAGCCTAAGGATCTCAGAAAGATATCTGCCGAGGACATAGCAAACACAAATACCAAGTATGGAACGCTTAATGCGATGACAAATGATGGCTACGCTTTGACAAAATCCCCATATGAGAGCTATATGGCCGGTGAAAACAATGAGAAGGCATTACTGACGGGATATAACAAGGAGGATGGCGATTTCTTCCTGCTCCTTGAATCAAAGACAGATAAGGATAACTACGAGGCTAAGATAAAGAAGATATACCCTAAGGGATATGAGGAAATTTTAAAGCTTTACCCAGCAAAGACGGATGAAGAGGCAGTAAAGAACTTCAAAATAATCTATAACGCTGGAACCTTCGGTTATGGGCATGATGTATGGAGCAGGTTAGCAAGCGAAAGAGAGCCTGTATATAGATATTACTTCACCAAGGAAAACAAGTCGATTGGTTCTAACCATACAGGAGAACTTCCATACGCCTACGGAAACATAGGAAAAGCACCATATCTATATGACAGCAGTGACAAGAAGCTTTGCGAAACTATGACGTCTTACTGGATTAACTTTGTAAAGACTGGAAATCCAAATGGCAAGGGTCTTCCTGAGTGGGAGCCGTATAACAGTGGTAAAGTGCTTGAGTTAGGTAGTAAAATTAAAATGATAAGCGACCCTAACGATAAGCTATATAGAATCTTTGATCAGGAATAGAGTGAAAGCAAAATGTAAAAAGTTATTGACATTTTTGTTAAAAGTATTAAGATAAAAATGTAAAGAGCTTTTTACATTCAATTATTGGCATTAGTATTTCTGAAAGGAGAAACGCTGTGAAAAAGATGGATGAAATGGATAGAAACATCCGTATGCGTTCTGAGAGCTGGGGATATAGAGTTGCCATGCTATTTCTATGGATATGGTTAATTTACAGTTTATATAAGTCAAAAGTATATGGAGCAAGGATTGAAATTTTCCCTTGGATGATCTTGTCCATATCTTCATTCGTACAATTAGTATCAGAGACTGTGATGAAACTAAAAATGGTTGCAGGCGATAAAGAATATAAAGAGGATAGAAATTCACGTATACTCTTTGAAGTAATAGTTGGAGCTGCTTTGTTTATTTTTCTAATTATCTATGGTGGAGCGTTTCTTTTGACTACAGCAGTATGAAAAACATAATAAAACAGTTAAGAAAAGAAGCAGGGGTCAGGCAAGAGGATATAGCTAATGAACTAGGCGTCAGCAGGCAGACCATAGTTGCTATTGAAAACGACAAATATAATCCCACGCTTGAGCTCGCAATGAAAATTGCAAAATTTCTCAAGCTCCATGTAGATGATGTATTCTTTTTAGATGATTAGAAAATAATAAGGCAAAGTAAACTATAAAATAGACAGATAAAAATGAAGAGCAGTAGGTCCAAATAATGGGCTTACTGTTTTTATTTGGGAAAAGACTAATTCTATTTACCAAAATAAAAACTGTATATATATAAATGGCATATTTTAACAAGTACAGTAAGAACAAAATCCTATATAATCCCAAACTGTATATTATAAAAAATAAATTATTGCATATTTAATAAATCTAGATTAGTGCTAGAATAATATTGTAATAGATTTAAATATAATATATAGGAGTTATACAAATGGAAAATAGAAAAAAGATAACAACACAAGAGCTCGTAATTACAGCACTTTTCATCGCAATGGTTTACGTTGCAACATGGCTAATTAATGTCAGACTTCCACTTGCAGGAAGCGGCGGACTAATCCACCTTGGCAACGTACCTCTATTCATTGGAGCAATGCTCTTTGGCAGAAGAACAGGAGCATTAGCAGGTGCTTGCGGAATGGGACTCTTTGATATAATGAGCGGATGGGGTGCATGGGCGCCATTCACATTCGTAATTGTTGGACTCATGGGATATACAGTTGGATATTTCGCAGAGAAAAAGCCAATCAAGAACGCATTTGTGAATAGCCTTGTCTCCCTAGTTTTAGCATTAGTTATCAAGCTAGTTGGCTACTACTTTGCAGAGGTTATATTAACCGGAAACTGGATAGCTCCATTTGGATCAATGCCTGGCAATATTGCACAGGTTGGATTTGCTATAGTGGTAGCACTTCTAGTGGCACCAGTTTTGAAGCTAGCAACAAGGAAGGTACCTGGTAGCGTAGAATGTACAAGATAATGACAGCAGGACCTACACAGGTCAGAGAAAACGTAAGATTAGAAAGAAGCAAGGAGTTTACGAATCCAGATATAGATCCTAAGTTCTTTGACTTCTATAAGGAAACTTGTGAGCTTTTATCAAAGGCAATGCACACTGATACCAAAGCCTTCATCCTAGGTGGAGAAGGAATACTAGGCCTAGAGGCTGCCTGCGCTTCTTTAACTGAAGAAGGCGACAGAGTACTTGTAGTAGACAATGGTATCTTCGGCAAGGGCTTTGCTGATTTTGTTAGCATGTACGGCGGAGAGCCAGTGCTATTTAGCAGTGACTATAGAAATCCAGTTAATGTAGATGAGCTAAGAGATTTCCTATCAAAGGATAGCGACTTTAAGTATGCGACCGTGGTTCACTGCGATACGCCAAGCGGAGTTATGAACGATGTCGAAGGCATAAGCAGGCTCTTTGACGAGTTTGGAATTTTGACTGTATGCGACTCCGTAGCAGGAATGTTTGGAGAGCCGCTAGATGTAAGTAACTCTAAGATAGATATACTGTGCGGAGGTTCTCAAAAGGCGCTTTCAGCTCCTCCGGGACTTACTATGGTTTGGGTTAGCGACAGAGCCTTTGAGGCAATGCAAAATCGCAAAACTCCTATAAGGGCTTTCTATGCAAACCTTCTTTTCATTAAAGACTATTACGAAAACCAGTGGTTCCCATATACGATGCCGGCAAGCGATATCATGGGACTAAGAGTTGCGATAGATAATTATCTTGAGGATGCAGATTTTCAGAATAGACACGAGCAGCTTGCAAAGGCCACAAGAGCTGCAGTAGAAAAGGCTGGACTTAAGCTCTATCTAGAAAGCGGATATTCTAACAATGTAACAGTAATCGAAATTCCTGAAGGAATTACAGAGGATGAGATTTTGAGCAGGCTTAGAGATGAGTTTGGCATTTTGATAAGCGGATGCTTTGATGTGCTCAAAGGTAAGGTTGTTAGAATCGGCCACATGGGCGAAAATGCAAACAAGAAAGACCTTGCACAAACTCTAGAAGCACTTCAGAAGGTTCTTGAGGCAGGCGGCATAAAGCTCACATGCAATATGAGGGACGAATTTTTATTAGCTTGCTAATATCGACTGATTCAAGTAAAATACTCTTAAGTATTATTTAGATCAGTGAGAGTGAAGATGCTGAAAAACTACGTTTATTTGTTTTTTATGTCTATGCTCCCCATGGCTGAGCTCAGAGTTGCAGTACCATTTTCTCAGGCGCGCGACCTGCCAGTCATAGAGTCTTTACTCATATGCATGATAGGTAACATGATACCGGTTCCGTTCATCTACCTATTTGCCAGAAAGATTCTAATCTGGGGGTGCGAAAGACCTTTTATATGGAAGCCGTGTCGTTTCTTCCTGAGCAAGGGAGAGAAGGCTGGACACAAGCTCACGCAGAAGAGCGATAGAGGTGTTTTTATCGCGCTTTTGTTGTTTGTGGGTATTCCTATTCCGGGAACAGGTGCTTGGACAGGAACGCTTGCAGCGAGCATACTCGATATAGATTTTAAGAAGACGGTGCTTTCAGTTACGCTAGGCGTTGCGCTTGCAGGTGTAATCATGATGATCGCAAGCGTCGTTGGAGTAAATATTTTCAACTAATAGGGCCCATCGCGGCCTTTTTTACTTTAAGAAGGTAGGAAAATGACAGCAGGTTTTGATGAGCTAAGATCAAAGATGAGCACATTGTGCTACATAGAGCGTGACGGAAAGTATCTGATGATGCATAGAGTCCTCAAGGAAAACGATGTAAATAAGGACAAATGGATAGGTGTCGGCGGACATTTTGAGCATGCGGAAAGTCCGGAGGAATGTCTTATTCGCGAGGTATATGAGGAGACTGGATATATACTATGCGACTATAGTTTTAGGGGGATTATCACTTTTGTTTATGGCAAGAAGGGCAAGGAAACCATAGAGTACATGCATCTTTTCACTGCAAAAAATGTTGAAGGAGAGCCAAAGGCCTGCGACGAGGGTGTTCTAGAGTGGGTGCCTAAATCAAAGCTTATGGAACTAGAGCTCTGGGAGGGCGATAAGATTTTCTTAAGGCTTTTAGATGAAAGAGAGGATTTCTTTTCGCTCAAGTTAGTTTATAATGAAGAGGATAAACTCGTCGAGTGTGTTCTTGACGGAAAAGAGCTAAACTAAGCATGACAAAGGAGAAGGCTAATGCCAGTTGCACTAATACCATCATTTCTATTTTACTGCTATATAAACGGAATAACGCCAGGACCTGCAAATCTATGCAGTCTATCGGCAAGTCTTAACGCGGGCAAAAAGGTAGCTTTGAGACAGTGGTGGGGAATTTTCATCGGCTTTTTCATAGATGCCATGATAGCGGTTTTCCTTATATATTTTGTTGGTGAAGTTCTCGGAAAGTACATTGCATATTTTGCCTATGTTGGAGCAGCATATATAATCTGGCTTGCGATACATATACTAAGGAGTACAGTGTCTCCAGAAACAAGCAAGCAGGTCAACTATAGCATCAAAACTGGACTAATAGTCCAGCTGACCAATGCCAAGGTCATACTGTTTTGCTTCACAGCACTAGGAACCTATGTTGCGCCATATAGCGATTCATTTCTTAGTCTATTTCTCGTAGGATGCTTCTTGCCATTCACTGGACCTGTGTGCAATATGATCTGGCTACTCGCTGGAGCAAAGCTGAGAAATCTATTCATCAATCATCAAAAAGCGGTGAATATTGTCATGGCAATAGCTCTAGTAATCTGTGCGATAAGTGTAGTTGTGAAATGAATTTTTTTGAAAAACTTTGATTAAATTTAGCTCTCAAAGTGTATATAAGTAGTGCACAATTTAAAGGGAGCTTGGGAATAGAGATTGAGAAATAAATCGATATAAATGAAAGGACTTGCGACCGCAGGTCCTTTTTTGATGAGTCTCAAAAAGTTCATCAAATTGAATTAATGGGATGATTTATCAGATAGCTTGTGTTGATTGTGAAATAGTAATGTAGTATAATTTTAATGTATTTTTTACCTAAAGGGGGGCAACTATGAAAAAGAAGGGTTTTAGGCTACTGCTATCTTTTGCTTTGATTTGCAGTATGCTTGCCACAGCACTGCCAGCAGCTGTTTACGCAGCTGATCCGGCGCCAAGTAGACAGACAGCACCAGCGACGAGAACATACAAGGTAAGACACGTAAGACAGAGTCTTGACGGCACTTACAATGATGAGTCAATGGCAGAATACGAGACTCTTACAGGAAATGTAGGCCAGAAGACGCAGGCTAGTGCAAACAGAAGTTACGAAGGCTTTCAGGCACTAGTTCCAGAGCAGGTTACAATAGCACCTAGCGGAGACATAACGGTTTCTGTGTACTATGCGAGAAAGGAATTCACCACATATTTTAAGACTGGTGATCCAGATCAGGACTTTTATGAGACATTCCTTTATGGAACAAATCAGTCTACGCCAGCGAAGCCAAACATTCCTGGCAAGATTTTCCAAAATTGGGAATATGTAGATGAGTCAGGTGTAGCACATGTTTGGACACCAGGCGTTCAGCCAGGCAAGGACATGGTTGTATCCGCTAAGTATGATGTTCCATTTCAGGCTAGCTATAGAGTGAACTACTGGTATCAGAAGAGCACAGACGAGGTTGATCTGGCAGATGATCAGAAGACATACAATCTAATTGACACTGAGGTAAAGGTTCAGAATGTAAATACTGCAGTAGTATATGATACTACTGCACGTGAAACTAAATACATGAAGTACAACAGCGCTAAGACAGCTGCGGATAACAACGGAAAGACCGTTAGCGGAGATGGTGAAACTGTTGTGAATGTATATTACGATAGACCTGTTATGACCATAACAAAGGTATACTACAATATGGATACTAATGCAGAGGACCATAGAGAGTCATATAGGGGAATATACGGACATTCGACAAAGGATGTTCCAGTGCTAGACAAGAAGTTTAGATGGACTTCACCCACAGATTCCCAGTTTAGCACTGAAAACATTATTAGTTCATTTACTGAGAGATATAAATTTATGGTAGATGACTATCATATAGAGTTCCATGCAAGAGTACTAGCACCTGAAACTGTTAGACAAATATATGCCGTGTATCATTACCAAAATATCGATGGCACTTGGACTAGGGATATGCGAAAGGAAAAGTCTCTATTAGAGACCTATTCTTTTAGTAGTTTTTACTATATATTTGGTAATTCAGATTCATATACAAATGTGTTTTATTACTACACAAATAGTGAGGATGAATTTACTACCAATGTAGATGCAAGCAATCCTGATCTAAAGCCATATACACCTAATTTACATGTAGATTTGGTTAGGAATAATCAGATAATCGGAGATTATGATGGCGATGGTGTTGCATATTTACACCTTTATAAAAAACGAAATGAATTTACTTTACGTTTTGCAAATGCAGATAATAATTCAGTAAGACTTCTCTTTGGAACACCTCTAAACTCTGAAATTAGCGGACTTAACAACCCAATAAAGCCTGCAAATGTGCCGGCACACTATGTATTTGCAGGTTGGTATACTGTAAGGTCAATGTATGATAAAACAAAGCTTTCGGATAAAGCCACGATGCCTTCTCGCGATATGGTTCTATACGCAAAATGGGAAGAGCCACACATCAAGGTAACTGTTGAAGGTAACGGTGCAACATCAGCGCTACCATCAGTTATCGACATTCCAAAGATGGGAAGTGTACACAAGGATCTTCCAACAATCCCATCAAAGGACGGCTACTGGTTTGCAGGCTGGTTTAAGGATGCGGCGTTCACACAGCCTTTTGATGTAAATGAGAGCATTCCTCACGACATGACAATCTATGCTAAGTGGGTTGGAAGACAACAGGCAAACTGGGAAATCAGATATGTTGACGAGGCAGGAAGAGTGCTAGCAAGTTCTGTAACTGGTATAGGAAACCTATATTCAGTTCTATTTGAAAATGCACTAAGCATCAGAGATTACGCTCCAGACTTTGCAAGTAAGAACCTAACATTATCATCGGCTAACGATACAAATGTTTTGACCTTTGTATACGGCAAGATTAGAACCTACTGGGTGACTGAGGACAATCAGAATCTAAAGGATCCAGAGTATGGAACAAAGCCGGCTGAGAAGTTTGAGGGCTACACGCTAATAAGAACTTATACAGAAAAGAATGGCGACATTATTCATCTATATAGAAAGAATGTACCAAACACAGGCGATCGATCAAATATTAAGCTTTATGGCATAATACTTGGGGCTTCGGTGCTAGGCATAATATTTATTGTTGTTACTAAGAAGAAAAAAGACTGATTGCCAATATAGAGCTACTTGAGAATCACTTGATAATTTAAATAATAGCATGTAAATTATTTATCAGGAGATGAATAGATAACATGGAATATGAAATATTAGAAACTCAAGACTATATAATATTTGAAAAACTGTTCAAAGAATCAGGACTTGAATTCAATTTAGAGAAAAATAGTTTACACCCATGGGGCTTTATTAAAGCTTTTTGTTGCAAAGATATTGATGGCAATATTATTGCTGGTAGTAGCATAACTTATAGAAAAGGGAAATATATTCTTAATGATATTGCTGTCTTGGAAGAGTTTAGATCTATGAATATAGGTGTAAATTTATTGTCTGTGACTGAAAAAGAAATAAAAAAACTTGGAGGAAAGTACATATATATTACAGCAAAAGCGCCAGATTTTTTCTCTAAATATGGATACGAATATCTAGATGAAAAAGATGTGCCAGATATATTTAGTTGTCTCGACTGCAAACAATTAAATGTAACTTGTAATCCTAGATTTATGATAAAAAATATATAAGATGTTAAAAAGGGATTTCCATGCAGAAATCCCTTTTTTCGCTATTATTTGCTAGCCTTATCTTCCTTACGGGTGAAGATGTAGTAGCGTGGGCTACGATTTGCAGCATCAGCATCTACAACATCTGGCTTTGCGTAGATTAAGAATCCTTCTTCGCGAACCTGCCCCTTACGTCCTTCTTCCTGGAACTTGTCCTCGCTCCATGAAGGATCTAGAATTAGGAACTCGCCATCTCTGTAGCTTACGGCAACAATAAAGTGGCCACTGCGTGTGAATAGGCCGTGGTGTCCCTCATAGTCTCCGCCAACATTTACGATCGCACAGCCACCATTTCTTAGACCATCAATCATATCGTGATAGTTATCAGATTCCACAAGATCAAGATTAAATCTCTCTGCAAGAGGTGGGGCAAGGAACTTCATCTCAGTACCTGGATCAAGGTTTGCCTTTGCATCTATAGACATCTTAATACATTCCTCCATGCTTAGGCTCTCTGTACAAAGTCTATCTACCATCATGCAAGCTGAGCAGATTCCGCAGCCAGCGTCTTTGATATTTCCGTTTACATCAAGGTCGCAACCTGGCTCTTTAACATTTGTTGGATACTTTATATCTGGGTATTCTAATTGATTTAGATATAGCATAACTCCTCCTAGGTTTTCATTCTTTTAGAATATCTTAGTACAGCAAGCATCAAAATTCAAGAAAAAAATAAAGGCTAAGCCTGTGCTTAACCCTTAAATTTTGCGTATTATAGTGTGATTATATATTTTAATTATTTAAGAAGGTCTACTAGTTTCTGCTTAGGTGCAAGTCCTACTGAGCGGCCAACCTCTCCGCCGTTCTTGAATGCAACTACGCATGGAATTGAGCTAACATTGTACTTCTCTGCAAGCTCCATCTGCTCATCGATGTTGATCTTAGCTACCTTAACGCCATCAAGCTCCTCAGCTAGCTGGTCTACAACAGGTGAGAGCATCTTGCATGGTCCGCACCAAGCTGCCCAAAAATCTACGATAACTGGCTTGTCTGACTTAAGTACTTCCTGTTCGAAGTTTTCGTTTGTGATTGTTAATACTGACATAATTATATCCTCCTAATTCTCCATTTATAATGTTGATATTATATTTAGCTTACTTTGATGTATTATCTAAAACCTTGTGAAGTAGCTTATATAAAGTTGCCATCTCTTCAGGTTCCATATTTATGCAATTACCCATTTGAATAGGAACATAAACAGCTTTGTCTCTCAGTTTTTCACCCTCAGGTGTAATCTCGACCAAAAGGTTACGCTCATCGCTTGCCATCCTAGTTCTCTTGATATATCCCTTGGACTCTAGCTTCTTTAGGAGTGGCGTTAGTGTTCCGGAATCGAGATAAAGGTACGAACCAAGTTCCTTTACATTTGCTGATTTTCTTTCCCACAGAACCATCATGGTGATGTACTGAGTGTAGGTGAGATTCAGATCATCAAGCATAGGCTTGTATTTTCTAACAATCTCCTTAGCCGCAGCGTAAAGCGGAAAACATAACTGATTATCTAGCTTTAAATTATCGTACTTATCCATACTAACTCCTTATATTATTGCGGAAATCTTATCGTCGATGTCCTCAGGCTTAACTGTAGGAGCAAAACGCTCGATTACATTTCCGTCTTTGTCAATCAAAAACTTTGTGAAATTCCATTTAATTTTCTTTCCTAGAAGGCCGCCCTTCTGCGACTTCAGGAATGTGTAAAGAGGATGCTCGTTTGCACCGTTTACCTCAATCTTAGCAAACTGTGGAAAACTCGTATCATACTTTAGCTGACAAAATTCATGAATTTCTTCAGCAGTTCCTGGTGCCTGGCGTCCAAACTGGTTGCAAGGGAAATCCAAAATCTCAAAGCCCTTATCCTTGTATTTGCGATAGAGCTTCTCTAGGCCCTCGTACTGCGGCGTAAATCCACAGCCAGTAGCTGTATTTACTATCAAAAGAGTCTTTCCCCTGGACTCGCTCATGCTATGTTCTTCACCTAAGCGATCAATAACTCTTATATCATAAATCTTATCCATATCCATACCTCTTTTCGCAAACATCAATTGCTCACAATTTGATTATACACTATTTGAGCTGGTTTAAACAAGTAAAATTTAAAATTTCCTATTTCTACTATAAAAAAATGGTGAAGATAGATGCCTGACCCACAAAATAGGCATATTTTGATATCAAAATGGGAGATATTTGCACGAAGCTGTGATATAATTTCAAGCATGAGTATTAAAATAGCATTTCACACCTTGGGTTGTAAGGTGAATCAATATGAGACAGAGGCCCTGAAGGAAAAATTCGTGCAAAAAGGCTACGAAATAGTTTCTGACGAAGATAGGGCAGATATATATGTAATCAACACGTGCACGGTTACCAACCTGGCGGACAGAAAGTCTAGACAGTTCATCAGAAAGGCAAAGCGCCTGAATGAAGATGCCGTGATTGCTGTAACAGGCTGCTATGCGGAGACTGACCCTGATGAGGTTTCTAGCATTGAGGGTGTAAGCCTTGTCTGTGGTACCGGCGAAAAGGCTGAGCTCCCTAAGTACATAGAAGAGTACATGAGCGAGAAGGGTGTTGTAGTAGAAGGTGCTGGCGATAGGGAAAGGCTTGATAGCTACCACTCAGATGGCATTATAACAGGCATGGATTCTAGAACTAGAGCGTATATTAAAATCGAAGAAGGCTGTGATAGATTCTGCAGCTACTGCATAATTCCATATGCCAGAGGAAAAGTTAGAAGTAGGTCATTAGCAGAGATAAAGGCTGAGACGAAGGGACTTATTGATAGAGGCTTTAAGGAGATAGTCCTTACAGGAATCAACACAGCACTTTATGGTAAGGATATAGGCTTTGATGGTATAGAGCCTCTCATTGCAGAGCTAGATGCGATGCCTGAGAATTTTAGAATAAGACTTAGCTCGCTAGAACCAACAGTTATAAATAAAGAGCAGGTGAAAAGCCTTCTTAAATATAAGAAGCTTTGTCCGCATCTGCACCTTTCCATACAGAGCGGTTCCGATAACACGCTTTCGTCTATGGCGAGAAGGTACACAAGGCAGGAATACCTAGAGATTGTAAAGGAGCTTAGGAGCTTTGATCCTCACTATGGTATAACTACAGATATAATCGTAGGCTTTCCTGGGGAAAGTGATGAGGACTTTGCAGAGAGCATTTCTGTATGTGATGAGGCGAAGTTTGTCAAGGTGCACGCTTTCAAGTATTCTCCGAGAAGAGGAACTAGGGCAGCTGAGATGAAAAATCAAATTCATGGCGAGCTTAAGAACCAGAGGAGCCAGGCTTTGATAGCTCATGCTGAGAAGGTTTCTGAGGATTTCAGGAGAAGCTGTGAAGGAAGCATAAGGACAGTGCTTTTTGAGGAACTGGATGGGAATGCTTTGATGTGTGGATACACAGATAACTATATTAGAGTTTATACACAGGCTGACGAGAGCAAGCTCAATGAGTTTTGCAGGGTCAAGCTTGATAAGGTATATAAGGACGGAATGAAAGGAGTGATAATAGATGAGTGATTGTATTTTTTGCAAGATAGGAACGCACGATATTCCATCAAATGTGGTATATGAGGACGATAAGCTTATCTGCTTCCATGACCTTGAGCCACAGGCACCAGTTCATGTTCTCATCATTCCAAAGAAGCATCTTACATCTCTTGATGATGTTTCAGAGGAAGACAAGGAACTTCTCGGTCACATCATGTTCAAAATCCATGAAATCGCTGAGAGCCTTGGACTTGAGGACGGATATCGTGTAGTTAGCAACAACGGTGAGGATGCCTTCCAGACTGTTAAGCATCTTCATTTCCACGTGCTTGGAAAGAGAAAAATGCTTTGGCCACCGGGCTAAAAATATTCCTTGCTTGTTGATTGAAAAGATAGTATAATATTTGCGTTACAGTTAAATCTGAACACTGCTGAATTTACGAAGAGGCAGGAGGTGATTAGATATGGCACAGGTAATCGTCAGAGAAAACGAAAGCTTGGAAAGCGCTCTTAAGAGATTCAAGAGACTTTGCGCTAGAGATGGCGTAATGGCTGAGGTAAGAAAGAGAGAGCACTACGAAAAGCCAAGTGTAAAGAGAAAGAAGAAATCTGAGGCAGCCAGAAAAAAAGCAAGAAAGTATTAATATATCGGAAGCGAAGTGATTTACATGAATCTAAAAGAGCAACTGATGGCTGATTTCAAGCAGGCCCTTAAGGATCGCGACGAGACAGCCAAAAATACAATTAGTTTGGCTCGTGCAGCTGTTAAGCAGTACGAGGTAGACAACAGAGAAGAACTTGATGATGCAGGGATCCAAAAATTGCTACAGAAGCAGGTAAAGATGCGTAATGACGCCTTATCTGACTTTGAGAAGGCAGGTAGACAGGATCTAATCGATGCATATAAGTCCGAAATCGCAGTACTAAAGAAGTATCTACCTGAGCAGCTATCCCCTGAGAAGATCGCGGAGATCGTAAGAGAGACCGCAGGCTCCATGGGAATTGAAGGCGGCAAGGAGAATATGGGTAAGCTCATGGGAGCTGTCATGGGTAAGACTAAGGGTCTTGCAGATGGCAACGAAGTGCGCAAGCAAGTAATGGCGTTCTTAGGATAGAAGTCAAGCAAAGCAGGAGAAATTCATTTTGAGTTTCTCTTTTTTGTATTTAACAGGAGATAAAATGGAGTATGTAATAGGAATATTGCTATGCGTATTAGGTTATTCTATGATAAGCGTAGCAGCGTTTCAGTCAAATAATCTTAGAAAGCTCAATGAGCTTTTCGAAAATGAGAGAAAGAAGAAAACCGTAAGTGGAACTATCAGGGTTCTTGACATCAGAAGGAGCAGATGGTCATTTGAATGTGATTTCGAACTTGTATTCAAAACTGCAAAGGGAAGGGAATATCGATATACAGAGACGAAGGATTCGTTCGAAAGCAGCGCGAGGTTCCTTAGCAAATGTAAGGGCAAGGGAGAAATTCCTGTTAGCGTAATTTACAACGGAGAATCTCCGGACCAGCATTATATTGAAGAGTTAAAAGAGGCTGAGACCATGGCAAATTCAAGCATTGGTCTTAGAATCATAGGAGTACTTTCTATTGTAATGGGAGTACTGGTTGCAGGAATGGATTTTATCTCTGATAATATAATGATACATTTTTCTAGAATGTGATGAAAGCCTAGTAATATTTTGAAAAAAAGCGAGCATAATAGCTAAAAAAATGTTATAGTAGTGCATATAATATTTTAAGGATGGTACTTTCTTGGACAAGTTTGACTTAATGAGACAGAGACATTCTGTGAGATCTTATCTTGATAAGGATATCGACTCAGAGCATGTTTTGATAATGCAGAAGGCCATAGATAGATACAACAAAATCAGTGGACTGAGGATGCAGTTTATCGAAAATGATGAGAATGCTTTTGGCTGCCTAATGGCTAAATATGGTAAGTTTGAAGGTGTGAAAAACTACATCGCGCTAGTTGGCCCTAAGGGTCCAGACCTAGAATTTAAATGTGGATACTACGGGGAGCATCTAGTGATGATAGCTCAGAGCCTTGGACTAAACACATGCTGGGTTGGACAGACATTTAAGAAGAGTAAAACTGTATATCATGCAGAGCTTAACGAAAAGCTTGCTGCAGTCATTACCATAGGATATGGGAAGACTCAAGGGACGCCGCATAAGAGCAAGAAGCTTAGGTCGGTGAGTGATTATAAGGAGAGCGACCCTGATTGGTACAAAAGAGGCCTAGAAGCAGCCATGCTTGCACCTACTGCACTTAATCAGCAGAGGTTTAACATAGTTCATAACGAAAGAAGAGTAAAGCTGAGACCAGGAGTCGGTTTCTTTACAAAGATGGATATGGGTATTGTAAAATACCATTTTGAGCTTGGAGCAGGCCGGGAGAACTTCTACTGGAGTGAATAAACCCGAGGTATAGCAAAGCTATACCTTTATTTTAAATAAAGAGAGGATATTATGGGAAAAGAATACCTACATGATCCGAGGAAGGTCTTAGAGGACCTTAATACCGGAGAGAGCGGGCTTACATCTGAGGAGGTAGCAAGAAGACAGGCTCAGTATGGAGCAAATAAGCTTGCAGAGGGAAATAAGAAGACTAAGCTACAGAGATTTATGGATCAGCTAAAGGACCCTATGCTAATCATGCTGATTATTGCAGCGGGTGTTTCAGCAGTTACAAACATTATTTCAGGCGAGTCGATGGTAGAGGTTTTCATCATCATCGTAGTAGTTCTTATTAACGCTATACTTGGAGTTCTTCAGGAGAGCAAGGCTGAGGAAGCCATAGAGGCCCTGCAGACCATGACGGCAGCAACCTGTAAGGTTATCAGAGATGGTAAGCAGCAGGTTATACCTAGTGCAGAGCTAGTGCCTGGTGACATAGTCGTTCTAGAAGCAGGTGATGCCGTACCAGCTGACGGAAGACTTATAAGTGCAGCGAGCCTAAAGATTGAGGAATCTGCGCTCACAGGGGAGAGCGTACCAGTAAATAAGCTGATTGATATCCTAAACCTAGGCGATGGCAAGGATGTTCCTCTAGGAGATAGAGTGAACATGTGCTATATGGGTTCAACTGTTGTGTACGGACGCGGAATTGCAGTAATAACAGCAACAGGTATGGATACAGAGATGGGCAAGATTGCTGATGCCCTAAATCAGACACAGGAAGAGCTTACACCACTTCAGATTAAGCTTAATGAGCTCGGTAAGAAGCTTTCATACCTAGTTCTTTTGATATGCGTATTCATATTTGTCTTTGATCTATTCGTATCAAAGGATATGAGCCTTACATCGATTCTAAATATATTCATGGTAGCTGTATCGCTTGCGGTTGCAGCAATACCAGAGGGACTAGCTACAGTAGTTACAGTAGTTTTATCAATCGGTGTAACCAAGATGTCCAAGGAAAACGCTGTTGTAAGAAGACTTACAGCTGTTGAGACCCTTGGATGTACTCAGATTATCTGTTCAGATAAGACAGGAACTCTTACACAGAACAAGATGACAGTTACAGAGCATGTCGGTGATGGCAGACAGATTGCTACAGCTATGGCTTTGTGCTGTGATGCGATACTTAACGATAAGGATGAGGCTGAAGGTGAGCCTACAGAGGCTGCACTAGTTAACTTTGCTGTAAAGCAAGGACTTAAGAAATACGAGCTAGAGATAGCATATCCTAGAGTGAACGAGTGCCCATTTGATTCATCAAGAAAGATGATGAGCACAATTCACAAGACTGAAGCTGGCTTTGTTCAGTTCACCAAGGGTGCGCCTGATGTGATTTTGAGCAGGTGCACAAGCTATTTTGATGGTGAAAAGGAAGTTCCGTTCACAGATGAGCTAAGAGCCAAGTTCCTTGCTGATAACAAGGCAATGGCAGACAAGGCTCTAAGAGTACTTGCAGTATCAAAGAGAGACTGGAACGAAAATCCCGAGAATAACAGTTCAGAAAACCTAGAACACGACCTTTGCCTAATTGGACTTACAGGTATGATCGATCCGATAAGACCAGAGGTTAAGGATGCGATAGTAGAGTGCCGTAAGGCAGGTATCAGACCTATAATGATAACTGGTGACCACAAGGATACGGCGGTTGCCATTGCAAAGGACCTTGGTATAATCGAAGATGCATCGGCAGCAATAACTGGTGCGCAGCTTGACGAGATAAGCGATGAGGACTTTGAGAGCAGAGTCGTGGAATTCTCAGTTTATGCTAGAGTTCAGCCTGAGCATAAGGTTAGAATCGTAAGCGCTTGGAAGAAGCGTGGTGCGATAACAGCTATGACAGGTGATGGTGTAAATGATGCTCCATCAATTAAGACAGCAGACATCGGTATCGGCATGGGAATCACAGGAACGGATGTAACAAAGAATGTATCTGATATGATTCTTGCAGATGATAACTTTGCAACCATAGTAAATGCAGTAGAAGAAGGAAGAAGAATCTACGATAATATACGTAAGGCTATACAGTTCCTTTTGAGCTCCAACATGAGTGAGGTTCTTGGTATATTCTTTGCGACACTACTTGGATTTACGCTTCTAAAGCCAGTACATCTTCTCTTTATCAACCTGATTACAGATGCTTTCCCAGCTCTTGCTCTAGGACTAGAGAAGGAAGAACCTGATACGATGAGAAGACCTCCTAGAGATTCCAAGGATTCAATCTTTGCTGGAGGAATGGTCTTTGATATAGTTTATCAGGGACTGATGATAACAGTGCTTACAATAGCATCATATATTATCGGACACTCGATGGAGGTCGGCTACTTCGAAATGCCAAAGGGTCTCTCACCAGATGGTATGACCATGGCCTTCATGACGATGAACATGTGCGAGATATTCCAAAGTCTCAACATGCGCTCGCAGAGGGCAAGCATATTTAGACTCAATTACCAGAACAAGGCACTCTTTGGAACTATGATCATGAGCCTTGTATTTGTTACAATAGTCATTGAGGTTCCATTCATTGCTAATATGTTTGGATTTACATCGGTAAGCCTTACAGAATACGCTATCGCACTTGGACTTTCAGTACTTGTAATTCCAATTGTAGAGTGCATCAAATTCGTGCAAAGACGCATAAGAGGATAAATATGGCTGAAATATATTTATTGACATTTCCATATAAACGATTAGCAATCAATGTGATTTCGCTCATAGTCGGACTAGTTTTAAGGCGTTTATGCATTAAATATGGTATATTTAAAATGGGGCGAGAAGTGCCTAGCGTGACGATAAATAAATTGACAAAGCTATTTGTAGTTCTCGTTAAATTTGATATCATAGGAAACGCTATGGCAATAATTCTGCAACTAGCTTTCTATGGAGCGTTTGCAATGAAGGGGCTAGTCGCTTTCTAGTTTCTTTAAGGAGGGTAATATGGGTGCAGTATTCTTTTTGATACTTTGGCCACTGCTACTAGTATCTGGATTGTTTTATGTGGTTTTACCATTCATTCCGTATATTGTTTTAGCAACATCGCTATTTTGGCTTTTAATTGGCCTGCTCCTAAGATACATATTTGTAAAGCATAATGTGTATCACACGGGGCTAAATGATGAGCGTAAGCCTGTAAATGTCTTAACAGAGATACTCATATGGGTAGTCAGAATTGATATAGTAGCAAATATCATTTTGATCATTGGTGCAGTAGCTGCAGCTATAATCTTTGCAACAAAAGGCATTACGATTTTCTAGCTTTTATTGAATCAGTGATAAAGCGAAAGAGAAAGAGCTGTCAACTAGGTCACAGGCTTGTGGACAAAGCATGCAAGCCGTGATATAATTTTTACAAGTAAATATAAAGAATCAAGGGGAGCGGAATTGCTGAGAGTTAGCGCTGAGATGCGTTAAGACCCTAAACCTGATTGGATAATGCCAGCATAGGGATGTATTTTGACGAGTAGTATCCAGAAGGGTACTACTCTTTTTCTTTTTTTAACTGTGGAGGTAGATATGGACAAGAAAGAGCCTCTAATTCACATAATCACAAACAGCGTGACCATAAACGATACGGTAAATTTTGTGCTAGCAGCAGGTGGTGCCGCCATATGTGCAGATTCACCGAGAGAAGTAGCTGAAGTCGTATCGCTTTGCGATGCGCTGATGATAAATATAGGAACGCCTAATGAGAAGAAGCTTACAGCCATGCTGATTGCAGGAAGACGGGCAAACGAGATGGGAATACCCGTCGTGCTCGATCCTGTCGGTGCTGGTGCGTCAGAGTTTCGCAGGCAGATTCTTGGAGAGCTCCTTGAGGATGTGAGCTTTGACTGCATCAGAGGAAATAAGTCAGAGATAGCAGCACTTCTTGGCATTCCGTTTAGATCAAAGGGAGTCGAGACCGTAAGTCTTGAGCTTGCAGATGAAGCAGTTTGCGGACTTTCCGAAAAAACAGGCGCAGTAATTCTCATGACTGGCGAAAGCGATTTAGTCTTTGATAAAAGTGATAAGTTTGAGATAGGTGGCGGAAGTCCTTTGATGAAAAAGCTTACAGGAAGTGGCTGTATGTATAGCGCATTTATTGCCACAAGACTTGCAGAGAACAAAGATGAGCCGGCTGTCAAGGTCGTGAGAAGGGCAGCAGCTGACTATAAGCTAAATACTGTTAAGGCAATTAAGCTTATGAAGGAGCGAGGCACTCTTGGAACGGCAAGCTTTAGGCAGTGTCTGATAGATGCGATGAGCATCAATACTTTAGGAGAGATATTTGATGAAATTTAGTAAAGAAGATTTGCTAGTCTACGCCATAACGGATGAAGTTAGGCGAAGCGAAGAAGAATGGGAGAAAATCCTAATTCCTATGTTCGAAGCAGGGATAAGGATACTCCAGCTAAGAGAAAAACACGCATCACGAGATGAATTTGTTGGCTCTGCGAGAAAGCTTGCTGAGATATGCCATGAGCACGGAGCAAAGCTCATAGTAAACGACGATGCAAGCACCTGCATAGAGGCAGGCGCAGATGGTGTTCACCTGGGTCAGGATGATATGCCTATAACTGAAGCGAGAATGCTTCTAGGAGATGACTACATAATCGGTGCGACAGCACATAACCTAGCCGAAGCAAAGAAGGCTGAAGACGAAGGGGCTGACTATGTTGGAGTTGGCGCAGCCTTTGGCTCAAGCTCCAAGCTAGATGCAAGGCCGATAGAGCTAGACGAGTATAAGAGAATAAGCGATAATATTTCGATTCCTATGGTTGCCATAGGCGGGATAAATCTAGAGAATATGGATAAGCTTTCGGGCTCAGGAGCAGATGGAGTTGCAGTGATTTCAGCGCTATTTGCAAAGGAAGATGTTAGGGCGGCTGCGGATGCTTTGATGGCTAAGAGCAGAAGCCTATTTGGAAATTAAGAAAGGTGAACTTATGAATAATAGGGGAAAATTAGAACTAAAGAAGATGGTGGTTGCTGCGATGTTTGTAGCGCTCACGGTGTCGCTTTCAGGCTTTTCAATACCTGTGGGAACAGCTAAGTGTTTTCCGGTGCAGCATATGATGAACGTAATTGCTGCGGTATTTCTTGGACCAGTCTATGCGGTGCTTTCTGCATTTGTGACTTCGGTAATTAGAAATATTATGGGAACTGGATCGCTACTAGCATTTCCAGGAAGCATGGTCGGAGCACTTTTATGCGCTTTAATATACCAGAAGAGCAAGAAGCTTTGGGCCTGCTACATAGGCGAGATCATCGGAACAGGAATAATAGGAGGACTTCTCGCATATCCAGTTGCACTGCTTCTTATGGGCAATGCCAAGGTTGCGACATTTACATTTGTTCTTCCATTTTTGATTAGCACCTGTGGTGGTACGCTGATTGCGGCTATTTTGATTGGTATAATGGACAAAACCAAGGTTTTGGATTATCTGAAGCGTCAGATAAGATAGGAGGATATTATGAAGACAGCATTGACGATAGCAGGAAGTGATTCGAGCGGTGGTGCAGGTATTCAGGCAGACCTTAAGACTATGCTTGCAAACGGCGTATACGGAATGTCGGTTCTCACAGCTTTGACAGCACAGAATACTGTTGGAGTTAGGTCTATTTTAAATGTTGACAGCAAGTTCCTAAAGGACCAGATAAGCTCGGTGTTTGAGGATATCTACCCGGATGCTGTTAAGATAGGAATGGTGAGCGATGCCAAGCTTACGATGACCATAGTCGAAGAGCTTTATATGTGGAAGGCAAAGAATCTTGTAGTTGACCCAGTCATGGTTGCAACAAGCGGTGCGAAGCTGATTTCAGACGAGGCCTGCGAGGTTTTGATAGAAAAGCTAATACCGCTTGCAAGGGTCATAACTCCAAACATTCCAGAGGCAGAATTTATCTCAGGCGAGACGATTAAATCAACAGAGGATATGGAGAGAGTTGCTAAGCAAATCGGCGATAAGCATGGAGTTGCAGTTCTTCTAAAGGGTGGACATAGCATCAGCGATGCGGATGATGTGCTTTATGAGAATGGCAATTTTAGGTGGTTCAAAGGAGAGCGAATAAATACAAGCAATACTCACGGAACAGGCTGCGTGCTATCGAGCGCGATTGCATCAAATCTTGCTAAGGGAATGGAGCTTGAAGATGCGATTGTAAGAGCGAAGGAATATATAAGCGGAGCCCTTGCTTCAGGACTTGACCTGGGAGCAGGAAGTGGACCGTTAGATCACGGCTTTGACCTAAAGAGCAGGTTTATATAGAGCAAAGCTAGGCCGGTGCCTAGGCAAACAAACAAGTATTTATTTTCAAAGATAAATAGAGATTTCATTTCAAGAAAGGTAGAAGGAATAATCATGGAAAGAAAGTATTCAACTCAGATGGAAGCAGCGCGCATGGGGATTGTAACTCCAGAGCTTGAGGCAGTAGCAAAGAAGGAGAACCGCAGCGTAGAGGAACTGCTACCTTTGATGGCTTCGGGAAAGATGGTTATACCAGCAAATGTGAACCACAAGTCGCTAGATCCTAACGGCGTGGGTAGCATGCTAAAGACAAAGATAAATGTAAACCTTGGAATCAGCCGTGACTGCAAGGACTACGACATAGAGATGAAGAAGGTTATGAGAGCAGTTGACCTAGGTGCAGAGGCAATCATGGACCTTTCGAGCCACGGAAATACACAGCCATTTAGGCAGAAGCTATGTGCAGAGTGTCCAGCAATGATAGGAACAGTTCCAATTTACGACTCAGTTATTCACTATCAGAGAGACCTTGGTACACTTACTGCTCAGGACTTCATCGATGTTGTAAGACTTCACGCTCAGGATGGTGTTGACTTTGTCACACTTCACTGTGGGATTACAAGAAAGACAATAGATCAGATCAAAAACGGCGGCAGAAAGATGAACATAGTAAGCCGTGGCGGAAGCCTTGTGTTTGCATGGATGTCCATGACAGGAAACGAGAATCCTTTCTATGAATACTATGATGAAATCGTTGAAATCTGTAGAGAATATGACGTAACAATAAGCCTAGGAGACGCTTGTCGTCCAGGATGTCTAGCTGACGCAACAGATGGATGCCAGATTGAGGAGCTCATCATGCTAGGAGAGCTAACAGAGAGAGCTTGGAAGCGCGATGTTCAGGTTATGGTTGAGGGGCCAGGACATGTGCCAATGGATCAGATCGCAGCAAACATGAAGATTCAGCAGACAATTTGTAAGGGAGCACCTTTCTATGTACTAGGACCTCTAGTAACAGATATCGCACCTGGATATGACCACATCACAGCAGCTATCGGTGGTGCTATTGCGGCATGGCAGGGAGCAGCCTTCCTTTGCTATGTAACACCGGCAGAGCATCTAGCACTTCCAAATGTTGACGACGTTCACCAGGGAATCATCGCAAGCAAGATCGCAGCACACGCAGCTGATATTGCAAAGGGAATACCTGGAGCAAGAAATCAGGACGATAGAATGGCTGATGCAAGAAAGGCTCTTGACTGGGATGCTCAGTGGCTAGAGGCACTTGATCCTGAGGTTGCAAAGGAAATCAGAAAGAGCAGAATGCCTGAAGAGGATCACGCAGATACATGCAGCATGTGCGGTAAGTTCTGTGCAGTAAGAAGTATGAACAAAGCCCTTGCGGGAGAGGTTATAGATATATTATAATACCTTTATTATAATTTCAGATAACTTTTGGCACATAGAACTAGGAGACCTCTATGAGAGAAAAAGAGATAATTAAGGTCAGTATAATAGGAATAATAGCCAATCTATTCCTCGCTGCTTTTAAGGCGGCAATAGGAAGCTTGACCAATTCTATAGCTATTACTCTTGATGCGGTTAACAATCTGAGCGACGTTCTATCCTCGATAATCACTATTATCGGAACGAGAATAGCAAGTCGTAAACCAGACAAAAAGCATCCGCTAGGACATGGCAGAGTAGAGTACCTAAGTGCAGGGCTTATCGCCATAATCGTCCTTTATGCAGGAATCACATCTCTTGTAGAGTCGGTAAAGAAGATATTAAATCCGAGCGAGCCTGAGTACACTAATATAGCGCTGATAATTGTTGCTGTAGCAGTCGTAGTCAAGCTCGTCCTCGGAAGCTATGTAAAGAGCAAAGGCAAGAAACTAAATTCAGATTCACTTGTGGCTTCAGGTGAAGATGCAAGGCTAGATGCTGTAATCTCAGCGTCGACAGTCGTAGCAGCCTTGATTTATATTTTCTGGGGTGTAAGCCTTGAGTCATATCTTGCAGCCTTGATATCTCTAGTGATTATTAAAGCTGGCTATGAAATGATAAGTGAAACGCTTTCAGAAATCATAGGAGAGAGAATAGACAAGGACGTAATAGATGAACTCAAGCAAACTATTATGGAGTTTGATGATGTCTACGGAGTCTACGATGTTATACTTCACAACTACGGGCCGGACACTTTGATAGGCTCTCTTCACATAGAGGTGCTTGATACATATACTGCTGGGCAGCTTGATGAATTGGAGCGTCATCTTATGAAGGCAGCCTATGATAAGAACAATATAATCCTTGCAGGAATAAGCGTCTATGCGAGAAACAGCAAGGACGATAGAGCTAAGCAGGACTTTGAGAAGGTAAGACATCTTGTAATGTCTCACAAATATGTGCTTCAGATGCACGGCTTTTATGTCAACTACGAGGAAAAGATTATGAATTTTGATATAATCCTCGACTTTGATTCACCAAACAGAAACGAAGAGTATATGCACATATTATCGGATGTCCAAGAGGCCTTCCCAGACTTTGCCATAGGAATAACGCTCGACCTTGATGTGAGCGACTAAGGGAAGCTTATGTACAAAATATTTTTAGTTGAAGACGATAATGTAATTGCTAATCAAGTAGAGAAACATCTTAGGAGCTGGAATTACGAGGTAATAATTGCTAAGGACTTTCACGATATCATGAGTGATTTCGCAAAGTCAGAAGCAGACCTTGTGCTCCTAGATATTTCTCTGCCTTTTTTTGATGGCTTTTATTGGTGTCGTCACATAAGACAGATATCAAAGCTTCCGATAGTATTCATATCAGGAGCCGGCGATAATTTAAACATTGTAATGGCGATGAATATGGGAGCTGATGACTTCATATGCAAGCCTTTTGATCTTAATGTGCTAACTGCAAAGATACAGGCTTTACTGAGACGTGCATATGATTTCAGCGAGGGAGAAACGGCGGACGTTATAGAGCATGATGGTATAATTTTAAATATGAAAAACGCAAGCCTTTACTTTGATGGAGAAAATATTGAACTCACAAAAAACGAGTACAAAATTTTGGAAATTCTGCTCAAGAACAAGGGGAAGATGACCAGCAGAGAAAATCTGATGATGGGGCTTTGGAATACAGACAGCTTCGTAGATGAGAACACCCTGACAGTAAATATGACAAGACTGAGGAAGAAACTTGCAGAACATGGAATAAGTGACCTGATAAAGACAAAGAAGGGACTAGGGTATATTGTGGAATGATTTTCTCTAAATATATTAAGAGTCGAATAAGGGTAATCATCTTTTTCGTATTCATGCTTTTGATTTTCGCATTTATTACCATGCTTGCAGGAATTCCTTGGAATGTAAGCCTTTACGCAGGACTATTACAGTTATTCTTTGCTTTGATAATAGGCAGTATAGATTACTTTAGATTTTTGAGATACATAAATATTCTCAAGGATTGTGAGAATAACTTAATGTACACAGCTAGGACTGATTTGCCACCACGAGATTTGATAGATGAGGAATATCAAAGATTGTATGTAGAGGTCCATGATATGCTGATTGAAGCGATAAAGGAAAGGGAAAGCCTAGAAAGCGGACTTAATGACTACTACAAAACGTGGGTTCATCAGATAAAAACGCCTCTGTCAGCTCTATATCTAATAGTCCAAAACAGCAGTATTGAAGAAAAAAATGAAATGTGGATGCAGCTAGCAAGGATAGATGGATATTTAGACATGCTCCTTAAGTTCATAAAGCTAGCTAGCGATAACACAGATTTTGTTTTTCAAAACTATAATGTACAAGAACTTGTCAAGGAAGTCGTAAAGTCTCAGTCTATCGTCTTTATCAAAAAGAAGCTCTCAATAGAGCTTAATAATCTAGATGAAAATATAGTAACTGATAAGATGTGGCTTGGCTTCATAATCGACCAAGTACTTTCAAATGCCCTAAAGTACACAAATGAGGGCGGAGTTGTAGTAAGTCTTAAGAGCACGACTTCAGAAAAAATAATATCCATAGCAGATAGTGGTATAGGAATAAGAGCCAGTGATATTAGCAGAATATTTGAGGATGGTTTCACTGGATATAACGGAAGAACTAGCAGTAAGTCATCGGGTATTGGCCTATACCTTTGTCGTAAAATCGCTGATAAGCTAGGGTATAGACTTTCGGCTGAATCAAAGCTAGGTGAAGGTACGAAAATTAATATACATATACCTTACAGCAATGTAAGATACGAATAGGATTTTGAAAGGTAGTGTATATGCATTACCTTTTATTTTTAGATAGAATAGTTCCAAGAAGGGAGATGAACAATATGTCATTAGTAGAAGTAAAAAATCTTAAAAAAGTTTATACATCAAAGCTTGGAACAAACGGAGTAGTTGCACTACGCGATGTTAACTTCAGTGTGGAAAGAGGAGAATATGTCGCTGTCATGGGCGAGTCTGGCTCAGGAAAAACAACGCTCCTAAATATACTTGCAGCTTTAGATAGGGCTAGCTCTGGAGAAGTTATTTTAGATGGAATGAATCTTTCAGCCATAAGAGACGGAGAGATTTCGGCGTTTAGACGTGACAATCTAGGCTTTGTATTTCAGGACTTTAACCTTTTAGATACATTCACCTTGAGAGATAATATCTATCTGCCAAGGGTGCTTGCAGGAGCAAAGCCAAGCCAAATGGAGGCAGAGCTAAAGCTAATAGCTGAGTATCTAGGAATCACGCATATACTTGATAAATTTCCTTACGAGGTATCGGGTGGTCAAAAGCAGAGAGCAGCAGTTGCAAGGGCCTTAATCACAAACCCAAGGCTGATACTTGCAGATGAACCAACTGGAGCCCTAGACTCAAACTCAGCAGACGATCTATTAAACTTATTCAGCTCAATAAACCAAGGTGGACAGACCATTATAATGGTAACGCACAGCGTGAAAGCGGCGAGCACAGCAGGACGCGTTTTGTTCATAAAGGACGGAGAACTCTTCCATCAGATATATAGAGGAGATATGACGAATGATGAGATGTTTGCGAGCATTTCAGACACATTGACAGCCCTATCTGTGGGAGGTAAGAGAAATGCCTAGAAGCTTCACACTAAAACTCGCCGTATCGAATTTGAAAAAGAATAGAAAGCTTTACATGCCGTATATTATAGCATCTATACTCATGATTGCCGTTATATACATAATGAGTTTTCTAAGCAATAACAAGGACATTGCAAATTTTAGAGGGGCAGACTACGTTACACAGAGCATGTTTTTGGGAAATGTAATTGTATCAGGCTTTGCAATAATATTTTCTTTTTACATCAATAGCTTTTTGATGAAGCAGAGAAGTAAGGAGTTTGGACTATACAATATCCTGGGCATGGAAAAGCGACATCTAGGAAGAGTTCTTGTAGCAGAGAGTATGATAAGCTCTACTATATCCATAATAATAGGTCTAGGCGTTGGCATCTTGTTCAGCAAGCTAGCTCTAATGGTAATAACAAAGATGATAGGTGCTGGACATATAATTGCTTTTGAAGTAAATATGTATGCGGTTACGCATACAGCAATATTCTTTGCTATAGTTTTCGCACTCGTTTTGATAAAGAATATATTATCTATAAGAATATCAAAGCCTATAGAAATGCTAAAAGGAGCATCGGCACCTGAGCGTGAACCAAAGGCGAAGATTGTTCTAAGTATAATTGGAGCTGCATGCCTAGTTGCAGGATATATGATTGCAATCCGTATAAAGGATCCTCTAGCAGCAATAATCCTGTTCTTTGTAGCGGTAATTCTAGTAATCATCGGAACATATCTACTCTTTACGACAGTTAGCGTAGCTGTGCTAAAGGTACTTAAGAAGAACAAAAGGTTTTATTACAAGAAGGCAAACTTTACAAGCATTTCAGGTATTTTGTTCAGAATGAAGCAAAATGCAGTAGGTATGGCAAACATCTGTATCCTTTCAACTATGGTTATAGTTATGGTATCTGTTACTGTATCGCTTAGAGTTGGAATTAATGATGTTATCAAAAAGATAACGCCTTCAGATGTCATCGTCAGCGTGTCACTAGATGGTGAGCAGCTTAAGGAAAACGGTAAGACATCTAACGCACGTATAGATGATGAGCTAAAATTATTCGAAGATATGGTTGAGAAGCAGGATATCAAGCTAGTAGATACAAATGCATATGTACTCCAAAGCTATAAGGTGGAATTTGATGAAGTCAGTCAAAGAATTAACTTTATCCAAGTGGCTAATAAGCAATTTCTAACCGTAATGACAGCAGAACAATACGAGAAATTTAGCGGTAAGAAAATAAGTGTATCAAAGAACGAAGCCATATCAATAGGAACAAAGCTAAATGGAAAGCTTGATATCTCTGGAATTAATCTTGATGTAAAGCAGATGAATCTTAAGGTTCCAGCATCAACTGTCTCAGCTGTATATGCTCAGTATGTGCTAATTGTGCATGATGATGAAATCGCAGATGCTATTGCAGGTGAAGCAAATAAATACTCTAGCTCCATGGGAAATATGCTATTCATGACTGCAAATATTGAGAATCGTGATGAGGTAGGTGAACAAAAGTATGCTGCTTTATCTAAATGTGTTACAGAATACTGGAGTGATAGGGGAGAAAGCCTAGGAATAACCAATGTATATAATGTAACAAGATATGAGGCAGATAAAATGCTCGGTGGCCTAACTAATAGCTTCCTATTCCTTGGAGCATTTCTAGGAGTTGTATTTGCCTTTGCAGCCGCTTTGATAATCTACTATAAGCAAATTTCAGAAGGGTACTATGATAAGGACAAGTTTGACATGATGCAGAAGGTGGGAATGTCGGAAAAAGATGTAAGACAGACAATAAGAAAGCAAATAACTTTTGTCTTCTTTGCACCACTCATAGTTGCAATTTTGCATGTGGCAGGAGCCTTCAACATGATAAGACTTATCCTAGAAATATTTAGCATATTCAACATTGGACTTCTAATTGAATGTACAGTTATATGCGTGCTAGCATTTGCAATTCTCTACGCAGTAATCTTCGCATTCACAGCAAGAGAATACTACAGGATAGTAAGAAGAAAGATATAGAAAAAATATTGAAGACGAATCAGCCCTGTAAAGCATCAAAAGCTTGCAGGGTTGTTGCTCTAAAATAAAAACATAAAATTTTCGATATAATATGTTAGTATACAATTAAATCGGATATAAATACTCTGTAAGTGTTTTGAAATTTTGGAGGAAGATGAAATGTTAGATAAGAAGATAACAGATTTACTAAACAAGCAGGTTAACGCAGAATTTTACTCAGCATATCTTTATTTAGATTTTGCTAACTACTACCATGAGCAGGGTCTAGATGGATTTGCTAATTGGTATGAAGTTCAGGCAAAGGAAGAGCGTGACCATGCTATGCTAATCAGAACTTATATTATAGACAATGGCGAGAGAATGATCTTTGATGCAATCGAAAATCCAACTCAGAAATACGATGGCATGGATGCACCGCTTCGTCTAGCACTTCAGCACGAGAGATTCGTCACAGATCTTATTAACAAGATTTACAAGGCATCACACGATGTTGATGACTACAGAACAATGCAGTTCTTTGACTGGTTCGTTAAGGAGCAGCTAGAGGAAGAGAAGAATGCTGATGATCTAATAAAGAAATTTGAGCTTTTCGGAAGAGATCCTAAGGGACTATATGCCCTCAATCAGGAGCTTCTAGGCAGACAGTATACAGCGCCTACTGTAGCAGAGTAATCTAAATCACTCATATATAAAGGACCTGCTTTTTGTGCAAATGAATCGCAGGTTCTTCTATTGAAACCGAAGATTTATGGGACTAATCAATGTTGCATAAGTATAACAAATTTTATACTTGACTAACATAGTCATTGACTATTAAAATGGCTTTAAATGATAGTTTTGAGTGGGATGTATTTTATAAAATTTATATTCCTAATTTATAAGTTTTAAGAAAAGGAGATTAGAAAAATGAACGTATTGAAGACACTAAGAACATTGGGCTGCGGAGTTTTGGTAGGTACAGCAGGACTTAAGGTACTTGCTTCTGCAGACGCTAAGAAGGTATACACACACGCTACAGCAGCTGTAAAGCGCGGAGTAGATGAGGTAATGAAGACAGTAACAAACATCAGAGAAAACTGCCAGGACATCAGTGCAGATGCTGACGAAATCAACGAGAAGCGTTGCCAGGAAGCAGAAGCTAAGATGATTGAGGACGCTAAGGAAGTTCTCAGAGCTGCAGAAGAGAAGGCAGAGGGAGCTGAAGCATAATAGTGCTTCAGTTTTCATATAGGAGGCATTTGGATGAGGTGTAGAATATTACACGAGAGCAAGGGCAGGATGCGTGTGCAGCTAGTGCAGTACCGCATGACCTTTGAAGAAGCGGATATCCTAGATAACTATCTCAGCAGGCTTTCCGGTGTAAAGAGCGTAAAGGTTCACGAGAGAACTAAGGTTGCGATCATAGAGTTTTCAGGAGACGTTAGAGATGACATCATAGATGCATTATCTAATTTTGATTATGAATCCAACCAGGAGCTTCTCACGACAATAGCTGATAGACAGCTACAATACGAATTCGAAAACAAGCTCTGCCTACACGTAGGCAGACGTGTTTTTTCCAAGCTATTTATACCGATGCCATTAGCAGCTGGAATAATAGTTATCAAATCAATTCCGTTTATAGTAAAGGGATTAAAGTCACTGATACATGGTAAACTTGAGGTATCTGTGCTTGACGCGACAAGCATAACAGTCTCAATGCTCAGAGGAGATTTCTCAACCGCAGGAAGCATAATGTTCATGCTTGGAGTTGGTGAGATAATGGAAGACTGGACACATCGCAAGTCAATCAGCGATCTAGCTAAGGCCATGGCCCTCAATGTTGAGAAGGTATGGACAAGGGCTGAGGATGGAACAGAGATTCTCGTAGATGCAAATACAATTAATGCCGGTGATATAGTAATTGTAAGAACCGGAAATGTCATAGCAGTAGACGGTAAGGTCATCAGCGGTGAGGCTCACGTAAGCCAGGCTTCTATGACTGGAGAGTCAATGCCAGTGCGTAAGTATGAGGGAAGCCTTGTATATGCAGGAACTGTAGTCGAAGAGGGCGAGATTGTCATCGAGGCAGAGGGCTCACTTGGAAACAGCAAGTACGACAGAATCATCACCATGATTGAGGATTCTGAGAAGCTAAAGTCCTCGACAGAGGATAAGGCATCAAAGCTTGCAGATAGACTTGTTCCATACACATTCGGTGCGACAGCACTTCAGTATCTCATTACAAGAGATATAACAAGGGCGACATCGATACTGATGGTAGACTTCTGCTGTGCACTTAAGCTTTCAATTCCTATCGCAGTTCTTTCAGCGATGAGAGAGGCGGGCGAGTACCGCATGACTGTCAAGGGCGGAAAGTTCCTAGAGGCAGTAGCTGAGGCAGACACGATAGTATTTGATAAGACAGGAACTCTAACAGAAGCAGTTCCAAAAGTTCACAAGGTTGTGCCTTTCAGCGATATCAATGAGGATGAGTGCCTCAGAATCGCAGCTTGTCTAGAGGAGCATTATCCTCACTCGATAGCAAACGCTGTCGTTAAGGAAGCTATGGTAAAGGGACTTGACCACGAGGAAAAGCACAGCAAGGTAGAGTACATCGTAGCTCACGGAATTGCAACTACGCTTGATGGACAGAAGGTTTGCATCGGAAGCCACCACTTCATATTTGAGGATGAGGGCTGCACAATAGACGAAGATAAGAAACAGGCCTTTGAAGATCTGCCAAACGAGTACTCACATCTATACCTAGCTATAGATAAGAAGCTCGTAGCGGTAATTTTGATAGACGATCCTATCAAGCCTGGCGTAGCAAAGGCAATCAAGCAGCTTAAGGCTCTCGGAATTAAGAATGCAGTTATGATGACTGGTGACAACGAGAGAACAGCAAGAGTTATCGCGGCAAAGGTCGGAGTGGACAGCTACTATTCAGAAGTACTTCCAGAAGACAAGGCTAATTTCATCAAAGAAGAACGAAGCAAAGGCCACAAGGTAATCATGGTAGGAGACGGAGTTAACGACTCACCAGCGCTTTCAGAGGCGGATGCAGGTATCGCAATCAACAGCGGTGCAGCAATCGCAAGAGAGGTTGCTGACATCATGATTGGAAGCGACGAGCTCGACGAGCTAGTAAAACTCAGAGAGATAAGCATGAAGCTTATGAAGAGAATCAAGCTAAGCTATCGTCAGATTTTGGGCTTCAATTCCTTCCTAATCGGAATGGGAATGTTTGGTATGTTTACACCGACTACAACAGCCCTGCTTCACAACTCGTCAACACTTGCGATAAGCCTTCGCAACATGACAGACTTGCTTGAGAAAAAATAGCAATACAAAACACCTATGAAGCATCACAGCGATGCGCCTCATAGGTGTTTTTTCGTTAAAACATATTAATTTGTATGCGAGCCTCAAACTGCTCCTTAGAGCGGCTCAACAGTATCAGCAACTAGACGACAGTACTTCTTACCGTTCTCCTCGTAAACCTCAAATATGCCTGTCACAGAGGCGTTTGATTTTACCTCAGGGAATCCTTCCGGGTAAGTATGACCAGGCCATACGAACTCTATACCTTGCTGGCAACATGCCTGAGCATCTGCAATTATAATCGCATAGTACTCAGTAACGCCGCTTGGGTTTCCCTCCTGAGCGGCGTAGACATTGAACTGACCTGACATTCTGATGCGCTTACCGATGAACTTATCAGGCTCTGTCATCATAAGATATACCTGAGAGTAGACGACATTAGCGTTCAAATTATTTAGGTCAACATCTATCTTATTGCTGTTGGTCTTAGACTTGCTCTTGCTGGATTTGCCTTTTCCAGCATCGTCAGAGACCTCTTTTTTATTTACTTCTTTCTTGCTTACTTCTTTCTTAGTATCACTCTTAGAATTCTCCTGCTTGTTCTTAGCATCGGAGATGATTTTGGTATCTCCGTTAGAATCCTTATCGCTTGCCTTTCCACACGCAGTTACGCCAAATGCGAGGGTGAGGCAGATGATGCATGCTAAAATCTTCTTCATATCCTTGCCTCTTTTCTCTATATTTTGCTAGCCTAGCTAGTCTTGGCTGTAATCTACCGCGCTAAGCCCTCCTTGCCGAAATCCTACCTATCAAAGTGAACACGCCAAAGAAGAACGCATCAACTGCGACGATGGTTGAGCCCACTGGAGTATTTCCGAGGATGGAAATAGCCATACCAAGGACTGCACATACGACTGATAGGATGGCAGAGCAGATGGTAACAGACTTGAAGCTGTTATATACCCTCATGCTCGAGAGCGCAGGGAAAATTACGAGCGCCGAAATTAGCAGAGAACCAACCAGGTTCATAGCTAGAACAATTATAACAGCAATTATAACAGCAATCAAGAAATTGTAAAGCTTGACATTTGTGCCAGCAGACATCGCAAAGTTCTCATCAAAGGTAACTGCAAAGATCTTGTTATATAGGAAGATGAAAATCGCTACAACTATGATGGAAAGCACCACGCATAGCAGAACATCGCTGCTCTTAAGTGTCAAAATCGAAGTCGAACCAAAGAGGGTAACGCAAACGTCGCCCGAGAGATTCGACGAGGTCGAAAAGATGTTCAAGAGCAGATAACCAAAGGCTAGGGAGCCGACGGAAATCATCGCGATGGTAGCATCACCTTTGATCTTTGTGTTCTGTCCAGCCCTGAGAATCAAAATTGCCGATATTACAGTGATTGGAAGTATTATCAAAGTCTGATTTGTCACCTTGAGCACGCCAGCGATAGCCATAGCGCCAAAGGCAACATGTGAAAGCCCATCTCCTATGTAGGAAAAGCGCTTAAGCACTAGGGTTACACCTAGCAGGGAAGAGCAGAGGGCAATCAGGATTCCGACAATAATCGCATATCTGACAAAGGGATATTCTAAATAATGCATGAAGTCGTTAAAAAGTCTAGTCATTAGATTGCCCCTCTCTTTCTAGGAATATTTGTCCAATTGGACTGTTAATATATTCCTCGGTAGTTCCGTAAAATATAGTGTGTCCGATGTGGAGAATATGGCTTGCGTACTTCACCGCAGCGTTCACATCGTGAGAAATCATAATAATGCTGATTCCTTCCTCGTTCAAAGACTTAATGGTCTGATACATGCCCGTAGTAACCCTAGGATCAAGGCCAGAAACAGGCTCATCTAGGAGCAGGAGCTTTTGCGTAGCGCAAAGAGCTCTAGCGAGCAAAACGCGCTGCTGCTGTCCGCCCGAAAGCTCGCGGTAGCAGCGCTTTGATAGATCAGTTATCTCCATCTTCCTCATATTTTCCTCGGCTAAAAGCTTATCGGATTTAGAGTAGAATGGACGAAGTCCCACGCGCCCCTGACAACCAGAGAGAACAATCTCCCTAACTGAAGCAGGAAAGTCGCGCTGAACGACAGTTTGCTGCGGTAGGTAGCCGATTTCGTTAGATTTCAGCCCATCACCCGTCTCAAGCTTTCCAGATATAGTCGGAATAAGCCCTAGGATGCTCTTGATGAGCGTGGTCTTTCCAGAGCCGTTTTCTCCGACGATACAAAGGTAGTCACCTTTGTTCACCTCAAAGCTTAGATTTTTTAATATTATCTTGGAATCATATCCAACCGATAGATTTTGACAGATGATTTGAGCCATTTTTCCTCCTATAGATGCCTATTTGAGCGCCTCTTTTAGAACCTCGAGATTCTTTTCCATGATACCGAGGTAGGTAGCGCCATCTTTGACATCCTTTGATGTAGTGGACTGCATTGAGTCCATTGTTAGTACCTTTTGATCTTTATTTTTAGTGTTATCTACAACTGTATTAGCAATCTTGTGATTCTTACCTTCTATAGTAAGGACATTGCCTAGTCCAAGTTCGTCAATCTTCTTAGCTAGGAAGGTGACAGTCTCAAAGCTTGCCTCTGACTCGGCTGAGCAGCCAACGAAGGCAGCGTAGTAATCTAGACCGTAGTCGTTTACGAGATATCTGAATGGGAAGCGATCACCGAATACCAAAGTCTTGTTCTTTGCAGAAGCGACAGCATCAGCGTACTTCTTGTCTAGATCGTCTAGCTTCTTAGCATAGCTTTCGTAGTTAGCCTGGTAGGTCTTAGCGTCGTCCTTATCAACCTCGGATAGAACATCAGCGATCTTCTTAGTGAAAATCTTTGCATTCTTGAGGGATAGCCAAACGTGCTCATCGTACTCGACTTCTTCCTCTTCCTTGCCGTCCTTAGCTTCCTCAGCATGCTCTTCTTCCTCTTCCTGCATGCCTTCCTTAACCTCTTCTTCCTTAGCCTTATCGCCCATTACATCCATGAGGTTGATAACCTTAAGTTTCTTATTCTTAGCTTCCTTAAGAACATCTTCAACCCACTCGTCGGACTCGCCGCCAACATAGATGAAAACATCAGCCTCTGAAATCTTTGCGATATCAGCAGTAGATGGCTGGTAGCTGTGAAGGTCAACGCCCTTGTCTAAAAGCATGGTCACATCAGCCTTGTCAGCCTTGTCTCCTAAAATCTGCATAACCCAGTCGTACTCTGGGAAGATTGTAGTAACAATCTTGATCTTCTTATCATTTTTATCTTCGCCGGATTTGGAAGTGCCACAGCCACTAAGCGCGCAAACAGCAAGCACTGCGACAAGCATTAAAGTGATAATTTTTTTCATTATTTCCTCCATCAAAAATAACAGTAAAACGTAATAAATTGCACATCAAAACGTGCAATCAAGGCTTGATCAATTAAGTTTTAGCACTGACTAGTTACGGCAATTCCCGCAGATACCGTAGAAAACGGTACGCATGTTATCAAAAGCAAAGTTATGATCAGCAAGAAGGTGCTCCTCCAAGGAATCAAGTGCGTCACAGGTGATGTGGAAAAGCTCGCCACACTTCTCACACTTGCAGTGATAGTGGCGTCTGTTATGAGCATGCATGTGCTCGCCTACATAGACAAAGCAGGCAGGGCTAGATGCGTCAACGATGTACTTTTCGACAAGACCCTCGTCAACCATTCTCTCAAGCTGACGGTAGACGGTAGAGGTTCCAATGCTTTTGCCGAGAGCGCTAAAGTGCTTGCAGATCTCAGCAACCGTGGTGTGCTCTCCAGCGATTGTCTCAAGATAGCTCTGAAGCTCCTTGCGCTGATTCGTATTGTATTGTCCTTTCGCTTTCATATGCAAATCTCCTTAAATTGAAAACTATTTTCATTTTATACCCGTGCGGGAAGATCGTCAATATGAAATTCATTTTCATATTGAAAAGACACGAAAAAATTTTAATAAAAATATATATTTTTTTCAAATCGTAACATATGTTACCGAGTTTTGATGTAGGAGCACATATAATGGGCACATAAGGAAATCGTTTATAAATCTTTTGAGATATAGAAAAAAGGAGATCAAAATGGAAAACAAGATGTTTTGTTATCAGTGTCAGGAGACAGCCGGCGGTAAGGGCTGTACAGTTCAGGGTGTCTGTGGAAAGACTGCAGAGGTTTCAGGGCTTCAGGACGTACTAATATATGCAACAAAGGGACTTTCAGCAGTTACAACAGCACTTCGTAAGGAAGGAAAGAAGATTGCAGCAGAAGTAGATCAGATGGTTACATTCAACCTATTTGTAACAATCACAAACGCTAACTTTGATGATGAGTACATCGAGGATAGAATCGCTTTGACTCTAAAGACAAAGCAGGAGCTACTTGCACAGCTAGACGATGCATCAGTACTTCCACACGCAGCAAAGTGGTACACAGAGGATAGAGCTCAGTATGCAATCATGGCAACAGCAGCTGAGGTTGGTGTACTTGCAACAGAAAACGAGGACGTTCGTTCACTAAGAGAGCTTATCACATATGGACTAAAGGGTCTTGCAGCTTACAGCAAGCACGCAAACGCACTACTTGATTCAGATCCAGAAGTAGATGCATTCATACAGGAAGCACTAGCAAAGACACTAGACGACACACTTTCAGCAGACGATCTAGTTGCTCTAACACTAGAGACAGGTAAGTATGGTGTTTCAGGCATGGCACTACTTGACAGAGCAAACACAGGAGCATACGGAAACCCAGAAATCACAGAAGTACAGATTGGCGTTAGAAAGAACCCAGCTATCTTGATTTCAGGACACGACCTACGCGACCTAGAGATGCTACTAGAGCAGACAAAGGGAACAGGCGTAGACGTTTACACCCACTCAGAGATGCTACCAGCAAACTACTACCCAGCATTCAAGAAGTACGACAACCTAGCAGGTAACTACGGTAACGCTTGGTGGAAACAGAAGGAAGAGTTCGAGAGCTTCAACGGACCTATCCTAATGACAACAAACTGCATCGTGCCACCTAAGGACAGCTACAAGGATAGACTATGGACAACAGGAGCAGCAGGCTTCCCAGGATGTAAGCACATCGATGGTAAGTACGGCGAAACAAAGGACTTCAGCGCAATCATCGAGCAGGCAAAGCAGTGCCCGCCTCCAACAGAAATCGAGTCAGGAAGCATTGTCGGCGGATTCGCACACGAGCAGGTATTTGCCCTAGCAGACAAGGTAGTTGACGCAGTAAAGAGCGGCGCAATCAAGAAGTTCGTAGTAATGGGCGGATGCGACGGAAGAATGAAGTCAAGAGACTACTACACAGAATTCGCAAAGGCACTAGCACCAGACACAGTAATCCTAACAGCAGGATGTGCAAAGTATAAGTACAACAAGCTAAACCTAGGTGACATCGGTGGAATTCCAAGAGTACTAGACGCAGGACAGTGCAACGACTCATACTCACTAGCACTAATCGCACTAAAGCTAAAGGAAGTATTCGGACTAGACGACATCAACGATCTTCCAATCATATACAACATCGCATGGTATGAGCAGAAGGCAGTAATCGTACTTCTAGCACTTCTATACCTAGGCGTAAAGAATATCCACGTTGGACCAACACTACCAGCATTCCTATCACCAAACGTGACAAAGGTTCTCGTAGACAACTTTGGAATCGCAGGAATCGGATCAGTAGAAGAGGACATGGAGCTATTCTTCGGCTAAAGCATACAGGATGACAAATCACATATATCAAAGGAGGAGTTTCGCAAAAGCGAGCTCCTTTTTTGTTGCATTGATTTAGCAGTGGTCATCGAACGATAGAAATGAAGAAATAAGCGCCACAAAGCCGGTGCTTATGATTATCAAAAAAATATAGCGAAAATAATTAAATAAATGTTATAATATTTACAAGATATTATATATTGAAACACTAAGAAACCAAAAGCGAAAGAAAAGCATAAATGGGAGGAATAAATGGATAGCAATAAGAGACCAGAAAACATGGAGAGAATTACAAGCACGGCACTAGCAGAAGCCTTCATCGAAGAGCAACTAAAAGCCCTACGTGAGCAGATTGGAGACAGAAAAGTGCTCCTTGCACTCTCAGGCGGAGTAGACTCATCAGTAGTAGCAGCACTTCTCATCAAAGCCGTAGGAAAGCAGCTAGTGTGCGTACACGTAAATCACGGACTCCTAAGAAAAGGAGAGCCAGAGCAGGTAGTGCAGGTGTTCCGCGATGAAATGGATGCAAACCTCGTATACGTAGACGCAACCGACAGATTCCTAGATAAACTCGCAGGCGTAGAAGAGCCAGAAGAAAAGAGAAAAATCATCGGAGGCGAGTTCATCCGCGTATTCGAAGAAGAAGCACGCAAACTCTCCGGAATCGACTTCCTCGCACAAGGCACAATCTATCCAGACATCCTCGAAAGCGGAAACGTCAAAGCCCACCATAACGTAGGCGGACTCCCAGAAGACCTTCAGTTTGAGCTCGTAGAACCAATTAAGCTCCTCTTCAAAGACGAAGTAAGAGTAGTCGGAAGAGCACTGGGCCTTCCATCAGCCATGGTAGATAGACAGCCGTTCCCAGGGCCAGGCCTAGGCGTACGCTGCACAGGCGCAATCACAAGAGATAGACTCGAAGCCGTAAGAGAATCCGATGCCATCCTCAGAGAAGAATTCGCAAAGAACGGACTCGAAGGCAAAGTATGGCAGTACTTCACAGTCGTACCAGACTTCAAATCAACAGGCATCAAAGAAGGATCAAGAAGCTTTGAGTGGCCAGTAATCATCAGAGCCGTAAACACAGTAGATGCAATGACAGCAACAGTAGAGAATATTCCATTCGAACTGATGCAGAATATAGTAGAAAGAATCACAAGCGAAGTCAAAGGCGTAAACCGTGTACTCTATGACTTCACCCCAAAACCAAGCGGAACAATTGAGTGGGAGTAGCCTCGCTCACGTCGGTCGCGAGGCTACGCCTACCCAGCGAACTCGAGCTTCGCTCCGCGGAGCGACGAGCGAGCTGTAGGTAGCCCCTCAGCAAGGGTCAGGAGATGAAAGCGAGTGCAGGGCACGAAGCTTAAGTCCCTGAGCTACTGCGAGTGGGAGAGTTATGTTTCGGGAAATGGCTTGCTTTGTGATTTAATGAGAAGCTAGTAAACCCGAGCAACACATGAAGATAGATGTATGTGGTTCGGGTTTATTTTATTAAGTTATGGTCTAGCGCTCGCGCGATGGCTTAACTGTTGGTAGCCCCTCAGCAAGGGTCAGGAGATGAAAGCGAGTGAAGGGCACGAAGCTTAAGTCCCTGAGCCACTGCGAGTGGGATTAACAGAAGCAAATATGTTATTGCTGCAAACAGTGAGTTTCAGCGATTGAACGGAGCCAAAACCCTTTGGTAATACTGTTTTGATGCGCGTAATTCAAGATTGCAAAAACTTAAATCATATAAAAACTAAAAATTATCATTAGGTTGAAATCTTAATCGAGAAATTTTAAAGATTAACTGTAAAATCCATACAGGGGCAATTAAAGAGTATCGCTTAAAAAATCCTACCAACGAACAACTATCCTACAAATATGCAAGTAGACGCTATTAGAGATGTGACCGTTTAAAATGGTGAATGAGTTGCTGGGGGAATAAAAATTAAAGTAAAAAAAGGAGTTGAATATATGTATTTAAATCATTTTCAAGTTGTAAATTACAAAAATTTAAGAGCTACACATTTTTCTTTCGTTGAAGGAGTAAATACAATTATTGGGGAAAATGATTCTGGAAAATCAAATGCAATGACAGCTCTTCGCATATTGTTGGATGATTCATACTACTATAACACAAAACGACTTAAGGATAATGATTTTTCGGACACTTTGAATAACTGGAAAGGACATTGGATAATTTTTTCGGCAGTATTTGGAAACATTACATCTGTGGATAAACAAACGGAGATATGCGCAGAACTAGTGCCTAGTAATGAGAATGAGGATTTTCTGAAATCCTATATAAAAAGTGGAGATGATAATATTGGCGTAATTTCTCTTTTTATTCGTCCACAAAAGCAAATAAGAAAAAAATTAAGTGAAATTACCGATCCGATAAAATTTGAAGAAGAGCGGAATAAAATAAGAATTGCAGATTATGAATTTTATTTTACAAGTCGAGCACAAACGGATTTTATAAATGAAACAATATACAAAAAAATTGTTGGAGATTTAGATAACGGACAATGTACAAATCCTGACGAAGATGATGATGAAATTTTAGGATGTAAATTAAATATAGCGGATGTACATGATCATATATCAGTGGTATTTGTTGATGCTTTACGAGATGTAGAAAGTGAATTAAAAAAGCCTAAAAACCCTATCAGAAGAATTATTGAATCAGTAGAATCATTGATAAAAGAATCAGAAATCAGCTCAATTAAAGACGAAATTATGAATTTGAACAAATCCATATCTGAAGTCGAGCAAGTAGAACTTGTTGGTAAGAAAATTAATGAGAAATTATTGGACATGATAGGAATGGTGTATTCTCCAGAAATCATTTTAGAATCTGGGATGAAGGATGATTTAAAATCATTATCACGATATTTATTTTTAAAACCATCAAAACAGAATGATATAGAGTCTTTAGGATTAGGACATCTAAATATGATTTATATGGCTTTGAAAATAGTTGAATATGAAATCAATAGAACGAGAGAACTTATAAACATTATGATTATTGAGGAGCCAGAGGCGCATATTCATACACATATTCAAAGAACTTTGTTTGATAAGTTAAAAGTGGCAAAGGATTATACCCAAATAATAACTACTACCCATTCAACACATTTGGCTGAAGTTTCGAATATCAAAAATATAAATATTTTGAAATCGTTGGATAATAAAAGTATTTCAATGCAACCAAATAATGGGCTAGACAAGTTTGGTGAAGAATTTCTTAACCTAAAGAACTTAACATTATCAAATTGTATTGAACGCTATCTGGATGCAAAGCGCACAGTATTGCTCTTTTCGAAAGGGGTTATTTTAGTAGAAGGAGATGGAGAAGAAATTTTAATTCCTAATATTGTAAAAAGTGCTTTTGGAGTTTCTTTGGATGAGCTTGGAATTGGACTCATAAATGTAGGAAGCGTATCCTTTGAATATATTGCGAGTCTATTTGCAGATATAAGAATAAATAGATCATGCGCAATTATTACTGATGAAGATGTTCAAATAGTAGAAAGTAATAGTAGTTTTTATAAGATGCAAGCTCAAAAAAGAGGAGAAAGTAGAAAAGAAAAGCTAGAAATGCTATATGACAGAAATATATGGGTAAAGTCTTTCTATGCTCCTCATACATTAGAAATTGATTTTGCTTTGACCAATAATAGGCAAAATAAGGAATATATCAATGAAGTTATAGAGTTGAATTATAGTAGAGATTACACAATAAAAGAACATAAAAATAATATAGATACTGGCTCTGATGTAGATTGTGCTAATACGATTTTAACATTAGCAAGAGATATGGGAAAAGGGTGGTATGCAACCATTTTATCAAATTATATTGATAGTGCGGTTTGCATACCACAGTATATATTAGCTGCTATTGCATTTGCAAGTAGAGAAATAATAAATGTTGATATTATATTTAAGATAGTTGAATATTCATTAAATCAGTATGAGGAAACTGAGGACAGTATTAAATTAAAAGAAAAATTTCAGATGCTAACAGATGTTAAAGAAAAAAAATGTTGTATTCAGGATTTTAGAGCTGCATATGAAGACGATATTGTATCAAAATTATTAATTGAGGTTGATAAATATTGTGAAAGTTGGTGTGAATAATGGAAGATATGCTTTTTTTAGAGCAATTGAATCCACAACAGAAAAAGGTATGTATTGAAGGTAGTAACATTTTGCTTAAGGCTTGTCCAGGAAGTGGTAAAACAAGAACATTAACTTATAAGCTAGCATATATAATAAAAAAATATGAGCTTTCAAAAAAAATAAATATTGCAATTACATACACAAATAGAGCTGCTGATGAAATCAGAGAGCGGTTGGAGAAAATGGATATTCCGGAAGATAAAGTGTGGGTAGGGACAATACATCAGTTTTGCCTCGAATTTATTATCAGACCGTATACAATGTACCATAATCGATTAAAAAAAGGATATCATATTATTGATGAGTATGTACAAAGTCAATATGTAGATGAAATTGTTAAGAATCTTGGTATAGACATTGGTTATAATAAACCATTTGATTTTCCTGAAATTGTGAACAAGTATGAAGAAAAGTTATTAGCTGAGAAAGAGATTGACTTTAATGATATATTAAAAATATCCTTTGAGTTAGTTAAGACCTGTCCATTTATTGCAGAGAATATTGGTGGAGTTACAAGATCAATCTTAGTTGACGAGTATCAAGATACGAATGAATTACAGTATGGTATATTGGGCTGTATAGTATCGGCTAATAAAAAAATATTATTAACTTTTGTAGGAGACACAGATCAAGCTATTTATGGTGCACTTGGTGGTATTGCAAAAACATCAGAAGAATTAGAATTAGAGTTTGGGGTTGCTTTTAAAGAAGAAAAATTAGATGGTTGTTATCGCACAACTCAGCGCATAATTAATTATTATTCTAATTTTCAGCTGAAGTATGTTCCAATATATGCAGTTTCTGAATTTAAAAATGAAATGGGTTGCTTAGTTTATAATAATACAATTAATAAAACAGATTTGTTTGAAGGAATAGCTCAAATTGTAAAAAGGCGGATATTTGAGGGGATTCCTGAGAACGAAATATGTATTATTGCCCCACAATGGTGGTTATTATTTCCATTATCAAAACAAATGAAGACACTTTTACCTGATGTAAAATTTGATGCACCGGATATTACTCCAATAAAGTATGATCCTATGAATGTATTTTTTCTGTTTTCAAGGCTATTATTTACTGAACCTGGAAAAAAGACATGGATTAGGAAAAAAATCGCAAATGAAATAGTTGAAATTTTATCGGAAGAGTACAAAATAAAACTACCCGAAAAAGTAGATACATTTATGATTCTAAAGGTAGTTAATTCTTTATTGTGTGAAGAAGAGAATGGCTTGGATTATCTTCAAAAATCGATTATTAAGTTCTTTCATATTTTTGAAGTCAATTTGAGTCAAGAGCAATCTCTACAAAAATCCTATAACAGTTTTATTGCAAAAATTAATGATAGAGTAGAGCGGTATGATTTATCTACAAGTATTGATACCTTTAAACAATGCTTCAAAGAAAAAGAGGGTGTGGTAATAAATACATTTCATGGTGTAAAAGGAGAAGAATATGATACAGTTATAGCATTTGGTATTCTAAATGGATATATTCCACACTGGGATACGATATGTCGGCAATCAAAACAATATAGAGAAGATGAAACTAAAAAAATGCTATACGTGGTTTGCTCACGGGCAAAGAAAAATTTATATTTATTTTCGGAACAAGGTAGGACTACATTGAATGGAAAACCACTTACATCAACTGATGAGATGGTTGCGATAGAATTTGAATTTGATGAGTTCCAAATTGAAGACATTTTTACCAAAATGGAAAAATTATAGGAAAAGTTGAGTTTAAAAAATGTGAACTATGGCAGGTATGCCTTTTATGGAAAAGAAATCTTCCTTTATATTAAAATAAACCGAAAGAAATGGGTGATATTATCAATAATGGTTGACAGATTTTCCTGCGATATAATTTTTGCCAAATAGCCCGGATGATAAGCAGTACCGGCCGTCAGGCAGCTGGTCATCGTTCAATTGTAGAATGTTGCCAGACATAGCTGTTGCCTCCTCTCGGCGATTAGAGTTGTGGTAGGAGGAGTACTTAAGAAGTATGTTTCTAAAATTATCAAGGGAATCAATAAGATTTGGAGAGATGAACATTTTAATGTACTAAGTAAATGAGGTTGCAATGGTAAGACCAAAACATTCATTTAAAAAAAAGAAATATCATGTAGAAGAGAGTTTTATCGATAGAGAAATAGCTAAACAATTCTATTTGGATAAATGTTCTTCTAATGACAAAGAATACAATATTATATCTTTTTATGGGGTTGGAGGCGTCGGCAAATCAACTCTTAGGAAAGAATTGTGCAGAATGCATGTCGAAAACGATGATAAATCAGTTTATATGTATCTTGATCTAAACCCATCGGAAAATCGGAATCTTGAGAAAGGAATTCTTAACCTCGTTGACAGTTGCAGTGCAAAGGTGGATTTTAAGACGTTTGAACTGGCCTATGCGATTTACTATAAGAAGAAGTATCCGAATGAAAACTATTCTAGAGAAAAAGATTTAATTTCTGAGAATAGTATTGTTAATATTGGCCTAAATATCTTAGGGATTTTGGATAATGGAATCACAGCTATCACTGCAGAAATTATTGAGAGGGCCTCTCGCAAATTTATTAGTAGTAGAGCAGAAGACGATGTTAAGGAAACGCTAAAAAGTTTTGCGGACAGTACTACTGACGAAATAGAAGAGATGCTACCGCTATTCTTTTCATATGACCTGGGGCAGTTCTTAAAGAAAAATCCCAAGTCTAAGATACTAATAGTTTTCGATACTTTTGAGGCATTAAATGAAAACGTGTTAGATGAAGTTCATAGAAGTAGAAATGAACGCTGGGTACAAGATATTATTTCCTATTTTCCTAGCGAACAATTCAATAACTTACTTGTGCTTATATTTGGGAGAGATAAGTTAATATGGCCTGATTGGGAAGGGCTCATAGATCAATATCAGTTAACAGAATTTGATGATGATTATTCAAAAGAATATTTGCGAAGAGTTGGTATATCAAGTGATGAGATAATCGATGCGATTCTTGTCAGCAGTAGAGGGCTTCCGCTTATTCTCTATTTGATGTCAGAGACCTATTTCAATATGAAAAATGATGGACAGGAACCGACAGCGAGTGACTTCAATGGCGACTATCCAAGGATAGTTGAGCGCTTCCTATACAATTTAGACAAGGATGTTATATCGGTATTACGCATTCTATCTGTGGCAAATTCATATGATGCTAACCTGTTTAAGGAGTTAATAAGAGAGTACAATATTCATTTTTCGGATACAGATTTTGAGCAGCTTAATAGATATTCATTTGTTACTAAGTCAGATGCAGACAATCGATATTATATTCATAGCATTGTCCGAGATGAAGTATTAAAACATGCTCATGGAGATCTAATTCGTGATGTTCACATCTCAATCAGAAAATATTATCAAAGCGTTGTAAAAGATCAATTTGATAAGAGATCCTTTATAGATATGTTTTATCATGCGCAATCAACACTTAATATCGCTGAGTTTATAGACTGGTTATTTAAGGATGATTTGGGTACAAAGAATAGAACTAAGCCGATTGATATCATCTATCAAGTGCAGAAACGAGGAGACGGAAGCTCACTGATACAGGTCATAGGAGCTTTAATAAAAAAATATACACTTAAAGCCTTACCGATAGAACTGGTTAATGTATACATAGACATTATGCATCTTGGTGGTAATTATGATACGGCGGTAAACATATGCATTGATTATCTTGAAGATGTTCCGTTGGAAAAACGAATTAGTGATGAACAATGCATAAAAATGAGCGTACGTCAAATTCATCACAGTATGTTTTATAAGCCTGTTGATCCTCTGATAGCTGATGCAAAAGAACTTATTATTAATACAAAAGCTGAGGATTACCCCGAAATTTACAATGAGCTTCTGTTCTTAATTGGAGGAAATTTAGGTGTACTGTCAGGTAAATTTGAAGAAGCAGAAAAATGGCTTAATAAGTCAATGACCTATGCAAAAGAATATACATTAAATGATTTCATTCACAGAACGACAAGGAAGATTGTTGACTTATTAATATATTCAGGAAGATGTGAAGATGCTATTGCGATGATTGAAGAGTATATTCCTGATGAAAGTAATATTGATTCACGTTATAAGATGTACTTAATGGGGTCTAAAGGTGAAGTATATAGAAAACTTGGATTATATGATGACGCATACTCATGTTTTGAAATCGTTGATAAATTTTCAACTGAAGCTTCTTTACTAGGCTGGAAATCACACTCACTAATTGGAAAAGGTGTCATACAAGCAGAGAGAAAAAACTATGACGAAGCAGAAGATTTGTTTAATAGTGCATACGATATCTATTCTAATTTAAATCATGTCTGGGGACTAATTAATACTGATACTCTAAGACTCTTGACGCAGCTAAAGCAAGGCAATGGATTAGATCAAGAGAGATATGACAATACATTCGCTAGAGCTTCAGATATGGAATATCAGTATAATATTTCGGTTTTGAACTCGTTAATGACACAGGAACCTGAGTATTTACAACTCTTTTTCCTGTAAAAAACGGAGGAAATAATTATGGGGGCTATCATTAAAATTGGAAAAAAGGATATTGCTTCTTCACTTGAAGGTGTCCGTAGACAATACTTGGTTGGGGACCTAAAAATACCACAAAAGCTTAATCATATAAAGAAAAATGATGTAGAGATTGGCATTACGAACTACTCGAAATATACAACAGAGGACGCCCATTATCATACAGATGCAGTAGAGTATCAATATATGATTTCTGGCTGGACAAAATATATGGATGTTAACACCGGAGAGGAATATGAGTTTAAAGCCGGAGATTTTTACTGTATTGAAAACGGAACCGCTTATGCACAAAAAGCTAGAGCAGGAACAACTATCTTGTTTATGAAAGTTCCTTCGGTAAATGACAAGCATGTAGTTGAATTAAGCGATTTAGTAAAGGAATGGTATGAAGAAGGGCTGAAGGGCAAAAGGAAAGACTATGCGCATTTGCCTGAAATGCCTGAAGCAAACTCAATACGCCCGGCAGCTGCTGTTGCTATTGTAAATGATAATCGAATCTTAATGCTTAAAAGGACAGACAACTCAAAGTGGACGCTCCCAGGAGGCACTTTGGAGTTAAATGAAAGTTTAATAGACTGTGCTGTGAGAGAAGTTAAAGAGGAAGCAGGGATAAATGTTGTAGTAAAGGATATTATAGGGACTTATACGGATCCGAATATAAGAATCGAGTATTCAGATGGAGAGGTTAGACGTGAGTTTACTATAGTTTATTATGGAGAGGTAAATACTACTACAATAGAGATTGATAACGAGTCTAAAGAATACAAGTGGATAAGTATTGATGAAGTTCAAATGTATCCAATGGCGGATTCCCAGAAAAGGAGACTCAGAGATGTTGTTGAGTACATTACAACAGGTAAGAAGAATATGGAGTAATTGATGGAAATAACCGATAACAGATTGAAACATATGAATGAAGTCGCCAAAAGAATGAAAGACTATGTTATTCAGCATAGCGAGAAGTTCGATTGCAAACCGGAAGATATGTATATCTTAGGGGTATTACATGACATTGGATATGCTTTTGTTGATAAGCAGGAAGACCATGCTGAAGCGGCGGGTGAAGTGTTAAAAGCACAGGGCTATAAGTACTGGAAAGAAGTGTACTATCATGGCATCCCTCAAGAAGATTATGATTCGGCTGAGCTTAGGTTGTTGAATTATATGGATATTACAACAGATTCTTCAGGAGATGTAGTAACTATCGAAGAAAGAATTGAAGGTATAAAGCAACGGTATGGAGAAAATTCATATCAAGCTCAAGAGGCCTTTAAAATGTTTGAAATGATTAGACGAAAATCAATATAAAGGCTATGAATAAAACCCTGGGGTAACGTAAATAGCGTTAGACTCAGGGTGTTTTTCTGGTACTCTAAATTATCGTGTGGGTACCAATAAAATCAAGAGCACTTCAAGTCATATGCCTGAAGTGCTTTTTGAATGCTTACTCTCTAATTTTCTTGTATGTACCTCTTTTTCTTTTAGGAACACTATCACTGTGCAGGCTATTGTTTAGGGAATATTGAACATCTTTCGAAAGCGAATAGATAACTCTCTTTCTGAAGCGATTAAAATTACTAATTCCTCTAGATACTGCCAGATAAGTACGCAGTTTTCCGTTAACATTTTCAGTGAATGAGTTAGATAATTTCCTATCATCATAGGGTCTAAGATATGAGTTTAAAATTTCATCCCTCCAGTTAATGAGTATTTCTGTAAACTCATTAAACTGCCTAATTTCGGATGTTTTAAAGGCTTTAAGCATATCATCATATGAGCAGTCTTTATTCATATTTCTATAAAGCTCTTTAAGACTATACGCTTTAGATAATTCAGGAAAAGTCTTGAATATCATTTCTCTTAAATCTCTCCTGTTAAGCTTGCATTTAAAGCGTGAATTGTATACCTTGTCATTATCAAGGTATACACTATCTTTTGTAAGAAGATGGCTCCATTTCTTAAGCAGATAATATGCATTTGAACCATATGGTGACATGTTCATTAAGTCTATTCTAAGACGTTCAAAACCTTGGGTAAGGTGCTTTATGACATGAAAAGGATCTACAGCTATTACACAGTTAGGAAAGTATGTTCTTGCAACATCTTTATACGGTTCCCACATATCGATAGTAACATATTTTACCCTAAGTCGTTCTTCCCTTGGGATATTAGAAAAGAATAGAGAAAGTGCCATTTTACTTCTTGAATCGAGTACATCCCAAACGGTTCGTCTTTCGTT
>CALIYX010000008.1 GCA_938049335.1 uncultured Clostridia bacterium | reverse complement strand
TAAAATCAATTATACGGATAAACTATACCAAAGTTTGAAATATTTAGAATTTGATTTTAAATCAAGCTTTGAAGGATTCGGTCTTAGTGAAGCAGTTAACGAGTCATTAACAGATTTCTTTAACAAAACAAGAGAACAACTAGCAATCGGAAATTATAAAAATACTGATTGCCGTGAAATATTTCAAAAGAACTTTTCAAACATGTCAAAAGACTTTGTAGAAAATGTAAAAAAGACTTTTGTTGGATATACTTCATTCAATTTAGGTGACCTAAACAATTCTATAAAAGACGCTAAAACTATAAATGAACTATTACATTCGTGCCACTCTTATGTAATGAATAACAAAGAATTATTAAGCTCAATTACCAAAATCTCAGAAAAACAAAATAAATTCAACTATCCAATCATGCTATATGGTGAAAATACAAAACAAGCTGAAGAACTATTCAAAAAATTCCCAATGGATTTAGATGTTGGTTGGACTGATATAATATCACTAGAAGATCAAATTTTTATGATGATTAGAGACCGCGGACATGCCCTAACAATTGATATTGATACCTCAAAAGATGATTATTTCGTAAAATATTTTGTTCCAAAACTATGTAATGAAGATATGATTAAAGCACTTCCTGGAATAAATAAAGATAATATATCAAGCAATGGTGCATCAGGTAGCTTCATATGTAATAATAAAGAATTCACAGATAAACTATTTTCATTCATTGAAAAAGTACCAACAGACAGCGATATGCCATCAATCCATCCCCCATATGAACAAGTCTCAAACGAAATTAATTTAGACAATTTTAATATATTTGAAGATATTCCAACTTCACAACCCGAACCACCACTATTCCCAATGGATGATATAAAAGAAATAACTACCGAACAAGGAAAAAACGGCCGAAGATTCGAAAAAATATTAGATCTACTATCAAAATTTAATATTTTCTCAAAAAATAAAAGCAAAACAACTACTAAAGAAGATAAACAAGAGGTGAAAAAAGATGATAAATGAAACAAAATATATTAATACAGCATATGAAACTCTATATGTTTTAAAACATTGTGATAAATCATTTGTTTCTAAAATTCCAAATCAAATATTGAAAAACTTAAAGCAGATAGCAAAGGACTGTTCTAAAAAAATTACTCTATTACCAAATAAAAAATTAAAAGAACAAAATATATCTGAAGAAACTAAAGACTTTATTTCTGGTTTATATTACACATATATAGCCACACCACAAGAAAAGAAAGATATTCTAAATATCTGGCAACAAAATGATAAAATATACAAAGAAGCAACAACAATTGATATTTTTAAAAATAAGAAAACAGCATCAGATTCAAAGCAAACTACACCACCTGTAAACATCATTCTCTACCACAAAAAAACAATATTCGACAAAATCGCCTTAAAAATAAAACAATTCTTCAATAATAATTATCCACCAGTATAACTGGTGGATTTTCATATGAGCCTATAAGGCTCTATTACTAGCTTGCACTGAAGTGCTTTTAGTTTGCCAGCTTTCAGCCACTTTCGCTTGCGACTTTTTTACTTACTACCCTTTGAAAGGGTCTTTATATTCTTTTATTGTCAATTGGTCTGACATCATATCTTCTTTCAATTGATTTTCAACATAATTATATACTGCAGACTTGTTATTTCCTACTGTACTGACATAATACCCTCTACACCAAAAAACTCTATTTCCATATTTATATTTCAAATTAGCATGTCTCTCAAATATTATTAATGTACTTTTTCCTTTCAAATATCCCATGAATGATGACACACTCAATTTTGGTGGTATACTTACATACATATGAATATGATCTGGACAGGCTTCAGCATTGATTATTTCAACATCCTTTCGATTACTTAATTCTCTCAATATCATTCCTATTTCTGTCCTCAAATGACCATAAATTTCTTTTCTTCTATATTTTGGTGCAAAAACTATATGATATTTACATTCATACGTTGTGTGTGCTAAACTATCTGTGTATGGACTTTTCATACAAATCACTCTCCTTTTATAATAAATTTTAAGCTGGACAAACTTAACTTTATTATAACATGGAGAGTTTTTATTTTGATACCACTCTCATAACTATAAGTGTCATTGGACTCACCAGCATAGCTGGTGGTTTAACGCTTAAGTTAAAGAAAATGCTAAGCATATCTATCTATGCTTAGCATAACACTGCATACTTTCCAGAAAATTTCTTTAATCTTTCACTTTTGAAAGAATTGGGAAGTAGATCCCAAAAGTACTACCAGCTCCTACTTTTGATTTAACTTTAATATATCCACCATGTCCTTCGATAATATTTCGTGCAAGAAATAATCCCACGCCAATTCCTTCTGTATCTCCTGCAAGAGTCCCTCTATAGAATCTAGAAAAAATCTTTGGAATTTCATGTTCTGATATTCCTAAACCTTGATCTATAATATTTATTCCGCAAAACATTTCATAACAAAATGTATTAATCTTTATGCTGCTATTCTCTTCAGAATACTTAATCGCATTATCTAAAATATTAAATACGGCTTCTACCACCCATTTTTCATCAACTTTTACTATGGTATCCACATCAGTTTTAATATCTATTTTTATATTCTTGGCAGCAGCTTTTAGTGAAGCTTGATTAACCACATTTGTAATTATCCGATCAAGTAGAATTTCGCTTTCCTTAAACTGCAATATTCCACACTCAAGTCTTGACATTTTTGTCAAAGCATTTATAAGTTCTTCTAATTTTCTACTGTGTATACTAATTTCACTTGCATAATCATTTATTTGAGGTTCATCCGCAATTTCCTGGAGTAACTCAGAATACATGACAATATTAGTTAACGGCGTCTTTGTTTGATGTGATATATCTGTAATTAGTTGCTTTAGTTTATTCTTTTCCTCTGTAATTTTCTTTTCAGACATAGAAGAATTCGTAAGATAACGCATGAACTTAGTTTGAAATTTTGATAACTCTGTTTCATCAAAAATTTTTTCCTCAAACTCACCATTCATTGCTAAATCAAGCATTTCATTTAGAGCTATAAATTCATTTTTCCTAAACATCGTCTACTCCATTCTGAAAACATATCCTATTCCATAAATAGTGTGTATAAGTTTTACTTCCCCATTTTCAATCTTATCACGAAGTCTTTTTACTGCTACAGAAAGAGCATTTTCATCAACATACATCTGATTCTGCCACACATAATCAATCAACTTTTCCCTAGATAAGATAATACCTTCATTTTCAACCAAATATTTAAGTAATCTAATCTCAGTTTTACTAAGCTCAAATTCAACACCATTGTTTTTAAAAACAAAAGCATCAAAATTTAAATCTAATCCATATTTATTATATGCAGTGTTTTCTGTATTTCTAGACAAAAGTTTTTCTATTCTTAACCTTAATGCCATTAGAGAAAATGGCTTAGTTACATAATCATCCGCACCAAACTGAAGGCCTTCTACTTCCGCAATTTCCGTGTCATTTGCAGTCAAGATTAGTAATGGTTTTTTTGATTGTTTTCTAATCACTTTAAGAAAATCCAATCCATTTCCATCCGGAAGATTTATATCTAATATAAAAAGATCTGCATCATTTATATCTCTAACATCCGATAAATTGTAAAAATTTCTAAACTCATATTTTTCTTTTCCAAGTGTGAGTTCTATCCCTCGATTTATTGATTTATCATCTTCGATAATATATATTTTACTTTTCATAGTAATTACCTCCACAATTATTATTTACTGTAATCACATTCACTGCGCCTTATATACCTTATCTCAATATCGTAGTTCAAAGCTTCCATCATTTTTACAAATGTGTTGTTGACAATAGATTCTTTGTTACGAATAACTCGATTTACATACGGCGCAGATGTCTTAATTTGCTGAGCTAACTTTACCTGTGTTATTCCCGCTTCAATACATTTTGTCTTTACATCAAGTTCTATATTATTCTTTAGCACTATATACTCCTTTTACTAGTTATTCTTTAACAAATAGGATAATTTATTATACTATAAATTTAACTATTTTATCAAGCTTAATTCCAATAACTGTGGTATAATATAATCATAAATTTAAAACTTGCTTAACGCTTGCTACTCTAATTATTCTTTTGTAGCAAGCACAGTAAGTGTACGGACACTTACGGAAAATTGACGAAGCAGCCCTTGGGGATCTGCTTCTTTTTTTATCAATTTTTAGCTTGTTAGGGAGAACCCTAAGACCCCGAAATACATATAAAGGAGGAATTACCTATGGCAAATAGGATACGAAATGAACGACTTGAAATTAAATTAACCGAAGAAGAAAAAGCTCTTTTTGAAGAGAAAAGGAAACTTGCAAAGTGCAGAAATATGAGTCATTTTATCCGCAAATGCGTTTTAGAAAAGGAAATATATCAAGTAGATTTAAAGCCTTTTCGAGATTTACAAGGATTACTTTCCAACGCTACAAACAACATCAATCAGATTGCAAAGCGAGTAAATTCGACAGGCATAATCTATAAAGACGATATAAACGATATTAAAAAGCAGATTGAACATTTCTCAAAAGAGTTATGGCAAATTCATTCACTACTTCTGAAAAGAACATCTGAAACGGAAGGTGAATAATAATGGCTATTACAAAAATACATCCCATAAAATCGACTCTTAATCTTGCTATCGACTACATTGTAAATGGAGATAAAACAGATGAGCAGATTTTAGTCAGCACTCATAAATGCCATCAAGAAACTGCCCATACACAATTTTTAAGGACACGAAATGATGCAGGAACAAAGGGAAATGTTCTTGCAAGGCATCTTATTCAATCCTTTTTACCAGGAGAAACTACGCCTGAAATAGCACACCAGATTGGCATGGAGCTGTGTAAAAAGATATTAAAAAATGAGTATGAATTTGTCTTATCTACTCACATAGACAAAGGACATATTCACAATCACATCATATTCAACAATGTAAATATGGTAACGGGTAGATGCTACCAGTCTAATAAGAAAAGCTATCATCAAATCCGTTATCAGAGCGACAAGCTATGCAAAGAAAACAACCTATCTGTGATTGATGAGTTCTACGAGAGCTATAAGAGAAAGTACAAAACAAAGGGTAAGTCATGGTATGAAAATGAGCAATCTAAGAAAGGTACTTCTTGGAAAAATAAACTTCAATTTGACATTGACAGAATTATAAAACAGTCTAAGGATTGGGATGAATTTCTAAAGAAGATGGCAGATCTCGGCTATGAAATCAAATACGGTAAGCACATTGCTTTTAAGTCAAAAGATAAGGCGAGATTTACAAGGGCTAAAACAATCGGGGAAGATTACACCGAAGAAAGATTAAAAGAACGCATTGCAGAAAGAGAGTTTATAAAGACTTCTGCCGTCAAAAAACGCATCGGCAATGTTATTGACATGAACACAAATGTTAAAGTAAAAGAAAGCAAAGGCTACGAATATTGGGCAACCAAACATAACATTCATACAATGGCTGAGTCTGTTATCTTTCTCAGAGAACAAGGTATTAAATCCGTTAAGCAACTTGATGAGTACATCCAAAAAGCAGCCGATGAAAGGCAAAATTTACAGGATAAAATCAAGGTTATTGATAAGGTAATGCAGGAGCTTTCTGCCACTATGGAACAAGTTCATACCGTTAAAAAATACAGGGCATACTACAAGGAATATAAGGCAAATCCGTCTGATAAGTCATTTTTTAAAGAGTACAAAGCTCAGATTACCCTATATGAAAATGCCCTTTCAGAACTTAAAAAATCCTATTCCAAGCTCCCAAATTCAAAGGATATTTTAGCTGAGCTTGATAAATTACAAGAAAAAAAGAATACCCTTATGCAAGAGTATTCTTCCTCAAAATCTACTATGGATGAACTTTACAAGATACGAAAAAATTATGGAATTTACATGGGTAAGGAGATGGAGCGATAATCTTTATCTCCTTTTTTCGCAAATAAAAAAAAGAGTCGGTGCAGTCCCAAGACCACACCGACCATAAGTTTATCTCTCAGCTTCTTTTGATGTTTCTTTTTTTTCTTTAGGCTTTTCCTTATCTTCAGCCTGATATTTTTTGATAGCTCCAAGCACAGACTCTTTCTTTTCATCTCGACCTTTCATCTGTTCTTTTGCCTTTAAGAGCTTTGAAGAAAGTATCCTGATGTTAGTATGTTCCTTGCCGTTATCGTCAACGGAAGTTCTGATCTGTCCAAAGAGTTTTACAAAATCTCCCTGCTTAAAGTCTTTTGGAATATCACCCTTTTCTCCGTATGCGGAGCAATTATGATATACCTTATTGCCCTCATCATCTTTAGATGCCACAGAGAAGTTTACTACTTGAAAGGCTTCGCCGTTCTTATTTTCCCTTTCTACTATATCTACCTCTCCGACAATATTTCCTACAACATTGATAAGATTATCCTTTTCTTCCTTAACATAAGGAAGATCTTTAATCTGCCCCTGTTCTCTTAAATCTTCAATCATGTAATCAAATTCCTCATGCAGTAAATTAACGGTGTCATTGTCCATATAAGCCTCATAGAGCTTATCCAAAGCACTTTCATCGTTGATACCTTTTTCCATGCTGATAACCGCCTTAACAAAGTCCTTGTGATTATCACTTACCATATCTTCTATCTGGTTTCTAATTGTTTTGTAATCCATGTTTTATCTCCTTTCATGGTAAAAGGGAGGTTTCCCTCCCTTATCGTACATATTCCTGTTCTTTTGCAGTTTGTTTTTCTTCTGTTTTACTTTCTTCCTGATAGGCTCTTATCTGTCCTAAGATAGATGGTTTATCACCCGTTTTCTGTGTGGCTTCCTCTTTGGTATGCAAATTATCTTCAACATCATAGGTTGACTCAAAATAATCGCTGTCCTTAAAGTCATTGTCATATCTGTCAGCAATTCCATCATTATCAAGGTCTTTAGAAAGTGGATCATAGAAGTTTCCTTCATCATCAATATCAAGTCCAGTTGCTACTCTTAAATCTTCGGAATCAACATAAACTAAATCGCTAAAAGAGGACATTTCTATTTCATTTTTCATATTCCTTAGAGCTTCATTTTCTCCTTTATTCTCGTAATCAAAGCTCTCCGTTTTGATTGGTGTATCATCAATATACTGCGTCCAAGTTTTCTCCTCTAAATCAAGCTCATACTGAATACCATGCCTTTCATCTGGTGTATTGGTATAGGCGATGCCGATATGCTTCAAATCAGGATACAAGGTATTAAATTCATCATAGCTATGATTTTCTTCGTACTCTCTGTTGCAGAAATCAATGATTGCCCTTTTTACATCTTCTACAAGCGGATTATCATTTCTCTTTTCTTCCACTTCTCCCATATCAAGGAGCTTATTCAGTTCTGCAAGTCTTAATACCTTAGTTTTTAGCTCATCTGCTTTTTCAAAAGGCTTTTTTAATTCTTCTTTGGCATTTTCCAGTTGTTCCTTTGTACTGATAAGTTTTTCTTCAAGCCTGTTTAATTTCTCAGGCATTTTCTCAAGAGCGTTATCAAGTCTTGTAATGTTACCGTCTGCACTTGTTCCAAGCTCTCCTGAATGCTTTGCAGCACCGTTTAGGCTAAAGTTATGTTCATTGGTAAAGAAGTTATAGCTTACCTCTAAATCCATATTTCTATACTTGCCTATAACCTTGCTTTCATTGATTTTAACCTTTGAAATAGCTTCAAGCAGTCTTTCTCCGGCTAATTTCTTATCGGTAATCTTTTCTCCCGTAATGGTAATGGAAGTAAACTTTTCCTCACCTTCCGCTTTAGGCTCTACACTTACTATATCTTTCTTAACAGCTTCAATTAGTTTTTCCGTTCTTGCGATTTCTTCAGGATAATTTTTCGCTACCTTATCCTCTAATCTGTAACGGTTAGACTTGTAGTTCGCTTCAAGCATTTTAAGTTTCGTAACCTCGTTATCCAAGTCCATCTTTTCTTTAATCTTCGGATCACCTGTTGCAAGTGCTTTAATCTCTGCATAGTTAAGGGAACTTTCGTCTACATCTTCCGCCACACGAACAGGTGTCTTGCTGGTCATAATCTGAGAAATGAACTTCTGCTTATTCTCTATGGTCTGCCACAAATACGCATCAAAGGTATTCTCTGTAACATAACGATAAATATTTACTTTCTCATTTTCGTTTCCCTGTCTTACAATTCTACCTGCTCTTTGCTCTAAGTCCGAAGGACGCCATGGGACATCTAAATCATGAAGTGCAATCAGCTTATTTTGAACATTCGTGCCGGCTCCCATTTTCTGAGTCGATCCCATCAAAATACGAATTTCGCCTTTTCTTACCTTTGCAAAGAGTTCATCCTTTTGCTTATCAGAATTTGCTTCATGGATAAAGGCAATTTCTTCTTTCGGTATTCCCATTGCCATAAGTTTTCCTCTAATATCATCGTAAATATTAAACTCTCCATCTCCTTTTGGAGTTGACATATCGGAAAACAGAAGCTGTGTTGACTTACTCTCTTTCGTCTTATCCCATATTGAAAATACATTTTTCACGCAGACATTGACCTTACTGTCGGGATTATCAGGAAGCAGTGGATTGATTAAACGCTGATCTAAGGCAAGTTTCTTACCATCATTAGTAATCTTAAGCATATTATCTTCTTCAGGCTCTACGGACTTATTACGCACCTTATCAGCCCTTTCAGACAAGCTCTTTAGTATTTCTTTTTGCTCTTCACTTGGTTCAGTTTTAATAACTTTAAAATGAGCTTCTGGAACAGGAAGATTGAGCATATCTGCAGTTTGAATATCCGCTACTTCCTTAAACATACTCATAAGCTCAGGTAGGTTATAAAACTTAGAGAAACGAGTCTTCACTCTGTAGCCTGTTCCCTCTGGAGATAACTCGAAAGCAGATTGTGTTTCTCCAAAGGTTGATGCCCATGAATCAAAATGCTCTAATCCATTCTTTTTTAAAGTGTCGTACTGTAAATATCTTTGCATAGTATAAAGCTCTGTCATTGAATTCGATACTGGAGTACCTGTAGCAAATACAATTCCTTTGCCACCAGTCATTTCATCCATGTATCGACATTTCATAAACATATCCGATGATTTAAAAGCTTCAGATTGCCCAATACCTGCAACATTTCTCATTTTTGTATAAAGATATAGGTTCTTATAATTATGAGCTTCATCAACAATCAGCTTATCTACGCCAAGCTCTTCAAAAGTAATAACATCATCCTTTTTGAAATCATCATTTAACTTTTCAAGTCTTGTTTCTAGTTTTTTTCTGGTCTTTTGAAGCTCTTTTACTGTAAAATTTTGATTTCTGTCATGCTTATACTCTTCTACATAATTGATAATCTCATCAATCTGGTCTTGAATGTGCTTTTGTTGATATTCCTTAGACATTGGAATTTTTTCAAACTGACTATGCCCAATAATTACTGCATCGTACTCGCCTGTCGCAATCTTTCCGATAAATCGTTTCCGATTTTTAGGCTCGAAATCCTTTTTATCTGCTACCATGATGGTGGCAGAAGGATAAAGCTGCATGAACTCTCTCCCAATCTGTCCAGTTAAATGATTAGGAACGACAAATAAGGTTTTGCTACACATTCCAAGCCTCTTCGATTCCATAGCGCTTGCGACCATTTCAAAGGTTTTACCTGCTCCCACAACATGAGCAAGCAAGGTGTTTCCTCCATAGAGAACTCTAGCAATCGCATTTTTTTGATGTGGTCTAAGGCTGATATCCGTACTCATACCATCAAAGGTTAAATTAGACCCATCATACTCTCGATTTCGTATAGAATTAAACCGTTCATTATAGATATTCACAAGTCGATTTCTTCTATCAATATCTTTGAAAATCCAATTTTTAAATTCTTCTTTTAATAGCTCTTGCTTTTGACCTGCAAGCATCGTCTCCTTTTTATTTAAAACTGCTGTCTTTGAGCCATCTGGATTGAGAACCTGATCAAAAACTTTAGTTTCCTTTAAGTTGAGGGCATCTTCTATCAGTTTATAAGCACTCA
>CALIYX010000007.1 GCA_938049335.1 uncultured Clostridia bacterium | reverse complement strand
AGCACATCCTTCTTCAAGAAGGGTGCATACATGAGCACACTAATCCATAATGATTCTTTATAGACGAAAGCATCTAAAATAAATTTGACAATTAGCTAGTATAGGTGTATAAATAGTATAACAAGCTTAGAGGTTGAAAAGTATCCGCCTCCAACGCGCCACCGAAATGGTGGGTCGAGAAATGCGGGCGACCAAAGGCGGTCCCGCCTAAGCTTATTAGAGAGAAAAACAGATATCTTCGGATATCTGTTTTTTTATACGCAGAATCATTTTAACTAGAACAGAAATTGTTATAGACATCTGTGTGGGGAAGTTATAGTATATAGATCAATCAGGAAAATAAAGGAGGCAGAATAATGGATTTCAAAGAAATGAGAAATACACTTGAGAAAATGGCAAATGATAATTTTGAGGATTTTACAAAGGCTTTGATTAGCTTTGAAAAAGGGATAAATGATAAGAAATACTTAGACAAGGTGTATCAAGTTTATATGGATAATGACACTATGGGACTCCTTAATGATGAGTTTGATTATTTGATTGATTAAACAAGAGAAAATATGTAGATTAAGAATGCTGTATTTATAGTGAATAGACTTAGTTATTTATATGATAATAATATTTTGATATAATAAAGCTAAGTTATACTATTCAAGGGAAAGTGTTTGATTATGTTATACGATAAAACAGATAAATACAGTATAGAAAAATATGCACAAAAATTAGTCGGAAAAACATTTAATGATATTTGTAAAGAGGACTTAAATGACACAATTGTTATTGAGTCAGAGGATACATATATACTTACCCATGGGGATAAGAAAAGAAAAGGAGGATTAGGGGAAATTGTTGAAGAACGATTCTTTCATTATAAAGCAAATAGTGATTCTAGTCCTGATTTTAAAGAAGCTGGAGTTGAACTTAAGGTAACCCCATATAAGATTAATAAGAACAAATCTATTTCGGCAAAAGAACGATTAGTACTTACAATGATAGACTATAATTCTGTAATAAATGAAAAAGAATTTGATAGTAGTCATTTTTGGTATAAATCTCAATGGCTTTTATTAGTGTATTATTTATGGGAGAAAGAGATTAAAGATAGACTGGATTATCGTATCGACTATGCACGTTTATTCACACCATCTGAAGAAGATCTTGAAGTAATACGAAATGATTACTTTAAAATCATTGAAAAGATAGAAGCAGGATATGCACATGAACTATCTGAGTCGGATACAATGTATCTTTCAGCATGTACTAAAAGCTCTGATTCATCAGTTGTTAGGACTCAACCCAATAGCGATATACCAGCAAAGCCAAGAGCGTTTGCATATAAAAGTTCATACATGACGTATGTATTAAACCACTACATACATGGGGCTAAGCCTAAATATGAATCGATAATAAAAAATGACAATGTAAAAGATATTGAGGCTTATATAACGGATAAAATTAATAAGCATAAGGGAAAATCTGTAACGGAGTTATGTAAAGAATACGAACTTGAATTTGACAAAAAACCAAAGAATATATACGCAATGCTTGCATATAGAATGCTAGGGATAACTAGTAATAATGCGGAGGAATTCGTAAAGGCTAATATAAAGGTTAAGACTATCCGTATAGATAAGAATAATAGAATCAAAGAAAATATGTCTTTTCCTACTTTTGATTTCATAAGTATTACTAAGCAGGATTGGGAGGAATCGGAATTCTACGAACTACTAAGTAGCACTAAGTTTTTATTTATTGTATATCATGAGCGTGAAGATGGACTATATAATTTTGATCATGCACAATTTTGGAATATCCCATATAAAACACTTAACGGAGAAGTAAAAGAGGTATGGGAGAAAACAAAACAGATAGCTCTAAACCCACCTTCAGTATTAAAGCAAGCTAATGGTAAATATAAGGGAATATTTCCTAAGAAAACAGATAATCCAGTATGCCATGTTAGGCCACATGGAAAAGATTCAAAGGACACATTACCTTTGATTGATGGCAGAGAATATCCAAAGCAGTGTTTTTGGCTAAACAATTCATATATACTTTCAGTTATTGAAAATAATTAACTCTACCCCTTGATCACAATATTATAAAATGGTATAATTCTATTATTGCACAGACATATGGTTTGGCATTTGCCAAAGGTAAGAACTTTAAAGTTCGGTCTGTCTTACAAGCTAAATTGGAGGGCTTTTATGAACAAGACAATAGTAGAGCTATTTGCAGGCGTAGGAGGGTTCAGACTTGGATTTGAAAGGCTAAATTCTGGATGGGAGACTGTTTGGTTTTCCCAGTGGGAGCCTGGGGCAAGAACTCAATGGGCACACGACTGTTACGCTGAGCATTTCGGTGAATCCAAGGATATTAACGGTGAAGTCACAACGGGAATTGACATATCAGAAGTCAATAAATCTTCAATACCAAGTCATACACTTTTAGTTGGGGGCTTTCCTTGTCAAGATTATTCTGTGGCGCACAGTTTATCAACATCAAAAGGGATAGAAGGCAAGAAAGGCGTTCTCTGGTGGCAAATAAGAGATACAATAATAGCGAAGAAACCGCCATTTATATTACTAGAAAATGTCGATAGACTTATAAAATCGCCAGCAAAACAAAGGGGACGTGACTTTGGTGTTATACTTGCGTGCTTAAATGAATTGAACTATAGTGTTGAATGGCGTGTGGTCAATGCTGCTCATTACGGTGGGCCACAGCGCCGTAGACGTACATTTATATTTGCATATTTGAACGATACTAAGTACGGAGAAAAACAAGCTAAGATCCCAATGATAGATATAATAAACAGAGATGGATTCATGGTAAATGCATTTCCAATATCAATGGAACTTACTAAATTTAGTGAAGCCAAACTATACGATGATGTTGTGGATGTATCAGATAAGTTTAGTTTTGGTTTTGAAAATGCTGGTGTCATGAGAGAGGGGAACATCATTACGGGTAAAGTAGTTGAGCAAGAAGAACCACCTATCACACTTGGAAGCATACTAGAGCTATGCGAAAATGATGATTATTTTGTTAGCAGCTCTGATTTACCATCATGGGTTACAATGAAGGGCGCTAAGAAAAAAGAACGAACTACTGCAGATGGGCACAAATACATATTCTCTGAGGGAGCAATTCCGTTCTTAGACTACCATAACAAACCGGGTAGAACAATGCTAACCAGCGAAGGGACAAAGAACAGGAGCACACATATTGTTGCAGATCCAGGCACGGGGACTATTAGGATATTGACTCCCGTTGAATGTGAAAGATTGCAAGGATTTGATGATAATTGGACCAAAGGTATGCCTGATAGAATGCGTAGATTCTGTATGGGAAATGCACTAGTAGTGCCGATGGTAACCAGAATGGGAAGGGTGCTAGATAAAATTATTGAAAACGAATAAATATATAGGATAACCTTTGTTTTATCTTGGGTTATCCTATATTTTATTGCAAATATGTGTAGGTATATAAAATTTTACATTATCGTGTATGAACTTTATAAAACTTAAAAATATCACTGAATGAAAATCAAAAATATCACTGAATGGATTATTAAAGTGGTCAAATATCCCTATAGACTATCTGAATTGTATGTAAGAGAAAAATCGAGTGCTATAGGACAAAAAGTGTTGATAAAAACTACTGAACTCATTCAAATTTCAACGTTAAAATGTGGTATATCTTCCTTAGAATTAGTTTTTATGGACAGCCAAACTATTGTACCAACGTTTCAACATGGATTCCAAACTGGTTTTCCCATTACTATCTGTATAAATGAGAAATTTTTGTAGCAGTTTTGGAAATATATATTGGCCTGTTTCAGTCAGATCTTTGTTTAGATATACCATTTGAAGGATACGGTTCTGCTGATCTAGAGGGTTTTTTACAAGTAGCTTTCTTTCGAAGCAGAACTGCAAGAACACAATGTTCTTGTCATAGAAATCCTCCACTACAGCTGCGCCAATACTGGTATATGTAATGTCGTAAACCAAACGCTTATGGTCAAATTTCTCCGTATAGAGTAGTTTTAAAGCTGTTTTCCAGTGCTCCTCTGGTATTATCAACATTTTGTGTAAGGCTGTGCTTGAGTACCCACGGTAGACGGGTTCTGGGTGTCCAAGCAAGTCATTCACACTGTCTGCATAGACAAAGCACAACTCGTCGTCAAACAATCCTCCGATAAAGTTACCGTTGCAGTATAGCATATAGTTCTTAGACTTGGCTGGAGAAAAAGAAAGACTATATCCTTGTAAATCTAGGATTTTATACAGTTTGTTTAAAAAATCTATTGATGTCATATATAACTTCTCCAATGCATATAAATCAAAAATCGAATATCACTTATTTATTTAATCAACTGTATTTTATCACATATACAAATTTCATAAAAGTTTAGTTTTGGCCTTAATCAAACCATCAATATAATTCTATTAGATTATATAAAAATTTAACAAAAAATCCCTAGCCTCATGGCTAGGGATACATTTTGCGTGGTTGCGGGGACAGGACTTGAACCTGCGACCTCCGGGTTATGAGCCCGACGAGCTACCAGCTGCTCTACCCCGCGATATTAAGTTTGTGATCTTACAGAAAGTGGTGCCGGTGACCGGGGTCGAACCGGTACGATCCGTGAGGATCACGGGATTTTAAGTCCCGGGCGTCTGCCAATTCCGCCACACCGGCGAAAAAATGGCTCCGAGAGTGGGGCTCGAACCCACAGCCTACCGGTTAACAGCCGGTTGCTCCACCATTGAGCTATCTCGGAATACCTAATAAATTGCGTTAGCAACAATACATATTATAAGGGAAGTGTATATATTTGTCAACAAAAAAATGTGCGTGAATCCAATTCTGATAATTTTATTTAGCAAGCACTGTTTAATTTTGTACAATTACTTGAAAGCTCTCATATTTTAAGGCACAATGGATATAAGAACAAGTTGTGTCGAAGCTTTACAGTATGGGGGATGGATAGATTCGATGAATTTGTTATGCTAGTTATTTTTCATATTTACTCAGGAGGATTTATATGGAAACAGGGAAAAAACGTTTAGAATTCTATGGTGGCGCGGGAGTCTCTCTTTTGCCATTTGTGATTTTTATCATCACGATAATTATCACAACCTTTGTTTGGGGATCAATTTCAGATGGTGCGCTTTGGGTACCAGCCTTTCTTGCACTTTTGATTCCTTTCTTTCTATCAAAGGACAAAAAGCAGTACTCACAGGTTGTTATCTCAGGTATGGCAAGTGAAGAATGCTTAGTTCCTATCGTGTGCTGGATATTTGCTGGAGTATTCTCAAGAGTTTTGAGGGTTTCTGGACTTGCAGCAGGTATAGCAGGCGTAGCAGCAAATGCAGGTGTTGGACCTACGATGTTCCTAATTATCACCTTCCTTGCCTCAGCGGTGTTTGCAACAGCTTCAGGAACAGGATTTGGAACAATTGCAGCAGGCATGGGCGTGCTTTACCCAGCAGGTGTTGCTCTAGGATGCAACCATCCACTACTAGCAGGTGCAATTATTTCGGGAGCGGCGTTTGGTGATAATCTAGCCCCTATTTCTGATACAACAATTTGCTCTGCTGCAACTCAGGGTGTTGATGTACCAGGCGTTGTAAGATCAAGACTTAAGTACAGTATCATTTCATGCGCAATATCGATTCCGGTATTCATAATCGTGAGCATGGTGCTTGGACCAGATAAGAATGGGGCAACTGAAAACGCAAGCTATAATCCAATGACTCTCATCATGCTAATACCTGTAGCTATAACAATATACATTGCGATAAAGTCAGGCGATATCATCATAGCTACATCAATAGGTATAATACTTGCTCTTGTATTTGCTGTTCCGACAGGACTTATTGACTTGATTCACATTGATTCAGACTCTACGCTCCCTGCAGTGTTCTCAGTTGGAGGCGAAGGTCTTGACCGCGTGGTTGGAGGCGTTTTATACGATGGTATTGCTGGAATGATTCAGGTTATAGTTTTAGCGCTTCTGCTCTTTGGTTCAATAAACATCATGAGACAGGGAGAGGGAGACCTTTTGATACTGAATGGACTTGGAAAGGTTGCAAAGACAGCAACAGGTGCAGAATTTGTAATTTCTGCTATGGTAATCATTTTATCAGGTATCATGGGACTGAATGCTCCAGCAATTCTAGCTGTCGGTGCTTCTTTTGCTAAACCGCTATCAAAGCAACACGGAATTTCACCTTATAGAACTGCAAACCTAATGGATGCTCAGTCAAACACCTTGGCATACTGCTTGCCATGGACGCCAGCTGTTGTTTACACACTAGGCTTTGCAAAGGATTCCGGCGCGCCACTAACAGGTGTGCAGATCATGCCTATGACAATTTACTGCTTTGTAATGTTCGTTGTTATGACCGTATCAATCATCTTTAAGCTCGGAAGAAAAGACTTCATGGACAAGCTTTCGCCAGAGATGAGGGCAGAATATGATCACGAGGACTATGTAGTTCAATAGTTATTTACATCAAAGATAGAGCGGGGTGAGTGCCCTGTCTCTATCTTTTTTGATGCATCAAAGCAAGGACTTACTCAAACTCAAAGCTATGAAGAATTTTAAAATATGGTATAATATTGGTATAAATCTATTGCGAAAATTAGACTAAATTGGGACGGTAATATCTATGAAAAAATATGTTGTTTTGTTTATTATCGGAATCGCTGTTCTCCTTTTGATGGGGTGCTCTAATCCTAAGGAGGATAAGGCAAGAATTGATAAATATCTTGATAGGGTTTATGGGGAAAATGAGTATACCCTTGAGCAAAACCCAAAGCATAAGCGTTACTATATTGTAAGCCTCAAGAAATATCCGGGTCTCAAATTTAATATTACAGTTTCGCATCAGCCATTTATGGGTTCCTTTGTATGGAATGATTTTGATGATGTTTTTACTGAACATGTAATTAAGACTTTCCAATCTTCAACGGATATGGGAAAGGACCATATTGAGTATTTGGATCCGGAACTAGCATATTCTGCCCAAGTAAAATCGATTGATGAACTAAAAACTTCATATGACAGATTTGTTGCTTTTATTAACACAGTGCGTGAGAAGTATAGTGCTTTGATTGATGTAGAGAACTTACCTCTAAGATTTGATATCCATGGAATCAGATTCAAGGGCGATGTAAGCGATGAGAGCAAATATGTAGATGTTGGAAGAGCTGAGAATGGCAAGGTTACAATGAAGAGCTTTGATGAGCTATATGCAGAGCTTGCCCCACAGATTCAGACGCATGCTATGAATCCAAATGGTGTAATGATTAGAGCAAGCTCGGGACGTACATTTATGCTCGGAGGTGACAGCTTTGAAGATTGTCTTTACAAGGTTATGGATCTAGATAATCCGACAGGTGCTGATTTAAGCAGCATAGTTTTACAGCCGGGTGAAATCAGTGAAACATATACACTGGCTAAGAAAGACGATTATAGAAGTGCAAGAATAGAGATTCAGGTGAAGAACATGACAGATTCGCCTTGCTCGCTATACGATGCGACCCTGTACAAGATGGTAATCTCAAACTCTGATACTATATTTATCAAAGATAAGTCGATAGAGCTAATTTATGACGAGCGCAGGGAATGGATTGATCCGTATAAAGCTTTAAATATATCAAAGCCAAATAGTGAGCAGGAGAGAACCGAAGGTGTCACTTTCAAGAATATTAAGGTTCTATTCTTAGAGTCGCAAAGTTCAAAGAGCATTAAGACTGTCATCGTAACATTTAATCAGTAGTAAGCCATCAAGAGATGGATTATTTAGTAGGAAAACTATGGAAAAATACGAATTTACAGCAACAACATCAAAATCAGATATTATCATAGGATTAGCCTCTCCGGCACTTTTTATGCTTCCTATACTAGGTATAAATCTTGCAGTATTCTATCTTGGAGCAAAGGATTTTATCAAAGAAAATCAAGTAAGCCTATTTATAATAGTCGCAACCTGCTTAGCAGGCGCCTTTGCTCTAATCAAGAAAATACAGCAAAGCCTGACAAAGGATTATACCGTAGAGATTTACAGTGATAGCATAAGGGTTTGGCAGGGGAGCGAAGAACTTTTGTCTGGAGAAATCATAGACTGCAGGGCTAGTATCAAAATGGATGGTGTAAATGCAAAATCCGTTAACTTGAATATATATACCGACAGTGGAAATATCAAATTAAGAGCTAGGGCCAAGGAGTTTAGGACGATAACGGGAGTAATGACTCGTAACCCTATAGGAACAAGCGAGATGCGCGATATGGATGAGATATATTCTCTTGCGCAAAAGATAAGGATGTAGAAATGGAAAAAGGAATCAAATTTCACAGCATTTATTACAGGTATCCAATATTCATTTTGATGTATGGGCTTACAGTGTTTTATGTAATTACATATCATAAAGTAGGCAATAATAATGTAGATTTAGACTTAGGAATTCTAGAAATTAGCCTTAGCCCCTATCAGTATGCATATATGGGATTTGCAATTTTGATAGTCATAAGTATTCTTATGCACTTTGCATGCTGGAAGCTTTCAATCGGAAAATCGGGCATATATATCAAAAAGATAAACATCACCGTGCCTTGGGAGGAAGTTGATGCAGTGGCTCATGTATGGATAAATGCGGTTTCTGGAGGAGGATATCCGAGAGCACTTTATAATAGAAAGAGCCTGATTATCTACCGAAAAAATGCGTTACCTATATGTGTTTATAACATTTCTCTGCTAAGCATATTTTTGATAAAAATCATAAGGCCTAAGGTTAGAAGCAATATTTTGATAGCAAGTATGGCAAGCTTGCTAAATGTTTTATTAAATCTGATGGTGCTTTACGTGGGACTAGTTAAACATTATGACATCAAAAGCATAGGAATGATCCTTGGATTTATAGCAATATATTCCCTAAAGGCGTCGCTTGTTCCCTTTATTCTTGCAGCACACCAAAACGCAATTCATGGCAAGGTGATTTTTCATGACAGTGTCCAGAAAAGGGATAGAACAAAGGCTATAAAAATCTAGCAAAAGGAGATAGATATGGAAGATATGAACATCAGATTAGATGAGCTTCTTCAGAAACAAAAGGATTACTTTAGAACTGGTGAAACCAGGGATACTGAGTTTCGTATATCAAAGCTAAAGCGCCTAAAAAAGGCTATCAAAATCTACGAGCAGAAGGTGCTCGATGCCCTAAGGGAGGATCTGGGAAAGCCTGAGCAAGAGTCCTTCTTTAGTGAAGTAGGGGGAATATATGCAAGTATAGACCTATTTGTAAAGAACCTAGCAAAGTGGACTAAGACCAAGAGCGTTAACACGACAATAATCCAGTACGGTGAGAGCTATATATAGTATGAGCCCTACGGAAGCGTGCTGATTATAGCACCTTTTAACTATCCTTTTCAGCTTGCGATGGAGCCACTGATTGGAGCGATTGCATCAGGAAACACGGCAGTAGTAAAGCCGAGCGAACTTGCGCCAGAAACCGAAAAAGTTATCTCGGATATAATAAGGGAGGCATTTGATGAATGCTATGTCGCATCCGTATGTGGCGGTGTGGATGTGATTACCAAACTGCTGAGCCTGCGCTTTGACTATATCTTCTTCACGGGAAGCGTGCGCGTAGGGAAAATAGTCATGGAAGCTGCATCAAAGAATTTAACTCCATTAACACTTGAGCTAGGTGGAAAGAGCCCAGTATTCATAGATGAAAGCTTTGATATAAAGCTTGCAGCAAAGCGAATAGCTTGGGGAAAGTTTTTAAACAACGGGCAGACTTGCATAGCGCCTGACTATGTGCTAGTTCATGAGAGCAGAAAGCTTGCTTTGATAGAAGAGCTCAAAGCCGTAATACACGAGCACTACGGGGAAAACATCAAAGAAAATCCTGACTATGGGCGCATAATAAACGAGAAACAGGCGGAAAGACTTGCAAAAATACTAGAAAGCGATAAGGACTTAGTTGTCTTCGGTGGGGACTTTGATATAGAACAAAGCTATATAGCGCCCACCCTTCTTGATCTAGGAAAACTTGGGGATGCCAGCGTAAGCGAAAGTGCAGCTATGGCAGATGAAATATTCGGACCGATACTTCCTATAGTTTCATACGGAAGTTTAGATGAAGCTGTTGATAAGGTCAGAGATGGGGAAAAGCCTCTTGCAATGTATATTTTCTCAAAGAATAAAGAATATATCGAGAGTGTAAAGAGCAGAATATCAAGCGGAAATATTACAATTAACGACACCATTAAGCATGTTTCTATAGATAGCCTGCCTTTCGGTGGAGTAGGTCATTCTGGTATGGGTTCCTATCACGGTAAATACAGTATAGAGACATTTTCGCATAGACGCGGCGTTTATAGGAATAAGGCAAGATTTAATATCAAGCAGATTGCTCCGCCATATAACGAAAAGGCCTTTGAATTTTTGAGAAAGCTGTTTAAGTAATCGTGCGAGGGAAGGAAGGACAATTTAGAGATGAGCAAGGGAAAACCTAGTAGAGAAGAGCTTCTTAATTTGATAAGAAATAGTGCTGAGTTAAATCACAGACTCATGAGTGAATGCGATATTTATTTTTTAGAGCAGGAACAGGACACGGAGTTTCAGGGTCATGGAGAGATATTTTCTATGGAGGGAGAGGTATTTGCGCGTGACGGTAGTGGTGGCGAATTTCTTTTCCTTGAGGATGGAAGCATTGGCCTTATAAGCAGTGAGGGCTCTGTGGGCAGAGTTTCCGAAAGTCTAGATAAACTTCTTGAGTTTTTGATTTGTGCTGGATGTATATCAGATTTCAATTGTAAATACTTATATTGCAATGATAAGCTTATTAAGATATTCTGTGAAAGATATATAGAAAAGCAAAGGGCGAATTGTCAGATTGAGGGATTTAGCTGGGATGAAAGCAGAGCTTCCTTGGCAAGGGAACTGTCGCTAGACTTTAGTCCAAATAGCTTCCATGAGCTTGCTATGGACTTTTATAAATCTGCGACAAGAGAACCACTTTTTACATGTAGATTTGGAAGTGATGATGATGCATATGTATGCGATGGCATAATGTCTGATATCATCGGACTTTGGACAAAAGAACTCGTTGGAATGAGCGAGGAAGAGATTCTTGCGATGGCTAAATAATGTTTAGTAAACTTTGTTTTGTATGTAATATCCTATGGATATAGACGAGTTTCTTATCCTCAATTATTTGATAGAAGATAATATATTTTTTGACTAGACATTTTCGAAAGCCTCTGCAGCGAAGATACGGATCATTGACAAGTGCAAACCTATATGGAAAAGTAGAAAGACCCTTAACTGAAGCTTCGATTTTATCAAGTAGATGGTCTGCAGTATATGGTGAATCTAAGTCTCTAGATATATAGGTGATTATATTTCTTAAATCATTATGGTATTTCTTAGAGACGATTATCTTATAGCGATCCATTTTTTATCTCCGCTCTAAGTTTTTCTATGGATTCATTAAAGTCCATAGTGTTACCACTGGTAAAATCGAATTCACTCTGCTCTAAAAGGCGATATAGTTCATATCTATCCATAAGCTTGTTGAATGAATCTATATTCATAACAGCTAAGTCACCTCGGCCATTTTTGGTAATGTAAACTGGTTCACCTGTTTCACGGCAGTATGAAGATATGTCGTTATAATTATTTCGTAAGTCTGTGCTTGATTTTATATTTGGCATAGTAAACCTCCTCTATCTAAAGAAATTATACATTTATTTCTTTAGCAAGTCAATTTTGTATTATAAATAACCAAGGAGAAAGTTATGGAACTACGTATTCCTGAAGAGGGCAAAGCCGTTTATGTAGGAGAAGATGAAATTCTTCTAGCCTACTATGGTAGCGAAATTGAGCTACGCTTCAAAACCGAGCCACCACATGGCGACAGAATATATTCGGCAAGGCTACCTATTCTTAATAAAAACCTGCCATTTTGCATATATGGGAGAAATTTAGTGTTTCTAGACGCCTACTACCTGATTGCAGAAACTGTTGAAGTAGGCACGTGGTCGCCTATCACTAGCATGATGATTAATATACATACCGGAAGTTATGCAAGTCTCGGAAACTGGTATACAGATATAGAAATGAAACATAGAGGCGTCAAACTGAAGAACAGCTTTGATGGTAATTCGCTAAGGCTCAAAGATTTAGATAAGCTCGAATGGATAGAGCTCTGAGGAGGATGTATGACAGCATTTGAAAACTTTGATTGGAATTCATTTTGGCAAAATGATAGCAATAAGTTAATCCACTGTAAGGGTGGAAAGCTCAAAGAAGAAGATATAGAGCGTGTTGAGAAGGAATTTGGATATAAGCTTCCTGACTCATATATAGAACTACTAAGGAGTCAAAATGGAGGAGCGCCTTTTTACACTCTTTGCTACTATGAAGAGGATGGTGAATTTACACCAGTTTATTTAACTGCTATTTACGGTGTGGACCCTAAATTAGAGTATTCTATCTGCGGAGATAGTGGAGCAAAGATGATATATAATAAATGGGCTTATCCAAACATCGGACTTCCAATTGCATTCACTACAAGAGATGGACATGCGATGGTATTCCTCGATTACAGCGAATGTGGATCAAAGGGAGAGCCTAAGGTGGTATTGATAGAAAAGGAAAAGGACTATAAGAAAATTTTGCTTGCAGAAAACTTTGAGACCTTTATAAAAAGTCTCCGCAAATACCTAACTATGGTAACTATTGATGAGTTTAAGGCTTTGAGTGAAGATGAAAAGGCTTTCTTTATAGAAAGACTAAACGATGAGTTTGAGACAAAACGAATAGTCGAGTATCTAAGTGCCATAGGAGCCCAAAACTTGAGCAGCAGACTTCTTGGAGCGCTGGCTCGTGCATACAACAATGATAGAAAGTACAAGAAAGCCATTGAAATCATGGACCTTATTCCGGAATCAGACAGAGATGCAATTTGGTACTATAGATACGGATTTACCTATACATACAGGCGATTCCCAAATACTGAAAAGTATATGCTGAAAGCACTTGAAATGTTTGATAAGGCAGTTGATATTGCCAAGGACAAAGAAGTCATAGACTGGTGTATGGAGCCTATAGAATGCAGCAGTATCGAAGGTTTTCTCATGGAACACAAAGCCGAGTTTCCTAAGATTTATGCAGAATATGTAAATTATAAAAAAACAAAGGTTGACAAGTCTGATGAGTATGATGCTGAATATGAGAAGAGGTGGCAATATACCACAAGGGTATCAAAGAAGATAGCGGGTCACTATGGTGTAAACTGGATCTTTGATCAGCACAAGTATTCCAGATATGCCTTTTCCGTGGAATTTGATGATGCCATGATAGAGCGTTTCGGTGAAGACTGGCATGTGCACGACATAAATACTCCTATAAATGCAGATGAGTTACTTGTAGTATATAGGGCATGGATAAAGAGCAAGGATCAGCTTCATGAGAATGAAATGCTTTTTAGTAATGGAGAGCTCATAGAAGAAGAGCGTGATAACGGAATGTGGCAGGTAGAGATAATGGCTTATCTAAAACCAGACGATGGAATCAGCTTCAGCTTAGAGGAATTGATGTTCAAAATCCACAATCTCATGGCCAATAAGGAACTTCGAGGCAATGTAAGCTTTGAGGGATTTGACAATATCGGCTTTTTCGATAAGAAAACAGGAAAAGAGGATAGAGCAAACGGACTGCCGACAATATTAGTATGCTGCGGTAGCTGATGGTTTGATTTTGATATAGTAAAGCCTATGGGAAGTCTTGACGGAGATATATACTATGGCTATAATTTGGGTAGTTATTACATGATAGAATAAGGAGAATTCAAGATGGGATTGATAGCTAATTATCAGCTTGTAAATGATCAAGAATTGGAAAAGATAATGGACCCGGACCTGGATCCAGAGGAACTGCTCGAGGATCTGGAGGAGCTAGCCGAAGAACAAGAGGTATTTTTAGATATCGATAAGATGTGGGATGTACTGCACTTTGTTTTAACTGGTGTGAGTTCAGATGAACCACCAGCTGATAATCCTCTTAGCGAGGCTATTGTGGGGGTAATATCTGCAGAAGACATGGATGATTATGTAGCTGTCACCGAAAAGGATAGGGTGGCTGAGATTCTGTCTGCACTTAAGAGCTTTAATATAGAAGAAGCTCTAGATAAGTTTGATATGGAGGCGTGCAAAGAGGCAGGGCTTTACCCTAACATCTGGGATAAGGATGATGAAGGATTGGCCGATGCACTTCTTGATGAAATCGAGGCCTGCTATAATGGACTGGTTACTTTCTATACGATGGTGCTCGAGGCAGAAGGCAACGTTGTCGTAACAATTCTCTAGTGATATAGCTAAAGTAAAAGGAACTTCAATCTGATTGATTTGAAGTTCCTTTTTTGTGTCCAGCTTAAAAGTAAAGTGGCTGATTATATCAATTTAATTTTCATCTTCTTCTTTGCTCTTTGTATCAGCATATCCAATTTCAGCAAGTACAGATTCTAGATTTTCCTCAAAGAACTCTAGGAATTTCTGTGTTGCAACCGAAGCTGCATTTCTATCTTTGATAGTTAGCACTATGTCTCTGTAGAATTGAGGAACTGTTGGTTTGCTAATAATCTTATACGGAGTCTTTGTGAGCACGAGCTTGCCCATATATCCGAGGCAAAGCCTGTTTTCAATCATTGATAGTATTAAGGAATTGTCCTTGCTTGAATGTACTATATTTGGAGTAATATTTAGCTGTCTTAAAATTCCACCTGCTTCTTTTGGGGAACCCTCATCGACAATTATCATAGGTGTTTCCTCAAATATCTCGACAGGAATATCGTCTCTATTTGCATATACTCCTTCTTCGCTCATGACTGCAACAAAAGGATCACGGCACACATGAATTGTCTCAAAACCAGGAAGTGTAGGCGAATCGATGAACCCAAAATCGATTGAGCCCTTGGCTAGCCAGGATTCAATCGCTAGATTATCACCCTCGCGAATTTCTATATTTATGTTAGGATATGCATCTTTAAAAGCTTTGATTATAGGCATGAGGATATGGCATGAAACACTCGAAAATGTACCGAGTACTATGCGACCAGACTCTACACCCTTGAGCTTAGATGCCTGCTTATATATATTTTGCTCTGCGTTGCTGAGTGCTTCGATATATGGAAGCATATATTTACCATCGGAGGTCAGCCAAATACCTGTCTGACTACGGTTTAGAAGGGTCAGCTGAAGCTCCTTTTCTAGAGAACTGATAATCTGACTTACCGCAGACTGGGAGTAGTTACATTCGGCAGCAGCCTTGGACATACTACCTAATTCGATTACCTTTAGAAACATCGTGTATTTAGAAAAAACCATACTCACCTCCAAAAAAATTACTACTTTGCATATTCTATCACTAAAATGTGTTAAACGGGAGAATATTTCAGTAAATTACACAAATAATTATACAAAAGTATATTAAGTTTTTTGAAGTGGGTCATTAGAACAATTTATATTAAGTTAACATCAATTGCCCATGAGGTGTCTATATGATATTATATGCATATAGATATAAATTTTTAAGTAATATTATTCAAGGGTATACAAAATGAAACTAATTTTAAAAGACATAGAAAAGAGCTTTGGTGAAAAAAATGTTCTAGCTGGTTGCAGTTGCACTTTTGAGCAGGGAAAGATTTATGGACTTCTCGGTAGAAACGGTGCGGGAAAGACGACTCTATTTAATTCAATATACGGAGAGTATAAGGATGTTAAGGGTCAGGCTTTAATAGAGGATGAAGAAGGTCAGCGCGTGCTTCAGAGCGACGATGTTGAGCTGATTTATGCACAGCCTATGCTTCCAGAATTTCTAACGGGCTACGAGTTTATTAAGTTCTACTGCGATGTGCATGCAAAGGACAGAAATATTAATATTCCTGAGCTTTTTGCAAGCCTCAGCTTTGATGCAAATGATGCAGACAGAATCATCAAAGGTTATTCATCTGGAATGAAGAGCAAACTGCACATTATGACTCTGCTCATATCAAAGCCAAAAATCATGTTGCTCGATGAGCCTTTGACTTCACTTGATGTTGTTGTAGCTGAGGAAATCAAAAATATACTTTTAAGCTTTAAGTCTGATCACATAATAATTCTATCTACTCATATTATGCAGCTCGCTAAGGATATGTGCGATGAAATCGTGCTACTAAAAGATGGAAAACTCAAGGAGCTAGCAGAGCTTGACAAGAATTCGGCTGACTACGAACAGGCAATAATTTCGAGTCTAGTCAGCGATGAGGCTATGGACAGCGAGGTTTAAGATGGGATTGATAAATACCTACAAGATCATTCTGAGTGTAAATGCAGCGGTTTTATGCAACAATCTGATTTACTTTCTCAGAAGGATTCCTATTATAAAAAATATCATAGGCGAGCATCTTTATGCAGCATATGGTGCAAAGGATGTCATCAAAGTTTTTGCAATTCTGCTCAGCTTTATAAAGTCTGTTTTTGGTACAGTTATATACCTAGGAATGTTCTTTTATGTGCCATTTATCTTTGTGAAAAGCAATGATATTAATATTAGTGGCGAAGATGTTTGGCTATCCTGCCTTACGATTTTCTTCTTCATGAACTATTTATGTGGAGGTCTATTCGCGCATAAGCTTAGACCAGATTCAAATGATAGAACCATGATGATGCTCAGGTATCTGAAGCTAAATCCAAAGAGTTACTATATTTCGCAGACCATTGTGGATTATGTAACCAAGCCTTTGATAATGCTAATACCTATGCTCATTGGCTCAAAACTAGCTGGGATACCGCTCATAAACATACCGATACTTTTAATTGGTATGATTTCGGTGAGAATATTTATAGATGGCTGGGAGCTTCTGCCGCTTAACATGTGGATCAACGAAAAGAACGTGACTATGATTCCGAAACACATGACTTTTACCGTGCTTTGCCTTGCCGGAGCTTATGCACAGTTTTTCCTTGAAAGCGTAAGAAGGATTGAACATACATATATATCGTATATTGGAAGTCCGCTTGCGATACCTGTTTATCTTTTGATTGCGGCGTGTGGCCTTCTTTTGATAAGACGATTTGATGATTATCCTGAGCTTGTGAGACGTGAGTTTAAGGAACTTGAAGCAGTTGAGGAAATCAAAGTTGGAACAAATGCCAAGGCTATGGTCCTCAAAGAGGAAGAGCTTGACATGCACGAGAGCAAAAACGCTTCAAAGAAGAAAGGCTACGCATACCTTAATGCTATGTTCATGCAAAGACATAGGAAGCTGTTCTTTAAGAGAACGCTTAGGACTGCAATTGCAGCCTTCGTGGCGCCAATCGTTTTAGGAATCATCAGTAAGTATGTAGCAAAGGGACTAATGGCTGATGTGATGGGGCCTATTGGAATATGGATATTTATTATCTACGCTTTAGCTTTTAGAGAAAATTATACAAAAGCTCTATTTAATAACATAGATAAGTACATGCTTTGCTACAAGTGGTACAGAAAGCCAGAGGCTATTTTAGGAAGTTATTTTATCAGGCTCAAATCAAGCTTTTTGATGAATGGTTTAATGACGCTTCCACTTATTGTGGGGCTTACAATCGGTGGAGTAATAGCTTCGGTGAATGCTAAAACTATTTTGATGCTTGCGGTAATTCTACTGGTGCTCACGCTGTTTTACTCTGCGCACTACCTGACTATGTATTATTTACTTCAGCCGTACACTGACCAATCAAAGATAAAAAATCCAATATACTCGATATCGAGCACGCTTATCTATGTATTCAGCTTTGCAATGATGCAGATGAAAAGCGTTCCGATGTGGCTATATATACTGATTTGTGTATTTGTACTCGTTTACCTAACAGTGTCAATTTCTTTGATGAAAAGGATTGCACCAAGGACCTTTAAGCGCAAGGAGTAATTTACTTACTAGCCGATTTATGGTATAGTTATTTGTGTATTTCACAGAATTGGAGGTAGTGATGGTAAATATTCTTGTATGCGATGACGACAAGGAAATTGCGGGCGCACTAGAGATATATCTGCGTAACGAAGGCTACAATGTATTTAAGGCATACGATGGAATGGAAGCACTGAACATCGTCAAGCAGAATCAGATTCACCTGATTTTGATGGATGTAATGATGCCAAATCTCGACGGAATCCAGGCGACTATGAAGATTCGAGAGGAGAACAATATTCCTATCATTATGCTTTCGGCTAAGAGTGAGGACTACGATAAGATAATCGGACTTAATGTCGGTGCAGATGATTACATTACCAAACCATTCAATCCACTTGAGCTAATTGCCAGAGTCAAGTCACACCTCAGAAGGTTTACAAGGCTTGGAAGCATGGATGCCGAGGGTAAGGAAGGTATCTACACTAGCGGAGGGCTAGAGGTCGATGATAATGAGAAGAAAATCACAGTTGACGGTGAGCTGATTCCAGTGACTCCAACTGAGTTTGGAATCCTCAAGCTTTTGACTCAGAATGCGGGCAAGGTATTCTCCATAGAGCAAATCTATGAAAGTGTATGGAACGAGTCTGCATATAATCCTGAGAACACTGTGGCTGTGCATATCCGAAGAATACGTGAGAAGATAGAGATTAACCCTAAGAATCCTAAATACCTCAAGGTGGTTTGGGGAATAGGATACAAGGTGGAAAAACTGTAACTTTAATAAAGCAATGTGCGAGCGATGAGTTCATCGCTCGCTTTTTGATACTGTATGATTTACTTTGTATGAGGAAATGTATATAATTAAAATAAGACAGATTTGGAGGGATAAGATGCCTTTGGGCATTGTATAAGATATGAAGGAATTTTATATTAACGAGCTGAAGAGCAATATGGAGATTATCGACTTTTTTATGGTTAAGTCGATAGGAATTAAGGTTGGATCTAACAACAAGCAGTACCTTGATTTGCACCTTGCTGATAACACAGGTGAGGTTAGCGCTAAGAAGTGGGATGTTTCTGAGGGAGAGCAGCCTGCACTATCTGCAATCAAAGAGGGAAGCATTGTCAAGGTGAAGGCTCAGGTTACCGAGTGGAACGGAATGAAGCAGCTGAGAGTACTCAGAATTCGCAAGTCCACAGAGGCTGATGTGCTTGAGCTATCCGATTTTATCAAGGCGGCGCCAGAGCAGCCAGAGGATATGTATAGGTTCATAACTGATTGCGCAAACGAAATTAAGGACGATGACCTTAGAAGGCTAACAACCAAGTTGCTTGTAGATAACAAGGATAGACTTTGGTACTATCCGGCTGCATCGAGAAACCACCATGCAGAGTATGCAGGTCTTCTTTGGCATATGAAGAGAATGATTATGTCTGGTAAGGCGCTTTGCAAGATTTATGATTTTCTTAATGAGGACCTTGTAGTTACAGGTGTAATTATCCATGACATGGAGAAGCTAAATGAGATTGATGCTAGCGAAAACGGAATTGCATCAGGATATTCCATGAAGGGTCAGCTGCTTGGACATATTGTTCAGGGCGTTACCATGATAGATGAGCTATGCAAGGAGCTTGGCATTGATGAGGAAAAGGCTATTATCCTTGAGCACATGATTTTGACTCACCACTATGAGCCTGAGTTCGGAAGCCCTAAGAAGCCGATGTTCCCAGAAGCGGAGATTCTTCACTATCTAGATGTAATGGATGCGAGAATGTTCGATATGGAAGAGGCTCTTGAAGGAGTTGGACCTGGAGGCTTCAGCGAAAGAGTTAGAGTGCTTGATAATAGAAGAGTATATAGGCCTTTATTTACTAGCGAAGTAGAATAGTTTACAAATATAAGCTTTAGTATATAATTGCAACGTTAACGGTGATTTGATAAATGCAGATGATTGAAGGCAATATAGCCGAGATTATTTTTAGAAATGAAGAAAATGGATATACGGTCGCTATCATAGAGCTTGAGGATGAATACTGCACAGTGGTAGGTAATCTACCTAGCTGTAACAAGGGTAGCAGGTTCAAGCTTGTGGGTAGCGAAAAGTCTCATCCAGTTTACGGTGAGCAATTTGCCTTTGACGAATTTGAGGAGGTTTTGCCTCAGGGCGTAAGGGCAATCTTTGATTTTTTGTCTTCTGGCGTGATCAAGGGAATCGGTCCTTCGACTGCTGCTGCAATTATAGATAAGTTTGGTGAAGATGCACTTACTATCATGGAGGAAAATCCAGATAGACTTATCGAGGTTAACGGAATCGGTGAGAAGACTGCGGCGAAGATTATAGAATCATTTTCTGCACACAGACAGTTTGCTGAGATCTCCATTGCTTTTCAGAAGTACGGAATTTCATCTGCGCAGGCACTTAAGCTGTTTAAGCAGTTTGGTGTTTATTCTGTCGACATTATCGAGGAGAATCCCTACAGGCTTATCGACGAGGTTAGGGGCTTTGGCTTTCGCAAGGCTGATTTAATTGCAGAGAAGATGGGTGTTAGCCGTGATAGCGATATAAGGATTAAGAGTGGAATCAAATACGTTCTTTCATTTTTTGCTGGAGAAGGCAATACATATATGCCAAGGCGTGAGCTTTGCGATAGAGTTTGCGAGCTGCTGGATGTTCCTGAGGAGCTCATTGAGGAAAGCCTCATAGAGATGGCCTTTGATGGGACGCTAAAGATAGACAGGCTTGATACTCAGGAGGTCGTATATCTTTACAGCTTTTTCAGCGCAGAGCAAAAGGTTTGCAGGAACCTGCTTAGACTCAGCGAAGGCAGGCTAAAACCTCTCTCGACAAATATTGATAACCTTATCAGGGATAGCGAGGTTAGCACCGGAATCGAGCTTTCAGACCAGCAGAAGAGTGCAGTAATCAACTCTGTAAACCACGGTATTTCTGTGATAACTGGTGGACCTGGTACGGGTAAGACCACGATAATTAATGCTATTATCAGGATATTTGAGGCGAGTGGCCTAAAGACTGCAATAGCTGCGCCAACTGGTAGAGCAGCAAAGCGTATAACTGAAACTAGTGGTCACTATGCTTCTACGATTCATAGACTCTTAGAATACTATTTTTCGGATGAAACTGGAGAGATGGTATTCGGTAAGTGCGATGATGATAGACTCGATTACGATGTTGTGATAGTCGATGAGTCTTCAATGATAGATTTACTTTTGATGAAGGCCCTTACAGATGCGCTTCAGACTGGAACAAGACTTATTTTGATTGGCGACTGCGACCAGCTACCTCCAGTTGGTGCTGGTGATATTCTTCGTGATCTTATAGAGAGTGAGTTTGTATTTACAACAAAGCTGAGCTCTATATTTAGGCAGGCTGAGGAGAGTCTCATAATCGTCAACGCTCACAGAATAAATTCAGGTGAATACCCTTATGTTAACGAGAAGGAAAAGGATTTTTTCTTCATGGAACGTAACGATGAGCAAAGTATTGTAGCTCTGATTAGCGAGCTTGCTACTACTAGGCTTTCTGCCTATTACGAGGGTATAGACCCCATCAAGGATATACAGGTTTTGACACCTGTGCGAAAGGGGGCTCTTGGTACTGCTAGCCTAAACGCTGAACTTCAGAAGATGCTAAATCCGCCAGAACCTTTGAAGATCGAAAAGAAACTTGGAGACAGGCTCTTTAGAGAAGGCGACAAGGTCATGCAGACGCGAAACAACTACCAGATTGGATGGAAGAAAAGGCGTGATTTTAGCGAGGGACAGGGTATTTTCAACGGAGATATTGGATATATACACAGCATAGATAGCGATGCCGGGCAGATGACGATTATCTTTGATGAAGATAGATTTGTTAGCTATGAGTTTGGTCAGCTAGATGAAATCGAGCTTGCTTATGCTATGACGGTGCATAAGAGTCAGGGCAGTGAATTTCCTATAGTCGTTATGCCTGTATCTTGGTTTCCACCTATGCTTGCTACGCGTAACCTGCTCTACACCGCGGTTACTAGAGGCAAGAAGGTTGTCATTCTTTGCGGAATGCAAAGGCGTATGGAAGCCATGGTTGACAACAATCGTATAAAGCTTAGATTTTCAGGACTTAAACATAGACTTAGAGCTCTTATTGGCAGGAGCATAATTGGCTCAAACGAAGAAGCTTTGGGAAATGAGATTTAATGGGTAAAACTGAAAATATATGTCCATCAAAGCAAGGGTCTAATTCAGGAATTAGGCATACAATAAAGAAGATAGCAGAGCTAGCCTTTCCGCCAAGCCTCTACTGCGCATGCTGCGGGAATATAATTGATTCTACAAGAACTTATTCTCTTTGCGACCACTGCATGGACCATTTTAGATGGGATACAGGGGAAGGAACTTGCAACGGAAATATACGCTTAATTAGATGCGTTAGCTATGGTATATATGAGAGAAGTCTTATTTTTGATCTGAAATACAGAGGAAAGAAGTATGTTGCCAGAGTCATTGCAGAGATAATGGTAGATAAGCTTTTGTCACTTGGACTTGAAGTTGACTATCTTGTGCCCGTGCCGATGTTTAAGGAAAAAGAGAAAAGAAGAGGATTTAATCAGACGAAGCTCATTGCTGATTTTCTTTCAAAGGAGCTTTCTTGTAATGTGGCTGATTGCCTTGTGCGCACAAGAGCGACAAGGCCTATGCGAGGCCTTAGCGAGGAGCAGCGTGCAGAAAATATTAAAGGAAGCATCACCGTGTCTTCTGGATTTGATGGATTTCCTAAAGGGAAAAGGGTTGCGGTGCTCGACGATTTTTACACTACGGGAAGTACGGCAAGGGAATGCATTCGTGCTCTTGAGGTAACAGGTGCAGAAGAGATTATATTTATCGCTTTTGCAAGTCGATAAACGGATAAATAATTTAAAAGAAGTCGCTCAAAGGGAACTTTAGAGTGATTTTTTTGTTGAATCGTCCAAGAAGAAATGTTATAATTTATCTGTTAATTTAAAACAATTTCAGGGGAATTGAGTGAAAATCTCAAACGGTCCCGCCACTGTAATGAGAAGCCTGTGTTCTCAGAGTCAGATTACCTGTATTGTTTGTTAGAGTCTTATTCTACGAGCGATGGAAAGGATTTGTGCAGACTGCTATTATGATGCCGATTATTTTGCAACCTCGTAAGGTTGTTTTTTTATGCGCTTGTAGATAGAAATGGGAGGAAAAGGTGTTTACAGTAAGAAAAAGGAATTTTGCTAGGTTTGCAGTAGTATTTCTAACGCTTATGCTCGTTTTGACTGCAAGTATGCCTAGGGACTTCGCATATGCTAATGGCGAAAACTATTCCGAGACAGAAATATCCGAGGCTAATAAGGCACTGGATGAATTCATGGCAGGTAGAAACAGCTACCTGATTACAAATGGGGGTACATGGAATCCCGAAAAGGAATATGGAAGGATGAAGAGTGACGACGGTCTAACCTACACCATAGGCTATAAGATGTCGGTCGGAAATGAGGCTGATTTTACAAGTCTAAACTTCAATTTCAACAGGTTTGATAAGTATAGGGCGACGGTTTTCTTTGATGGAAGCGCGCTTGATGCAAAGACCGCTCCTAATGGAAGCCAGAACACGATTAAGATAAAAAGGAGACCTAAGACGCAGGATATTGTTGTAAATGCAAGGCTTGCTTTGTTTAGAAAGAACTCCATAAGCACCCACGTTCAGCAGGGTAAGGTGGATGCGATAGCTGAGAGAAATATCAAAATCATATTAAAGGCACCAAAACTCGAAAATAAAGCCGTAAGAGTTTCGGTCAAAGTCTTTGATAAGGATAGCAATCAGGAAATTCAAAAGGGCATGAGCAACCTCTCTTTGAGTGTTTATGAGGATCAGGCAAGAAAGAAAATCGTATACAATCTCGACGCAAAGTATGACTACAATCTCGAGGAAAACAAGACTTACTATATAAGTGCAAGTGCGGATGGATATGAGGACCTCTTTGAGGCCTTCGTACCTAAGGAGCGCGGAGAGCATAGAGTTCTTCTAACAAAGAAGGATGAGGGTTCAAAGGAAGCAGCGATTTGGAACTTTGATAAGGAATCTAAGACGCTAAAAGGATTTAAAGACGGTGAGAATTATGACAATCCTAATGTGCTCGAAATCCCAGCCAGCATAGATGGGGTTCCTGTCGAAAAGATAGATAAGAATGCGTTCAAGCATGCGCTTTGGGGCTCAAATGTAAAAAATTCCATAACAGAGCTTCACATTCCTGCGAGCGTAAAGAGTATAGAAGCAGAGGCTTTCAAAGGTCATAAAACACTTATAAAACTAAGCATTGAAGAGAATTCACAGCTCGCTAAAATCGGTGATTCGGCCTTCATGTCCGCAAGTCTTGAGGAGCTTACATTGCCAAGCAGTGTAAAGGAGATTGGAGAAGACGCATTCAGCATGAATAACATCAAAGCGCTAATGCTTCCAGAAGGACTTGAGAAGCTAGGCAAGGGTGCATTCGGATGCAATTTGATAGAAAAAGTTACTCTTCCAAGCACGTTAAAAGAGCTGCCAATGACTGCAAACGGAGTTTTCTACAAGAACTTCAGCGAGAAAGCAAAGGGATCTGCGTACAAAGGTCAGCTAAGATATGTCCAAGTATTTGATAAGAGCGGTATTGCAACGGCGTTTAATACTGGCGGTGTTGTAAATCCTGTACCTGTTACAATTAAATACGTGAATCAGTTCGGCGAGAGCATACGCGAAGATGATGTGGTTTACGGATGCAATTTCAACACTACATACGAGCAGTATGGAAAGGTGAGTCTAGGAGCTGGAGACAATAGCTTCCTAAATAGCTATAGAGGCTCAAATGGAACTAATTCAGGAAACACAGCAACAGAAATATTCAAGCAAGAAAAGCTTGCCAATGCTATAATCGGAGAAAACTTCTTTAGAGATGGCAAGGAGTATGTTTTCAGCAAGAACAGCGCGCCATACATAGAGGGACATATCAGACCTCAGGAGGATGTGCGTAAGACGATAACAAGCACAGATAATGTAGTTGAATTCGTTTACCAGACAAAAGAAAAAATAGTTGTCGATAAGACAGAGCTCCAAAACACAATCAGGTCCGCAGAGGAATCAAAGAATAACATCAAAATAAGCTCTGATGGTAAGGACATAGAGCCAAAGGATAAGTGGACGACGGCTATGGCTGCAATCGCACTCGATAGTGCGATTGCAGCAGCAAAGTCTGTAGATAAAAATACAAGAGTAAGACAGGAAGCAGTCGACAAGGCAAAGGCTGATTTGCAGGCGGCGATAAATAACTTTGAAACAAGCTTCAAACAAGGAATGAAGGAAGAGCCTAAGCCAGTAGAGCCTGAGAAGCCAGAGCCAGGCAAGACCGAGCCGGCTAAACCAGTAGAGCCTGAGAAGCCAGAGCCAGGCAAGACCGAGCCAGCTAAGCCTGTAGAGCCTGAGAAACCAGAACCAGGCAAGACCGAGCCAGCTAAGCCTGTAGATCCTGAGAAGCCATCTCCAGGTAAGACCGAGCCAGCGAAGCCAGTAGAACCTCAGAAGCCAGATACAAGTAAGGCTGAACCGACTAAGCCAGCTGTAGAAACAAGAACAAATAATAGCGTTGTCGCTCCTAGAAGTGAGGCTAGCAAAGTGAGTCAGAATCTAGATAAGTCTATAGCGTCTGAGAAGAAGACGGATACTGATACAGTTAAGAAGGCTGATGAAAATCAGAAAAATACAGAGCTAAAGGCTGCTGATAAAAATGCAAAGAACAAGGCAGTTTTAAATAACGGTGCTGAAAGCAAGGATGAAAAAGAAGCGGATAAGCTTCCAAATTATCTGATCTTCATAGCTGTATTTGCAATCGCAGGCTTAGTAGCTATATATAAAATAATCATGGCAGCAAAGCAAAGGTAATCTTAATAAGTCCAATGAAGAGGGGGTGGCTATTTTAGCCAGCCTCTTTTCGTTGACAAAGCGCTGAGATTTTGATAATAATTAGATACGGCATTTTGTTTGTGTCTGTGGAGGAAGATCCATGCCAGCTATGGGCGAAGGGATCCACGTAAACCGTGAGAAGAGCTCGCGGCGATCATGGCATAGTTTAGAAGTAAGTCCTCGGAGAAACTCCGGTCAAGGCAAGTGTGGGGGCAAAGACCAGGTCAGGCAAACAAAGTGCTGTTTTTTATACTCAAAAATTTTTCACATAAAAATTAAAATCTTTTCACAATTCATAGAGTAGTTTTACGAAAAAGGTGGTATAATATAGAAAATCGTAGCTTTGCTATGATGCATAACTGTACATCCTTATAGCAAAGCAGTAAAGGAGGCATTTATGAATATCAGAATTACAGGGAAAAACTTCAACACCTACAAGCATTTAGAAGAGACCATTGACAAGAAGTTCGAGAAACTAGGCAAGTATTTTTCCGACGATATTGATGTCAATATTGTTCTTTCGCAGGAGAGAGGCAAGGACAAGATTGAGGTTAATATAAATGCTAAGGGTGCAAGATTCAGAACAGAACAGGTTTGTGATGATATTTACGAGGGCATTGATAAGGCGACAGATAAGCTTGCTTCACAGATGTCAAGGCTCAAGGGTAAATTGCAGAAGCGATATCACGATAATAGGTCGGTTAAGTTTGAGGCAATTCCTGACATTGCTAAGGACAGCATAGTAGACAAGCACATTGTTAAGACCAAGGTTCTTGATCTGGTGCCAATGGACGAGAAGGAAGCGGCTCTTGAGATGGAAATGATTGACCATGATTTCTTTGTTTTCCTAAACGACAAGACCGACAAGGTAAATGTCGTTTACAAGAGAAAAGATGGCAACTATGGTTTGCTTGAGACAAAGCACTAGAGCATGTTAATCCTTGAGATTTCGATAGATAATTTAATAAACGGGGCGGGAGTAAAATCAAGATGTTTGATTTTGCGATGAGCCTACTGTGAAATAGTTGTGAAAAGACCGTGTCATAATCGAAAATTCGATTGCTGCGCGGTCTTTTTATTGGGCTAAACTATTGAATTTTGGCAAGTTTTTTAGTAAAATTGTATAAAATATCAAAGGGGACAAAGGCATGAAGGAATTTATTACAAACCTCACGACGGGATTCGGAATTAAAGACGTTCTCGACATCCTGATCGTAGCTCTAATCGTATACAAAGTACTCGATTTTATCAGAGAAACTAGAGCTCAACAGCTCGTAAAGGGTATCTTTGTTTTAGTAGCAGCATTCTTAATTTCTGATGTCTTACACCTATACACACTTAATTGGATTCTCAGGGGAACTATGACTATCGGAGTCGTAGCCCTAATCATTTTGTTCCAACCAGAACTCAGACGTGGACTCGAGTATATGGGTCGCGGAAGATTCATGCCTAATAAACTCAACAGACTCAACAGCGATAAATCTAAAGAGATAGTAGACGAGTTTGTCAAAGCTGCAGATGAATGCTCTGCAACGATGACAGGTGTTTTGCTTGTCATTGAGCGCGAAGTTTCTCTTGGAGACATCGCAGATACTGGAACGGTTATAGATGCAGAGATTTCTGCTCAGATGATAGGAAATATCTTCTACAAGGGTGCACCTCTTCACGATGGTGCAGCTATTGTGCGTGGAGATAGAATATATGCAGCAGGTTGTGTTTTGCCACTAACGGATAACAAGGACCTAAATAAGGATCTTGGAACAAGGCATAGGGCAGGTATAGGAATAACCGAAAACTCCGATGCGGTGACTATCATCGTCAGCGAGGAGAACGGAGTAATCTCTGTTGCTCAGGGAGGAAGACTCACTAGATTCCTAGATAGCAAAGGACTTGAGAAGCTACTTCTCAATCTTTATCTCTCTAACGAAGCTGTTGAGAAGAAACCTATATCATTTCTCAAGAATGTGGTAGGAGGCAAGCAGAATGACAAGAAATAAGCGTCTAAATGTCGCAATAGCAATAGCGATAGCGATAGCACTGTGGATATACGTAGTTGGAGAGCTTGATCCTTCATCGGTTAAGACAGTTCATAATGTGCCGATAACAACCCTTCATACAGATGTACTTGCAGATAGAGGTCTAGCCATAAGCTCGATGACATCACAAATGCTAGACATAGAGGTAAGCGGCTCAAGAACTGCGATTGCAAAGCTAAAGGCAGGAGATATCACAGCGTCAGTTGATTTGGCCTCGGCATCGAAGGGCGAAAATGAGGTGAATATATCCGTTAGAGTTCCTAATGGAATAACCATAAATAACAAGAGCATAAACAGTATCAAGGTAATGGTAGAATCCCTAGTTAGCAAGAATGTGCCGGTAAGGATTGTTTACAATGGTTCATTCAGTGATGATGAAGAGGGAACCACAGTCTCGATACAGAATGACGAAGTAGAGGTAACTGGTGCAGAATCAATCGTTAAGCTTGTAAGTTATGCAAGAGGAACGGTTGATGCATCTAGAGTCAAGGATGTGGAGAGTGCAAACACATGCAAGCTCATACCAGTTAGCAAAGAGGGTAATAAGGTCGAGAATGTAACGCTTTCTAAGAAATCAACATCGGTAACCTCGATACTATCAAAGACCAAGACTGTAACCCTAAAGGTTTCGATAAGTGATTATTCATCAGATGGGGCGACTCGTAAAACTACGGTTCCAAAGAAGGTTATCATAGCCGGAAGAGCGGATGTCATAAAATCAATAAGCAGTGTAAGCGCAGATGATGTTGATATTTCGAATATCTCTAAGAGTACGGATATAGCACTCGAATTCTCATCGCTTCCAGAGGGAGTTACAATATCCGAGAAGAACACAAATCTCGTTGTAAAGGTAACCGTAACTCAGCTAGGCGAAAAAGTTATTAAGATTGGCAAGGGCGATATTAAGATTACAGGCGAACAAAGTGATCTCAAGTATGAGATTCAGGATTTATCCTTTGTAAACCTATCCGTTACAGGAGATGAGGATGCGGTGGAAAAGCTCAAGTCAAGTGATTTTGAGCTAATAATAGATGTATCAAATGCCCAAAGAGGCGATAACCAAATCCAGCTCAGCGTAAGCGGAGACACGAAGAATTTCTCTGTGACATTAGATCCGCAGTTTGTAAATGTTAAGGTGAGCAGCAAGTAAAATGCTTTTAGGAATAGCTAGGAAGGAAGAGATATGGGTAGATTATTCGGCACCGACGGTGTAAGAGGTGTGGCAAACTCCGAACTGACACCAGAGCTTGCATTTAACCTAGGCAAGGCTGGTGCAGCTGTACTTAGCCAAGGAAACAAAAGACCCGTAATCGTTATAGGTAAGGATACAAGGCTTTCTGGAGATATGCTCGAAAATGCTCTAGCAGCTGGAATACTCGCAGTCGGCGGAAACGTAATTAAAGTCGGAGTAATACCAACTCCTGCGGTTGCCTATCTAACAAGATATTATCGTGCAGATGCAGGCATAGTTATATCCGCATCTCATAACCCATTTGAATATAACGGAATCAAATTCTTTAATGGGCAAGGATATAAGCTCGATGACTCGATAGAAGAAAAAATTGAGGACATCATTATGAGAGGTATCGATGCAAATTCCCATGTTACAGGCGATCAAATCGGCAGGTGCCTAGAGGCTGAGGAATCAGCAACTGAGCTATACTGCAATTCTCTTCTTGAGACAATAGATATAAGTCTTGAGGGAATGAAGATAGTACTAGATTGTGCGAATGGAGCTGCTTTTGAAATAGCACCTAAGATTTACAGAAAGCTCGGAGCAGATGTTACGGTTATAGGTGATGAGCCTAACGGAATCAATATCAACGAGGCTATAGGATCAACTCATCCAGAGAAGCTCCAGCGCGAGGTTATAAGCTGTCAGGCTGATCTTGGACTTGCATATGATGGAGATGCAGATAGACTCATAGTAGTCGACGAGAAGGGCAATGTAATTGACGGAGACAGAACTATCTGTATCTGTGCAAAGATGCTCAAGGACGCTGGCGAGCTAGGAGTTAACAAGGTTACAACAACGGTAATGAGCAACCTAGGCTTCCACAAATATGTCAAGGAAGTTATAGGAGCTGATATAGAAGTTACAGGTGTTGGGGATAGATATGTTCTAGAGTCAATGCTAAAAACAGGTAGCGTAATCGGTGGTGAGCAGTCAGGACATATAATTTTTAAGAACTACACTACGACTGGTGATGGTACTCTTTCATCGCTTCAGTTTGTCAAGGCACTCGTGGCAAGTGGCAAGAAAGCTTCGGAGCTATCTGAGGAAATTGAACTCTTCCCACAGGTTTTGGTAAATGCAAGAGTACACAATGACAATAAGAAAATTTTCATGAATGACGAGGAAGTTAAGCAGAAAATTGCTGACGTAGAGGCGAAAATTGGAGAAGACGGACGCGTTCTTATCAGACCATCCGGTACAGAACCTCTCGTTAGAGTCATGATTGAAGGCAAGGACACAGAAGTGATAAACGAATTAGCTGAAGACCTTGCTGCGCTTATTAGCAGGAAGTTTCACTAATTTAAATTGAACTGGGAATACTAGTTTTCCTGGGAGACAAGGAAGGAATGTATTATGTGCGGAATAGTAGGCTATGTAGGATATGATGAAGCCGCTGGCAAAATCATAGAAGGTCTAAAGAAATTGGAATATAGAGGCTATGACTCATCAGGAATAGCTATTCTAAGCGATAAGGGTATAGAGCTAAACAAGTGCAAGGGTGAGATCAAAAACCTTGAGAACATGATAGCAGGCAGAGTTCCAAAGGGAACCTGCGGTATAGGACATACTAGATGGGCAACACATGGTGCACCATCGGATGTAAACTCACACCCTCACATGGATCAGAGTGGAAGAGTTGCGCTTGTACATAACGGAATCGTAGAAAACTATGTAGAGCTCAAGGAAACACTCATTAATGAGCACGGAATCAAGTTTAAGTCAGAGACGGATAGTGAAGTTATCGCTCAGCTTGTTGGAGTTAAGTATAATGCAAACGGCGGAGACCTTGAGAAGGCTGTTTACGATGCAACAAAGGAAATGCGCGGAACCTACGCTATAGGCGTTATCGCAGAGGGTACTCCTGACAAGATAGTTGCTTACCGTAAGGAAGCACCTTTGATTGCAGGTCTTGGCAAGAAGAGCAATTTCATCGCTTCGGATATTCCAGCTTTGCTGAAGTACACAAACGATATATTTTTGATTGAAAACGATGAGATGGTAATCTGCACACCTGATTCTATAACTATCAAGGACAAGGATGGTAAGGAAGTTAAGCGTGAGGCCATGAAGATTACATGGAGCGTAGAGGACGCCGAAAAGGGCGGATACGAGCACTTCATGCTTAAGGAGATAAACGAGCAGCCTAAGGTTGTCGCAGAAACTCTAAATCGTCGTATCGACGAAGACGGAAAGATTAAGCTTGACGGAATCAACCTAACAAAGGAAGAGCTCGACAAGTACAATAAGATATACATCGTTGCTTGCGGAACTGCTTACCATGCAGGTCTAGTGGGTAAGTATGTGATTGAAAAGATGGCGGGCATTGCTGTTGAGGTTGATGTAGCCTCAGAGTTCAGATACCGTGATCCTTTCATCGATGAGAAGACTCTTTTCATCGCAATAAGCCAGTCAGGAGAGACTCTAGATACTTTGATGTCGCTAAGACTTGCTAAGGAAAAGGGGGCTAGGGTCCTTTCCGTTGTCAATGTAGTGGGAAGCTCAATTGCTAGAGAATCAGACGATGTGTTCTATACATGGGCAGGTCCTGAGATTGCTGTTGCATCAACAAAGGCATACACAACTCAGCTCGTTTGCATGTATTTGATAGCACTTTATCTTGGAGATATACGAGGAACACTTACAGATGAGTATCGTAAGTTCATTCTTGAAGAGCTCCAGCAGATTCCGGAGAAGATTCAGGAAATCCTTGAGGAAGCTCCATATATCGAAAAGCTTGCAAAGAGACTTTACAACAAGACTCAGGTTTTCTTCATAGGAAGAGGATTAGACTCTGCAGTCGCATACGAAGGTTCACTAAAGCTCAAGGAAATTTCATACATCAATTCATTTGCGATTGCTGCAGGTGAGCTAAAGCACGGAACCATCGCTTTGATGGAACCAGATACAGTAGTTGTTGCTATGGCGACACAGGATAGACTCTTTGAGAAGATGTACTCAAACATCATCGAGGTTAAGGCTCGTCTTGCGCATGTTGTTTCGATTGCTAAAGCAGGCAACGAGCAGATAAAGGATGCAAGCTCAGAGACCATATACATTCCGCGCTGTGATGATGAGGTTTCACCACTTCTTTCAGTAGTACCGCTGCAGATATTTGCGTACTATGTAGCTAAAGAGAAGGGCGAAAGCATAGACAAGCCAAGGAACCTAGCAAAGAGTGTTACAGTAGAATAGGAGATAGAAATGACATACGAACAGATAAAGAAACAAGCTGAAGAGGCTATCAAAGAGCTGTTAGAAAAAACGCATTTGAAGGCAGGCGACATCTTTGTTGTTGGCTGTTCGTCCAGTGAAATAAAGGGTGAGAGCATAGGTAGAGGCTCAGACATAAACGCTGCAGAGGCAGTTTATGAAGCCATATACCCGGCGCTACAAGAAAGAGGCGTTTACCTTGCTGCCCAGTGCTGCGAGCACCTAAACCGCGCCATCATAGTGGAGAGGGAAGCTTTGCGAGGAAATGAAGAAATCGTAAATGTTGTGCCTCAGCTTCACGCAGGCGGATCTTTTTCGGTTACTTGCTACAAGAAGTTTAAGGACCCAGTCGCTGTCGAATACATCAAAGCAGATGCCGGCATGGATATAGGCGATACTTTGATTGGAATGCATCTGAGAGCGGTTGCTGTTCCTGTGCGCATATCTGTGAAGCAGATCGGTGAAGCACATCTTGTTTGCGCTAGAACAAGACCTAAGTTCATAGGTGGAGAAAGAGCTGTCTATGATGAGCATCTATCAGGTGGAGACATTCCTAGATAGAAGGCGTGGAGGAAATAATGTACGAATTTGATGCACAGAAAACAAAGGACAGAATTGTTGAATGGATAAGGGCTTTCTTTGATGCAAATGGCAAGGACTGCAAGGCAGTAGTTGCAATTAGTGGAGGAAAGGACAGCTCTGTGACTGCAGCGCTATGTGTTGAAGCACTTGGCAAGGACAGAGTGTTTGGAGTTTTGCTCCCAAACGGTGTTCAGGCTGACATAGATATGTCTATGCTACTTGTAAACCATCTTGGCATAGAGCATGCGATTATAAATATCAAGGATTCTTTTGAAGGCCTGACCGGAGAGCTTAAGGAGAAGCTTCCAGTAGAGGTGAGCAAGCAGACTTTGACCAACCTTCCTGCGAGACTGAGAATGGCTGCGACCTATGCGGTTTCTCAATCGATTAACGGAAGAGTTGCAAATACCTGTAATCTTTCAGAGGACTGGGTTGGATATTCAACTCGCTACGGCGATGCAGCTGGAGACTTCAGTCCGCTATCTAGACTTACAGTTCAGGAGGTTAAGGCTGTAGGAAGAGAGCTTGGTCTACCAGAGGTTTTAGTTGACAAGGTTCCAATCGATGGGCTTTCGGGTCTTACAGACGAGCAGAATCTAGGATTTAGCTACGAAACCCTAGATAAATATCTTCGCACAGGAGTTTGTGAGGATTCAGAAATCAAGGCTTTGATAGATAGAAAACGCAAGATGAACAAGTTCAAACTTGAGCTTATGCCTGCTTTTGAATATGATGCACCTATACTTGCAGATGACGAGAGCAGTAGGTAGGGAAAGATGAAATTAGAAAAGCTTTTTAATGAATATATGGGAAGCGAGCAGGGGGAGCAGAATATTGCTTCCCTTGTTATAGATTCCAGGAAGGCCAGTGAAGGATGTCTTTTCTTTGCCGTAAAGGGTCTTGAGGCTGACGGACATGCCTACATTCCTATGGCGATAGAAAAAGGTGCAGTTGCAATTGTTTGCAGTGACAAGCAGGATGAGCGCGAGGGCATCACCTACGTATATAGAGATGATGTGATTGGTGAAATCGGAAGATGCAGCAGTGTATTTTACGGAAATCCAAGCACTAAGATGACCATGTATGGTGTGACGGGAACTAATGGAAAGAGCACAACGACTTGCATAATCAAGGACCTTCACGAGAAGGTCTGCGGTAAGGGCTGTGGATATATGGGAACAATTGCTGTTAGATACGGCGATGTAGATGAAAAGCCGAGCCTTACGACTCCGGATGCAATTGAGATAAACGACTATCTATCAAAGATGGAGAAAGCAGGCATGAAGAGCGTTTCCATGGAAGTGAGCTCTCACGGACTTGCACTTAGAAGAACTGAGGGACTTGACTTTGATGTAGCCATATTCACGAATTTCACCTGGGATCACCTGGATTTTCACAAGACGATGGAAGCGTATTTTGAGGCGAAAAAGAGCCTTTTTACAGGTCTTAAGCCAGAAGCTAAAGCCATACTTAATCTCGATGATGATAGCTTTGACAAGCTGAAGGAAGCATGTAAATGTGAGGTTTTGAGCTACGGTATGAGTGCGGGCGCTGACTATCAAATTAAGGATCTAAGCATGAGTGCTGGAGGCTCTGAATTTGACCTTGTGCTTTCCGAAAAGGCTTGTGGAAAGTCCGAAGGCGCAAGATATCACATTAAGACAAACATAGCGGCAGCCTATAATATTGCAAATTTGACAGCTGCTATTGCAGGTCTTCACTGTCAGGGCTTTGAGATGGAAAAGCTTATAGAGGCTTGCGTAGATGTGAAACAGGTCGACGGACGCATGGAGCGTGTAGAGAACGAGCTTGGTATAGATTTGATTGTCGATTATGCTCATACACCTGATGGCTTTGATAAGATATTTGAGTTTGCTCGCAGTGTAAAGAGAGCTGACGGCAAGCTCTATGCTGTCTTTGGTTCTGCAGGAAAGCGTGATAAGGAAAAGCGCGAGGTTCTTGGTAAGATTGCGAGCGAAAACTGCGACCATATAATTTTGACGGAAGAGGATCCTCGAGATGAGAAGGCCTGCGATATCGCTAAGCAGATAGCGAAAGAAATGCCAAAGGATTCATACGAGTTTATCGATAATAGATATGAGGCTATATCAAAGGCCATAGCCATGGCAAAGCCTGGTGATATGGTCTTGGTACTCGGCAAGGGCGATGAGAGATACCTCGAGCGCTCAAAGGGTAAGGAAAGCTGGATGGGCGACGAAAAGGCTGCAGCAGAAATTGCTGCTAAGTTTGCAAGTAAATAAAGTAAAAAATAAGGGCATCTAGGTCAAGCGACCTAAAAGCCCTTTTTTGGGCTATAGGACAAAAAGTGTGTGTGACTAATCCCAATACACCGGATAATTGCTCGAATGATGCAGCTCGCTCCATACAACTGCATCACCCCACATAGGAATAGTATCTTCTAGTTGTTTCTTGGCAGTCATCTTCTTGTAAATATCATCTATGCTCTTGTTTGTAGGCATTGTTTTTAATATCTCAGAAGCAGAAAGCGGTTTTGGTGAGTGCATATAGCACCACCAAAAAACCGCTTTAATTCTTCTCTCAACAGATAACCCCCTATGGTTATGCAGCATCTCCCTAAGACAAGCATTTACACCCCCTTCAATTCGATTGTTTGTCGATGGGACTTTAAACTCAGCCCTTAATTCTTCATCAAGATACGTGAATAGAGTATTATCGTTAAGCAGTCTTAGAATTGATTTTTCAGCCTTTATCAGTCTTTCATGCTTAGGCCTTGGTTTCCCATTTTCATCATATGTTACTTCGCTTAAAAAACGTTTATGCTTGACAATCCAACCTGTAAAACGATCAACCCATATCTTTGAGTCTTCAATACTTTTAACATCAAACAAATCCCTTGCCAGTGCATAAAGCTCTAGCCCGGCTAAAGTATTTGGTCTACTTGTTGTATATCTTTTAACCTGTGAAAACACGTGAAATACGCATCTTTGATGCTTTGCCTTTGGCCACTTTCTCTTAAGTGCTTTTCTAAATCCTTTACCACCATCGGATACAACCACCTTAGGTTCTGCTATACGACTCATTAGAGCCTCCCAAGCTCCTGAATGCTCATATCTGCATACGTACCAACCTAATACATGTTCTTTGTCACAACATATCGAAATACACGATTTTCGTGATAAATATATGCCATCTAAATACAGCACATCCTTTGATTCTTCTATCTTTGGTGACATAACCCATATATCCCAAAACTTGGAGGTCTTTCTTCTAAAAGTTCGTCCACCACCTGACATATTACTTTGTACTTCTTTGCTGAATAACCAAGCTAGGAACTGCTGAAGCTGTTTAGTATCATTGTCTATCTTTGGCGTAAACGCTAACTTACAAGACTTACAAAACCACCTTTGAGAGCCAGATTTTATCTTACCGTGTTTTATACATTTGCAATTACAAATTGGACAATTTACCTGCTTCATAATATATTCCTCCAAGAACACTAATTCTAAGGAAGATATACCACGTTTTATCATTGAAATTCCAATATTTTAAAGAGTTTTCACACACACTTTTTGTCCACCCTCAATCTTCTTTCAAAAAAGATTAAACCGACATAACTATTGAAATATCAACAGTTATGTCGGTTTTTACACACACTTTTTGTCCTATAGCCCCCTTTTTTGTTATTTAAGTTTGAACTTTAGAACGACTGGATTATGATCAGTATTCTCAAAACCCATTTGCTTTGTCTCAAGCGATGTTACCTCTACATTTGATGAAACAATAAATCCATCGATGATGTAGAACTGAAACTTATTTGTGTCTAGGCTTGTAAGTGGTTTATCAAGACTTCTGCAACTTGCTGTCTTAGTATCCATCAAAAACTGCCATGAGCTATCGAACTTATCCGTATCTAGAACAGGTGGTTTCCATGTTCCGTCGAATTGTTTAATTATAGATGTGTCAGTTCCTGAGAAAGTCTGATTGAAATCTCCACCAGCGATAACATAGTTTCCTTTGTCAGCTTCAGTCTGAAGATAAGTTCTTAACATCTCAGTCTGTGCCTTCTTTCCGGCACCATTGTCATAGGCTTCTAAATGAAGGTTTACAATGACTAATTCCTTATCCGAGCCATTTATAGGCAAGCGATTTATGGTCAAACATCTCTTGAGGTTTGCTACTCTAGTAGGCCACTCAAATGGGCAAGGTAGCTGAACTCTTGTCGAGTCCTTAATGTTCACCTTGCTTAGCGTCTGTATACCTGAATTAACCTTTCCAATAGGTGGAATAGGGTAAGGAATGAATTTGACACTGAAGTTCTTGGCAAAGCTTGACTGATACTTTTGCTTAAGTAGTTTATTTTGAATTTCGGATACTTCATTTATATCACTGCTTCGGCTTGAGTTCTCATCTACCTCCTGAAGTAAGATAAAATCCAGATCAAGTGAGTTTAGCTCGGATGAAATTGCTTTTAAATTCTTATTTACGCCATCCGCATCAGCTGTCTTAACGCTCTTTCCTCCATCCATGAAGAAGTCTGCGTCTTTGCCTAGAGCACCGTAGCCGATGTTCCAAGAAACCGCAGTCATTTCCTTTGACTTATCTACAAAATCCGTTTGGCCTTTTCCTGTGAGCGGAACAGGCACTTCCTTATCAGGGTTAAATTCTGTCAAAGTTAGATATCCTATGAGTGCAGCGAAGCTTAAAATCACTATTAGAATTAGGCAAAGCAAGTACTTAAGAATTCTCTGCCATAGTTTTTTTTGCTTAATTGTTTTTTCTTTTGTCATAATACCAAATCGGCACAAAGCAAAGTGCCATAACCTCTTTCGTTCTTTACTATGTTCTCTTGCATTTTGAATAACTAATGCAAATAAAATGATACCATGTTAGGTATATTTTTTGCAAATCATTAAGCAATACATAATGAATTTCTCAATATTTTAAAAAAAGTTTGATTTCTGAATAAATGTGGTATATCATATAATAAAAGTTAGTTTAATTAGTGTTTGGAAAATAATGAGAGAAGTGGTGAAAATGTTTATGTAAAGTAGGATAGTTAAAACTGTATGTCTAATTTCTAAATAAACTCTTAAATGTTTTAGATGGAGGATTACGGATATGTTAATTAAAAGGAAACACAAACTCTTCGTCATAGCTTTTGCTGTGATAATTTTGGTATGTATTATGGTAGAAAATGTACATGCAGCCAAATTTGGTGGAAAACTTATAAATGGACCTAGAAATATGGCATATACGGTAAATGGTGGAGCTAGTGCATATACACAAAATATAAGTAATGCATCACATAATTGGATGTACACAGGATATGATAATCCAATTTATCTTATTCCAGTCTCAAGCACTAATGGAAGTACAGTTGATTATTATACATATTATCAAAACAACTATACAATAGCATATACAGCTTTTTTTGATAGCAATAATAATAGTCAAAGTCCGAGTACAAACTATTTATATTGTCAAATTCTTTTTAATGATAAATACAAATATGATCAATCAATAAACCATGATGGTGTTGCTGCCCATGAATTAGGTCACGCATTGGGGTTGGCACATACTAATAATAAGTATAGTATTATGTGCCAAACTGGAAAAGGAAGACAAGTAGAAAGACCCCAAAAAATTGATAATGACGAAATTGTTCAAATGTATGGTAGATATTAGTTGAATAACACATATAGGAGGAAAAGAAAATGAAAAGAATATATAGCATAGTTTTGTTGTTGCTGTGTCTTTTGATTGTACTTTCAGGCTGTGGTAAAAAAGATGCAAAGGTAACTAATATTCAAGAGAACAATTCAAGTATAAGTTATCGTGATAAGCTTAGCATAGGCGAAAAAAATCTGAACCATGTAACGATAGATTCAGATAATGTTATCGATATAAGCGATGTTCCAGCGCTTCGTGATTTTGTATCTCATGTATTTATAGCAAAGGTTGAGAGCATAGATGGTTGCAGTACTACAGTAGGAAACGGAAGATTCTCGCCAATACCAGCTGAGTATGGGAAAATGAGAGTGCTTAAAAGCATAAAAGGTAGTGTAGATAGCGATAGCATAAATTATTACAGAGCGGGAGGAATTATTTCCATAGCTGAATATGAGAAGGATGCCCCTGTAGAGATGATTGCGAATGAAGAGAAACACCGTAAGGAATCAGGAAACGAAAATATCGATAAAAATGCTAATTTCTATGAATGGAAAGAAGATGGCGATATAGATATTGAAGTTGGAAAAACATATATCTTCTTCGCAATGTATAATGAGGAAACGGGGTACTACAATATACTTGGTGCTCAATACGGAAGTAGGGAAATAAGTAGTGGTGAAGCAAACGATGGAAATGATAAAATCTCTATGAATGCTTTGGATAAGGATGAGTTAAAGCTGAAGAATAATGACAGCGGAAAGTATGAATCACTAAAAGAATTCATAGATAAATATTTTTCATAGTTTGAACATAATGTGTAAAACTAAAATGCGATTTTGTGTAATAGACATTTTTCATAATACTAAAAAAGACTTTAACTTCGGTTAAAGTCTTTTACATATTCCACGCCTTGGCGTTATTTACGTGGCGATGGGAGACACATCCATCGCATTTGCTCATTTGCATGTGTATTTAACTTATACACTGGTGGGGACGGGTGAGACTTATTTTGCTGACTTTGCAGCGTTGAATCTCTTTGTTATACGGGAAACCTTTCTTGAAGCTGCGTGCTTGTTGATAGAACCCTTTGCTGCTGCTTGCATAAGCTTCTTTTCTGCTAAAGTAAGCTTCTCTGCTGCTACATTCATGTCGCCTGATACAACTGCATCGTCAAACTGACGAAGAGCTTCTTTGACATGGTCCTTTACACGTCTGTTTCTTGCAGTTTTCTTGTCAATAACTTTGATTCTTTTTTTTGCGGATTTGATATTTGCCATAATTTTTACCCCACTATTCTTTAATCTTTAGCAATACTAATATAATTCGCATATACGCAAAATATTATATACGATTAATTGATTAAGTGCAAGTGATTTCACATTATTTTCTCATTATGTCTTGAATTTCCTTTGACTTTGTTATGGGAATTTATGTGCAGATATGCTGATTTTAGGGTATAATGAAATGTATACATAAATTTGATCAGGAGGAGTATAGCATGCCAATTAGAGTGCCGAACAATCTACCGGCTGTCGAAACGCTAACAAACGAAAACGTATTTGTAATGACAGATAGCCGTGCTATGACTCAGGACATCAGACCTTTGCAGATTTTGATTCTCAATCTGATGCCAACAAAGATAGATACAGAAACGCAGCTTACAAGACTTTTGGGAAACTCGCCCCTTCAGGTCGAGCTTGAGCTGCTTCAAACCGCAAGTCATAAATCACAGAATACACCAGAGGAGCATATGCTCGCTTTCTATAAGAATTTTGAGCAGATTAAACAGAACTACTACGATGGAATGATAGTTACAGGTGCTCCTGTTGAGCTCATGGAGTTTGAGGAAGTCGAGTACTGGGATGAGCTTTGTGAAATCATGGAGTGGTCAAAGTCGCACGTTCACAGCACTTTCTACATTTGCTGGGGAGCGCAGGCTGGACTCTACTACCACTACGGAATCAAGAAGCACGTGCTTCCAGAGAAGCTTTCAGGCGTATATAAACACCATTTGAGATACAAGACGGGAATGCTCTTTAGGGGCTATGACGATGTTTTTTACGTGCCACATTCTAGGTATACGGATGTTGATGTCGAGGCTGTCGAGGCTTGTGAGGATATTAAGGTCGTGGCAGAGTCAGACGAGGCAGGGATTTTTGCGATTAAATCAAATGATGACAAGCAGATTTTCATAATGGGACACTCAGAGTACGATGCGGATACGCTTCAGAAGGAGTATGAGAGAGATTTAAAGCAGGGCAAAAATCCTAAAGTACCTTGTAACTACTACCCTGATGATGATCCTAGCAGGGAGCCAGTGGTAATTTGGCGTTCATGCGCTAACCTTTTGTTCTCAAACTGGCTGAACTATTTCGTTTACCAGTCGACACCTTACGATATAAATTGCATACAGCAAGAGGCGTGTGAGGCTATGGATTTAGAGAAATCCGACCTTACTATATCAAAGTTTGGTGGAACATCACTTGCAGGAGCTGACAGGTTCAAAGTCGCAAAGGAAATAATTGAAGCTGATAATAACCGCAGGTTTGTTGTTGTTTCTGCACCGGGAAAGCGCGATGCTAGAGACACTAAGGTGACAGACCTTCTTGTTGAGCTTGCAGATAGCACCTGCGTTGGCGGGGGAATAAACCTAGACTTGAATCACGCTAGGGAGCTCCTTGCTGAGATAAAAGAAAGATTTGTCGAGATTGAGGAAGAGCTTGGCGCGGGAGTTGATATAGAAGCAGAATTTGCAAAGATAGAACACGACATCTTCGAGGAGGGTCATGGCAAGGCATATATCACAAGCCGAGGTGAGTACCTGAACGGAAAGCTAATGGCGGCATATCTTGGCGAGCCGTGGCAGTTTGTCGATGCACAGGATATAGTCTTCTTTGATAATGATGGCAAGCTTCTTATGGATGAAACCCTAAAGGCCATATCGGATAGATGCGCTAAACTACCTAGAGCGGTCATACCGGGCTTTTACGGAAGCTTTGCAGAGGATGGAAGCGTTGAGACATTCAGCAGAGGTGGCTCTGACATTTCGGCATCTCTTGTTGCTGCAGCACTTCACGCTGACCTCTACGAGAACTGGACAGATGTTTCGGGAATTTTGATGGCGGATCCTAGTATTGTTAGAAACCCTGTTACGGTGCCAGTTATGACATATAAGGAGCTTAGAGAGCTTTCATATCTAGGTGCTACGGTTATGCATCCTGATGTAGTTGAGCCTGTGGTTAAGCTTGGAATCCCTATCATAATCAAAAATACAATGGATCCAGAGGCTGCGGGAACCTTAGTAGTAAAGGATAAGAAGTACTACAAGGAGAGCATGGAAATCGCAGGTATTTCCGGTAAGCGTGGATTTGTGGTAATAAAGCTTGAGAAGACTGGATTAAACGACGATACTAATCTTCGCCAGAGCATTTTAGATTTCTTTGCTGATAGCTCAGTTAAGATTACAAATATCATCGCGGGAATAGATTCACTTATTCTTCTTGTGCCTAAGGATAGCTTTGAGAAAACTAACCTCAGCTTCTTTGAGATAGAGGCAAGCCTTCGCAAGCTCGCCAGTGGAATCAAAATCGATATAACCAAAGATATCGCAGTTATCGGCGTTGTTGGAAGAGAGCTAGGAAGCTCGCCAACAGTCGTTATCAAAACGCTTTCAGCGCTTGCAGGTAGACGCATAGATGTCAAGCTCATAGACCACGGTCAAGATCAGATTAGCATTCTCATAGCCGTTGCGGCAACCGACTATGCAGAAGCGATTAGGTCTATTTATGGCCGATTTATATAATATCGCTTTGATGCGAAATTATGTGATTAAAACAAGCAAAAATAGTATAAATGAAATAATAGTAGAGAAAATTTAGGACTAAAATCATGCAAATAATGGATAAAATTAAGGATTGTAATGGATGCTCGGCCTGCATAGTGGGCTGCAGGGATTCTGCAATCAAAATGGAGTACAAGGGCGAAAAGAAATTTCCTTTGATAAACGAAGGGGCTTGTAGTAAGTGCAACAACTGCGTTTTATACTGTCCGCTCTATATGCCTGTTGAACTACCTAAGCTAGAGGAGTTCTACGAGTATAATAGCGATTTTTATCATAGGGATATGCCAAAGATATATAGGCAGGTAATGCGCGATCTAAGGGATGGAAAGCAGGTTGACTTTGCTGGAACGCTTTGTCAGATTGCTGGACTTAAGTCTTTGATGGGCGATAGACTCCATGAGAATTTGAGTCTTAAACCGCTCTACTGTGACCCGGAAAACCCTGAGAGAGAGGAATGTAAGTCCTGCGAGTTCATCGGGCAGCAGTATTAGATAGGTTTAGAGATGTTAAATAGTTTTGTAATAGCCTTTGAAGCTGTGGTGCCGATGTTTATTCTTGTAGGCATTGGAATGCTGGTCAGAAGATCTAGTCTCATATCAAAGGAAGAAAATCGCAAGCTGAATAAGATGGCCTTCAAGGTATTCTTTTCGGCTTTGATGTTCAACAGTATATATAGCAATGGAGTTGACAAAGCGATTAACTATAGGCTCATGCTTTATGGTATAATGGCTGTGCTGATTGTGTATGTACTTACGACGATATTCGTGCTTAGGGTAGAGCCTTCGAATCCGACCAGAGGTTCTTTGATTCAGGCTATATACCGAAGTAATTTTGTGCTCATGGGACTTCCAATAGTTTCGAGCATAAGTGGTGCAAGTGAGCTTGCGTCTACGGCACTTATGATCGCGGTAGTCATACCGATTAATAATATACTTGCAATTCTTACCCTAGAGTATTACGGTGGTGGTAAGGCAAACCTAAAGGATATGCTGATTAAGCTTGCTAAGAATCCTATGCTCGAGGGAGCAGTGCTTGGAATATTGAGCCTAGTGCTAGGAGTTAAGCTACCTTTCTTCCTAGAGAAGCTGGTATCAGATATGGCTGCGGTTGCAACGCCTCTGACGCTTGTCATTTTAGGAATATCGTTTGAGTTTTCACAGATAAAGGAGTGCGGTCGTAATTTGACATACGCTGTAGTCGGAAGGCTCATAGTGGTACCGGCGTTAGTGCTTGGCGTAGCGGCTTTGATGGGATTTAGGGATGCGGATTTTGTAACTTTGATTGCAATATTTGCTGCACCTTCTGCGATCGCATCATATACGATGGCAGAGAATATGAACTGCGACGGAGTTTTGGCGGGTAACTCGCTTATTGTTTCGTCACTGTTCTCAAGTATAACAATGTTTTTTTGGATTTTCCTATTCAAAAGCTTAGGCATGTTTTAGGAAAAGAATTTAGTAGACAATATAGAGTAATGATAGACAGAAAGGAGAAATTTTATGTCAAGTTGTAATAGTGATTGCGGTTCATGCGGAAAGAGCTGCGGAAGTAAAGATTCAGGAGTTCCAATCGCTGAGATGAATGTTAACAGCGATGTTAGAAAGGTTATAGGTGTTGTCAGCGGTAAGGGAGGCGTTGGTAAGTCATCGGTTACTTCGATGCTTGCAGTTGCAGCGGCACGTGCTGGTAAGAGCGTTGCTATCCTAGATGGCGATATCACAGGACCTTCTATTCCTAATACATTTGGCCTTGATCAACGTGCAGAGGGAGATGGAAAGACACTCTTCCCTGTAATGACAAAGGAAGGCATCAAGGTTATGTCAGTTAACCTTCTTTTAGAGAACAAGACAGATCCTGTTGTATGGAGAGGCCCAGTTCTAGGTGGAGTTATCACTCAGTTCTGGAGCGATGTTATCTGGGGTGATGTTGATGTAATGTTTGTCGACATGCCACCTGGAACAGGAGATGTTGCCCTAACAGTATACCAGTCACTTCCAGTTGACGGTATAGTAGTTGTAACATCACCACAGCAGCTTGTTGGAATGATAGTTGAGAAGGCAACAAAGATGGCTGATATGATGAGCATTCCAATTCTTGGACTAGTTGAGAATATGTCATATTTCAAGTGTCCTGATTGCGGTGGAGAGCACAAGATCTTTGGTGACAGTCACATTGATGAGATTGCAGCAAAGCACGGTATCACAAACGTAGCAAAGCTTCGCATTGATCCAGAGCTAGCTAAAGCTTGTGACGAGGGAAGAATCGAAGAGTATAACTGCGAGGACATCGAACCACTAGCAAAGGTTCTCATAGAGGACTAATGCTAATCGGATAAAGAATTAAATTTAAGTAACAGAACCATTTAAAAGGTTCTGTTCTTTTTTTTGAAAAAGTTGTTGACAACTGAGTTAGTTTCTGCTAACATAGACATACAGTTAGTTATAACTAACTAAAACTGACTGTCAAGTTAATATGAGTGGAGCTACTTCTTAATATAGCTTTAATCACAATTAACTCGGACTATATATCACTTTTAATTCTCGATTGGAGGGCGTGAGGTGAGTGTCGTAATAATTGGGGGTAATGAGTGCATGAGCCATAGATACGAGCAAATTTGTGGGGAGTATGGATGTAGCGCTAAGGTTTATACCAAAGAGAAGGGCGCTATAAAGAAGAAAATTGGCTCTCCAGATATGCTCATATGTTTTACGGGAACTGTGTCACATAAGATGGTTAACGCTGCAAAATCGGCAGCAAAGAAAGAGGGCATTCCTGTAGCACACTGCCATAGTAGCAGTGCTTCGGCTTTAGCAGAGTTACTCAAGGAGTTAACGCAATAGCATATTTTATATGCGTCAAACGGTAGAAATAATTTTTCCTTTTGGCTTTACAATTCACACAATAAAAAAACGCATCTAGCCAGTGCGTTTTTTTATTTGTATTAAATTAGATCCCGTATATACTGCTTAATATTGTCGCTGCAATCGGAAGTGTTATCAAAGAGAATGTAGTTGTGAGAGCAACGCCTTCTGCAACAAGGTCTGCATTGTGTCCCTCTTTTGCTGCAACACCAACTGATGCAACTGCACAAGGAAAGCATGATGAGAAGACAAGCGTCAGCTTTGCTCCATTAGAAATAGGTAGCCAGTGCACCGCTAGGAAGGTTATAAGTGGAACGAAGACGAGATTTATCGTTGAAGCTATGATAAGGTCCTTGTTCCTTAGTATCGACATCACATTGCTTCCGGCAAGCTGTATTCCTACGATGAACATCGAAAGCGGAATTGTTGCATCACCTATCAGATCGAAAAAGTCGATAACTGGTGCCGGCAGATGTATGCCTCCAAAGAGTATGACTGCACCAAGAAGTGCTGCAACTATGCATGGATTGAGTGCAGATTTGATGGTCTGCCTCAGGTCTGAGCTACTATCCTTACCGAAATTCATCTGGAATATCGCTATCATATATAAGTAGATATTCAGAGGAATGTTTGCTATTACTATCAGGAAGAAAATATAATCTCCAAATATTGCTTTGGTTATAGGAAAGCCCATGAATCCAGTGTTTACAGCGGTCATTACCACCATGAGAACTCCTACGTCTGCTGAAGGGGTATTCCTTAGTAGCTTGCTTAGTAGAAATGCAATCAAAGGCATTACTGTAAAAAATATGGCAGCGCCTACGAGAACTGTAATCGTATCGCTAAATAGCTCCTTATTTAGCTTTCCTGTTGCCATGGCATGAAGAATCATCGCAGGTGATGTGATAAGGATCAAAAGATCTACGAGATATTTATTTGATTCGGCAGGTAGGATACCTCGCTTATTTGCAAATAAGCCAACGAAGATCATCGCAAAGATGACTAGAATTTTAATAAGTATGGTAAGCATGATTCTCCTCAAATTTTCATTGTAATGATATGTATTATAGCATAAAATATTTATAAGAAAAAGTTTTGATACAGCATGTTTTTACTGAGAAAATGTAATTAAGAGGTGGCATATGGGAAATATAAAGAACCATTACATATATAAGTATGCAATGCGAAGGTTGCGGAAGAAGTGCTCGATTAAACCCGGACTAAGCCATCTAAGTGATGATCAAAAGGTGAAAATATGCAAGGCTGTGGCAAAAAGAGTGCGAAGCATCGCCATAATAATTGGTATTATATATTTTATTTTGATGAGCGTGCTAAATATGCTTGCTGTAATGTATCCTTACAGCAGTCCGTTTGTTACATGGTATATAGAACGTTTTGAATCCGTGATGCCACTTACCCAATACGGCAGGCTATATAGTAGAGCAAACATATTAAGCATGTTGATATTGCTAATTCCGGTGATTTTAATAATTGCAGGACCGATTTTTGGTTTGATACTTCTTATTACAGACATTGAGCTTAATAAGGAACTGAGGGAGAATTTTGGAGCCCTTGACGAATAGAGAAACTGTGTGATTTGACATAAGTATCTAAGTTTGGTAAATTTGAATCGGAGGACGAAATATATGGGGAATTTATGTAAGCTATGCAAGGTTTGCGATGGCAGGGCCTGTAGAAATACCATTCCTGGTCCAGGGGCAAAGGGAACTGGCGATGTCGCAATCAGAAACTTTGATAAGTGGCGCGATATACGCGTAAATATGGACACTTTAGTGGAGAAAAAGCAGATAAGTACTGATTTTGAGATATTCGGAAGGTCTTTTTCTGCCCCTATATTCGCAGGGCCTATAGGCGCAGTAAAGATGCACTATAGTGATGAATACGATGACAGAAGCTTCAACAAGGTTTTGATTAAAGCCTGTAATGAGGCAGGTATTGCAGCCTTCACAGGAGATGGAATGGATGACGACCAGATGGTTTCAGGCTGTGAGGCCGTTAAGGAAGCTGAGGGACGTGGAATCCCAACAATTAAGCCTTGGAATCTAGAGATGATTAAGAAGAAGATTGAGCTTACTAAGGAGGCTAATGCTTTTGCAGTAGCCATGGATATAGATGCTGCAGGACTTCCATTTTTGAAGAACTTTACTCCTCCAGCAGGGAGCAAATCGGTTGAGCAGCTTAGAGAAATCGTTGAGCTTCTTGATGTTCCTTTCATAGTAAAGGGTATAATGACACCAAAAGCCGCGCTAAAAGCAAAAGAGGCTGGTGCAAGCGCTATAGTCGTGAGCAATCACGGCGGTAGAGTTCTCGACCAGTGTCCTGCAACTGCAGAGGTTTTAGAGGATATAGTTAAGGCTGTCGACGGATCTATGAAAATCTTTGTTGACGGCGGAATAAGAACAGGCGTAGATGTTTTCAAGGCATTAGCGCTTGGAGCAGATGCTGTTATCATAGCAAGACCTTTCGTAAGTTCAGTCTATGTAGGAGCAGGCGAAGCTGTCAAAGAACTTGCCGAAAAGCTAAAGCACGAACTAGAGGACACGATGGCTATGTGCGGAGCATGTTCACTTGAGGAAATCAGTAGTGATATGGTTAGCGTTTTTAAATAATTTTGATATGGAGAAGTAATGAAAACTATAATTGCTGCGTCAAGAAACGAGCACAAGATAAAGGAGATAACTGCAATTACTGAGAAGTACGGCATGAAGGTTATTTCAAGGGATGATGCTGGAATACCTCATTTTGAAATAGAAGAAGACGGTGAGACCTTTGAGGAAAACTCCTACAAAAAGGCCTATGAAATAATGAAGTACTCCAATGAAATAACGATTGCCGATGACTCAGGCTTAGAGGTCGAATATCTTAACGGAGAGCCAGGCGTATACTCAGCAAGATATGCAGGTGATAATGCCGATGATAAGAAAAATAACGAGAAGCTGCTATGCATGCTAGACGGCGTGACCTACACTGATAGACGTGCAAAGTTTGTTTCTGTTATAACCATAGTTTTCCCTGATGGGGAGACTCTTGTGGCAAGGGGAGAGTGCCCTGGCCACATAATAGATAGGGAAGAAGGGGAGTTTGGCTTTGGCTACGATCCGCTGTTTATTCCAAATGGATATCAGAGGACATTTGCGCAGATGGATGCAGAGACAAAGAACAAAATCAGCCATAGAGCAAAGGCGCTTGAAGAAATGGAGAGATTGCTGAGTGAAAGAGGCGGGATTTAGAAACGGTGAGCACATGACTCTCAAGAAAAAGTTTTTCCGAATGATCTACCTAGGCATCAAAGAGTATCAGGATCCTTACTACCAAGGAATCCCTGAGCAGATAGCCTTTTATTTCATATTATCAATTTTCCCAAGTATAGTTCTGCTCACGCAGCTACTAGGCGTTTTTAATCTGTCTATAGATTTGCTACAGAACTGGTTTGAGAAGAATTTTTCTAGTGAAGCTATGGTATTTCTGAACAAAATTTTTGAGTTCAGGCCACAGACGACAACAAACTTTTTCCTAATTATAATGGCCATCTGGGCTGCTTCAAGGATACAGTTTACACTGCTGAGAGTGCTGAATTACAGCTATTCTGATGGACAGGATTTCGGAAACTTTTGGCTTGATAGACTTCGCTCGATGATGGCTGTAGTAGTTACAGTAATAGCGATGGTATTCATATTCATAGTTCTCGGATACGGAGAGCTAGTCCTAGAATTTTTGGCAACTCGCTTGCAGATAAACAGCAGGCTCGACTGGATATGGACCTTCCTTCGCTGGCCTATTGCAGGAGCGCTATATTTTTTCCTTATATTCATGAACTACTACATGCTGCCAAAGTGTAAGCTAAAAGCAAGAAGTGTTGTTCCAGGAACCATTTTCTGCGCAGTTGGAATGCTACTAGTTACAATCTTTTACTCAAGATATACAACAAGGGCAGTGACAAACAACATCCTTTACGGATCTATGGCCAGCTTATCGATTTCGATGTTTTGGCTATACTTTGTTTCATGGGTGTTTGTTCTAGGAATCATTCTAAACAAGGTTTGGGCTGATATGAAGGAGAAATAAATATTTGCAAATAAAAACCGCTATGCGTGCAAGATTGCATGTATAGCGGAATTTTTTTTATAAAAGTTGAGCTATAGCCCAAATAAAACTATCAGTCTGTTGTCAAAACGCGCACGCGTAGAACCTCAGGAACCTTTGGGATTTCTGTTATTTCATCATCTGTTGCAACTAGTGCGTAGCCGTATTCACCACGTGTAGCACCTGCAATAGCCGTGATATTCTTGTCTGCGAACATTGCGGCAGCAAGCTTTGCTGGGTATGGCTCGTTCTTTGTTATGAGTGCAACTCTTGTCTGAGTTCCGATAGGACCAAGGTCAACAGCAGGGAAGTTAACGGAGTTTCTTATGTTTCCGTTCTCTAGGTAGTCCATGATTTCCTCTGCAGCCATCATTGCACAGTTATCCTCAGCTTCCTCTGTAGAAGCTCCTAGGTGAGGCATGCAAACAACATCATCTCTTCCGATAATGCCGTTTGTTGCAAAGTCAGTGATGTACTTAGAAATCTTTCCTGACTCTAGAGCATCTATCATAGCATCCTCTTCAACAAGCTTATCTCTTGAGAAGTTTAGGAAGACAGCGCCTGGCTTGATGTTTGAAAGAAGCTCTGCGTTGAACATTCCGTTTGTGCTTGGAAGCGATGGGAGGTGAAGGCTGACATAGTCGGCTTTTGCCAGAGCAGCTTCAGGCTTAGTCTCTATCTTAACTGATGCGTTTAAACGAAGGGCTGAGTGCACTCCTAGGTAAGGATCATATCCTATTACGTCCATACCGAGATCTGATGCAGCATTGCACACGAGGATTCCGATTGCGCCAAGCCCGAATACAGAGATTGTCTTTCCCTTTAGCTCACTTCCTGCGAACTTGCTCTTACCTTTCTCAACCTCCTTGCCAATGTTTTCGCTTTCCTTACCAGCAAAGGCGTTTGTCCAAGCAATGGCCTTATCTAGATTTCGTGCAGCTAAAATCAAGGCTCCGACTGTGAGCTCTTTAACCGCGTTTGCATTTGCACCAGGGGTATTGAAAACAACGATTCCCTGATCAGCACATGACTCTAAAGGAATATTGTTTACGCCAGCACCGGCTCTTGCTATGGCAAGAAGTGATTCGTCAAATTGCATATCGTGCATAGCCTGGCTGCGCACGAGAACACCTGCAGAACCGTCTATTCCGTTTGCGCCGTCTACTATCTCGTAGGCATCTGTAAAGCGGGCTAGGCCCACTGGGGAAATTTTGTTGAGCGTTGAAATTTTATACATTTATAGCCTCCTAAGCATTTATATTTAATCCTAAAGCTTCGCTTGAAGCTTCACTGAAATATAGCACTAAAGTCATTCAAATTATTATAGCACTGGATTGCGTAGCTTTCAATATAGTGATAAAATAAGAAAGGTCTATAACTAGAAACTTAATTCAATTTATATAATATAAGCTAAAGGAGAAATAACATGGATAAAAGAGTTTTTAACTTCTCGGCAGGACCATCCGTATTGCCACTAGAGGTGATGGAGGATGCAGCAGCAAATTTGACTAACTACAAGGGCTGTGGACAGTCCGTTATGGAGATGAGCCATAGATCAAAGGACTTTCAGCAGATCATGGATGATGCTGAGGCAAATCTCAGAAAGCTTATGAACATACCTGACAATTACAAGGTTCTATTCCTTCAGGGCGGTGGAACGCTTCAGTTTTCTATGGTTCCAATTAACCTTTTGAGAAAATCAAAGAAGGCAGATTATATAGTAACAGGAAACTGGGCGAAGAAGGCAGCTGAGGAAGCTGAGAAGTTCGGCGATATCAAGGTTATTGCAAGCTCCAAGGATGAGAACTACACATATATTCCTAAGGTAAAGAAAGAGGATATCAGAGAGGATGCAGACTATGTTTATATCTGTCTAAACAACACCATCTTCGGATCACACTTCCCATATATCCCTGAGACAGGAGATATTCCGCTAGTTGCAGATATGTCAAGCTGCATACTTTCAGAGGAAGTTGATGTGACTAAGTATGGATTGATATATGCTGGAGCTCAGAAGAACATTGCACCAGCAGGAGTTACCATTGTTATTATCAGGGAAGATCTTCTTGGATTTGCACCTGAGAATACTCCAATTTATCTAGATTATAAGACGCATGCAGATAAGGATTCGATGTACAACACGCCACCTTGCTTTACGATTTACATTGCAGGAGAGGTGTTTAAGTATCTTGACAGAATCGGCGGAATCAAGAAGATTCACGAGATTAATGTTAAGAAGGCAAATATGCTCTACGACTACATCGATTCAAGCGATTTCTACAAAGCACCGGTTCGCAAGGAGGATCGTTCACTAATGAATGTAGTCTTTGTTACAGGAGATGAGAACCTAGATAAGAAATTTATCGCAGAGGCTAAGGAGAGAGGTCTTATTAACCTTTCAGGTCATAGAATCCTTGGTGGAATGCGCGCAAGTATATATAATGCAATGCCTGTTGAGGGCGTAGAAGCTTTGATAGAATTCATGAAAGAATTTAAGGAGGCTAATTAAGTATGAAGTATCTGATTGTAGTGCCAGACGGCTCAGGAGATGACGAAATTGCGTCATTGGGAGGCAAGACACCGCTTGAAGTATCTAACATACCTAACATTAATAAACTAGCAAGTAAGGCACTCGTTGGGATGGTTAGGACAATTCCACCAGGAATTCCACCGGGAAGCGATGCAGCGAATTTAGGACTCATGGGATATGACGCAAGGACTGACCTTGCAGGTAGATCGCCACTTGAGGTTATCAGCATCGGCATAGATATGGAGCCTGATGATGTTGCCTTTCGTACGAACTTCATCACGGTAAGTGGTGATGGAAAGTACGAGGATATGACCATAGTAAACCACGATGCAGGCTGTATTTCATCAGAGGAATCAGCTGAGCTTATTGAGGCTTTGAACAAAGAGTTTGGCTCAGATAAGCTAAGATATTACACAGGAACTCAGTATAGACATTGTCTTCTTGTGCATGGTGGAAGAACGGACTATGAGACGGTACCTCCACATGATCATTTAGACAAGAGAGTTGGAGACTGGCTTCCTAAAGGTGAGGATGCAGATTTTCTCATCGATATGATGAGAAGAAGCTACGACATAATGAACGAGCATCCGGTTAATCAGAAGCGCAGAGAGCAGGGACTTCCAGTAGCAAACTCAATTTGGATATGGGGACAGGGAAAGAGACCTAATCTCGTTAACTTTGAGGACAAGTACTCCGTAAAAGGAAGTGTTATAAGCGCGATTGACCTTATCAGAGGCATCGCTATGTACGCTGGACTTGGAACCGTCATCGTTCCAGGCGCGACGGGAAGCCTTGATACAAACTATGAGGGTAAGGCTCAGGCAGCGCTAGATCTCTTTGATGGAGGAAATGACTTCGTCTATGTACATGTTGAGGGACCTGATGAGTCATCTCATGCAGGATCGCTCGAGGACAAAATTGCATGCATAGAGAACATAGATTCAAGAATAGTAAAGCCTATAATTGAGGGACTTAGAGAAAGAGGTGAGGACTTCAGAGTTCTCATTGCACCTGACCACAGGACGCCTCTTGCAATCCGTACGCACTCTAGCGACCC
>CALIYX010000006.1 GCA_938049335.1 uncultured Clostridia bacterium | reverse complement strand
CCGTTAGACGCGCCTCTTCCGCTAGGCGCTCCTGCTCCGCTTTCTTGTCCATCTTGAACTGATTACGGAATTCCTCTACGGAGCTAGGTAGTTTCTTGATGTCTGATTTGTTGTACAGCCAGTAATAAGTATCTTCTTCATCATATGATTTACCTGTGGTATCAAGGTAACCCATCAAATAGTTTCCTTTTTTTGTTAATATAACCATTAATTTTATTTTTTCCCCATCTTTGTAATTTTTATGACTATATCTATTAATTTTCTTATTTTTTACAGCCTTTGCATTTTTGAACTCAACACCTGCTGAATCGATCATTGTGAGTACATAATTCCCATTTTTTATCTCATAACTACCAGATAAGTATTCAATCTCTGGATAGCTCCAGTACCCATCTTCAAAATAGTCTTCTTGTTTCCTCCTACTGTCATCATGCATTAGCACATATGTACCATCTTTTTTTAATTCAATATAATATCTTGGATCATCTTTATCAGGGTATTCAGTATAGTATCCACTCATGTACACGGTATCGGTCTTTATTTCTGTAGTTCTTTTTGGCAACATAATAACAATGATCGTAGAAATTACAGAAATCAATATTACGAAAACAACAATTATCTTTTTATGTTCTACTAGTCTTGCCATATCCACACCTCAATTCAAAATCATCTACTCTCTTTCTCCATATAATTTCATCGTTATGTTCCATTTTTTTAGGAGCCTCAAATATCACACTATTCCCATTACGATCTTTTATCTGATTCATATTCTTATCAAGAACTTGTTTAGAGTTCTCTCTAAACTGAGGTTCATAGGTTGGGTTTGCTGGCTCCACATCAAGCACCCTATGCACCTTGTCATTGCTACGTGCATAATTAAAGCTAGAACAGTTTACCTTAGCATCCTGAGTAGCACGCTCGTCCAAAAGAGTGAGAAATTTACCGTCACCATTAATTATAAACTCTGAACGAAATCTGTCATTGGTAACAACTTTGAGATTTATTCCGCCGTTTGCATAACTGTGTCCATCTGGATATTGCTCACCATTATTATATGACTTAAGATGCAACCTCGTAGACTCCTCTGCTGTCCAGTTCCAGATTTTCTCTTTGACTATATAGTTTATCAGTTTTCTTCGTCTGTTCGCCTTTGTAGTTATCCACTATGTATTTAGCCTGCTGATAGGATATTACGTATCTGAACAGATGAAGTTGCTTTCCATGCATACCACATGTTGTCATATACTTTGGTTACGACCAAAGGAAAACAGAAAGCTCGAATACGAGCTTTCTGAAAATCGTCTACTGACTTTACTCTGCTAAACGCTCCTGTTTCGCTAGGCGTTCCTGCTCAGCTTTCTTGTCCATCTTGAATTTTTTGCGGAATTCCTCTACTGAACTAGGTAGTTTCTTGATGTCGGATTTGTTATATATGTAATAGTACCATTTTTTATCTATGGTTTTAGTGTCCATAGATGTTCTCGACAATATATAGTTCCCTTTATTATTTGTAAATACTCTTTCTGTCATGACTTCGTATTGACTGAATGTTCTAGTATAGTAATAATTAATTACATTCGAGTTAACCGCACCCACATCCTTAAATTCAACATATGCAGATTTAGCCTTAGATAGGATATATCTGTTATTTCTATCAATTACATATTTGCCATAAATAATCTTTATATACGGATGACTCCCGTCACCATCCTGATCATAATCATCAATAGTTCCTCTACTACAATCATCCATTAATATAAATGTTTTATTTTTTTTAAATTCTATATAGAATCTTTGTTGATGGTTTTGTGGATATCTACCATAGAAACCACATAAATACACATGATTATTTCTTATTTCCTTAATATAATCTGGTTTAACACATGCATTTCTTATAATAACAAGCATTATCAGTACTATAATAATTGCGATAGAGCAAAGACCCATTTTTTTACATTTACTACTCATGATAGAACTCTTCCCTTAAATTTTTTCTGAAATTTATTAACATTATTTTCATATTGATTCATATTAGATAATTTAGGTGCAGCAAATATTTTTTCTTTTCCTGTGTTTGGATCAATTATTCTGTTGCCATATTTATCATGAATGTATCTGGCTTCTTCTCTAAATTGAGGCTCATAATTGTATTTCTCACCAGCAGGGTTCACATCTAGGACTTGATGTATATAATCATTTCGCCTTGCATAATTGAAGCTAGAGCAGTTTACT
>CALIYX010000005.1 GCA_938049335.1 uncultured Clostridia bacterium | reverse complement strand
AAACGACAGAAGCTGAAGCAAAGGCGTTATTCCCGTTTGTAAGCAAAGTGGAAGGCATGCCTTTAATAGATAATCTAGAACAGCCTAAAGCGAGTCGCTATATGGTAATTATCCATACTACATCCACTATATCTGATGCAGATTTGGGACGAATAAAATCTTGGTTAGAGGCTAAATTATCAGCACCTGTAACTATTTCTATCGAGCAAACCAAAAATTAGCTAAAGCATTACAATCCCCAGAAGTTAAGAAATTCATTGAAGAACACTACAAAGGTGCAATCATCCCAGCGTTCTAATCAACTGAATCGTTAATAACATAGTGTATTTCACAAAACATCTCCTCAGATTAACTCTTTAATACAAAACAAGGCGTAACACCAAATGGTGTTACGCCTTGTTGTTTTTTATCTATTGCATAGAAATTGGTTTATATATTGTTAAAGGGTTCTATTTTCAATATAGAACCCTTAAAGTTTGCTAGTTATTGTTTGGTTTTTTGATTATGCATTAATCGGTTTAGCATATTTTTTTCTGTACGAATGAGGTGTTTCCGTAGTAGCCATTTTAAAAATCTTACAGAAATAACTTGTTCTATTATATCCTAAGGTTTTACTGATTTGATTAACTGTTAATTGGGAATAGACCAATAATTTTTTTGCTTCCTGCATACGGAGTAGAGTTATATATTGCACTACTGAGAGGCCTGTATCAGCCTTAAAAATCTTAGAGAAATAGGACTCACTTAAATGAATATGTTCCGAAATCCTCCTGAGCGATACGCGTTTGCTCAGGTTTTTTTCTATGTATAGCATAGCTTTTCTTATCTCTGGACGATTAATAGGTCGTTCAGATTCTACAAAGTCTGGTAATTGCTCATATGGTAGCTCTTCTGCTACTGAATCATTGAATGGAAAGAAATGCTCTACTAAAATCCGTAATACCTTTGTAGCACTGTAAATTTGTTCTGCTGTAAGAATTGGCAATGTTTGATATAAAGCACGAAGCTTAGTGTCTTCGTGCCAATCTGTCTGAGTAGGCAAAATCGGCTTGATCGTAGTATCCTCTGTTTTTGTTTGTCCTGCCATGATAAAGCCTAAAATAGCGCCATCTTTCATAACGGGAACCGAAAAATCTATGAGTCCCATGTGACAGCGATAAGGACAAGATGATAGCTCTTTTGTCGCATCGAGTCCGCCATATAAATCACATTGATTACATCGCTTAGCATAGGCTGGGTTTCGCCTTACTACCTTGCAGAAAGGAGAAAAGTTATATTCTTGAGATAATACTTTTCCACGATTATTGACGAAAATAGCTGCAATTTTTGTTATGTTTGTGAAATCTCGCATGATTTCATTGATAAGTTTAGTATCTTCCCGAGTACAAATCATAGTGGAACCTCCAATCACATATGTGCTAAGAGGTCTAGTAAGCTCACCGCCATAATTGCTTTAATTGCGTTATATTTTGTGGGCTTGCTCATAAACCTAAGAAAAGAAATAAGTGACATACCACTTAAAATTCATATACTTATAACTTTGCGTTATTACTAATACATATTTGCATTTATATGTATAAGTATAACAGGATTGTAGCATTTTTGTAATAGAAAAATCGCATTTTAAAAATATACATAAAAAAGTTGTATTACAGAATTTTTATAATAAAGGTAGAAAAACCCTGGTATTAAATGTATTTAGAAAGGATTGATCCCAATGGACAGTGACTGAATAGCAAGGCATGCTCTATAAAATTATATGGTGTACAGGGAATATCGTTGCATATATATGAAAAATAAATGAAATGATAAAAAACGATATAAGGCGACTTAAAACAATATCAGGAGATATAGCATAACATACAGCAACATATATTCCTGTACAAAGATACTTTCATTATACGTATGGAGGGTATTATGGCGACAACATGTGGATTAACT
>CALIYX010000004.1 GCA_938049335.1 uncultured Clostridia bacterium | reverse complement strand
TTGGATATTTTAGCCTTGAAGAAGTGTTTACTGCGTTGGATAGATATATATCATATAGTGATTAAGGTAAGCCACAAAAAAGAGCTAATGTAGTATAATGGACACATTCCTGCATCAGAATAATCAATTCTTCAAGCCAACACAAATTATATGAAGAAGATAGTGAAATACAAATAAAGGAACTTTCTACTAAATATTACAGAGGAAATACTTATGACAAAAGAAGAACGAGCAAAAAAATGGTTTTCTAATATACCAAATGCCGAATTAATCCATTTGGAAATGAAAATGGAAATATGTAGAAAAATAGCAAAGAAAATGGTAATAATCATCTTCGGATTATTTGCTTTAGAGCTTATTTTGCTATTGATGCTAGGTGGAGGGGATATTCTTACAAAGACAGCGGACTTTATGAATAATATTTCTGAAGGTAGTCACACAAGAAATAATTATCTGGGAGTTGCCATTGTTGGTTCATTTGTATGCTTACCTGCTATAATAATACCTATAACAGTTGCATCTATATATAAGAACAAAAGCCTTAAATCCGAGGCATCAAAGCTTGTGATAAGCATGAAAAATAGTGATACAAAAGAGCCTAATTTGACCCCTATGAGCGAAGAAAATGCGGAAGATACGCTTCGTTTCAATAATATAAATTTCAAACTAGCGATTATTCAAGTTTTGATGTATGACCTTAAGCTACTGAAACCGGAATTTGATATTTATGATTTTGCCGACCATTATAAAGAAGAAGATATTGATACAGATAGTGACACCGTCATTGAACCTGCAATGAACTTCTTTAAGAATTTGCAAATTCCAAAGAGGCTTGCACCTTATGTAGAAACAATCTATATGGACGGCGGTAATGATGTGTATATGAATATTGTTCCGCAATGGGACGGAGAAGATGAAAGCTTTGATCTAAATGAAATAACCTTGACAGAGCTACAGCAATTTCCAAACCTAAAGGAAGCAACTCTTATGAGCAGCAATTTTGACAAGGTGAAGGATGTTTTTGATGCCGCAAACATCAAAGTGGAATTACTTTAGTAAAAATCGGACAAATACTTTAGTAAAAATTAGACAAATACTTTAACAAAAATCGGACAAATACTTTAATAATTTGTAGAGGTGGATGGCCAAAAGCAATCGGTTTAGATGAAAAGCCAGCTTTGTTTCAAGCTATAGATTATTTTGATTCTGTTGTGTCTACTGATATTAGTAGAGTGGATTCTATAAAAAGGGATAAAGAAAGAGCTAAGAGATTACTTAAATCCTATGCAAGACATGTCGGTACGCAAAGTTCTCTAGAAACTATTAGGCAAGATATGTTAGTAAATCAATCAGATAAGAAATGGAGCTTATGGACTTATTGAAATTAAACTTGGTGGGGATAAACTAATTGAAGAAGGTGCTGAAACTTTAAAAGATTTAGCATCTAAAATAGATACAAAAAATATGTCCAAGCCGTCATTTATGATGGTGTTGTGTGCAAAAGCACCTTTTGCTTATAAAAGAAATGATGGTGTTTATGTTATACCTATTACTGCTTTAAGGCCGTAATGATTGCTAGATAAGAGACATCTAGGAGATATGCTAGCACATACACAGGTACAGCTGAAGGTTGAATAGGATACAGTAAACAATCACCTAAACTCTTAATAATCGCCTATAAGTTTGCTATAATTAGACGAAACAAAAAGGAGGCAGGCAAGCGAGATTTTTTAACTATGAAAACCCAGCAAAAAGTAAGCTGATTAGGTTGGTATGAAAACAAAGAAGAACATTTGCCATTTATAAAATATATTCTTAGAACAATATTAGCTGCTTATATTGATTTTGAGGAAAGGGTTGATTATGGATAAATTATTTAATCAAATAAAGCAACTTTCTACTAATATTACAGAGGAGAATTATTGTGCATATCACGAGCAGGGATATGATATTTTGATTAAAATAAAGGGTTTAGGTATTGAGCAAGAGCAGGCATTCAAGCTACTTTTAAAGTATCACAACAGTTTAGAGGATGGCTTATCTAAAGAGTGGATTGCTGATCTGCTAGATTGTATATGCGGGTGGTGTGGTCCGCACAAATACATTTGGGGAAATAGAGAGAATAGCAACCATGATTTGCGATAAATTCTAGTTTATTAATTTGAAATTATGAGGAACAATATGGATTTTATACATGATAGAAATAGCAACATCCTTTTCAGCCTTCATGATAGCAGGGTAAAAGAAATCAAATATCACAACAAAACTTTGACATTAAAGGTTAACAAAATCTTTGAATTTGTAGAAGGCGAAGAGAGAACATACCCAGGTGAAATATGTTTTAAAAAATGTGATATCGACATGTGTGATGTTTTGATATTTAATAAAACCTTGGGTGAAGGTCGTTTTTACGGAAAGGCTATTGAATTACAGCAATTTATGGATGAGTATGAAGGCTCGGAGTTTGAAATAATCACAGAAGGCTATTTTGGCAACACAACAACATATACAGGCTGGCTTTGGGAAGAGGGTAAACCACCAGTGTCGGCAATTATGTATATTTGGAATAGCGGAGACATGGTGTACCGTGTCGAGAAGTAAACTTTGTACTAGAAATGATTGTGTAATTTATATTTTTGTGATGGAATAGGAAAATGTATACAGGAAAAATAAGCATAGAAAACAAAATAATCGATAGTGAACATTATTTTAAAATAGTTTATTGTCCTGAGATAAAGGAATATATGCTATGCGTTTATGTTGCTTGGATTGCCGAATATGACAGGTACTATAAAATCGATGAAGGCGATCTCTCGCTTTATGAAACAAACCGGAGCGAGTTTTACGCAAAGTATGAAAAAGAAATCAATGCGAAAATAACAGAGCGAATGATGGGTTCAGCTGCATTAAGGGACTATGATCCTAACTATTTGCCGGATGAAGTACTCAATGCCTTAGATGGCTATCCTCCATTTGATGGATATGTTTATAAAGATGGAATACTTTATGCGAGAGTAAAGATAGGAGATACATTTTTCAGTATCCCGCCGATTAAGGGTGAAAAGCTTTGATTGATTATATATAAAAATGAATTAACAAGTATTAGAGGGGTTTGGAATTGAATTCGACCCTCTTTTTTATTTCGCGGAGTGTTTAATGTCAGAGAGATTTATTCATGTAGATGTCGAGAAACTAAATATTTAATTGGGGAACAAATATTGCTAAATAAGCTATAAAAAATTCCCTACATATTATTGAACTTTGGGGAATAAAGTTGTATAGTTACAATAGGAAATGTTCCCCAAGGAGTGAAATAATGGCTATAAAATATAATGAAATACAAGAACTGCTTAGAAGTCGTGCTGATCTTCATGCCAGATTAAATTTGATGCCTTATGATGGCACCCCTGAAATTAAAGTACGCGGGGATGGAAAATATCTGTATGTCCGAAAGCGTGTAGCAGGTAAGCTGACATCAACTTATGTAGGAGTGTATACCGAAGAGCTTTATAATTTACTTCTTCGCAATGCTAGAGAAGTACGTGAAATAAGAAAGCTACTCAGAAATATAGAAAAGCAACTGGCTGCAGCTGGATATTCAGATGATGAACTGCCTGCTGATGTTATAAATAATATTGCATTTGCAAGAGTAAATATGAAGACAAATATCTACGACCAGGCTGTGCTAGAGGGAGTAGCCACATCTTTTCCTCAAACAGAAGAAATTATAGATAATGGAAAAGTTAGTGGTATGACTGCAACTGATGTACAGAAAATCTTAAATTTAAAGCATGCATGGGAGTTTATTTTAGATAAAGATGTAATAGCGAGCAAATCCGACTATTATATGCTTAGCTATATTGCAAGGCTTGTTAATGAAGGATTTTTTGCAGATGGAGGTCGGATTCGAGGGGTTCCTGTGACGATAGGTGGCTCATCCTATGTGCCGCCTATACCAAGTGAAATAGATATAAAGGACAAAATAACAGATATTATAGAAGATGATGCAGATGCAATTGATATTGCGATTAAGCTATGTCTTTATTGCATGAAGACACAAATATTCCTTGATGGAAATAAGAGAGCATCTGTTATTTTTGCTAATCACTATTTGATATCTCACGGAGGAGGATTTTTAGTTATTCCTAAAAAAGAAGTTCCAGAATTTAAAAATTTACTTGTAAAGTATTATGAAGGAGATGATATATCTATCATTTCTGATTTTATGAAAAAGAATTGCTGGAAAACAATGTAGTTATAAAGAAGGAATACTTTATGTGAGAGTAAAGATAGGAGATACATTTTTCAGTATCCCGCCGATTAAGGTTGAAAAGCTTTGATTAGTTACTGAGGGTGCTGAACTGATAAAGAAAAATTATGAGGGAATAGGTATTATGGCAATAGATGGGGTGAAAATTATAGATAGCGATACAGCTTTCGACATATATAATTACGTGACTGAAAGTTATAAGGACGGACTAAGTGCAGATAAAATCATAGAGAAAATTTTGGCGGATGAAAAGGATTACTGCATAGATGATTTTTATTCCGAGATTTATTGGACGGCGCTTGCATATTCTCTATGGAAGATAGGGCATTTACCGGGTGACATAAAAAAGAAAGCCTTGGAAATCATAGAAAAAGGAGCAAATGAATTCTGGCTCGAAATTGATGACAAAGCATTAAAGCAAAGGCAAAAGTATCTTGATAAATTAGCAATACAATTAGAAAGCGAAAATCTAAAGCCTATCAAAGTGTCAAAAGTAAAGGCAGCGAGAATGCCGTACTTTAAAACAGGAGATGTTCTTGCGATAAAATTTGATGATGAGTACGGAGTTGGCTTTGTATCTTCAGTAGATGAAGGTCCGAGAAGATTAGAATATAATTTGGCTTGCACTCGTTTACTGCAAAAAGAAAAACCAAGCATCGACGATTTCCTAAGCAGCAAAATTGCTTGTGGTAAGCAGGACACATCCTATTGCCTTAAGACGGATTGTTGGTTTAACCATAAAGATTTAGGGCAGCTCATAGATAGATTTGAGAAAATAGGGCGAGTGGAATTGGAAGATTATGTTTTAGGAATTCTCGCTCCTGCTTCAACACTGGATGACATATATGATCAAATTACTCTTAACAAAAAGACTTGGAATCTCAAATTTAAAGATACGCGTGAACTAATAAAAGCTTTTGAGACTGATGAAAGGACCGTAGTTAATGACAAATAAACCTACATACATACTCTTCGATGATGTACTTAGAGACTATAGCTTAAGGAAATACTTTGATATATGCATCAAAGATATACAAGAAGGAAATGCCCACAAGTCGCGCACGAGAGCAAAAGCAGGCTATCCTTCATGGCCATGCTTTAGAGTTGAAGGCAAAGAAATTCTAGTATCAGCGGTTCTCGAATACTACCTATATGACCTTCATTGCAATGGTTTCGTAAGCAAGAGTGCCGAGGAATTTACGGATAAGATGAGAACTCTATGCGGCTGGCACTGGGATGTTGACAGAGTGCTAAAGAACTGGATAGACAAGGTCATAATAAATCCGTTTTTCTATGATGAAAGCGATAGTGAATATGAGCACAAGTGGGTGCTAAAGCCGGAGGAACCAGGATATACTTTGTCTGAGGAGCAACTCAAATTTGCATGTTTTATTGCAGTGTGTTTCACTAAATATGGAGCAAGCTTTGATAAGAGTTTTACTAAAGAAATCTTTGATTTAGTCGCTGCACTTGGAAGTAAGCTTCCGGCGCAGATAAAGAAAAACGGCAGTGGAGCTTTGCCTAAAGAAATCGCAGAAT
>CALIYX010000003.1 GCA_938049335.1 uncultured Clostridia bacterium | reverse complement strand
ATCCATGTGTTCCGCTTAGTTCATAACATGTGTCCAGGATTCTGGGTACATATCAAGTTGCATCTAGGTATTAAGATTGGAAAAATAAATATTGTAGATAATCAAGTTGTTAGTATTCTGGGAAATAATGGAGAGGAAATCAAATCAGATAACTATATTTGGTGTGCAGATCCACATTATCTTTTCTATGACTTAATTGATGAAAAATATTTGGATAAAAATCTTAAGTACATGTATGATAATCCACAGGGCTACGTTTTTAATACATGTTATCAGGTTGCATTTGGAATAGCTACTGAGGAGGATTTGAAATTACCTAAAGGAAGCATTATTTTCCCTTGTGATGAATATGATGTTGCAGGGGAAACACACAATTTTTGTGGGATGCGAGTTTTTGATTATGATGAGACACTATTTCCAATGGAAAAGAGAGTCATTCAATGTAATGTTTTACAAAATGATGAAAATTATGCCTATTGGTTTGGACTAAAAAATAATATTAGCTTATACAATCAAGAAAAACAGCGTCTTGCAGATGACTTGAGATTAAGAATTGAAAAAAAGTATCCACAGCTTGAAGGGAAACTCATCGTACTTGGAACATATTCTCCGGTTACATTTACAACTTGGTGTAATGCATATAAAGGGGGTTACATGAGTTTTAATCCACAGAAAGGATATAAAAACAAGTATGTTAAGAGCACTATTAAAGGTTTAAATAATTTATATCTTGCAAGTCAATGGATTCAAACTAGTGGAGGACTTCCTATTGCTGCTGCAAGTGGAAAGTTTGCTATAGATATTATTAAATCTAGTAGATAAAGCTCAGTTTGTCGAGGTAATACTTTTTAACGATAACCTTAAGCTATCGTTAAAAAGTTCATGGATATGTTCCTACATACGAATGTAGCTACTTGACATACCTAGTGTTCGCTCGTTCCCTGCTGAGGCAGTTACCCTTTTAGTTAAGTCAAGTTCTGACGCAAACTAAAAGATGGTACTGCCCACGCGACAGCTGTCCAAGAGCTAGGAGCAAAGCGACATGGCGATTGGAGATAGCGAACCGGGGAATGCGTAACACTGCTTATACGAGCTACGAAGTAGCGAAGTAGAAGCAGATGTACGTCCTATGCAAGGCACGCCCAAGAAAACGAGCAAGGCGAAGCTTGATTGGCTGCGTGCTACTGCAAACTGAAGTCCTAACATATAGATCTAATATAATTATTAAAATGGTGTAGATAAATGCAAATTTTGGAGGTATAGGTCATGGCTTCAAGTAAACAATATTTAGATTTCATTTTAGAACAACTATCCGAGTTGGAAGAAATAACATATAGATCAATGATGGGTGAATATATAATTTATTATCGCGGAAAAATTGTGGGTGGAATTTATGACGATAGATTTTTAGTTAAGCCTGTTAAATCTGCAATAACATATATGCCAAATGCAAAGTACGAGTTACCATATGATGGAGCAAAGGAAATGCTGTTGGTAGATGATGTTGACAACAAAGATTTTTTAACTGGCTTATTCAATTCAATGTATGATGAATTACCTGCACCCAAACCAAAGAAAAAGAAATAATCGAATTTAAATTTGAGGGGGTGTTTTTGTGTCAACAATTAAAATTGAAACCCTCACTATCTACTTAATAAATCTCTTTTTCTAAAACGCACTTGCGGATAAAATGGCTCATATTTCTGCACTTCGCAAGTTTTCGTTTCTCTCCAAAAAGAGCCTTTTCTTCTTCAGTCAATTTAATTCCAAGTCGTTCATTTCGTATCCTATTTGCCATAGATGTTTTCTCCTTTGTATGATTTTCGGGGTATTAGGGTCTCCCTAACAAGCTAAAAATTGATAGCAGTAGACTTCAACCAATCGCTAACTTTGTTAGCTCTTGGGAAGTCTTTGCATAGCACCTACCAAACACTCAATTAAACTTTCGTGTGGTTAGGTGCGTAAAAAAAGAAGCAGTTCCCAAAGGGCTGCTTCATCACTTTTTGTCCTATAGCCCCCTTTTCGTATGTGATTTGGGGACTCGGAAGATTCTTTACCATTTTCTATTCACATTTTAAGTTATGTATAGTATTATACATATGCTGGTGTATATACATATAGATATACATAAACCAAACAAGTTTTATATGTTGAGGAGAATATATGGAAAAGGAAATTTTAAAAGAGAAAATTTTACGCTTGAAAGAGGAGAAGGACGTCTTGATCCTAGCTCATTTTTATGCTAATAGTGAGGTTCAGGAAATAGCTGACAAGGTTGGAGATTCCTTCAAGCTAGCTAAGGATGCCCAGGATGCAAAAAATAAGATTATTTGCTTTTGTGGTGTCAATTTTATGGGTGAGAGTGCTAAGCTCTTGAATCCCGATAAAAAAATATTGATTCCAGACATAGGGGCAGGCTGTCCTATGGCAGACATGGTAAACCTAGATGATTTAGACGGTATCAAGGAAAGGTATGATGATGTAGCTGTAGTCTCTTACATTAATACAAAAGCAGATGTAAAGTCTAGGAGTGATGTCTGTGTTACTTCTTCAAATGCTGTGAAGATAGTATCGGCCCTACCGAACAAGAATATATATTTCTTGCCAGATAAAAATTTGGGATCCTATATAGCAAACCAGATAGAGGACAAAAACTTTATATTCCATGAGGGCTACTGCAAGTACCATAACTTTGTGGAATATGAGGAGGTTGAGGACTTAAAGAATAGGTATGGCTACGATGTCCTTGTACATCCAGAATGTACAAGTCGAGTAGTTGAGCTTGGAGATTGCGTAGGATCTACTAAGGCACTCTTAGACTATGTTGGAAGGACTAAGAAGAAGGGATATATTGTCTGTACAGAAGAGGGCATTTTACACCAGATGAATAAGCTATCACCGGATAGTGAATTTATTATACCTTCATCTATGAAGCCTTGTGAGGATATGAAAAAGAATAGCTTGGAAAATCTATACAGGGTATTGGTAGATGAAGGACCAGAAATTATACTTGACGAGTCATTAATGGAGAGTGCCAGCCGACCTCTCAAAAAGATGATGGAGATGAGTTAAATGAGAGATTTTTATGATATTGTAATAGTTGGTAGTGGTGCGGCAGGTCTTTCTTGTGCCTTAAAATTAGACCCCATTTACCAGGTATGTTTAATATCTAAAAAGAGTATGGATGAGGCTAATTCATACCTGGCCCAAGGAGGTATATCTGCTAGGCTAGCACATGAAAATCTAGATAACTATATAGAGGATACCTTAAAGGCAGGCCACTATGAGAATGATGTGGATGTCGTTAGGAATATCTTAGATAAATCCCTGGATGTGGTAGAAGAATTAATAGGTTATGGTGTCAACTTTGACAAGATTGACCAGGATACCTATAGTCTCCATAAGGAAGGTGGACATAGGCTGGCCAGGGTCTACCATGTTGGAGACTTTACTGGCAGGTCTATGTGTGAGGTTATGGCAGAAAGGGTGAAGGTCAGGCCTAATATAGATATTTGTGAAAATACGACTTTTTACGACCTGATAATTGAAGATAATAAAGCTGTAGGCATAAGGGTCTTTGTTGGTGGCCAATATAGGAATATATATGCCAGGGCAGTAGTCCTGGCAACAGGTGGCATAGGGGGTATATTTAATTCATCTACCAACTATAAGTCGGTATCTGGTGAGGCCCTGGCTATAGCTATGAAGCATGGGCTAGAGATATCAAATTTGGAATATATCCAGATACATCCAACAGTCCTATATGATGAATCCATGGGTAGACATAGCTTGATAACTGAAGCCTTGAGGGGAGAGGGAGGCATCCTGCTTGGCATTAATGGAGACAGGTTTATCGATGAATTGCTTCCCAGGGATGTAGTCAGCAAGGCCATAAGACAAAAGATGGAGGAGGACCACAGTGACCATGTTTACCTATCTCTTGAGAATATAAGGGATAGGGAAAGGATTGATAAACGGTTTCCGACAGTTTTCCAGACCTGTATGGACAAGGGTATAGATATTAGGAAGGATATGATACCTGTATGCCCGGGCCAGCACTACCATATGGGTGGCATCAAGGCCAAGATAGATGGTAGGACTAGCCTAACAGGTCTATATGCTATAGGTGAGACATCTTGCACAGGCCTACATGGTAGAAATAGGCTGGCATCAAACTCACTTTTAGAGGCCTGCTTCTGCGGTATGAAGTGTGGTGAAAACCTGAATACTTTATTACCAGACTTTATGGCCCATATGGAAGAAAACACAGAAACTAAAAAGATAGAGGATATAGTTGATGGTTACCATAAGATTTTGGTAGATACAATAAAGGAAAGGAAGCAGGATTTTTATGAATACTGGCTTAAAAATTAAGATGCTTGATAAGATTAAAGAGAGCCTTATGGAGGATATCAACTACAAGGATATTAGTGCCGATGCCATAATAGATGAGGATAGGATGGCCAGGGCAGACTTGATAGCCAAGGAAGACGGTATAATTTGTGGACTAGAGGTATTTTACCAGGCCTTTAAAATCTTGGATGAAGGCGTAAAATTTACTTGTTCCTACAAGGATGGAGATAGGGTATGCAAGGGCGATAAGATAGCTATAGTTGAATCTAAGGCTCAGGCCATGCTCTTGGCTGAGAGGACTGGGCTAAACTTCCTTCAGAGGATGAGCGGTATAGCTAGTATGACCAGGTATATGGTGGATGCCCTGGGAGATGAATCCGTTAGTCTGGCTGACACCAGGAAGACTGCCCCAGGACTCAGGGTATTTGACAAGTATTCCGTAGAAGTTGGGGGTGGAAAAAACCACAGGTACAACCTATCTGATATGGTCATGTTAAAAGACAACCACATAGGTGTTGCAGGTGGCATCAGGCAGGCAGTTGAAAAGACAAGAGCCAAGATATCCTTCTCAAAAAAGATAGAATTGGAAGTGGAAAGCTTGGACCAGGTTAAGGAAGCCCTTGATGTAGGTTGTGATATAATAATGTTGGACAACATGTCTATAGACCAGATTAGAGAAGCTGTAGACCTTATAGCTGGCAGGGCCCTTATTGAGGTATCTGGAAATATAAGTCCAGAAAATATAGGTGACTATAGGGGCCTAGGCATAGATATTATATCTTGTGGTGCCTTGACTCATTCGGTAAAGGCCCTGGATATTAGTTTGAAAAATATGGATATAATTTAGTTACAAACTTGGAACTTCTTTTAGCAAATTGGATAAATTGCTATTAGGGGGTTCTTTGGTGAAGGACAAGGTATTTTTCACATAGATGTAAATTCTGCTATGGGCATCAGAAATTGAGCCGGTGGATATTATAACTTTTGGAAGTCCCTGTCAGGATATGTCAATAGAAGGGAAAAGAGCGGGACTTAACAGTTCTCGCTCTAATTTGTTTTATGAGGCAATAAGAATTATTAAAGAAATGAGGGAGAAGACGAATGGTTCAGAACTTAGAAAATATGGGATTTACCGTAGTTCCTTTTGTACAGGGATTTAAGGATATGAGTCCACCAACCAAGGAACTTATGAAGTTGACACTAGAGCAAAAAATAGCTCATGGTGGACATCCGGTTCTAAGGTGGAATATGTAGGATATCATTCCGAAAAGTGCCTGTATAATATTCCGTTATGATTAAGGTTATTACGTATATATCATTCCGATAAAATACATAATATTATTCCGATGTCGTTGATATTGTTCCGATAAAATGGTACAATAAGATAACTGGAGGGATAATTTATGTTTATGACTGTAAAACAAGCCTCAGAGAAATGGGGTATTTCTGATAGAAGAGTAAGAATTTTATGTGCTGAAGGTAAAATACCTGGGGCATATCAAGAAGGAAGGGCTTGGAAAATACCAATTGATGCCATCAAACCTGCAGATGGACGCTATAAAACAAAAGAAAGTCTTTTATCTCAAATAGATCGTAAAAAAAAGGAACTTGATGGAAAGAGACCTCTCACAGAGGGAGAGTTGGCAAGACTGAATGAAGAATTTACTGTTGAATATACTTATAATTCAAACGCTATTGAGGGAAATACATTAACATTAAGAGAAACCGATTTAGTGTTAAGAGGTCTTACTATATATCAAAAGCCGTTAAAAGATCATATGGAGGCAGTTGGACATAAGGAGGCATTTGATTTTGTAACTGAACTTGTAAAGGAAAAATGTGAAATTAATGAAAGAGTGATTAAACAAATCCATTATTTAGTTCTTGCTGATAAGAAAGATGATAGAGGTGTCTACCGAAGAGTTCCTGTTCGCATCATGGGTGTTGCACATGAGACTGCGCAACCTTATTTGATTGTTACTAAAATGGAAGAACTTTTAAGGAATTATTTAGCTAGTGAGGAACATATTATTACAAAGCTGGCTAGATTTCATATAGAGTTTGAAGGAATCCATCCATTTATTGATGGAAACGGAAGAACGGGAAGACTTCTTGTCAATCTTGAGTTAATGAAAGCAGGGTATCCACCTATCGATATAAAATTTACAGATAGGATTGCCTATTATAATGCTTTTGATGAATATCATACGAAACATAATTTAAAAGCAATGGAGTCTTTATTTGCCAAGTATATCAATGAAAGATTAGATATATATTTGAAAATGTTACAAAATTAAAACGCAAATTGTAATTTCAAGTTGAACACTTGAAGTAATAAATTAAGCTACATGCACTTTGATAACTGAATACACCTGATCCAAGAACTCATCAAAGAGTTCCGTCGGCGTTGAATAGCAGAGCTGCCTCCTGGGCAAATCATTTTAATTTATATTGCTTGATTTTGCTCGTACTAGTAAAGACATCAATAGCTTATTCGAGGATCTGTATAGACTGGATTTTTTCTTTCTCCAACTGCAACAGCTGACGGGTGTTAAACTGTATGAGCAGGAATCAGTAATCATATTTGATGAGGTATAAAATTAGAACAAATGAAGGAGCTTGTCCCTGATATGTTGAATTCCTATACAGTGCTTATTGCATATCATACTAATAATCCAAGTGTAGGAATGTCGCTTGAGAAGGATGCGGGACGCTATAAGCTTTTTACATCTGATGTAGGATTGTTTGTGACTCTTGCTTTCAGAG
>CALIYX010000002.1 GCA_938049335.1 uncultured Clostridia bacterium | reverse complement strand
GGTGTTGTAACAGAGATCATCGAGTAATAGGTCAAATTACAAGTAGACATAAGATACCGGCACAACAGTGCCGGTATTTTTTATGTAAAATTTTACGAAAATAGTGTTGACAGTTTGAAAAATAGATGGTATATTTACTACATTATCACTTTAACGCAGTAAATTAATAAAGCGAGAGGAAAAAGAAAAATGGCTAAGAATAGAATGTTTACAGGAGAGACAAAGGGAAAGAGAAGTAAGCGCTTTATAATCTCAGCGGTTATATTTACTTTGATTATGACATGTGCTTTGACAGCATGCGGAGGCAAGGATGATACGAAGAAGGAATCTAAAGACACCTTGGTTGTGGGGCTTGATGATACCTTTGCTCCTATGGGCTTCCGAGATGCGAAGGGCAAGCTAGTTGGCTTTGATATTGATATGGCAAAGGCTGTAGGAAAGAAGCTAAATATGAAGGTCGACTTCAAGGCAATTGATTGGGATTCAAAGGAGATGGAGTTAAAGTCAGGATCGATTGACTGTGTATGGAATGGGATGTCAGTTACACCTGAAAGAAAAGAAAAGATGGCTCTATCCGCTAAGTATCTAGATAACAAAATTGTGGTAATGGCACTAAAGTCATCGGATGTTGAGGTAAAGGATTCAAGTGAGTTTGCTAATCTAAAGATAGGAACACAGGTTGATTCATCAGCGCTTGCTATGATTAAGGCTGATAAGAACTACAAGAGCTTTGCAGATAATGTATCAGAGTATGACACATATGATGATGCAATCATGGATCTGAAGGCAGGACGTGTAGATGTAATCGTAGTTGATCAAGTGCTTGGTGAGTATGCAAACAAGAACCTTGATGGCATTATGAAGAAGTGTGAATTCTCGTTTGGAAATGATTTTTATGTAATCGGATTTGAGAAAAAAAACACAGAGTTACGCGATAAGGTTAATAAGGCTCTCAAGGATCTTATAGATGATGGAACTGCATCAGAGATAAGCAAGAAGTGGTTCGGAGAAGATATAGTTGTTTACGAAGAAGTGAAATAAAAGATGAATACTATTTTAGAATATTTACCGTTTTTACTTAGCGGAGCAAAGATAACAGTCGCGATATTCGTTTTGACGCTAGTACTTTCGCTACCGCTAGGGCTACCATTTGCACTGGGAAGCGAGAGTAAAATTCTGCCAATCAGATGGTTTTGCAAAATATATATATGGATATTTAGAGGGACACCGCTGATACTTCAGCTTTACTTCTTCTACTATTTCTTCCCGATTAGCCTCGGAATAAATATAAATCCCTTCCTTGCAGTAATCCTGACATTCGTCCTAAATTATGCTGCTTATTTTGGAGAAATATATAGAGGCGGAATTGCAAGTGTAGACGAAGGACAGTATGAGGCAGCAGAGGCTCTGGGTATATCAAAGTTTGCGACGATGAAGGACATCATCCTTCCGCAGACTATGAAGGCAGTGCTTCCACCAGTTGCAAATGAAGCAATTACGCTTGTAAAGGATACGGCGCTTGCATCGACAATAGGTACAGTAATCGATTTGATGAGATCAACAAGTACAACGGTAAACAGACTTACTGATATGACACCATTTGTTGTAGCAGCATTAATATATCTAATTATGACAGGGGTTTTAACCTTTGGTACAGGTAAGCTAGAAAAGTATTTTAAAAAGTATGATGCAAAGTCGGCATAGAGGACTTTGCAAGAGAGAGTTAAGAGATGAGTTACACACTTAGAGCAGATAATATAAGCAAGCGATTCGGAACAGAAGATGCAGTAAAAGGCGTTAAGTTAAACATCAAAAAAGGAGAAACTGTTGCGATTATAGGGCCTTCGGGATCTGGGAAAAGCACATTCCTAAGATGCATAGGTGGACTTGAAAAAGTAACATCGGGTAAGCTAGAGCTTGATGGTAAATGCGGGATGGTTTTTCAAAACTTCAATCTGTTTCCACACATGACATGTCTTGAGAATATAAGCTATGCTCAGGTGAAGGTGAAGAAAATAAAACGCGATGATGCTGAGAAAAAAGCAAAGAAGCTGCTTGCTATGGTCGGACTAAGCGATAAGGAAGGCGCATATCCGGCCCAGCTTTCTGGCGGACAAAAACAGAGAGTTGCGATAGCAAGGGCTTTAGCAATGGAGCCTGATCTGATGCTCTTTGATGAACCGACATCAGCACTTGATCCTGAAACAACGGGAGAGGTGCTTTCGGTTATGAAAGATCTCTCCGGTCAGGATATGACAATGATTATTGTAACTCACGAAATGAGCTTTGCAAGAGAGGTTGCAGATCGCATAGTCTTCATGGATGCGGGAGTAATTGTCGAGGAAGGAAGCTCTCAGGAAATCTTCGAGAATCCGAAGAGTGAGAGACTAACCAATTTCCTTGGTGCAACGCTTAGGTTTACAGGAGTTCAAAGCTAAGAAGTAATTTTGCAGCGCTTATCTCTGCAGGGAGAAGTTTTTTGATATAAGGTTTATTGAATATCGAGGCTTCTCCATTTTCTTTGAGATTTTTGGCAATCAAAATAACCACTGTTTTCTTATTAAGGCTATTTAGGTATGCTTTGATGGTACTTGGATTTAATTCCTTCTCCTTCAAAGCTTCACTGCGTTTGTTGAACTCTATAATAATGTCGACAAGCCTTGCGATAAAACTCTTTCTCGTATATAGAATCAAAGGATCTAGCTCAAATATTGAAGCTAGATAATCTAATTTTTTGAGAGTCTTCTTATCAAATTCCTTCTTCGCAAAGCTGTAAAGGTCGCCGTCGTAAATACCAAAGACCTTCATAGCATCTAGATACCCGAGCCTCATGATATTCTCGGTGTTATCGGGGTCAAATACGAGGAAGGACCCAAGGTCCCATTTAGGACTTATGAGCTTGATGTTTTCGGAGCTAGACATTTCTTTATTTTTATCAAATCTACCAACTGCATCAAGATAAATTGCAATGATGTTTGTTGCACCGCGTTCGACAGCCATGTGGATCGGCATGTTGTTCTCGTATCCGCCGTCGATATAGGTTCTGCCATCAATGTTGTGTGGCTTTAGTGCCGGAAAGGCAGAGGAACTGGCTATAATGTAGTCTCCGATTTTTCCTTCGGGAATTTCATCCTTCCAAAGATAGTGTGGCTTCATCAAAGGAAGTTCGACTGTCAAAAGACCAAAATCAATAGGGCTCTTTCTTATATAATCTTCATCAAGATAGGTGTCGACAAGGTCCTTAAGCCCGCTGACACCTGCACCGCCCTGCTTGAAAAATTCAGCGGCAAATTCGGTAATCTGAGCATCGGGCTTCACATCAAAGACTTTGTCCGTCACAAGCTTGCGCCAAAGCTCAGAAGCAAGGAAGGGGTCTCCCTGGACTACCATAGCACTGTTCAAAGAACCGACCGAGACACCGACAACCATGTCTATTGGAATTCCAAGTTCAATTAAAGCTCTCCATGCACCACACTGATAAGCGCCACGCGAGCCACCGCCACTCAAAACAAGAGCAGTCTTACCCGTGCCGCTAGTTTGGCTTTTCTGTCTTCCATAAGAACTGTCGAGTGTCTTTTTCATGTTAACATACCCCCTCGAATATGATATAATATACTTAATCTGTTTCTTTGTATATTATCACATGCAAATGTTTTTTAAAAGGAGCTCAAATGGATCCAAGATTAAAAAGTTTGATAGATAAGAGCAACAAGATTGTATTCTTCGGCGGAGCAGGAGTTTCAACGGAGAGCAATATCCCAGACTTCAGGTCTGAAAGTGGAATATATCATGCAAAAACTGAGTACGGCTATCCTCCGGAGTCAATTGTGTCTGCGGATTTTTATTTTAGCCATAACAAGCTATTCTATAAATTCTACAAGGATAATCTAGTTTACACAGAGGCTGAGCCAAACGATGCACACAAGGCTCTTGCTAAGCTCGAGCAAGAAGGCAAGCTAACAGCGATAGTTACGCAAAACATAGATGGACTTCACCAGAAGGCAGGAAACACTAAGGTATATGAACTCCACGGCAGCGTAAACAGAAACTACTGCGAGAAGTGTGGAAAGTTCTATGACCTTGATTACGTTATGGATGAGGCTAACTGCAAAGAAGGCGTTCCTTATTGCAGCTGCTCAGGCAGAATTAAGCCAGATGTAGTGCTCTTTGGGGAGATGCTTGATGATGCAACTATAGAAGGTGCGGTCAAAGCTATATCAGAAGCGGATCTTCTCATAGTAGGAGGAACATCGCTTGCAGTTTATCCAGCAGCAGGACTTATAAACTACTACCGCGGTAAAGAACTCGTTTTGATAAATAAGACAGAGACACCGTATGATAGCAGGGCTAGTCTTGTCATCTACGACTCAATAGGAAAGGTAATGAAATATTAATGAATTTTTTACTCGTTAACGATGACGGCATTCATGCCGATGGAATAAAGGCCTTAGCAAAAGCTATGTCAGAAATCGGCGATGTCTATGTCTGCGCGCCGAGTACCCAGCAAAGCGGTAAGAGTCACTCCATAACCTTGGATGAGGAAATCTTTGTGAGACCAGTAGAATTTCCTTTCGCCAAAATGGCGTGGATGGTTTCTGGAACTCCTTCAGATTGCACAAAGGTTGGGATTCAAATGTGTGAGGCTAATGGCATAGAGCTAGATATTGTATATTCGGGTATAAACATGGGGAGCAATCTAGGAACTGATACCGTATACTCAGGGACAGTCGGGGCTGCTCTAGAAGCTACGATGAGAGGATATAAGGCTATTGCAGTTTCGGTGAACGACCGCGATTCATCCCATTTTGATGGAGCGTGCCGGGCGGCCATTGCTTTGATAGACTACGCAAAGAATGAGCTTGCGCCAAAGACGATTCTAAATATTAACTCGCCAAACAAACCAATCGAAGAGCTGAGGGGCATTAAGCTTGCGAAGCTAGGGCCTGGTTACTTCAACGATGGATTTGTGCATGTCGAGGGCGATAGATATAAACTAAAGGGTCACATTCCAGACCATAAGGAAAATAAGGATGATGTTGATGTTTTCCACAATGCTTGTGACTACATCACGATAACTCCGCTTAGTGTAGACCTTACGGACTTTGAGGAATTAGATAAACTGAAGGATTGGAGAATTGATATATGAGGATATTTAGCCACACATTTGAGGATCCTGAACCAGGAGACAAAGCTACTTTACTGAGATATTTTAACGGATATGACTATAGGGCATCTGGTTATACCTATATTACAAACTACATATGGAGACGAAGCTACTGTTTGTGCTGGGACATCATCGAAGGTTATGTCTGTATGGCGGGTGGAAACTGTGCTGGTGACGGAAGTGACTCGGTAATCTCCATGCCTTTGACGGATAATGGGGAGTATGACATCCCAAGACTTCGCAAGGCTATTCTTGAATGCAAGAGAAGATATGACGATATGGGAATCAAGTTCCGCATCGTAGCTATTCCAGAGAAAATGAAGGGCTTGCTAGAGGAGGCATTCGGTGATGAGATAGAAATCTTCGAAAACCGTGATGCAGATGAATATGTCTACCTTAAGGATAAACTCATAAACCTGTCAGGAAGAGCACTACACAAGAAGAAAAATCATATGAACTACTTCCTCAAGAATTATGAGTACGAAGTAAAGCCAATCACTTTAGACATGAGGGATGAGGTTTTAGCCTTTGCCACTGAGCAAAAGGAACTCAAGGAGCAGGATGAGGAGATAGATTCTCTAGAAACGGAGTTTGATGCGATAGGACAAATCCTCAAACTAGTAGAGGAACCAAATGTTTATTCAGCAGCTATTTACATTAATGGAAAGCTCGAGGGCTTTGCAATAGGAGAGACTGTTTCTGATAGCATGGCGATTGAACATTTTGAGAAGGCAAACGACAATTTTAGGGGGATATACCAGGTAGTCTGTCGAGAGTTCTGCAAGCAACTTCCTGAGAGCGTTGAGTATGTAAACAGGGAAGAAGATATGGGACTAGAAAATCTCAGACAGGCCAAGGAGGCTCTTAAACCAGAATATATGGAACGCCTTTTTTACGCCCATTTTAGGAAATAATTTGTTAAAGAATTTCCATTTTAGTATTGACTATTATTTAACAATGTTGTAAAGTGGATGTATCAGGTTATTGTACTTATATTATATTAGGAAACGAATAAATTTCGGAGAAAAATACGACATTAGGAGGTACTTACAATGAGAGAAGTTGTAATCGTAAGCGCAGTTAGAACAGCTATTGGTGGCTTTGGTGGAACACTTAAGAATGTTTCAGCTAGAGAGCTAGGAGCAGTTGTTATAAAGGGAGCACTAGAAAAGGCTGGAGTTAAGCCAGAGATGGTTGACGAAGTTATCATGGGTAACGTTCTTCAGGCGGGTCTTGGACAGAACGTAGCAAGACAGATGATGCTTGATGCTGGTCTTCCAAAGGAAGTTCCTGCAATGACAATCAACAAGGTTTGCGGAAGCGGACTAAGAGCTGTTGAGCTTGCTGCTCAGATCATCAAGGCAGAAGATGCTGACATCATCGTTGCAGGTGGTGCAGAGAACATGTCACTAGCTCCATACGTAGTTCCATCAGCAAGATGGGGAGCAAGAATGTTTGATACAAAGATGGTTGACTCAATGGTTAACGATGGACTTTGGGACGCATTCAACAACTACCACATGGGTGTTACAGCTGAGAACGTTGCTGAAGAGTGGGGAATCACAAGAGAGCAGATGGACCAGTTCGCTCTTGATTCACAGCTAAAGGCTGAAGCTGCTGTTAAGGCAGGCAGATTCAAGGAAGAAATCGTTCCTGTAGAAATCCCACAGAAGAAGGGCGATCCTATCGTATTTGATACAGACGAGCACCCTAAGTTCGGTTCAACTCTTGATAAGCTTGGAAAGCTAAAGCCAGCATTCAAGAAGGACGGAAGAGGAGTTACAGCTGGTAACGCATCAGGAATCAACGATTCAGGTGCTGCAGTAGTAGTAATGTCAGCTGACAAGGCTAAGGAGCTTGGCCTAACACCACTAGTAAAGATCGTTTCATACGCATCAGCTGGTGTTGATCCTAAGATCATGGGTGTAGGACCTGTTCCATCATCACAGAAGGCTCTTGACAAGGCTGGTCTAACAGTTGCTGATATGGACCTAATCGAAGCTAACGAAGCATTCGCAGCTCAGGCTCTAGCAGTTGGTAAGGATCTAGGAATTGATCCTGCTAAGCTAAACGTAAACGGTGGAGCTATCGCGCTTGGTCACCCAATCGGAGCATCAGGATGCCGTATCCTCGTTACATTGATTCACGAGATGCTAAAGAGAGAAGATGCTAAGAAGGGTCTTGCTACACTTTGCATCGGTGGCGGAATGGGAACAGCTCTAGTAGTAGAGAAATAGCATTAAGCCAATAAAAAATGTTTTTTCACCCGGACTGAGAATGCTCAGTTCGGGTTTTTTGTATCTGATAATCTGGTCCTATTTCATTTGACAGAGAACATAGGTGTGTTATTATAATCGATAGGAAAAACTAGGAGAATATATGGCAAAGAAAAAGAAGGTAACTAAAACTTCATACTTAATTATGGCGCTGATATGCCTTGCAATTAGTGCTGTTTTACCGATGCTTACTGATCAGGTTCCGCGCTTTGGACAAGGGCTTCGCCCTATGCATATTCCAGTTTTGATAGCTGGGTTTGCTTGTGGACCAGTGATTGGATTTGTTGTTGGTTTAGCTGCGCCAATGCTAAGTCTTTTGTTACATGGAGTGCCAGCTTTGATTCCAGCGGGCTTTGCAATGAGCTTTGAGCTTGCGACCTATGGACTAATATCAGGCTTGCTATATAGCCAGCTTCCTAGGAAGACAGGTAGTATATATGTTTCTCTGATAACGGCAATGATAGTTGGTAGAATTGTCTGGGGAGCGAGTATGATTGCGCTCTCGAGTCAGGCCGGGCTTCATTTCACGTATCAAATGTTTATGACGTATGCTTTTATAGACGCGATGCCAGGAGTATTGCTTCATATAGTTTTGATTCCGGCTGTCGTAATTGCTTTAGAAAAGACAAACTTAGCATATAGAGGGAGGAAATAGGCATGATTTATTTTAGATCAGATTACAGCCAGGGAGCCCACCCTAAGGTTCTTGAGGCCTTGCAAAAAACAAACCTTGAACATACAGACGGCTATGGTCTAGATATTCACTGCGAGAATGCGGCAAAGATGATTAAGGAGCTTATCGGAAGAGAAGACTGCGACGTGCATATGATGGTCGGTGGAACCCCTTGTAATGTTACTTTAATTTCGGCAAGCCTAAGACCTTACGAGGCAGTTGTAGCTGTGAAAACCGGACATATATATTCACATGAGACTGGCGGCGTTGAGGCGACGGGTCATAGAATAATTGCCATGCCAGATGAAGACGGAAAACTCACAGTAAAGAGTATAAATGCAGCCTGGGATGAATATGAGGATGAGCACACTGTAATCCCTAAGCTAGTGTATATCTCTCAGCCGACAGAGTGCGGATCTTTGTATGGTAAAGCTGAACTTGAGGCACTGTATGATTGCTGTAAGGCAAGAAATATGTACCTATATATCGATGGCGCGAGAATGGCCTCGGCACTCACAAGTAAGTACTGTGATGTGAGTCTAAAGGAACTTGCGAAACTATGCGATGCTTTTTATCTAGGTGCAACCAAGAATGGAGCTCTTTTCGGAGAGGCGCTCATAATATCAAACCCTGAGATGAACGAGCATTTCCGCTGGATGATCAAACAGAACTGCGGTCTCCTTGCAAAGGGGAGACTTATAGGTGTTCAGTTTGAGGCTTTGCTCGAAGGTGGAGAAGACAGCATCTACTTCGGAATGGCAAGGCACGCAAACGAGCTGGCAGAAAAGCTGAGAAATGGATTAGATGAGCTTGGATGCAAGTTTTTGGGAACATCTCAGACGAATCAGGTATTTCCTTATCTACCAACTGAGGTAGTAAAGGAACTTGAGAAAAACTTTTTCTTTTATGAATGGACTCCTGAGAGAGATGGCAAAATCGTAGCAAGGTTTGTAACTGCGTGGGGAACAACGGAAGAGGATGTAGATGCTTTGATAAACTCCATCAAAAATCTACTTAAAAATTAGCTCTTTTACAAATCAAAAACATGCTTTGCATTGAAAAAAGTTCATATCTTGTATATAATAGGAGTAACTATTTTGTTGATGGAAAGGAAATTTTATGGCAACTGAAGTTGGAATAGATTTGGGAACAGCCAATGTATTGGTTTATATAAAGAATAAGGGTATCGTACTTGAGGAGCCGTCTGTTGTTGCGGTTAATCAGGATACAGATGAGATTCTTGCAGTAGGTGAAGAAGCAAGACAGATGCTAGGTAGAACACCGGCTAACATAGTAGCGGTTAAGCCGCTTAGGGATGGTGTAATCTCAGACTATGATATTACAGAGAAGATGCTTAAGTACTTCATCAAGAAGGCTTGTGGTAGCGGTTTCTTCTTCAAACCAAGAATCATGGTTTGCGTACCTAGTGGAGTAACCGAAGTAGAAAAACGTGCGGTTAGAGAAGCGGCTACACAGGCGGGCGGCAAGAATGTTTACCTAATTGAGGAGCCAGTGGCAGCAGCTATTGGTGCTGGTCTTGATATCGCTAGACCAGACGGAGTTATGGTAATAGATGTCGGTGGTGGTACAACAGACATTGCGGTAATCGCTCTGGGCGGTATCGTTGCTAGTGCTTCTGTTAAGGTTGCCGGAGATAAGTTCGACGAGTACATCGTTAGATATATGAGAAAGAATCACAAGCTCTACATAGGTGAGAGAACAAGTGAGGATCTCAAGAAGAAGCTCGGAACAGCATCACCAAGAGAAGAGACCATAACTGCTGAGTGCAGAGGTAGAGACCTTGTAAGTGGACTTCCTAAGGTTGTAGAGATAACATCAGAAGAAATCATGGAAGCTCTTGAGGAACCTCTATACACAATCTGCGAGGCGGTGCATAGCGTTCTTGAGCAGACACCTCCTGAACTTGCGGCCGACATCACAAGCTCAGGCATAGTTCTAACAGGTGGTGGTGCCTACCTCTACGGACTTGACAAGCGTATCCAGGCAAGAACAGGAATAAACGTAAGAATTGCTGAGAATCCTGAGCAGTGCGTTGCGATAGGAACCGGAAATGCGCTAAACGTTATCGAGTCAATTGAGAGCAACAAACTCAACAGAAGAGAACCTTATCTATAATGTGCATAATACTGGAGAACACATTTTATAAATAAGTCAGATTAGTGGATGCTTCCTTGTGTTTCACATGGGAGGCGTCCATTTTTAAATGGTAGCTAGCCTAAGGCTGTACCGCAAAAGGGATGATTATCTTTGATGTATGCATTCATTCATGCATCAAAGGAGGATGTTAGAAAATATAGGAGAAGACGATGAGATATGAGCTGATAGCGACAGCGACCTTTGGACTTGAAGCTGTTGTAAGGCGCGAAATAGAAAGCCTTGATTACAAGGTGCTCAAAACTGAGGACGGAAAGGTTACCTTTGAGGGCGACGAGCGTGCTATAGTAAGGAGCAATCTTTGGCTTAGAACGGCCGATAGAGTTTTACTAAAGATGGCAGAATTTGAGGCAAGGACCTTTGAGGAGCTCTTTCAACAGACAAAGGCTTTGATGTGGGAAGCACTTATACCGCCAGATGGAAAGTTCACAGTTACTGGAACTTCGGTTAAGTCTCAGCTTCACAGTGTGCCTGCGTGTCAGGGAATCTGCAAGAAGGCAATAGCCTCTAGACTCGGTGAAGCGTATATGATGGAGAATCTTCCAGAAACTGGTGCAGAGTATACGGTAAAGGTTACCATACTAAAAGATAGGGTTACTTTGACAGTAGATACAAGCGGATCTGGACTTCATAAGAGAGGTTATAGAGTTAAAACTGTAGCTGCTCCAATCAAAGAGACTCTTGCAGCTGCAATGGTACAGCTTTCGTTTTGGAATAAGGACAGAGTATTGCTCGATCCTTGTTGTGGATCTGGAACCATAGCAATAGAGGCTGCTATGATAGGAAGAAATATTGCACCAGGACTTTCAAGAAGCTTCGCATGTGAAGAATGGGAAGCCATAGACAAGAAGCTTTGGAAGGAAGAGAAGAAGCGCGCCTACGATTTGATGGATGATGAAGCAAAGCTAGACATCGTCGCAATCGATATAGATAAGATGGCTATCGAAGCGGCAAAGGAAAATGCTATCGAAGCAGGAGTTGACGACTGCATCAGATTCATAAATGCAGATATGGCTAGGATCAAAGCATCAAAGCCTTCAGGAATAATCATAACCAATCCGCCTTACGGCGAGAGAATCGGTGAACAAAAACAGATAGCAGCAATCTACAGCAAGTACAAGAAGTTCTTTGCTGAAAATCCAAGCTGGTCTATGTTCATGGTAACTACGGACAAGGACATAGAAGCAAAGGTCTTCGGAAGAAAGGCTGATAGAAGGCGCAAGCTATACAACGGTAGACTTGAGGTGTGCTACTATCAATTTCATGGAAAGAAGCTAGGTGATAATGGAAAAGCAAAACAGCCTGAGCAAAAATAGAAACATATGCGAGCTGCTTGCCCCTGCCGGAAGCAAAGAGGCTTTTATTGCGGCAGTCGAAAGCGGGGCGGATGCCGTCTACGCAGGAGGCAATCTTTTCAATGCTAGAATCAATGCTCATAATTTTGAGCTATCTGAGATAGAAGAGGCGGTGCGCTTTGCACATAAAAGAAATGTAAAAGTCTACATAACAATAAATGTCCTTATAAAGGATGAGGAGCTGCTCGAAGCACTAGAATATGCAAAGAATTTATATGTGATTGGAGTCGATGCTATAATCGTTCAAGACATAGGTTTTGCTAATCTTGTAAGAAAACACCTTCCTGGTTTCGAACTTCATATGTCAACACAGGCATCTGTATTTGATAAGGACGGAGTGTCTCAGGCAATGGAGCTAGGCTTCAGCCGCGTTGTACCAGCAAGAGAATTATCGCTAGCCGAAATTGAAACTCTGTGTAAAGAGACGCCTTGTGAAATTGAGGTCTTCTGTCATGGTGCAATCTGTGTCTGCTATTCGGGGCAGTGCCAGATGAGTCGCTACATAGGTGGCCGAAGTGGAAACAGAGGAGGATGCGCTCAGCCATGCAGGCTTCCGTATAAAAGTACGGACGGTAACGGCGGAACAAAAGAAACTGCGCTTCTAAGTCCGAGCGACATGTCGATGATAGACCATCTTGACAAACTCTGCGAAGCAGGAGTGCGCTCGCTCAAAATAGAAGGCCGAATGAAATCACCAGAATATGTTGCAGTCGTGACATCAATATATCGCAAATATCTCGACATATATGCAAAGAATGGAAGCTATGAGCTTAGCGAAGAAGATAGACTTGCATTAACGCAGATATTCAATAGGGGATTTACAAGCGCCTATCTAAACGAACAAAATCCGCAAGACTTCATGTCGGGTGAAATATCAAAGCACAAAGGCGTCGAAATAGGCAAGGTTCTAAATGCAAATGCAGGTAGAAACCTAATCAAAATAAGCTCTAGCAAAGAGCTGCGCCTAGGCGACGGAATTGAAATCCGCGGGAAAAATATTAGGGCAGGCAACGTCGTAACTTATCTAAAGGAAGATGGCAAAGGCATATACATAGTCGGTGACATCAAAGATCGTGTCGAGAAGTCGTGCGCAGTCTACAGGATAACTAGTAGGGATCAAATCGAGCTAGCAGCAAATAGTTATAAGAACAAAGACTGGAACGAGGGTAAATTCTTACGTAAAGCAAAGATAAATATAGAATGCAATGAACTAGATGGCAAGATACAGATTTGCATAAGCGATGAAAGTGGAATCATAAGCGTAGTAAACGAGACAGAGTGTTTTGAGCCTGCAGAAACATCTGCAAGAGACAGAATAGCTAAAGCACTAGCCAAACTGGGCGGAAGTCCGTTCAGTGCCGAAAAAATCGATTTTAACGGAGAATTCTGTCTAAAGGTTCAGATGTCCGAACTGAACAAATTAAGGCGGGAGACGCTAAGTTTATTCGAATCAGCGCTATGTGAAGGCAGGAATGGATATATAAAAAATGGAAAGCCGACGCTTGAGCTTCCAAGTTCGCTCCTAAAAGCAAAACGAGACGATAGTGCAAGGCTAGAGATATTCTTCTACAGCCTAGATGCATATAAAAAATTCAATAGATCTGAAACCGAAGCGAAGTGTACAGAATCGAAAGTTGAACTCAGCTACCTAATTCCAGCAGCGGATCTAATTGAGGAGTGTCCTAGCGACGAAAGAATCATTCCATATATAAGTAATATATCAAAGGGCAAGGAATCTGAGATTCTATCAAAGAGTGAAGAGGAACTTTGGAAGCTGGCTGGTAAACATGGAATATATATAGGCAACCTCGGTACGCTTGCGTTTATTAAGAAGCTAGAAAGAAAGTATGGGCATGGAGAGACTTTGCACCTATACGCTGACTACGGATTCAATGTATATAATGAAGAAACGATAATCTTGCTTCAAGAGCTAGGAGCAGAGAGAGTAATTGATTCACTCGAAACCGATGGCGTGCACTACGGGGCTCTTCCACTGATGGTCAGTGAACATGGATGGGATGAGAACGAGTTCATAGACAGAAAGTCTAAAGAATATAAGATTATCAAAAGAGATATATCCGATCAGGACATAATTGCAGCTACAGATTTTGTTGATATATCGGCATGCATCAAAGAAGCAAAGCAGGATAACAAGACTGTAAGGATATACGTAAATTAGGGCTTTATTTACACAGCCAAGCAAGACTTAGATTTATTTCAATTAATTTCAAAAAAGTGATTGACAAGATATTTGAAGCTGTGGTAATATAATCAAGCTGTCACGAAAGCGGCAGATAAAAACCATTTAGAAAAGTTAAAAAAAGAATGAAAAACTTCTTGACAG
>CALIYX010000001.1 GCA_938049335.1 uncultured Clostridia bacterium | reverse complement strand
TGTACCGATATTGATATGTGGTTTGTTTCTTTCAAATTTCTGTTTTGCCATTATTATATTCCTCCAATTAGGTTACTTGCTTGCATTAACCTTTTCAACAAGGTTATCTGGAAGCTTCTCAAAGTGGTCAAACTGCATTACATATACACCACGACCCTGTGTCTTAGATCTAAGGTCTGTTGCATATCCAAACATCTCTGATAGAGGTACCATACCTCTAACTGCTACAGCACCGTTGTTCATATCTGAGCCTTCGATTCTTCCTCTTCTTGAAGAGATGTCACCGATTACATCGCCCATATACTCATCCGGAACGGTTACCTCTACCTTGAATATAGGCTCAAGGAGAACTGGCTTACCCTTCTTTGCTGCTTCTCTAAATGCCATGGATGCTGCTACCTTAAATGCCATTTCAGATGAGTCAACTTCGTGGTATGAACCATCATATAGTTCAACACCGACATCGACTACCTGATATCCAGCAACTGGACCAGTCTCCATCGCTTCTTTGATACCTGCCTCGATAGGTCCGATGTATTCCTTTGGAACCGCACCGCCGACGATTGAGTTGATGAACTCGAATCCAGCACCTGGCTCGCGTGGGAATACCCTGATCTTAACGTGACCGTACTGACCGTGACCACCAGACTGCTTAGCATACTTGTGATCCACATCTGCATTCTCGGTGATAGTTTCTTTGTATGAAACCTGTGGCTTACCAACGTTAGCCTCTACCTTGAACTCACGAAGAAGTCTATCTACGATGATTTCTAGGTGGAGCTCACCCATACCTGCGATGATGGTCTGTCCTGTATCTTCATTTGTGTATGTCTTGAAAGTTGGATCTTCTTCAGCAAGCTTTGCCAAAGCGATACCCATCTTTTCCTGACCTGCCTTTGTCTTAGGCTCGATAGCAATCTCAATTACTGGATCTGGGAATTCCATTGACTCAAGAATAATTTCATTCTTTTCGTCGCAAAGTGTGTCACCTGTTGTAACATCCTTTAGACCTACAGCTGCAGCAATGTCTCCTGAGTAAACCTTATCGATTTCCTCTCTCTTATTAGCGTGCATCTGAAGGATTCTTCCGAGTCTTCCCTTCTTGCCCTTTGTTGAGTTGTAAACATATGAGCCTGACTCAATGCTTCCTGAATATACTCTGAAGAACGCAAGCTTTCCTACGAATGGGTCAGCCATAATCTTGAATGCTAAAGCTGAGAATGGAGCCTCATCTGATGATGGTCTCTCGTCCTCTTCTCCAGTAACAGGGTTAATACCCTTGATAGCTGGAATGTCTACTGGTGATGGCATATAGTCGATAACTCCGTCGAGCATCATCTGTACACCCTTATTTCTGTAAGCTGATCCGCAGAATACTGGAACCATCTGGCAGTCAATTGTCTGCTTACGGATAGTTGTCTTTACTTCTTCGATTGTCAACTCTTCACCATCGAGGAACTTCATCATGAGCTCTTCGTCGCACTCTGCAACGGACTCAATCAGCTTTTCTCTCCACTCCTGAGCTATTTCCATCATGTCTTCAGGAATATCTGTAATCTCGAAATCTTTTCCGAGATCATCCTTATAAATTTCTGCCTTCATAGTTACTAGGTCAATGATACCTATGAATGTTTCTTCTACTCCGATTGGTAGCTGAACAGGCACGGCGTTAGCCTTAAGTCTATCCTTTACCATATCTACTACCCTGTAGAAATTAGCTCCTAGAATATCCATCTTATTGACGAAAATCATTCTTGGAACTCCGTATTTTTCAGCCTGTCTCCAAACTGTTTCGGACTGTGGCTCAACACCACCCTTAGCGCAGAGTACTGTAACCGCACCGTCAAGTACTCTAAGCGATCTTTCTACTTCAACTGTAAAGTCTACGTGGCCTGGAGTATCAATGATATTGATTCTGTTTCCCTTCCACTGTGCAGTAGTCGCAGCAGAAGTAATGGTAATACCACGTTCCTGTTCCTGTTCCATCCAGTCCATAACAGCTGCGCCGTCATGTGTCTCACCAATCTTGTGTGACTTACCTGTATAGAAGAGGATTCTTTCGGTTGTGGTAGTCTTACCAGCATCGATGTGGGCCATGATACCGATATTTCTTGTGTTCTCTAATGAGAATTCTCTACCTGCCATTACTTTTCCTCCGTCTAATCAAACTACCATCTGAAATGTGCAAATGCCTTATTAGCCTCTGCCATTCTATGTGTATCTTCTTTCTTCTTAACTGATGCGCCTGTGCTGTTAGCTGCGTCAATCAGTTCCTTTGCAAGTCTCTCCGCCATGGTTCTCTCGCCTCTTGCTCTAACAGCTGCTGTTAGCCATCTTAGGGCAAGTGTCTGTCTTCTCTCAGGTCTAACCTCAATAGGTACCTGATAGTTCGCACCACCGATTCTTCTTGCTTTTACTTCTAAAACAGGCATGATGTTGTTCATTGCCTTATCAAATACTTCCAATGGTTCTTCACCAGTGATTTCCTTCACCTTGTCAAAAGCTCCGTAAACGATAGCCTGAGCTACGCCCTTCTTACCATCAAGCATGATGCTGTTGATAAGCTTTGCTACAACAAGATTTCCGTATACTGGATCAGGAAGTACTATACGTTTTGGTGTGTTTCCTTTTCTTGGCACTTCTCTTCCTCCCTCGCTTGTTAACATCAAAGTTTGAACTCTGATATCTAATTCGCGGTATGCTACTAATTGCACGACTTCTCTTCACCGATACTCAAAGCGCAAGCGCTCTGGTCGATTACTCTGGATGACCCGGCAATCTTGTGGTCATTCAGTCTGTCCGGGGGTACTCGACAAAATTCGCTAAATGCTATTTGCCGTGGCGCTCAATATAAAATATATCAAGGGCTTAGTTCCCGATTGCTTGAATCAATAATTTACTTACTTTTTCTTTGGTTTCTTGGCACCGTACTTTGAACGAGCCTGACCTCTGTCATTAACTCCAGCTGTGTCGAGTGTTCCTCTGATGATGTGATATCTTACACCAGGGAGGTCCTTAACTCTTCCACCTCTGATAAGCACTACGCTGTGCTCCTGAAGGTTGTGACCGATTCCAGGAATGTACGCTGTTACCTCAATTCCGTTAGTTAGACGTACTCTGGCAACTTTTCTAAGAGCTGAGTTAGGCTTCTTAGGTGTTACTGTCTTAACAGATGTGCAAACGCCTCTCTTCTGTGGTGAATGAGTATCTGTTGCTGTTCTCTTAAGAGCGTTCATACCCTTTCCGAGAGCTGGTGCAGTAGATTTCTTTACAGCACTTGTTCTGCCCTGACGTACTAATTGATTGATTGTAGGCATTGATTTCTCCTTTCCTTGATATATTATTTACAGCTAAACTGACCCTCATGAATATCAGGGCCAGTTTAGTGAAAACCAAACCTTATTCTACCATAAATTTTCTCGATGTGCAAGCGATGAAACTATTCTTCTTCAGGTGCTTCTACCTGCTCTTCAAAATCTGTCTCACTTGCAATTTCTCCGATTTCTATATCCTCAAGATTTGAGATGTATTCGTTAACTGATACGCTCTCATCTTCGTCTATTTCCTCGAAGATTGGCTCCACATCGCTCTGTGGTCTAATCTGCTGAACACTCTTTTCTTCCTCACGAGCTCTTCTCTCAGCTTCTCTCTGAGCTTCAACCTCGCTTAGGTATTCGTCGATATCAGCCTGATGCTCACCGTAATCAAGATTGATGTTGCGGTACTTCTTCATACCTGTACCCGCAGGTATCAGCTTACCGATGATAACATTTTCCTTGAGTCCGAGCAGCTTATCGTTCTTACCCTTGATGGCCGCGTCTGTAAGCACTCTTGTTGTCTCCTGGAAGGAAGCCGCTGACAAGAATGAATTTGTTGCAAGCGACGCCTTAGTGATTCCGAGTAGAACTCGCTTTCCGCTAGCTGGTGTCTTGCCCTCAGCCTCAGCAATGCTATTAGCTTCTGCAAGTTCCAGTCTAGTGTACATGCTACCTGGAAGAAGATCTGTATCACCTGGATCCTCAATCTTGAACTTTGATAGCATCTGACTAGCGATAATCTCGATGTGCTTATCGTTAATGTCTACACCCTGGTTCTTATATACACGCTGAACTTCCTTGAGTAGGTACTGGTAAACGCCCTCTACTCCGTTCAGTCTCATGATATCATGTGGATTGAGTGGACCGCTTGTGATGTTTCCACCCTTCTTTACTTCGTCTCCAACCTTTACCGCAAGGCGCGCTCCGTAAGGAACGATGTAGGTCTTATCGCCTTCCTCTTCACTTCGAACGATAACCTCTGTCTTGTTATCTGTTCTAGCTTTGATTTCGCGAACCACACCATCTTCCTCGCAGATTTCTGCAAGTCCCTTTGGCTTTCTTGCCTCGAATAGCTCCTCTACTCTTGGAAGACCGTGTGTGATATCTGATCCAGCGACACCACCAGTATGGAAGGTTCTCATTGTGAGCTGTGTACCCGGCTCACCGATTGACTGAGCAGCTATGATACCGATTGATTCACCGATATTAACATGCTCACCTGTCGCAAGGTTTCTTCCGTAGCACTTAGCACAGATTCCTGATTTGCTGTTACATGTCATTGCTGATCTAATCGTTACAGCTTCAATGCCTGCTTCTACTACCTCTAGTGACTGATCATCGCTGATTTCTTCGTTAGCCTTAACGATAACGCGTCCATCTCTTGGGTCGACTATATCGTTTAGGGCAGTTCTTCCTGCGATTCTCTGGTTTAGTGGCTCAATAATTTCCTTACCATCTACGAAGGCTCTTACTTCGACACCCTCTGTGCTTCCGCAATCTATATCTCTTACGATTACGTTGTGCGAAACGTCTACAAGTCTTCTTGTTAGGTAACCTGAGTCGGCTGTACGAAGAGCTGTATCAGCAAGTCCCTTACGAGCACCATTTGATGAAATAAAGTACTCGAGTACTGATAGACCTTCACGGAAGTTAGCCTTGATAGGAATCTCTACAGTGTGTCCTGTAGCGTTCGCCATAAGTCCACGCATACCACCGATCTGTCTAATCTGGTTCTTACTACCTCTGGCTCCTGATGTTGCCATGATATTCAGGTTATTTGCAGGCTCAAGTGAATCCATCAAAGCGTCTGCGACGTCATCTGTCGTCTTGTTCCAGATTTTGATGATCTGCTCGTATCTCTCTGAATTTGATACAAGACCTGCTCTATATGCCTTTTCGTACTTATCAACTTCCTGCTGAGCTGCCTCGATGATTTCCCACTTGCTATCAGGAATTTTCATGTCATCGATACCGATAGAAACAGCTGCCTTTGTTGAGTACTTGTATCCCATAGACTTAATGTAGTCAAGCATCAAAACGGTTCCTGTATTTGCATGAACCTTGAAGCACTTGTCGATTATCTCGCCGAGCTTCTTCTTTCCACAAAGGAAGTTAACCTCTAGTGAATATGGATCCTTGCTTCTGTCTATATAACCTAGGTCCTGTGGAAGTCCCTGGTTGTATATGAATCTACCTACTGTTGACTCTACGAGTCCGCCACGAAGATCCTCTGGACCATCAAACATTCTAACCTTTACCTTAGCGTGAATGTTTACCACTCCATCGTGATATGCCATGATCATCTCATCCATATCTGTGAAGACCTTGCCGTCACCCTTTTCAGGTATTCTCTCAAAGCCAGCTGCCTTATTTGCCTCAGAAAGCTTAACATCTGTGAACTCGTCCATGGCATAAACTGTACGTTCCTTACCATTTACGACTTCGAGCTTGCGAGCTGTACCTGGGTATGTCAAGTAATATGCACCTAGAATCATATCCTGTGTAGGTGCTGTGATAGGCGAGCCGTCCTTTGGCGCCAGAATGTTGTTAACTGACAGCATTAGGAATCTAGCCTCAGCCTGTGCTTCCACAGATAGCGGTACGTGAACAGCCATCTGGTCTCCGTCAAAGTCCGCATTAAATGGCGTACAAACGAGCGGATGAAGCTTGATTGCCTTACCTTCTACTAGTACTGGCTCAAATGCCTGAATACCTAATCTGTGAAGGGTCGGCGCACGGTTGAGCATTACTGGATGCTCTTTGATTACCTCTTCGAGAACGTCCCAGACCTCTGGTCTAACCTTCTCTACGAGCTTCTTAGCATTTTTGATATTGTGTGCATAACCCTGAGCTACTAACTCCTTCATGATGAAAGGTTTGAAAAGCTCTAGCGCCATCTTCTTTGGAAGACCGCACTGGTAGAACTTTAGCTCTGGACCTACAACGATAACTGAACGTCCTGAGTAGTCAACACGCTTACCAAGAAGGTTCTGACGGAAACGTCCCTGCTTACCCTTGAGCATGTCAGATAGTGACTTGAGTGCTCTTGATCCAGGTCCTGTAACAGGTCTTCCACGACGTCCATTATCTATTAGTGAATCAACGGCCTCCTGAAGCATTCTCTTCTCGTTTCTGACAATGATATCAGGTGCTCCGAGTTCAAGAAGTCTCTTGAGACGATTGTTTCTGTTAATTACTCTTCTGTAAAGGTCATTCAAATCTGATGTTGCAAATCTGCCACCGTCGAGCTGTACCATCGGACGGAGGTCTGGTGGTATTACTGGAACAACTTCCATAATCATCCACTCAGGCTTGTTGTCTGAAAGTCTCAGCGCTTCTACAACCTCAAGGCGTCTGACGATACGAATCTTCTTCTGTCCGCTTGCATCCTGAAGCTTTTCGCGTAGATCAGCTGATAGCTCTTCGATATCGATATTCTGAAGAAGTGTTTTAACAGCCTCAGCACCCATAGCTGCCTTGAATCTGTCTCCGAACTGCTCCTTAGCCTCACGATATTCGATTTCTGATAGAATTTCCTTGTATGCTAAAGATGTATCTCCTGGATCAGTTACGATGTAAGCTGCAAAATAGAGCACCTTCTCAAGGTTTCTTGGGGTAATGTCTAGGACAAGACCCATTCTTGAAGGGATACCCTTAAAGTACCAGATGTGAGAAACTGGAGCCGCAAGTTCAATGTGACCCATTCTCTCTCTTCTTACCTTAGCCTTTGTAACCTCTACGCCGCAACGGTCGCAGACTATACCCTTATATCTGATTCTCTTGTATTTACCACAGTGGCACTCCCAGTCCTTCATAGGTCCGAAGATGCGTTCACAAAAGAGGCCATCGCGTTCTGGTTTTAGAGTTCTGTAGTTGATTGTCTCTGGCTTTGTTACTTCACCGTGAGACCACTCTAAAATCTTATCTGTTGAAGCAAGCTTAATCTGCAGCGAATCAAAATGATTTAATTCATAATTATTCGGTTTCTTATTTGATACTTCTGTCAAAGCTCTGCGCCCCTTTCTTATATTTCTATATCTGATTGGTCAGCTGAGTCCTCTTCACTCTCTTCTTGACCTTCTTCGCTCAATCCAAATCCCTTAGAATATAGCTCCTGCTCATTCTCGATGCGATTGTCAACATCCATGATGCTGTCGATTCCCGAAGGTCCTTCGTACTCTGAGAACTCCCTGAGTTCCAATTCCTTATTGTCTTCATCGAGAACTCTTACATCAAGTGCAAGTGACTGCATTTCCTTGATGAGAACCTTGAAGGACTCAGGAATTCCTGGTTCAGGAATATTCTCGCCCTTAACGATTGACTCATAGGTCTGCACTCTTCCGACAATATCATCGGACTTGACAGTAAGAATCTCTTGAAGTGTATATGCAGCGCCATATGCTTCTAGCGCCCAAACTTCCATCTCTCCGAAACGCTGTCCACCGAACTGAGCTTTACCACCCAGAGGCTGCTGCGTAACGAGTGAGTAAGGACCCGTACTTCTTGCGTGAATCTTATCATCAACGAGATGGTGAAGTTTCAGCATGTACATGTATCCTACAGTTACTGCATTATCAAAGTATTCACCTGTTCTTCCGTCTCTGAGCTTAAGCTTACCTGTCTCAGAGTATCCGCAGTCTACTAGTAGCTCACGAATATCCTTCTCAGATGCTCCATCAAATACAGGTGTTGCGATGTACCAGCCCTTTGTCTTTGCTGCAAGACCAAGGTGAACCTCAAGTACCTGTCCTACGTTCATTCGGGAAGGTACGCCCAAAGGATTCAGCATGACCTGAAGGCTGTTACCATTCTCCATGAATGGCATATCCTCTTCCGGTAGGATTCTTGAGATGACACCCTTGTTACCGTGACGGCCGGCCATCTTATCTCCGACATTAATCTTTCTCTTTGTTGCGATATATACTCTTACAAGCTTGTTAACGCCAGGATTTAGTTCATCCCCGTTCTCTCTTGTAAAGATTTTAACATCAACAACTATACCAGTTTCACCATGTGGAACCTTAAGAGAAGTGTCTCTTACTTCTCTAGCCTTTTCGCCGAAGATAGCTCTTAGGAGTCTCTCTTCTGCGCTCAGGTCGTTCTCTCCCTTAGGTGTAACCTTACCAACCAGAATGTCAGTAGCGTTTACCTCAGCACCTATGCGGATGATTCCATCCTCGTCTAGATCCTTAAGTGCGTCTTCACCGACATTAGGAATATCTCTTGTAATTTCTTCAGGTCCGAGCTTAGTATCTCTTGCCTCTGACTCGTATTCAACGATATGAAGTGATGTCAAAACATCATCCATAAGAAGTCTTTCGTTAAGGATAATAGCATCCTCGTAGTTGTAACCTTCCCAAGTCATGAATCCAATCAAAAGGTTCTTACCTAGAGCGATTTCCCCTAGATCTGTTGAAGGACCATCAGCGATTACTTCGCCCTCTTCAACATGCTCACCATGATTAACAATAGGTCTCTGGTTGATACATGTTCCCTGGTTTGAACGTTTGAACTTGAGTAGCTTATACTCGTCTACTTCGTTATTGTCATCTCTTCTAATACGAATCTCATCAGCATCTACAAACTCGATTGTTCCTGCATGCTTAGCAAGTGAAACAACACCAGAGTCTCTAGCTGCCTTGTACTCCATTCCTGTACCAACGTATGGCGCCTCAGTTACAAGTAGAGGAACCGCCTGACGCTGCATGTTGGATCCCATCAAAGCACGGTTAGCGTCGTCGTTTTCTAGGAACGGAATCATAGCAGTAGCTACTGAAACTACCTGCTTAGGTGATACGTCCATCATATCGACAACATCTCTTGGGAACATAGCGATTTCGCCAGCATTACCTCTTGCTGCAACCTTTGCATTGATAAATCTACCGTTTTCGTCAAGAGGCTCATTAGCCTGAGCTACAATCATTAGCTCTTCATCATCAGCATCGATATATCTGATTTCTTCAGTTACGATGCCCTCGCCCTTCTTAACAACTCTATATGGGGTTTCAATGAATCCATACTCATTGATGATTCCATAGGTTGTAAGTGAACCGATAAGACCGATGTTTGGTCCTTCCGGAGTCTCTATAGGACACATTCTTCCGTAGTGAGAATGGTGTACGTCTCTAACCTCAAAGCCAGCTCTTTCTCTTGATAGACCACCTGGTCCAAGAGCTGAAAGTCTTCTCTTATGTGTAAGTTCTGCGAGTGGATTGTTCTGGTCCATGAACTGTGAAAGCTGTGAGCTTCCGAAGAACTCCTTAATCGCAGCAGTCACAGGTCTGATATTCATCAAAGCCTGAGGTGTAGCGAGCTCTAGATCCTGAATTGTCATTCTCTCCTTAACAACTCTCTCCATTCTAGCAAGACCAATTCTGAACTGGTTCTGAAGCAATTCTCCAACAGTTCTAAGTCTTCTATTTCCGAGATGATCTATATCATCAACTCCACCTATACCATAGTTCAGGTTCAGCAAATAGCTGACTGAAGCAATAATATCAGCCATGATGATGTTCTTAGGTGAAAGCTCATCTCTGCGAAGTCTAAGCTGACGTCTTACTTCCTCTTCGTCATCATTTTCGTTTAGGATTTCCATGAGAACAGGATAGTAAACCTTATCAGCTACGCCAAGCTCAGTAACATCAAAATCAACAAAGCCCTTAATGTTAACGAAGTTATTACCTATTACCTTTGTCACATTCTCAAGAGAATCATCGTGCATAGCATAAACCATTACATAGTTAACACCTGCATCTTCTATAGTCTTAGCAAGAGTTCTTGAAACTCTGCCATCCTTCTCAATCAAAATCTCACCTGTGCTTGGATCGATTACATCTTCTGCCACTACTGCATCTACCAATCTATTTGCCAGGCCTAATTTCTTGTTATATTTGTATCTTCCAACCTTTGCAAGATCATATCTCTTAGGGTCAAAAAATAGGGAATTCAAAAGTGACTTGGCGCTGTCCACTGTAGGTGGTTCACCAGGTCTAAGTCTTCTATATATCTCTCTCAGTCCACTCTCGTAGTCAGTTGTTGAGTCCTTCTCAAGTGTCTTAAGAAGTCTCTCGTCTGGACCAAAGATATCGATAATCTCCTTATCAGATGCAATACCTAAAGCTCTTAGCAGAGTTGTAAGAGGCTGCTTACGAGTTCTGTCAACTCTAACAGAAAGGGTCTCTACCGCGTCGGTTTCGTACTCTAACCATGCACCCCTGTTAGGTATAATCTGTGAAGAATATAGTTTTCTATTCGATTTATCTGTCTCGACGCTGAAGTATGGCCCAGGTGAACGCACGAGCTGGGTTACAATAACTCTCTCTGCACCGTTATATATGAAAGTACCTTTTTCGGTCATCAAAGGGAAATCGCCCATGAAGACTTCTTGTTCCTTCACTTCGCCAGTTTCCTTGTTAACCAATCTAACTCTTACCTTCAGTGGTGCTGCGTATGTTACATCTCTCTCCTTGCACTCCTCCTGCTCGTACTTTGGGGGATCGCTTAGTGAATAATCAATGAATTCCAATACGAGATTATTCGCATAATCCTTGATTGGGGAGATGTCTTCAAATACTTCCTTCAATCCTTCATCCAAGAACCATTTGTATGATTTTGTCTGAATATCAATGAGGTTAGGCATTTCACTAACTTCATTAATTTTAGAGAAGGTCATACGCTCTTTTCTACCTACTTCTATAGGTTTTGGCATTTTCATCACTCCTTACGTCTCAACAGTTTACATTCGTGTGGCAGTCTATTATTTTATCACAATAAAATCAATAGGTCAACCACCTCTTGGCCTTTTGACCAAAGCTGCTACCTAATAATTATAAGGCAAAAACGACGAACCAGAATTTTTATTCTGGCGCGCCGTCCTTAAAGTCTGATTTAATTAATAGTTTTCTTCTGACTCATCATAATATGTCCCATCTTCCATTTGCTTCAATCTTACAATATCTATATATCGATCAAGTCTTGAAAGAAAGTTTTTATGAAAATTTTTCTCGATATTTTTTCTTAGTAAATATATATAACCTGCGCCATACAATCCTATAACAGCTGCAAATACAAACATTCCCGCAGTCGCTATTAGGGATTCTAGCATCAAGCCCATTACTATACCAAGTATCAGAAAGATAACGCACTCTGTCATCAGTAGTACAAATGTAGGGTTGCCCCATCCAATCTTTCCTAGCCTATATCTCAAAACTGATTCTGTCCTCAGAGATTGTCTGAGATCAAGTTCTATGCTTGAGGTGGCCATCAAAAAAGATTTCAAACATTTGCCCTCTTCCGTTTTTTGATATCTCTTTATCCCTGCTTTATCAAGACGTACTCTCGAAATAGACTTTCCTGCCTTTTCACCAAGTACTCCACCAAGAGCAATTGAAACTAAGTTAAGCGGCTCCGAGATTCTCACCTCGCCGTCTACAAAATTACTCATTACTCCTCCTCACTCCTGCGTGCTACAATCAGCCATACAAAAGCACTTATTTCCACAGCTGACATCGCTATCATAACCAAAGCGAAAGCTCCAATCAATATCACTGAACATGCAAATCCAATTGAGATTAATATATCCGCAATCATTACAATTATGTATATCCACATGCGCTTGCTTTGCTTGAGCTCTTTTGCATCTTCTGTTATAAGCTTAAAGTTTGATGCCAGCATTGTAGCCGATACTATGATTAGTATAACAGTGCATAATCCATATATAATCAGTGAAGCTATGCTAGATAAGCTAAGCATATCTAGATCAGCATACATGAATCCGCCCTGTACAAAGAATGTATCTTCAGAGAAAACTTTGAATCCGATATATAGCAAAACCCTAAGTATGCTAATAGTTATATAAGCAACTGTAAGCCTTGTAACTCTCTTTGACGCATCTATATTCGAAAAGAACTTTGAATCAATATTATTCATTTATTGTATTCTCTACATTATCAACAGGAGCTGTATTCTCTGCTGGTACTTCTGTCATAGGTGCTGCTGGAGCCTCTTCTGCTGGTACAGTCTCTGATGCCTGCTCTACAACCGGTGCAGCTTGAGGTTCTGGTGCAGCATTCTGATTGCTTATATTATTAAAGTTATTATTTGGGTTTGCAGTAGTAAACTGATGCATTGAATTTCTAGAGTTTAGTCCTCTTTCGAACTCACTTTCAGCACCAACTTTTCTTAGCATACTGATTGAAATTCCTGATAAAACCCATGTTACAATTCCAAGAACCACATAGTTTAGCGCCAGTGCCAAAGCAACACCTGCTGATACAGCTAGCAAGATGAATCCCATCATCTTCATGTTGCTTTTTACGAAAAGCACAATTGCTAGCACGATAGCAACCGCTGAGACAACCTCAAGTCCAATGAATGTGAAACGCTGTATATCAAACATAAATGCTAAGTTTGTGTCTGTATATGAATACTCTATTACGTAGTTTGTTATTTTCACAAGTATAAACGCAATAACTGTTGCTATAATAAGAGCTCCGTTGATTACTATTCCCTTTTTTGCAATACTCTGCTGTGTCATAATATTCCCCTCCGTTTAAAAACAAAAGGGAGCCACTATAGTAAGCAGCTCCCATTGAAATTGGTTTCAATCAAAGCCCGAGATATTTAATCGAGCCTAGAACTATTTAAGTTCTACCTTTGCGCCAACTTCCTCAAGCTGTGCCTTCATTGCATCAGCTTCAGCCTTCTCAACGCCTTCCTTTAGAACGCCAGGAGCTCCGTCTACAAGAGCCTTAGCTTCCTTAAGTCCAAGACCTGTAAGCTCTCTTACAACCTTGATAACTTTAATCTTCTCTGCACCTACTTCTGCAAGTACAACGTTGAACTCTGTCTGCTCAGCGCCAGCATCTCCACCAGCTACAGCACCAGCTACAGCTACAGGAGCAGCAGCAGATACACCGAACTCTTCTTCACATGCTTTAACGAGCTCATTTAGCTCTAGTACTGTCATACCTTTGATGGCTTCTATGATCTTATCCTTATCCATTATTATTCTCCTTTTATTTTATAATGTTGATTTTACTTTAAATACTATTCTGTTTTTGCATCAGCAACAGCCTGAAGTGTTCTAACAAATGTTGAAACTGGTGACTGAATGCTTCCCATGAACTTAGCAATAAGCTCATCTCTTGAAGGAATGTTAGCAATAGCTTCAACGCCCGCCTTGTCATAGAATGTTCCTTCTACAACACCTGCCTTGAATTCTACTGCTGGGATTTCCTTAATTAGACCGTTAAGTGTTCTTGCTGGAGCTGTTGCATCAGTCTTGCTGATTGCAATAGCGCTTGGTCCTGCAAGGTGGTCCTTCAATGACTCGAAGTCTGTTCCTTCGATAGCTCTCTTTACAAGAGTATTCTTATATACAGTGTAGTCGACATCTGCCTCACGAAGAGCTCTTCTCATCTTGTCTGCCTGCTCTACTGTGATTCCCATGTAATCAACAAGGATTGCAGACTGTGCTCCGTCAAGTTTAGCTTTAATCTCGTCGATTACTAGCTGTTTCTGTTGTTTTGCTACGTCTGACATTTAGTTCTCCTTTCTGCAATGTTTACATTGCGAATAGCATGCGGTACTCAACAAAAAACCCCATCATTTTGTAGACGGGGTCAATATCTATGTATTGTACCTCGGCAGGAAATTAAGTCTTTCGACACCTGCTGTCTACGGTTTAGTTCTCAATATTAAATTACTAAATTTGAGCTTAGTCAAGAATTGCAGGGTTAACCTTGATTCCAGGTCCCATTGTTGTGGAAACTGAGATGCTCTTCATGTACTGACCCTTTGCTGTAGCTGGCTTAGCCTTGATAACAGCTTCGATTAGTGCCTTGAAGTTCTCCTGTAGCTTCTCTGGACCGAATGATCTCTTACCAATGATAGTGTGAACGATGTTCTGTCTATCCAAACGGTACTCAACCTTACCTGCCTTAATGTCAGCCAATGCTCTCTCTAGGTCCATTGTAACTGTTCCTGATTTTGGGTTTGGCATAAGTCCCTTAGGTCCGAGTACACGTCCTAGCTTACCTACAACACCCATCATGTCCGGTGTAGCAACTACTACATCGAAGTCAAACCAGTTTTCACTCTGGATCTTCTGAGCGAGTTCATCTGCTCCTACATAATCTGCTCCAGCCTTTTCCGCTTCTTCTGCCTTAGCACCCTTAGCGAAAACGAGAACTTTTACTTCCTTACCTGTTCCGTGTGGAAGTACGAGCGCTCCTCTTACCTGCTGGTCAGCATGTCTTCCGTCTACACCAAGTCTGATGTGGACTTCTACTGTTTCATCAAATTTTGCACGTCCTGTCTCTACGACCTTAGCCATAGCGCCAGGTACATCGTATAAAGTAGCTCTATCTACTTTCTCTGCTACGTTCTTGTAGCCCTTACCTCTCTTTGGCATATTTTACCTCCTGCTGGTTCTATCGGCCTGCTTGCGCTTAGATTGCATTTTCTTGCACAATCTATTGACCTCCCAGAAAATTAGTCTTCGACAACGATTCCCATACTTCTTGCTGTTCCTGCAATCATGCTTGTAGCTGATTCTAGGTTAGCTGCGTTAAGATCTGGCATCTTTGTCTTTGCGATTTCTTCTACCTGTGCTCTTGAAAGCTTTGCAACCTTTGTCTTGTTTGGTTCTCCTGAACCTGAAGCCAATCCGGCCGCCTTCTTTAGCAATACTGCTGCTGGTGGTGTCTTTGTAATGAACGAAAAGCTTCTGTCCGCATATACAGTGATTACTACTGGAATAATCATTCCTGGCTGATCCTGTGTCTTTGCGTTGAACTGCTTACAAAAGTCCATGATGTTTACACCGTGCTGACCTAGTGCCGGACCTACTGGTGGCGCTGGATTAGCCTTACCTGCCTCAATCTGCAACTTAATGTAGCCTGTTATTTTCTTAGCCATGTGTTTCTCCTTTCTCTATAGAATTCTATAGGATTTTATCTACCTGGCCGAACTCAAGTTCAACCGGAGTATCTCTACCGAACATCGAAACTCTGACAGTAAGTATTTGTTTCTCTTTGCTGATATCAAGAACCTCACCCATGAAGCTCTCAAATGGTCCGCTGATAACGCGTACTGTGTCGCCTACCTCGACATCCAGATCGATATAAACCTTTTCGATTCCCATTCTCGCAACCTCTGTATCGGTTAGCGGGATAGGATTCGAGCCATGACCAACAAATCCTGTTACGCCTTGTGTGTTTCGCACAAGATACCAGGACTCGTTATTTACGATCATCTTAATGATGACGTATCCCGGAAACATTTTCTTGGTCTTAATCTTTCTTTGGCCTTCTTTGATTTCAACTCTGTCTTCCGTTGGTACTACGATATCAAGAATCAAATCCTGCATGCCACGATTCTCGACCATTTTTTCGATATTTACTTTTACCTTGTTCTCATGACCTGAATAAGTGTGTACGACATACCACTTGGCATTGCCATCACCTCTAAGGCCTTCTTCCTCTAAAGGTGAAAGTATGTTTTTTTCTGAATCTGACATTTTGCACCTTCTTTGACAATTAATTCATAGTTACGCCAAGGATATTCTTAAGAAGAGCTAGAACTCCTAGGTCTACAAGCCAAAATCCAAGTGCACATACAGCACATGTTGCCGCAACAACAACAGTGTAAGCACCAAGTTCCTTACGAGTAGGCCATACAACCTTTCCCATCTCTTTCTTAACGCCCTTAAGGTATTCACCTAGACTTTGCTTGCGCGGTGTGTTTGCATTCTTAGCTGTAGCCATCGCCGCCTCCTTACTTCGTTTCCTTGTGTAGTGTTTCCTTCTTACAGAACTTACAATACTTCTTAAGTTCGATTCTATCAGGATCGTTTTTCTTGTTCTTCATGGTATTGTAGTTTCTCTGCTTGCACTCTGTACACGCAAGTGTAACCTTAACCCTCATATCTTTATGTCCTTTCGTTTATTAAATACTCAAATTCAGAGCCGTTTAGCTCCGGCCCTGAATGTCTAAGCATAAAGTTGCCTATTAATTGTACCCTAAGCATTTGTCAATGTCAAACCATTTCCAAAAAAACTTGAAAATTACGTTAGCCTATCTTAGCGTACATTACTGTTTAGCGATTATTACCGAGGCCAGCCTAGTTATTCAGACATTACCTCGATGATTTTATCTACTGCTTTATTTACGCTTTCGCTATCAGGAACTACTACAGACGCATACTCACCACCAAGCGCATAGCATGGCTTAAGATCGATATCACCCTTCATATTCTGGGTTGTGACCGTCCATCCTTTTAGCCCTGAGCTCTGCATTCTCACTAGCGCCTTTATATCAGAAGAATTCATATTTACTTCCATATAGCTCTTAACAGAATTTAAGATATCTGGATACTTTAGAAGGAGCACTTTAGGTGAAGTCACCTTTTTAATCATGGCCTTCATCACCTTTTGCTGATTTCTGTTTCTCTGGAAATCACCATCCTCAAAGGACTTCCTCTCTCTAGCAAAGGCCAGCGCCTCTTCCCCATTCATGTGGTTGTATCCCTTAACAAACTTATAGTAGGCCTGTCCGTGTGTCTCGAAATCGAAGTCAGAGTTTACATCTATTCCACCAATCGAATTTACCATACTCTTAACAGTGGAGTAGTTTACCTTGACATAATAGTTCATTTCAAGTCCAGTGAGCTTCTCAACAGAGGCAACTGTCTCATCTGCTCCATAGATACCGCTATGTGTAAGCTTATCGTATTCGCCTTCGACATCAGGGTATTCTATGTAGAAATCTCTTGGTATTGACGTCAAAAGTATTTTTCTCGTCTTTGGGTTAACTGTGACTATCATATTAACATCAGATCTTGAGCTCTGAGAAATATCTCCCTCGACATCAAGTCCTGTTATCAAGATATTAAACGATTCCTCACTTACATCTACGCGTTTAGCCTCAGCTCTGTCCTTGCCTGACGAGTCTGATGTTATCTTATCAAAGAACAAAAGCGTATTTACAATATACACACTTGCCACGCACATGGATCCACCCATAATCAAAGCGAGAAGTATGCATATAAACTTTCTTGATTTCTTAAATCTATACGAATGAAGAGCTGGAAATATCAAAAGGAAGGCTACAAAGAGTGCAACCGCTATTATAATCAGCATCTTAGTCGTCAAAAACTGAGAATAACAAAGCAGACCCATGAAAATCAGGGTCACAAGCAAATAGAGTCTTGATAAAAGTCGTGTAAATTTACCTAGTGGCGACTTTGTTACTGTTCTTTTACGATGGGTTCTAGCCTCTTCCATTTTCTTCTCTTTTCTATTATTTATTTCTCTAGCTCTATAATTTTACATCTCAGCTTTTACTTTGTCGAGGTGTATAGCTAAATATGGAAAAATAAGATTTTATACACGGAGTCCCTTTGTTCACCAATAAATTTGCTCAATTAAACATCAAATTAGCTTTAGGTGAAATCTATCATTTTACTCTGAAGCCTTCTCCAAATATCTCATGCGATTCTACTATAATCATGAATGCCTTAGGGTCAGTCTCCTTAAGGATTTCATTGAGTTGAAACGCCTGCTTGTTCCCGCAAGCGCACATAACAACCGACTTATCTTCCTCAGAATAGCTACCTTTAGCCTTGAGGAAGGTCGCACCTCTATCTATTACTGCGTCTATTTTCTCTGCAACCTCACTAGGCTTATCGGTAACTATCAAAGCCATCTTTCCTGATGTCAAACCGAAGAGGAACTTGTCGATTACTACAGATATTATATAGCTTATTATGATTCCGTAAATCAGTCCGTTTATGCTTCTTGATACAACAGCTACGCCTAGCATTACAATCAAGCAGTCCATTATAAATGAAATCTTACCTATGGTCATGTACGGTTTCTTTGCTTTGATGCTAAGTATTATGAAGTCCGCACCACCAGTTGATGAGTTTCTCATATAAATCAAAGCGTATCCGATTCCCGAGAGCACTCCAGTGCATATTGCAGCTAGTATTGTATCACCTGAATAGATTGGAAATCTAGGCGCAAGATAGTCGATTATCGCTGATGTTATAATTAGCGATTTGATTGAATTAAAGAAATATCTTTTGCCGAGTATCTTGTAGCAAAGCAAGGCAACCGGAATATTAAGCGCAATTGTCACCGCACCTATTGGAAGTCCAAACATGTGGTTAAATATCAAAGCTATACCTGTAAATCCAACGAGCGGAAAATTTGACGCAGCAGCAAAATTATATGCACCTAAGGCTATAAAGATACCACCTATGATGTCGAAGAGAATGTCGACGGATATCCTTTGTATATCTCTTTTTTCTATTTTGTTCATATTAACACCTCTCTAACTTACATGAAATAACTTTGATTCGCCTACAAATTAGGCTCTCCGAAAAAATACCGGCACTGTTGTGCCGGCATCTTATGTCTACTTGTAATTTGACCTATTACTCGATGATCTCTGTTACAACACC